>NZ_CP115446.1:457500-1714015 GCF_027912455.1 Aurantiacibacter sp. MUD61
ACAGGCACTTCGCGCGCATGACACAGTACAGCCCCTCCCCCGCCCTTTCGGTGGCGATGAGCGTCTATAATGGCGAGCGCTTCCTCGCGCCCGCTATCCAGAGCGTGCTCGACCAGAGCTTCGGCGATTTCGAATTCCTGATCCTGGATGATGGCTCGACCGACAGCAGCCGCGCGATCATTGAAGAATTTGCCGCACGCGATACGCGCATCAAACCGATCCTGCGCGAGAATCGCGGATTGGTCGCCAGCCTGAATCAATTGCTTGAGACCGCTGCCGCGCCACTTGTCGCCCGTATGGACGCCGATGATATCTGCCGACACAACAGATTTGAAAAGCAGATCGCCTTTCTGGCCGCCCATCCCGATCACGGGGTCGTCGGCAGCTGGAGCGAAGATATCGATGAGAACGGCCAGCCGTGGTTCACCGGCGGTGTCGATCACGCAGTCACCAATGAAGAGATGAAGGCGGTCGCTGCGTGCGGCGGACAATTGCTGGTCCATCCTGCCGTCATGTATCGAAAGGATATCGTGCTTGGCGTTGGCGGCTACCATGCAGCCTTTCGCCATTGCGAAGATTACGACCTGTGGCTGCGGCTCGCGTCAGAAACAAAGATGGCGAACATTCCAGAGCGGCTGCTGCGCTATCGCCATTATCCGGACCAGGTTTCCAAGAAATATGTGACCGAGCAGACCGTGGGAGCGGCTATCGCGCATGAGGCCTGGCGCGCGCGCGAGGCTGGGAAGCCCGACCCCACCGCCGATCTCAAGACGCTCCCGCCGGTCGACCAGTTGGATGCCCTTTTCGGGGAGGCCGGTGTTGCGTCTCGCGTGCGCGCGCGCGTCGCGCGCGGGATTCTTCATTCTCGCAATGCCATGCGTGACGGTGGTTTCGATATCATCCTGCACCATGTGTCGGAGGGCGGTGACCGCGAGGGACTGTGGCGGACTGTCGCGCGCCTGCTACGCTTTGGTGAACCCGCGCGCGCGCTGCGCCTGACGATGGCGCTTGCCGCTCGGTGAATCATGGCGAGTGACCACAATCATCACCAGCCCACGAACGCTCCTTCAGAAGGTGCCGAGATTCGCGCAACCAAGATGAGTGTCCGCGCTGCTGCGCTGTTGGCGATGGCTAGCCAGATGAGCGCCTTCATCATTCAATTCGCAGCCAGCGTGATCCTCGCGCGGTTCTTTATCGACCCCGATGAGCTGGGCTTGTTCACCATCGCTTTCTCCTTCGTCAGCCTGCTGGCGGTACTGCAGGAGTTTGGCATCACCCGGTTCGTGAATGGCGAAAAGGATCTGAGCGACGAGAAGATCCGTACTGCCTTTACCGTCTCGATCACGATCAGCTGGGCCATCGCGATCATCTGCGTGGCGCTCGCGTGGCCGGTGTCAGCTTTTTACGAAATGCCGGAGCTGCTGCCGCTGATGCTGGTGATCGCGGCGAGCTATTTCTTCGTGCCGCTCGCCATTGTCCCTATGGCGCTGGCGCATCGCAAGCTCGATTTCGTGTCCAACACCATGACCGAGAATGGCGTAGTGCTGGCCAATGCCGTGGTCGCTATCGGGCTCGCTTGGAAAGGCTATGGCGCGCTGGCTCTGGCATGGGGTGCCTTCGCCCAGCAGGTGGCGCGCATGGTCATTTCGCAGTGGCGAGTCGGTTTCATCGTGCCCTTCCCGCCGCGTTATGAAGGTGCACTGCCGATCCTGAAATTCGGCGGCTTCAACACAGTGTTGACCGGCCTCTACCAGGCGGGCGGGCGTCTGCCGGAGCTGCTGATCGGGCGCCTGCTCGATACCGCTGCGCTCGGCCTCTATACCCGCGCGTTCGGTCTTGCGGCGCAATTGCGATTGCTGGTCTCAGGCGCGCTGGCGAGTGTGTTCTATCCTGCCTTTGCGCGCCTTCGGGATCGCGGCGATGCCATCGGTCCGCAATATGAGCGGGTGACAGCGAGCTATTGCGCGATCACCTGGCCCGCCATGGCAGGCCTTGCCGCCTGCGCCGTACCGATCATTTCCATGCTGTATGGCGAGCGCTGGCTGGGTGCGGCCACGCCTCTAGAGTGGATCGCGATTTCGCAATTGCTGTTTATCGCTGTGCCTTTGCACATGGACCTGCCCATCCTGCTCGGCAAAATGCGTCCGCTCGTTTGGCGCTGCGCGTGGGACACGCTCGCCTCAATTGTTCTGTTGCTGATCGGCGCATGGTTTTCGCTCGAGGCGGCGGCTGCCAGCCGTGTCGCCTATGGCCTTGCATGGTTTGTCATCCACGCGCCCTTCATGCAGCGATGCACCGGCTTTCGCTGGAGAATGATGATCCGCATCTGGGCGCTTTCGCTACTGGCGACAGGCTTTGCCATCCTGCCCGTCTGGCTGTCTTATCTCTTTTGGGCTTCCTCATCCGAGGCTAGCTTCGGGCAGCTTTTCGTGAGCGTGCTCGCCGGGATGGCGCTGTGGCTTATCTGCCTTCGCCAGACGCGCCATCCGGCCTATGCGGAGATTCATGGCTATGCGACTGCCGGTCTGAACCGTCTCGGCTGGAGCCATCTCATCCCTGCACCGCGATAGGGCTGTATTGCCTGCATTTGGGCCTCTCCCCAGATACTGATAGAGTAAAAAAAACCTGCTGCAGCCGGGACGCGTCAGCAGGCGGGAGAATGCTTTATGAACTGGCTCGCCCTCAGCGGCATTCTTGCGCTGGCAGGCAGCGTGCTCAGCCCAGCCGATCCACAGTCGGGTGAGCTGCCTGTCGAAAGCGAAACCGTGCCGCAGGAAGCGGATCCGGCGCAGCCTGATGTGCTGATCGACACCATCGGAATGCAGATCGAGCACTATCGTCGCCTGACCGTGCCGGTGATGATTGGCGGCGAGGGTCCGTTCAACTTCATGGTCGATACCGGCGCGCAGGCCACCGTGCTTTCCTCTGAACTCGCGGAACAGCTGCAGCTCTACGACCGCGAGGCAGCAATGCTGGTCGGCATGGCGAGCACGCGGGAGGTGGAAACCACGATGGTGCCGGACTTCACCCTGGGCAGCCGCACCTTCACCATCCGCACCGCTCCCATTGTCGAAGGCAGCAATATCGGCGCGGCGGACGGCATCCTGGGTCTCGACTCGCTCCAGGGACAACGCGTCCTGCTCGACTTCGAAAGTAGCGAAATGCTGGTCACGGAGGATTTCGGCAGGGGCGGCGCGAATGGCTATGACATCGTCGTCAGAGCGCGTGAGCGGCTCGGCCAGCTTATCATTCACCGCGCCGAGATCGAAGGTGTGCGGACGGCGATTATCATCGATACCGGCGCTGCAGGTTCGGTAGGCAACCCAGCGTTGCAAGCACGCCTTCGGACGCGCGAGTCGCTGCAGGATTCCATAATGACCGATGTGAACGGCGTCCGCGTCACCAGCCAGACGCGGATTGCGCGCCGGCTGAACATGGGCCGGGTCGAGCTCAACAATTTCCCGATATCCTTCGCCGACTCCCCGACCTTCCATGTGCTCGGACTGGCCGACGAGCCGGCGCTGATCATGGGCATGAGCGAGCTGCGCCTGTTCGAGCGTGTCGCGATCGACTTTCGCAGCAACCGCGTGCTCTTCGATATTCCGGGCGAAGGCGGTTACGAGCAGCAATGGCGTTTCAACCAGCGCGCCACGCGGCTGCGCCCGCAGGACTGATTGCCCAGCCTTCGCTTGTGTAACGCCTGCACCTTCCCCACTTGGGGGCGGTTGTGAGAGATTTCGGCACGCAAACAGGGACGGGTGAAAGCGCGGATTGGGCGACCATGCGTCGCTTCCTTCCCTATCTGTGGCCTAAAGGCCGGCCCGATCTGAAGCGCCGCATCATCGGGGCAGCTGGCTTCGTGCTACTGTCCAAAGCCATCGTCCTGTCCCTGCCCTTTGCCTATGCCCGCGCGGTGGACACCATGTCTGCCGGTGGCGATCCAGCGGTGTGGGTCGCGATGGCGCTGGTGATCGCCTACGCCGCCGGTCGCTTCGGAAATGTGCTGTTCGATCAGCTGCGCAATATCACTTTCAACCGCGTTGGGCAGGATGCGGTGCGCGAGCTGGCAGAGGATGTCTTTTCGCAGCTGCACCGCCTCTCGCTCCGCTTCCACCTCTCACGCCGCACCGGCGAGATTACGCGCGTGATAGAGCGCGGCACCCGCTCGATCGGGCAGATGCTCTATTTCCTGCTGTTCAACATCGCGCCCACGGCGATCGAGCTGGTGGTCGTATCGATCATTTTCTGGACGATTTTCGGCTGGGAGCTTGTCGCGGCGACCGCAGTAACCGTCGTCACATTTATCTGGACGACCCAGCGCATAACAGAATGGCGCGTCAAATTGCGCAAGGACATGAACGATCTCGATGGGCAAGCGATGGCCCGCGCGGTCGACAGCCTGCTGAATTACGAGACGGTCAAATATTTTGGCGCTGAAGAGCGGGAGCGGCATCGCTACGCCAGCTCTGCGACCGCCTATGCGGAGGCCGCGATCAAGACCGAGAACTCCCTCGGCATGCTCAACATCGTGCAGGCAGTGATCCTCAATCTGATGATGGGTGGCGCAATGGCGTGGACGGTCTGGGGCTGGTCACAAGGCCGCTTGTCTCCTGGCGATCTGGTGCTGGTCAACACCTATCTCATGCAGCTCTTCCGCCCGCTCGATCTGCTTGGCTGGGTATACCGCACAATTCGCCAGGGCCTGATTGACATGGCAGACATGTTCCGCCTGATGGATACCGAGGCCGAGGTGGAAGATGCGCCCGGTGCGCCCGCGCTGGTCGTCCGCCGCCCGACAGTCGTGTTCGACAATGTCAGCTTCGGTTATGAAACAGATCGGCAGATCCTGCACAGCCTCAGCTTCGAAGCGCCCGCCGGATCGACGGTCGCGCTGGTCGGGCCATCGGGAGCCGGCAAATCCACCATCGGGCGGTTGCTGTTCCGTTTCTACGACCCGTCGGGCGGTCGCATTCTGATCGACGGACAGGATATTGCCGAGGTCACGCAGGAAAGCCTGCGCAGTGCGATTGGCATTGTCCCGCAAGACAGCGTGCTGTTCAACGACACCATCGGCTACAACATCGCCTACGGCCGCGATGATCCTTCGGACGAAGAGATTGTGCGCGCTGCAGCGGATGCAAGCATCCTGCCTTTTATCGAAGCACTGCCGCAAGGCTTCGACACCGAAGTGGGCGAGCGCGGGCTCAAGCTGTCGGGCGGCGAGAAGCAGCGCGTTGCCATTGCCCGAACGCTACTCAAGAACCCGCCGATCCTGTTGCTCGATGAAGCGACAAGCGCGCTCGACAGCCGGACCGAGCAGGATATTCTCTCGACCCTCAAGCGGGTCAGCGCAGATCGCACCACCATCGCCATCGCCCACCGCCTTTCGACGATTGCCGATGCCGACATCATCAATGTGATGGATGCAGGGCAAATCGTGGAAAGCGGCAGTCACGCAGACCTGCTGAGGCGCGACGGCCTTTATGCCGAGATGTGGAACCGCCAGCTCAGTGAACAACCGGAAGCGACGGAGGCCGCCGAATAGGCAGCCTCCTTGCACATTAGCTTACATCGCGTCGGCGGGCACCTGCGGATTGGTAAGGTCGAGTGCGCTCGCCGGGATGACTTCTACATTGTCGCGCAGCTCACGCAGCTGGTCGATAAAGGCATCGGCATTGCCGACCACGACGATCGTCGTGTTGTCCGGATCGAAATAGCGATCCGCCGCAGCTGAAGCCTGATCGGCCGTTACATCATTGATGCTCGCCGCATAGTTGGAGATTTCCGCGGGATCGATGCCGAGCGCAATCAGGTTTGCGACCTGGTTGTTGTAGCCCACCGTGCTTTCGAGGCTGCGCGAATTGCCACCCGTCAGATAGAGCCGGCGGCGGTCGAGCAGTTCGTTCGAAAACGGCTCGCTGCCGATGCGCTCATATTGCTCGAGCATCACCGCCACGACTTCATCCACCGTCTCGTTAGCGGTCTGCGCGCTCGCCTGCAGCAGCGGATCTTCCCGCAGCGAGGACAGGCCCGAATAGGAGCCGTAGGACAGAGCACGGTTGGTGCGGATTTCCTCGAACAGGCGACCGCTCGATCCACCGCCGAGAACCGCATTGGCGAGCAGCAGTGGATAGTAGCTGTCTTCCGTGCGCGCCGGGCCGCGGCCCAGCATGAAGACGGCAGCCTGTCCCGCCTCGGGCATATCGATCACTACCGTGCGTGCGGGCTGCCGCTCGCCCGCGGGTGCCTCGATATCGGCCGGGATCGGCGCAGCGCTCGTCCAGTCGCCGAACATTTCTTCTGCCAGGGCAAAGGCGTCTTGCGGAGCGATCCCGCCACTCACCACGATGCGCGCTGCACCCGGGTGCCAATAGGTTTCGCGGTGCTCTGCCAGATCTTCGCGGGTCAACGCAGCGAGCGATTCGGGCGTGCCGCCCGCCATGGTGGCGTAGGGCGCATCACCGTAGATCACCGGCCGCGCGACCATTCCGGCGAGCGATCCGGGCTGGCTGAGCGAGACGCGCAGCGCATCGATCGCGCGGGCGATCTCCCGCTCGAACACATCCTGCGGATAGCTGGCATTGCGCACGACATCGGCGAAGACTTCGCCCGCTGCCGGCATATTGCTCACCGGCGCATAGAGCGTCAGCGAAGAACCATCGCTGCGCGTACCGCCATTGATGCCCGCACCCAGCCGCTCCATCGTTGCGGCGATATCATTGGCGCTGCGCGTCGGCGTGCCTTGGTCGGCGAGACCCGCAGCAAAGCTAGCCGTACCTGCGTCTTCGAACCCGTCACTCGCGGTGCCGCCGGGGAAAAGGATGGTCATCGCGGCAATCGGCACATCGCCCGTTTCGATGGCGATGACTTCGATACCGTTGGAGAGCGTATGGCTGACCATATCCGGCACGGCGACTTCGGGTACTGCGCCGGGGCCCGGAGGAGCTTCGCGCGTCTCCGGCGGATTGACCGCCAGCGGCTCACCCACGGCCGGCGGCAGCGTGCGGAAGCTCGGCATCGGTGCGGGGTTGGCGTAATCGGCAGGATCATGCTCACCGCGCGAATAGCGGATTTCAACGCGGGATCCGGGCGTGAGCCATTCCTGCGCGACGCGCTGGACGTCCTCCACGGTCACTTCGGCAATCGCGGCAAGGCGGCGATCGGCAGCGCGCGGATCGCCCGTGCTGACCAGCGCTTCACCCAGTTCAAAAGCGCGACCACGTGCGGTCTCGCGGCTGAAGAGAGAGCCTGAGATCAGCTCATTCTGCGCTTCGGACAATTCCTCCGCGCTCACAGGCTCGTCACGCATGCGCGCGATTTCTTCCATCAGCACGGCAGCAATCGCGTCGCGGTCCGCATCGGGATTGACCAGCGCATAATGCGCAAACAGCCCAGCCTCTTCCTGGAAGTACGCGAATTGCGGCACCTGCACGGCCAACCCCGGCTCGATCAGGGCGGAATAGAGGCGGCTGTTCTGGCCGCTGCTCATGATCGCATCGAGCACTTCCAGCGCAGGCGCATCGGGATGGGTCGCATCGGGCAGCTGCCAGATATGGCCGACAGCAGGCAGGGGCACGTTGGGCGAGAAGGCCTCGACATAGCGCGCCTCTGTCCGCCGGTCCTCGCGTTCCGTGATCGTCACATCGACCGGGTTTTGACGCGCAGGGATGTCGCCGAAATATTCGTCGACCAGGCCGCGCAGATTAGCCATTTCGAAATTACCGGCGACGATCAGCGTCGCGGTGTCGGGACCGTAATAGGCTTGGTGAAAAGCGCGCGCATCTTCCAGCGTTGCGGCGTCCAGATCTTCGATACTGCCGATGCCAGGGCGGCGATGCGGCAGATCGTCATAGGCATTTTCGGACAGTACCAGTCGCTGCAAAATGCCGTATGGCGGCGCGAGGACGCGGGTGCGGTATTCCTCCTTCACGACATTGCGCTCGGTTTCGAACACTTCGTCATCCACCACGGGGAAATACATCCGCTCGCGGTGGGTCCACAGCATGGTTTCCAGATATTCCGCCGGCACTGTCTCGAAGTAATTCGTGCGGTCGGTGCCGTTGGAGGCATTGCGCGTGCCGCCGACATCGGCCGTCAGGTCGTAGATCATGTTGTAAGGCATGTTCAGCGTCTTGCGGCTGAGGATATGCTCGAACAGGTGCGCGAACCCGCTGCGGCCTTCGGGATCGAGCTTGCTGCCGATTTCGTACCACAGCGATGTCGTGACTGTGGCGGTCGTATCGTCCTGAATGGCGATCACGCGCAGGCCATTGTCGAGCTCCCATTCGGTGAATTCGATCTCCGGCGCGGTCAGCACCGGCGCATCGGCGGCGTCCTGCGCGAAAGCAGGCTGCGATGTGGCGAGCGCAAGCGCAGTCGCTGCGGTAGCAAGCAAACGAAATGTCACGATAATATCCCCTTGAGTGTCCCGGACTTCTTCAGGCTGAGATAGACCGCAAAGCCAATCTAGACGCAAGCCGCATCCGGAACGCGCTCGACGAGCGACATGGAATGCTCTGCGAACGACTTGGCCGCCATGGCACCAGAAGGCCCCGCCCTTGCATTGTGCAGTGCAACATGTATGAGGTCGCGGACGAAATTCTTCGGCGCGCCGCCTCGCGCGCGCCCAGCCATAATGGACATTCCCATGCTGAACACCGCCGCGCTGAAGCGCGACTGGCTCGCCCAGCCGCGTGCCGATATCCTTGCAGGCATCGTTGTTGCCCTGGCGCTGATTCCGGAAGCGATCGGCTTCTCGATCATCGCCGGTGTCGACCCGCGCGTGGGCCTCTACGCCTCCATCGCCATCGCCATGATCATCGCTTTTACCGGCGGTCGCCCCGGCATGATCAGTGCTGCGACAGCTGCGGTGGCGGTTGTTGTCGTGCCGCTGGTGCGCGATCACGGGGTGGAATATCTCTTCGCCGCGACGATCCTGATGGGGATTTTCCAGGCGATTGCCGCCGTCTTGCGGCTCGACCTGCTGATGCAGTTCGTGGGCCGCGCGGTCATCATCGGCTTCGTGAACGCGCTGGCTATCCTCATTTTCATGGCGCAGCTGCCGCAGCTCGATCCGAGCAATGAGGGGGTCAATTGGATCACCTATGCGATGGTCGCGGGCGCGCTCGCGATTATCTACCTGCTGCCCAAGCTGACCACAGCCGTGCCCAGCCCGCTGGTGGCGATCATCGTCCTTGGTTCGATCAGCATCGGCATGGATTTGCCCATCATCACTGTCGGCGACATGGGCGATATTCCCGAAGGCCTGCCCTATTTCATCTTTCCCGATGTCCCGCTGACGTGGGAGACCTTCACGATCATCGCGCCCTACTCCGCAACCATGGCTGCCGTCGGCCTGATCGAGAGCCTGCTGACCGCCAAGATCGTCGATGACATGACGCACACCGGCTCCAACAAACGCCGTGAGACCTGGGGTCAGGGCGTTGCCAATATCGGTGCCGCCATGTTCGGCGGCATGGGCGGTTGCGCGATGATCGGCCAGTCGGTGATCAATGTGACCTCGGGCGGACGTGGTCGCTTGTCGACCTTTGTTGCAGGTCTGACGCTGCTGATCCTGCTCTGGCTGCTCGGCCCGATTGTCGGTCAGATCCCCATGCCCGCTCTCGTTGCCGTGATGATCATGGTGAGCATCGGGACGTTCAGCTGGACGTCCATCCCTAATCTCAAGCACCATCCGTGGCAGGCGAATGTCGTGATGCTGTCGACCGTCGCTGTCGTCGTCGGCACGCACAATCTCGCGCTTGGCGTGCTGGTGGGCGTGCTGATGTCCGGCATCTTTTTCGCTGCGCTGGTCATGAACCTGTTCAGCGTGGAGCGCACCCGCGACGGCGAAACCGCCTTTTACAAAGTCACCGGCCAGATTTTCTTCGCCAGTGTCGAGCGCTTCAACGATGCCATGAAGCCCGAAAGCCAGCGATCCGATCCGGCAGACCATGTTGTGATCGACGTATCAGAGGCGCATTTCTGGGACATCTCGAGCGCCGGGGCACTCGATGCCATCGTGGAACGGATGCGCCGCAACGGCCGCAGTGTGCAGGTCGTGGGGCTCAACGAGGCGAGCGCAGATATGATCGACAAACATGCTGTGACCGACAGGACCGGCGTGGAACTAGGGCTGGCGCCGCATCCGTGAGCCGGATGCTGCGGTGTCCGTGCAGCTTGCGCTCAAGGACATAAACTGCGAAGTCTGTTCCTGAGGGTCGCTCTTGCAACCTCTTGGGGGGATATCGCAGATGAAATACGCAATCAGTGCGGCAGTACTTGCCGCAGCCGCAATCGCGATGCCGGCATCAGCGCATGAGGTGAATGCCGAGTATGCGACGACCGTTGTCGCGCGGGCCCTTCCAGCTTCCATGCAGGCCGATACCGGCGTCCGCATCGAAGGCGAGGACGGTGAAATGACCTGGGCCCAACCATGGACGAGATGCGCAGCTCCACGAGCTCGCGCGAGGAATTCATGGCTGCCGTAAGCTCCGCCATCGAGGACGGTACTCTGACGCCGCCGGCAGCCGGGACCACCGGTTACCTTTGGCGGGGTGCGGCAGACACTTGGGGCTTGGCACCGGAAGCTCTCGAGGGCGAAGGCTGGCAGATCGTCTTCACGCCGTTCGCAACGGGCAGCGATCTGAATCTTCTGGAAGAGCCCGATGGTACCATGCCGTGGGTGATGGCAGGCGGCACACCCTTCGCACACATCATGGTCTTCGGCTCAGCCGAGTAAATGGCGCGCATTTCGGGGCTGCCTGTGTACCTGCACGGGCGGCCCTGCTCGCATTGGCGCGATCCGTGGCTTGCGCACTTCGGCCTGAGTGAAGCGAGCGCGGACATGATCGACAAGCACGCTGTGACGGACCGGACCGGCGTCGAAATCGGCCTTGCCCCGCATCCCTAATCGTTTGACGGTTCGCCATTAGCTGATAGCCCTCCCACTTGAGCGCATGGCGCGCGAGGGGCTGCGATTTTTGGCGAGACACGGGCAGACATTCCATACGCTCAACGGCATGCGCGGCATTGCGGCGATCGCCGTTGCGATGATGCATTTCCAGTGGTTTCTGGCAGGCCTGCATCCCGCGATTGTTTCGCTGGCGGTCGACTTCTTCTTCGTACTCAGCGGTTTTGTGATCGCCTTTGCGTATGAAAAACGCCTGCAAAGCGGCCTCAGGCGACGCGATTTCCTGCTCGCGCGTTTCATTCGGCTTTACCCGATGTTTCTCGCCGGGATGCTGCTCGGTATTCTGGCGGTCACCCTTTACCAACCGCCGCAGGACATGACCGCGTTCTGGGGTAATGTCGCCCTCAATTCCTTCATGCTGCCCTATCCGTTCGAATTTCCGGCAGTGAATGATGACCTTTTTCCGCTGAATTTCCCTGCGTGGTCGCTGTTTTTCGAGCTTGTGGCCTACACCCTCTTCGCCTGCCTGATGCCCAGACTTGGAAACCGAACTCTGCTGATCCTGATCGCAGCAGGTTTTCTCGCGCTGATAGTCATCGGGGTGACGCAAGGCACGCTGGATCGCGGCGTATGGCGGCCGAGCTGGCCGGGCGGGCTGGCGCGCGTAACTTTCTGCTTCTTTGCAGGCGTTGGGCTCTATCGCTTATGGCTGCGCAAACCCACAAGGTTCGCTTTGCATCCTGCGATGATGCTGGCCGTGCTCGCCACCCCGCTGCTCTGGCGCCCCCATCCAGAATTGGACAATGCGTGGCTCTATGAGCTGGCAGTCCTCACAGTGTGGATGCCTCTCATGGTTTGGCTCGGGGCGGGCAGCCATGCCTCCGGGGCATCGCAGCGAGCATGCGCGTTTCTGGGCACGATCAGTTACCCGCTATATATAGTCCACGCGCCGCTGGTGCTGATCGCAATCAATTTCAACAATCGCCAGGGCGATGCCTTTTTCATGGCCAATGCCCCTTGGGCCGGATTTGCCTTCATTGGCGTGCTGATAGCTCTCGCATGGCTGCTCGCCACCTTTGTCGACCTGCCCGTTCGGCGCTTTCTCGTGAAAAATCTGCTGGCTGATCGCTTGCGAGTCTCAGCGAAAGCGGAGAGCGCTAAGGACGGTGACCCGGCCAGCGCTCCCTAGCGCTGCAGCAGCTGCAGCCAACCACCTCTACCGCTGCGTCGCCCGCCCATAGGTGCCCGTCACATCGCCCCGCGCCCAATCGGCCATCAGATCGTAGAACCCATCGGTCACGCGCGTAATTTCGCGGCTGCCATCATCCGCCTGAGCGAATTCCCACATTCCGTGATCGGTCTCCGGGAACACGTAGATAGTGATATCGCTTCCTTCGGCGCGAAGGCCGCGTAGCCGTTCCAGAGTGGTATCGATCGGCGCTTCGCGATCTGCTCCTGCCAGCGCCCAGAGCTGCGGCGTTTGCACGTCGCGCAGCACTTCCACCGGATCGAGCGACCAATCGATATTGAGCCGGTCGAACATCGGCACGCCTTCGTCACGCAATTGCGCAATGGGGATATTGAGCAGCACGCCGCTGTAACCGCCGCGAAGGTTCGCCAGCCATGGCTCACCGGCATAGCGATCCCGAAAAGCGGCGAATTCCTCGAGGCCGTCCTGATAATTGGATACGACCATGCGGGCTGTGATGTCGGTCAGTTCGCGGCCCAACGGGACTTCCTCCGAATAACCGCCCTCGCGCAGCTCGAGCTCGACCTGGCTTGCATCTTCTTCGCGGATATCGACCACCAGCCCGTAACCAATGCCAATGAAATCAGCGTCAGCGCGTTCCGAAGCAAGCGGAGCAATCCAGCCGCCCTGACTGAGGCCGACCAGCCCAAACCGGCCGTGCCGATCGACCAGTAAGCGCCGCGCTTCTGCTGATGCTGCGACAAGATCATCGGCCAGATCAGGGAAGTTCTGCGAATAGGTTCCGCCCGATGCACCCGTGCCGCGCTTATCGTATACGAAGACCGTGATGCCCCTGCCGACCATTTGATATGGATCGCGCGCGCGGCCAATCCAGCCCTCTTCCTCGGAGCCGTGAGCAAAGACAATGACCGGAGTATCGGGCCCCGCACCCGGCGGCTGGATGAGCCGCCCGGCCAGCTCGATGTCGCCGGACTGGAAGCGCGTGTCCGTGACCGTCGTTTGCAAGCGCGGCAGGACGATTCCATCGGTATTTACGAGCGTCGGACCGGCGCAGCGGGCCGGCGCGGTCGCATCCGCGATCTGTCCTATCTCTCCAGCTGAGGTCGCGTAATTAAACCCTTCGCTGCCTTCGGTAACGATGATCAATTCACCGTCACCGGATGGATACACGCCCACCATGCAATCGCCGGATGTCATTGGTGCGCGCTGGGTGCCGTCGACAAGCGACGGCTCGATCTCGTCAGCTTGGCAGCCACCGAGCAAACTCGCCATCGTCAAAGCAAAAAAGGTATTCCGCATTTCTGCTGCTTACCGCGCAGCTATCGGCGGTCAATCGACTGGCGCAAACAGATCTATCAACTGAGCAGTCCGCTCTACCGAAGACGATCGCGTATTGTCGCTCGCCGCACCAAATGAAAAATGCCGCGAAAGATCAGATAGGCTGCGGCACCCACAACCATCGGCAGCCAGACGCTCGCGAATTGCATATCGCCGCCGGTCCAGAAAAGCTCTCGCCAGAAGGGGCCGCTCACTTTGAGGTGCAAGGAGATGGCAGAGGCAAAGCCGACAGTGTCTGCCAGAAGACCTAGCAGTGGCAAGCGCCGAAGCAGCATCGCAAACACGTATGCCGCGACCAGTAACGTAATGTGTGAGCCGAGTGTGAATCCAAGCCATGCCATGGGTTGCTCACCAAACGGTGCGCCCGGGCGAGTGATATGGTCGACATAATCGAACGCCGTCAGCGCGGTGAGCAATATCACCAGCCACAACCAGTGCGAACGCCAATGGATCCGCACGATAGTCTCAATCCTTAGGGAGGTAGTCCGGCCAGACCACGGCCTGCGCTACTTTCATCTCACCGCGCCACCAATCGTAGACGGCTTTGGGTTCGCCATAGAGGCGATAGCCCTCTTCCAGAGCTTGTGAGACTTTGAGACAAAAGGCCTTGTCATCCTTACCCGTGATCAGGCGGTAGCCTGACTTGCCGGCGGGAAGATCGTGGATCGGTGAATCGCTCATGTCGGGTTCGCCTTAAAGTACATATTTGCTCAAATCGGCATCGCCAGCGAGTTCGCCCAGCTTTTCGCGAACGTAATCGGCATCGACGGTTACGGTCTGATCGGCCATTTCTTCGGCTTCAAAGCTCAGCTCCTCGAACAGCTTTTCCATCACTGTCTGCAGGCGGCGCGCGCCGATATTCTCGACGCTTTCGTTCACCTGCGCAGCGATGCGGGCGACTTCGGCGACGGCACCTTCGGTCATGTCCACCGTCAGCTTCTCGGTGCCGAGCAGTGCCTTGTACTGGCTGACGAGGTTCGCCTTGGTCTCGCTAAGGATGCGGATGAAGTCCTCTTCCGTAAGCGAGCGCAGCTCGACGCGGATTGGCAGGCGGCCCTGCAACTCGGGCAGCATGTCCGAAGGCTTGGCGACATGGAACGCGCCTGATGCGATGAAGAGAACGTGGTCGGTCTTCATCGGACCGTATTTGGTCGCGACTGTCGTGCCTTCGATCAGCGGCAGCAAGTCGCGCTGCACGCCCTCTCTGCTGACCGAGCCGCCGCGCACGTCGGAGACGGCGATCTTGTCGACCTCGTCTAGGAAAACGATGCCGTTGGTCTCTGCATTGGCAAGCGCCACGCGGGCGACATCGTCTTGGTCCATACGCTTTTCAGCTTCTTCATCGACCAGCCGATCCCACGCATCGGGCACTTTCAGCTTCTGCTTCTTTTTCGGAGGACCGCCGAACGCCTTGCCCATCATCTCACTGAGATTGATCATGCTCGCGCCGTTGCCCATGCCGGGGATGTCCATCTGCATATTGGGCTGATCGGTCACTTCGACTTCGACTTCGGTGTCATTCATCGAATTGTCCACGATCCGCTGGCGGAAGCTTTCGCGCGTTGCCTCGCTGGCGTTCTGGCCGACGAGTGCATCGAGCAGGCGCTGCATCGCAGCCTCGCTCGCCGCTTCGCGCACAGCCTCGCGCCGGCGGTCTTTCTCCAGCCGGATCGCTTCTTCGACGAGGTCGCGGGCGATCTGTTCGACGTCCCGGCCGACATAGCCGACTTCGGTGAATTTGGTCGCTTCGACTTTCACGAAGGGAGCCTCTGCGAGCTTGGCGAGGCGGCGCGAGATTTCGGTCTTGCCGCAGCCGGTCGGGCCGATCATCAGAATGTTCTTCGGCGTTACCTCATCGCGCAATTCGGGCGCGAGGCGTTGCCGCCGCCAGCGATTGCGCAGCGCCACGGCAACCGCGCGCTTGGCATCTTTCTGGCCGATAATATGCTCGTCGAGCGCGCCGACGATGGCTTTGGGAGTCAGGTTTTCCATGAATTCTCTCAGACCGTTTCTACGGTGACATTGCCGTTGGTGAAGACGCAGATTTCCGCCGCCACGGCCATCGCCTTGCGGGCGATCGTTTCGGGGTCATCTTCATATTCGGTGAGCGCGCGGGCAGCAGCGAGCGCGTAATTCCCGCCCGAACCGATCGCGGCGATCCCGCCTTCGGGTTCCAGCACATCGCCATTGCCGGTGAGTACAAGCAGCGTTTCCTTGTCGGCAACGATCATCAGCGCTTCGAGATTGCGCAAGTACTTGTCCGTCCGCCAATCCTTGGCGAGCTCGACAGCGGCGCGCAGCAACTGGCCGCTATATTGCTCAAGCTTACGCTCCAGCCTTTCGAACAGGGTGAAAGCATCGGCAGTCGCGCCAGCGAATCCGGCCACGACTTTGCCATCTTCCCCGATGCGGCGAACCTTGCGCGCATTGGGCTTCATCACGGTATTGCCCATCGAGACCTGGCCATCGCCAGCGATCACGATGCCGCTGTCGCGCTTCACGCCCACAATGGTGGTGCCGTGCCACTGGGTCAGGCCGTGGCTCGCCTTGTCATCACTCATGCGACGCATATGGGCGCGCCCCTCGCGCGCTTCAAGCGATCAGCAATGTGAGAGGAATTGGGAGTGTCTTAGCGCCCGCCGCCGCCGGCAGCACCGGGGCCGGCACCGCCGACCGTGCCGATATTGCCGAACAGGTCTTCCAAGAAGCCGCGCTCACGTCCAAGCGTCGGCGTCGTGTCGTTTTCCGGATCGATCCGGGCGACCTGCTCCATCCCGCTGCGATCGGTGGAGATCACATTGCCCGCTTCATCGAATTGCACGGCGAAGACATTGTGCTGTTCGATGCGCGGCTGGCTGAACGGAGCCTGCTCCGTCCGGCTGGAAATGTAATACCACACCGGATCGCCAAACTGGCTGATCATGGTCGGCTGGCCCAGCGTTTCGCGAACCGACTGCTGGTTGTCGAGACCCGGCTGCACGGCTGCGAACAGCGTTTCGTCGATAATGTAACCGCGATTGGTAGCGATCGAAGCACATCCTGACACCACAAGTGCCACGGCCAGGACCGGCCCTGCCATTGCTGCCTTGCGCACGATCGAACCCATAATCAAATCCTTCAAATATCTCTGGCGTAGACCAAGGGGCAATTGCTTCACCCCCACGGTCACCTATATCAGCGCCGATAGATCAGCCTGAGCCTTAGGCGACCTCTCCCGCCGGTGCAACGCGTTCTAGGGCTTCATCCATTGAACTTGTGCTTAACAAGCCAGAGCAAACGAGAATTGACCATGTCCTTCTGGAAACGCTTCCTCGGAAAAGACGGCCGCGACGAGCTGCGCGACCTGTGGCACGCCACGGTCGGCACCAGCAGAGAGCCCGAATGGTATGCCGATTGCGGCGTGAAAGACAGCGTCGAAGGCCGGTTCGACATGATCGCTCTGGTTATGAGCCTCGTCATGCTGCGGATGGAGAAAAGCGAGGAGCTGGCCCCCAAGACCGCTCTGCTGACCGAGCTGTTCGTCGAGGATATGGACCGGCAGCTGCGCGATACCGGCGTGGGCGATCTTTCGGTCGGCAAGAATATGGGCAAATTGATGAGCGCGATCGGCGGCCGCATGGGCAGCCTGCGCGAGAATTTGACCGAAAGCGATGCGAAGCTCGCCGAGATTCTCCAGCGCAATATGACTTTGAACAATGATGAGGCGAAACCCTTCGCCCTCGCCGTGCGCACCCGCGCTCTTCACAATGATCTGCAGGCGGTGGATGATGCAGCTCTGATGCGCGGGCAATTGCGCCCACTCGAGGCCTGACAATGAGCGATACGCCAGAATTTTCCCGGCCCGCCGATATTCGCGGGATCACTGCCGAACCGGTTGAGCTCGTGGCCGACGAAGCCGAGCGCGCCGCGTTGGCGAAGCGGTTTGGCCTGGTGGCGATCAACCGGCTCGAAGCGCAGCTCAGCCTTGAAGCGGCGGGTGATGAGATTGGAGCTAGCGGCACGATGAAGGCAGACATAGTGCAGAGCTGCGCTGTGTCGGGGGACGATCTGCCCGCCGAAATCCGTGAAGACATTGCCTTTCGTTTCGTCCCTCTCGCCAGCCTTGAAGCGAATGAAGAGGACGAGGAAATCGAACTCGACGAGGATGATCTCGACGAAATCGGCTATTCGGGAACGCAATTCGACTTGGGCGAGGCTGTCGCACAGAGCCTAGCGCTGGCCATCGATCCCTATGCCGAAGGGCCCGGTGCGGATGCCGTGCGGCGCGAGCAGGGTCTGATCGAGGAAGGCGAAGGAAGCGGCCCGCTGGCCGATGCCCTGCGCGGCCTCAAAGGCGAGTAGATACGGAACCTGTTATCGGGCCTGCGTGTTGAATGAGCGAAACGCAATTCGTCATAAGGACATCACCCGATGAAAGCCCTGCGCGCCGCCACCAATACCGCCACCATCGCCCTTGCGCTGGGCCTCGCCGCCTGCGGCTCTTCAGAAGAGGTCGGCGATTCGGGCCTTGGTGACGAGCCAGCGGCAGAAGCCGATGTCTATGACGCCGAAACCACCGACAGCGTCGATACCGACATGCCGACGCAGGGCGATTGGTCGGGCATTGAAAGCGCGCGCGGCGAAATCGAAGAAATCCTTGCCTCGGCTGGCGATGAATATGCGCCTGCTTTCCATTTCGTCGTGGTCGATTCGCTCGATATCGATACGGCTGGCGGCGAGACGCCGTTCATGGCTGCCGGCATGGCCGCAGCCGATCAGGGCGGATCGACGATCGTGGTGTACACTCAGGATCAGCAAGTGCACATCACCGGCGATGAAGGACTCGCCTATATGGTGGAAGACCGCAATCGTATCGAAGGCGAAATGGCCGACTATTTCGATCGCGGTGAATATGTCGAAGGCATTCGGCAAGGGCTGTCCATGATAGACGAATGGAATGCAGAGCCCTGATCCCACTGGCACTGATTTAGAAAGCTAGTGTCACACCGGCCCTTCCCATCACATAGTCGTAATCGGTGCCGCCGGTGATCGAATTATTGCTGTAGGTCACCTCCCCGAACACAGTGAGGTCGCGGCGATCGCGCGGGCTCTCGATGCGCAGATTGCCGTACCGCGCGAGCGACCAGTCGCCGCCTCCGCTGCTCTGCGCTCCCGCTCCGCCAGCCGCCAGAAACATCCAGCCATCGGTATTGAGACGGCGCAATTGCACCAGCGGGACGACGCTCACGAAATTTCGCGGTGAGAAATAGTCGAATTCGCCCGGCTCGGTAGAGTGGTAGTAGCGGGCATCGACCTGCGCGCTCAGCCCCAGATCGGCGTCGACCGCATGCACCAGCCGTCCGCGCAGGTGCAGCCGCTCATTCCGCCCTGAAAACTCCTGCACACCAACCGTTACGCTGGCGCTCGTGCTGTCGGTTACTGGCACGTCCGTGCTCGCCCCGACGAAGGTGTAATAGATGCGGCGATTGAGACCCTGCTCGGTCTCGATAATCTCGCGCTCGATAAACAGGCTCTGCGACCAGTCCGCGCGGCGGAGTTCCGCATTGCCCAGCACGGTGTGGCCGTCGGTGCCGACCCGCGCCCGCCAGCGCCAGTCCTCTCCCAAATGGTCGGCAAGATCGAGGTAGATGCGGGTGTCGCTTTCGGGCTCCCCCTTGGCGGGAGAGAAGCGCGCCGCTTCCACCGCAATTCCGGCATATCGGTCGCGGTCCTCGAAGGAGATGAGCGCGCGGCCCAGCAGCTTGACGACTTCTGTGCCTTCGGAGTCGCCGCTCACCCAGATCTCCGCCCCTGCGGCAGGACCGCTTTCCTCATTAGACTGCGCCGCCGCCGGAGCAGCCATCACGCCGAGCATCGCCGCCAGCGCGGCTCCTGTCATGAAGCGCGACATCATTTGGTATCCCATGCTTTGCGAAGGCCGATCAGTTCGGCCAAATAGCCCCACACGCACACCGGCTGCATCAGCAGGCTGTAGGCAAGCGCATAAAAGAAAAAGCCGCCGCGATTGCGCCGTACTTTCAATCCCTCACGCCGGTAAACGCGCGACTGGATGCGGAAGATGATGCCGTTCCAAAGCACGGTCAGCGGAAGGACCGCGATGGTGAGCGGCCCGGCGATGTAGAAATAGCCGAAACACGCAATCACCAGCCCGGGAATGAAGACCAGCGTGTAGACCAGATCGAGCGGCAGGAAGCAGACGTTCCACCAGATAAACAGCGTAGACATGCGGCGCTGGAACAGCAGCTGCCAATGCGCCTTGAACGCTTCCATAAGCCCGCGCGACCAGCGCTTTCGCTGCAAGGCGAACTGCCGGATCGTGTCAGGCACGTTGGTGAAGACCAGCGCATCGTCGGCATAGCCAATGCGATAGCCGCGCTTCAGCAACGCCCATGACAGGACGATGTCCTCGCCCACGCATTCAGGCCAACCGCCCACCTGCTCGAGCGATTTGCGGCGGTAAATGCTGAAAGCCCCCTGCGCCACCAGCGTGCCATGATACATGCCCTGCATCCGCTTGATCGAAGCGATGCCGTGGAAATAGTCCCACTCCTGCGCCTTGCAGATGAGATTGCGGCGCGAATTGCGCACCATCACGGCTCCGGCAATCGCCTGCGTATCGGGCGGATCGGAATGCAGCCGCTCGACGATCTTGCGAAGACCATCGCGCTTCACCCATGAATCGCCATCGATGGTGACGATAAGATCGTGACTGGCCGCTGCCAGACCATCGTTCAGCACTGCCGACTTGCCGCGGTTGACCTGGAAATCGAGCACCCTGACCGTCATGCCTTCGGGAAATTCCAGTTCGTCAATCGCGGCATTGGCCAAGGCGACCGTCTCATCCTTTGAGCCATCGTTCAGCACGAAGACTTCGAGCAGTCCGGGATATTCCTGCCGCGAAAGACTGGTGAGCGTATCGCGGATCGCCGCCGCCTCATTATAGGCCGCAACCAGAATGGTGACACCGGGATAGGTGCCCAGCATCCTGCGGCTCGGCTTCCTGTCGAAGAGGAGCGAGGACAGCAGGAAGGCGTTCATGAAGCCGGGGACGTAGGCGATGAAAGTGATCGCGATGACCGCAAAGGCCATTGTAGTGACGCTCGCCAAGTCACGGACCCAGTTAACCGAAAGCCAGACGCTGAACGCCGTCCAGGCGCACGCCAGAAAACAGGTGAGCAGGAATTTGTACTTGAGAGGCAGGTAGAAACGGCTGCGCTGCTCCGGCGGTTCAGGCGCAAGTTCGGGCAGAGCGACATCGCTCGCCTCCACGGAAATCTCTTCCGCGTAGCTTTCCGCTTCCCTGGAGGCCTGCATGTCCATGCGCCCTCCATGGACAAACATGGATAGCGATTGCTGAGCAGCGCCCTACGCAGTCCTACCTAGGTTTAGCCGCGCCAGAGCTCCGGCAGGGGCAAGTCGGCGCGGTTCGGATCATTGGGCTTATCGAGAGGATGCGGAAACGGACCAGCCGGTTCGCCATCGCGCAGCCTGTCCCGCCGCAGCAGGGTAAATTCAATCACGCGCGGCACGGTGATATTGCCGCGCTTCACCACTCCGCCGTAATTATTGGGATGCGCATGCACGAGAGCAAAATGCTCGAGCAGCCGCGCGAACATAGCGGACAGCACGGTAAATCCTTCGCGATCCAGCAGCCGGTCCAGATGGTGCGCTTCGAGCACGATTATGCGAAACCGGCGCAGCACTTCATCGGGGGCATTGAGCAGGACAGGCACTTCGGCGCCTTCGATGTCCATCTGGAGGATCAGATCATCGTCGCCCGGTGCATGGCCGTCGACCCATCGTTCCAGTGTCGTGAGAGTATCGCTTTCGACGACGCCGAGATATTTGCGCAGGAATGTGCCGCCCGGAAGATCCGCCGGCATTGCCTCGACCGAGGCATCGGCGAGATGCGAGATGATGCCTCTTTCCGCGCAATCAGCCTCGAACGTCGCGCGATCATCCACGCCGGGTGAGAAGCAGGCCGTAATGCCTTCCAGATCGTCGGGCACGAGATAGCCGCCATCCCCATCGGCACCCATGCGGATGAGGTCATGCCCGCTGCCCACCGGGCGCAGTCGATTGATGAGCGCGCGCAGAGCCTCCTGATCGGAGGGCATGCCGATGGAAATACCAAGATTGGCGAAAAGAGAGGCTAGTGCGTGCTTCAGCATGGCCGGTCAGCCTGCCGCGCCCGCCTCAGAACGGAATATCGTCGTCCAGATCGTCATAGTTGGAGCCGCCACCGCCCGATGAGCTGCCACCGCCAGAGCCTCCGCCCTGATCCCAGCCGCCCGGAGCGCCGCCAGCATTGCCGCGATCGCCGTAACCGGCACCGCCGCCGCCTCCGCCGCCAAAGCCGCCTCGCTGGCCACCACCGCCACCGCCGCCACCTTCGCCGCGCCCATCGAGGCCCGTCAGCGTGCCGGAATAGGGACGCACCACGACTTCGGTCGAATAGCGGTCATTGCCCTGCTGATCCTGCCACTTACGCGTCTCCAGCTGGCCTTCGACATAGACCTTGCTGCCCTTGCGCAGATATTGCTCAGCGTAGTTTGCAGCGCCTTCCTGAAAGATGGCGACCGTGTGCCACTGCGTGCGTTCCTGCCGCTCACCCGAGTTGCGGTCCTTCCACGATTCACTGGTGGCGACGCGCAAATTGCACACCTTCCCGCCATTCTGAAAAGAGCGCACTTCCGGGTCAGCACCCAGATTGCCGATAAGCATCACTTTGTTGAGGCTGCCCGCCATGATTGTCGATTCCTTGTCTGTTCAAGGGACAGGCTTATCGAAGGGTCCGCTGAGTCGCCACCCCCACTCGGGCGGTGTGTCCACAGCGGATGCGATTATTCGCTACAATCCGAGACCGACAGCCGCCCAATAGGTGAGGCCCGCGAAGACATAGGCGAGCGCAAACAGATAACCCACCATCACCATGGGCCATTTCCAGCCATTGGTCTCACGCCGCGCGACAGCAATGGTCGAGAGGCATTGCGGCGCAAAGACGAACCACGCGAGGAAGGCGAGTGCGGTGGGCAAACTCCAGCGCGCAGAAATCTGATCGCGCAGCGCGTTTTCGGTTTCTTCCTCATCGTCGGAATCCACCGCATACGTCGTGGCGAGCGAGGCGACGGCGACTTCGCGCGCGGCCATGGCGGGCACCAGCGCCAGAGTCATCTCGCGCTGGAATCCGATCGGCTCGAATGCGGGCTGCATGAAGCTCGCAATTTGTCCTGCGGCAGAGGCATCGAGCTGGCTTTCGCCCGGCTCCGCCTTGGGGAAGGTAAGCAGCAGCCATAGGATCACGGTCGCTGCAAAGATGATCGTACCAGCGCGGCGCAGGAATACCCACGCGCGCTGCCACAGTCCGATCAGCACATCGCGTAGCGGAGGCAGCTGGTACTTTGGCATTTCCATGATGAAGCCAGAAGCCGCGCCCTTGGTCGCCGTCCGGCGCAGCACGAGTGCAACGACCATCGCCCCGATGATCCCGGCGATATACAGGCCGAAGAGGACGAGCCCCTGCAATCCGATACCTGGACCCACGGCGGTCGACGGAATAACCGCCGCAATAATGACGGTATAAACCGGCAAGCGCGCCGAACAGGTCATCAGCGGGGCGATCAGGATCGTCGTCAGCCGGTCCTTAGGATCGGCGATAGACCGGGTCGCCATGATGCCGGGAATAGCGCAGGCGAAACTGGAAAGCAGCGGGATGAAGCTGCGCCCCGACAGGCCCACATAGGCCATCAGCCGGTCCATAATGAAGGCGGCGCGCGCCATATATCCCGATTGCTCCATCACCAGGATGAAGGCGAACAGGATGATGATCTGCGGCAGGAATACGACGACCGAGCCGACCCCGGCGATCACGCCTTCAGTCAGGAAATCGCGTATGAAGCTCTCGCCCATTGAGGAAGTGACGAGCGCCGAAGCGCCTTCTGCCAGCCCTTCAATCGCCCCGATCAGCGGGTCGGCCCATGCGAACACAGCCTGAAAGACGACGAAAAGCAGAGCGAACAGAATGATCGGGCCAAGCCATGGGTGCAGCAACACCTTGTCGAGGTTCGCATACAGCTTACGCTCCCGGCTTTCTGAAAGGATCGCCGCCTTGGCAATGTTGCGCGCCGCGAGCCGCTGTTCCGGCATGGAAAGACTGGCCACCTGATGGCGAGTGGAAAGATCCTGATGGTTCGCCGATTCCATCGCCTCGGCCAGTGTATCGAGGCCCTTCTTGCGCACCGCGATTGTCGGAACGACCGGCACACCCAGAGCATCGGAAAGAGCGGCTGGATCGAGTGTCAGCCCGTCACGCTCGGCCAGATCGACCATGTTGAGCGCTACCACTGTCGGCACGCCCAGAGAAATGATTTCCTGCGCAAAAACCAGGTGCTGCTCCAGATTGGCCGCATCCATCACGATAACCAGCAATTCGGGCTGCGCTTCGCCGGGGAACTCCCCTTGCACGACTTGGCGCGTGACTTCTTCATCGGGGCTCGCCGCATCGAGCGAGTATGAGCCCGGCAAATCGATCAACTCAAGCGGCTGCCCATCGGGCATCATCATCCGGCCCGCTTTCCGCTCAACCGTGACGCCCGGATAGTTGGCGATCTTCTGGCGCGCACCGGTCAGCGCGTTGAACAGCGCGGTCTTGCCAGCGTTCGGATTGCCGACCAGCGCGGCGGTGCGAAGGCGCGTCATAGCGATTTCACCAGAATAGCCTTGGCGTGTGCTCGCCTGATTGCCACCGTCGTCCGGCCGATCACCAGCGCGATCGGATCACGTCCGAAGAATACGCCGCGATGCGCGACGGCCACCCGCGTTCCCACATCGAGCCCGAGAGCGCGCAGGCGCTTTGCCTCATCGGGCGCGAGCGCGCCCCAGTTGACGGAGAGGATTTCCGCCCGTGCGCGCGGCGCGAGGCTATCAAGCGTAGCGGTGTCTGATGGTCTGGTTTCGGTCACGGCGCAGGCCGTGCCAGAGCGCCCCATTAATTGCAACTAATTCTCATTAGTGTTTCTCGGGATGGGTCGCGATCAGTTCTGCGGATAGCGCAATCGGCCAAGAAAACGCGCGATATCGAAATGCTCACGGTCGCCGCCAAGCCACTTTGCCTTGGCCTTTTCGAATTTCATCACGCCTTCGATCCGGCGATCGAGGAAGGCTGCGGTTTCCGCCTTGTCCTCGCTTTCATCGCTCTTCCAGACGGCGAGAGTCGCTGCATAGATCGACGCGAGAATCGCGCGCTTAGTGTAGTGATTGTAGTCAGTCGCCGTATCGCCGGCCAAGCGCCACATCTTGTCCGCCGATGACCAGCCCTGCTTGAGCGCGGTAGGAGCGTTCTGCGGTTGGGCCTGAATGGCCATGGCGCGCGACAGCGATTCTTCGAGGCCTTCGATGGCTTCAAGCCTGAACCATACCAGCGAGCGAATGCGTTCGCGGATCGGCATATTGTCGAGCCCACCGTCAGCAAATGCGTCTTCCATCTTTTGGTCGATGGATGCGACCCACGCGTCGATCATGTCCATCGCACGGCCGCTCAGCCCTTTGGCCGGGAAAGCCAGTCGCGCCACATCCGGATCGACGTCCTGCGCCTCAGCCGCCACTGTCAGCGCAGCATCGCTCCAGCCGTCGAACATCGCTGCCAGAGCAATTTCCGGCGCGAGCGCGACGCGCAATTCATCCAGAGTCAGGTCGTCATTATCAGCCATCAGAATGCCGGACCGTAAGTCTCGCCCTCGCCCTCAGCACTAGCATCCTGCTCATTGGCTTCAAGGACCATGAGGATGCGCGGTGGCACACCTCTTTCGCGGGCATAATCGCGGGCGCTGCGCCCGGTATTGTCGGTGAGGTCAGGATTGGCGCCCGCTTCCAGCAAAACCTCGATCAATTCGACATTCCGGGAGTGAATGGCCGCAATCAGCGGCGTCTCGCCCGCCTGATTGGCGACGTCCACGCGCGCCCCGCGACGCACGAGAACTTCGATCGCTTCCAGAAAGCCTATTTCGCTCGCTGCGATTAGCGGGGTGCGGCCGCGATTATCTGCAACATTCGGATTGGCACCTTCCTGCAGAAGCCACCGTGTCCACGTAATATCCCGGCGCGCGACCACGACATGAAGCGCGGTCTCTCCACTGGTGAGATCGCGCGTATTGATTATCGTGCTGCCCGGTTCGTTGAGCATTTCGGTGGCTTCGGTGCCATTGCGATCGCGCACCGCTTCAAGGAACTGGTAGCCATCCGAATAAAACTGCGCCTGCGCCGGCACGGCGAGCGCAAAAGCGCTGCCTGCGGCAAAAATCGTCAAAATTGTGCGAAGAGCCGCTCGGGCCACCCCAACCTCCTGTTCGAATTGTGCGCAAAAGCCTGCCCACGGGCCAGACTTTACCTTGCCTGCGCTGCGTTAGCAGAGCATGAACCATTCGTCATGTCTGCTTGGTGCAAATCTCTTAAAACACTCGCAGCGCTCAGCGCCACCGTGACTTTGGTCGCGTGTGGCAATGGGGAGCCGCAAACCCCTCCGCCATTGTACGATTCCGCTGTCGTCGGCGGTTTCGATCTGGTTGATAGCGCGGGCAACCCGGTTACCGATGCCGATTTCGAAGGCCGGTATCAGATGGTCTATTTCGGCTATGCCTATTGCCCCGATGTCTGCCCCTTCGATGTGGCGCGCATGGTGCAGGGTTACGAGCAATTCGCTGAGGCCAATCCCGATCTGGCAGAGGACATCCAGCCGATTTTCATCACCGTCGATCCGGAGCGCGATACGCCGGAAGTAATTGCCGAATTCACGGCGAATTTCTCCGACGATCTGATCGGGCTGACCGGTTCGCCCGAAGCCATCGAGGAGGCGGCAGCGAACTACTTTGCCTATTACAGCAAGATGGAGCCCAATGCCGAAGGTGGCTATCTGATGGATCATTCGCGATCGGGCTATCTGGTCGACCAAGAAGGCCAGCCAATGGCCCTGCTGCCGGTCGAACAATCAGCCGACGCCGTCGCTGCGGAACTTGAGAAATGGGTGCGCTGAGAGAGCGATTTTGGGAATTGCCGCTCGATGCGCTGACGCGTGAAGAGTGGGAAGCGCTGTGCGATGGCTGCGGGCGCTGTTGCCTGCACAAGCTGGAAGATGACGATACTGGCGAGATCCACGAAACCAATGTCGCCTGCAAACTGCTCGACACCGGCACCGCGCGTTGCATGGATTATCGCCACCGCAAGGCCTTCGTCCCTGATTGCCTGCGCCTGACGCCCAAACTGGTGCAGCAGGTGCGCTGGCTTCCCAAGACATGCGCCTATAAATTGCGTGCCGAAGGCGATCCCCTGCCCGATTGGCATTACCTTCTCAGCGGCAGCCGCGATGCCATGCTGGAAGCGGGCGCCTGTGTTGCCGGTCGCTGCGTCAGCGAGACGGTGGCGGGCGATCTGGAGCACCATCTGACCGATTGGGACGAATCGTGATCGACTGGCTGCGCAAGGATATGCAGAACCCAAGTGTCGAGATCGACGGCACCCACTTGCCTATCGCCATTCGCCGCCATGCTCGCGCCAAGCGGCTGACCATGCGGCTCGCGCCGGATGGCAGCGAAGTGCGCATCACCCTTCCGCGCTGGGGCAGAACGCTGGATGCCATTACCTTCGCCAATGCCCGCAAACCCTGGATCGCGCGCCAGATTTGCAAAGTGCCCGCCAAACTTGAAATCGCGCCGGGTGCTGATGTGCCCTATCGCGGCGGGACTTTACTGCTGAACTGGCAGGCGGGGGGCAGTCGCAAAGTGCTCCATAAGGACGGCACGCTCCATGTCGGCGGGCCGCAGGACCGGCTCGCCGGGCGCGTCCAGCGATGGCTGGAAGCCGAAGCGCTCCGGCTCACCGGTGAGGACCTCGCCCATTACTGCAGCCGCGCAGATCTCCCCGTCTCGCAATTGCGGCTATCGCGCGCAAAGCGGCGCTGGGGTTCATGCTCCGGGGAGAGTCGCAATGGGCGCTGCATTCGCATCAATTGGCGATTGGTGATGGCACCTGACCATGTGCGCCAATCGGTAGTGGCGCATGAAGTGGCGCATCTCGTGCATTTCGATCATTCGCCCGCCTTTCACGGCCTTCTGGGCGAAATCTTCGATGGTGACATCAGCGAGGCGGATGCGTGGCTGAAAACCGAAGGGCGCAGCCTCTATGCTGTGTTCAGCTGAGCACTTGTAAAGCGCAGGCTGGCTAAAGCCGCAAAGGCCACCTATCTGTGCAGCCATGAAGGGTTTTTTCCGCCGTGTTTCGCCCAAGCGGGCTGTGGGTGATTTCGCCGAACGGTGGCGTCAGCCAACGCCGCATCGCTGGCAAATCCTTGGTGTCGCCTGTGCTGCCACATTCTGCCTGTTCTTTCTCCTCATCCCCGAAGGTGAGAAAGCCCCGCTGCCGCGCCCAGAGCTCGTGTACATCTCTACATTTGCAGACGATCGGACCGATGCAGAAATCATCGCATCCAACTGTGCCAATCAGGAATTGCAGGATGCGATCGATGCGCGGCTCGCCGAACGCGCGGAACTGCGCCGCGAGATGTATCGCGCGTTGGGACGGGCAACTTTCATCGACGTCGATGAGATGGAAGCCGAAATTGAAGCCGAGCGCGAGGCCAGGGGCGAAGTAGACGAAGGGCCGAGCGAGGAAGATCTGGCTTTGAGCATCGAGGAATATTGCGCGCGTGCTACGGAAGGCTGAAGACGCGCGCTGGATGGCAGCTGCAGCTGCCCTCGCGGAGCGCGCCCGTCCGCTCAGTTCCCCCAATCCGGGTGTGGGCGCGATTATCGTGAAAGACGGCGTTGTTGTTGGCCGAGGCTGGACCCAGCCGGGCGGTCGGCCACATGCCGAGGCCATGGCGCTGGAAGACGCCGGTGAGGCAGCAAACGGCGCGACAGCCTATGTGACGCTCGAACCATGCGCACATCAATCTCCACGCGGACCGAGCTGTGCATCACTTCTGGCGGCCTCGGGCATCGCCCGCCTCGTCTATGGGATTGAAGATCCCGATCCGCGTACAGCAGGCGCAGGCATCGCGATGTTGAAAGACAGGGGCGTTGACTGCGTGCAGGTCGAAAGCGATGCAGTCCGTGAAAGCCTAGCTGGCCATCTGATGCAATTGAGCGAAGGCCGCTCGCATGTGACGCTCAAGCTCGCCATGTCACTCGACGGGTGCATCGCAATGGCCAATGGTGAAAGCCAGTGGATCACGGGCGAAACTGCCCGCGCGCATACCCATCGTGAGCGAGCGCGCGCCGATGCCATACTGGTGGGCGGCGAAACGCTGCGGAGCGACAATCCCCGTCTGAATGTGCGGCTGGGCGGTTTGGAAAATCGCTCGCCGCGCAAGCTCGTCCTTACCCGCGGAAATGCATCCGAAGGCTGGGAAGCGGTCAAATCACCCGAAGCCATTCGCGACCTTGCAGACGCGCGCTATCTCTTCATCGAAGGGGGTGCGGGCGCTGCCAGCGCTTTCCTTGAGGCCGATCTCGTCGACCGCCTGCTCATATACCGCGCGCCGATCCTGATCGGTGGCGGCCGCGCGGGCGTCAGTGACTTCGGTCTTGGAAGCCTGCAAAGCGCACATGGCCGCTGGCGGCCTGAAAGCTGCCTTACCCTCGGGGAAGACAGGCTCGAAATTTACACGCGCACGCGCTAGGAGCTCGCCCATGTTCACAGGTATCGTCACCGCCATCGGCACAATCGAAAGCGCAGAGCAGCGCGGCGATTTGCGCCTGCGCGTCGCATGTCCGTTCGACCCTGCAGACATCGCCATCGGCGCGAGTATCGCCTGTTCGGGTGTGTGCCTGACCGCTGTCGACAAGGGCGGCACGAAGGGAGATGCGCATTTCACCGTCGATGTTTCGGCGGAAACCGTGAGCCGCACGGCGAAAGGCATGTGGCAGGAAGGCGCGGAGCTCAATCTGGAGCCCTCGCTGCGCATCGGTGATGAACTCGGCGGTCATATCGTGACCGGCCATGTCGATGCGGTAGGCAAAGTGGTCGATTGGCAGCCGTCCGGCGATTCCATGATCGCAGTGATTGCCGCTCCCGCCGCGCTCGCGCCTTTCATTGCCGAAAAGGGATCGATCACCGTCAACGGCGTGTCGCTCACGGTGAATTCCGTGGAAGACCAGCCCGACGGCGCAGCGCATTTCACGCTCAATATCATTCCGCACACAGGCGATGTGACCACGCTGGGCGGCCTGCGACAAGGCGGCGAGGTCAATCTCGAAGTCGATACGATCGCGCGCTACCTGCACCGCATGCAGGCCCTGCGCGCCCGCTAGCCCTTGGCCAATATCCGCTCGTAGTCTAACCGCGTCATTTCGTAATACAGATGGACAGCTTCGCCGATGCCGGGAAGCACCGCTCGTTCAATCCGGTCTGGCGATAGCTGCGCGCCGATCTTCTCCAGCGCACGGCGGCTGCGCCAATTCGCTTCACCGACCCGAAAATCGACGCGTGCCACGCTTGCCAGTGCGTGATCGACCATCAGTCGCTTCATTTCTCGATTGGCGCCCGTGCCCCAGTAATGCGGATCGAGAAAAGTCCAGCCGATCTCTACCGATCCTCCATCTGCCGGATCGTATGCCTGAAATCGGGACGAACCAATGATGTCGCCTGATGCGCGATCAATCGCGGCAAGCGCACCACCCTTTGCCAGTGCATCGTCGAAGAACTCCCGGAAAACTTCCTCCTGCCAGCGATCATGCATTGGATGCATGGCCCAAACCTTGGGGTTTGCGGCAACGGCGTAGAGCTTATCCCAGTCCGCGGCTGTCAGTGGGCGCAGATTGATCGTGTTGCCGCGCAAGGTAGGTTGGCGATCCAGAGACACGGCGGTGGTTTAGCCGAACAGCCGCGCAAAGAGCCCTCGACCGCGCCTTGAGGGGCGCGACTGACCGCTGATTTCGAACAGGTAATTGGCCAGCTGAACAGCCTGATTCCGGTCCATCAGATAAATATGCGAATGCACGTCATCGCGTTCGTGCGGTGGCGGCTTGGTGACGCTCTGCATCCGCAGGCTGATGCGATCTCCCGCTTGGCTGGACGCCCAGCCGACGAGCGCGCCGTAATCAATATGTTTGCTGTCTTCCATCGCCGCACTCCCCAATTCGCATGCGGAAGTTAAGCGATGAGCGCTGCAATGATCAATCGGGCAGCGCAGCCTTATCCCTAGCCAGTCACATCGGCGAGCGCGGCAACGAATGCATCGATATTGCCGAGGGTGAGGCCTGCCACGTTGATGCGGCCCGATCCGGCCATATAAACCGCGTGATCCTTGCGCAGTTGCTGCACTTGCTCTTTCGAGACCGGCAGCATGGCGAACATGCCCTGCTGTCGGCCGAGCGGTTCCAGATCCACGCTGCCTGCCGTACCCGAGGCTGCAAGCGTAGAGCGCACTGCGGCGATGCGCTCACGCATGGATTGAAGCTCATCGAGCCACTGCTGCGTCAGTTCGGCATCTTCCAGAATGATGCGGATGGCCGCGCCGCCGTGATCGGGCGGCATGGACCAGCTCGCCCGCGCCAAGGCAGACGCGTTGGAGATCGCGCGTGCGGTCGTTTCGGCATCGGCCGTCTGCACATAAAAGGCGCCGACCCGGTCGCGATACATGCCGAAATTCTTGTCGCAGCTATAGGCGACCAGCACTTCCGGCACGGCGGTCATCACAGCGCGCACGCCATAGGCATCCTCGTCCATGCCTTTGCCCAAGCCCTGATAGGCGACATCGATGAGCGGGATGACGGGGCTGTTTTTCAGAAGTCCTGCAATCTCGTCCCACTCGGCAGGGGTGTAGTCGACACCGGTCGGGTTGTGACAACAGCCGTGGAGCAGGATGGCATCACCCTCGCCTGCATTCGCCAGCGCAGAGCGCAGCCCATCCATATTGGCGCTGCCATCGCCGTTCGCATGCTCAAAGCCGACCAGCTCCAGCTCAAGATCGTCGAGAATCTGCGCATGGTTCGGCCAGCTCGGCGTCCCCATCAGGACGCGGCTCACTCCGGCCTTCTTTGCGAGCGCAAGCGCAAGGCGCACAGCGCCCGTGCCGCCGGGCGTCTGCATGCCTTCCAGCCGGCCATCGTCAGGCGCGGCATCGCCAAAGATGTGCGGGATCAGGCCGCTGACGAAGCCCATATCACCCTCGGGCCCGAGATAGGATTTGCTGTCCTGGTTATCGACGAGGCGTTGCTCTGCACCTTTGATCGCCTCGAAGACCGGCGTGGCACCATCGGCGGTTTTGTACACGCCGACGCCGAGATCGATCTTGTCCGCGCGCTCATCCGCTTTGAAAAGCTTGATCAGGGCCAGCAGGGCATCAGGGGCTTGTTCGTCGAGTCTGTTCAGCATGGGAAGCGCAATGCCTCCCTGCGCGAATCATCGCAAGGCTTCTGACGCCAATTTCAGTGCGAATTCCTATTCGCCGATGAAGGGTGGCTTTAGAAGGGAAGCCAGCGCTGTTCGCGCGAGAAGCGCATATAGCCGGCATTGATGCCCAGCCGCAGGCCTGCACCCACGCGGATCGGGATGAGCACAATGTCCCCCCGGCGCACGTAGCTGGCAGTGAAGCCGCCGACGAAATAGGCCTGTCCCTCGCCAGCGGGGAAACGCTCATACAGCTCTTCGGTGTCGTAGAGATTATAGACCAGAACGAAGGTGTTACCGGCATTGGCACCCGCATCGAGACCGATCGAGGGACCAGTCCAGTACACAGGCATATTGCCCTCGACGGCATGGTAGAGAGTGCCCGAACCATAGCGCACACCAAGGATGAATGCGCCGCTGCCTTCGCGGCCGACGATATAGCCATTGGGCTCACCCTGATCGGCCAGAATGTCCTGAATGAGCCGGGCGAGACCTTCCGCACCGCGGCCGAACAGCCCTTCGGCAGCACCGATCAGGTCATCCTCGCCATAAACGGTTTCGGGATCGTCGACCGGAGGGAAAGTTTCTGTGTCGACCGTTGCGACCTGCTCGCCTTCGCTCTGCATCGGCGGCAGATCGAGCACGGGCCGTGCATCACTAGATTGGACCGGGTCGGTTGTATCCTCTGTCTGATAACGCGGCGTCGCCTCGCTCCGATCATAGGCGCCGGTGTAGGCCGAGGAATCATCCGATGCGGAATCGCTCGTCACCTCATCGCCGGGCGAAGGTTCGATCAGGTCACCATCGATCACGACATTGGGATCGACCGTCTCGATATCCTGCGCCAGAACGGGCACGGAAAAGGCCGCGGCCAGCGGCGCTAGGGCAGCAAGCGCGGTTATGCGAATTGCAGCGGTCAAACCTGTCTTCATGGCCAATCTCCGATCCCGATACGGGCAAGGCTTTGCTTCCCTAAGAGAATCCCCTGCGCCTGAAGCGGCAATGAATAGGCGGCAGAGCGAATCCGTTTTGCGGTGAACCGAATCCGGGGAACCGCTCAATCAAGGAACTTTGCCGGTTTGAGAAACGGCTCTTGAAGCGCGCCCCACCCCTCGTTATAGCGCGCCACTTGCCACACAGGTCCGGAGACGTGGGTGAGTGGCTGAAACCAGTTCCCTGCTAAGGAACCATACCTCTATCGGGGTATCGAGGGTTCGAATCCCTCCGTCTCCGCCACCTGTGAAAATCCCTCACAATTGATGTCGATGTCGATTGACCGCGCCGGTGCTTTCGCGCAGAGCCTTGGCTTGCCTGGTGGGCGGCTGAGTCGCCTGGCAGATGCGCGGGAGAGCTCTCCATTTGCTGGAGGCGCCGAAGGAGCAACCGCCCCGGAAACTCTCAGGTCACAGGGACCGCGCAGCTGGCACAGGCACTCTGGAAAGCGCATCGGTGAAAGCCGCTGCCACCGAAGGAGTAAGGCGGCTTTTGTAAAGCTGCCGGAATCTCTCAGGTCTCAAAGACAGAGGGGGCATGGTGAAGGCGTCCGGCACGCGGGCGCCGCCAGACCGTGCCCTGCGCTGGAAGTGACCTGTTGATGAGCGATACCGAAACCGAAATTGAAGAACAGGCACCGGAAAAGCTTCCGCTGGATGCCTGGCACCGCGCGCAGGGTGGCCGCATGGTTCCCTTCGCGGGCTATGAAATGCCGATCCAGTATGAAGGCATCAAGGCAGAACACGATTGGACACGCAGCTCCGCCAGCCTGTTCGATGTGAGCCATATGGGCCAGCTTTCCGTAAGCGGAGACAATGCCGCGCAGGAACTGGAAAAGCTGCTCCCCAACGGGATCGCCAATCTTGGCGAAGGCAAGATGCGCTATTCGCTGCTGCTGAACGATGAAGGCGGCATTATCGACGATCTCATCGTAACCAATGCCGGGCCGCATCTTGCGCTCGTGGTCAACGGTGCCTGCAAGTGGGACGATATCGCCCACCTTCGCGAGCACCTGCCCGACGAAATCACGCTGACGCATTACGATGATTTTGCATTGCTCGCCCTGCAAGGCCCGAAAGCAGCCGAGGTGCTGGAAAGCATCATTCCCGGTGTAGGCGATCTCACTTTCATGACCGCGGGTCTTTTCAAGTTCAAGGATCAGCATGTCTGGGTGAGCCGCGCTGGGTATACCGGTGAGGACGGCTTCGAAATTTCCATCCATGAAGGCCATGTCGAAACGCTCGCCAATGCGCTGGTGGCAGACGAGCGCGTGAAGCCTGCGGGCCTTGGCGCGCGGGATTCGCTGCGCCTTGAGGCAGCACTGCCTCTCTATGGCCATGACCTTACCCTCGAGACCGATCCCGTCAGTGCAGGCCTCACCTTCGCCATCGCCAAGGCGCGGCGCGAGACCGGCGGCTATCTCGGCCACGCGGCAACCATTTCGCGGCTCGACGGCGGCAATACACATACGCGCATTGGCCTCGCCCTCGAAGGTCGTCAGCCAGCGCGCGAGGGTGCGCTTGTCTACTCCAGCGATGAGCAAGTGGGCCATGTCACCAGTGGCGGTTTCTCGCCGACGCTCGGCCATCCCATCGCCATGGCCTATGTCCAAAACCCGTATTGCGAAATGGGCACCGATCTTGAAATCGAAGTGCGCGGCAAGCGTTTGCCCGCCAAGACCGTGCCCTTCCCCTTCGTCCCGCATAAATACCACCGCAAAGGAGCCTGAGCAGCATGGCACGTTACTTTACCGAAGAGCATGAGTGGATCGAAGTCGACGGCGACACCGCGATCATCGGCATCACCGATTATGCGCAGGAACAGCTGGGCGATGTCGTGTTCGTCGAAGTGCCGGATACAGGCGCAGAATTTGCGAAGGGTGCTGAAGCCGCCGTGGTCGAAAGCGTGAAAGCCGCGAGCGACGTCTATGCTCCTATCGCGGGCACTGTGCTCGAAGGCAATTCCGCTCTCGAAGACGAACCCGAACTCGTCAACACAGCTCCCGAAGCCGAAGGCTGGTTCTTCAAGCTGACTATCGCCGACAAGGGCGAGCTGGAAGGCCTCATGGATGCCAAGGCCTACAAGGCGTTCTGCGACGAATTGTAATTTTACAACCCCCCTCCCGCCTGCGGGAGGGGCCGGGGGTGGGTATGGGCCCGGACGGGCCCACCCCGCTGCGACTAGCTCGCTTCGCTCGGCAAGTCTCGCTCCCCTCCCGCAAGCGGTAGGGGCATTGGATAAAAACTATGCGCTACCTCCCCCTGACCGAAACCGATCGCACTGCGATGCTCGATGCCATCGGCGCTTCGAGCGTCGACGCCTTGTTCACCGATGTGCCGTCCGATCTCTATCTCAATGGCCCGATCGAAGGTCTGCCGCTGCATGCGACCGAGATGGCAGTCGAAAAGCACATGCGGAAGCTGTCGAAGCAGAACCTTGCGGCGGCCGATGCGGCGTTTTTCCTGGGGGCAGGAGCGTACAAGCATCACGTGCCCGCCACGGTCGATCACCTGATCCAGCGCGGCGAATTCCTCACCGCCTATACGCCCTACCAGCCGGAAATTGCGCAGGGCACGCTGCAGATGCTGTTCGAGTTCCAGACGCAGGTCGCAAACCTTTACGGCTGCGCGATTGCCAATGCCTCGCTTTACGATGGCTCGACTGCATGTTGGGAGGCGGTCGCGATGGCGGCGCGTGTCACACGCAAGAAGCGCCATGTCCTCTCCGGCGCGCTGCACCCGCATTACGCCGAAGTCGTGCGCACGATGGCCAAGTTCACCGAGGACGAGATCGCCGGGGCGAAAGTCAGCCTCACCGCGCGTCCCGATGATGACGGGCTGATCGCGCGGATTGACGAGAATACCGCGAGCGTCGTGGTGCAATATCCCGATATCCTGGGCCGCATTCCGGACTTGCAGAAAATCGCCGATGCCGCCCACGCGGTCGGCGCAAAGCTGATCGTCGTGAATACCGAGCCGGTGGCTCTGGGCGCGCTGGAAGCTCCGGGTAATCTCGGCGCGGATATCGTGGTTGGTGAAGGCCAGGCTCTGGGTGTCGGCCTGCAATTTGGCGGGCCCTATCTCGGCCTGTTCGCAATCAGCGATCCCAAGATGGTGCGGCAGATGCCGGGTCGCCTTTGCGGAGAGACCACGGATGCCGATGGCAAGCGCGGCTTCGTACTGACGCTTTCGACGCGCGAGCAGCATATCCGGCGCGAGAAAGCCACGTCGAACATTTGCACCAACAGCGGCCTGTGCGCTCTCGCCTTCTCGATCCATATGACCCTGCTGGGCGACAAGGGATTGAAGGGCCTTGCGGCAGAAAACCACCGCCTCGCCTGCATCGCTGCCGACCGCCTCTCCAAGGTGCCGGGCGTCACCGTGCTGAACGATCATTTCTTCAACGAATTTACGCTGATCTTCGATGCCGATGCGCGCCAGTTGGTGCGCGATCTGGCCGAACAGAACATTCTTGCAGGTGTCTCATTGGGCCGCCTGTTCCCGAATGACGATTGCAATGGCCTGATCGTCGCGGTGACCGAGACGACCACGGTGGAGGATATCGAAACCCTTGCCGCTGCGCTTGAGGAGAAGCTGTCATGAACAAGCCGATCAACCAGAGCGGGTGGAAGCCCGGAACGCCTGTCGCATCCGATGGAAGCGAGCATCCCACCGTCACCGGCAACAAGGCACTGATGCTGGAAGAGGCGCTGATCTTCGAGATTGGCGGTACCGAAACTTGCGGCGTGGACCTGCCCGAAACGCCGACCGATCTGCCCAGCCGCCTTGGCGATTTTGCGCGAACGGACGGCACCGGCCTTCCCGGTCTGTCCGAGCCGGAGACAGTACGCCACTACACGCGCCTCAGTCGCCAGAACTACGGGATCGACCTTGGCTTCTTCCCGCTCGGCAGCTGCACCATGAAGCATAATCCGCGCCTCAACGAGAAGGTCGCGCGCATGCCCGGATTTGCCGATGTGCATCCGATGCAGCCGACCGACACGGTGCAGGGCGCGCTCGGCGTCATGAACGAGCTTGCGCATTGGCTGATCGAGCTCACCGGCATGCGTGGCGTGGCCATGAGCCCGAAGGCGGGCGCGCATGGCGAGCTCTGCGGTATCCTGTGTATCCGCGCCGCACTGGAAGCGCGCGGCGATGCGCGCAAGGTCGTGCTGGTGCCCGAAAGCGCGCATGGCACGAACCCCGCGACCGCGGCCTTTGCCGGCTATGCGACCGAAGATATTCCCGCCAACAAGGACGGGCGCGTCGATCTTGAAGCTTTGAAAGAGCGCCTCGGCCCCGATGTGGCAGCGGTGATGATCACCAATCCGAACACTTGCGGCCTGTTCGAACGCGACATGAAAGCGATTTCGGATGCGGTGCATGAAGCGGGTGGTTTCGTCTATTGCGACGGCGCTAATTTCAACGCGATCATGGGCCGCGTGAAGCCGGGTGATCTTGGCGTGGATGCGATGCACATCAACCTCCACAAGACCTTCTCCACCCCGCACGGCGGCGGCGGACCGGGTTCTGGCCCGGTCGTGCTGTCAGAGGCACTGTCGCCGTTCGGCCCGCTGCCGTTCACCGCGCGGACCGATGATGGCTACATCCACCTGGTCGAAGAGGAGAATGCCGACGAATACGACCACACCCGCGCCTTTGGCCGGATGACCGCGTTCCACGGGCAGATGGGTATGTTCAGCCGCGCGCTGACCTATATCCTCAGCCACGGGGCGGATGGATTGCGCACGGCTGCAGGCGATGCGGTGCTCAACGCCAATTACATCCTGCGCCAGCTCGAAGGTGAATTCGATGCACCGTTCGCAGCGAGCGGACCTTGCATGCACGAAGCACTGTTCAGCGATGAAGGTTTTGCGGAGGGGTTCAGCACGCTCGATCTTGCCAAGGGCCTGATCGACGAAGGCTTCCACCCGATGACCATGTACTTCCCGCTGGTGGTGCATGGCGCGATGCTGATCGAACCCACCGAGACCGAGAGCAAGGACGGGATCGACCAGTTCATCATGGCAATGAAATCGCTCGGCAAGCGTGCGAAAGAAGGCGATGAGGCGCTGAAATCGGCCCCGCATCACGCGCCGCGCGCGCGTCTCGATGAGGCTCAGGCTGCACGCAAGCCGCGCCTGTCCTGGACGCAGGACGAGGGCTAACAGACTTCTCGCACCAGTCATTCGGTTTCCGTTCATCATTAGGCAGCTATTGATGAACGGAAACGCTATCAATTGGGGGGCAATTTATGACGAAAGCAGGTTATCTTTCCGCTGCAGCCATGGCGGCTGTGCTGGTGCTGGCACCGGCTGCCGCGCAGACATTTTCACCGACTGCCGAAGCGGCGCTCAGCGCGTCCAAGCAGGATCGCAAACCCGATTCCAGCAATAGGGCCATGCGCAATTCGGGCGGCGCGATCGCACTGGGCGAAGGCGTCTCCGGCAATCTGGACCGCGGTACCGCGACTTACACGCTGGAAGGCCGCGCCGGACAGCGTGTGCGCATCGCGCTCAGTTCCTCGCAATTCGACACCGTGCTGCGCATGACCGGCCCCGGCGGGTTCAGCGAAGAGAACGACGACGCCCCGAGCGGCGGGACGCTCAACAGTGAAATCGAGACGGTCCTGCCCGCCGATGGCACCTATCGCTTGGTGGTAGGAGCGTATGGCAATCAAGGCAGCGGTCCGTTCCGCCTCTCCGCGATGGATCCCGCCAATCCCGCCCCGGGCGGAGCTGCGGCCATCGCCATGGGTCAGACCATAACCGGCACTTTGCGGCAGAGCGACCAGACCTCGCTCACCGGGCAATATGTCGATTACTATGCCTTCAACGGCCGCGCCGGAGAGCGCGTGACTTTCGATCTGGGCGCGCCCGATGTCGATACGGTCCTCTCCGTCTATCTCCCCGATGGCCGTCAGGAGAGCAATGACGATTACAATGCGTCGGAAAGCTTCGACAGCCGCCTTTCGATCACTCTGCCGACCGATGGCACCTATCACGTCGCGGCGAGCAGCTTCTCTCCCGGCGAGACCGGCGAGTACTATCTGACCATCCGCCCCGCCGATGACAATGTGCGCACCGTGCGCCCGGCATCGGGCAATGCGCGGGTTTTTGCGCTCAGCGTAGGTGTGGCCGATTACGAGCGGATCAGCCCGCTTAACCGGACAGACGAGGATGCCACCCGTGTCACCGCTGCCCTGCGCGATGCAGGCATGCTGGCACCGGAAAGCGTCACGCTGGTCAACGCGCAGGCGACCCGCGAGAATTTTGCCGAGGCGCTCAGCAGTCTGAATGCCGCGATGGGCGATGACGACCTGCTGCTCGTCTTCTTCTCCGGCCACGGCGAAAAGGTCGAGAACATGACGACCGAGCGTGACGGCAGCGCGGAAACGATCGAGCTCTTCGATGCCGCCCTGTTCGATTACGAACTTGCCGAAATGTTCGAGAATATCGATGCCCGAACGCTGCTAGTGATCGATGCCTGCTTCGCTGGCGGATTCGACAATGTCGTGCGCCAGCGCAACAATCGTATGGGCATCTTCAGCTCCGACGAAGACGTGCTGAGCCTTGTCGCCACGGGCGAGAAGGCAGGCGGCTATATCAGCCACATCTTCCGCGCTGCGCTGGAAGGCGGAGCCGATCTCAACGGAGACCGCGCTGTCGAAGCTGGCGAGCTGTCCGAATACATGCGCCGCGAATTCTACACCATGGTGTTGGAAGAGCCGCTGGCAACCGATGCCGAGGATTTCCGCGACACGCAGACACCCGGCTGGCAGCACATCATCGTCGATCGCGGTGGTGACGGCATGCCGCACCAGCAGGTGCTCATGAACATGGGCTCTGTCACCGGAGATCGCGTCGCGCGCCGCTAGAGCAATTCAGAAGCGAAAACGAAAAGGGGCGACGGTCTGGATGACCGCCGCCCCTTTTTCATTCGGTGACGCCTGGATCAAGCGTAGGTTTCGGCCGGCCGTCTGGCGAATATCCCGAAAGCTGCAATCACTGCATAGCAAATGATCGGAATGATCATTGCGAAGGCAAGGTTGCCGCCAGTCGCATCGGCGACAACACCGTACAGCAGCGGAACCACTGCGCCGCCGAAGATAGCGACATTGATGATGCCCGAACCGTCTGCGGCCTTGGGCCCGAGCTTCTCGCATGCGAGCGAGAAGATCGTCGGGAACATGATCGAATTCATCAGGCCAACTGCGAGCAGGCTGTACGCCGACACTTCGCCGCTGGTCATGATGGATATAACGATCAATGCGATCGCGCCGACCGCGTTGAAGGCGAGGATCTTGCCGGGGCTGAACATGCGCAGGAACGCAGAGCCGATGAAACGGCCAACCATGGCACCGCCCCAATAGAGGCCAATCATCCAGCCGATTACGCTCTCCGGCTCACCTAGCACACGCTCGGTGGACAGGTAGTTGATGATGATCGAGCCGATGGCAACTTCACCGCCCACATAGAGGAAGATGCACAATGCGCCGAAAGCGAAACGCTTCCGCCCCCGCAAGAGGGCATTGTCATAAAGCCAAAGCGCCGGAGCAGCGAGGATGACGAACACACCCAGCCACGCATTGACCTGAACTGCGAGAAACGCACCAAGCGCCACCAGCGCCAGGCCTATCAGATAGCGACCGTTGGAAACCAGCTCGCCTTCGCCCATTGTCTTTGCATCGTGAGGCAGGCGGTTGCGGAACATCCACACGGCTGCTGCCACCAGAGCGATAAGAACTGCTACGCCGAGATAGCCCTGCCAGATCGCTTCACTTTCAGCAGCGCGATAGGCCTGCAGCGCAGCGCCTTCGAGTTGATCCGCACTCATTTCGGCAAGGCTGCCGAGAATGACGGCAGCGCCGACAATCGGGAAAACCGTGGTGCCGAGCGAGTTGAACGCCTGCGCAAAAGTTAGGCGGCTGTGCGTCGTCGAAGGCGGGCCGAGCAGGCTGATAAGCGGGTTTGCCACGACCTGCACGATCACCACGCCGCTGGCGAGAATAAACAATGCGGCCAGGAAGATGGCATAGGTCGCATTCTGACTAGCCGGAATGAATAGCAGGCAGCCCACGATCATCGTGCACAGGCCGGCTACGGCGCCACGCATATAGCCGATTTTCTTCACCAGCTTTGCACCCGGAATGCCGATCAGCAAATAGGCTGCGAAGAAGCAAAACTGCACCAGCATCGCCTCTGTGTAGGAGAGCGTGAACAGCTCTTTCAGCTTCGGGATGAGCACATCGTTGAGCGAGGTGATGCCGCCAAAGATGAAAAAAAGGCCAAAAACGAAATATTGCAAACCCGGCGCATTCACCGGCGGCGTATCATCGTCGACCACCGGTTTTGGATCGGTGCTGCTCGACACATCAGGCGCTAAAGCCATTATCTTCTCCCCACAAACGAGACGCTTTGTGACAAGCGCCCCGCGTTAAATCCAGTCCCTAAATTCGCGTGCTCAGAAAGAGCACTCGGTACCTTCCGGCAAATCTTCACGGCGAATTTCCGCGATACGGAAAGTCAGATCCGCTTCGGTCATGAAACCTAGGATATTACCCATTTCGGCAAAGCAGGCATCGGTCAGGATCATCTCGCGGAAGCCCTTTCCGTGTGCATTCTGCCATTCCATGGTGACATCGAGCACACTCGGCTCACCATCGGGCGTTGCCATCAGCAGCGAGACCGGCGCCGTCGGACGCGTTTCGACTTCATAGGTCAGACGCCATGCACCGCCCCCATCGTCTTCCTGCAGGATGGCAAGGCGCGATCCGGCGGACATTTCAATCTCGCGCGAATCTTCCTGCGCGTTGCGATCGTAACCGCGCACGCTGATACCGGCAGCTTGCGACGAGCCGCGAAAATTGGGCAGCGTCTCATTGTCATTGCCCAGCCCATTGCCCGAGGCGAAGGCCATCGCGCCGTCGACAAGGCGGCCTGATCCGAAGATTTCCGAACCTGCGCCCACTTCGAGCAGGCTGCAGCTTTCGCCGAGGTCTCCGCGCGAGCCGGTCTCGCCGGTGGAAAGGCCATAGCCCACGGCGAACAGCGCCCCTTCCGCCTGGTTGAGCGGGGTGCCGATGCAGTCATTCGGCCAGCTGAAGGACAATCGTCCTGTCGCTTGCACTGCGCCCGTCAGAATATCGGCAACACCGCCGCCTTCGCTGCCCGGAAGCCAGGATGCGACAAAGGCATTGGAGGCGTTCATCTCGCGGTTCATCCACAGCGGACGGCCGGAAAGAAATACCGCAACCGTTGGGATGCCCTGCTCTTCAAAAGAGCGCAGAAGTTCGAGGCCTTCCTCGTCGCGGAAGGCCAGGTCGCGCTGGTCGCCTGCGAATTCGGCATAGGGCTTCTCGCCGAACACGACGACGGCAACGTCGGGCCGCGTGGTAAAGCTGCCATCTTCGGAAAGCGTCGCTGTTCCGTCATTGCTGGTGATCGCTTCTTCCAGGCCTTCCCAGATCGATTCCGCATTGGGGAACAAGCGGTCAGCGATGCCCGCGTCCGCGCCCATTTCGCCTTCGAGGCCGCCCTGCCATTCCAGCGTCCAGCCGCCGGAGGCCTGACCGATGTCATCGGCAGCAGAGCCAGCGACAAGCACATTGGAGCCTGCAGCAAGCGGCAGGATGCCATCATTCTGCAGGATCACCTGCGAACGCGCCACGGCTTCGCGCGCCAGGGCGCGGTGCTCAGGCGATGCGAGCAGTTCGTAGCGCCCGGCGACGCCGCGCTCCGACGGGCGCACCGCATCGGGGCCGAGCAGGCCAGCGCGATATTTGACGCGCAGGACGCGGGTGACCGCTTCATCGACGCGTTCCGTGGGAACGGTGCCGTCATTCACCTGTGCAATCAGGTTTTCCGTCAGTTCGCGCCAGTCATCGGGCACCATGTAGATGTCGAGCCCTGCCAGCAGCGATTGCGGACAATTGGTGACCGTGCAGCCCTGCACTTGTCCGTGACCGTTCCAGTCACCCACCACCAGGCCGTCGAAACCCATTTCGCCGCGCAGAACATCTGTCAGCAGCGCTTCATTGCCGTGCATCTTGCGGCCATTGATCGAATTGAAGCTGGCCATGATCGTTTCAACCCCGGCGTCGATTGTCGCGGGATAGGGACGGCCGTGCAGAGCCAATAGCTCGTCGATATCGCCATTCACATCGCCCTGGTCGACGCCCTGTTCGGTGCCGCCATCGCCGAAGAAATGCTTGGCGGTTGCGATCACCCGGCCGGTGCCGAGATAATCATCTGCGCCGCGCGTACCCTGCAGGCCTTCGACCAATGCAGCGCCGAGTTCGGCGACGAGATCGGGGTTCTCGGAATAGCTTTCGTAAGTCCGGCCCCAGCGATCATCGCGCGCGACAGCGACTGTCGGCGAGAAATTCCAGTCGATGCCGGTGACTTCGATTTCGACGGCAGTCGCCTGACCGATCCGGCGCACCAGATCGGCATCGCCTGCCGCGCCAAGCGCGATATTGTGCGGGAAGATCGTCGCGCCAACCACATTGGTGTGGCCATGAACCGCGTCCGTACCCCACATCGTCGGGATTACCGGCTCGCCATTCGGCAGCGGCTGGACCGATGCGGCATACATTTCATCGGCATAGCGCAGCCACTCGGAAGCAGGCGCGAATTCGTCTCCGTAAGGGCCGCCGTTGCCGCCGTTCAGATAGCTGCCGAAGCGATATTGCTCCATGTCTTCAGGAGTGAAGGAATTGATCTGCGGCTGGATCAGCTGACCGATCTTGTGCTCAAGCGACATGCGCGACACGAGATCGGCGATATAGGCATCTTCATCGCCGTATAGGCTGGCGGTTTCCACACTTGCCTGCGGCTCTGCCACTGGTGTTGTCGCACAGCCCGCAAGAGCCAATGCCATAACAGTTCCGGCGACACTCGCCCGCAAATTCAACCCCGACCGCATAGTAAACCTCTCTCCAGATTCCCCGATTGAGAACGTTCTCAATTGATCCGGTTTTACACCGCAGGGCTATCAAGGCAAGCGGTCATTTTGCGATTTCGGCGCTCTTATGGCTGTCAGCAGGATGATGCACGCCAGAGCGGAAAGGCCTGCCAGCAAGCCAAACAGTCCTGCAAATCCGAACACCGGCACCAGCATGATCGTCAGCACGGACATGATCGGTGAGGGCACTGTATTGGTGAGATTGAATATGCCGAGATCGCGCCCACGGCTTTCCGGGCGCGGCAGGACACGCAGCGTCTGCGCGGTGTGCAGCGACAGGAAGACGTGCGAGGCGAGGCCGAACATGGCGTAGGCTGCCAGAGCAAGCGGAAGGCTGGGCGCCAGCGCCATGCTCACCAAGGCCAGCGAGCTCACCCCGGCAGTGATGCCCAAGGGAAAAATCGGCCGATCATTGCGGTCCATCCAGCGCCCGACCAGCATGCTGGCCGGCACGGTCAAGAACAGAACGCCGAAGAAAATCTGCGCCGCGTCATCATCGCCAATCTCCGGATTGATCGATCGCAGCCACAGGTAAAGATAGGCAAACAGCGTCGCCTCGGCGATCTGCACCAGCAGCCGTGCAATCCACATGCGGGCGACAAGACGGCGGCGGGCACCTGAGGTTTCCGCGGACTGCGAAGTCGCCGGCGCATGCAAAGCCGGAAAATGAACGGGCCTGCCGAAAAGGAGCACTGGCAGGACGCAAGCGATAACGATCGCCGCCACCGCGACCATCCGCATATCGGCGCTGAGCATGCCGGGGATCGTCAGCACGGCCCCGCTGAGCGCACCCAAGGCAGGCGCAAATGCCAGCAGTCCGCCAAGCAAGCCCTTCTGCTGATCGGGCACGGTATCTCCCGCCCATGCCGCAAGCGGGCTGAGCATCATGTTCAGGCCCAACTGCCAGAGCACGAGCAGGCCGAGCAAAGTCGCCAGATCATTGGCGGAACGCAAGGCGACCAGCAGAATGCTGCTAATCACCAGGCCGGTGAGTATCCAATAACGGCGATTGCGCGTCAGATCGGATAGCCAGCCGAAGCCGATGTTGGAGACGCTGGCGGCGATTGCCCCGGCAAACGCGGCATAGGCGAGCCAATCCACGCTCTGCGCTCCAGCCATGGACTCGACCCGAACGGGAAGCAGTATGGTCAGAAACGGCACATAGGCGACCGCGCCTCCAGCTGCCGCCAGCGCATAGAGCAAAAGGAAGCGAATGGACTGGCGCTCGATCGCGGCAGGTCCGCTTGCCTGATCAGCCATGCAGGCGCAGCTTGGCAGGCGAAGCGACAGACTCACGCTCGATCAGCCTGCCTTCGACGACCAGCGGCATTTCCGGCAAATCGTCTCCGCGCTGCTTCGCGATCAGCAATTCGACCGCGCGGCCAACCGTCTCTGCAACCGGCTGGTCGATGGCTGTCAGGGCAGGCTGGATGAAGCGAACGACGGGCGAATTGTCGAAGCTGATGAGCGAGACATCGCCAGGCACGCGCAGACCGAGCGAATGGGCGACCGAATTGGTCGCCATCGCCATCTGATCATTACTGGCGATGATCGCCGTCGGACGCGACGACTTCTGCAGCAGCGTGCGTGCCGCACGCTCTCCCGATGCGAATGAAAAATCGCCGCGCTCGCACAGGCCATCTGTCGGCAGGCCAGCCTCCTGCATGGTTTCCTTCCAGCCCAATTTACGGCGATTGCTGACCGCATATTCCTCGGGCCCTGCAATCATCGCGATCCGTTCATGTCCCTTGTCGATCAGATAGCGCGTGGCCATCGCCGCCATCCTGCTGTCCGCCATGGTCAGCGAAATGCTGCCGCCATTGGCGCGCGAGCCGATCCGCGCATAGGGAATCTTGTGTTTGTCCAGCAGCTCGGTGATCAGGCGGTTATCGGAGTGCGGCGGCGTAAGGATAACGCCATCGGGCTGGATCGCGGCGATCGTCCCGGCCAATTCACGCTGGATATTGTCATCATGCGTATCGACTAGCTCGAACAGCAGGCGATAGCCGTGCTCTGCACATTTGAGCATTCCGCCCATCAGCATCTGGTCGACCCAATCGCTGCCTTCGCGCGCATTCCATGCTTCGATCGTGCGCTCACGATCGTTGAGGGCAAGAATGATATAGGATCGCGATCCGCTCATCCTTTGTGCCGCGATGGAGGGAACATAGCCCAATTTGTCGATCGAGGCCTGCACCCGCTCCTTCATCTCCGGGCGGACGTTAGCTTCGTTGTTGATCACACGGCTGACCGTTTGCAACGACACACCCGCGTCAGCTGCAACATGCTTGATCGTGACCGATTGACGACGGCGCGCCATCTTAATTGCCCTCCATGCAGCCGCGACCGGTCGCGGGATCTGCATCACATTGCCACACGCGAACCCAATCGACTTCAACCTGCTTGGGGAAGCCGTCTGTCGATACGCCGCGTAAATTGGTATTTTCCGGCCAATTGCCGCCAATGGCAAGATTGATGATCAGGTGAAACTCCTGATCGAAAGGCGCATTGGCGTCGCTGCTGGCGGCAGTCCACCACTCGCTCGCTTCTATCGTGCCAAAGGGTTCACCGTCGATCGTCCAGGTGAAGCGCCCCTCTTCCCAGATCACGCCATAAGTATGAAATTCACCGTCGAGGACGCCGGGAAAGGACCGCTCGCGATTGAGATAGACATTGCCCGGCGGACGATCACCGAAATGGAGCGTGCCAAGCACTGAATTCTCGCCGCCCGCTTCGCAATCGGCGCATTCGACGCCGAGATTGACCGCTTCCATGATATCGATCTCGCCCGAGAGCGGCCATCCGCCATAAACATCGCCTTCCGGCATCATCCAGAATGCGGGCCAGGTCCCCTGACCCTGCGGCAGGCGGGCACGCAACTCGATACGGCCGTAGCGCCAGCTGGCATTGCCTTGCGTGGTGACCTTGCCCGAAGTGAATGGCTTGGTGTTCTGCGCGTTGGGATCAGGCTGGGATGACGCCATGTGCGGCGGCCATGCGGCACCCGTCCAGCTTTCTTCATGCGCGCGCAGGACAAGCATGCCGTTCTGCACCGAGACGTTTTCCGGCCGGGCCGTATAGCATTGCTGCTCGTTATTCCCGCCACCCCAGCAATCCTCGATGAGGTTCCAGCGCGATGTATCGAGCGATGGCGCATTAAATTCGTCCGACCACACAAGCTGCCACTCGCCGGTCGGCGTCGCGCCAGTGCTCGGCGTTGGCATCGGCGTGGACAGACTTGTCGGAGCACCAGATGCGCTGCCGCCGCCACAGCCGGCGAGCGTCATACAGGCAGCTGCCAGCGCGGCACTGCCGATGTGGTTCTGCAGAATTCTCATCATCCCATCCACCATCCGGATAGCGCATTTTACATGCGCAACTCCAGAAAAAGAATGGGCCCCGGCGCACTTACCGCGCCGGAGCCCATCTGTCCTTACTCGTCCCGAAGGAGCTCCGGCTTTAGAAGTTGAACCGGACGAGGAAAGTATAGCGACGGTCGTTGCGGTACGCCGAGCGGATTACGCGGGTACCGTCAAAGTCCACCACCGAGCTGGTCTGCGTGACTTCGTCGAGCAGGTTTACACCCTGCACACCGATTTTGATGTTGTCGGTGAGCTCATAGAAGATCGACGCGTCGAGCTGCCCGGTGCTCTCACCGTAAATCGGCGAGAACGGGAAGATCACGTCACGCGGGGTCTGCAGGAAGTCCGAGCGCCAGTTGTAGGCCGCACGGGCCGAGAACCCATCGACTTCGTAGAAGATCGTCGCGTTGACCGTGTGCTCCGAGACACCTGGCTGCGGCAGGTCACCGAACACATCGCCCGAGGACGAGAAGTCCTGCGAGTCAATGTAAGTGTAGGTGAACTGACCACCGAGATACTGAAGCGGACCAGGCAGGAATTCCCAGACGTCCTGATAGGCAACTTCGACACCTTGCAACTGGGCAGACCCGAAGTTGACCGGACCGTTGACTTCAACAGCTGCAGTCACACCAGACGGGCTGGTGAAATCGCGAACCGTCGGACCAAAGCCGAACAGATTGTCGAATTCCTTGTGGAACAGGGCAACCGACAACGAACCAACATCGTCGAAGTAATATTCGAAGCTGAGATCGAGGTTCCACGATTCAATCGGCCGCAGCAGGCGGTTGCCGGTGAAGATCGCAAACAGCGGTCCATTGGCAAGAGCGTCTGGCCCTGCAAGCTCGAGCGAGCGGGTGTTGTCGAAGATCGCGCCACCGGTACGGAAGTCCGACAGATCGGGCCGCGAGATGCCACGCGAGCCAGCGAAGCGCACGAGCATGCCATTGTCAAAGTCCAGCTTCATATTGAAGCTCGGCAGCCAGTTGTCGAATTCGATATCGTCGCTGTCATCGATGACTTCACCGGTGAAAGCGGCTGCGAATTCGTCCTGACGCGCAGCGCTCAATGCGCAATATCCCGGAGCCTGCTGGCCCTGCTGGATGTTGCCGCAAGCAGCGCGGATTTCATCGCCGGTAACGGTGCCATCGAAATCGGTGTCGAAGAAGTTGCCGAACGGGAAGTTGATTTCCCCTTCGCTCTCGACAGTGGTTTCGACGTAACGCACGCCCACGTTGCCCGACAGCTCCCAGCCATTGGCGAAATAGGTGCCGAAGTCGAGACGACCGTAAAGGGCGAGCGTCTCTTCGCTGACGTCGGAAATTTCACCCGGCAGGAAGACCGTACCGTCGACCGTACCGCCGCGCGCGCTGATCGGGAACCAGGCGTTTGGCGTCAGGGTGAAGTCGGTGATTTCACGGGCCTGGCGGGTAATGTCACCGCTCAGGTAATCTTCGACCAGATTGTCACCGCCGAAGAAGAAGGCAGAGCCATCGCCCAGAGGGGTCGGCGCATTGCCGCGCTGGAAGTCGTCACCAAACGGATTGCGAACACTTGCCGATTCCGGGAAATCGAACACGTAAGCACCGCCACAGCCGAAGGCCTGGAAGTCCTGGCAGTTCCAATTGCCGCCGCGACCGGTCCACGGCGCACCTAGGTTACCCCAGTTGGAGAAGTTGGCGCTGCGCGTCACGCGATCGCGATTGGCCCATCGTGCACCAAAGCGAGCGGTACGCAGGAAGCCGTCGGTGGAGATGTCATACTCGACATCGCCGCGCAGGCTGTAAAGATCGCCTTCGTTGTCGACCTGGTTGTCCAGCAGGAACCAGTAGAAGGTACGCGCCGGATCGTTGAAGTACGATGTGTTCGACTGACCGGTACCCGGCTCCAGGAACTGGACCTGAGGCGTTCCGCCGGTGTTGTCGATGGCGATATCGGTATAGGTCTGCATGGCCGAGATGAAGCCATCTTCGGTACGACCCGAGCTCAGGATCTGACCTTCGAAATTGAAGCGCAGACGATCGGTTGCCTCGATCGCAACATCGATCGAGTAGTCTTCCGTGAAAGCTTCGTCTTCACGCTGGAAGCGCAGAAGCTCGGTCGGGATACCGCCGGCAGCATTGCCGTTAAACGGCTGCAACTGCGTCAGAACGCCGGTCTGGAAGACACCATTCTCGTCGAAGGTCCAGGTCGAACCATCGGCCTGCACAGGAAACAGACCATCGTCGTTCACGAGGCCGAGTGCAGCGAATTCATTGATGGTCGCTTCGGTTTCGGCACGCAGATATTCGAAAGTGACGAGGAAACGGCCGTCATTGCTTTCGAACTGACCGACTGCGGAATAGGCGTAACGGTCACGCGTCAGGCCGGTAGTACGGACACCAGCACCCTTGGGCGCGATGACCGTGCCCGCGGGCGGGAAGTTATCGGCATCAAAGTTCGGATCGCCAAAGTATCCGCCCGAACCCACGTTCACGACGCGGAGACAGCCGGAGTCCAGCGTATCGGCGCGGTAGCAAGGGTCAGTCAGCTGCGAAGCGTCCGTGCGCGTCACCAGCTCCTGCTGGGCGTAGCCGAACTGCAGGCCGAAGGTACCAATGGCGCTGTCGAACGTGTTCGAGATCAGGCCGGAGAAACCGGGCGACCACTCTTCAGCCATGTCGCCATAGTTCGCCTCAATCGTACCGGCAAAGTTGAAGCCAGGATTGTCGAGCGGCTTACGGGTCACGAGGTTTACGAGACCCGAAATGTTGCCCTCAATCATGTCGGCAGAGACGTTTTTGTAGATTTCTACGCGACCAAGCAGTTCGGGCGACACGTCGTTGAAGGACAGCACGCGGCCACCATTGGCGGAGAAAATGTCACGGCCATTGAGATTCGAAAGAACGTATGGCAGGCCGCGGATGATGACGTTCGAACCTTCAACCGAGAAACGGTCGGGGTCATCGCGCTGTTCGAAACGGCTGATGTTGACACCCGGAACGCGCTGCAGGGCCTCTGCAACCGAGCGGTCTGCCAGAGCGCCGATATCCTCAGCGGTAATGACGTCGACGACCGTATCGGCATCTTCCTTGAAATCCTGCGCACTTTCGAGCGAAGCGCGGATGCCGCTGACGATGATCGTATTCTCATCGACGACTTCTTCTTCAGGATCTTCGTCGGCGGACGCATCCTGCGCCAGCGCGATATTCGGCAGCCCTGCGACCAGCGCGAGGCTGGAAACGGTTGCGAGCGAACGAACCCGTCCTGCGGGTGAAATAATGGATTTGCGCACTGTAATCTCCCCTTCGACGCAGGCTTTGCACATCGCCTGTCATCGGCACCAAACTGATCCTCGTACGAGGAATCAGCGTTCTACATACCAGCGATGTGAGCGTTCACAACCCAAAAATATGAACGTTCACATTTGCTATTGCTTGGTGTAACATTTTTGCAATTATCCGGCTGCACCGCCAAAGGCCCACCCTTCCGGTTGGTCGCCGTAATGGGTAGAGATCGCGGCCGACCACACTATGCAATGCCCGAGGGAGTGGGGCGCATCATGGCTATTGAACATATCGTAATCGTTGGTGGCGGCACCGCGGGCTGGATGGCGGCGGCAGCGCTTTCCCGACTGCGACAGGGGCGCGAGCTTGCGATCACACTGGTCGAATCGGAAGCGATCGGCACCGTGGGCGTGGGCGAAGCGACCATCCCGCCATTCGTCGATTTCCAGCGCCTGCTCGAAATTGACGAAGCCGAAATGCTCGCCGCTGTGCAGGGCTCTTTTAAGCTCGGCATCCAGTTCGTGAACTGGGGCAAGCTTGGCGACAGCTACATCCACCCCTTCGGCAACTACGGCTATGAGATTGGCGGCCTCAGCTTCCACCACATCTGGCATTACCAGCAATCGACCGGCGACAATCGCCCGATCCAGGTCTTCAATGCCGAGACGATGGCCGCCTATTTCGGCAAATTCGCACGCACAGACGACATGCGCCGCGACGACCTGCCGCCGATCAATTACGCCTATCATATCAATGCCACCGCCTATGCCGGCTTCCTGCGCAAATATGCCGAGAAGCGCGGGGTCGTGCGGCAGGAAGGCAAGATCAGCGATGTGCAGCTGGACAGCGAAAGCGGCTTCGTCTCTTCGGTAACGCTGGAGAGCGGGCAGGAAATCAAAGGCGATTTCTTCGTCGATTGTTCGGGATTTCGTGGATTGCTCATCGAGCAGGCTCTGGAAACCGGATATGAGGACTGGACTCACTGGCTGCCCTGCAACCGCGCGGTAGCCCTGCCTTGCAACCGCGATGATGCCAGCCCTGCCCCGCCTTTCACCCGCGCCACCGCGCATTCGGCAGGCTGGCAGTGGCAGGTCCCGCTGCAACATCGCAATGGCAACGGCCATGTCTATTGCGATGCGTTCATGGAAGCCGATGAGGCGACCGATATCCTGATCAAGCATATGGCTGGCAAACCCACGGCAGATCCCAACCACCTGCGGTTTGTGACGGGGCGGCGGAAGAAATTCTGGAACAAGAATGTGGTGGCGATCGGCCTTGCCGCCGGCTTCATGGAGCCGCTGGAGTCCACCTCCATCCATCTCATCAACACCGGCATCAACAAGCTGATCGCCTTGCTTTCGCTCGATGGCGTGAATGAAACGCAGGCGCAGTCCTTCAACCGGCTGACCAATAAGGAATATGAGAAAATCCGCGATTTCCTCATCCTGCATTACCACGCCACCAGCCGCGATGATTCCGAATTCTGGAATTACTGCCGCACCATGAGCGTGCCCGACAGCCTGACCGAGAAGATGGAGCTGTTCAAATTGAACGGTCAAATCTTCCGCGAAGATGATGAGCTGTTCACCGAAACCAGCTGGGCCGCGGTGATGATGGGTCAGGGCATTTCCATGCAGGGCCATAACGCGATGGCAGCGACACTCGATCAGGCGGAGACCAAAAAGGAACTCGACGAGATCGAGAAATCCATCCGCTTCTTGGTGCAGCACATGCCATCGCATGGCGAGTATCTCGCGCGCTATTGCCCGGCCTCCCCGGCCTGACAGGAATTCACCCGCAATCCCTGCGGTTTTGCGCGCAAATTGTCATAAGCCAGTCAAATAAGGGCTGCACCACACCTCTCGTATCTCAGGATTGCGAGAGCAATGGACCGCGTCACGATTTTCACCACCGATAGCGCTGCTGCGCAGTTCCCGGCATTTGCCAATGGCGAAACCGAATTCGCCTTCGCGCATCTGTCGGCCGAAGGGCCCTCGCGGCTGATCGAAGGCTCCGTCTGGGCGTTCGTCGATTGGGTGATGGACGATCTTTCGGGCCTGGAAATGGTTCGCCGCCTGCGTGCAGACGAGCGCACCAGCGATGCGCATATCACCCTTGTTCTCGATGAAGATGATGCGGAGGACCGCCGCCGCGCACTGAAAGCTGGCGCCGATGACTATGCCGTCGCGCCGCTCGACCGGCAGGCCATCCTGGACCGCGTCCTCGCTCTCTACGATTGCACAAACCGCGCCGCGGCGGAGCGCCAGATCGTGCACGGCGATCTGGAGATTTTCGTCAGCAGCGAATTGGCACGCTGGCAGGGCGAACGCATCGAGCTGCGGCCCAATGAATTCCGCGTGCTCCGCTTTCTCGCCGAGAATCCGGAGCGCATTTTCTCCCGCCAGCAATTGATCGACGCGCTCGGCAAAGATGGCGATCCTGAGTGCCTGCGCACGGTGGATGTCTGGATCAAGCGACTGCGCGCGGGCCTGCGCAAGGTCGGCGCGGAGCATTTGCTGCGCACGGTCCACGGCCGGGGCTACGTCTTCGATCGCCCCTGATCGCCTGCTCTCCTCAATGAAAAAGCCCGCCGCACTTTCTCAAGTACAGCGGGCTTTTTGTTGGAGCGGCTGCCAGATCAGAAAGTGATCGAGAGCGATGCGCTGAATGACGTGCCCACATCATAGGTGTTGATCTCGACGCGATCGACACCGTTGGTCTGGAATTCCTCATTCCCGCGGCCGAAGATGTTGCGCGCTTCGAGCTTCAGCTCGGCATCACTGCCGAAGAGAGCGAGGCCCTGGCGGTAGACGAGATCGACTTCGAGACCCGGATCTTCGACGATGTCGGGCAGACCGGCCGTCCCGCGGCTGGTCACACGCTCGCTGCCGTAATTAACCAGCACGGTGAACTGCTGCAGCTCATCGACATCTTCCAGACTGGCCTGGAAATTGGCGAGGTGATCGGACTGGCCGGTCAGCGGCACGCCATCGACGAAGAGGTTCGTCGCCGGGACAGGTCCGCCGGGGAACAGCTGCGTAATGTCGGCGGCATCCACGGCGATGTCCGACTGGGTCCAGGTGTAGTTGGCAAACAGTGCAATCTGCTTGCTTTCAAACCAGCCGCCCCAGTTGAGCAGGTCGATTGTGTAGGCGACGTCCGCTTCGATACCGTAAAGCGTCGCGCTCGGCGCATTCGCGAAGCTGGTGATCTGATTGTTGTCGGAGAAGCTCGAGAACGCCTCGATCGGGTTTTCAATGTCCTTGTAGAAACCGGCAACCGATACGCGGTCAGGCCCGCCCATATAGTATTCGACGCGCACTTCGTAATTCGTCAGCTCGCTGTCGATGAGCAGCGGGTTACCGTTGAATTGGCGGTTGGTTTCGGGATCGTAATAGGTCTGGAAAACCAGCTCCCGGAATTGCGGGCGCGCGATCGTGCGGCTGGCATTGGCGCGGATCTGCAGGTCTTCGACCGGCTCCCACGTGACCGTGGCGGCAGGCAACCAATAGCTGTTCTCGAGCAGCGTGGATGCAGTGGATACGGGCGCATTGTCGAAGACTTGCGCCGGGTTCACGCTTTGCACTGCATCTTCATAGCGGACACCGGCATCCAAGCTGAGGCCGAGGACGGGCTCCCAATTGATCTTGCCGTAGCCAGCCCAGATTTCGAGCCCTGCGTTAAACGCCGGATCGGACTGGGTGGATTCGATGAGACCGATGTCAAAGAATTCGATGATCGCATCGCCGAGTAGAAGATCGGGACGCAGCGCGCCGACGCCATCGGGAAAGCTGGTGGGCGCGTTGAACAGGAATTCGCGGCGTTCGGAGAAGCGCGCGGTATTCGTATAGGCGCCGCCGACGGTCACAGCGAAGCTGTCGAAAATCGGGTAGCTGACATCCACGCCTGCCGACCACAACTCCTCCTGCAAGTCCGAGAAGACCACTGCAGCATCGCCCGTCTGGCGGTCGAGCACGTTGATGAAACGATCACCGAATTCGCCCGACGAATTGTCGCGCACATAGGTGAAAGTGTATTCATACGGCGCTTCGCGATCGGTGCGAGCGTAACCACCGCGCAGGTCGAGCGAGAGATCGCCGAATTCCAGTTCGGCGACCAGCTGGCTGTCGATCAGCTGGCGTTCGTACCAGGCGGTCTGCTGCTGCTGGATGCTGTCATCATCCTGGAAATCCTCACCCACCGATAGGCGCGCCTCCTTGAGCGAGTCGCGGATGAAGAGGTTGGTGAAGCGGAAGCGATGGTCGCCGATTTCAAGACCAATGCCGAGCATGGCATTGGCAAGAATGCGGTTGTCGGTCACCACATCGCGGAAATCATTGTCGAGCGAGAAGTCGGCGAGCACCGACTGCGAGACGATATCGCGGGTGCGCCATTTGTTGCTGATCGAACCGGTGAAGACGACACCGAGTATTCCGTCCGCGCCCACATCGAAGGAGGTCCCTGCGGTGAGGCTGGCCGACCAGTTCGCAGGCACATCGCCCAGACGCTGAAGCAGGATAAGGTTCGGATCACCGAGCTGCTGCGCGATGGCAGCCTGCGTGACCGGGGCATCGTTAAAATTCTGACCGTCATCGAGCGGGATGTCGCTCATCTGCAGGCCGCTGTCGAAATAGGTCTGCAAGGCAGGCGGCACATCGCGCGTGCCATCATCGAAGCCGAACCAGTCGAAGTCGGAGCCGTAGTAGGACAGGCCCTGATGCAGCGTGGTTTCGGTGTCCCCGCTGATCCCGCCGCCGATGGTCAGAAAGCTCTCATCGGGCACGGCGCGGGTTGTGAGGTTGATCACACCGCCACCGAATTCACCCGGGAAGTTCGCCGAATAGGTCTTCTGGACGAGGCTGGAGGCGACCACGTTGGTGGGGAAAATATCCAATGGGACAACACGGCTCAGCGGCTGCGGCGAAGGCAGCGGCAGGCCGTTCAGCAGCGCGAGCGAATAGCGATCACCAAGGCCGCGCACATAGACAAAGCCCTGACCCTGCACCGAGAGGCCGGTTACACGGCCCAGCGCGCCGGCGATATCGCCTTCACCCGTACGCGCAATCTGTTCAGTCGAAAGAACGCTGACGACCTGACTGGAGCTTTGCGTCGGATCGCGATTGATCCGGCCGGTCACGATGATCGATCCACCGGGGATCGAGATATCGGGATCCTCGACCTGATCTTCGTCATCCTGCGGATCCTGATCCTGCGGCGTGCTCAGGTCTTCCGGCGGGGTCGGGTCGACGTCCTGAGGCGGGAGCTGCGTATCCTGCGCAAAAGCCGCGCCCGGTATGGTGAGCGCGGTGGAAAGGAGAAGCAGGGCCGCCAGCTTCTTGCCAGTGGTGATCATCGGGAAATCCCTCATTTCGATCCTAAATTCCGCATCGGGCAGTGGCCCGATTGCCAATGAGACAAGGGGAGCGGCGCGCCTTACCCTGCGCGCCGCTCCCCCACGCTCAATCAGTTGAAGACCGGGATGGCCGTGCAATTGCCGGTGTTGTTGCCGAAGCTCACAGCCGAGGAGTCGCAGGTCCAGCCCTGCGTCCAGTCATCGCTATCGGAAACCGCACCGATGAAGTTCGCCGAAACGAAGAAGCTGCCCAGCGTCGTCACATCGAAAATGGTCGCGAAGCCGTTTTCATTTCCGCCGTTCAAATAGCCGTTCACCAGCGTGTTGGTGTAGCTCTTGTTGTTGCCGGTACCTGCATCGAAGATACCTTCGGCCTGCGCTGCAGTGATGCCGCCGCTGCCATCGCGGAAGTTGGCGGCACAATCGAGCGCAACCGACTGGAAGCGCGGCGGGCCGACATCATCGAGACCGGCATTGGCTGCACGAACCGTTTCATCGAGATCGAGGCGGATACACGGCGTGCCTGCTGCCGAAGCGTCCCAGATCAGCGTGTTGTAGAGGCCGTAGTCGGTGCCACCACGAATGCGGATCGCCTGATCGTTATCTCTGCGCTGGATGAAGGTCGCATTGGCAATCGTCGTGTTCTGGCGCGGGGTCTGGTCCTCAAGACCGTTGTTCGAGTCGGCTTCGATAATACCGTCACCGATGCCGGCGCGCTGTGCGGCGATCACGAACTGCATGTTCGCCTTCACACCGGTGTCGGTGTCGATCGAATCGTCTTCTGCGCCAGCTACGATCAGGTTCTTGATGTTCACGAAGCCGCCGAAGAATTCGACGCCATCGTCAGACGAATTGACCGACTGGATGAAGCTGAGATCGGTGCCGGTGCCGGTGCCGCCGGTGGTCAGCGCCTGCAGCTCGCTATCGCCCGAAAGTACGAAGCCGGAGAAACGGATCTGGACGTAGCGCATGGTGCCCGAGCTGTCGTCTTCAGTTGCCCCGCCGAAGAGCGATGGGTTCACCGCGCCTTCAACCTGGCGTTCGCAATCGACCGTACCCGGCGTCGCGCCCGGCGTGCGGCAATCGGTGACAGGAGCACGGCCGGAGAGAACCACGCCGCCCCACTGGCCCGACGAATCGGCATTGTTCTGGCCAAGGATGTTGTCGCGGCTGGTAAAGATGATCGGCCGGTCGGCGGTGCCGACGGCATTGATCGTGTTGCCGCGCGTTACGTTCAGGAAGCCCGAACCGCTGGCATAAAGGATGACGCCCGGATCGATCGACAGCTCAACATTGGTGTCGGAAAGACCGTCCGATGCGTCTGGAGCCGGGCCGCCATCGGTTCCGACGTTGACCTCGCCCGGAAGGCGATAGAGCAGGCCGTCGAAACGCGGCAGCGTGGTCGAAACATTGATGCGCTGTGGCAGTGCGCAGACGCGCCATTCGCCTTCGGGGCCGGTGATCGTGCCTTCATCGGTCAGGCCCTGCGGATCGGCGATCGTAGGGCAGCCGCCAGCTGGGGTCACGGCAGAAGACGTCGGGGTCGGCGACGGCGTCGGTGTTGCCGGCGGGTTGTTGATGATCACATTGCCGCCGGTACCGGGCGAAGCAATGTCGTCAGCGCCGCAAGCCGAAAGGGCAAGAGCGGATACGCCAAGAATGAGCGAACGGGAAAGTAGTGTCACGGCTATGGACCCCTCAAAAATCCGAAAGTGAAAATTGGACTTGTCGTTGAGAGAGGCATCTAGGCCCGCGAGGTGACACTTTATTTGCGGTTATGTGACGCTATGGAGAATCGCCTGACGCCGCATCTATATATCTGGAATGACGCCGTTTTATTTATACACAGCCGGCCCGAGACATCATTCCCCGCTCCAATATTTCATATTTGTGACAATGTGACAGTTTTGTTGCAGTCGATCTCTCGTCGCGCCATAAAGTGGCCAGAACTCAAGGAGAGAGAGATGTTTGCAACGCTGGTTTTGGCACCCCTGATGGCAGGTCAGGCTGTGACTGCGGAAATGGTCGAGCAGCAGTATGAAACGCGCGAAGTCGCTTTCGAGCAGTTGATTGAAGGCGATGCCGCTGCGGCAGTGACGCGTCTGGAAGCAGAGCTCGAGGCCAATCCGGGCGATCCTGCGATCCTGATCAATCTGGGCAGCGCCCACGCGCAGCTGGGCAATTACGAACAGGCAGAGACCTATTATCAGGCAGCCCGCGATTCCGATGAAGAGTATCAGCTTGAGCTCGCCAATGGCCGCTGGCTCGATTCGCGCGATGCCGCCCGCCTCGCTCTTGCCAGCGTTGAATTTCAGGCTCTCGCTTCGCGCTGATAGGTAATTATCGGCGCGCGCCTTTCGGGAACGTAAAATAAGGGGGTCGGTAGGCAAAAGCCACCGGCCCTTTTTGCGTTTGTGCCGCCTTTCTCCCGGTTCCGTTAACACTACCTGGTAATCGTGCTGTCCAAGCACTCTGCAACGACATTCGGCGAAGACTGTCACGTCTGTGTCATTTGTTGTAAGCATTGGCGGTACGGACCCGAGGGATTTGATGATTCTGCGTTTTGCCACCTTAATGGCCGCGAGTGTGCTGGCCGTGCTGACTGCGCCTTCCGCGCAGGCACAAGTGCTGGAAATCGGCGGCGACGGCGATGCGCGCTGGGTCGATGGCGCGGCGCAGGGGCAGTACGTCAATCCGGCAGCCATTCCCGCCACGCCGGTGGCGGACGTGCCGGTAGAGATCGCCACCGCCGTGCCGGACAGCGCGATCGCAGATACGCAGCAACATGCCGCAGGCGTTCCCGCAACCTACACCGCCACCATCGCCGCCCTGGCCGCGCAATACGATCTCAGCCCCGCTCTCCTTGAGGCTCTCGTCTGGCAGGAAAGCCGCTGGCGCGAGAATGCAGTATCTCCGGCAGGAGCGCGCGGCCTTGCCCAGCTGATGCCCGGCACGGCGCGCGATCTTGGCGTCAATCCGGACGATCCCTTTGCCAATCTTGAAGGCGGCGCGCGTTACCTGCGCCAGCAACTCGATCGTTTCGATGGTGATCTCGAGCTTGCACTCGCCGCCTACAATGCTGGCCCCGCGCGCGTGGCGCGTTCAGGCCGCGTTCCGAATATTCGTGAAACACAAAACTATGTGGCTGCCATCATGGGTCGCCTCTCTGACCACTCCCGGAGTTCTGAATAACAATGCAATTCTTCGCTCGCACCTTTGCCCGTCTGGCCGCTTTTCTGACCGTGGTGGCACTGCCCGCTACTGCCTATGCGCAGGACCCGGCAGGCTCCGATCCGATCAACAATGCCGCGCAATGGATGCAGGGCACGCTGCTTGGCACGCTGGCCACCACGGTTGCCGTGATGGCCGTCGCCGCAGTTGGCTTCATGATGCTGACAGGCCGCGTGAACTGGCGTTTCGGCGCCACCGTGATCGTCGGCGTGTTCATCATCTTCGGTGCCGCATCGATCGTGGCTGGCATCCAGACCGCTGCGGGCTGACGCGAGACACGCCATGCAACTCACCCGTTACCCCGTACATCGCGCGCTGACCCGCCCGCAGATGTTTGCGGGCGTTACGTTCAATTACTTCATCATCAATGCATTGGTGACGGTGGAGGCCTTCCTGATCCTCAAGAGCTGGTGGATCCTCCCCATCCCCTTCATCATGCATGCCATCGGCTATTTCGCCTGTTTGCGAGAGCCGCGCTTTTTCGACCTGTGGATCACCAAGGTCAGCAAATGCCCACGCGTAAAGAATTACAAGCGCTGGGGCTGCAACTCATACGCCGCGTGAGAATAATGCGGACGGGAGCAGAGACATGACGGGCACAGGGCCCAAGAACTGGCTGGGAGCCGCCGCGTGGAGCGCCAAGGAAGCGCATGCCGGCGATCGCCTGCCATATGCGCAGCTGGTGGAGCCCGGCGTCATGCTGCTGCGCGATGGATCGCTGATGGCGGCACTGCAGGTCCCTGGCCTGCTGTTCGAAACCGAAGATACCGAAGCGCTGAATGCCCATGCGGCAACGCGCGAAGTGATGCTGCGCAGCAATCTCGATGCGCGGTTCGTCATGTATCACCACGTCATCCGCCGCCGGGTGAGCGTGGAGCTGGACGCGGAATTTCCCGATCCGCTATCTGCCCACATCGACCGGCGCTGGCGGCAGAAGCTGACGTCCGGATCGCTGTTCGTGAACGATCAGTTCATCACTTTGGTCCGCCGCCCCGCGCGCGGCAAGGCGGGCTTTGTCGAGCGGGCGCGCAAATTCTTCCGCCGCACCCCGACGGAAGCCGAAGAAATCGACGTGAAGGACCTGCGTTCCTTACGCAGTGCGATCCAAGCGCTGACAGCCAGCTTGGGCGAATATGATGCGCAGCCGCTTGGCGATTACACCGGCAATTCGGGCCATACGAATAATGAGCTGCTGGAGCTGCTCTCCGCGCTCTACAATGGCGAAATGCGCCCCGTGCGCCGCCCCGACCCTGAAGTCGATATCGGCGACATGCTCCCCTATCGCCGCGCGAGCTTTGGCCTCGATGCCATGGAATTGCGCGGTGCGGGCGGTGTCGACTTTGCCTCCATCCTGAGCCTGAAGGATTACCCGGACGCGACCAGCCCCGGCCTCCTCGATGCGATGCTGCGCCTGCCTTATGAAATGGTGGTGACCGAAAGCTTTGCGCCGCAGGAACGCCAGAGTGCGCGCGAACGCATCGACCTCGCCATCCGCCGCCTCCGCAGCGCCGATGAAGAAGCGCAGGCCGAACGCGGAGACATGATGGCCGCGCGCGATGAGCTGGGCGCTGGCAGCGTGGCCTTTGGCGATCACCACCTTTCCGTCCTCGTGCGCGAGCGTGATCTTGTGCGGCTGGATGATGCGACCGCCTCGATCGCTGCAAGCCTCGCCGACACCGGCGCGATTGCCTTACGTGAGGATACCAATCTGGAGCCCGCTTTCTGGGGCCAGTTCCCGGGCAATGAGCAATATCTCGTGCGCCGCGCGATGATTTCGACCGCCAATATGGCGAGCTTCGGCAGCTTCCACGGCTTCGCGCTGGGGCAGGCCGAGGGCAATCACTGGGGCGATGCCGTCACCCTGTTGCAGACGACCAGCTCCACGCCGTTCTTCTTCAACTTCCATAATGGCGACCTGGGCAATTTCTCGGTCATCGGCCCGTCGGGTTCGGGCAAAACGGTGGTGATGAATTTCCTCGCCGCGCAGGCACAGAAGTTCCGCCCTCGCACAGTCCTGTTCGACAAGGATCGCGGCGCGGAACTGTTCATTCGCGGTATCGGCGGCAATTATGACCGCATCTCGTCTGGCCAGCCGACCGGCTTCAATCCGCTCGCCCTGCCCGATACGCCGGTCAATCGAGGCTTCCTGCGCGATTGGCTTTCCGTCCTGCTGAACGCACAGGGCCCGGAGGAAAGCGCGACCATCGCGGCTGCGGTCGATGCGGCCTATGCGAATGACAGCTCGCTGCGCCGCCTGCGCCACTTCAAGGAACTGGTCTCTGGCAGCCGCCGCCCTGAACCGGGCGATCTGGCAGACCGCCTCTCCGCCTGGATCGACGATGGCGAGCATGGCTGGCTGTTCGATAACGCCACCGACAACCTCGATCTCGAAACCCGGGTGATGGGTTTCGACATGACTGCGCTGCTAGAAAATCCCAAGCTGCGCACCCCGGTCATGATGTACCTGTTCCATCGCATCGACGAACGGCTCGACGGACAGCCGACGATGATCCTGATCGATGAAGGCTGGAAAGCGCTGGACGATGAAGTCTTCGCCGCGCGCATCCGCGATTGGCTCAAGACTCTGCGGAAACGCAACGCGCTGGTCGGCTTTGCCACGCAGAGTGCGCGCGATGCTCTCGACAGCAAGATTTCGACCGCGCTCGTCGAACAGACCGCCACGATGCTGTTCATGCCCAATGCCAAGGCGCGGGCAGAGGATTATTGCGACGGTTTCGGCCTGACCGAGCACGAACTGGCGCTCATCCGCACCTTGCCCGCCCATAGCCGCTGCTTCCTTGTCCGCCAGCCCGATGCGAGCGTTGTCGTGCGGCTCGACCTGTCGAATGCGCCCGAAGTGCTGACTATCCTGTCGGGCCGCGAAAGCAGTGTGCGACGGCTCGACCACCTGCGCGGCAATCTGGGTGATGCGCCTGCGCAATGGTATCCCGAACTTACCAACACGCCGTGGCCCGGCCCTGACACCCCCGACAAGAGGGAGGCAGCCGAGTGAGCTCCACCCTTGGCAGTGTGACAGCAGCATGCCAGCGCCAGATGGAAGAGGTCGGCGCCGGTATCGGCGCGTCCCTGCGCGGCGTCGACTGCGCTGCCAATGCCATGAGCGAAGCGACGTTCAACAACCTCTTCGCTGAAGGCGGCTTCCTTGGCCCGACTCTCACCGCTGTCCTGACCATTTTCGTCGCGCTGCTGGGCTATGCGCTGATCACCGGGCGCACCCGCATCGGCGTGGCTTCGCTGACGCCCAAAATGGTGACGCTGGTAGCCGTGGTGACCTTCGCGACCAGCTGGTTCGTATTCCAGATTTTCTTCTACAATCTCTTCGTTTGGGGCCCGGACTCGATCGCCACCGCGCTGATGGGAACCGATGGCTCCGCCACCACGATTTTCGCCGACAAGCTGGATGCCGTGATGCTGGCGCTGATGGAGGCGTCGGGGGGCGATGCGATGGATGCGAACACCTCGATCTTCTCGCCACCGGGCCTGCTCTGGTCGGGCGGCACCATGCTTCTGCTGGGCACAGTCGGCGTGCTGGCGACGACCAAGATCGCGCTCGCTATTCTGATGGGTCTAGGCCCGATTTTCATCCTGACAGCCTTGTTTGAAAGCACGCGCGGCCTGTTTACTGGTTGGCTCAAGGCTGTCGTGCTTATGGCGCTCGCCCCGCTCTTCGCAGTGCTCGGCGGATCGCTGATGCTCGAGCTCGCAGTGCCAGTCCTGTCCAGCCTCGCGACCACACCCGGCGAGATCGACGTGCGGCCAGCCATGGCCTTCTTCATGATAGGCGCGGTGCATCTGGCGCTCATGTTTATGGTGCTTAAAGTCCTTTCGACCATGGTGTCTGGCTGGACGGTATTCGGCTTTGCCAACCCTGAACGCGCTGCCGATCGCGCTGCAAATGTCGCAGCCGCTGCGAGCACTCCGCAGGCAATCTCTGCCGCAATCGCCAGCACCCGCGCGCAGGACCGCGCTGGCGAGACAGGATCCCCTTCGCGCCGCGCCATCCGCGTCGCGTCGACCACGCCGCTGCCTGCCAACGATCCCGGCTCAAGCAGCACCAGCGTGAGAGAAACGCGCATCGTTTCAGGTGGCCCATCCGGCACCAGCGATGGCCCCACCAGTTCAGCCCCTTCGCGCGCCCGCGGCATCGGCAGCCGCTTCAAATCCGCGCCCAATCGCTCCACGGAGAAAATCTGATGTTCCGCGCCCTGTCTTGCAGCATCGCAGCAGCACTGGCCTTCACTACGCTCGCAGCGCCTGATGTCCAAGCCCAGGATCCGCGCCTGATGGAGCGGCTTTACGATCCCACCCAGGTCGTGCGCATCGAAGGCCGCACCAATGTGCAGACGACGATCCAATTCGGCGAAGGCGAGCGGATCGAGAATGTCGCAGTCGGCAATTCCGCCACTTGGCAGGTGACGCCCAGCCGCAGCGCCAATTTGCTCTTCGTCAAGCCGCTGGAGCCGCGTGCTGCAACCAATATGACGGTGGTGACCAATCGCCACACCTATCTTTTCGATCTGGTCGCCAATCCGGGCAATCGCACGCCGCTTTATATCCTCACTTTCACCTATCCTGAGGAGCTGGTGCCGGAGGATGAAACGGGGATGGCGATGACGCCGCTCCCGTCGGCCAATGCTTTGGAAATGGCTGCGGCGAATGACGATCTGGCGGTGCTTGATCCGGCGGACCTCAATTTCGCGTGGTCGAGCACCGGCACCGCTGCCCTCGTGCCTGCCGAGATTTACGACAATGGCCGCGCCACATTCCTCAACTGGCCGGAGGACCGCGCACTCCCGGCCATCCTGTTGATGGACCGTGACGGTAACGAAGGCCCTGTGAATTATGCCGTGCGCGGGGACACGATCGTCCTCGACCTCGTGCCCGGAGAAATCATCCTGCGATCGGGCGATGATGAAGCACGCCTCGTCAATCTTGGGCTTGCAGGCGCCTATCTGGCGGACGGCACCGCACGCACCGAAACGGATCGGGACTGAAGGGAACAGATGCCATGAAACTCGCCATGCGAATGCCCGAAAAAGGCACTGGAACCGACACCGATCCGCGCGAAGCGATGGACACGGAAGTCATCGATCTGGCGAGCCGGACGAGCTATCCGGTCGTCGCCAATCGCAACCCGCGTTCCGACGCGCTGGGCCTTGCTGCAGGCATCGGCTTCGTCGGGCTTTTGGGCGCAGCAGTTCTCTGGGGGCTCAGTTCTAGCCGCCTCGAGGACGAGAATGCGCAAGCCGCTGGACAAGTGGATCAAGCAGCACCGCCTCCGGTGATGGTTGGTGGAACACCCACTGATGGTCTGCCGAGCGCCAATGCCGTTGCGGCAGAGGTTCCCGCGCCGGTGGCAGCACCCGGCGCCGTGCTGGCCCCCGCGCCTGGCCCCGGCTTTGTTGGTTCGCCCGCTCCGGCTGGCAATCCGTATAACTCCCCCGCCCTGGTATTCGACGGCAGCGCCGCTCCGGCAGCAAACGGGGCCGGAGTTCCTGCAGGAGCAGCCGTCCCGGCGGCAGCCGATACCGGCACCGTCCCGGGCGCTGGCGGCGCTGGGGAATTTGCCGCGCGTATCGGCGGCGTTGGCGGCGGTCCGGCCAGCGCAACGCAAGATTTCAATCCGGCAACCACGGTGACGCAGGGAACGATGATCCCCGCAATCCTCGAAACCGCGATCAACACCGATGTACCGGGATATGTCCGCGCGGTGGTGAGCCAGGATGTGCGCAGCCACGATGGTGCGCGCGTGCTTATTCCGCGCTCGAGCCGCCTTGTCGGACAATATCAGTCCGGCCTGCAGGCAGGCCAGCGCCGTGCCTATGTGATCTGGGAGCGGGTGATCCGCCCCGATGGCGTGTCGGTGCAATTGCGCAGCCCTGCAACATCCTTCGATGGCACTGCGGGTCTGGAAGGCGACGTCAACAACCACTTCTTCAGTCGCTTCGGCTCAGCCATGCTGCTGTCAGTCATCGGCGGGCTGACCACCGTGGCGAGCGGCGGAGCCTCGGTCGTTCTCGGTGGCGGGCAGAGCGCAGCGAGCACCGCCCTCCAGCAGGACGGTCAGCGCCCTCCGACCATTCGCGTCCGCATGGGTGAGCCGATCCGCGTTTACACCGCGCGTGATCTCGACTTCGGCTCTGCGCCAGCGGTTCGCTGAAGGCAGGATCCGGGATGAGCGCAGAGGTATACGATCTTGGCAGCGAGGCGGGCGTAACGCCCGTCGCAGACCAGCCCCTCGCCGCGGGTGGTTCGGTCTATCTCGACGCCTATCTCGCGCCGTTTCGCGAATGGCTGGAGCGGGACACGGTTACCGAAATCCTCGTCAACAAGCCGGGCGAAATGTGGGTGGAGGACGCCGCGGTGCCGGGTCCGATGCAACGCATCGAGCTTACCGCGATTGACGACAAGCTGGTGCAGCGCCTCGCCGAACAGGTCGCACGCATTAGCCATCAGGGCATCAATCGCGAGCATCCCCTGCTCGGCGCGACATTGCCCGATGGCGCCCGCATCCAGTTTTGCGGACCACCTGCCACGCGCAAGCACTGGGCCATGGCCATCCGCCGTCACCGCAGGCTCGACCTGACATTGGACGCTTATGATGCAGGCGCGCTCGCACCGCCCCAGCAGCCGGAACTGCCCGATGCGCAGGCCGAGCCGATCGCTTTCCTCCGCGCTGCCATCAAGGCGCGCAAAACGATCCTAATTTCCGGCGGCACGAGCACCGGCAAGACCACCTTCCTCAACGCGATGTTGGCTGAAATACCCCGCGATGAGCGCGTTGTGCTGGTTGAGGATACGCCCGAGCTAAAAATACCGGGTGCCAATGGCGTGGGCCTAGTTGCCGTCAAAGGCGAGCTTGGCGAAGCGAAAGTCACGGCCAATGAGCTGCTGCAATCGGCCCTGCGCTTGCGACCCGACCGGATCGTGCTTGGCGAGCTGCGCGGCGCGGAAAGCGTCAGCTTCCTGCGGGCCATCAACACCGGCCACCCGGGCAGTTTCTCGACCATCCACGCCAATTCGCTGCGCGGCGCACTCGAGCAGTTGAGCCTGATGGTCATGCAGACCGGCATCGGCCTCACCCGATCGGACACGATCGCCTATGCCGCGAGTGTCATCGATGTGATCGTGCAGCTCGATCGCACCAATGGCAAACGCGGGATCAGTGCGATTGCCGAAGCGCACAAACTGGCGGACAGCTGGGCCTGACACGCTCAATTGTGACCCGGCGCGCTGCTGTCTTGCGCAGCGACGATAGACGCGCCACATGACACCTATGGCGAGCGATCCGAACCTTACCCCAACCGCTGCCAATGATGGCGAGACGACCAGCGCGCCGACGAGCGCGGAAGACCGCTATTTCAACCGTGAGTTGTCATGGCTGGCGTTCAACGATCGCGTGCTCGAAGAAGCCAATAATGAGGCTTACCCGCTGCTCGAACGGCTTCGCTTCCTGTCGATTTCGGGAAGCAACCTCGACGAATTCATGATGATCCGCGTCGCCGGCCTGATCGGGCAGGTACGCAGCGGCGTTTCGGAAACCAGCATCGATGGCCGCACTCCCCGCCAGCAATTAAGCGCGATCAATGCGCGAGTGGATGAGCTGGAGCAGAAGCAGCAGCAGGCACTCGCCACGCTAAGGCCGCTGCTTGAGGAAGAAGGCATACATATCACCGGCGAAGACCGGATCGATGATGAAGCGGAAAGCTGGCTGCGCGCATATTTCCTCGATCACATCATGCCGGTCATCACGCCGCAAGCGCTCGACCCGGCGCACCCCTTCCCCTTCGTGGCGAATGGCGGGATCGGTGCGCTTTTCAATCTGAAGCGGCACGGCACCGGCGGCAGGCTCATCGAAATGGTGCTGATCCCCAGTGCTCTGCCGCGGTTCATCCGCATTCCGGGCGAGGAAGCGATCTATGTCGCGATCGAACGGCTCGTGTGCCGCTATGCCGATATCCTGTTCCCCGGCTTCGACGTGCTGGGTGACGGTGTGTTCCGCGTGCTGCGCGATAGCGATATCGAGATTGAAGAGGAGGCGGAGGACCTCGTCCGCCTGTTCCGCAGCGCCATCCAGCGCCGTCGTCGCGGCCAGGTCATCATGCTGGAGATCGACGAAAGCTTCGATCCCGAAGCCGAGGAATTGCTGCGCGAAAAACTGGGCCTGAGCCAGGCCGCCATCGCCACGACCGAAGGGATGCTTGGCATTTCCGGCCTGTCCGAAGTGGTCGAGGAAGAGCGGCCCGATCTCAAATTCCCCAGCTACTCGCCGCGCTATCCCGAACGCGTGCTCGAACATGATGGAGATTTGTTCGCGGCCCTTGGAGCCAAGGACATCATCATCCACCACCCTTACGAGAGTTTCGAAGTAGTTGTCGATTTCCTGCGCCAGGCCGCAGCCGATCCCAAAGTGGTCTCCATCAAGCAGACGCTCTATCGCGCGGGCAATCAGCCGACGCTCATCAATGCGCTGATCGAAGCTGCCGAAGCGGGAAAGTCGGTGACCGCTGTGGTCGAGCTGAAGGCCCGCTTTGACGAGGAACAAAACCTCAAATGGGCAGGTGAGCTGGAGCGCGCCGGGGTGCAGGTGATCTACGGCTTCATCGACATGAAGACTCACGCCAAGGTGAGCATGGTCGTGCGCAAGGAGGATGATGGTATCCGTACCTACTGCCACTTCGGCACCGGCAATTATCACCCCGTCACCGCGCGCATTTATACCGACCTGTCCTATTTCACCGCCGATCCTGCGCTTGGGCGCGATGCCGCGAAACTGTTCAATTTCGTCACCGGCTATGTCGAACCGCAGAGCATGGAGCGCCTTGCCATCAGTCCGCTGACGCTGGACGACAGAATCATGGAGCATATCGATCACGAAATCGCCCTGGCGCGCGAAGGCAAGCCGGCGACGATCTGGGCGAAGATGAATTCGCTCACCGAAGAGGCGATGATCGACAAGCTATACGAAGCCAGTCAGGCGGGAGTCGATATCGTGCTTGTGGTGCGCGGCATCTGTTGCCTGCGACCAGGCGTGCCGGGCCTGTCCGAGAATATCTCCGTCAAATCCATCATCGGCCGTTTCCTCGAGCACAGTCGGATTTACGCCTTTGGTAATGGCGAACCGATGCCGAGTGACAAGGCCAAGGTCTACATCTCCAGCGCGGACCTGATGGAACGCAATCTGCACCGCCGGGTTGAAGCTCTTGTGCCAATCATCAATCCTACGGTGCACGATCAGGTTCTTGATCAGGTGCTTCTCGCCAATTTGCTCGATACCCAGCAGAGCTGGCTGCTCGATGGCGAGACGGGGGATTACGAGCGTGTGGAGCGTGACGCAGAGGGTTTCAACTGCCACGAATACTTCATGACAAACCCATCCTTAAGCGGGCGCGGCGAAGCGCTGAAACAGGGCGGCGTCCCCAAACTCACATTGCGCAAAGAGACGCAGTGATCGCAATGAGGGGGAAGCGGGGCACACAGATGATAGAGCGGCCTGACAGGGCTGTCATCGACATCGGCTCCAACACCGTACGCCTTGTTATCTATTCCGGTCCGCCCCGCGCTTCGAACGTTTGGCTCAATGAAAAGGTCACCGCGCGTCTTGGTCGTGACCTGACCGCCACTGGCCGAATTCCGCAGGAAGCGGAAGATCTGGCGTTGTCAGGCCTCAAACGCTTTGCCGCCATTATCGACGATCTGGGCGTTACGGATGTGGCCGCAGTGGCAACCGCCGCCGCGCGCGAAGCAGAAAACGGCCCGGAGTTTATCGAGAAAGTCCGCGCGCTTGGCATCAATCCCCGCGTGCTTTCCGGGGTGGAAGAGGCGACCACTTCTGCCTTTGGCGTCATCGGCGCATTTCCCGGCGCTCGCGGAATTGTGGCGGATCTTGGCGGCGGCAGTCTTGAGCTCGTCGCGGTCGAAGACAACGCATGTCACGATGGCATCAGCCTGCCGCTCGGCACTTTGCGCCTGCCCGCGCTGAGGGCCGATGGCGATGCCAGCTTCGATGAAGCAATCACAGCGAATCTTGCCGATGCGAAGTGGGCGAAAGAGCAGGACGGTAATCTCTACCTCGTCGGTGGAACGTGGCGAGCACTCGCGAGCTACGCCATGCACAAGCAGGATTATCCGCTGACCGACCCGCAAGCCTTTTGCATGACCCCACAAGAGGCGGACGCAATCGCCGCCGAACTTTCCGAATCCGATCCCGATGACCTGACATCCATCTCCGGCATTTCGTCGAGCCGCGCGTCAGGCCTCCCCGATGCCGCTGCAATGTTACGCGTGATGATTGCCGAATTGCAGCCTGAGGCGCTTGTCATCTCCGCCTGGGGCATTCGCGAAGGATTGCTGTTTGAGCGGCTGAGCGACGTTGCGCGCCAACAAGACCCGCTGCTCTCTGCCATCACCCACTTCGCGACCCCGCGCGGGGCAGACATCACCAATGCCACTCTCACCGCAGCATGGACGGCGGAGGCTGTCGACGGGCGCAATCGTGGCAGTGAGCGTATCCGCCTGGCAGCGACCCTGCTCACGCAGGCTGCCGCGCGGGTCGAGCCGAACTTGCGGCTCGCCCACTCGGTGGACTGGGCACTCGAGAAACGCTGGCTGGGGCTCGATCACACCGGCCGCGCGATGATCGCGCAATGCCTTCGTGCGAGTTGCGGCTCCCCAAAAATCGTCGATGAATACACCAGGATGGCGAGCGAAAAGCAGCTCCACCGCGCGTCAGCCTGGGGCCTCGCCAATCGCCTTTGCCGCAAAATCGGTGCCGGCACACGCATTTCGCTCACCGGCAGCGCATTGCGGCGGAAGGACGATACGCTCGTCCTGCGCTTCGACGAAAGCCGCGCTTACCTGATGGCAGACAGTGTGGAGTCAGAACTCGCCAATCTGGCAAAGTGGCTGGAGCTCGATCACCGGATGGTGATTGGCCTCGATTAATCAGGCGCATCGCCAAAACTGTTAGTTTCGGGATCACCTTTTCCAGCGAGCAGAATGCACAAGACTGCAAGAGACAGCATATAGAGAAAGTTGCTCGCAAAAATTGCGAGGAACTGTGTCATGTCATTGTTTTCCGACCCGAAGTATTGGCGCATGGATACGGTTGAAAAGATGATGAAGGGCACCGGCAGAAAACCCCAGAACCCACGCATACCACGATCATGGAGACGCCGTGCCACTGCTGCAGCCAAAAGAATGAATGCCAGACCGAAAAAGGTCACCAACCAAGCGAAAATGAGGTTCGTATCTGGCATCAATTCGGGATGATGCCCTTCAACGGTGATTGAATAATGATCAGGTCCGCTACGAATTGTCGCCTTATCTGGATTAGCTTCGGCAAACTCCTGCATTCTGGCCATGCTTTCCGCCATGAGCGGCATAAAAGCGAGCATTCCGCCACCAATTACTACGATGGCAACACCAGAGACATACAGCCAGAACGACTGTTTCGATTCTCTACCCGAGAATTTTAGGAGCCGCGAAAGATTGCTCCTAATTGCTGCCCACCACATGATCGTTTCCCCCTTTTCCTAGAATCCCCAGCGCAGGCCAATCCACACGGTCCGCGGGACACCCAGATCGATACTGCCGCCCTGGTTGCGGGTGACGATTTCCTCATTGAGAAGGTTTTCGGCGCGCAAAGTGAAAGACAGCTGATCTACGATGGGGACCTGCGCAAACAAGTCGATCGTCGTTGCGGCGTGGAGCAGGTCGTTCTCCTGATCGCCTTCGAATTGCGAGCCGACGTGGCGCAGAGTGGCGGAAATCCGGCCGTCGGTCATAAAGGCATAGGCGGCGGTGACACTGGCTGAGAATTCGGGCGTTTGCGGTGGGCGGTTGCCGTCGAGGATGGCTGCCGAGCCCGTGCCGACCACCTCTGCATCTGTGTAGGCTAGCGTCCCGTTCAGACTGAATGGACCGCGCCGCACGCTCGCCGCAAATTCGAGGCCCTGCGCGTCGATGGCATCCAGATTGCGGCGCTGGCGCAGGGTGGGCTCCAGCGTCACATTCGCAATCGCGCCTTCCACCTGATTGTCGAAATAGGTGAGGGAGAGAAAAACTTCGGGTGCCGGGAAAACATCCACGCCCAACTCCCAGCCCTCGAGCCGCTCGGGCTCAAGCGATTCATTGGCTTGGGTCACGACGGGGAAGACCACGAAGGGCCGGTAAAGTTCATTCAAGGTCGGCAGGCGGAAACCCGAATAGACGGCTCCGCGAACTTCCACCGCTTCGCTGAGCGCGTAAAGCGCGCCGGCGCGCCAGGTCACTTCCCAGTCGGCGCGGTCGGCGAATTCATCGTCGCGCAGCACCGTTCCGTCCGCTGCCAGTGCGCGATAGAAGCCATCACCGATGGTGTATCGGTCCGCGCGCAGGCCGCCGGTGAGGAGGAGATCGCCGACCACCCAATCATCCTCCACAAACAGGCCGAGGTCGGTGTTCACGCCGCCAGCAAAGCGGTTCTCGCGCAAGGCGCCGGTGAAGGCCGAATAGGAATCCTCGAACAGCTCTCCCTCGCTGCGGCGATAATCGGCACCGAAGCGCAGCGTGTGCCCGCCGCCGACCGGAGGACGCACTTCAATCTTGCCGCCAAGGCCGGTCGCAGGCGTGTCCTTCTGATCGAGCACACGCACAAACCGCGTCGAGGAAATCACGACATTGGTGAAATTGCGCCACTGGGCATAGCCGAGAACGTCGATTTCCCAATCCCCACGGCTGACAAGCCTCAGGGCGATGTCCTGACCTTCAGAGGAGTTGTCCGCGCCATCGAAGCGCAGCGTGCGATTGTCGTCGAAAGCGAGCACTCGTGCCTGAATCTCAAGATCATCGCCCAGCGGCTGCACTATGCGCCCACCGAGCGACCAGGATTCATAATTGGCCCTGCTGGAGGCTGGAACGCGCTGGTTCTCGGGCGTGGTGAAGAAACCGTCTCCGCGATCCCAGCGACCGTGGATTACGGCAAAGCCATCACCAATTTGCGGCGCGAGGCTTGCAGACAGCTCGGTGCCGCCACGATGGTTGACCAGCGCGCTGGCGTTGAAAAGGCCGAGCGTATCCGCGCCTGCGCTTTGCATGCGGATCGTGCCTGCGAGAGCGCCCGCGCCGAATGGACCGGAGCCGCCACCGCGCGTCACCCGGATTGCGCTCAACTGTTCGGGGCCGATCGAGCTGAAAGGGATATACCCGAAGAAGGGATCCGAAATCGGCACGCCATCGAGCAAGACGAGCGCGCGGCTTGTCGCATTGCCGCCTAGCGCGCGAAGGGTTGCGCCTTGTGCGCTCGGATTGGCCGCGCGGCTATCCGACCGGCGAAATTGCTGGAAGCCCGCGACGCTGGACAGGGCATCTTCCAGCCGCCCGCTACCTGTTGATGGCAGCGCATCGCGATCAATAACGATGGTGGAATATGCAGGCGCGGCAGGCGTCTCGGGCAAACCCTCGCCGAGCACCACGATCTGATCGACAACCGTGACAGGCTGGGCATCAAGTTGATCACGAGCCGTACTGCCAAGATGGCAGTCATCGATCCCGGCATATTCCTCGGGCATGGAAGGACAAGGATCGTCCCTCTCGGGTGTCTCTCGATCCTGCCCTTCATCCTGCGCGGCAGCGGGGAAGGCGGCGAAAATCGCGGCGGTGCTGGCCAGCAACAGGCGTTTCATGATGGATTGTCCGAACAAAAAGGGAATTACACGGCGCATGGCCCTGCAACAAGAAAGCGCGAATGATGCAGGCGTTCCGGCGCTGCCCCGATGGCCGATCAGCCTTCCGCACCGCAGCGGTTTACGTAAATGCGCTCACCCAGGATCGTCACGCGGGCAGTATCACCATTGCTCAGCGTATATTCGCGAATATCGAGCCCGCTGCCGATCTGTTCGTAATCATCGCCCCACAGGTCATCGAGCTCAGCGACACTCGGCGGGGTTTCGCCCTGCAGATCAGCGCATGCGCGCTCTTCTGTCATCTCATCGCCGGAAAGGACATCCTCAACCGGGTCCGCTTCAACTGCAGCAGGCTCTGCGTCGAGATCGCTCAGAAAGTCATCGCCAAGACCGCTGTCGTCAGTCGGCTCATCCCTCTCATCAAGAGCAGCGCTCTCCTCTGCGAGATCGCTCGCCTCGACGTCTTCGAAAGTCTCAGATTCCGGAGCGGGTGCGGGTTCTACGTAAGGCTCTTCGATCACCGCATTGTCGCGGTCGTAAATGCGACCATCTTCAAAGGGGCCGATGGCGGTTCCTGGCGGGACGCGGATCAGCGGGAATGGCTCGAGCGGCGTATCGACATAGGTCATGCGCACCTGGTGCTCGCCGGTCTGTTCGAACTGGAAGACGTTTGATTGGCCTCGCTCGCGGAAGACCAACCGCACCGCGCCCTCGCGTTCGGCTCCGCCGGCTGCCTCCAGCGTGGTCGATCCGCTCATCCGTGCAAATACCGCCCCATTGGTTCCGAATTCGGCGGGCCTCGTCCAGCGCCCACCCCATGTTCCGTCCTCTGCCTGATCCAGCTCGAACAGGAATATCACGGCATCGTCTATCTTCAGCGCCCACACGCCTTCGAGATCGTTGGCGAGAGCCTGCGCCGGGAATGCCAGCAAGGCGGCGATGAGAATGGCGATCCGCTTTATCATGGCTGGACTTGTGCCGCAGCAAGCCGCTGCCTTGCAAGCAAAACCACCGGCGCGCTCTATGCGAGCCAGCGGGCAATGGCCGTGTTGACCTCCTCTGCGCGCTGAAGAGTAATCAGATGGCCTGCGCTTTCGATCACGAGGAATTCGGAGATCGGCGCATGGTCGGCAATCGCTTCATGCTCGGCAGGTGGGGCCATGCGATCATGCTCCCCCGTGATGCTGAGCACCGGACCGGTGAAGTCGCTCAGCACATCGGCAAACGGCGGGCGAGCAAGCAGGGCCTTGTTATGCGCGTCGAACACGGCCTGCCCCTGCGCAATGCACATTGCGCGGAGATCATCGGCATAAGGAGCATCCGCCTCGTCTTTGGACAGCAGGACACCCATCCAGCGGTCGACCAGCGCCTCATACCCCTGCTCATAGCCAATGCGCTGCATTGCCTCGCGCTTTTCTGCTTCGCCCGGAACGGCAGGGTTGAGGCCGCTGGATGCGAGCGCGAGGCGGGTGACGCGGTCGGGCGCGATGCGAAGGACTTCGGCTGCGACACGCCCGCCCATTGAATGGCCGAACAGTTCCAGAGTGTCTGCACCCCGCTCATCAGCCAGCGCCAGAACATGCCGCGCCATCTGGCCAAGCGTATCCGCCATTCTATAGCCATCGAGAAACAGAGCGTCCGGAAAGGCCGCTTTCTGCGGCGCAAATACACGCGAATCGCACAAAAGGCCGGGGCAGAAGACGAGCATCGCAAAATCCCTTTCGTTTCATGGCGCGCGAGCCGCAAAATGTGTCGGAAAAGCGGGGCGAAAGCCAGTGATCATCCGCCGGAGGGGTGCCAATCCCGCGCGCGCCTTCTATAAGCCCGGCCAGACACAAAGCGCGCCAGCGACTGGCAGCAGCAGGATTGGGCCGATGGCAGATATCATAGACGGGCGCGCGATTGCCCGCCAACTCGACGAGCAGACCAAGGCCGATGTGGATGCGCTGGTCGCGGCCGGCCACCCCGCGCCGGGCCTGACCGTGATCCTTGTCGGCAATGATCCGGCGAGCGAAGTCTACGTCCGCCGCAAGATCGAGGCATGCGAGCGCGTCGGCATCCGGTCCAGCGAGCATCGCCTGCCCGACACGATTTCGCAGGAAGCCTTGCTCACCCTGATCGCGCGCCTCAATGTCGATCCGGAAGTGCACGGCATCCTGTGCCAGGTCCCTCTCCCTGCGCATATCGACACCGGCAAAGTCCTCGGCGCGATCGTGCCGGAAAAGGACGTCGACGGCTTTCACCCGGTGAATGTCGGTCGCCTCTCGACCGGAACCGGCGGCATCGTGCCTTGCACACCGCTCGGCATCATGAAGCTCATCCATACGGTGATCGATGACTTGACCGGCAAGGATGTGGTCGTCATCGGCAAGTCCAATATCGTCGGCAAGCCGGTCGCAAACCTCCTGCTGGAAGAGGAAGCGACCGTTACGGTCACCCACATCCACACCCACGGTCTGCCCGATATCGTGCGCAAGGCCGATGTCATCGTGGCGGCTGCGGGCGCGCCGCGCCTGGTGCGCGGTTTCTGGGTGAAGGAAGGCGCGGTGATCATCGATGTCGGGATCACCCGCGTTCCGGGCGAAAACGGCAAGACCAAGCTGGTGGGCGATGTTGCCTTCGACGAAGTGCAGCACGCCAAGGCCGTCACGCCAGTACCCGGCGGCGTTGGCCCGATGACGATTGCCTGCCTGCTGTCCAACACGGTGAAAGCCGCGCGTGCCGCCTATGGTGTGAACACCGATGTTAATAGTGACATTGACCGCGACAGCGGGCATCATACATTTACCGGATCGGGCAGCCTGCCAAACTAAGTGCCCCCACCCAAGTGATACGCAGCAAATGGAACAGCGCATGAGCAAGCCCGACACTGACGTCCTGATCATCGGGGCAGGCCTGTCCGGCATTTCCATGGCTGGCCATATGAAGATGCACTGCCCGGATCGCGATTTCGTGATCCTTGATCGGCGCGACCAGCTGGGCGGCACGTGGGATCTGTTTCGCTATCCCGGCGTGCGCTCGGATTCGGATATGCACACGCTCGGCTTCAGCTTCGAGCCATGGAAGCATGACGATGCGATTGCCGATGGCCCGGCGATCCTCGAATATCTGAACCGTGTCGTCGATGAGCGCGGCATTCGCGAACACATGCGCTTTGGCGAGGAAGTGCTGAGCGCCGATTGGGACAGCGACAATGCGCGCTGGACGATTACCAGCCGGGGCAAGGACGGCGCAGAAAGCACGATCACCGCAAACTGGCTTTATTTTGGCAGCGGCTATTACGATTACGACAATCCGCACGATGCCGAGATCCCGGAGATCGACAAGTTCGGCGGGCAGGTGGTGCATCCCCAATTCTGGCCCGAGGATCTCGATTACAGTGGCAAGAAGGTCGTCGTGATCGGATCGGGCGCTACGGCGGTCACGCTGGTGCCGTCCATGGCGGAGGATGCCGAAAGCGTGACCATGTTGCAGCGCACGCCGACCTGGATGGGAGAAGGGCCGCGACGCGACGAATGGGATCACCGCTTCCGTCGCTGGTTCCCTGAGAAGCTCGCCTATTGGCTGACCCGCCGCAAGAACATCCTTTTCCGCGCCTACGTGTTCAGCCTTTCGCGCCGCAACCCTCAGAAACTGGCCGACAAGCTTCGCGACATGCAGCGGGATGCACTTGGCGACCTGCGCGACCCAAAGCATTTCGAGCCGCCGTACAATCCGTGGGAACAGCGGCTGTGCCTCATTCCCGATGGCGACCTGTTCCAGGCGATGCGCAGCGGCAAGGCGAAGATCGTAACCGATCACATCGAAGGCTTTGACGAAGGCGGCATCAAGCTGAAATCGGGCGAGCACCTCCCCGCCGATATCGTGGTGACCGCAACCGGCCTGCGACTGACTCTGGCGGGCAAGGTCGCGATTTCGAAGGATGGCGAGCCGGTCGATTTCACCGATCACTATTTCTACCGCGGAACGATGTTCTCCAACCTGCCGAACCTCAGCTTCGTTTTCGGCTATCTCAACGCAAGCTGGACCCTGCGCGCCGATTGCAATGCAAAATATGCCTGCGATGTACTCAATGACATGGCAGCGGCTGATGCCGATGTGGCGGTACCTGAACTCGCGCCCGAGGATGAGCCTGAAACGGTTGAGCCTTGGGACTACTCTTCCGGCTATCTTCAGCGCGCGCGCGATCTGATGCCCAAGGTCGGCAAGGATCGGCCGTGGTCGCTGAAGCACGAATATCTGGCCGATGTGCGTGATTTCCGCCAGCGTCCGGTGCGCGACGGCGTGCTGCGCTTCTACAAAGTGGAAGCGGAAAGCAGCGCGAGCCAGCCGGAAGCCGCCAATCAGGGCGAGGCCGACCACTCTGCCATCGCTGCCGAATAAGCGCGCAAGACCATGACGGCATCGGACAAGATCTGGACAGCGGCGCTTGTGGTTATCGGCGATGAAATCCTTTCCGGCCGCACGCAAGACAAGAACATCGCCCAGATCGCCAGCTGGTTGCAACTGCAGGGCATTCGCCTGAATGAAGTGCGCGTGGTGTCGGATGATCTCGATGCGATCGGCGGCGCGGTCAACGCGCTTCGCCAATCGCATGATTACCTCTTTACCACCGGCGGCATCGGCCCGACGCATGACGACATCACAGTGGACGCGGTTGCGGCGGCGCTTGGCGTCGAGGTGGTGATCCACCCCGAAGCGCGCGACATGCTCGCCGCCTACTACGCCAAGAAGCCCGGCGGTTTGAACGAGGCGCGACTGCGCATGGCGCGGGTCCCCGAAGGTGCGGAGCTTATCAAGAACCCGCTTTCCGGCGCGCCGGGCATTCGTCACGGCAATATCTTCCTGATGGCAGGCGTGCCCAATATTACCGCCCAGATGCTGGAGGGGCTCACCGGCCAGCTCGAAGGCGGCAGACCGCTCATTTCCGAGACGATCGGCTGCTGGGCGCAGGAAAGCGAAATCGCCGATATCCTTCGCGCGGTCGAGGATGCGCATGACGATTGCCAGATCGGCAGCTACCCCTTCTTCCGCGAAGGACGCGTGGGAGCCAACTTCGTGATCCGGTCCACCAGTGCGGAAATCCTCGAGAGCGCTGTCGACACCTTGTGCGAAGCCCTGGGTGAAGAGGGATTCGATTTCACGCCCGGCGGGATCTGATCACTTCGCGCTTGTGCAGCGGCGCGGCGGCGTTAGTCTCGATCTTTCGGGGGTCGTAGCATCGTGGAATGGCTGATCATTATCGGACTGTGCGTGGTCGTCGCGCTCATGTTCACACGGCTGCAGGCGCTTGAGGCGCGCATGCAGCGGATTGAGCGCTTCGACTATTCTGACCTGCCCGAACTGATTGACGAGCCGCAAAAGCTGGACGGTCCCACAACTGTCGTGCCGGAGGAGCCACGCGGGACGATTGCCCGAACTGCGCCTATCGCAGCGCCAATCAGTGATGAGCTACCGCCACAAGCCGAGCCAGAGGCGGAGGCCGTTCCGGAGCCGGAGCTTTTCCATTCGGAGGAGCCGCGCAGCAATATCGACTTCCGCCTGCCGAAGCTCGATTTCGAGGACATTTTTGGGCGCAAATTGCCAATCTGGGCAGGTGGCATCGCGCTGGCTGTCGGCGGGATCTTCCTCGTTCGCTATTCGATTGAAGCGGGTCTGCTTGGCCCGCAAGTACGCGTTGCGCTGAGCTTTGTGTTCGGCTTCCTGCTGCTTGCCGGGGCGGAAGCCGCTTACCGATTTGAAGAGCGCATAAACGATCCGCGCGTGCGACAGGCCCTGGCAGGCGCGGGCATCGCGACGCTTTACGCTGCGTTCTACCTTGCTGGCGCGCAATACGGATTGATCGGCCCCGGTGTGGCCTTTGGCGGACTGGCACTGGTGACGGCAGGAGCGCTGGCGCTGTCCTTCCGCTTTGGATTGCCGACAGCTGTATTGGGCTTGGTTGGCGGCTTTGCGACGCCCATGCTGGTCGCGAGCGAGGATGCCAATCTGCCGGTCCTCGCCTTCTATCTCGCACTGCTGACTGCGGGCCTCGCATTGACCGCGCGGCGGCTCGGCTATCGCTGGCTGGGTGCATCGGCGCTGGCGGGCGGGTTTGGCTGGGGGATCCTGATGCTCTTCGGCCAATCCACCGAGCCGAGCGATCATCTGGCAATCGGCCTTTATCTGCTGGCGCTGGGTGCAGCGGTGCCGCTGATCCTCGGGCGCGCGATTGAGCTGCCCTTCATGCGGATGGTGGCGGGCGCGATCGCCACTCTCCAACTCGCAGCGCTCGTGGCACTGGCAGAGTTCTCCATGCTGACATGGGGCCTCTACATGCTGCTGGCGGCTGCCCTTGCCATCCTCAGCTGGGGTGAGGATCGTTTGCGCGCGGCCAATGCCATGGCCCTGGGACTGGGCGTGGTGCTGCTCTTCATCTGGCCCGATGCGCCGCCCGAGGAGTTCGCGCGGATCACCCAGGCGCTTGCAGTGATCGGCCTCGGCTTTCCGTTGTCGCTGGTGTGGAGTAACCGCGCGACCCCGCTGGAGCTGGCGCAATTGAGCCTTGGCGCGGTAGGCCTTGGCTGGGCTAACCACGCCCGCTTTGCCATTCCCTTTGTCGACGCGTTCCAGCCGTGGCTGGCCACGACCCTGATCCTGCTTGCAGCTGCGGCGGCGCTGGGTGCGGGGCGGCTCTGGATGAAGGACAGCACGCTTTCCCGCCTTATCGCTCTTCCCGTGGCTGCCGCTGCCATCCTGACCTACGGCGCAGTCCACGCGCTGTTGCCCGAATGGTCCGAAGTCATCGGCGCTGCCGCCATTGCGCTTGCCATCGCCGAGCTGCTGAGAAGGCGGCGCGATGTGCCTCTGGCTGGCGTAGCCTGGGGAGCTGCGGTACTGGCTCTCTTCACCTTGATCGGGACAGGCCTGACCGGGCGCGAGCTTTCCTATGCGATCGGCGATGCCTATGGCGAACGCGATCTGGGGCAGGCGATCATCCGCTGGAGCGCCGCCGCCCTTCCCTTTGCTGCGCTCGCCTACCTCGAATGGCGGCGTATACCCATGCGCATTGCCGAGGTCGCCCTTGTCCTGACGGCCTATGTCGCGCTCTCCCAATTCGTGCCTGCCGAGCTGCTCGCTTGGACTTGCGCGCTGGCGGCGGCGGCGGCGCTGTGGTTCCTGCCGCAGCGCACCGGCCTCTGGACTACGCCGCTCAGCTTGGCCTTCCTGTGGACCCTGATCCCTATGGGCGAATGGGCGACCCATGCACTCGGCGCGGTGGGCGGCGTGCCGATGCTTGTCGGTGACGTCCCCTCACCAGAGGATACGCTGCTATACGTTCTGCCTTTCGCTGCCGCCTGCGCCTTCGCTGTGTGGCGCGTGGCAGACCGGATGTGGCTCCGCCGTGCGCTCATCATGCTCGCAGCCTTCAGTGCCGCAGTGGTCGTGCATTCGCTCTGGAAGCAGGTCTTCGCCATCGACAGTGACGACGCCTTCACACAAGTGGGAATGGCCGAGCGCACTCTCTGGCAGGCTCTCCTGATTGGCTCCGGTATCGCGCTCCTTCGCTGGCAAGCGGGTTGGCGCAGAATAGGCGTAGGTTTGCTTATCGCAGGCCTCGGCCATTTCGCCTGGTTCACGCTGATGCTGCACAATCCGCTGTGGAGCGAGCAGGCGGTCGGCGCATGGCCTATCTTCAACTGGCTTGCCCCTGCCTATCTGGTCGCCGGTGTCGGCACGTGGTGGCTGTCCCGGCAAGGAGACGGCGCGATGCAGGCGCGCTTCCGGCAGCTGGGCGATGCGGTCATCATGGCGCTGATCCTATTGTGGGCCTTGAGCGAACTCCGCCACGCCTTTGCGGGCAGCTTGTTGACATCCATGCCGATGAGCCAGACCGAGGACCTGCTGCGCTCACTGACCGGCATCGTCTTGGCAATGGCTTTCCTTATGTGGGGATCGCGCAGGGATCAGCGGCGCTGGCGCATCGGATCGCTGGTCCTGATGGTGCTCGCGGTGTTCAAGGTGTTCCTGCTGGATACTGCTGGACTCGACGGCTATCTCCGCGCCGCCAGCTTTATCGCTCTCGGCTTCAGCCTGATCGGTATCGGTTGGTTCTACTCCAAGCAATTGTCAGGCCGGAGTGCTGACCCGGCGGAAACCTAGCGGCGTCCTCTTACGAGTTGCGCATCTCGCGCGTGTTCTGCTCGGCCTTGCGATAGGTCGCGTCGCTCGCGCGCTTGTTGCTCACATAGCCGTAGATAATCACACCCAGCAGGGCGAGCGCGCCTGCGCCTGCTGCGATGCGTGTGTCGGTCCAAAGGGCGAGGCCGGTGATAAAGGCGGCAATCGCGACGAGGGCGATAAGGGTCTTATTCATGATACGTCCTTTCACCCTGTCAACGCGCGGCGTGGCTGATCTATCCGTGCGCGACCTACGGCAAAAGGGCCGTGGAATCGCTCCCACGGCCCTTTCAGACGGCTTTCCCAACCTTGTAGGAAAGCGTTTTCTGTAGCTTGGCAGGCCAAACGGAGCCGCGAGGTTCCGCAAGGCCGACTGGCCGCCCGCAGCGGGGTCAGCTTGCCTGACCGCCTAGCGAGGACGTCCGCGCGGATGCGCGGACGCAAGCCAATCAGGCTCCTTCGATCTCACCAAGATCGACCTTCAGGCCCGGGCCCATGGTCGAGGTCAGCGAGACCTTCTTGACGTATTTGCCCTTCGCGCCCGACGGCTTCGCTTTCACGATAGCCTGCGTCAGAGCGGTGAAGTTCTTCTTCAGGTCTTCATCCTTGAAGGAGAGCTTGCCGATGCCCGAGTGGATGATGCCCATCTTCTCGACGCGGAATTCGACCTGGCCGCCCTTGGCGTCCTTCACGGCCTGTTCCACATTCGGGGTGACGGTGCCCAGCTTCGGGTTCGGCATCAGACCCTTGGGGCCCAGCACCTTACCGAGGCGGCCGACAACGCCCATCATGTCCGGCGTGGCGATCACGCGGTCATAATCGAGATTGCCGTTCTGCATGTCTTCCATCAGGTCTTCGGCGCCAACCTTGTCGGCACCGGCGGCTTCTGCCTTTTCGGCATTCTCACCACGTGCGAACACGGCGACCTTCACGTCCTTGCCCGTGCCACCCGGCAGCGAGACCATGCCGCGGACCATCTGGTCTGCGTGACGCGGATCGACGCCGAGGTTCATGGCGACTTCGACGGTCTCGTCGAAATTGCCCTTGTGCTCACGCAGCGTCGCGATGGCTTCGTCTACGGTGTAGAGCTTCTCACGGTCGAGTTCAGCGACCTTCTGCTGCTTCTTTGTCTGTGCCATGGTTTCAGCCCTCCACCACTTCGATGCCCATCGAGCGGGCGGAACCGGCGATGATCTTGGTCGCCTGGTCGATGTCGTTGGCGTTCAGATCAGCCATCTTGGCTTCGGCGATCTCGGCCAGCTGGCTGGTCTTGATCGAGCCGATGATGTCCTTGCCGGGCTCTTTCGAACCCGATTTGATCTTCATCGCCTTCTTGATCATGTAGCTTGCCGGCGGCGTCTTCGTTACGAAGGTAAAGCTGCGGTCGGCATAGACGGTGATCTTCGTGGGGATCGGCGCGCCTTTTTCCATGTCCTGCGTAGCGGCGTTGAAAGCCTTGCAGAATTCCATGATGTTCACGCCGCGCTGGCCCAATGCAGGGCCGATGGGGGGCGATGGGTTGGCGGTGCCGGCGGGCACCTGAAGGTTGATGTAACCTTCGATCTTCTTGGCCATGATGGCCTCCTTTTCTCACTGTTCCCCGCAGTCGAAACTGCGGAGTCATGTTAAGCGGTCGAACGGCTTGCCAGGGCGAGCCTCCCGCACGGGTTTCCCGATACTGTGAACGAGAGAGCGCGCACTTAGCGATTTTGGCGGCAAATGCAAGCGATTCGCCCTCTGATCCGTCCTGTGGCAGGCCGCAGGGTGTGACAGGTGTGACAGTGTCCAAAGCGGAAAATCCGGAGCGGCCGGAATGGCGCAATTCTGCGGTTTGCGGTGCTTTCGGAGAAAACGGGACCAGTTGCAGAGAAGTGCGCATCATGCCTTCGTCCGACCACATGCCACGCCTGTAGGAAAGCACGACTGTCCTCTTGTGCCGGAGCCTTTCCCGCGCGAAAGCGATTATGACGGGCAGCAAGGGGTCTATGATGAATCAGTCGGCAGATGTTTTCAGAGATGAACCAGGGTCGCCAACGCGCAGCTCTGTGACTTTCCCGCCGCCAGCTATTGAGAAAATCGGCTGGGGTCTGCTGCTGGCGCAAATCATCACGGTGGGAGTTATCTATATCGTCGGCAGCACCCTGCCCGCGCTGCCCGCCGTCTTCGCCCATTTCGCCAGCGGAGCCGAAGGCGAGCCCGTGCTCGGCTCCTTCACCGTGTGGTCCACGGTCATCGTCGGCATGGCGCTCGGCCTGATGGTCGCGTTCCTGTGGCTGCGGCGCGAGGCGCGCGTGCTCGACGCATGGACGCTGACCTCGCCTCCGGGCGGCTGGGGCAAGGCGCTCGGCTGGGCGGCAGTGGGAACTGCCGTGATTTTCCTGATCTTCGGCCTCGGCGGAGCAGCGGTGGAAGCGCTTGGCCTCGACTCGCCCGATGCCAGCATGGTGCTCGATCTGATAACCGAGAGCCCGGTGATCTTCGCGCTATGGATCGTCGGCGTGGCGTGGCTGGCGGCGGGCACGGGCGAAGAGTTGCTGTATCGCGGTTTCCTGATGGACCGCCTCGCCCGCTTATCGGGCCTGCGCGGCAAACCCTGGCTCGTCATCGTGATCCAGGCCGCCCTGTTCGGCCTACCACACGCCTATCAGGGCTGGGGCGGCGTGCTGGTGACCGGCGCTGTCGGCCTGTTCCTCGGCTGGCTGCGCATGCAGCAGAAAGGCAATCTGTGGGCCTGCATCATCGCCCACGCCGCCGTAGACACGATCGCCATGGGCCTGTTCTACGCAGAAGCGATGGGGTGGATTGCGGTCTGAGGCTGGAAGCGGTAGCGCTGATCGCGTAATCCTCACTCCCATGCGATCGCTCATCATCGATGCCAGGACCGGATCTGTCAGAGCCAGCACTTGGGTGGTCGCCGGTGCCGCCCTGCTATTCACCGCCTACGTTCTCGTCTTCGCGCTGACCACGGGGGACGATTTGCGGGACAACGCCCGCGATGCAGTAGTGAACACGCTGCCGGCCATTCTATTGGCGCTCTTGTTCCACGCGGTTTTGAAAACGCAAATCTGGCCGCGCTCTCTCCCCATTCGGCTCGCGTCGCAAATCCCCTTGGCGCTGCTTTTCGCCTCATCGTGGTATCTGACAATCTTGCTGATGCAGGGCCTGCAATCGGGCTGGATGCAGTCGGGGATTGCGATCCGCCCCTTCGTGCCGATCGCCTTTGTCTGGCAAATGTTTCAGGGTGTGACACTTTACGCCGTGATTGCGCTGGGCAGTTTGAGCTGGTGGCTTTCCCTCAGGCTCGCGCTTGAGACTGGGGCTACCGAAGAAGAGGCTAGACCGCCAACTCCAAAGACCCTGCTGTTGCGCAACGGCAAAGAAAGCGAAGCGGTCTCGATTGACGACTTAGTGAGGATTTCTGGTGCGGGCGATTACAGCGAAGTCGTGCTCCGCACCCGACGGGTGATGTCCACATCCCCGCTGACGTATTTTCAGAAGCGCCTGCCCGAAGCCGAATTCCTCCGCGTGCACCGATCGCATATTGTGCGGCTCGGCGCGGTGGAACGGTCCGAGCCGGGCGGCAATGGCCGCGCAATACTACACCTCGTGAATGGGGACAGTATAACCAGCAGCCGCTCGGGCGCGCAGGCCTTGCGAAAACGCGTGCTCTAATTCCGCGATCGATGTCGATTGGCGTCTCCCACATGTCGGTTGGCGGATTTTTTCCTTCCGAACCAAGAGATCGGGCGACAACGGGCGATGACCCCGTTTCCGGAGATTTTGATGTTTCGACTGTCTGCCGCCTTTGCTGCTTCTGCCATCCTCCTTTTCCAACCCGCCCTCGCGCAGGACTCTACGTCAATCGCATTTGACGATGTGCGGGTACTGACCATGCAGGATGGAGCCATTATCGAAGACGGCTATGTGATCATCGAAGGCAGTCGGATTGCTGCGCTGGGCGAAGGCGCGCTGCCTGCCGATTTTGCAGGCCACGTGATTGATGGCGATGGCGCGACATTGATGCCGGGCCTCTCCGACATGCATGTGCATTGGTATGAGACCGACATGGGCGCGATGTTCCTTGCCAATGGCATTACGCGTGTCCGCAATTTGACGGGGAGCGTCTGGGTGCTGCGACGCAATCAGGCGGCGCTCGATGGCACGCTGATCGCACCCCGCGTCGATACCAGCGGCCCGATCATCGATGGCGGTGAAGGTTTCCCGAATGATTTCTTCGTGAGGGCGCGCAATGCGGATCAGGCCGTGGGTGCGGTGCGCAGCCAGGCGCGCAGCAGCTATGATGCGGTGAAGCTCTACTCCAACCTCTCGGAAGAGGCTTATCGCGCAGCTTTTGCCGAGGCACGCGCAAACGATATGCAGGTTTACAGCCACGTTCCGGACAGCATGACGCTTGGCGATTTGCTTGAACTGGGGGTCGACAGCATAGAGCATCTCGATGGCTTTGCCATCGCCCTGGCTCGCGACGGTTTCAGCACCGAGCGCGATAATGCGTGGCCCGAATATTGGGCCAACATGGATGAAAGCCTGATGGATGAGTGGATCGAGCGCACGATTGCTGCCAATACATGGGTCGTGCCGACGCTCGCGATCACTTACGGCCGCATCGCCTCTGCCGATCCCGACGCTTATTTCGCGCGGCCCGAAGCCGCCCTGTTGCCAAGCTGGGCTAGCAGCTGGCGCGGCAACATCGAGCGTTTCGACCTCAACCGCCGCTATTTCGAAGCGCAGCTCGCCAATAAGGGGCGATTCTCGCTGGAGCTATATCGCGCTGGCGGCGGTGTGCTGATCGGCACCGATGCGCCCAATCCCTTCGTCACGCCGGGCTATTCGATCCATGACGAACTGGCCGGCTTTGCAGCTGCCGGATTCACGAATGAAGAAGTGCTCTATATAGCCACGGCGGAAGCCGCGCGGTTTTCCGGCGAGGAAGGGCGAGCTGGCGTAGTCGCGGAAGGCGCAGTTGCCGATCTCATACTTCTAGGCGGCGATCCGCTAACGGATCTGGACGCGCTGCGCGACCTGCGCGGGGCCATGGTGAATGGCCATTGGCACGATCGCGCTGCGATCGACGCAGCGCTGGACGCGCGAGCACGGCGACTCGCGCAGTAAAGCGAATGCTTACTTGACCAGTTCGACCTGGTCGAAATCCAGTTCCACCGGCGTTGCGCGGCCGAAGATCGAGACGCTGACCTTGACCTTCGCCTTGTCGAAATCGAGCTCTTCGACTTCGCCGTTGAAGCTGGCGAAGGGGCCTTCCAGCACCTTGACCTGATCGCCGATTTCGTAATCGACGTGAATGTCTTTCTTCGGCGCGGCCTTGGCTTCTTCGACACCGCCGAAATAACGTGCGGCTTCCTTCTCGGAAATCGCCTGCGGCTTGTTGCCGGCGCCAAGGAAGCCCGTCACCTTCGGGGTGTTCTTCACAAGGTGATAGACGTCATCGGTCATATTGAGCTTGGCGAGGACATAGCCGGGCATGAACTTGCGTTCGACCTGTACCTTCTTGCCGCGCTTGATCTCGGTGACGGTTTCGGTGGGGACTTCCACCTCTTCCACGCCTTCGGACAGGCCGAGGCGTTCGGCTTCGGAAAGGATCGCGTCGCGCACCTTGTTCTCGAAACCGGAATAGGCGTGAATGATGTACCAGCGGGCTGCCATAATAGTCCCTTTTCCCTCAATAATCCTGTTGGCGCGTGTCTGCGATCAAAGCAGGTCGAGCAGCGATTGCACGACCCAGCCGAACAGCGAATCAACGCCGAGGAAGAACAGCGAGAGGATCACCACGAGGATGAACACGAAGATCGCGGTGCGGATGGTTTCCTCACGCGTCGGCCAGACGACCTTGCTCATTTCCGAGCGCACCTGGCGCACGAATTCGCCGGGGCTGGTTTTCTTCTTCGGTGTTGGTTCGGCCATGATGGCGCTCTTTCCGCTGTTCAAAAACTGTTCGCGCCTTCCGGGTAAGGCTCCGCGCCGCCCCGGGCTAGGTCCGGGAGGGGCTCGATGCTTTACCAATGTCGGAAGACGATTGGCTATCTAGGCGCGTCTCCACACCTTGGCAAGAGTGCGAATTGGGGTGCGATACGGGAAATTGCCAGCAAAACCGGTGCAAATTCGCGCCACTATGCAGATGGGGGCTAGGCAGGGCTGCTCGCCGCCGATAGCAAGGCGCCAATATTTTTGAGGGACGCAAGGGGAATTTCGCAAATGTCAGCGCAGGACGCACCGGTCACTTTGGTAGACCGGGTCACAAATGTTTCCGATTTTATCTGGGGCGGTACATGGAACGGCGAAGTCCTTCCGTGGCTTTCCATTGGCGACCAGCCGATCCCGCCCATGACGCTGATCCTGCTGGGCATCGGCATGTGGATCATGATCGGCCTGCGCTTCTACCCCATCATCAAGCTGGGCAGTGCTTTCAAGGGACTGTTCACCAGCCGCAAGGGCCAGGGCGATGGCGAGATTTCGCCTTTCGCTGCGCTCTCCACCGCATTGTCCGGTCAGGTCGGCACGGGTAACCTTGCCGGTGTCGCGACTGCCATCGCGCTTGGCGGCCCGGGCGCGATTTTCTGGATGTGGATCACCGCTCTTGTCGGCATGGCGCTGGCTTTTGCCGAGGGTTCGCTCGCCATTCGCTACCGTGAGAAGACCTCGGACGGCGTCTATCGCGGCGGCCCGATGACCTACATCATGATGGGCCTCGGCAAGAAATGGACCTGGCTCGCGATTTTCTTCTGTATCGGTACGCTCTTTTCTGCGCTGGTCACAGGCAACTCGATCCAGGCAAACGCGATTGCAGACGGCATGAATGAGCTGTTCGGCATCGAAGAATGGCTGGGCGGCGCAATCACTGCGATTCTCGTATTCATCGTGATTATCGGCGGCATCAAGTCGATCGGTTCGGTCGCTGAGAAGATCATTCCGTTCATGGCAGCAAGCTACATCGTCATGGCGGTGATCGCGCTGATCCTCAATTTCAGTGACCTGCCGGCGACCTTTGGCCTGATCTTCCATGGCGCATTCAATCCGCAGGCGGCAACCGGCGGCTTCGCCGGTGCGGCAATTATGCTGGCCATCCGCGCCGGAGTGGCGCGAGGCCTGTTCTCGAACGAGGCAGGGCAAGGTTCCACCCCGATCGCTCACGCCGTTGCGCAGACGAACGACCCGCAGCAGCAGGGCCGCATGGCGATGCTCGGCACGTTCATTGACACGATCGTCATCTGCACCATGACGGCGCTGGTCATGCTGACGGTGGAAGGCAATTTCACCGCCGGCGAAGAGGCTGTGCGCCACGCATGGAATTCGGACCTTGAAGGCTTCGCCATGACCAGCGGTGCCTTTGCTGCCGCTTTCCCGTTCGAAGTCTTCAGCGTTCCCATTGGCACGCTGATCGCCTCGCTCGCGCTGATCCTGTTCGTGTTCACTACTCTCCTGACCTGGAGCTATTACGGCGAACGCGCGATCACCTTCATCTACGACCGCGTGCCGGGCTCGACTCGCGGCGGCGAGAAGGTGCTGCACATGATCTGGCGCGTGCTGTGGTGCGTTGTGATCTATCTCGGCTCCACTCTGGACCTCACGCTGGTGTGGCGCATGGGCGATATTTCCAACGCCGCGATGGCGCTGCCCAACCTGCTGGCACTCGCATTGCTGTCTGGCGTGGTATTCAAGCTGGCCCAGGGCCAGAAGGATGCCGGCCCCACACACACGGCTGAGACGCCTGAGGAGCCGAATGAATATTAGGACGGCCGCGCCTCGCTAGGCGCAGCTCGCAGCTCAAATGAAAAGGGCCGGAACGCCTTACCCGCGTTCCGGCCCTTTTTCTGTGTTTGGTTGAAGACTGTTAGTAACGACCGAGCATGCGATCGAGCCAGCTGGGTTCTTCCATTGGCAGGATCTTGCCGCGCGAAATCGTCGGTCGGTTCAGTCTCTCGTTGGACATCGGTTCGTTCCAGGCATCGCGCCTGCCCGATCTAAAAATTCTGCGCATATAAGCCTCCGTAAAAGCCCATCCGCGAGAACAATGCCTAAGGATTACGGAAGGTTCCTGCTACTCGTCAGAGATCAGTTTCTGCCGCCGCGCGACCAGATCAGCCACACCAGCGCCAGTGATGCGAGCGGCATAAGGTTTACTCCCAGCGGCAAAGCGGCCGCACGCGTCGCGTAGGGAGCGAGAAACAGCAGGACCAGACCGAGCTTCTCGAAGTCTCGAAAACCTTGGCGCAGACCTTCATGCACCAGCCACAGGATCGGCAGGATGAGAAAAGGCAGATCGTAATTGAAAAGGTATGGCGAGGTGAGCGCAGTCGCTGCCAGCACCAGCGCGCCGCTCGCCAACGGATCGCCGCCAAAACGCTTCCATGAGAGGAAAGCGAGCACGATCATCACCAGCGCCACCGCCGCATTGACCGCCAGGGCGATCGGTACCGGCACGAACAAACGTAGCTGGCTGTAAAGCGTGGCCATGCGCAGGTAGAACTCAGGATCCTCCGCGCGCATGATCGCAGCGCTCGCATTCCAGCTGTCGGCATAGGTCACCATCGTGGCCGTGCCGAAGGTCATCCAGCTTAGCAGCAATAGGCCAATCGCGCTCGCCGCCGCAGCGAAGAAAGCGCGCCACTGCTGTGCTCCGGCAAGCCAGAAGGGAATGAGGATCGCCAGATGTGGCTTGATCACCAATGCGCCGATCAGCGCGCCCGCCAGCAATGGCCTCTGGCCAAGCGATGCAACGGCACCCACCAACAACGCACCCGTCAGGAGGCCAGTCTGCGCGTGTCCTGCCGCGAGCAGAGCACCGGGGAAAACCAGCACGATGGGCCACAAGCGCGGGAACGCCTTGATGCCCGCCCATGCCCACAGCGCGAAAGTGACCACCACCCAAGCGATCCATGCCAGCGGAAATGGCAGCGCTCCAAAGGGAGCTGCGGCAAACAGGAAAGGTGGCGGGTTGACGAAAGCAAACCACCCCTCGCTGCCCGTCCCGGTCTGCACCTGCTCCTGAGCGACAAGATGATACGCCAGCGCCGGATCGCCGCCCACGGTCAGATGCCCTGCGCCCCAGAAGGCGAGGAAATCGGTCCCATCCGGCCCCATGGCTTTGAGGTACGAATTTACCAGCAAAGCGAGCGAAGCAATTCCAAGGATGACCGCATAGCCGCGCACCCTCTCAGGCGTCAGCCAGTCGGACTGGCGGATATGTTGTAGAAGTGGCGCGGTCATTCGGAGAGGATTAGCGCATTCTCGTTAAGATGGAATCCCGCCTAGGTTGCCCCTCCACCATCCTCCGGATGGTCCCCCTCCCCGTCACGGGGAGGATTTCGCGCATCGCGAACTAGCGAACGAAAAACGTGAGCGAAGCGAGGGCAAGCGCGAACGCGCGCCCGCAGCCGCCCCGCAGAGAGGCGCAGCCGACAGAAGGGATTCAGGCGAGGATAGCCTAAGGGAGCGGATGCGACCGCCGGCGCTTGAGGCTAAAAGAATTGGCAGGGGTGACAGGATTCGAACCCGTGGCCCTCGGTTTTGGAGACCGATGCTCTACCAGCTGAGCTACACCCCTGCATTCAGGAGCGCCGCCTCTAGTATGCGAATTGCGCAATGGCAAGCGACGACATGCATCTTGCATGCTACAATTGCGCCATGCACGCCCCCACCACTTCGACAGAGCCGAAGCTGATTCCGCCGGAAATCCTGCTGCTGGCCTATCGCAGCGGCGTATTTCCGATGGCTGATTCGCGCGATGATGAGGAGGTCTTCTGGGTCGAGCCGCGCAAGCGGGCGATCCTGCCACTGGATGGCTTTCGCCGTTCGAAATCACTCGCCAAGCTGCTCAAGCAGGATCGCTTCACCATTCGAGTGAACGGCGATTTCGGAGGCGTTATCCGCGCCTGTGCGCAGCCGCGCATCGACCATCCCGAGACCTGGATAAGCGAAGTGATCGAGGCGAGTTATTGCAACCTCAACGCTCAGGGCCACGCGCATTCGGTCGAATGCTGGCAGGATGATGCGCTGGTTGGCGGGCTCTATGGCGTCGCATTCGACCGGGTGTTTTGCGGGGAAAGCATGTTTGCGCGCACCGCCAATGCCAGCAAGGTGGCGCTCGCTGCGCTAGTCGTGCTGATGCGACGGGCGGGCTACAAACTGCTCGATTGCCAGTTCATCACCGATCACCTTGCCTCGCTGGGCGCAGTCGAAATTACGCGGGACGATTATCAGGTGAAATTGGCAGCGGCCGCATCAGCCCGGCCGATCTGTTCTCTGGCTCAGGCGCTGGAGCAATTGCGTCAGGATTCTGAAGCGGCTTCCTCTTCGCCGGGGAAGCTCATCGCGCAATCCTTGACCCAGACATCATAGACCGGGTGCTCGACCACATTAAGGCTGGGCGATTCCTTGAACAGCCAGCCTGAGAAAATGCGGTTCCACTGCGTGTCATCGCCCGCTTCCTGTCGCTCGTTCACGAATACCTGCACGAAGGCGCCGGTCATTTCCGGGTCTTCCCACGGCGCGGTGCGCTCACAGGCGGCCAGCCGCACGATCACATCGTCGAAACGGCGCGTTTCGCCCGGATACATTTCGATATCGCGGGTTTCATTGTTGCGCTTGTTGACGAGGCCGATGGTGGCGAGCCGCTCTTCCATGGGCGTCCCGATGGCTTCGGGATTGCCGATTTGCAGATCCTCTATCGGTTGCAGCTCTTCGGGAATTTCGGTGGCTTCCGCGCCGGGTTCAGGCGCATCGCCGCCGCAGGCCGAAAGCAGCGCAACTCCTGCCAGCAGGATTGCCGGGCCAAGGGGGCGCCGCGAGAGGATCACGCGTCGGGCGACCATGCTTCGTAATCGCCGCGTGCCGGGGCACGCTTGCCGCCGCGCTCCAGCGCACCTGCAGGCAGGTAGCGGGCATCGGTGCCGGTGGCATTCGGCGTAAAGTCGGTTTCCCAGATCTTGGGCGGCGGCAGGTGGCTTTCGGGCAGCGCGTCGTAGGATCCGTGCAGCCAGCCATGCCATTCGGCAGGCACGCGGCTTGAATCGTTCGCGCCGTCATAGATGACCCAGCGGCGTTCCTGCTGGCCTTCTTTCACCTTCTTGGAGCGGTAATATTTATTGCCCTGAGCATCGGTGCCGACATGCTCGCCATTACGGGCACTCCACAGCATCGTGCCGATGGTGGCGCCTTCCCACCAGGTGAAGATTTTCATCAGAAAGTTCATGGGATGCGCGATTAGCGGATTCGGGTGCGCAGGCCAATAGCCATTACCACTCCACCGTGTCGCCCGGCTGAAGCCCCAGTTCCTCGGCGCGGCCGGCGTTGAGTTCGAGCACGGCGATGCCGTCCCGATCGGATGTAACCGGCTCTTCATTATAGGGCTCGCCCCGCGCGATATTGATCACTTCATAGTTCTCATCGATGAAAATTAGGTCGAGCGGGATGAAGGTGTTGCGCATCCAGAAGCTCTGCGGGCGCGGCGCGTCATAGGTGAAGATCATGCCTTCATCGAGGCCCATCTCATCGCGGAACATGAGGCCGCGCCTTTGGGAATCTTCGGTATTGGCGACTTCTGCCTGCACCACATGCGTACCGGCGGAGGTGTTGAGCGTGACAGGGATGATCTGCAGGCCGGAGACCGGATGCGTATCGGCTGCCTGCTCCTCTACGGCTGCAGGCTGAGCGCTCTCCTGCGCGGCCTCTCCTCCGCATGCTGCCAGAGCCAGCGCCGCGAATGCCGCCAGAGCGCGCTTAGGAAAAACCAAACCCACCATCATTCTCCTCTTCGGCATCCTCTGCTTCGGATACCCAATCTGTAACTGCTGCTTCTCCCAGCGCATCGATCACCGCGCGGGCATGATCGAAGGAATGGCCTGCGCGCAGCATGGCTGCAATCTGTTTTTCGCGTTTTTCCTTATCCGGCGGCTCTACCGCGAAAGGACCGAACCGCCGCCGCTGCGCCAGCCGCATGGCGGCCTGCCGCTTCGCCGCATCGCCGGGCTGCATCGATTCGCGAATGCCCTCACCCACGCCCGCCTGGCCGAGCGCCTGACTGACTCGCCGCGCGCCATAGCCGCGCCGCAGCAGATCGCCCGTCTTCGCCCGCGCCCACACTTCGTCATCGACATAGCCTTTGTCGACGAACCGGCGGACCAGTCCGGGCACATCCGCCTCGCGCTCATCCTCCCACCCGCGCTCACGCAATTTGCGCGCCAGATAGCGTTCCAGCTTTGCCGCTGTGGTGGCAAAACGCGCTACATAGGACAGCGCCAGCTCCTCCATAGAGGCGGCTGAAAGCGGTTTTGGCGCCCGTCTTTTGCGCGTTGCCCCTTGTCGATTGCTGTCCATTGGCCTTATTCGTGCCACACTTCCCTTCAAATGGGAAAGTTTGCGGCGCGGTAAGTTCAACTTCCCCGCCGATTTACTTTGTGGGAAGCGTCAAAAAGGCGCGCTGGAAATGAGGGTTCCCCATCACAGACATGACCGAGCTCACGCCGACGCCCAACGATTGTCCGCTGCCGCGCCGCCGATCCGATTTCGCCACGTTCAACGAGGCGATCGATTATGCTGCGCGTAGCGAAAAGGGCCTGAACTTCTACGATCCGCGCGCCACGCTGGAGCGGGTCTACCCCTATTCGCAGATGCGCGAAGACGCGCTGGTGCAGGCTCGCCGCCTTGCGGGCATGGGAATCAGCAAGGGGGACCGTGTCGCCCTGATCGCGGAAACCAGCCCCGAATTCGTTTCCGCTTTCTGCGCCTGCGTGCTCGCCGGGGCATGGCCGGTGCCGTTGCCGCTGCCGACCACGTTTGGCGGCAAGGATAGCTATATCGATCAGCTGGGCGTGCAGCTTTCCTCGAGCGATCCCGCCGTGCTGCTGTTCCCCGCCGAAATAGACGAGATGGCGCGCGCCGCTGCTGACAAGCAGGGCTGCAAAGGTCTCAACTGGGATCAATTTGCAGAGCTGGATGCGCCCGATGCCGAGCTGCCCCAAGCCGACCCGGACGATATCTGCTATCTGCAATACAGCTCGGGCTCGACCCGCTTTCCCACCGGCGTCGCGGTCACCCACCGCGCGCTGCTGCACAATCTCTATGGTCATGCCGCCAGCATGAATATCGGCGAAGGCGATCGCGGCGTAAGCTGGCTGCCTTTCTACCACGATATGGGCCTTGTCGGCTGTTTCCTGTCGATGGTCGGCAATCAGGTGAGCGCCGATTATCTGCGCACCGAACATTTCGCCCGCCGCCCGCTCGCCTGGCTCGATCTCATCAGCCGGAACGAAGGCAAGTCGATGAGCTACTCGCCCACTTTCGGCTATGACATCTGCGCCCGCCGCATTTCCAGCCAGAGCCAGGTTGCCGATCGCTTCGACCTCTCCCGCTGGCGGCTTGCGGGCAATGGTGCGGACATGATCCGCCCAGATGTGATGCAGCAATTCGTCAACGCTTTCGCCGATGCAGGCTTCAAAGCCTCTGCCTTCACCCCGTCATACGGCCTCGCCGAAGCGACACTCGCCGTCACGGTGATGCCGCCGGGCGAAGGCATTCGCGTGGAACTGGTCGAGGAAGAGCGCCTGTCGGGCGGCAAGCGCGACCTCTCGCGCCCTGCCCGCTACCGCGCCATCGTCAATTGCGGCAAGCCACTACCCGACATGGATGTCGAAATCCGCGGCGAGAACGAAGAGGTCAAAGGCGACCACCAGATCGGCAAGGTCTGGTGCCGCGGCCCCAGCGTCATGCACTCCTATTTCCGCGATCCGCAGGCGACCGAAGACTGCCTGGTGGACGGGTGGCTCGACACTGGCGACATGGGCTACATGGCCGATGGCTACCTGTTCATCGTCGGCCGCGCGAAAGACATGATCATCATCAACGGCAAGAACCACTGGCCGCAGGATATCGAATGGGCGGTCGAGCAATTGCCCGGCTTCAACCATGGCGATATCGCTGCCTTCTCGGTCGAAACCGACAATGGCGAAGAAGCACCCGCCGTGCTGGTCCATTGCCGCGTGAGCGATCCGGAAGAGCGAGTGAAACTGCGCAACGAAATCGCCGACAAGGTCCGCTCCGTCACTGGCATGAACTGCGTCGTCGAACTGATCCCGCCCCGCACCCTGCCGCGCACCAGCAGCGGCAAATTGAGCAGGGCAAAAGCGAAGAAGCTCTACCTCTCCGGAGAAATCGCCCCGCTGGAACTGGCGGCCTAAGGCGTCATCAGCAAGCTCATCACATTGGGATAAGGCAAGGGCTCGCCGACAGCGGCCGCCGCTTCGTTCGCTGCGGCCATTGCCCCTATCATCGCGCTTCGCGCCGCTGCGGTCGCAGCAGCATCATCGCCTGCCGCAGCTGCGTAGTAGGCGGCCTCTGCGCTCTGTGCCGCAGCAAGTTTGGTCGCATAAGTGGTCTGTGCGGTTGTGAATTCGCTTTCTGGCGTGAGCGCGCCGGTCACTGCAGTGCCAAGCGCTTCGGACTGGCCGCTGAGAACATCGGCAACGGCGATGCCGAAACGGCTGGGGCGCCGAACCACGATGAAGGAGACGCGCGCATTGGTAGCGCCAAGCTCGCTCCGGTGGAGGCCGCTGGTCGGCTCACCCTGATCGTCTCTGGGCTGAGGGGCGCAGCGGCTCGCGCCAAAAACGGCATCGTAGAATTGCGCCGGATCGCTCACCGTTCCAAGCGGCGAATAGGAGACACCGCGTAGCCGGCAGCTTTCCGCTTCGGCAGCGGCCAGCGCTGCTCTTGCCACGCGAATTCGCCCTTCGGCCACCGCGATTTTAGTCGGGTCACGAGTGGTGGCAGCTTGCAGTGAGTGAAGGCCGACCAAAGCGTTGAACATCTCAATCTGCGCCGTCACGCCGCGCTGGTCAATCGCATTGAGCGCATTCACGCGGCTCGCAGGATACCCTTCGGCAGGCGCGTTAGGATAGAAAATCTCCGAGACCTCGGAAAGATCTGCCGCATTATAGACCTTATCCCGATTGGGGCGCAGATTTGGCAGCCGCATCCGTGCCACGGAATAAATCGCACCCAGGTCCTGGTTTTCAGCATTCGCAGGAAGGGCCAGTTCGACAAGCAGTTCTGCCGGTCTCGTTCGCGAAGACCCGTTCGCAATCGAGGCACCATACCATGCTGTTACCGGCGTGATGTGCGTGCCCTCAGGCGTCGGCTGAACGCGGATTTCAAAATAGGCGCGCGGGGTGTTGTCCAGAAAACCATACTGTGCAAACACGCCAGCCGGTGTCGAGTCGTCCTCGCTCGCCGCTGCGGTTAAAGCCGTTATGTCAGCGTTTGTAAGACCTGTGTCGCGGAGCAAAGCGGCTTCGAAATTATCCCAGTCATCACCCCCACTTGATGGAACGAAAAACACAAGGCAGTGCGCATCCGCCGTATAGCGCCACGGCCTTGCCGGACTTTCGGTTGGCTGGTGCAGCGTACCGGCGAAATAGGATGTGCTGTCCGATGCGGTGTAGGCATGCTCTTGCGAGGCACGCCGAATGGCGTCGGAAAGTCCGGACAGGGCTTGCTCTGCCACACCGCCGACTACGCCCGCGAGAATGGTTCCAATCAAGCTCTCGGTCTGGCTTTGGCTGGCCTGATGAACGGGACATTGGTCCAGGACTTCCAATCGGCCGACGATTTCGGTCTCGCCTGAACTGGCGAAGGCCGGGCCAGCAGAAATGGCTGCCAGCACGCTGGCGCATGCGTATTTCCAGATTGTCTTCATTTGTTACCCCCTAGTCCAATGAATTCCTGATCAAGCATGAAAGTCGGGTTGGATAGCTGCAGCTGGTCACTTTCCGATGCGGGAAGCCTGATATTGCCGCCGACGATTAGCCCGACGAATGCGGGCGTGTCGGCGTCGGAATCGGCCAGAAAGACCGGCGATCCCGACATTCCGATCACTGTGTGACAGGCCAGGTGGCTCGTGCCCTCCTTGCCGCGCCTCACCGCAACGACTTCGCACAGGTTATCGCGCGGAAAATGGAGCGCATCGACCAAATGCTCTGGGCGATCCCTGCGGTCGTCAAGGTGCGGCCATGCGGCGATAAGGGTGGCTTCGGTGAACGGGGCGGCTTGCTGGTAGGAGACTTTCCTCACCGATACGCTGCCCGGGTCGTCCACCGAATATACCGCCCAGTCCCGGCGATTATTCGTTCCGCCTCCCCCGCCCACAAAAGTGACGTTCAGTGCGCTTCCGCTAGAGGCCTGAAAAATACGATGCCCGGCATTCTGGACATGTTCTACACAGTGATGGGCCGTCAAGAATTGTCCATCAGTCGCGATCAGCCCCGCGCAGATTGGGTTGCTGTCACTTCCGAGGACGATGCCGATCGCGCTGCTCAGCCCGTCAGCTTGCTCTGCATTCTCCAGCACGGCAGCGCGCGATTCTAAAGGCTCGGAAGTCAGCGAGGCGAAGCAATGCGAAAGATAGTTCCGACGCGTCGCCGCCGTCGCTTGCTGCGGAGAGCGATAATATTTCTGAAAACCCGAAGCTGACGTCGCGCAAAGCCGGTTTTCAGCCGCCCCGAGCAGGATTCGATAGACTGATCGATGCGCTTCGCTGAGCAATTCGCATTCATCATCAGGTGATCGCGCGCATCGCTGCCGGAGTCGCATCAAATAGTCGAACATCCTGCCCGGATCAGTATGTTGTTCTCCGCCAGGCGAGGAAAGCAGATGCTGAACCCACTGCCCGTTTGCATCCATCCAAAACTTGAATGAAGGCATGGCCATGGGAGCAGCCGATTTCTCGGCGGCTGTTTCGACGCTGCTGCTATCGTACAGTTGTGGTCGATCTTCTACGCCGGCGGAGGCTGCCATTGACCAGCCCCCCAAACACGCCGTCAATAATATAGACCCCAATCGCAACGAACCGCCCCCAGCCAGCACGTGAATGGGGCAGAGTGAACGCGGTTAACAGTAAGGAGTCAATTCCGCAGCGATTAAACTCTCGTAATCGCGCGCTCCTTCAGGCGCTAAGCCACAGCTAGTTTAGCCCAGCAGCAACACGCCCAGTACATACAGGAGTGCCAGCAGGCTTACCGCCCATACGTAGGTTCGGACCTTAGGAATGCCTGCCCAATAGAGCGGGAGATACACGAGCCGCGCGCCGAGCCACACCCAGGCGGCAATGGCGGTCCACTCGTTCGCCTTGTCGGCCAGCACCACGCCCAGAAGCGCGATGATCGCGAGCGGCAGGGTTTCGCGGAAATTGTCTGACGCGCGTTGCAGCCGTCCGGCAATATCATTGAGCGGCTCTGTATCCTCATCGCGCGCGCCCATATTCCAGTCGACGCCATATTGCTTCGTCTTGTAATGGATCGCTACGAAGATGTGGACGATCAGCAGCACGCCGGAAAGCGCAAGGACGGTAAGTTCGGCTGGCATGATTATTCCCCTGTGACCCATTCGACGGTGACCGTGCCGTAGCCCGGGCCGGTGACGTCTTCCATCATCGTGCGCTCTTCAGCCGAGAGGATCGTGCGCAGCATCGCCACAGATTCGGCCGGACCCGTCAGGCGGACCGGAATGCTCGTCCGGTCCTGCGCCCAGCTTGCCACCATGAGCGCGCGGCGCCCCTCTGCGGTGGGTCGCCACGCCGGACCATCGCCCTCGCCATCAGCCGCCACGCGTTCGAACGGGATGTCGGACAGCGGGCGGACGGGCGGCGTAAAGCGGATGTCCCATTCGGGCTCGGTCGCATCGATCCGGCGCTCAAGCTCGGCATAGGTAGCCATGGTCGCGCCGGTCAGCGGGCGCGCGACAACCAGAGCACGGCGGCGCTGGCGATCAATCGTCACGTCGTCTGCAGGCACGCCTGCAAGCAGTGCGAGCCGATCGGCGATATTCTCCATCTGCTCTGCCGCTTCGGCCTCTCGCAGGCGGGCAGCGGCCAACTGAGCTTCTTCGGCGGCATCCTCACTGGTGCCGACCGGGATCTGGGTGAGCGAAACATCGACCGGACGGCCCAGCCGCTCGGCTATCGATGCTTCGGCCAGGAGCTCAGCATCAGCGATGATTTCAGGCGTCAGCACTGTGGTTACGATCTGGATGGTTTCGCCTTCGTAATTGGGCTCCATCCGGTCCACCCGGGCGCGGCCGTCAAATATCTCCACGATGGCGGAGTTCATCGTGCGGGTGGCGGTCGATTCCCACACGATCTGTCGCAGCGAGAGGAACAGCGGGATGGCCAGCACTACAAAGGCGCTGAAAATCAGGAAGGCCTGCAACTGCGTCTGTTTCTCGGAAAGGCTCGTCGAAAAGCCGTAAGCGCGCGCCATCGCGGTGGCGGTCAGCGCGATGGCTGTGAGGTTGGTAATGAAGAGGAACAGTGCGCCCCAGAAGACCGTGCCGTTCCACACCGCAAGGCCGAAACCGACCACGGCGAGCGGCGGCATCAAGGCGGTGGCGATCGCCACACCCACAATCGTGCCTTCGCGCCCGCGGATCATGGCATAGGCGCCCGCGACCGAGGAAAAAATCGCCACGCCAAGGTCAAGCAAGGTCGGACGGGTTCGCGCGGCAATTTCCGAGGTGATCTGCTGCACCGGCGAGAAGAACACGATCAGCGCGCAGAACAGGATCGCGAATATCACCCCTACTGCGAGCGACTTCGCCGATTGTCGCAGCCATTGGAAATCCCCTATAGCCAGCGCAAAGCCGACGCCCATAATCGGGTCCATCAGCGGGCTGAGCAACATCGCGCCGATCACGACTGCGGTGGAGCCCTGCAGCAGACCGAGCACGGCGATGCCCGCGCTCATACAGGTCATCAGCAAATAGCGGGCGGACAGCGCACATTCCGCGCGGCGCTTTTCGATCACCGCGATCTGGTCCACCGTGCCGCTTACATCCTTGCGCCACCAGCTGTTGAAGTGGGTCAATATCTCGGCGAGATTGGCTTTCGCTTTTTCCAGCGGCTGCTCGGCCGCGCTCGCCTTCTCCGCCTCAGGTGCGTTTGGTGTTTGCATTGCAGCCTATTATCGCGGAAACTCCCAAGGACAAAGGTTGAAACACGTGTCTTGCATCACTAATACAGTGAAGTAGGAGCAGAGAGGGATTTTTGCCGCGATGGCCACGACGAACCAGACGACGACCAAGACCGAAAACGATTTGGAGCTGACACCGCCCGATCCGGTGCCGCATGTCGCGCCCGAAAAGGCCGCTGGCCTCGTCCCCGTGAATGAGGAGCAGAAAAGCAAGCTGCAACAAAAGGTCGATGGCTTTGTTGACGAGCTGATCGCGCTCGATGCCAATTCGCCCGATTTCGGCAAGAAGGTGGACCAGATCACCAATATGGGGCGCAAGGAAATCATGGCGGCCAGCCAGATGTCCAACCGCTTCCTCGATCGCCCGGTCCGCGCGATGGACCAGGATTCAGGCGTCGGTGCCGACCTTGCAGAACTGCGCCGCACGGTCGAAGATCTCGATCCCGGCCGCAAGGGCAAGCTGACCGGGCGCAAGCTCTTCGGCATCATCCCCTTCGGCAACAAGCTCAAGAACTACTTCGACAGCTACACATCTGCGCAGGGCCATATCCAGTCGATCCTCGCCCGGCTCTCCAGCGGCAAGGATGAGCTGATCATGGACAATGCCGCCATCGATGTGGAGCGGCAGAAGCTGTGGGAAGCCATGGGCAAGCTCGAGCAGATGATCCATATCGCCAAGACGCTGGATGGAGAGCTTGAGGAAAAAGCCGCAGAACTCGACGCGACCGATCCGGAAAAGGCCAAGGCTATCCGTGAAACCGCGCTGTTCTATGTTCGCCAGCGCACGCAGGACCTCCTCACACAGATGGCGGTTAGCGTGCAGGGCTATCTCGCGCTCGACCTCGTCAAGAAGAACAATGTCGAACTGGTGAAAGGTGTCGATCGCGCCAGCACCACGACTGTCGGCGCGCTGCGAACGGCAGTGACGGTGGCGCAGGCAATGACCAATCAGAAGCTGGTGCTCGGCCAGATTACCGCGCTGAACCAGACCACTGCCGGGATCATCGATTCCACCGGTGAGATGCTGCGCGAGAACACCGCCAAAATCCACGAGCAGGCCGCCAGCAGCACGATCCCGATGGAGACACTGCAGCGCGCCTTCCAGAATATCTATGACACGATGGACGAGGTCGACAGCTTCAAGATCCGCGCGCTCGACAGCATGAAGCAGACCGTGGATATGCTCTCGACCGAAGTCGAGAAATCCAAGGGCTATATCGCCCGCGCCGAAGGGCAGGCCCAGGCCGCCCAGCAGGTGCAGGACAGCGGCCTGCTGACGCTGGAGCCGTAAGGGCGCGTAAATGGCTGACAGTACACACGAATCTGACCGGATCATGCGAGAGGCTCGCAGCAGCCTGCAGGTCCAGCGCGATGGTGGCTATCACCGCCGCGCTGGTTCCATCGGGGACGGTTCGCGGCGGATCAAGCGCTCCAACCGGATGCAGCGGCTCAAGCTGTTTCTCGGCACTGTTCTCGCCATTCTTGCGGGCGCGAGCATTTTCGGCGCCTTTGTGAATGCGCTTGGTTTTGGCGGCGTGATGATTGTTGCCATGGCGATTATCGCGGCGATTTTCATCTTCTCCAACTTTCCCAAGGTCAAAGCGCCCAAGCGTGCCGACCTCAGCCGCACCATCGATGCCCAGCAACTGGTGGCGCGCACCGAATTGTGGCTGGAGCACCAGCGCGATGCCCTGCCCGCACCTGCGGCGCGTATTGTCGGCGAGCTTGGCGGACAGCTCGATGCGCTCGGCAAGCAGCTCGCCCATGTCGATCCCGGCCATCCGGCGGCAGGTGAAGTGCGCAAGCTGGTGGGCGAGATCCTGCCCGAGACGATTGAGAGCTACACCAAAATCCCTGCGCATTTGCGGACCGAGGAACGCGCCGGCTCAACGCCCGATGCGCAGCTGGAACGCAGCCTCACGAAAATCAGCAAGGAAGTCGATGCCATGACCCGGCAGCTGGCGGAAGGTTCGCTGGACGATCTGGCGATCAAGGATCGCTATCTCGATTACCGTTATGGCGATGCCGAGGGCAATCCGCTGGAAAACGGCGTGCCACTGAACGAGGGATCGGGCGTTCCCCTCCCCGATTTCGATAAAACAAAGGCCAGGAACTGATGCAAGTTGCGATACCGCACAATCTGGGCCGGGAAGAGGTCCGCCGCCGCTTGCAGGAAAACGGCCACCAGATCGGCGACAACATGCCGGGCGGCATGGCCGAAATCACCACCAGCTGGCCGACCGAAGACCGCATGGCGCTTTCCATCACGGCGATGGGTCAGGCGCTGACGGGCACGATCGACATTGAAGACGAGCAGGTGCTGTTCGAAATGATCCTGCCGCCCGCGCTCGGCTTCCTGAAGCCGATTGTCGAAGGAGCCATTGCCGATCAGGGTCGCCGCATGCTGGAGCCGCCGAAAGAATAGGCGATCAGAGCGTGCGCTCTTTCTCCAGATAGCTTTCCGGAATGCGCAGCGCTTCGGTCGCTTCGCGTGTTTCGCGCAGAAACAGCACCAGCGCCCACATCAGCAGCCCAATCGCCAGGATGAATGTGCCCGCTGCAATCGGGTTGAGCCCGATATGCGCGAATTCCTCGGCAAACAGCAGCACCACCGTGACCCCGATTATCAGGCCTGACTGCACCAAGGTCCTCAGCGCGCTGCCGATCAGATCGATGCGCCGGTCAAGCTGGCGGATCTCGCGCACCACCATATCGTGTTCCGCGCCTTCGGTTTTGCCATGAAGCCTCTGCAATTCCCGACTGCGATCGACCACACGCCCCAACCGCTGCGTTAACGTGCCGATAATGCTGCCAATTGCCACCAGCACGAACACCGGCGCCAGCGCCAACTGGATGGTTTGGGCGATCATTGCGCCAGTCTCGATCATGCGTAAGCTCCGTAATTTACTGGACTTTGTGCCCGCGTTCAGCTTCGGTCAGGCCAGAGTAAGTAATCACCTATAGGATTGCGAAGACAAGTTTCCAGCGCGACAGCGCTGCGGGGTGGAGAAAGAGGTCGTGACACAAGAGACCGAAACGGTCCCATTGCGCCTGTTGCTGCGCCAGGAGACCGCTGCGAGTCACGCGGCTCTTGATGCGACAGCCAGCGCCGACGATCTGACCGACCCGGTTGGCTATGCCCGCTTCCTGACGCGTCAGTATCGTGCGCGTGTGCCGATTGAGGCCTGGGTGGAGCGCGCATGCCCGGAGCAAGTCGCGCCGCCTCCTGTCGCGCATCTTATCGCCGCTGATCTTGCCGCCATGGGCTGTGCAATTCCGCAGACCTCTCTCCAGTTCAAACTTCCTGTCGGGGTCGATCCGATCGGTCTGGCGTGGGCTATCGCCGGTTCGCACCTCGGCAATCGCATGATGCTGAAAACGCTACAGGATACCGAGTCCGATTCGCCCTGCAGCTTCCTTGCTGATAAAAAAATGCAGCGTTTCTGGTGCGAGCTTCGCCCGCAACTTGACCGACCTGTGTCCGCAGTCCATGCGCAACCTGCGATCACCGCTGCATCAACGGTTTTTGCTCATTTCTTGACCGTCTTCGCCGATCAGGCAGAAAGCAAAGCCGCCGCATGAATGTTCATTCGCAACCTGTCGATTTGACTAGCTGCGATCGGGAGCCGATCCACCAGTTGGGTCACATTCAGGACTTCGGCGCGCTGATCGCGGTGACCGCCGACTGGAACGTCGCGTTTCGCTCGGCCAATCTCGATGATGTCCTGCAAGCACGCAGCGATGTTGGCATCGGAGACAGGCTGTCCGACCATTTGAGCGCCGATGCTCTCTCCACGCTTCGCGAGAGGATCAGCCACGCCCGCGAGATGGAAGAGGTCGAGCGGATCTTCGGCGTTGATCTGCTGCACGACAATCGCATCTTCGATGTCGCCGTGCATATCTCTGGCGACTACATCGTAATCGAGATCGAGCCGACCCCGCGCGATGGCGCAAATCACCAGACGAGCGCGCTGCGTCCCGTTATGCGCCGGCTTGAGCAGCTCTCCACGATCCCCGAATTGTGTGATGCGGCCGCTCGCGAGCTGAAGACCTTGCTCGGCTTTGACCGGGTCATGGTTTACCGCTTCCATCCCGACGAAAGCGGTGAAGTGATTGCCGAAGCAAGGGAGCGCGATCTCGAAGCGTTCCACGGCCTGCGCTACCCGGCTAGCGACATTCCCAAGCAAGCGCGCCAGCTTTATCTGCGCAACCTGTTCCGCATCATCAGCGACGTCGATGCAACGCCTGTCCCGATCGAGCCTGCAACGACGCTAGATGGTGCGCCGATCGATCTCTCCATGAGCACGCTGCGCTCGGTGTCACCTATTCACATCCAGTATCTGCAGAACATGGGTGTGAAGGCGAGCCTCAGCATCTCGATCGTAGTGCGCGGCAAATTGTGGGGCCTGTTCGCCTGTCACAATTACTCGGCGAAAGTGTTGCCTTTCCCGGTCCGCACCATGGCGGAACTGTTCTCGCAGCTGTTCTCCATGCAGCTCGATCTCGCCATAGTATCTGCAGGACACAAGGTGCGAGATAAAGCCCGCATCTTGCATGAAAAGCTGATGAGCGTCCTTGTCGGCGGAGGATCGCTGTCCAAGAATCTCGGCGTGATCGAAGAGTCGATCGAAAAGATCATCCCGCATGACGGGCTCAGCGCCTATATCGATGGCGAATACACCTCGCGCGGACATGCGCCGAGCGAAAGCGAATTTGCAGCGATCATCCCCTCTCTCAACACCTCTTCTACCGGCAGGCTTGTTCACAATGATTCGCTTGCCGGCATAATCCCGGCCGCCGGAGCTTTTGCCGACAAGGCAGCCGGCGCGCTGATTATCCCCGTATCCAGGCGGCCGCGCGATTATGTCGTGTTGTGGCGGCGCGAAATGACGCAGGTGGTGACCTGGGCCGGCAACCCGCAAAAGCCCGTGCAGGCGGGCCCCGATGGCGACCGGCTCACTCCGCGCGAAAGCTTTGCCGCGTGGAAGGAAGAGGTCAGCGGGAAATCCGCGCCCTGGACCGAAGAAGAGCTGCTGATTGCAGAAAACCTGCGCGTCACGCTGCTCGAAGTCATCCTGCGCATTACCGACGAGCAGATGCAGGAACGCACCCGCGCGCAGGAGCGACAGGAACTGCTGATCGCCGAGCTCAACCATCGCGTGCGTAATATCCTTACGCTGATCCGCAGCCTGATCGGGCAGAGCAAAAGCGAAGCGACAGACATCGGCCAATTCGCAGACATGGTCGGTGGGCGAATTCGGGCGCTGGCGCTGGCGCATGACCAGATTACCCGCAAGCAGTGGTCACCCGCCTCGCTGAAAGAGCTGATCCTTGCCGAGGCCGAGGCCTATCTTTCGGATAAGGCCGACAGGGTAACGATCACCGGACCGGACGCGCTGATTTCGCCCGAAGCCTTCACCGTATTGGCGCTCGTGATCCATGAGATGATGACCAATTCGGCGAAGTACGGCTGTCTGTGCGATCGCAAGGGCCATCTGGAAATCGCGCTTGAATTCAATCGCCATACCGATCTGGAAATCCACTGGCGCGAAATTGGCGGGCCTCCGGTCAAGGCCCCCAAACGGCGCGGTTTCGGCTCGACGATCATCGAGAAATCGATTCCCTATGAGCTCAAGGGCGACGCGCAGATTCGCTATGAATTGTCAGGCGTGGAGGCTGATTTCGTTATCCCATCCAATCTGGTTGACCCTTCGGAACATAGTGAAGAGAAGGATGCAGAGGATGCTGCCATTGAGAAAGAAAGATCTGCACGCGTGAGCAAATCCGATCGCCGCGATGGCGTGCTGGTGGTGGAAGACAGCATGATCATCGCGATGGACGCAGAAGAGATGCTGTCCGACATGGGCTTTGCGAATATCAATGTCGCGGCAAGCTGCGCTTCGGCGCTCGACATGCTGGAAAGCAGTTCACCCGCTTTCGCCATGCTCGACTTCAACCTGGGCGATGAAACCAGCGAGCCAGTCGCAAAGGCACTCGCGGAGCGGGGGATCCCGTTCTGGTTCGTTACCGGCTATGGCGAAGCGATGGACAAGCTTACCCGCACGGAAGCGCGCGGCGTCATCCAGAAGCCTTACGCCAAATCCGATCTCGAAAAGATCGTCGCAGAGCTGAAGAGCTAGACGCGATTACTGGTTTTTCGCGCCCGGAAGCGAGCCGACTTCCTGTGCGCCAGCCATGGTGGTGACGAGCACATCGCCATCGTCGACGACGACAGCCACATCGCTGAGCCCGATAACCGAAACGCGCGGCCCGTCACTGTCGACCAGCACATTGCTGCAATCGACCAAGTCGGCCTTGCCACGCACGCGGTTTCCCTCACCATCGGCCTCGCGTGCATCGCGCAGCGAATGCCAGCTGCCGATATCGGACCAGCCCATGGAGACCGGCACCATGGCCGCGCGGGATGTTTCTTCCATTACCGCGTAATCGACCGATTCAGACTGGATTTGCGCAAAGGCATCGGCCGCCGGATGGAACCGCGCGCCATCCTGCTTGCCGCCATCCACGGACGCACGGACTGCCGCCGCCAGCTCAGGGCGATGTGCTTCAAGCTCGGCGATGAAAGCACCAGCTCGGAAAGCGAAAATCCCGCCGTTCCAGCTATATCCGCCATCGGCCATGAACCCGGTGGCACGTTCCAGATCGGGCTTTTCAACGAACTGCCGGACAGCAAAGCCGCCCTCTAGCGCATCACCCTGCAGGATATAGCCATAGCCCGTTTCAGGATGCGTCGGCGTGATGCCGAAAGCCACCATGTGATCGTCTCGCGCCAGCTTTGCCGCTGCCTGCGCTGCGGCCTGGAAGGCGGGCACATCGGCGATGTGATGATCGCTCGGGCAGACCAGCATCACCGCATCTTGAGGAAGGCGGAGCGCAGCGAGAGCAATCGCGGCGGCGGTGTTCTTCGCCTCCGGCTCGACGATGATTTGCGCGCCCGGCGCCGACAATTGCGCTTCGACATGCGGCAAATGCGCTGTGCCGGTGACAATTACGGGCGCTGCGAATTGTGCCGGATCGCTCGCGCGAGCGAGCGTCTGCTCGAAAAGCGTCGTATCTCCTACCAGCGGCAGGAAAGGCTTGGGCTTGGACTTGCGACTGCGCGGCCAGAGGCGCGTTCCGCTGCCCCCGCACATAATAACAGGATGAATGAGGCTCATGCCGCTACCCTGTGTGGAAACGCGGCCAAGACTGCAAGCCCGAACTCTAGGATCGCGCGCGGAAATCCACGCGGTACCCGTATCGCGCTTCTACCGGCGTGCCCTCTGCGGTCGTAGCCGGATTGAAGCGAATGCGCTCCATCACCAGCGGGCAGACCTGTGCAGTTGTAGCGGCATCGACATTGCTGGAAGCGACCGAGCAGTTCCTCGCGCGGCCATCGGTAGTGACGGTGAAATGCACGGTCACCGATCCGCCGAAGCGCGCCTGCCGGCCCCCTTCGGGCACGGGGAAATCGCGTGCTTCATTGAGCTCGCCGGAGCGGACCGACGGCCCCACTGCAACTGCACCGCCGCTGCCCGAACCGCGCCTGCCGCTGCCCGTGCCATCGCCATCTCCGCCTGCGCCTGTTCCCTCGCCCTCGCGCCGTGCGCCCGAGGCATTGGCGGTGCCGGTGGAGGATGCGCGGGGGGCCGGACTGGGGCGCGGCAGGGGCTGCTCGGGCGCGGTGACTTCCCGTGCCGTCGCTTCGCGGCCTTCTTCTCCGGCAGCGCCTTCATCGGGCTGGGGCGGCGCAATGCTGGGTTCGGCTTCGGGCTCTGCGGTGCGCACGGTGACGGTGACGATCGAGGTCGCCTGCTCAATCACATTGGCGGTGAACTCGGGGACCAGAGCACGGGCAAGACCGTAAAGCACCAGCAGGTGGAACAGCACGATGCCGACCACCAGCTTCCAGTCCAGTTTCTTGCGTTTGCCGAGATATCCGGTTTCCGCCATTACCCTTGTCTCCTCACGCGCCTTTTCGCGCGCTCCCTTTCCTGACGCAAGCGTGGCAATTGTGTTCCGCTTTGCTTAGAGATCGGCGGATGACGGCATCTTATCGCTTCGCCATAGATCGCGGCGGCACCTTCACCGATGTGGTGGCGCAGCTGCCCGATGGGCGGCTGGTGACAACCAAGCTGCTTTCCAGCAATCCGCAGCAATATCCCGATGCCGCAAGCGAGGCCGTGCGGCGCGTGATGGAAGAGCATGGAGAGGCTCCGATTGCAGAGCTGCGCATCGGCACGACGATTGCCACCAATGCTCTGCTGGAACGTCAAGGTGCGCGCGTTGCTCTCGCGATAACGCAGGGACACCGCGATGCGCTGCGGATCGGCAACCAGTCGCGTCCGGACATTTTCGCGCGGCACATCGTAAAGCCCGAACGGCTGGAACAACGCACGATCGAAATTACCGAACGCCTAGGCGCTGACGGCGAAGTGCTGACGCCTCTCGATGAAGCGGCCGCAAAGCGCGACTTGCAGGCATTGCGCGATGAAGGCTTCGACGCGCTTGCTATCGTGCTGATGCACGGCTGGACCTACACCGATCACGAGAAGCGCGTGGCAGCGATCGCGCGCGAGCTGGGTTTTACGCAGGTCAGCGCCAGTCATGAAGTGTCCCCTCTGATCCGCCTCGTCCCGCGCGGCGATACCAGCGTTGCCGACGCCTATCTCTCGCCCGTGATCCGCGAGTACGTCGAGCAATTGGCAGAGCGCCTTCCCGATCACGGCAGTTTGCGCTTCATGCAATCGAACGGCGGCCTCGCCGATGCCCACGCCTTTCGCGGCAAGGATGCGGTGCTTTCCGGCCCGGCAGGCGGCGTTGTGGGCATGGCCCGGACGGCAGAGGCGCTCGGTTACACCAGGCTTATCGGCTTCGACATGGGCGGCACAAGCACCGATGTCTGCCATTATTCGGGCGAATATGAACGCACTGGAGAAAGCGTTGTCGCAGGCGTGCGCATCGCCGCGCCGATGATGCAGGTTCACACGGTGGCAGCGGGTGGTGGCTCGATCTGCCGCTTCGACGGGCAACGTCTGCGCGTCGGCCCCGAAAGCGCGGGCGCTGACCCCGGCCCCGCCTGTTATCGCAAGGGCGGCCCGCTGACGGTGACCGATTGCAATCTGGTTCTCGGCCGGATCGACCCGGAGGAGTTTCCGCATGTCTTCGGGCCGGATGGTGACCAGCCGATCGATCCCGAAGCATCGCGCGCACACCTCGCGGAAGTCGCCGCAACGCTGCCGGAGCCGATGGCGCTGGACGAACTGGCAGAAGGTTTCCTCACCCTCGCCGTCGATGAAATGGCGAATGCCATCCGCAAGATTTCAACCGCGCGCGGGCATGATGTGACCACCCACGCACTAGCCTGTTTCGGTGGAGCGGGCGGGCAATTCGCCTGCCGCGTGGCGGATGAGCTGGGGATGGAAACGGTGCTGGTGCACCCCTTCTCCGGCATTTTGAGCGCCTATGGCATAGGCCTCGCTCCGGTTATCGCCATGCGCGAAGCGGGCGTGGTGAAACCACTTTCGGAAGATTACTCAGCCGCGCTCGCCGATTTGCAGGATGTCGCGCGCGGTGATTTGAATGCGCAGGGTATCGCAGACATCAATATCGCTCTCATCACCCGTTTGCGACTGCGTTTCGATGGCAGCGATACGACGCTCGACCTGCCGCTGAGTGACGATGCAGACAGTACCTTCCGCGAAGAGCATCGCAAGCGTTTCGGCTGGTCTGACGAGGACGCACCGATCATCCTCGAAGCGCTGAGCGTGGAGGCGCAGGGAACCAGCGGCGGGCTCGCCGCACGTGCTGAATGCGAGACCCGGGGTCAGCTTGCGCGCGGTGAGTCTCTGGAAGGCCCCGCGCTCATCGCCGATCCCAGCGCAACGACAATCGTCGAGGAGGGGTGGAGCGCAAAGCTCGTAGAAGACGGCTCTATCATCCTCACCCGCAGCGCAGAGCAGACGCGCGCACCCGCTGCCGGAACGCAGGTAGACCCCGTCCGCCTCGCCATTTTCAACAACGCCTTCATGGCGATTGCCGAAGAGATGGGCGTGGTGCTGGAAGCCACGGCCAGCTCGGTGAACATCAAGGAGCGGCTCGATTTTTCCTGCGCGCTGTTCGATGCGGAAGGATCGCTGATCGCCAATGCGCCGCATATCCCTGTGCATCTGGGCAGCATGTCGGCAAGCATCCGCACGGTCATCGCCAATCGCGCAAACAGCCCGCGCGGCATTCGGCGCGGTGACGCTTACGCGGTGAACGATCCCTACAACGGCGGCACTCATCTGCCCGATGTGACGGTGATCGTGCCGGTATTCTGGAGCGAGAGCTCGCCCAATCCGCAGGCCTTTGTCGCCGCGCGCGGGCATCATGCCGATATCGGCGGGATCGCGCCCGGCTCCATGCCGCCGAACAGTCGCACAATCCACGATGAAGGCATTCGCCTCGACGATGTGCTGCTGGTGGATGAAGGGCGGTTCTGCGAGGCGGAGATACGCGCATTGCTGGGGGCAGGCGAACATCCGGTACGCAATCCCGATCGCAATATCTCGGACCTGAAAGCCCAGCTTGCCGCCTGCGCGCGGGGAAGCGACCTGCTCGGCAATGCCGCGAGCGAGCACGGCGGCGAGGTCATCACCGCCTATATGGGCCATGTCATGGACAATGGCGAAGCGGCCGTGCGCACTTTGCTGGAAAGCCTGCCCGAAGGCGAGTTCGCCTATGGCATGGACAATGGCGCTAAGGTGCGCGTAGGCATCTCCATCGACCGCGAAAACCGCTCCGCAATCTTCGACTTCACCGGGACCAGCGCGCAGCTGGGTGACAATTTCAATGCCCCCGCCTCCATCACCCGCGCCGCCGTGCTCTACGCGCTGCGCTGCCTTGTCGATGACGATGTGCCGCTCAATGACGGGTGCCTGCGGCCTGTAACCCTGCGCATTCCCGAAGGCTCAATGCTCTCCCCCAATCCGCCTGCCGCGATTGTCGCGGGGAATGTCGAGACGAGCCAGGTCGTCACCGACGCGGTGCTGGCGGCGTGCGGCGCGCTTGCCCCAGCGCAGGGCACGATGAACAATCTTACCTTCGGCAATGCCGAGCATCAGTATTACGAGACGATCTGTGGCGGATCGGGTGCGGGACCGGATCATCCGGGCACTGATGCCGTGCAGACTCATATGACCAATTCGCGCCTCACCGATCCCGAAGTGCTCGAAGCGCGGCTGCCGGTGCGGGTGGATGCCTTTGCCATTCGCAGCGGCTCGGGCGGAAAAGGGGCTCAGCGCGGTGGAGAAGGGGTTGAACGCCGTCTTGCCTTCCGCGAGACCATGCAGGTGCAGATGCTCGCCAATCGCCGGAAGATCGCTCCGCACGGCATCAAAGGTGGCGAGGATGCAAAGCCGGGGGAGACCTTTGTGGAACATACCGATGGCCGCGTCACGCAGCTGGGCGCGCAGGGCTCTGCAGAAGTCGAACCGGGCGATATGGTGGTAATCCGCACGCCGGGTGGCGGCGGATACGGGCCAGCGAAATGAGCGTGGATCCATCCATGGCCGGACGTTTCGCGCGCACCGCGCTGGGCCATGTCACTCAGGAATATCCCAACAAGCTTGACCATGTGATGGGAAACGATGCCGATGCGCAAAGCCCGCGCGTGCTGCATCCGGTGTTCTTCGGCAGTTTCGACTGGCATAGCTGCGTGCACAGCTGGTGGCTGCTGCTGACGATCCGGCGGATCTATCCCGATCTGCCCGAAGTCCCGCAGATCACCGCGCTGGCGGACGAGCTTTTTACGGCTGATAATTTCGCCGTCGAAACCGCCTATGCCAAGCGCCCGGAATCGCGCGGGTTCGAGCGGCCCTACGGCTGGGCATGGTATCTCAAGCTGCATCTGGAGGCATCGCAGGATCAGGCAAAGCCCTGGGCGCAGCATATGGAGCCGCTCGCGCGCCAATTCGCCGCCGGGTGGCGCGATTACCTTAAAGCCCTCGCCTATCCGATCCGCACCGGAACCCATTTCAACACGGCCTTCGCCATGCGCCTGTCGCTCGATTGGGCGGAGGTGTTCGATCCGGCGCTCGCCCGTTTGATCGGCGATAGCGCAATGGGCTGGTTCGAGGGGCAGCGCGATGTCCGCCCGATTGAACCTTCCGGCGATGATTTCCTCTCCGGCACGCTCACCGTGGCGCAGCTGATGCGCAAAGTGGGCCGCGTGCCCTTTGCCGAGTGGCTGGATGGCTATCTGCCCGATCTGGAGCAGGGCCGCCCCGCCTGCCTGTTCGATCCCGTGGTTCCCCGCGACCGCAGCGATGGCAAGATGGCCCATCTCGACGGGTTCAACATCTCGCGCGCATGGAGCTGGATTGAAATCGGCAAAGCCGCCAATCTGCCGCCCCGCGAGGGCCCCCCGGAAATCGCGCTGTATAACGCCTCCATCGATCAGATCGATCAGGATTATATGTCATCCCATTGGTTGGCGAGTTTCGCGCTGCTCACCATATTGGCCTATGAGGAAAGGCATTCATCATGACCGATACAGACACCGCTCTCCAGCAAGCCACCACGCAGGTAGAGGCAGCATTGGCCGATGCGGCAAAGCGCCCCACCATCGCCGGTTTCTTCGACGAGGCGACCAATACCATCAGCTATGTCGTCAGCGATCCTGCCACGAAAGAAGCGGCGGTGATCGATTCCGTGCTCGATTATCAGGCGGCATCCGGGCGCACGTCCTACGGCTCGGCTGACCGGATCATCGAATATGTCGAGGCGAACGATCTCACCGTCACCTGGCATATCGAGACCCATGCCCATGCCGATCACATTTCGGCAGCGCCCTATCTGCAGGAAAAGCTCGGCGGAAAGCTTAGCATCGGCAAGCAAATCATCCGCGTGCAGGATGTGTTCGGCAAGCTCTTCAATGCAGGCACCGATTTCGAGCGGGACGGATCGCAATTCGATCACCTGTTCACCGATGGCGAGCATTTCAGCATTGGCGAATTGGAAGGCATCGTCCTGCATGTGCCGGGCCACACGCCCGCCGACATGGCATTCATCATCGGCGATGCGGCCTTTGTGGGTGACACGCTGTTCATGCCCGACTTCGGGACTGCACGCGCGGATTTCCCCGGCGGCGATGCACGCCAGCTATTCCAGTCGATCCGCCGCCTGCTCCGCCTGCCAGACGATACGCGGCTCTTCCTCTGCCATGATTACAAGGCGCCCGGGCGCGATGAATACGCTTGGGAAAGCACGGTCAAATTGCAGCGCGAGAACAATGTCCACGTGAAGGACGGCACCAGCGAGGATGAATTCGTCGCCATGCGCACCGCGCGCGATGCGACGCTCGACATGCCGACGCTGATCCTGCCCAGCGTGCAGGTGAATATTCGCGGGGGTCGCCTTCCCGAACCTGAGGAGAATGGGGTGAGCTACATAAAGATTCCGGTGAACGCGGTATGACGCTGCTCGCCTTCATCCTGCCCGGCTTTCCCGACGCGGCACCGCTGGCGGGTCTTGCCGGCGGCGCGCTGATCGGCATTGCGGCGGCCATCATGCTGCTCGGTCTTGGACGGATCGCCGGTGTCTCCGGCATCGCTGCCAAAGCCGCAGGCCTCGGCGGAAGCGGCATGGACCGGATGAGCGCATGGGCCTTCGTCATCGGCCTGCCGCTTGGCGCTTTCATCATCGCGCTGGCGAGCGGCGGGCTTGAGCCGAGCTTTGCCGGCCCCGTTCCGCTGATCATCGCCGGATTGCTGGTGGGCGTGGGCACGCGCATCGGCAGTGGTTGCACCAGCGGGCACGGCGTATGCGGGATGAGCCGCCTGTCGGTGCGCTCGATCGTCGCAACGCTAACTTTCATGGCGACGGGCATCGCCACGGTGGCAATAATGAACGCCATGGGGCTGGAGGTGCTGTCATGAGCGCGCGGGCTATCACAGGATTGATCGGCGGGACCGTGTTCGGCGCTGGCCTTGCACTTGGCGGAATGACCGATCCGGCACGTGTGCGCGGTTTCCTCGATCTCTTCGGCGATTGGGACCCGACCCTTGCCTTCGTCATGGGCGGCGCGCTCATCGTCATGGCGATCGCGTGGCGTATCGTTCCCGGTATGGCGCGCCCGCTGTTCGAAGACGGCTTTCACGTCCCCACCCGCAGCGATTTGGACGCAAAACTGATTGGCGGCGCAGCGCTGTTCGGCATTGGCTGGGGCGTTGCAGGCCTTTGCCCCGGCCCTGGCTTTGCCGCGCTCGCAATCGCCCCTGTCGATGCCGCAATCTTTGTTGTCGCGATGATGGCAGGCATGCTGCTGGTGCGTTTCACCGAAAGGAAAAGCTGATGTATATTCGCAAAGTCGATGATCGTTTCGCGGTCGCGCCGCAGGTGCAGGCAGAGGACATGCAGGCGCTCGCCGATGTGGGCTACACCGCCGTGATGTGCAATCGCCCCGATGGTGAAGAGCCCGGCCAGCCGCCGCTCGCAGAGCTCAAAGCCGCAGCCGAAGCAGCGGGCCTCACCTTTCACCACGTGCCCGTATCGGGAGGCCATTTCCCTGAAGAGGCCTTGGCGGAATTCGCCCGCATCCGCCGCGAAGCCGATGGTCCGCTGCTCGCCTATTGCCGCAGTGGTACGCGCTGTATCACGATGGAAACGCTCTCCAACCCGATGGGCCTCTCTGTCGATGAACGCATCTCCCGCGCGGCCGAGGCGGGATACGATCTCTCCTCCCTGCGCGGCCATCTGAGTTGAGACGATACTTCCCCATTCTCGAATGGGGACGCGGCTATAGCCGTGCGATCCTGACAGACGATCTGGTGGCGGCGGTGATCGTCACCATCATGCTGATCCCGCAGAGCCTCGCCTATGCGCTGCTCGCAGGGCTTCCGCCGGTTGTCGGCCTGTACGCATCGATCCTGCCGCTGGTCGCCTATGCGATCTTCGGCACCAGCCGAACGCTGGCGGTGGGCCCCGTAGCCGTCATCAGCCTGATGACCGCGAGCGCAGCGGGGGCTGTCGCGGCGCAGGGCACGGCGGAGTATCTGGAAGCGGCAATTACGCTCGCTTTCCTTTCGGGCATCATGCTTGCCGTGCTTGGCTTCCTGCGAGCGGGCTTCCTCGCCAACCTTCTTTCCCACCCGGTGATCAGCGGTTTCATTACCGCCAGCGGCATATTGATCGCGACGAGCCAGCTGAAACACATCCTCGGCATATCGGCGGGCGGAGACAATTGGCCGACCATGCTCGCCTCCCTCGCTGCGAGCATTGGCGAGACCAATCTCTGGACGCTTGCTGTCGGTGTTCCGGCGACGCTTTTCCTGTTCTGGGTGCGTAAGGGGATGAAGCGCAGCCTGCTGGCAACCGGCATGAACGCGCGCGCGGCAGATATCGCGATCAAGGCCGGGCCGGTACTGGCCGTGGCGGTGACGATCCTTGCGGCGATCGCTTTCAACCTCGCTGAGAAAGGCGTCAATCTGGTGGGAGAAATCCCCGCAGGCCTGCCGCCATTCGCCCTGGCTTCAACCGACCTTTCGCTGATCGAGCAGTTGTGGGTGCCCGCCCTCCTCATTTCGATCATCGGCTTTGTCGAAAGCGTTTCGGTCGCGCAGACGCTCGCCGCCAAGCGCCGCCAGCGCATTGCCCCCGATCAGGAGCTGATTGGCCTCGGCGCATCCAATATCGCCAGCGCCTTTTCGGGCGGATATCCGGTCACCGGCGGCTTTGCCCGCTCGGTGGTGAATTTCGATGCGGGTGCGCAGACACCCGCCGCTGGGGCGTTCACCGCAGTGGGCATTGCGCTTGCCAGCCTGTTCCTCACCCCGCTGCTCACCAGCCTGCCGATCGCGACATTGGCGGGGGTGATTATCGTCGCGGTGCTGGCGCTGGTCGATTTCAAGACGCCGGGGCAATTGTGGCGCTATTCGAAAGCCGACTTTGCCGCACATGTCGCCACCATCGGCATTACCCTGCTGGCAGGCGTTGAGCTGGGCGTCATTGCCGGTGTGGGCGTTGGCCTGCTGCTTTACCTCTGGCGCGCCAGCCGTCCGCATGCCGCCATCGTGGGCCGCATGCCCGAAACCGAGCATTTCCGTAATGTGGAGCGGCACAAGGTTTTCACTGTGCCGCATGTGCTTTCGATCCGCATCGATGAAAGCCTCACCTATCTCAACGCGCGCTGGCTGGAGGAATATGTGCTGGAGCGCGTGGCCGAGCGGCCCGAACTGCGCCACGTCATCCTGATGGCGAGTGCGGTAAACGAGATCGATGCCTCGGGCCTCGAAAGCCTCGAAGCGATCAATCACCGGCTGATCGACGGCGGCATCGGCTTGCATTTGTCCGAAGTCAAAGGCCCGGTGATGGACCGTCTCCAGCGCACCGACTTTATCGAAGAGCTGAACGGCCGCGTCTATCTCTCACAGAGTCGCGCCTTCGACGAGCTGCTGCGCGATGACGGAGAGGACACCGCGATACCGGACGATTTCCCGCGCGGGGTGATCTGATCGCGCGCCGCCGCGTCAGCAGCGGATATACACGAATGGCTCGCCATCTTCGAAGCTCTCAGTCAATTGCTGACCATCGGAACTGAGAGTGTAGGTTGTCACCGTAGGAGTGCCTTCGACGCCCTCATCAGAAACGAAAAGCGCGCTCATACGGTATTCTCTATCGTTTACGCGGGTGATGTCGGAAAGCCGTGCCGTGCCGAAGGGGTAAACAAGACGCCGCGCTTCGATAGTGAAGGCGTTGCCGCTATTGCCGGTACAAGCCTCGCCACCTTCTTCATAACCATAGGTCATGTCCCATTCACCATGGAAGCTGCGGGGCAGTCCGCCGCCTTCTTGCGCCACTTCCTGCAGTGGCTCAGCCGGCGCTTCAGCGCAGCGCTCCATCCGCAGGGATGACGATCCCGGCGAGCTCATCATCAGCATGTCAGGCCCTGCCACTGTCAGCCCGAAACGATAGTCTGCTTCGGGAAATTCGGGGTTGCTCACCCGGTCGAATTCGACAACGCCATCGTCCAGAATTTCCATCTTGGACAGTGGCGGCTGGTCGTCGCCCTCGCCCACTTCGGTTGCCGTGATGACAATCGGGTTGGCGCAATCACCCATGAAGCCCCAGGTGCCGTGAAACTCCGCCGGGATTGTGACAGCGGGTTGCTCTGTCAGGGTCTGCCCATCCGCTACCGCAAGCGCGTCAGCCATGCTTTCGCCCGTTTCGTCAGACGCGCTGGCACCGCTTTCCCCGCAAGCCGTCAAGGCCAGCGCAGCGACGACGCCAAGCGGCACGAATAATCCTTTATGCATGAAGCATCCCCCTGATTGTGTTCGCAGTAATGTGAAACAGAACAGCGGGGCTTGTCCAGTGGCTGCGGCGCACCTGCTTACTGATCGGAGATCAGCGCTTCTGCCTCAATCTCGACCAGCCAGTCTTCGCGGCAAAGCCATGCTACGCCGACCATGGTGGCAGCAGGCCGCGCATCGCCGAAATGCTTCTTATGCACTTCGCCGACAGCCTCCTGATCGCCTGGCGAGACGAGGAACATGCGCGTGCGCACCACACCTACTGCGCTGCCGCCCAGGTCTTCGATCGCCTTGATGATGAGGCGGCAACAGCGATCGGCCTGCGCAGCCGCATCGCCTTCAGTCGTGGATCCATCCTCCTCGATTGGGCCTGTGCCCGCGACCACGATGCGATTGCCTTCCTTCACCGCGCGGGTGAAGCCGAATTGCTCTTCAAACGGTGATCCGGATGTTGCGTGGCGGCGCATGAGTTCGATCCTTCTCTTTAGCCAGCGCAGCGTTTGCGGGGCAGCCCGTCGAAGGCATCCTCGCCAACGCCGGACACGATCAGGAACTGGCCTGAGGAATCCATTTCAAACCGATAGGCCTGCTCCCAGCTTTCACCCTCACCGCTCATCGACACGCTGACTAGCCGGTCGCCATTGGACTCGCGCTCGATCCCGGTGATTTCGCCCGAGGATTCGTAGAACTGTAGGGTATCAGCGGTGATTTCGAGCCGCATGTCGGACATGGGATCGCATGTGCCTTCCACATAATCCCACACGCCGTGATAGGTCGGATCGAGCTGGTCGGAATTGGCGAGCTCTTGCGCATCTGTCATGTCTGTCGTTTCTGCGCCTGTCGGCTGAGCGGCTTCCAGAGTCTCCTCGCCATACGCACCTTCGCTCGTCGCCGCGCTTTCCTCCGCCTCGCCGGAACAGGCGGCCAGAGCAAGCGCGCATGGTAGCGCAGTCAGGAGCAGCTTAGTCCGCATCGTCAGTCCTCTTCTTCAATCTGTCCCAGCACACGGCGATCGAATTCGGCCTGCGCCTCTGAAAGTGCATTTCTGGAATACCATCGCGGCGCTGGCAAGTCGCGTTCCCACGCGACCTGCTCGGTCAGCGTGCCCTGTGCGCTCGGGGTATCGTAAGTCGCCGCAAAGGCCGCGAAGGGATCGGCATAGGCCTCGTCTGCCGTGATGATAGACCAGCCATCGGCTTCGAGAGCGTGGATCAGATCGGCGAGGAAGAGCACGGTCACATCGGCCTCATGCAGCAGCATGACATGCGCAGGCGATCGGCCGATCGTCCGCACTGCGAGATCATCGAAGAAATTGGCGGCCTCGACATGGCTCTCGACAAAGAGCTCGCCGAGTGCCTCCATGTCCACGTCGCGGCCTTCGCTGCGCGCTGTGCTGGCAGCCTGATCGTAGAACCAGTCGCTGGCATCGACGGTCACATAGCCATTGGTAAGACCGCGAGCGGCCAGCCCGGCGCGCACGCCATCGCGCTTGGCAATGTCTGCGCGCCCTTCATCGAGGAAGGGATAGCGGAACCACGGCCGGTGGCCTTCCAGTTGCACCAGCCATTCTTCCGCCGCGTCTATTTCGGCGAGATATTCTTCCACCGAGAGATCGCTGAGCGAGGGATGGGTAGCGGCGTGATTGGCCATGACATGACCATCCGCCATATAGGCCAACAGGTGCCCCAGCCCGTTCGCGCGCTCTTGCAGCTTGCCCGTATTGACGAAGAAAGCCGCCTGCTCGACGCCGGCCTCACGCAGAGTTGTCCGCAGCATCTCGGCGCGTTCATCGGTGTCCAGGAAAGCGCCCTGATGCCGCGGGATGTCATCGAACGTAAGCGCGATGCGCCGCTCGCCTACGGGCTCTGCGTCGGTGACGGGCGCGGGAGACGGCATGCAGGCCGCCAGCGCCATTGCCGTGATCAGAACCAACAGCAAACGCGCCAGCATTGTGCTTATCCCATCGTTGGAATGACGAAGGCGTTCGATCCGTCGCCACCGCCATCGGGCCAGCGCTGGGTGACTTTCTTCGCCTTGGTCCAGAAGCGCATGCCTTCCATGCCGTACTGGTCCGCATCGCCAAAGCCCGACCGCTTCCAGCCACCGAAGCTGTGATAGCTCACCGGCACGGGGATCGGCACGTTGATGCCCACCATGCCGACATTCACCCGGTGCGCGAATTCGCGCGCGGCGTGGCCGTTGCGGGTGAAGATGGCGACGCCGTTGCCGTATTGGTGATCGCTCGGCAGCTTGAGCGCATGCTCGAAATCCGTGGCGCGGACGATCTGGAGCACGGGGCCGAAGATCTCTTCCTTGTAGCTTTCCATGTCTGGCGTGACATGGTCGATCAACGTCGGGCCGACGAAGAAACCGTTCTCATGGCCTTGCAGGGTGAAGCCGCGACCGTCGATCACGATCTCGCCGCCTTCGTTTTCCGCCGTGGTGATCCAGTCTTCGACGCGCTGCTTGTGCTCTGGCGTGACGACCGGCCCGTAATGCGCATCCTTGTCGGTCGACACTCCGACGCGCAGCGCATTGATCGCGGGGATGAGCTTTTCCTTGAGCCGCTCTGCGGTGTCTTCGCCCACGGGCACCACCACCGGCAGCGCCATGCAGCGCTCGCCCGCCGAGCCAAAAGCCGCGCCAGACAGATCGTTCACCACCTGGTCGAGATCGGCGTCGGGCATCACAATGCCGTGGTTCTTCGCGCCGCCCATCGCCTGCACTCGCTTGCCCGCAGCAACGCCGCGCTTGTAAACGTAGTGCGCAATGTCGGACGAACCGACGAAGCTGACCGCGGCAATGTCCTCATGATCGAGGATCGCATCGACCATTTCCTTGTCGCCATGCACGACCTGCAACAGTCCTTCAGGCGCGCCCGCTTCGACGAACAATTCGGCGAGCCGCACCGGCACTGAAGGATCGCGTTCCGAAGGCTTCAGAATGAAGGCATTGCCCGCCGCCACGGCCATGCCGAACATCCACATCGGGATCATCGCAGGGAAGTTGAACGGCGTGATGCCCGCGCCAATGCCAAGCGGCTGGCGCATCGAATAAACGTCGATGCCCGGCCCCGCGCCATTGGTGTACTCGCCTTTCAGCACCTGCGGGATGCCGCAGGCGTATTCGATGACTTCGAGCCCGCGCTGCACATCGCCATGGGCATCATCGACAACCTTGCCATGCTCGCTCGAGAGAAGCTCAGCGAGCTCCTGCTTGTGCTCTTCGACCAGCCGCTTGAATTCGAACATCACACGGGCGCGCTTTTGCGGATTGGTCGCCGCCCACTCGGGCTGGACTTTCTTCGCGTTGGCGACAGCGCGGTCGAGCAAAGCCGCATCGCCGAGCGAAACTTCGGCCTGCACTTCGCCTGTCGAAGGGTTCCAGATCTGGTGTTTGCGCGCGGAGGCGTCGCTGCCTTCGAAGCCCTGGATGAAGTGATCGATCTGACGCATGGATATATTCCGTTACAAATGAAACTTGTTGCCTTGGAGCCCTAGGCCTTTGCCGCGCGCGAGTCCAACTCTGGCGCGGCAAATTGAGCTTAGCGGCCCTTCCACTCCGGCGGACGCTTTTCGACGAAGGCTTTCATGCCTTCTGTCTTGTCTTCGGTGGCGGTGAGGATCTGGAACAGGCGCCGTTCGTGGATCATGCCCTGGCTGAGCGTCGTCTCATACGCTGCATCGACCAGCTCCTTGTTCACCTTGACTGCCATGGGCGCCATGGAGGCGATAGTTTCGGCGGCCTTCATTGCTTGGTCGAGCAGCTGATCATGCGGCACCACGCGGGCGACGAGGCCAGCGCGCTCGGCTTCTTCGGCATCCATCATCCGGCCCGTCAGGCACAGATCCATCGCTTTCGACTTGCCGACCGCGCGGGTGAGACGCTGGCTGCCACCCATGCCGGGTGCAACGCCCAGCTTGATTTCGGGCTGGCCGAATTTCGCATTCTCGGAAGCGATGATGAAATCCGCCATCATGGCGACCTCGCACCCTCCGCCGAGCGCAAAGCCGTTGACCGCAGCGATCCACGGCTTGCGCGTTTTCGCGGTCATTTCGTTCCAGCCGGCGAAGAAGTCTTCATTGTAGAATTCGGCCGCGGGCTTGTCAGCCATTTCCTTGATGTCGGCGCCAGCGGCAAAGGCCTTGTCGCCAGAACCTGTGATGACCGCGCAGCCCTGGCTGTCATCGGCGTCATACTCGGCAAAGGCTTTCGTCAGTTCGGCCAGCACAGTGGTGTTGAGCGCATTCAGCGCATCGGGACGATTGATAGTGATCAGCGTGACCGAACCGCGCTGTTCGGTGGTGATGGTTTCGTATGCCATGGTTTGTGGTCCTGAAAATCTGTGTTTTTTCGCTTCTGTAAAGGAAGCGCGTGAGGGGCTATTCGAGTTCCAGAATCACCGCATCCACAACGAGCGTCTCGCCTTCTTCGGCATTGATGGTGGCGATAGTGCCCGCCTTCTCGGCGCGCAGGATGTTCTCCATCTTCATCGCCTCGACCGTGGCGAGCGGCTGTCCGGGCTGGACTTCCTCGCCCTCCTCGACATGCAGTTTCACCAGCAGGCCGGGCATCGGGCAAAGCAGCATTTTGGAAGTGTCGGGCGGCTCTTTTTCGATCATGTGTCCGGCGTGCTCGGCCAGCCGCGCTTCGAGGACGCGCAGCTCATGGCTCGCGCCGTGGGTGGTCATGACATAGCCGGTGCGGGTGCGATCAATACCGATGCCGTAGCTGGCCACCGCTTCCGCATCTTCATCGGTGCTGTCGAACACCGAGACATCGACCATTTTTTCGCCCGGCGTGTAGGTAAATTCGAGAACGACCTGTTCGCCGTCGACGAGCAAGCCTTCCTCGCCCAGCGTAACCTCGTGGTCACTCTCACCATTGCGGATAATCCAGTCGCCGGGCGGAAGCAGCGGGCCGTTGAGCTGGCCCGAAATCCGCCGTGCGCGATCGGCATCGGCTGTGGCCATGACGCCTGCTACCGCGGCGAGGACGCGCCACGTCTGGTCACTGACAGCTGCACCCTCAAACCCATCGGGATATTCCTCGGCGATAAAGCCGGTGGTGAGTTCACCGCTGCGGAAGCGCGGATGCTGCATCAGCGCGGAGAGGAAATCGACATTGTGGCCGAGCCCGTCGAGCTCGATCCGGTCGAGCGCGGCGATCTGCAAATCCGCCGCTTCGTCACGCGTCGGTGCCCATGTCACCAGCTTGGCGATCATTGGATCATAGAAGATCGAGACCTCGCCGCCTTCCTGTACGCCGGAATCGAAGCGGGTGCCGTCCACACCGCGAAGGTCGCCCGCCCATGGCTCCACGGGGGTGCGATATCGCACCAAGCGACCGGTTGAAGGGAGGAAGCCGCGATACGGGTCTTCGGCGTAAATCCGGTTCTCGATCGCCCAGCCATCGATACCGATATCGTCCTGCGACATCGCGAGCTTTTCGCCCGCCGCAATGCGGATCATTTGCTCGACCAGGTCGATGCCGGTGATCGCTTCGGTGACGGGGTGTTCCACCTGCAGTCGGGTGTTCATTTCGAGGAAGTAGAAGCTTTCGCCCGTCGGGTCCGCGCCGCTGACGATCAGCTCCACCGTGCCCGCCGAGTGGTATCCCACGGCCTGCGATAATGCGACCGCCTGCTCACCCATCTTACGGCGCATTTCGGGCGTGACGAAGGGAGACGGCGCTTCCTCGACCACCTTCTGGTGGCGGCGCTGGATGCTGCATTCGCGCTCGTTCAGATAGAGCACCGTGCCGTGCTTGTCGCCGAGCACCTGGATCTCGATATGGCGCGGGTCTTCGATAAATTTCTCGATGAAGACGCGGTCGTCGCCGAAGCTGTTGAGGCCCTCGCGCTTGGTCGCCTCGAACCCGTCCTTCACATCCTGATCGTTCCACGCGAGCCGCATGCCCTTGCCGCCGCCGCCAGCGCTGGCCTTCATCATCACCGGATAGCCGATTGCGTTGGAAACGCTCAGCGCCTCGTCGGTCGTATCGATGGCATCTTCGGAGCCGGGGACGGTGTTGACGCCCGCTTCCTTGGCGAGCTTCTTGGACTCGATCTTGTCGCCCATCGCCGCAATCGCGCTGGCGGGCGGGCCGATAAAGGCGATGTTCTCTTTCTCCAGCGCCTCGACGAAGCTCGCACGTTCGGACAAGAAGCCATATCCCGGATGCACCGCCTCTGCCCCGGTCTGCTTGCAAGCCGCGATGATCTTGTCGGCGAGCAAGTAGCTCTCGGCAGCAGGCGGCGGTCCGATATGCACGGCCTCATCGGCCATCTGCACGAAAGGCGCGCGCGCATCGGCATCGGAATAAACCGCGACCGTGGCGATATCCATGCGCCGCGCAGTCTTGATGACCCGGCACGCGATTTCACCACGATTGGCGATGAGGATTTTGGAGAACATTTAGGTATTTACCCCTTGATTGTCAGAGAGGCGGACCATCGCCTGCCAAGCCGTGATTTGATCGCCCTGCTGCAAATCCGTCCATGTCGCGCCGTCACCGACGTGTTTCGACAGATGACGTATGAAATCATGAAAGTCTTCGTATGCGATGTCAGGCGCCGCAAGCTCCGTCCCGACATAGCCGTTCGCCGCCCACATTAAACCGCTGGAAGTCGCCTCGCACCACAAGTGAATATACTCCAAGTCAGGCCGAGCGACTTCGACGCGTATAATTGGAGACCCGCTCACTCCGCGCCCTCCCACAACCGCTTAATCGCCCACGCCCATACCAGCATCAGCGCGAGGGCGACCAGCCACAGCACGTTCTCATACCAGTATGGCGCGTCGGGAAAGCCGGAGATGCGCGCATCTTGCTTTTCCGATGCCGATCTGCCCGCGAGGCAGGATGTCGGCAGCAGGACCAATGTGATGATGACCGAGCGAAAGATGAAGCTCTTGTTCACTCTCCCTCCTCGCACGGCACGTCAAAACCCCATTCCGCATCGAAATCATACCCGGTCGGCAGCAGGTACTGCATCACCGTGGGGGTGAGGATGTGGTAGGCGGTCGCGTGCGTCAGTTCAGGCGTTGCGAGCAAGCAGCCCTGCTCTCCCGCTACCGCTGCGACCATTTCAACCGCTTGCTGCGTTTCCGGACCTTCGTTGGAATAGCTGATGATAAGACGCGGCGCGTCATCCTCGCCAGCCCGTGTTTCCGCAGCCGAGCGGGCGAGCGCCTGGCCGTCCCACCACAGGCTGGGATTGACCGCGCCATAGGCATCGAAGAGGTCCGGTTCTATCAGCCACGTTTCGACGATGAAAAGCCCCGCAAGCGATTCCCCGAGCGCCACATCCGTGCCGTCGGTGCGATAGGTGCTGTCGATCAGCGGCTTTACCTCGTCGCGGATAAAGGCGCGAAAAGCTGAGGCATTGCCCGCTGTCGGAAAAGCCTCCTGCTCCTCCGCCGTTCCGGTCGATCCGATCAGCTCCGCGCGGCGATCGCGCGTTGTGATGCCGACGACGATCGCGGACTGCGAGCGGCCCCACAGCGCATTGAGCGCACTGGTGCCGGTGACGTGGAGGAAATCCTGGTTCATGCCGCCATCGATCAGGTAAATGACCGGAAAGGCCTCCTCGCCCTCGCGATAATCGGTCGGCAGGTAGACATTGATATGCCGCGCGACAGGCTCTTCATCGAAGGCGAGCATGTGCGTTTCGCCAATGGTTATCGGCGCAGCATCTTGCGCCAGCGCGGGGCTGACGGTCAGTGCAACACTCGCTGCGAAGACAAGCGCGGCGCGGCGGATCACTCGGCATCCTCCAGCGTTTCGTCGGCGGGAGGCATGTTGTGGCCGAGTAGGCGCAACACATCCGCCGCCGCCTCGACCACATTGGTGCCCGGCCCGTAAATGCCCTGCACACCGGCCGTTTTGAGAAACTCATAGTCGGGCTGCGGGATCACGCCGCCTGCCACCACCTTGATATCCGCGCGGCCTGCATCGCGTAGGTGCTGGATCAGTTCGGGGATCAGGGTCTTATGGCCTGCCGCGAGTGAGCTTGCGCCCACGGCATCGACATCGTTGTCGAGCGCCATTTTCGCCGTTTCTTCCGGCGTCTGGAACAGCGGGCCGGAGAGCACGTCGAAGCCCATGTCGGCAAAGGCGGATGCGATCACATTCGCGCCGCGATCGTGCCCGTCCTGCCCCATCTTCGCGACGAGGATACGCGGCTTGTGACCGAGGCGGCGCGCGACGGCTTCGACACCGGCAACGACTTGCGCGTAACGCTCGTCATTCTCGTAAGCCGCGGCGTAAACGCCCTTCACGGGCTTGGGCAGCGTGTCATAGCGACCGAAAGCGTTTTCCATCGCGCTGGAGATTTCGCCCAGCGTCGCATCGTGGCGGGCGGCCTCGACTGCAAGGGCGAGGAGATTTTGCGAAAGGTCCGTTCGTGCTGAGCTTGTCGAAGCGCGATTGTCCTCCGCCGCGCCTAGTCGCCCTTCGACAGGCTCAGGACGAACGGGGGTGGTGCGGCATGCTTCGGTAAGCGCCTTCAACGCCTCCTGGCATGCGCTCTCATCGCGGCCCGAACGGACTTTCTCCAGCCGCGCGATCTGGCTCTGGCGCACCGCGTGATTGTCGATATCGAGCGTGTCGATTTCGTCTTCCTTGTCGCGGCGGTACTTGTTCACGCCGACGATCACTGTCTCGCCCTTGTCGACCTTGGCCTGCTTCGCGGCTGCAGCTTCCTCGATCGCGGCCTTCGGCGCGCCGGAGGCCACGTAAGCGGTCATCCCGCCCGCTTCCTCGACTTCGGCCAGCAATTCGCGCGCCTTGTCGGCGATTTCGGCGGTCAGCGCCTCGATGTAATAGGAGCCACCCAGCGGATCGGCGACATTGGTGATGCCGGTCTCTTCCTGTAGGATAAGCTGGGTGTTGCGGGCGATGCGGGCGCTGAAATCCGTGGGCAGCGCGATGGCTTCATCCAACGCATTGGTGTGCAGAGATTGCGTCCCGCCGAGCACTGCCGAAAGCGCTTCCAGCGTGGTGCGGATGACGTTGTTGTAGGGGTCCTGCTCCTGCAGCGAGACGCCGCTCGTCTGGCAATGCGTACGCAACATTTTCGACTTGGGGTTTTTGGCGCCCAGATCTGTCATGACATCGTGCCACAGCATGCGCGCGGCGCGCATCTTGGCGATCTCCATGAAGAAGTTCATGCCGATGCCCCAGAAGAAGGACAGGCGCGGCGCAAAGGCATCGATGTCGAGGCCCGTTTCCATCGCCCGCTTCGCATATTCCTTACCGTCGGCGATGGTGAAGGCGAGCTCCTGCACCGCCGTCGCCCCGGCCTCGTGCATGTGATAGCCGCTGATCGAGATGCTGTTGAACCGCGGCATGTGCTGGCTGGTGTAGGCGATGATGTCCGACACGATCCGCATCGATGGCTCGGGCGGATAGATATAGGTGTTGCGGACCATGAACTCCTTCAGGATGTCGTTCTGGATGGTGCCGCTGAGCTTATCCTGAGAAACGCCTGCCCGCTCCGCCGCGACGATATAGAACGCCATCACCGGGATCACCGCGCCGTTCATCGTCATGGAGACGGACATCTCGTCGAGCGGGATCTGGTCGAACAGAATTTCCATGTCGCGCACGGTGTCGATGGCGACCCCCGCCTTGCCGACATCGCCAACAACGCGCGGATGGTCGCTGTCATATCCGCGGTGGGTGGCAAGATCGAAAGCGACCGACAGGCCCTTCTGTCCTGCAGCAAGGTTGCGGCGGTAAAAGGCGTTCGATTCCTCGGCGGTGGAGAAGCCCGCATATTGCCGGATTGTCCACGGGCGGCCAGCGTACATGCTGGCATAGGGTCCGCGGGTGAAGGGCTCGAAACCGGGCAGGCCCGGGCCTTCGTCAGGCGCATCTTCCGCCGTGTAGAGCGGCTGCACGGCGATGCCTTCGGGCGTGTGCCACGTCAGGTCGCGCCCTTTGACTTCCTTCGCGGCCTTTTCCTGCCAGTCTGCCTTGGTGGGTTTGTCAGTCATAAAACAATCCGGATGCCCTGAGCTTGTCGAAGGGCTGCACTTTCTTTTGTAGGCCCGCGCTTCAACAAAAGCAGCCCTTCGACAAGCTCAGGACGAACGGGTGTGTGGTTGATGCCCTCAATTGGACCAATGCGCGCCGTCCTTGGGCGTTTCCATGATTTCGGTCAGCTGGCCCATCATGTCCTTCGGGTGGAGGAAGAAGATCGGCGTGCCATGCGCACCGATGCGGGTGGGGCCGAGGATGCGCTTGCCTAGCTCCTCGAACCATTTGCGCGCGTCCTCGATATCCTCGACTTCGTAACAGACATGGTGCTGCCCGCCCGCCGGGTTCTTCTCGAGGAAATTGGCGAGCGGACTGTCGGGGCCGAGCGGCTCGATCAGCTCGATCTGTGTGCCTTCCGTGCCGTTCTGGCCGGGCGTGTCGACAAAGCAGACCTTCACCCCCTGCGCCTCGAGGTCGAATGGCTCATGGAACGAGGTCGCGCCCATGACATTGCGGTAATAGCGTATCGATTCCGCGATGGATGGCGTGGCTACACCGATATGGTTGAGACGGCCTAGTTTCATGATGCGGCTCCCAAGAATTCCATGACCTCAGTCCACTTTGCCACTAGCAAAACGCTGGGGCCGACAACGCCAAGCAACGCAAAGATTGCAATGTACATCCAGAACAACAGAGGCTCTTTGTCTCTGGTTGATGTCCGCCCGCGAAAGGTTAGCGCCCCTTCTTGCAATGACACTCGGATTCCCCAAACAGCCCATATCGGCATGGCTACAATCATCGATAGAATGCCCGCAGCTTGACCAAATGCCTCCCAAACCAATAGCAAAGCTATCGAAAGCGCGACACCAAGCACCCATCGGCTAACTGCCATTAAGCGCCCATCCTCGAATGCAAGCCCGAGACGAAAACTCACAGCGGCAGATTATCATGCTTCTTCCACGGATTCTCGAGCTGCTTGTTCCGCAGCTTCCGCAGCCCCAGCGCGATCCGCTTGCGGGTCGAGTGCGGGTAGATCACTTCGTCGATATAGCCGCGTGAGGCTGCCACGAAGGGGTTGGCGAAGCGGTCTTCGTATTCCTTCGTTTTCTCGGCGATCTTTTCGGGGTCGTCGCGGTCCTTGCGGAAGATGATTTCCACCGCGCCTTTGGCGCCCATCACGGCGATTTCGGCGGTCGGCCAGGCGTAGTTCAAATCGCCGCGCAGGTGCTTCGAGGCCATCACATCATAGGCGCCGCCATAGGCCTTGCGCGTAATAATAGTGATCTTGGGCACGGTCGCCTCGGCATAGGCGAAGAGCAGCTTTGCGCCGTGCTTGATGATGCCGTTGTGTTCCTGCGCGGTGCCGGGGAGGAAGCCGGGCACGTCCACCAGCGTCACGATCGGGATGCTGAAGGCATCGCAGAAACGCACGAAGCGCGCGGCCTTGCGGCTGGCATTGATGTCGAGCACGCCCGCCAGCACCATCGGCTGGTTGGCGACGAAGCCCACCGGGCGGCCTTCGATGCGGCCGAAGCCGGTGATGATGTTGGCGCCGTGTTCGGGCTGGATTTCGAAGAAGGTGCCCTCGTCCACCACCTTCGCGATCACCTCATGCATGTCATAGGGCATGTTGGCATTGGCGGGGATGATCGTGTCGAGGCTTTCCTCGTGCCGGTCCCACGGATCGTCGGTCGGCAGTTCGGGCAGATCGGCCTTGTTGTTGGCAGGCAGGAAACCCATCAGGTCGCGCGCGGCGAGCAGCGCCTCGATATCGTTTTCAAGTGCGAGGTCGGCAACCGAAGTCTTGGTGGTGTGCACCACTGCCCCGCCAAGTTCTTCCTGTGTGACTTCCTCATTGGTGACGGTCTTCACCTCTTCGGGCCCGGTCACGAACATGTAGGAGCTATCCTTCACCATGAAGATGAAGTCAGTCATGGCGGGCGAATACACCGCACCGCCCGCGCATGGCCCCATGATCAGCGAGAGCTGCGGCACCACGCCGGATGCGAGCACATTCGCCTGAAACACTTCGGCATAGCCGCCGAGCGATGCCACTCCTTCCTGAATACGCGCGCCGCCGGAATCGTTGAGGCCGATGACCGGCGCACCCACGCGCATCGCCATGTCCATGACCTTGCAGATCTTCTCCGCATGCCGCTTGGACAATGAGCCGCCGAAGACAGTGAAATCCTGCGAGAATACGTAAACGAGCCGGCCATTGATCGTGCCCGACCCAGTGACGACGCCATCGCCCGGGATCTTTTGGCTTTCCATGCCGAAATCGACGCAATCGTGCTCGACATAAGTGTCCAGCTCTTCGAAGGAATCCTCGTCAAGTAGGACGTCCAGCCGCTCTCGCGCGGTCAGCTTGCCCTTGGCGTGCTGTGCGTCGATGCGCTTTTGTCCGCCGCCCATGCGGGCAGCTTCACGGCGGCGTTCCATTTCGGCGATATTCGCGGACATATCTGTGGCTCTCCTCGTGCCAATGCCGTTGCACGGGAAACCGGTTGAGGTCAACGCATCGGGCAGCCAATCATGGCCGCGATGTTACATTGCGCAGGCGGGTGCTTCCTGCGGCTGGGCCTCGAGCCAGGCGATGGTCGCATCGACCTGTTCTGCTGAAGCACCGAGATAGCTGTCGAAATCGAGCAGCTCGTCGATCTGTCCGGCGATCAGCGGAGCCAGCCTGTCATCTGCGAGCAAAGCTTCGCGGAAGGGAATACCCTCTTCCTGCGCGTGATTGGCGGCTTCGGCGACATGTTCTTCCGCAGCTTCCTTGCCAAGCTCATCTTCGACCGCGAAGACGATCCGCTGGGCGAGCACCATGCCATCCGTGCTTTCGAGATTGGCGCGCATCCGATCCGGATTGATCACCAGCCGATCGAGCAGCGTGTTGAGATCGCCCGTCATCTCTCCTGCCGCCAGCGAGATATCCTCGATGGTCGAATTGGGGCGCGAAGTGTTGTCGCGTTCGAAATAGTTCGCCACGTCGTCGATCAAAATGCTCGAAATCGCGGGGATCACCCGGCCTGCATGCATCAGCTGTTCGGAGCGGCTGGGATTGATCTTGTGCGGCATGGAGCTCGAGCTGACCGCTGTCGAAATGCGCCGCTCGTAGAGCTCGCCGATATCGGTCATCTGCATCAGGAACACCTCTTGCCCGACATGCGCCTGCGTGCGCGACATGATGGCGAGCACGCTGGCATATTCGCCGAACACATCGCGAAGCCCGTGCCAATCCGCCGGTGTCACCGGGCCGAGGCCGAGATAGTCCGCCGCTGCGATCTCCATTGCCGGGCCATCGGGGCCGAGCCCCAGATGCGTGCCGACCGCGCCGCGCAGCACGCCAAGCGTTCCCACCCGGCACGCGACTGCATCGAGCCGCTCGATATTCCTGCGATTGGCCGCCGCCCATGTCGCCACTTTCTTGCCGAAAGTGATCGGCAGAGCATGCTGGCCGAGCGTGCGCCCGACCATTGGCGTATCGCGATGCTCCCGCGCCAGCGCGATCATGCGGCCTTCTGCCTCCACAAGATCGGCGCGCAGCAGGGCAATCGTCTGGCGGATCTGCAGGATGCGCACCGTGTCATAGACATCGACTGTGGTGACACCGCGGTGGAGCGCATTGCTCGCATCTTCCGACAGCACTCGCCGCCACACATTGAGCAGCGCAACCATGCGGTGGCGCACGCGGCTGTATTCATCGGAAACGTCTTCGAGCGGGGCGTATTCGATCGACGCGGTGCGCGCGATTTCGTCCGCCGCCTCCTGAGAGATATAGCCGTAATCGGCCTGTGCCTGCGCGAAAGCCGCCTCGACATCCATCACCAGCTCGTTGCGATATTCGTCGGTGAACACGGCATCCACATCATCGGGAACGGGTGTTTCCGATTGCGCGAATGCGGGTGTGGAGCCGCATAACAGGGCGGCAAGCAGGGCGCGTTTGAACATCAGTCGGTCTCCGCAGGCGGAAAGTCTTCGAGCAATTGTGCCATCATGGCTTCTGCAGCCGCGCGTGCAAGCCGCTGGGTGCGCGCAAGATCGGTCTCGTCGCCGATTTCGAGCGTTACGCCCGGACGGTGAAAGGTGCGGGTAAACCAGCTGCGCGCCGTGGGCAGGCCGGGATTGTTGCCGGTGATCGGTTCGAAGCCGGGCTCGTCACCCATCCTCGCATCCACACGCGCGATCCAGTTGGAGAGGAACGGCTCCACACCCGGCGCATCGGGCTGCGGCACATAAAGGACATCGCCCACCCGCGTTGCATGGAAATCGACCATCAGAACAGGCCGCTCGCCCGCCTGCCAGCGATCGTAGACGAAGCTGCCAACAGCATGGCTTTCGATCTGCGAGTAGATACCCCAGTCGCGGTTCAAATCCTCCAGTCCCGCCGTCGTGCGCCAGTGCCCCGCCGCGATCCCATCGGGATTGAGCAGCGGGAAAGCGTCGATCCGGAAGCGGGCGCGGAACCGGTTGGCGAGTGCACCATCCTCCGCGATCCGCTCCAGAAATGCGCGCATGGCGAGGGAGCCGGACACTTCTGGCGGGTGCTGTCCGCCGAGCAATAGCACGATGAGCGGGCTATCGCTCACATCTGACGTGAGCCGGACGATGTTGCGCCCTTCACGCGAAGCACCGGCGATATGGAAGGAGAAGTCACTGGCTTCAGCGAAACCGCGCGCCCATGCGACGCGATCGGGACTTGGGATGACCGGCTGGGCAGATACGCGGAAGCGCCCGGCAGGGAGAGTCAGCGTCAATATGGCGCGCTCGCCAAGGTCCTCGGTCGAAACACTCGGCTCCATCTCCGCGCGCGAAGTATCGCGCACTTCGATTTTCGGGACGTAGCGATGCTCGCCATAGGTATAGCGGAGTTCCACCTCCACGGTGGCTGGCTGTTCTGCCGTGATATCGAAAGCATACCACGGGCTGCGATTGATGGGCGTCGTTTCGGGCGCGATGGTGATGGCAAATCCCGTGTCGGTGCGCTCGCAATCGCGGCCACCCGCTCCCTCGAAATCGAGATGGAGGCCGACCTCGCCGTCAGCGCATGACTCGGATCGTCCGTCCTGCGCTGCAGCAGGCATCGCGCCCACTGCCACTGCCGCGCCAATCAGAGAGAGAAAGGCTCGGCCGAATTTCACCCGAACACCACCGGCACCAAATAGATCGCCGCCAGTGCCAGCACGCCCACGCCTACGAGGTTGAGGACGAAGCCCGCCCGCATCATGCGAGGAATGGATACCGCGCCAGAGCTAAACACGATTGCGTTCGGCGGGGTCGCTACCGGCAGCATGAACGCACAGCTGGCAGCAAGCGTCACCGGTACCACGAACAGCAGCGGGTCCTGCCCGGTCTCAACCGCAACGGCCGCCATTACCGGCAGGAAAGTGGCCGTGGTGGCAAGATTGCTGGTCAGCTCGGTGAGGAAAATCACCAGCGCCGTCGCCGCGATCAGCAGCAGGGCGATATTAAATGTGCCAAGCGGCGCGAGCGACTGGCCGATCCATTCGGTGAGACCGCTATCGGTCATCGCGCCCGCCAGTGCGAGGCCGCCGCCGAACAGGATCAGGACCCCCCACGGCAGGCGGCGCGTATCGTCCCAGGTGACCAGCGCCTTGCCATCGTCCCCGCTGGGAATGATGAAAGCGAGCACCGCCATCGCCATCGCAATACCGGCATCGGAAAGGCCCTCCAACCCGGTGAGGTCTGCTACAACGCCACGGAACATCCAGCCGATCACGAGGAAGGCAAACAACAGCGCGGTACGCTTTTCGCCCGTGCTTGCCTTGCCCAATTCGCCGCTCAGCCGCGTGAGGTGCCGCTTGGCTTCTTCCGTCGCGCGGAAGCGGACTTTGTACATCAGCTGCGTCAGCACCAGCCAGGTAATCGGCAGCATAACCAACGCAACGGGCAGACCGACCAGCATCCAGCGGCGAAAGTCGATCTCGATGCCGTAATTGTCTTCCAGGAAGCCGGCCATGAAAGCATTGGGGGGAGTGCCGACCAGCGTCGCGACCCCGCCCAGCGTTGCGCCATAGGCAAGGCCGAGCAGCAGCGCGGTCTCGAAATCGGCGCGTTCCTTATTGCCCATATCGCTCATGGAATCGCGGATCACGGCGATCACCGACATGGCGATCGGCAGGAGCATGAGCGTGGTCGAGGTGTTGGAAATCCACATGCTGATCGCCGCAGCCGCCAGCATGAAGCCGCCGATCAGCGAGCGGCCATTGACCCCTGCCATGCGGAAAATCTGCAGGGCGACACGCCGGTGCAGGCCCGATCGCTCGATAGCGAGCGCGATGACGAAACCGCCGAGGAACAGGTAGATAATCGGATTGGCATAGCGCGGCGCGACTTCGTCAATCGGCAACACGCCTGCAAACGGCAGCACCACGAGTGGCAGGAATGCGGTGACGGCGACCGGAATGGCCTCCGTCGCCCACCACACTGCCATCAGCACCGCCATCGCCGCCACAAACCGTGCGGGCTCTCCCAGCCCCGCTGGGTCGAACAGCGCATAGGTAATCAGGGACAGCACCGGTCCTCCAAACAGGCCGATAGTCTGATAGCGCGGACGTTCTTCCTGCGCAGTTGTCATAAATTCTCCAGCCAGGCTGATTGTGTATCAGAAAATACGCCCCGCCAAAGGTGCTGGCGGGGCGTTATCGGCAATCAGAAGCTGATGCGTACACCGGCGCGGAAAGTCCGGCCATTGAAGGATGCGAAGTCCGGGAATTGCTCACCGCGGCCACGGGTTTCGTAGGTCGTCGGGCGGCGACCGCCATCGAGCAGGTCGTTGACCGAGGCATAGATGCTCGCCCGGCGCAGACCCAGCAGCCCCTCCAGCGAATATTCCACATCCACATCGAGGAAGCCTCGGCCCTGCTGATACTGGCTGAGACCGAACGTGCCGATCTCTTCCAGCTGGATACCCTGATAACGGTAGGCGATCGTCGCCTCGAAGCTGTCATCCGTATAGTAGAGCGCGGCATTGCCCGTCACGCTGGGCGAATTGAACAGGTCGAATTCCTGCGTGAAGGTGTCTCCGGCGGACGCGATGCCCGCGACGACGACCGCATCGCCCGCTTCAACCCTACCAAGATCGAGATCGATCGCGCTTTCCTGCAACGTCAGATTGCCAGAGAAGCTGAGATTGGACAGGAGGCCCGGCAGGTAATCCATCTGGTGGAACACCCCTAGTTCGATGCCGTAGACTTCGGCGCGATTGCCATTGGCCGGCTGGCGGATGTTCACCTGTGCGCCCGGACGGGCCAGGATTGCTTCAAGCCCGCCAAGCTGTGCCAGCAAGGCTTCACCTTCGGCGCTGAACGGCGCATCGCGCACGGCACTTGCCGGATCGAACTGGCCGCCACCTGGCGTAATCGCCCCTTCGATCGCGAAGGAGTTGAAGATGAAATCGTCGATGGTTTTGTAGAAAGCGGCAACCGAGAACACATTGCCGCGGCTGGCATACCATTCGAAGGACAGATCGAGGGCCTGCGAATAGGCGTTGCGCAGGTTCGGATTGCCGAGATCGAAATCGATTTCGACATCGGTAATGTCCGCCGCAGTCGCCGAATTCGGATTGACGCCATCGGCTAGCTCGATACGGAAATCGCCGTCCACTTCGGCTGCAAGCAGGTCGAAAGTCGGACGCGCAATCGCCGTCGTGTAGGAGAAGCGCAGCAGCATGTCGTCGCTCAATTCGTAGTTGAACGCGACACGCGGCAGCACCTCGAAATTGTCGGTCTCGGTGACGTTCTGCTCGAGCGAGGGAGCGGACAATTCGACACTGTCATTGCCCGAGCCGAGATCGAAGGAGATGCGGGCATCGAATGTCTGCGGCGCAGAAAATTCGCCGTCATATTGCTCGATACGCGCACCACCCACGATGTTGAGGCGGCCGAATTGCAGTTTCGCCTGCGCGTAACCTGCATAGAAGCGCTCATCGGCTGTGACAAAGGTCACTTCCTCGAAATCGGCGCCAGAAGCGAAGAAGGTGTCACGGAAAGTGCGGCGCAGATTGCGCAGCGCAGTCGGGTCGAACAGGACGACCCCGTTCAGCCCGATATCGGCGAAGGGATTGCCGATCCGGTCGTATGTGGAGAGCGAGCCGTCCACCAGGCCATAATCACCGATGACGGCGTTATTGTCCGGCAAGCTGCCGCCAAACGCGTCGGAGTCGTCGACGCCGAGGAATTCGCCATTGGGCCCCAGACTGTCATCTACATCGGAAATGTCGACGAACCGGGTTTCGAAATCGGACTGCTCGATCAGCCCACCGAACTTGATGTAATCGAGCACGCCGCCATTGGTGAATTCATAGGTCGTGTCGAGCCGCGCCGAATAACGCTGGTTTTCCCGGCTATCTTCAAGCGCCTCGTCGAAATCGTTGATTTCACCGCAGCGCCCCGAGCTCTCGGCAGGATTCTCGCAGAACGGATCGATGCCAAGCAGGAAGACATCGAGATCGCGCGGGAGAGGTGCGGCGAACGGCGGGTTGGAAAAGTCGAGCGGCACGAAGGTGACTGCATTGTCATTTCTGCCACCAGGCACATCGTCGAAATCATTGGTGAAATCGATCGAGAGGACGGGCTCATCCTCATAGGCGCGCGAATAGCCGAGCGTGTAATCGAAGGTCCAATTGCCCGCTTCGGTCACACCGTTGAAGAAATAGCGCTCGCGAATTTCGACCGAGTCTTCGATCTGGCCTTCGAATGTGACTTCCGGATCGGGGAAGTCGGACGGCAGGAAACCGCCCATGCCATCGGGATCGATATCGCCATTATCGGCATCGAATTCGACGTTGGAGGTCGTCTGGGTCGTGTCATCGCGCGTGTAGCGCCCACCGAGGGTGAAGATGGTCGAGCTGCTCGCCTGCCACTGCAGCGATCCTGACAGGCTGTAATTGTCACGCTCGATCAGATTGTCTTCAAAGTTGATCTGCTCATTGGTGAAATCATTGGGATCGAGGAAGCCCTCCGGCACCAGTTCGAGCGGATCTTCTTCGGTGAAAGTGGTGCCATTGATGGTGATCGCGTTCAGCTGCTCGAGAGTGAAGCTGGCGGGATTCACATACAGCGTATCGAGATAGGTGCGGCGGAAAGCGGCGTTTACATTGACCGCGAAATTGTCCGTCAGCTGGTGTGTGTATCCGCCCGCAAAGCGGAAGCCGTAGTCATCGACAAATGTGTTGTCGGTGATCTCTGCGGAAAGGAAGCCGCCCTCGCGCCGTTCCAGCGCGCCGCGGGTGCGGATGTTGACGATACCGCCGAGGCCTTCGGAGTAGTGCTCGGGCAGCGGGGCCTTGATGACTTCAATCAGCGAGACGCCGTTAGAGGTCACAATATCGAGCGCGGTTCGGCGGAATTCGTCTGCCGTACCGGTACGAAGGCCGTCGTAGAGAACCGTATTGTAGGCAGCGTCGAGACCGCGGATCGAGATGAACTCACCATCGCCTGTGTCGTTTTCACGCTGGAAGCCGACGCCCGGAATACGCGCGAGAGCCTCTGCCACATTGGGATCGGGGAAGCGGCCGGCCTGGTCGGCGCTCAGCACGTCGATCACCGAATCCGCATCGCGCTTCACATCGATCGATTCAAGGATGGCTCCCACCTGGCCTTCCACGATGATCACATTTTCCGGGTCTGCCTGATCCTGCGGCGCGGGCGCGGGCGTCGCACCATCGGTGCTCTGCGCCGCGACGGACGCAGGCAGTGCGGCGAATGCCAGTGTGATTGCGGTTCCGGTTAAAAACGCTGCGCGCTTGCCCTGCATGATGAATCCTCTCTGCAATTTATGTTTATTCGCCTCATGACGTAGTCAGCACCTGAACACTGTCAATGTTTTTTGAACAGTCGGTTCAAAAATATCGCTTGAGTGTGTGGCCTGCATGTCACATAGGATGCACCATTGCCGATCATCGGGATCGAGGAGAACAGACTGTGGGAAGCCCTGCCGGGGTGCGATTATCCAGCGCATCACGCGATGAAAAACGGGGCCTTATCCTGAGCGAAGCGGTGCGCCTGTTCAACCAGCAGGGCTATTTCGATACGCGGCTGGAAGATGTGGCGCAGCGGCTCGACACCGCTAAGACCAGCATCAGCTATCACTTCAAATCGAAGGAAGTGCTGCTTGCCGAAGCCTATGGCGCGAACCTCGTCTTCGCCGAGCAGATCATTGCCACGGCAGCGAAGGAGAATAGCGGCCTTGACAAGGTCACCAAATGGCTGCGCCTCTACGCCGAAGCCGCTAGCGAAATAGCTCTCGGATCGCGCGCGCCGTTCGCCACGATCAGCGACTTGGCAGGCCTCTCCGATGCCGATCGAATGGCGATCACATCGCGCATGGAAGCCGTCGCGAACGAGCTTGGCACTTTCGTCGAGCAGGGCGTGGAGGATGGCAGCATTGCGGTAACATCGGTGGAAGCGACGTTGTTCTTCCTCCTCAATTCCGCGCACTGGCTGGCCACCTGGCTCGGGCAAATCCCGCCATCCACGCATGGCGAAGCGGTGGACGCGCTGGTCGATCTTATTTTGTACGGAGTGCTCAGCAATCCGGACATGCCGCACCAATCCTATCTGGGCAGCAGCGCGATGGAGAATCCGGACTTCCTGTTCGATCGGGAGGCGCGCAACAAGGTGAAAGTGGATGCATTCCTGCGCGCTGGGACGCGGCATCTGAACCGCAAGGGCTACACCAGTGTTTCGCTGAGCGATGTCGCGGCAGACCTGGGTGTGAGCCGCGGATCGTTTTATTATTACATCGATGACAAGGACACGCTGCTGCGCGGCTGCGTCGACCGGTCGCTTTCACAGATCGAGAAAGCTTTCGAGCAATATGGCAAGCGCGGCCCGGCGGGCGAGGCCCTGTTCCAAATCGCTGCGACGATTTACCAGGGCCACGTCACCGATCTCGACCCGCTTCTGCGCCTGCCGATGCTGCATGCACTCTCCACCACCGAACGCCGCGCCGCCAATGCAAGGCTCGCCCGCATCCGGGCGAATTTCGATGAGCTTGTCGCCACGGGGATGGCAGATGGCAGCGTCCGGCAGCTTGAGGCGGAAGCGATTGGCGAGATTATTCTCGGCGCCATTCACGCGGCAACCCCGCAGCGGCTGGAGTCCTTCGGTATTCGCAAGGCAACGCCCGGGCCGCACTCGGCAACCGCGACGGCTTTCTTCGAACCGCTGTTCACAGGCATTGCCGCCCGCGAATAGGGGCGCAATCAGCTGATGTCAGAGATATCGGAGAAAAGGTGGTGAGCCGTGCTGGGTTCGAACCAGCGACCTACTGATTAAAAGTCAGTTGCTCTACCGACTGAGCTAACGGCCCGACCACGGGCGCTGCAACTAGGGGCAGGTGGCGGGCGGGTCAAGCCGCTTGGTCAATTCGCTGCGGCTAATGCGCGTTTCGGCAAGCTTTCCACCGGTTTGCATTCAGTTTGCAGCAAGCCCGATCGTTGATAGGTGAACGTTCTCAATTTCTCCAGCAAGGGAATCGACATGTTTCGCCTGACACTGCCACTTGCCGCCGCTCTTCTGGCGAGCACTGCCCCTGCCACCGCGCAGGATATCGAGCCGCGCAATACTCCCGGCCTGCCCGACCACCTCTCCGCGATCGATGATGTTCTCACCGGCGGACTGCTCAATGATCCGACCGATCTCAATTGGGCGCATTACGGCCTGGGCCGCGAGCTTATAGTGGATGAGACATATCCCGGTGGCGGCGCCGCTCTGCGCATTGCCATTGGTGAAACAGCGAATGCCTATGATGGCGGGGTGAGCATCCCCCTGCTCGGCCGCATCCGTGCGCGCGACACAGTGACTATCGGGTTTTTCGCGCGGACGATCAGCAGCGAAGCATCCGACGGGCTTGGCCGCGTCAATGTCCGCTTCCAGATCGATCGCCCACCCTACGGCGGTTTTGGCGATCAGGTTGTCGAGATCGGCGCCGGATGGGACTTTTATGAAGTCACCACGACGGCAGACAGGGCCATCAGCCGTGATGGGATTGTGGCGCTACAATTCGGTCTCGAAGAACAGGTCGTCGAGATCGGTCAGGCCTTCGTGGTGAGCGGCGCGCCGTCTATCCTCGACTGACACTAGCCCCGTCGGGCCGCCAATTGGCGCAGGGTGAACCCGCTCAGCGGATCGCGCCAGTCGGGCGCGATCTCAGCCGCGGGTCCGAGAACGAAGTCTCGCTCGCGGAACAGCGGATGGGGGATGATCAGGTCGTGGGTCGCAACGATCCCCCCACTCCACAGCACAATGTCGAGGTCGAGCACCCGCGTCTGCCAGCGCTGCCCTCTGCGCTGACGACCCAGCGCCGCTTCCGCTTCATGCAGGACGGCGAGCAGGCTAAGCGGATTGAGCCGCGTCTCCAGCAACAGCGCGGCATTGGCGAAACGGCGCTGACTCGGCCCGACGGGGTCACTGTCGACGATGTGAGAGCATGCGGTGACCGTGCCCGCCGTCCCATCGAGCAGCTCCATCGCCATCGCAACGATCTCTCGCGGCCTACCGAAGAGCTGATGCCGCTGATTGCTGCCGAGTGCGATCACATAGGTGTGATCAGCCTTGGCCACACCCACCAAATCGTCTCGCAGCCTGCGCATCGCGATCAGATGTCCTCCGCAATCCGCCCGTAAAGCTGGGGGCGGCGATCGCGGAAGAAACCCCAACTCGCACGGTGCTGGCGCGCAGCGTCGAGATCGAGCGTGGCGGTCAGCACGCCGCTTTCCGCCGCGCCATATTCGGCCAGCATGTCGCCCCATTCGTCGCAGATGAAGGAGTGGCCGTAGAAGGTCGTGCCGTCACTATCGCCGCCTTCATGACCGATGCGGTTGGCGGCGACGACAGGCATGCAATTGCTCACCGCATGGCCGATCATTGCGCGGCGCCACATGCGGCTCGTGTCCATCTCCGCATCCTTCGGCTCGGAGCCGATGGCGGTGGGATAGAACAGAACCTGAGCGCCTTTCAGCGCCAGCACACGCGCGGTTTCGGGATACCACTGGTCCCAGCAGATACCGATGCCTATGCGCGCACCGAAAACATCCCACACTTTGAACCCGTCATTGCCGGGGCGGAAATAGAATTTCTCCTCATAGCCCGGCCCGTCGGGGATGTGGCTTTTGCGATAGGTGCCCATAATCTCCCCATCGGGACCGATCATCGCGAGCGTGTTGTAATAGTGATGCCCGTCGCGCTCGAAGAAGCTGGTGGGAATCGCCACGCCAAGGCTCTTCGCAAGCTTCTGCATGGCCACGACCGAGGGATGCTCCGCCGTGGGCCGTGCGAGGGCGAAGAACTCGTCCTTCTCCTCGCGGCAGAAGTAAGGGCCGGAAAATAGCTCGGGCGGCAGGATCACCTGCGCGCCCTGCTGTGCCGCTTCCTCTACCTGCGCAGAGACAGCGGCGATGTTCTCGCTCTCATCGTCGGAGCCCAGCGCAAGCTGGAGCGCTGCAACGGACAGTGTGGCCAAGGCGCGTCAGTCCCGCTTGCGGAAGAGCAGCGTCATGCGGTCGCTCTCACCCACGGCTTCGTAGCGCGCGCGGTCTTCATCGCCGTAACGCAGCGTCGGCGGGAGCGTCCACACGCCGCCTTCCCAATCCGCCGGATCGTTCGGATTGGCATTCACTTCGCTGGTGCCTGCAAGCTCGAAGCCGTGCAGCTCGAACAGACGGACAACATCGCTCTGACGCAGGTAGCCGCGCGAGCCGTTGGCGTCTTCGAAAGAAGCGTCTTCCGGCGCGCGGTGCTGGACCACGCCAACCATGCCGTCATCAGACAGCATCGTGCGCACACCACGCAGCACGGCGTCCGCGTCATTCCCGCCCAGCAGGCCGTGGAGCGAGCGGAAGATCAGCACGCGGTCGAATGTGCCGGCCGCATCTTCCGGCACGGCATCGGTTTCGAATGCGCCGATCATGGCACCTTCAGCCCATCCAGCCGATGCTGCTGCGGTCGAGAAGCGCTGCGGCCAGGTGGTGCCATCTTCGGCCGTGCCGGTCGGGCGCTGCACTGCAAAGTACTCTCCCTGCGGCGCAAGATAAGGCAGAAGAATACGCGTATACCAGCCGCCGCCTGGCCCGTATTCAGCAACCCGCATCGTCGGCTCCACTCCAAAAAACTCAAGCGTTTCGATCGGGTTGCGATACTCGTCACGCGCGCGGTCTTCAGCCCGTCGCGGGTGCAACAGGATGTCGTTCAGGTTGAGCGCATTCTCGCTCGCCTGATGGTCGCCATGCTCATGCGAACCATGGTTGTGGGCGGCAGCGGGGCTGGCGATGGCAAGCGCTGCAGCAGCGGCAAACAAAGGGGTGTAACGCATCATATTCTCCCAACGATTGTGTGGATGCGAGATGGCAGTCCATTGGCCAGATGACAAGCGCCGCCTTCGTCCCCACATAGCACGGCAAAGGAGACCATGATGAGTGAGACTGTAATCGTAGCCGGCGGATGCTTCTGGTGCACCGAGGCTGTGTTCAAGGATGTGATCGGCGTCGAAGCGGTGGAAAGCGGCTATATCGGCGGCGATGTTCCGAACCCCACCTACAAGCAGGTGTGCACCGGCAGCACCGGCCATGCCGAGGGCGTAAAAGTGACTTTCGATCCGGAGCAGGTCACTCTGCCGGAGATCTACGACATGTTCATGGGCACGCATGATCCCAGCCAGCTCAACCGGCAGGGCAATGACGTGGGAACGCAGTACCGCAGCGCCATCTTCCCCCTGTCCGACGAACAGCGCGCCGAGGCCGAAGCCGCGATCGCCCGCTGGAACGAAAGCCATGAAGGCCAGAGCGCCGTCACCACGATCGAGAGCAGCGAATGGTATCCGGCAGAGGACTACCACCAGGAGTATTGGGAAGGCGAAGGCCAGCGAAACCCTTATTGCATGGCGGTAATTCCGCCCAAGCTGATGAAGCTGCGCAAGAGCTTTGCCGACAAGGTGAAGGGATAGGACAGGTTCCGCTTCCTCCCCGGTTCGGGGAGGATCTTAACTTCCACGAAACTGCTCAAGCGCGCTTGAATTAACCATTGCGTACTGCCCGAGCCATGCTGTCAGGGCTCGGGCAGTACGCCAAACCTTGCCAATCCCATCTCCTATGGTAGCGTTACCATAACCGCACTCGGGAGATGCCGATTGACCTCTAAAGCCGCCCTTGCCACCCTCAGCGTGGCCCTGTTCTGCACCCCTGCCAGCGCTCAGGCCGATCCGGCGCCTACGGCCAGCTTTGCATATCTGGAATACAGCGCACAGGAGGAAGAGCCCGCGACCCCGCCGGGCACATTCCGCAACCGGGTGCTGCCCGGATTCCATCCAGACCCGTCCATGGTGAAAGTCGGCGATGATTTCTACGCTGTCACTTCCACATTCTCATGGTTTCCCGGCCTGCCGATTTTCCATTCTCGCGACCTCGTGAACTGGCGGCAGATCGGCAATGCATTCGACCGAACCGGACAGGTGGATTTCTCCGGCCTCGGCATAAATCGCGGCCTGTTCGCCCCTGCGATTACGCATGATGGTGAGCGCTTCTGGATCGCCAACACCTGCATCGATTGCGGCAGCAATTTCGTCATCACGGCAGATGATCCTGCAGGGCCATGGAGTGATCCGGTATGGCTCGATTTCGGCGGCATAGACCCGTCACTCTATTTCGAAGGGGATCGCGCGTGGATCGTGTACAATGACGCCCCACCGGGGGAACCGCTATACGAAGGTCACCGCGCCCTGTGGTTGCAGGAGCTCGACCTCGAGACGATGCAGATGGCGCCCGAGCGCACGCTGCTGGTGAATGGCGGGGTGGACCTTTCGGCAGAGCCGGTCTGGGCAGAGGGCCCGCATATCTACAAGGTCGATGGATGGTACTATCTGCTGACGGCAGAAGGCGGCACGGCAGACCAGCATTCGCAAACGATCTACCGTTCGCGCGATCTGGCCGGGCCTTATGTGCCCGGGCCACTCAATCCGATCCTGACCCAGAGAAACATGCCGGCAGACAGGCCGGACCGGGTGGAAGCGACCGGCCATGCCGATTTCGTGCAGCTTGACGATGGCAGCTGGTGGGGGCTGTTCCTCGCCACCCGTCCGTTCGCCGAACAATCGACGCTTATGGGCCGGGAAACCTTCCTGCTACCGGTGACGTGGGAGGATGGCTGGCCCTATTTCCTACAACCGGGCGAGCCCGTGCCGGCAACCCCTCGCCAGCCGGACCTGGCTGACGGATCGGGCACCGACTGGCGCAATTGGCGAGACGATTTCGATGCGCGCGAACTTGGCCCCGAATGGCTTTCCATCCGCACGCCATCGCCCGTCCAGTCAACGCATCTGGCCGAGGGCGCGTTTCACCTTGTGCCCGCTGCCGATGGTGCGGCATCCTTCGGCAATCCGGCCTTCGCCGGGCGACGCCTGCGTCATCATGCCGCGCAATTCGAGACGCAAATCGACTTTGAACCGGGAGAGAATGGACAGCGCGCCGGCCTGCTCGCCTTCATGGATGAAGGCCATTTCCTTACCGCCACGATCGAGCGATCGGAGAATGCTCGCGCAGTCGTTGTCAGGCGGCGATCCGAAGAGGGCGATCCGGAGGCAGGAGAAGAGATGGCGCGTCTGACACTCTCCGCCGCCGGTCCAGTCGGCCTGCGCATCCGCTTCGATGGCGGGACCGCGCATGTCAGCGCACAGCAGGCGGGGAATGACTGGCAGGAGGTGGGCGGCCCAATCGATGTCGAACCGCTGGCGTCCGTTTACGCCGGATTGTTCACCGGCGTGGTCGTCGGCCCCTATGCGGTGACATCAGAGTAAGCCCACACCAAGCTAGCGGCGTACTTCGGCCGATAAAAAGGCGCGCCCGTCCTCGCACCGTCGGACGAGCGGCGAGCCTCCTTCTTTCGAAAGGTGTTAACTTGCTAGCGAGCGATATTCGGCAGCGGTGATGAACTCACCGAAGGCTTCACACCAGACCACCACTGTCGTGTAATCCTCGATATTCACGCCTTCGGGAACATCGAGCAGGAAGCCGTCGAAGGTCTTGACCGAACCGATGCGAACGGCATCGGCTTTGATGGCTTCGAACCCGGCTTCGTCCTCCACGAAAGTGTCAGTCAGATAGACCATATAGTCCGGCCCCGGCGCCAGCTCGCCCTGATGGACAATTCGGCTTTCGGACACGCTGATCGTGCCTTCACCCCAATGCAGGGCATCGCTGCCAGCAAGATCCCGATTCAGCTCGGCGGAGTATTCAGCAGCAGCAACCTGCTCCTCCAGCACTTCGGCTGCAGGCGCATCCGGAGCAGTCAGGATCGGCAAGAAATAAACCCCCAGCGCAAAGCCTGCGCCAAGCGCGGCAATGTGGGTGACAATCAGGGCAATAATCTTCTTCATGGTGCCTCCCGGCAAAGTGGATTGCTATGCGGGGAATATTCGCTGGAAAGCGCGATTGGTTACATCAGGCTGAGGTTACGCAATGAACCGGGCGATGAAGAACCCGTCCAGCCCGCCCGCCTCAGCCAGCATCCCGGGATGGGTGCGGACCCAGCCTTCGCTTGTTGGCGTGATGCCTTGGGGAAGTTCTTCGGCGTGCACCGGATCGGTGGTAAGATCGCAAGCCGCGGCGATATCCTCGCCCTCTTCGCGCTCGAGCGAGCAGGTGGCGTAGACCAGCGTCCCGCCCGGCTTCAACCAATTGGCGGCGCGCTCCAGCAATTGCGATTGCAGCAGCGCCATCGCCTCGATCTGGCGCGGGCCGATGCGGTGGATCACGTCCGGATTGCGGCGACAGGTACCCGTCGCCGTGCAGGGCGCATCGAGCAGGATGGCGTCGTAGAGCTCATCCGGATGCCACCCCATCGCATCGGCTTCCACGATATCGGCGGAAAGGCCGGTGCGCTCCAGGTTCTGCCGCAGCCGTTCGAGGCGGCGGGAGGAATTGTCGAGTGAAGTCACTTTCCATCCCGCAGCGGCCAGTTGCAGTGTCTTGCCACCGGGCGCCGCGCACAGGTCGAGCACGCGCTTGCCCTCGCCAGCGCCGAGTAGACGCGCAGGGATCGACGCGGCCAGATCCTGCACCCACCATGCGCCGTCATCGAAGCCCGGCAGGTTCTCGATAGCCGTGCCACGCGGCAGGCGGACATGTCCGGGAAGCAGGCTTTCGCCTTCCAGCCCCTCCGGCAGATCCCCGCGCAATGACAGGTCGAGCGGTGGCGGAGCTGCGATACCCTTGGCGATCTCTACCGCCATGTCGCCCCAGCGATGTGCGACCGCATCCGGCAAAGTCGGCGCGTCGGGCAATGTCGCATCCTGCCGGGTGAGCGTGGCGAAGACGCCATGCGCCAAACGCTTTGGCCCGCCAGCGAGCAGAGGTAGCGCCGTCGCGATCACCGCATGCGGCGGTGTCTCCAGCCGCAGCCATTGGGCGAGCATCATGCGCAGCACCATCCGCGCCTTGGCGTCATCGGGCAGCGGCTTTTTCGTGGCGCTATCGATCAGCGCATCAAGATCGGTGAGCCAGCGCAGCACTTCGCCGGCAATCGCGCGCGCGAGCGCACGATCGGCAAAGCTTGGCAAGCCGTTCGCCGCGCCGCCCGCCTGCTCCATCGTATCGCCGCGCCGCAGCACGGCATCGAGCATTTTCAGCGCCGCCTTGCGCGCCCCGCTTCCCGGAATGGTGTTCATAGGGGTGCCCCTAGGCCCAGTTGCGCATCAGCGCCAGAGCGCCCATGTTGCAGAGGCTATGAAACGCGCAACCAAACGCCCCGAAAACTTCACAAAGCCCGCCCACTGGACAAGCGAACCGCCGCCCGAGCCCGAAAAGGGCGAAGTCGACGAAAAGCTCAGCCCCACCCGCTACGGCGATTGGGTCCACAAGGGCATTGCGATCGATTTTTAGAGCTTAAACCCAGCCCGCCAATTCACGGCGAATAACCGCCTCGATCATGTCCATGCCGTTGGTGCGGGCATTGAGGCATTCCAGACGCGCGAATTGTTCGCCGCCTGCTTCGATGAATTCATCGCGGCCTTCCATTCCGAGTTCTTCCAGCGTTTCGAGGCAATCGGCGGAGAAGCCCGGCGCGGCGATCGCCATGCGTTTGGTACCCGCTTCTGCCTCTGCGATGATCGTGTCATCGGTCGCGGGTTCGAGCCATTTGGCAGGGCCGAAGCGGCTCTGGAATGTCGTCACCATGCGGATGTCCGGGCGGTTCAGTTCCGCCTGCAGCAGGCGCGATGTCTTCTGGCAGTGGCAGTGATATGGATCGCCCTCGGTCAGCGTGCGCAGCGGCATGCCGTGGAAGCTCATCAGCAAGACCTCAGGTGTGAAATCGAGTGCATCGAGCTGCGTGCCGATATCCTTCGCCAGCGCGCGGATGTAGGTCGGATCGTCGTGATAGGGCGGCACCGTGCGCATCGCCGGCTGCCAGCGTTGCTCGCGCAGCCAGTCGTTGACCTTGTCGACGACGGTAGCCGAGGTCGCGCCCGAATATTGCGGATACATTGGCGCCAGCAGGATGCGATCGCAGCCCGCCTCTTTGAGTTTATCGAGCTGCGGCGCGATGGCGGGCTCGCCATATCGCATCGCCCAGTCGACCATCACAGTCTCGCCCAGCCGCGCCTGCAAACCGGTCGCCTGATCTTCGGTAATCACTGCCAGCGGCGAACCGCGATCCCACCACACCTTCTTGTAAGCCGCCGCGCTTTTCTTGGGCCGCGTGTTGAGAATGATACCGCGCAAGATTGGCTGCCAGATCAACGACGGAATTTCGATGACGCGCTTGTCCGACAGGAATTCCGCCAGATAGCGCCGCACCGGCCCCGTCTCCGGCGCATCGGGTGTGCCGAGATTGACGAGCAGCACTCCGACCTTGCCGCTTTTCACTGGCGGATGGTCAGCGGGTAAGTGCTGGGGGAGGCCGGAAAACGGCTCTGTCATTACAAACTTCCTGCCAGGCGCCGGCAAAACCGGTGCCGAATGGATTGGACGCATACCGCGCCCCGATGTTCCGTGACCCATGCCCTAGCTGAGGCCGAAAGGAAACTCGCCCCAATGTCGGTAATCGCAGGCCTCATGCAAATGCGGATAGCAATGGCAGGCGTCGTAGGCGCAGGCCCGTGGCGCTGAAGAAGGCATTGGCGACGGCCGGGGCGACGGGCGGCACGCCGATCTCGCCCGGATCGAAAGGCGCAGCATCGCTGTCCAGCAGTTCCACCGTGATCTGCGGGCAATCCTCCAGCGTCGGCAAACCAAGTGCGGCGAGCCGCTGGTGCGTCGGCAAGCCGTCGGCATATTCGGTCGCGCCGCCCAGCGCCTGCGCAAGGCCGAAGACCAATCCGCCCTCGATCTGCTGGAGCGCAATGTCACGATTGACGACGCGGCCGATATCGACCGCTGCATAAAGATGGCGCACCCGCACGCCGCCTTCACCCGCACTGGCCTGCGCCACGAGAGCGATGCGGCCCGTCGCTTCGCCCAATTGCATGCGGTGGCAGGCGAGCCCCTGCCCGCTGCCGCGCGTTCCGCCATCCCATGCCGCCAGCCGCCCGGCGCGCTGCAGCAGATCGACCATGGGCGCATCCTGCCCCAGCATTGCGATGCGATAGGACAGCGGCTCCCGCTCATACTCCTGCGCGATCTCGTCGATAAAACTTTCGCGGAAGAAGCACGTATAGCCATGCGCCCCGCCGCGCATGGGTGCCGTCGGCAGATCGAGCGACACGGGAATGTGCTGCACCACCATGTCCGGAATGGCGTAGCTTTGCGCAAAGCCTTCGACAGCGAGAGGATCAGCCTCTCCCGCCACCGCTTCAATCGCCGCCCAGCTCACGGTATTTTCAAACAGGCGCTCGCCGAATTCGCGCATGGTCGAAGGCGCGGCGATCCGGGCGCGCAGCTGGCTGATCGAGCCTTCCTCGCGCAATTCCGCGCCGACCAGTGCGGCAACCGGTGGGCGCGGATAGGAGGCGGCATGCTCCTGCCAGCGCGACCAGGTGAGCTGGACAGGCCGTCCCGCCTCGCGTGCCAGCAGAGCCACTTCGACCGCCGCCTGATTATCCAGCCGCCGATCAAAACTGCCGCCTGCCGCAACGGGATAAAGCACAACGTCGGAAGCCGAGAGGCCGATTGCCTTCGCCGCCGCCTGCCGTGCGGCTTCGGGTGCTTGCGCCGCCATCCACAGTTCCAGCAAGCCATCGCTCAGCCGCGCAGTCGCGGTGGTGGTTTCGATGGTGGCGTGGACACCGGGTGCGACATCATATCGGCGCGCTTCATCGGGCGCATAATTGTCATCGCCTGCACCGCGGAGTTCTATCGTGGTAGGAACACCGCGCCGCACGGCGGCATCCAAGGTCTCGACAATTTCATTGCTGTCCACCGGGCGTTCGACCACGAAGCGCGGCGCGATGCGGCGCAGCGCCTCTTCGGCGGCCCACCAGTTTTCGGCAATCGCCGCCAGCCAGCGTTTTCCGCGCACCAGCTGGATCAGCCCGCGCTGGCCTGACGCGAACGTTTCGTCGAACGTGCCCAGTTGCGATTGGTTGAGCGGCCCGTGCCGGATCGCTGCGAACACCATATCCGGCAGGCGCACATCACCTGCGAACACATAGCTGCCATCGACTTTGGACGGCAGATCGAGCCGCGGCCAGTCGAGGACGCGCTCACCTTCCATCTCGCTAGGTGGAGCGCGCTCTGCCGGCTCTTCGGGCAGCAATGGCGGAGGGTCGGGGGCAGAGAAGCCCGCCGATTCTAGCGCCAGCTCGGCAAAGCTCGCGCGATTGCCTTCGTGATAGATAAAGCCGTTCTCCGCGCGGCATTGCTCCCACGGCACATCCCAGCGCTCTGCCGCCGCTTTCGCCAACATAGCGCGCGCCGAGGCTCCGGCATTGCGACACGCCATTTCATAGGCGGCAAGCGATGTGCCCTTGGCGGTGACGTTGAACTTGTTCTCGCTCGCCCAGCGTTCGAGCAGTGCATCGTCTGCGTCATCCGCCAGCGCGGGGATGACCGGCTTCCACAGCGGAGCCCATTCTACCGCGAGAGGGAGATTAGCATAAGCGCCGCTGACGGGCGCAGGCTCCACCGCGACCTGCCGCCAATCCGCGCCAAGCTCCATCGCGACAATCTGCGGTAAAAGGGTGGTGACGCCCTGCCCCATTTCCAATTGCGGTACGGCAACAGTGACAACGCCATCGGAGGCAATTTTCAGCCATGCATCGTAAGCGATTTCTTCCGGCCCGGGGGACAGCGGCGTCTCGAATTCGCGCGGCAGGAAGTTCCACGCGACCAGCAATCCGCCGCCAACGGCAGCGCCTGTCAGGAGGCCGCGCCTGGTGACTTTCATCCCACCTTCTCCAGCGCCTGATGCAGCTGCGCGGCGATGCCGATGAAAGGCTTGCCCATATCGCTGTCTGCAGCGGCAGCGGGAGGCGTGCCCGCATCGCTCTTTTCGCGAATTTCCATTGCGAGAGGTATGCGGCCGAGGAAAGGCAGGCCCAATTCCTTCGCCGCAGCTTCAGCTCCGCCCTGACCGAACGGATCGCTGATATCGCCGCAGGACGGGCACATATATCCCGCCATGTTCTCGACAATTCCGGCAATCGGCACCTGCGCCTGCCTGAACAGGTCGAGCGCGCGCTTCGCATCGATAAGTGCGAGATCCTGCGGCGTGGAGACGACCACGGCGGCGCTCGGCTTGAATTTCTGCAGCATGGTCAGCTGCACGTCGCCGGTGCCGGGTGGCAGGTCGACCAGCAGCACATCGGTATCGCCCCAATCGGCATCCATCAGCTGGCTGAGCGCCTGCCCGACCATCGGGCCGCGCAAGGCAATCGCCTTGCCCGCTTCGACCAGCTGGCCCATCGAAACGAATTTGACGCCAAAATCGCTGTCATGCGGGATCAGCTTTTCGCCCTCGGCGCGCAGCTTGCTCGGCGCGTCGGCCAGCAGAGTCGCCTGCGAGGGGCCGTAGATATCCGCATCGACCACGCCGACCTTATGACCCATGCCCGCAAGCGCAACGGCAAGATTGGCCGTCAGCGTGCTTTTGCCGACCCCGCCCTTGCCCGAACCGACGGCGATGATCTGCCGCTCTTTCCTGTCCGCCATCAGCGCCACGCGCACCTCGTTCACCTGATCGAGCGCGCCCACCGCCTCTTCCAGCTCGCGCTGCAACTGCGCTGCGGCAGAGCGGCCAAGGCCACCGGCATCGACCACCAGCGTCGCCACCTCATCCCGCAGCTTGGCCGAACGGACCATGCCCGAAAGTTCGGCTGGAATGGCGGCGCGAATTGTCTCATCAATACTCATCTCAGGCCTTGCTAGCGGCTTGAATTGGTGCGGTCAGCAATTTTGCTGCGCGTTCCCCCCTGTTTTTTGCGAAACAGCTACCTATAGAAGAGTGTATGGAACGATTGGGCGGTTTTATCGAGAGAATTGGCCTGGCTATGGCCGGGAAACGCAACCCCTGGGGCAAGTCCTCCGGCGGCGGCAGCGGATCGGATGGAGGCGACTCCGGCGATGGCGATGCGCCTTCCGGCAGCAATGGTGGCGGCGGACCGGACGGTCCGCGCAACCCGTGGCTCCCCGGCGGCGGCGGTGGCAAGGGTGACGGCGGTCGCCGTGGCCCCAATATCGAAGACATTTTCAAGAACCGCGGCCCCGAAGGCCCACGCCGTGGCGGCGGTGGAGGCGGAGGCCCGACTTTCCGCATCCCGCAGCGGCCCGGCGGCAAGAGCTGGTTTCCGGTTGCGCTCGTCGCGATCGTTGGCGTCTGGTTCCTCGCAACATCGTTGCACATCGTAGACCCTTCAGAAAAGGGCTACAAAATGTGGTTCGGGGGCAAATATTCGGGCGATCTCGTCGATGGTCTGAATTTTACCGCCCCCTGGCCAATCCAGACGGTGAATATCGAGAATACCGACGAAATTCGTCGCCTCACCATCGGCGATGGCGGCGGAGAGAATCTGATCCTGACGGGTGACCAGAACCTGGTCGACCTGTCCTACCTCGTGCGCTGGCGCGTGCGCGATCTGGTGCAGTATCGTTTCGAGCTGGAAGATCCCGAAGACACGCTGCGCGAAGCAGCCGAATCGGCCATGCGTGCGGCGGTCGCGGAAACCACGCTCGATAATATCCTGTCGGGTGAAGGACGCGCTCAGGCACAGCTTCGCGTGCGCCAGCGTATGCAGGCCTTGCTCGATAGCTACGGCGCGGGCATCGAAGTCGATGGTGTCGACATCAACCGGACGGAAGCGCCCGAGCAGGTGATCGAAGCCTTTAACGACGTGCTTGCCGCCCGCCAAAACCGTGAGCAGCTGCTTAACCAGGCGCGCCGGTATGAGCAGCAATTGCTTGCCCAGGCACAGGGTGACGCGGCGCAGTTCAACGAAATTTACGAGCAGTATCGCCTCGCCCCCGAAGTGACGCGTCGCCGCCTGTATTACGAGACAATGGAAACCGTGCTGCGTGGCACTGACAAGACCATCATCGAAGCAGACGGGGTCACCCCTTACCTGCCGCTCCCCGAAATCAACCAGCGCGCGCGCGGCGCATCTTCGCCGCCCTCGCTCTCGGTAAGCCCGCAGGGAGGCCAGTAAGATGGATAAGCTCTGGCAGAACCACAAAGCTGCGCTGATCGCAATTGGCGTGTTCATCATCGTGGCGCTCAGCACCATCGTGATTGTCCCCGAAACCCAGCAGGGCGTGGTGATCCGTGCAGGTGAGCCCGTACGCGTGATCAACCGCTTCGATCCGGGTCAGGAATTCGGCTCGACCGGCGCTGGCATTTCCTGGCGCATCCCCGGTTATGAGCGTGTGCAGATGGTCGATCGCCGCATTCTCGATCTCGATATGGAAGGCGAAACCGTCCTGTCGAACGATCAGCAGCGTCTCGAAGTAAACGCCTATGCGCGCTATCGGATTTTCGATCCGGTGCTGTTCGTCGAACGTGCGCGGACCGAGGAAAGTCTGACCGACCAGCTCGAACCGATCCTCAGCTCGGCGCTGCGGCAGGAGCTTGGCCGCCGCACCTTTGCCAGCTTGCTGACCGCAGAGCGCGGCAATGCGATGAGCAACATCCGCGACACGCTGGATGCGGAGGCACGCGGCTATGGTGCGCAGATCATCGACGTGCGCATCAAGCGCGCCGACCTGCCCGTAGGCCGACCGCTGACGGCTGCGTTTGAGCGGATGCGTTCGGAACGTGAGGAAGAGGCAGCGACGATCCGTGCAGGCGGTGCTCGCGACGCGCAGATCATTCGCGCAGAAGCCGAAGCTAATGCCGCGCAGATCTACGCCGAAGCCTATAATCAGGACCCCGGTTTTTACGATTTCTACCGCGCGATGGAGAGCTATCGCCGCACATTCGGCCCCGTGCAGAATGGCGAGAATGCGGAGAATGTCGGAGACAGTTCCGTCGTGCTGAGCCCGGATAATGAATATCTGCGCCAGTTCCGCGGTGGTCGTTAATCAGTGAGCCCCGCCGGGTTTGCGACACACGATTACAAGTGTCGTTAAACGAGCATTCAGCCGCTATCGGCTGGAAACATCGGCGGGGCCCACACGCTCATGGGCGAAGAAGTTTGCCCTGAACGGACATAACAAAGAGGAACAAAGGACGTGAAGCCAGTGCGCTATTCTTACGGCATCACAACTGCACTGCTTGTTGGCGGTGCGGCCATTTCAATGATCACCGGCTACCCCGCCGGCGCGCAGGTTGCGCAGAACGATCGCATCCAGATTCAGGACGCCGTGCCTGTCGACGGAGCTCCTGCCAGCTTTGCCGATCTGACCGAAGTTCTGCAGCCCGCGGTGGTCAATATCTCCACCCGCCAATCCATCACGGTGGAGCAGCAGGCGAGCCCGTTCGACCAGTTCTTCAACCGCCGCCGTGCGCCAAGCGGACCGCAGACGCGCGAAGCGACTTCGCTCGGCTCAGGCTTCATCGTAAGCGCGGATGGCTATGTGGTCACCAACAATCACGTGGTCGCGCCTCCCAACAATGGCCGGGTGCAGGCGACGCTGGAAGAAGTGACGGTTACCCTGCCCGATGGGCGCGAATATGAAGCCGAAGTGGTCGGCACCGATCCGCAGAGCGATCTTGCGGTGCTCAAGATCAATCGTGCAGAGCCCTTCCCCTTCGTGCGCTTCGGCGATTCCAGCCAAGCCCGTGTGGGTGACTGGGTGATCGCGATCGGCAACCCGTTCGGCCTTGGCGGCACGGTGACGAGCGGCATCGTCTCGGCAGTGTACCGGAGCACCGGCCAGGGTGGCGCGTTCGACCGCTTCCTGCAGACCGATGCTGCGATCAATCGCGGCAATTCAGGCGGTCCGCTGTTCGACATGCAGGGCAATGTGATCGGCATCAACAATGCCATTCTCTCGCCTTCGGGCGGCAGCGTCGGCATTGGCCTCGCCATTCCGGCGGAAGATGCCGAACCCATCGTCGCATCGCTGATCTCCGGAGAGGAAATCCTGCGCGGCTATCTCGGCGTGCAGATCCAGCCGGTGAATGATGACATCGCCGAAGCACTCGGCATTGAAGAAGATCGCGGCGAGCTCATTCAGATGGTCCAGCCCGATGAAGCCGCAGAGCGTGCAGGGCTGCGGGCTGGCGACGTCGTGCTGACGGTGAATGGTGAAACCATCACGCCGGACAATACGCTGTCCTACATCGTCGCCAATATCGCTCCGGGAACGACTGTTCCGGTGACCTACATTCGCGACGGCGAACGCCGCAGCGCGAATGTGACTGTCGGCCGCCGCCCGAGCGCAGAGGAAATGCGCCAGCAGCAGATGTTCCAGAACGAGGACGATAATACGCCGGACGATGCCCCGTCGGATGATGGAAGCTCCATGGTCGAAGATGCGCTGGGCATTCGCGCCGTGGCTATCAACGCGAATATCGCGCGGCAGCTCGGCGTTTCGTCGGACACCACCGGCGTCGCCATCGTCAGCGTCGATCCGTCGTCGGATGCCGCACGCCGCGGCCTCGCACGCGGGGTGATCATCAGCCGGGCGAATGGCCGCGATGTGGCGAGCCTCGCCGATCTCGAAGCGGTCATCGCCAATGCGCGCGAAGCCGGTCGCGGTGCGATCCTGCTGCGCGTTCAAGCGCGCGGCGGCCCTGCGCAATCGATCCCGGTTCGCCTCAACGATTGAAGCGCTGGCAAGCTGGTTGAGGCCGGCTGGGATAAAGAAAAACCCGCTTCCCTGCATCGCGCCGGGAAGCGGGTTTTCTTTTGCCAGAGTAGATAGTGGATCAGAACCGCTGTTCATTCACCAGTGCATCGCCAGTGCGTCGCTGGCGCGGTTGATCTTCCGGGACTTCGCGACCGGTCGCGCGTTCAAGGAAGTCATCGCTTGCTGCTGCCGGGGGCTTGTCCTCTGCCGGTCGATTGCCAGAGGGATTGGCGGGGCGATTGCCGATGGAAATGCCGGGCCGCGGGCCACTGCGCTCATCGTCCATGCCACGCGGGTCGAGCGGATCACGCGGCTCTCGCCGTTCGCCTTCCTGATCGAATTCACCATTGCCGATCCGCTCGCTGCGTCCCGGCTCGATCAGATTGCCCTGCTCGTCAATGTAGTAATAATATTCGCCCTCTTCGCCGAGGTAATATTCGTCGTCTGGCTCCAGCTGCCAATCCGGCAATTTCAGATCGGTATCGAATTCTTCAACCGGGCGATCACGCACGGCGTAACGCATATAGGACGCGAAGGCACGCGCCGGGGCAGTGCCCCCGCCGAGCCCGCCGACACGGCCATTGTCATCGCGGCCCATCCACACGCCAGTGGTGATGCCGCTGGAAAAGCCCACGAAATAACCGTCGCGGTTTTCGCTCGTGGTGCCCGTCTTGCCCGCGACGGGTCGCCCGATCTGCGCCGCGCGGCCGGTGCCGGTGGCGACCGCCGTCTGCAGCAGATCTGTTATTCCCGCTGCGACATAATCGGGCACAAGGCGGTAGCTGCGCGCATTCTCATGCCGGTAAAGCTCGTCCCCGTCGGCATTGGTCACACGCAAGATGCCATAGGGCTCTACCGATTGCCCGCCCGCAGATACTGCGGCAAAGGCGCGCGTCATGTCGATAAGGCGCACTTCGGAAGAGCCGAGCACCATGCTGGGATAAGTCGAAATCGGCGTCGTAATTCCGAACCGCCGCGCCATGCTGGCGACATTCGAAAAGCCCACTTCATTGCCAAGCTGCGCCGCGACCGTATTGGTCGAATAGGCAAAGGCGCTTCGCACGTCGATCTCGCCCACATTGCGGCCATTGGAATTGCGCGGCGACCAGCCTTCGATGGTGACAGGCGTATCGACCACCATGTCATCCGGCGTATAGCCTGCTTCGAGGGCACTGAGATAAACGAACAATTTGAAGGAAGAGCCCGGCTGCCGCATCGCATCGGTAGCGCGGTTGTAATTGCTGGTGACGTAATCGGTGCCGCCCACCAGCGCCAGCACCGCGCCATCACGGTCGAGGCTGACCAGCGCGCCTTGCGTATTCTCCGGCACATTGCTCTGCACCGCTGTGGTGGCCGCGCGCTGCATTCCGACATCGAGCGTGGTCCAGACTTCGATCGGCTCGAACGTGCCGCTCGGCAAAAGCAGGTCGAGCTGCGGCAGCGCCCAGTCGGTGAAGTAGCGGATCGAATCCTGCCCCACATCCTCGCGCAAATTGACCGCATCGACATTGACTTGCCGGGCCACGGCAGGATCGAGCCCGCCATAGGTCACCATCTGCCCGATCACGACATTCGCGCGGCTGACGGCTGCATCGATATCTGCCGTCGGCGAATAGCGGCTGGGTGCCTTTACAAGGCCAGCAATGATCGCCGCTTCTTCCAGCGAGAGCTCGCGCGCCGAATGGCTGAAGAATTTGCGGCTGGCGGAATCGATGCCGTAGGCGCCGCCGCCGAAATAGACCTTGTTAAGGTAGAGCTCGAGGATCTCGTCCTTGGTGAAATTCCATTCCAGCGCCAACGCCAGCACCGCCTCGCGCATCTTGCGATCCATGGTGCGATTGGAATTGAGGAAGACGTTACGCGCCAGCTGCTGCGAAATAGTGGACGTGCCGCCGATCCGGTCCTCCCCGAAGACGCCTTCGATGATCGCTCCGCTGGTGCGGATGAAGTCGATGCCGAAATGCGAATAGAAGCGGTGATCTTCCACGCTTATCATCGCATCTTTCATAACTTGCGGGATTTCGTCGGCTTCCAGCCATTGGCCATAGCTTGGGCCCAGTTCGACGATCTGCGACCCATCGCGGGCTCGCACCAGAATGGTCTGGCCGGTCTGGCTCTGACGCAATTCAGAGAAGGTCGGCATGGATTGCGCGGCGAAATAGACCGAGGTGAACAGCGCGATCGCGCCAATGATGAGGAGTGCCACAGAGGCAATCGCACCGCGTTTGGTCCACTTCCAGAGCGACGACTTCCAGCCGCCAGCCCGCGCTTCCCGCGCCTCTGCGGCTGCCTTGCGGGACCGGTACCCTCTCTTCTTGGAGCTGCCGCTCCTGCGCCTGGCCATCAGACCCTAAATTCCCTCTGTGGGCGAAGCGCCGCTTGCACGCAGCCGCCCGTCAAATTCGCGAATTGCCGCCATGCATAGGCCAAATGTAACCGGGCGTGAACGCTCCAATGCGTTCAATCGCCCGCTTTTTCCTCCGGTTCGAAATCGAGCGAGGCGGAATTGATGCAATAGCGCAATCCTTCTGGCCCGGGGCCATCGGGAAAAACGTGACCCAAATGACCTTCACAGCGCGCGCAGACGACTTCGGTGCGGACCATGCCGTGCGACATATCCTTGTTAAGCTCGACATTGTCCTGATCAGTCGGCGCCGTGAAGCTTGGCCAGCCGGACCCGCTGTTATACTTCGTGTCGGACGGAAACAGCGGCAGCCCGCAGGCGGCGCATTTGTACAGCCCCTCGTCCTTGTTATTCTCATATTTGCCAGTGAAGGCCCGCTCCGTGCCGCCTTCGCGCAGGATCTGATACTGCTCCGGCGTCAGCTTCTCACGCCATTCGGCTTCGGTGAGTGTCATTTTTTCGGTCATTTTTCTCCTTTCGCACACCCATCCGGGCGCGCGTCCTCGGTGCTATTCGCTCCGGCGGGACTGCGTTCCGCCTGCGCGGCACCTGCGGGCTTCGCGGTTGCTCGCTGTCGCTGACCTGCGGCCAGCGAAACCAGTGCTTCATTTATATAGGAACGCGGAGCACGGGCGACTAGCCCGCAAGGCCGAACGGCCGCCCGCAGCGGGCGCGCAGCGTAGCGGAGCGCATCTAGCGAGGACGAAGCCGCGGATGCGGCTTCGCAAAACCAGTTACGCATTTACATCCGCATATTGCCGTGCAGGCGGCAGGCCGTCCATCTTCTGTCGCAGCAGGGGCGAGAAGCTGGGGCGGCTTTTCATCACGCGATACCAGCCATGCGCGCTGTCGTGGCCTTTCCAGTCGATATCGCCGAAATAGTCGACGACCGAAATCTGCGCGGCGGCGGCAAAATCCGCGAGGCTCAGCTGCGACCCTGCAAGCCAGCGGCGATTGTCGATCAGCCAATCGATATAGTCGAGATGATCGTGAAGCAGGCGCTGCGTGTGGCGGAGCACCTGGCTGTCCGGCGATTGGCGCAGGACCAGCCGCTTCTTCATCTTCTCCACCAGCAGTGGCCCGGTGATATCGCCGAAGAAACTCTCATCGAACAGCGCCACCAGCCGCCTGATTTCCGCGCGCGATCGCGCCGAACCGAGGATCAATGGGCGATCGCTTTCGGTCTCGTCCAGATATTCGCAAATCGCCTGACTATCGATCAGCGCGAAATTCTTGGTCGGGTCATGCAGCACCGGCACCCGTCCAGCGGGGTTCAGCTGACGAAAATTCGGGTCCGCATCCCATGGGTAAAGCGACACCAGCTCATAGCCCAGGCCCTTCTCGCCAAGCGCGAGCTGGACCTTGCGGCTGAATGGACAGAGCGGGAAGTGAAAGAGGTGCCACATATGTGACCATCGCTATTGCCCCATGCGTGGTTCCCGGTCCAGCCGGGATTTCCCGCTAATTGTCAAGCAGGGCAAGGCATGCAGGCATAACGTCGTCCAGCGTGTCATTGTCCCACAAATCCTGCGCTTCGGAAGAGAACAGCACGGTGAGCTGCTCGCGCGAGAGGCCTGCTTCATCCATCAGGCGCGCGCCGGCCTGCACGAAAAACTCACTGCCGCTTTCGCGAATATCCGGATAGCGCAGCGCAGCGGCATTGCCGTTGGACTGCCCCTCGGCCACCAGCGCGAAAGCTGCCGAACAGCGCGCCAGCATACGATGCTCAAGGGAGAGCTCAGGCAGATTGTCCTGCGCCGTGGCAGTCAGCGGTGAAACGGCAATAGCGAGCGGGGCAATGATCGATAGCATGGTCCGCATTATGACTGTGTCAGGATGAACCGCAAGTTCACAGGAAGCCGCGTGGGGCTCATTTGCTTGCGTAGCCGGGAAATCGCTTGAAGGTGCTGCGTTGGATGAGGATATAAGCGCGCAAGGAGACACCATGACAGATTACCCCACGCTTCACCTGCTTATCGACGGCGAACAGATTAGCGGCGATGGCCGCGAGACCGAAGAGGTCATCAATCCCGCCACAGAGGACGTGCTCGGAACTCTGCCCCATGCCACGGCAGACGACCTCGACCGCGCACTTGAAGCAGCCGAGCGTGGGTTCAAGGAATGGCGCACGACGAGCGCGGACAAGCGCTGCGCAATCCTGACCAAAGCGGCGAACCTGCTCCGCGAACGGGCGAGCGATCTCGGCACGATCCTGACGATGGAACAGGGCAAGACGCTGGCCGAGGGGCGCGGCGAATTCATGTATTCCGCCAATTTGCTGGAATTCTACGCGCAGGAAGCCAAGCGCACCTTTGGCCGCACGCTGGTGCGCCCTGAGGGTAGCCGGGTGGAAGTGCAGTATCACCCCGTAGGCCCTGTGGCAGGCTTTGCGCCGTGGAATTTCCCCGCGATCAATGTGATGCGCAAGATCGGCGGCGCGCTTGCGGCGGGCTGCTCGACGATCGTCAAGCCAAGCGAGGAAACCCCCGCTTCGGGCATCGCCGTGGTGCAGGCACTGCTCGACGCGGGCGTGCCTGGCGGCGTGGTGCAATGCGTGTTCGGCGTGCCGAGCGATGTGAGCGAGCACCTGCTCGGCTCTCCGATCATCCGCAAGCTGACGTTCACCGGCTCCACCCCCGTCGGCAAGCATCTCGCCAAACTCGCGGCGGAAGATCTCAAGATCACGACCATGGAACTCGGCGGCCACGGCCCGGTCTTGATTTTCAACGATACCGATATCGACAAGGCATTGGATACCATGGCCCCCGGCGCTTACCGCAACGCGGGCCAGGTTTGTGTCAGCCCCACGCGCTTCCTCATCGAAGAGGATGTGTTCGGCAAATTCCGCGATGGCTTTGTCGAGCGGGTCGAGAAAATGCAGGTCGGCAATGGCCTCGAAAAGGGCACGGACATGGGGCCGATGGCCAATTCCCGCGGGCGCGAGAATGTCGGCAAGCTGATCGCGCAGGCGCAGGATGCTGGCGGCACTCTGCTTTCAGGCGGAGAGCGTATCGGTAACCAGGGGTTCTTCCACCAGCCCACGGTGCTCGCCGAAGTACCCACCGATGCCGACATCATGAATGAAGAACCGTTCGGTCCCGTCGCCATCCTCAACCCGATGGCAGGCGAGCAGGCGATGATCGACGAAGCGAACCGCCTTCCCTATGGCCTTGCCGCCTATGCATGGACGAACGATCCGGCCCGACGCCGCCGTTTGGCTGCCGAAGTGGAAGCAGGCATGCTTGCGATCAATGGCGGCAATGTCTCGACCGTCGATGCGCCGTTCGGCGGCGTCAAATGGTCAGGCTATGGCAGCGAAGACGGCCCCGAAGGCGTGCGCGCTTGTCTGGTCCCCAAGGCCGTTCACGAAGGCTGAGGAGAGACACATGAAAACCCGCGCCGCGGTCGCATTTGCGCCGAAACAGCCGCTTGAGATTGTCGAGCTTGACCTCGAAGGGCCCAAGGCGGGCGAAGTGCTCGTTGAAATCATGGCGACGGGCATCTGTCACACCGATGCCTACACGCTCGACGGGCTCGACAGCGAGGGCCTGTTCCCGAGCGTGCTGGGCCATGAAGGTGCAGGCGTGGTGCGCGAAGTGGGCGCTGGCGTGACCAGTGTCTCACCGGGCGATCATGTGATCCCGCTTTACACTCCTGAATGCCGCCAGTGCAAAATGTGCCTTTCGGGCAAGACAAATCTGTGCAGTGCCATCCGCGAAACGCAGGGCAAGGGACTGATGCCGGACGGCACCAGCCGCTTCTCGTACAAGGGCGAGACGATCTACCACTACATGGGCTGTTCGACCTTTTCGAACTTCACCGTCCTGCCTGAAATCGCGGTCGCGAAAATCCGCACCGACGCGCCGTTTGAAACCTCCTGCTACATCGGCTGCGGCGTCACCACCGGCGTTGGCGCGGTGACCAATACCGCCAAGGTGCAGCCGGGTGACAATGTCGTCGTGTTCGGCCTCGGCGGCATCGGATTGAACGTCATCCAGGGCGCAAAGATGGCGGGCGCGGACCGCATCGTCGGCGTCGATATCAATCCGGCCAAGAAAGAATGGGGCGAGAAATTCGGCATGACCGATTTCGTCAATCCGAAGGAAACGTCGGATGTGGTCGCACATCTTGTCGACATGCTCGATGGCGGAGCGGATTACTCCTTCGATTGCACCGGCAATACCGATGTGATGCGCCAAGCGCTGGAATGCTGCCACAAGGGCTGGGGCACCAGCATCATCATCGGCGTGGCCGAAGCGGGCAAGGAAATCGCCACTCGCCCATTCCAGCTGGTGACCGGCCGGAACTGGCGCGGTACGGCGTTCGGCGGAGCGAAGGGCCGCACCGATGTGCCCAAGATCGTCGACTGGTATATGAACGGCAAAATCGCCATCGACCCGATGATCACCCACACGCTGACACTGGATGAGATCAACAAGGGCTTCGACCTGATGCATTCGGGCGAAAGCATCCGCAGCGTGGTGGTCTACTAGGAACCAAGACGCGTTCGTCCTGAGCTTGTCGAAGGGCGATTGCGAACACTCGAGAGGAATTCATAAATGTTCAGTCACGTAATGATCGGCACAGACGATCTGGAAAAATCCGCAAAGTTTTATGAGAAAGTTCTCGGCGTCCTGGGTGCCGGAGCGCCGATGATGCATGAAAATGCGACTGGTCAAACGCGTGCGCTGTTCAATCATGACGGCTCCATTCTCATCCTCACCACGCCGATCGATGGCAATCCTGCCAGCTGCGCAAACGGCTCGACGATCGGCCTGCGCTGCAGTTCAACCGAGCAGGTGAAGGAGCTGCACGATGCGGCCGTAGCCGCCGGCGGCACCAGTATCGAAGACCCGCCCGGACCGCGCGATGGCGGAGCGCTGGGCACGCTGCACCTGTGCTATTTCCGCGACCTTGATGGTCACAAGATCTGCGGCATTCACCGGGCCGGTTGATGGAACAACTCAGCACCACCAAGAGCTTCGGCGGCGATCAGCAGGTCTGGCGGCATGACAGTGCCGCCACCGGCACGCCGATGACCTTTGCCATCTATATTCCCGATCACAAGGAAGGCGCGAAGCTGCCGGTGCTCTGGTGGCTGTCCGGCCTCACCTGCACACATGAAAATGCGATGACGAAGGGGCATTACCAGCAGGCCTGCGCCGAGCATGGGATCGCCTTCATCTGTCCTGACACTTCTCCGCGTGGAGACGATGTCCCCACCGACGAAGCCTATGATTTCGGACAGGGCGCAGGCTTTTACGTCAACGCGACGCAAGGCCCGTGGGCAAAGCACTTTCACATGCGCCGCTATGTCGAGGAGGAGCTTCCCGCGCTGGTCGCCGAGCATTTCCCTCTCGATATGCAGCGGCAGGCGATCACCGGCCATTCGATGGGCGGGCATGGCGCGCTGACCGTGAGCTTGCGCAATCAGGGCCGGTTCCGCTCGACAGGGGCGTTCTCGCCCATCGTCTCCCCGCTCAATTGCCCTTGGGGCGAGAAGGCGCTGGACGGCTATCTCGGCGACGACCGGACAGCTTGGCGAGAGTATGATGCCTGCGCGCTGATCGAAGATGGCGCGCGGCTCGATCACCTGCGGGTGGAACAGGGCATGGCGGATGATTTCCTGATCGAGCAATTGAAGACGCATTTGCTCGCGGAGGCGTGTGAGAAAACCGGTATGGAGGCCGATATCCGCCTGCACGACGGATATGATCATTCCTATTTCTTCATCAGCACCTTCATCGCCGATCACATCGCCTGGCATGCCGCACGGCTGAAGGACTGAGGCTTTCCGGCACCAGGCAGAAACCATTCGGCAATCTCCGGCGAATACAAAGGAACTGCAACGGCATTTCCGCGCTGGAGTAATATGGATTTTACCGCGCCTTCATGGTTGCCCCTCGGCCTGATCGAGGGACTGGCTGCGACGCCTTATGGCGCCTTCGCAGCGCCGGCCATGCTCGCGCTGCTGGCCTTTGGCATCATGCTGTTTTCCGTGCCCGGCGCGATGACGCCCACGGCCTTCATATCCGGCCTGCTGTTCGGTATCGGCGGACTCTTTATAGTCCTTTTCGCCGCGCTGCTCGGCAGCCATGTGCTGTTCCTCGCCACACGCCACTGGCTGGGCGACCGGATGAAGCTGCGCTTCGGCAAGCGGCTCGATGTCATGACGCAGCATTTCGGGAAGCGCGGCCCATTCTATGTGGCGACCGCGCGCTTTGGCGGCGTTCCGCACCTGCTGATCACGGCAGGCGCTGCGCCCACGCCGATGACAGCGCGCGCCTTCGCAATCGCCAGCCTTGTGGGAATGCTACCCGTCCTGACGATCGCGGCGCTCGCCGGCAGCGGTCTGGCGATGCTTTAACGGCTCAGCCTGAAGACCGCATGTTCGGCGCGCCAGTTGGCATTCGATCCGCCGATTTCGCGGCCGCCGACGAAGAACCAGCTATCCTCGATGGTGATGCCCATTTCGTGGGCGAGATCCTCAAAATCGTGGATTGTTAGATGGTGGATGTTCTTGGTCTCGTACCAGGTCACCGGCAGGTGCCGCACGACCGGCATCTTGCCGCCGAGGAGCAGCGCCATCCGCATGCGCCAATAGGCGAAATTGGGAAAACTGACGAAGGCGGTGCGACCGATGCGCAGCAGCTGGTGAAGCAGGAAATCGGGCCGCTGCGCCGTCTGCAAAGTCTGGCTGAGGATAGCCACATCGAAGGCGGCATCGGGGTAATCCATGATGTCGCGATTGGCATCGCCCTGCACCACGCTCAGCCCCCGTGCAACGGCCTTTTCCACCTCTTCCGCCTCGATCTCGATCCCGCGCGCATCGACGCCTTTGGCATCGCGCAGTTCCGCCATCAGAGCACCATCGCCGCAGCCGACATCGAGCACGCGCGCACCCCGCGGTACATTGGCGGCGATCTTGGCGAGGTCGGGACGCAAGGTGCTCATCCGATGAAGCCTTTCACCACCCGGTCTAGCGCGGGGACATCGAGCAGGAAGCTGTCATGCCCGTATGGCGAGGAAAGCTCGACGAAACTGACCGGCGCGGCGACGGCGTTCAGCGCATGCACCACTTCGCGCATGTCGGCGGTGGTGTAGAGCCAGTCCGTGTCGAAGCTGACGAGGCAGAAGCGCGTGTCCTTCGCGCCCGCAAAGGCATCGGCGAGTTTCCCGCCCGCTTCCTCTGCCAGGTCGAAATAATCCATCGCGCGGGTGATGTAGAGATAGCTGTTCGCATCGAAGCGATCGGTGAAAGTGATGCCCTGGTAGCGCAGGTAGCTTTCGACCTGGAAATCCGCATCGAAGCCGAAGCTCTTCGCATCACGGTCTTGCAACCGCCGCCCGAATTTCTCGGTCAGCCCCGCTTCGGAAAGATAGGTGATATGCGCCGCCATGCGCGCGACGGAAAGGCCTTTATCGGGCGTTGCGCCGCCGTAATAGGCCCCGCCCTGCCAGTTGGGATCGGCCATGATCGTTTGCCGCCCGACTTCGTGAAAGGCGATGTTCTGCGCGCTGTGCCGCGCGGTGGTGGCGATGGCGAGCACGCGCTCTGTCCGCTCGGGAAAATTTGCCGCGCAGCTGAGCGCCTGCATTCCTCCCATCGATCCGCCGACAATCGCATGGAGTTTTTCGATCCCCAGCACATCGAGCAGCGCCATCTGCGCGCGCACCATGTCGCGAATGGTGATGACCGGAAAATCCATCCCATAGGGCTCGCCGCTGGGCCCAGCACTCGCAGGCCCGGTGGAGCCCATGCAGCTGCCAAGCACATTGGCGCAGATCACGTGGTAGCGGTCCGTATCGATCGGCTTACCGGAGCCGACCATGCGTTCCCACCAGCCAGGCTTGCCCGTCACCGGATGCTCGCTCGCCACGAATTGGTCGCCCGTCAGCGCGTGGAAGATCAGGATCGCATTCGTCTTATCGTTCGCCAGATCGCCATGCGTTTCGTAGGCAATCTCCACGCCTGCAAGCTCCCGCCCGCTATCGAGTGCGAGCGCTTGCGGCAGGGTCACCTTCTGGACGGAAAGGGCGGTCTGGCTGGCCATAATCAGAGAAAAAGCGACTTGGGCGAGGCCTTGCCTACTGTCAATCGAAGAGCAACGGCGTTATCGCCACGCGCATGACTGCGAAACGTCCAGAAATGAAGCCCTATGTGGCGCAGATCCATGCCTATGTGCCGGGCAAAAGCTCGGGCAAGGACGGCAAGCCGCTGGTGAAGCTTTCGGCGAATGAAAACCCGCTCGGTTCCTCTGCGGCTGCGCTGGAAGCTCGCGCTGCGGCACCCCTGCCCAATGCCTATCCGGACCCGGATGCACGCGAATTGCGTGGGGCGCTGGGCGAATTGCATGGCATTGATCCGGCGCGCATCGTCTGCGGAACGGGTTCCGACGAGCTGCTCAACCTTGCCGCGCAAGCCTATGCCGGTGCGGGCGATGAAGTGATGTTCAGCCGCTTCAGCTTTGCGGTTTACGATATCGCCGCCAAGCGCTGCGGCGCGACACCGGTGGAAGTGGACGACACCGACTACACTGCCGATGTCGACAAGCTGCTGGCGGCGGTGACCGACAAAACGCGGGTGGTCTTTATCGCCAACCCCAACAATCCGACCGGCACTTATCTGCCAGCCGCCGAGATCGCGCGCCTGCATGCAGGCCTTCCCGCCGATGTGCTGCTGGTGGTCGATCAGGCCTATGCCGAATATCTGGAGCCGGGCGAGAATGATGGCGGGATGGCGCTCGCAGCCGCCCATGAAAACGTGCTGGTCACCCGCACCTTCTCCAAGATCTACGGGTTGGCAGGCGAGCGCATCGGCTGGGCCACCGGCGCGCCGCATATTATCGACGCGCTCAATCGCATCCGCGGGCCGTTCAACGTGACATTGGCGGGCCAGTCCGCTGCCGTTGCTGCGGTGGCGGATCAGGACTTCGTCGCGCGTAGCCGTGATCACAACAATGCCGAGCTTGCGCGCTTTGAAGAGCGTATCGCAGCGCTGGGCAATCACGGCCTCACGGCCATTCCGAGCAAGGCGAATTTCTCCCTGGTGCGCTTCTCCGGCGAAGTGACCGCAGAACAGGCGCTGCATGCGATTGCCGATGCCGGTTATGCAGTGCGCCATTTACCCGGGCAGGGCCTTGGCGATTGCCTGCGCATCACCATCGGCAAGCGAGAGGATATGGATCGGATCGCCGATGTGCTGGCAGAGCTGACGGGCGCGGCGAATGGCGTTTCGTAATGTCGCGATTATCGGGCTCGGGCTGCTCGGCAGCTCGCTCGGCCTTGCCGTGCGCAAGCATCTGCCCGACGTGCAGACCACCGGCTTCGATGCCGATCCCGCCGTGCGCAAGAAGGCTCGCGAGCTGGGGCTGTGCCACAAGATCGCAGACGATGCGGCGGAAGCGGTGCAGGGTGCTGACCTCGTTGTGCTGTGCGTGCCTGTCGGCGCGATGCGGGCAGCGGCTACCGCAATCGCGCCGGGCCTATCGCCCGATGCGGTGATCAGCGATGTCGGTTCTTCCAAGCAGCGCGTTGCCAATGCGCTCGCCGAGACACTGCCTTATCACACAATTATTCCGGCGCACCCGGTCGCCGGGACCGAGCAGTCCGGGCCGGAAGCAGGCTTTGCCAGCCTGTTCGAAAAGCGATGGTGCATTATCACGCCGCCCGCTGGTGTCGATACGGATAAGCTTGAGGCACTCAGCGCTTTCTGGCGCGGGCTTGGCTCCACGGTCGAGATCATGGAGGCCGATCACCATGACATGGTGCTCGCGGTGACCAGCCACATCCCCCACCTCATCGCCTACACCATCGTCGGCACGGCGAGCGACCTTGAGGATGTGACCCGCAGCGAGGTCATCAAATATTCCGCCGGTGGTTTCCGCGATTTCACGCGTATTGCCGCCAGCGATCCGACCATGTGGCGCGATGTCTTCCTTCACAACAAGGATGCTGTGCTGGAAATGATGGACCGGTTCCTTGGCGATCTGGGCGCAATGCGCGATGCCATCGAAGCGAGCGATGGCGAGAGAATGTTCGATCTGTTCACCCGCACCCGTGCGATCCGCCGGGGCATCCTTGAACAGGGACAGGATGATGCGCGGCCCGACTTTGGCCGTGAACACAATTAGGCCGGAAATACGATCAGGAGAGAGCGATGAGCGAGAATGTGACCATTACGCAGGATGAGGGAATCCTCACTCTGGTGATGAACCGCCCCGACAAGAAGAACGCGCTGACCGATGCCATGTACGGCGCGATGGCCGATGCGATGGAGGCGGCGCAGGATGACAAGGCCGTGCGCGTCATCGTGATCCGCGGTGAAGGCGAAATGTTCTGCGCCGGCAATGACATTGGCGATTTCATGGTCGCGGCTAGCAGGGGCGATGCGCATGAAGCCAATGTCTTCCGCTTCATCCGCCTGCTCGGATCCGGCACAAAGCCCCTGATCGCCGGTGTGCAGGGCCGCGCTGTCGGCATCGGCACCACCATGCTGCTGCATTGCGACTATGTCGTGCTGGCTGACGATGCGAAGCTGACTGCGCCATTCGCCACCCTTGGCCTCGTTCCCGAAGCCGCATCGAGCAAGCTCCTGCCAGCCGCCATCGGCCACCAGCGCGCCTTTGCCATGATGGCGATGGGCGAAGCGATGCTGGCCACCGATGCCCTCGCCCAGGGTCTCGCCAATGAAGTGACTTCGCGCGACGGACTGGACGCAGCGGTTGAGGCAGCAGCCAAGCGGATCGCCGCATTGCCGCCGGGTGCCATTCAGGCGACCAAGGCACTGATGCGCGATAGCGATGCAATCGCGGCGACAATGGAAACGGAAATCGAAATTTTCGGCCAGCGCCTACAAAGCGAGGAAGCGCGCGAGGCCTTCACCGCTTTCATGCAGAAGCGCGCGCCTGACTTTTCGCGTTTCTAGCCGCGCTCTGGGTCGGCATTCTTCGAATTACGGAATGTCAGACCAGCTTTCGATACCCGCCTCTACGCGGGCGAGCCAAAGTGCAAATTCGCGCCTGAGTTCGCGTTTTTCGCGAAAGAACGCTGCGTTGGAGCCGCCCCAGCGCCTGCAATCGGTTGTGACGATGAATTCCTGCGATGGGCCGTAACGGTTCTCGTAGGCTTCGCGAACGCGCTCCACGCGGTACCGGAAATAGCGGTCAAATTCTCGCTGGGCTGCCTCTCCCAACTCGCGGTCACATTGCTTGTAACCGGCTGCCTGATAGCTGGCCCAATAAATGTCACCCGCGTAGCCATTGTCTTGCAGGAAGATGGGCTCGACAGGCTCGCTCGCTTGATGTGCGCAGCCTGCAAGCAAACCGAGCGCGACAAGAGCCAGCAATCTCCTCATGCCTTCGGATCGGTCCCGCGCTTCCACGCCATCAGATTGGGGCGGAATTCCTGTTTCAGCGCATCGTGCTGGTTGAGCGTCCGGCATTGCACCACGATGCGCGCGCGACCGGGTTTGGAGCGATTGGGAATGATCTCCTCGATTCGCGTCAGCAGCCGCAGCCGGTCGCCGGGGCGAGTGGGTTCCGGCCAGCGCAAATCGCCGCCCGCGCCGATCGTCCCATTGGCGAAGGGCACCGATTGAACCATCAGCCGCATGGTGACTGCCGCCGTGTGCCAGCCGCTCGCGGCGAGCCCGCCGAAGAAGGTCTCCTGCGCTCCCTCGGGATCGGTATGGAAGACCTGCGGATCATAATCGCGCGCAAAGGCAATGATCCGCTCCTCGGTCATTTCATATTCGTCGCTTTCGAATGTGTCGCCAACCGACAGGTCGTCGAGATAAATCTGGCTCACCGGCATTATTCCGCCGGTTCGGGAATCTTCGCAGCATGCTCAAGCGTGGCAAGGAAACGTTCTGCATCGAGCGCCGCCATGCAGCCGGTGCCCGCTGCCGTCACCGCCTGACGATAGGTGTGATCCATCACATCGCCGCATGCGAACACGCCGGGGATTTCGGTCTTGGGCGTGCCGGGTTCGACCAGCAAATATCCGCTATCGTCCATCGGCAGCTTGCCTTTGAACAGCTCTGTCGCAGGCGCGTGGCCGATGGCGACGAACGCCCCGTCCACTTCGAGCGTTGAAAGCTCATTCGTCTGCGTATCACGCAGCTCGAGATGATGCAGCTTGCCGTCCTCGCCCTCGACAAAACGCTCGACCGTCTTGTTCCACATCGGCGTGATCTTCTCGCTGGCGAAGAGGCGATCCTGCAGGATCTTTTCGCTGCGCAGCTCATCGCGGCGGTGGATCAAGGTCACATCGTCCGAGTGGTTGGTGAGGTAGAGCGCTTCCTCGACAGCCGTGTTCCCGCCGCCGATCACCGCGACCTTTTTGCCGCGATAGAAGAAGCCATCGCATGTGGCGCAGGCGGACACGCCCTTGCCGCCCAGTTCCTGTTCACCCGGAACGCCGAGCCACTTCGCCTGTGCGCCCGTGGCGATCACCAGCACATCACCGACATATTCATCGCCGCTGTCACCGATTGCCTTGAACGGCGATCCGCCTTCCAGATCGACTTCGACGATCGTGTCCCACATCATCCGCGTGCCGACATGCTCGGCCTGCTTCTGCATCTGCTCCATCAGCCACGGGCCCTGGATCACATCTTCAAAGCCGGGATAGTTCTCGACATCGGTGGTGATCGTCAGCTGGCCACCGGGCTGGAGGCCCTGCACCACGATCGGCTGCATCCCGGCGCGCGCGCCATAGATGGCGGCAGAATAGCCTGCCGGGCCGGAGCCGATGATGAGCATGCGGGTTTTGTGGGTGGTCATATCTGGTCTCGAATCGGTTTTCGTGTTCGCTACGGAGGTAAGGCCCCCCTGCATTCGCTTCAAGCGAGCCGAAGGTTTCTCCCCAAGCCACCTTCTCCTCACACAGGAATTGGGCTGCATTTGGTAACAGATGATACTATACCGCTGCGACACTGGCCTTTGATTGGCAGCGCTGCTGATCTATTCGGGCTACAAGGAGACTGCGTTGAGCATCAAGCGGACAATCGAAAACGGTATCGAGACTTTCGAAGCGGAGCTCGATGGTGAGCGGATCGTGTGGGATCGCGGCCTGACCTATGCCGACCACTTGCAGACCGATCCCCTGCTGAGCGCGCAGGTGCCGATGAGCGGCAAGCATGACGAGATGCTGTTCATCATCATGCACCAGACGATGGAATTGTGGATCAAGCTGCAGATCCACGAGTGCAAGCAGGCGATGGCGCACATCCGCGCAGACGAGCTGCCGCAAGCCTCGCGCACGCTCGACCGGATCGCAACGATCATGCGGCACATGATCCATTCGTGGGAAGTGCTTGCCACGCTCAGCCCCTCCGAATTCATGACCTTTCGCGGCTATCTGGGCAAAGCTTCCGGGTTCCAGTCGCACCAGTATCGCGAACTGGAATTTCGCCTTGGCCTGAAGCGTCCTGAACTCATCACCATCCATATGGACGATCCAGAACGCACCGCCGCGCTGGAAGAAGCGCTAGCCGCGCCATCGCTCTATGACGAAATGCTCTACCTGCTTGATCGCCGCGGATACGAGATTCCCAAGGAAGTGATCGGGCGCGACCTGACCAAGCCCTACGAATCCGATCGCACGATCGAGAATGCATGGCTGGAGATTTACTCCAACCCGCAGGAGCATTGGGAGCTTTACGCGCTGGCGGAAAAGGTCACCTCGCTCGAATATTACTTCCAGGAATGGCGCTTCAAACACATGAAGACCGTATCGCGCGTCATCGGCCACCGGCATGGCACCGGCGGCTCGGCAGGGGTGAAATACCTCGTCAAGGCGCTGGAACTGCGCTTCTTCCCCGAACTCTGGTCGATGCGCACGCGGATGGAAGCGGACAAGCCTGAAGGTGGAAGCCACGGCGGCGGGCATGGCGAAGGCTGCCCCGTATGAGCGACGCGCGCATCTGGGACATCTCGCAGCGCCTCAGCAGCAACACTCCGCTGTGGCCCGGTGAGCCGGAGCTGAAAGTCAGCCGCCACGCGAGCATTTCGCCTGAATGTCCGGTCAATATCGGGGCAATTTCCTTGCCCCTGCATTCGGGCACCCATGCCGATGCGCCGCTGCATTACAGCAATGATGGCGTGGCGAGCGCGGACAGTCCGCTGGAGCCTTATGTGGGGCGCTGCATGGTGGTCGATGCACGGGCGAGCGGTGCGCGGATCGAAATGCAGGATTGCGACTGGAGCGTGATCGAAGGAGAGAAGCGCGTTCTTTTCCGCACCTATGAAAACTTCCCGCACGATGCGTGGGACAAAAATTTCACCGCCGTCGCTCCCGATGTGATTGCCCGCCTGCGCGATGCCGGCGCGCTGCTGATTGGGATCGATACACCTTCGCTCGATCCGCAGAACTCAAAAACGATGGATGCGCATCAAGAGGTGCTGGAAGGCGACATGCGTATCCTCGAAGGGCTTGTGCTCGACCATGTTGCACCGGGCGCCTACGAGCTGATCGCGCTTCCACTTGCCATCGAAGGTGCCGATGCCAGCCCGGTGCGCGCTATCCTGAGGGAATTGCCATAATGGACGCTCTTTTCGCCAAAGCCGATGCGCTCGATGCGTCCGATCCGCTACGCTCCTTCCGCGATGCATTCGCGCTGCGTGACGGGCTAATCTACCTCGACGGCAATTCGCTGGGCGCGATGCCCAAGCGCACACCGGCGCGCATGGATCACACGATCCAGCAGGAATGGCGTGAGGGGCTGATCACCAGCTGGAATGCGGCGGACTGGGTCAATGCCCCGCGCCGGATCGGCGACAAGATCGCCCCGATCATCGGCGCTGGCGAAGGCGAAGTGGTGGTCACCGATTCCACTTCGATCAATATCTTCAAGGCGCTGACAGCGGCACTTTCGCTCCAGCCGGAGCGCTCGATCCTGCTGACCGAGACGACCAATTTTCCCACCGATCACTACATGATGCAGGGCATCACCGCCTTTTCCGGCGGACGGATCGAGACGCGCTCTGCTGCACCCGAGGAAGTGCTCGATCACCTCAGCGATGATGTGGCGGTGCTGCTCCTCACCCATGTGCATTACAAGACCGGCCAGATGCGCGACATGGCGGCGGTGACGGCAAAGGCGCAGGAACACGGCGTGCTCGTTGTCTGGGATCTGAGCCATAGCGCGGGCGCGGTGGAGCTGGCACTCAACGCGGCGAATGTCGATTTCGCGGTCGGCTGCGGATACAAATTCCTCAATGGCGGCCCCGGCGCGCCCGCTTTCCTGTTTGCGGCCAAGCGCCATCACGAAGCCATGCCTGTGCTTGCCGGATGGTTCGGTCACGCCCGCCCCTTTGCTTTCGAGGAAGAATACGAGGCGGCGGACAATATCGAGCGCTTCCTCTGCGGCACACCCGGCATTCTCGGCATGGCGGCGCTGGAGGAAGGCGTGGAACTGATGCTGCGCGCCGATATGGGAGAAGTGCGGCGGAAGTCGGCTGCACTGGGTGATTTGTTTATCGAATGCATGGACGGCTGGGCGGCTGAACACGGCTTCACGCTCGTCAGCCCGCGCGATGCGGCGGAGCGTGGCAGCCACGTCTCCTATTCCCATGCCGAGGGCTATGCGATCATGCAGGCGCTCAAAGCCTCCGATGTGATCGGCGATTTCCGCGAGCCCGATGTGATGCGCTTCGGCCTCACGCCGCTTTACCTCTCTTACCGAGACATGGTGGAAGCGGCCGCGCGGCTGCGCTCGATCTGCGAGAACCGCGAATGGGACAAGCCCGAATATAAAGAACGCGCGGCCGTTACCTGACCGCGCGCTCTGTTTCCAAATATCGGAAGTCTTAGGCGGCGAGCTTTTCCGCTTCGGCCTTGGCTTCTGCGATCTTCTCTTCGCCGCCTTCGCCCATGATGCCATCGGCAGCGACCATTTCGACGTCGCTGATGCCTAGGAAACCGAGAAAGAATTTGAGCCACGGGGTCATGTGATCGATGTCGCTACCGACCGGTGTTCCGCCCGAGGCAATCGCGACATAGGCTTTCTTGCCCGTCAGCTTGCCCTTCGGACCTTCGGGTGTGTATTCGAAAGTGGTGCCCGCGCGGGCGACAAGATCCGCCCAGGATTTGAGCGTTGCTGGCGCATTGAAATTGTAGATCGGCGAACCGATCACGATGATGTCGGCATTCTGCAATTCCTCGATCAGCGCGTCTGCAATCGCGGCCAGCTCGTGCTGTTCGGGCGTACGCTCGGCATAGGGTGACAGATTGGCGGCGAAGCGATCGGCATCGACATAGGGAATGTCGTTCTTCGACAGATCGCGCTCGGTCACGGTTACGTCGCCCTTGGCTTTCAGGCTTTCGACAACGCGGTTGCTGAGATCGCGGCTGACGGACTCGTCGCCGCGGATGCTGGCGGTGATGTGGAGAATATTGGTCATGGTCTGGCCTTTCGGAATTGGTTGTGAAGGGGTGGCCCCTTCCGCCTGAGGGGGAGGGAGGGGATTGCGGAAGGGGCCGGAGCTTATGCCGCGTCGACGAGGACGAGTTCGCTGTCCTCGAGCGCGGTGATGGTGACGCTTTCGCGCTGGGTGATCGCCACACCGTCGCGCGCCTTGGCCTCGACATCCTCGACCTTCACCTTGCCGGTGGCGGGGACGAGGTAGAGATGGCGCGAAGCATCGCGGGGCGTGTAGGTGACGCTTTCCCCCGCCTTCACCGTTGCGCCGAGAACGCGGGCATCGGTGCGGATCGGGAGGGCATCGTCGTCGTTCCCGATACCGCTGGCGAGCGGGACGAACTGGCCGGCGCGATCATCCTTGGGGAATTTGCGCGCGCCCCAGCTCGGCTCACCGCCGCGTTCGGACGGGATGATCCACAGCTGGAACAGAGTGCATTCCTCGTCATCCATGTTGAATTCGGAATGCTGCACGCCATTGCCTGCGCTCATCACCTGCACATCGCCCGCTTCGGTGCGACCTTCATTGCCCATGGAGTCGCGATGCGTGATCGCGCCTTTGCGGACATAGGTGATGATTTCCATGTCGCTGTGCGGATGGGTCGGGAAACCGCTTTTGGGAGCGATCGTATCATCGTTCCACACCCGCAGCGCGCCCCAGTTCACCCGCGAGGGATCGTGGTAACCCGCAAAGGAAAAGTGGTGGTTCGCTTGAAGCCAGCCGTGGTTGGCAGAGCCGAGGCTTTCAAAAGGACGCAGTTCGATCATTTCGATTCTCCTTGTTGGAGTGTCTTTCCATGACGCCGAGATAGGACTTGTCGGTCCACCTGATAACTGCGATAAAACGCAGCCAAATGTTCAGGAAATCCGAACAATGAAATTGGGTGAACCCACGCTGGACCAATTGCGCATCTTCCTCGCCGTTGAGGAGGAAGGCAGTTTCGGCGCGGCGGCGAAGCGCATGGGACGCGCTATTTCCGCCATCAGCTACGGGATCGCGCAAATGGAAGCGCAGCTGGGCGTGACGCTGTTCGAGCGGGAGGGATCGCGCCGCCCGGTGCTGACCGATGCCGGGCGCGGATTGTTGAGCGAAGCGCAGGCAATCACCGACCGCGCAGATGCCCTGCTCGCCAAGACGCGCAGCCTGCATGCCGGGCTGGAAAGCGATCTTGCGCTGGTAGTCGATGTCATGGTGCCCGGCGATGTGATCGCCCGTGTGCTGCGCGATTTCCGCGCCATGTTCCCCACCGTCGCATTGCGGTTGCAGATAGAGGGACTCGGCGCAGTGGCCGCTTGCCTGATTGACAAGGAATCGCAGCTTGCCATCGGCGGTCCGGTGATTGCCGATCATCCCGACTTCGAGCGGCAGGCGATCGGAACGGTCGATCTGGTGCCGGTTGCGGCGCCCGGCCATCCGCTCGACCGGCCCGATGTAAAATCCGGCCAAAGTCGCGAGCATCTGCAGCTCATCCTCACTGATCGCTCTCGCCTCACGCAGGGACGCGAATTCTCGGTGTTGAGCCCGCTCGCATGGCGGCTGGGCGATTTGAGCGCCAAGCACGCGCTGCTGAAGGAAGGGATCGGCTGGGGCAATATGCCGCGCCCGCTGGTTTCAGAAGATGTTGCGGCGGGCCGACTGGTCGTGCTCGACCTGCCCGAAAAGCCCGGCGCCAATTACACTTTCAGCGCGCTGTGGCGACGCGACGACAAGCCCGGCCCCGCGGCCAGCTGGATGATCGATGCATTTCGGGAGTCCCTCGCCTAGCAGCTTAAGAAGCATGCACGTCCGGAGGCAAAGCCTCCGCAAGCGCCACCGCGCGCCCGCAGCAGCCCTGCAGCGAAGCGGAACGAATAGCTGCGAGGATGCTCGCCCGGATGGGCGAGCGCAAAACAAAAGGGAAAAGATGGTGCGGTCGAGAAGACTCGAACTTCCACGGCCTTTCGGCCACAACGACCTCAACGTTGCGCGTCTACCAGTTCCGCCACGACCGCACATCAATGAAGGAAGGACCGCATGCCGGCCCGCCTTGGTAGGAGCGCGCCACTAGCAAAAGGGTTTCGGGCCTGCAAGCACTCTATTTGCCCCTCACGCAAGCGGGCACAGGCTTACTCGGGCTTCCACCCGATCTGGACGTTGCGCGCCGCGCGCGGAACGTCGGTCACCGCTTCGTTCACCACCACGGTTTCGCCCGGAGCAAGCGTGCGCTGCGGCGGTGCGACCACCCATTCATAGACCTTGCGATCACGCGAATCGCGCAGCACGATCAGGATCGAAGGAATATCGCGCGTGGTCGTGCCGATATTGGTGATGGTGCCGCTGGCGCCGAAATATTCGGTCCCATTGGGAAGCGTGCGCCGCTCCCACTGCTCGGGCGGGAAATCGAGCTGAAGATCGGCATCGGCTGCAGCAAAGGTCGGGCGGTCGACCGGAACCCAGTCGGGCAGGCCCCAGAAGGATACTGCGAAGATCGTTGCCGCGGCCAGCACGGCAAAGATGCCTGCGGCCCATGTCCACAGCTTCAGCGGATTGCGGCGCGGACGGAATGGCGGCTCATGATCGAAATGCGATGGCTCGTCTTCGCCGTAGAAATTCTCGACCGGAGGATCGGGCACTTCATCGGAAACCGGCGGCGATGGCGGAGAAGGTGGCGGCTCCGGCAACGGCGGATCTTCATCGAGGCCGGATGATGCCGGCTCTTCCATCCGCTCGTCACGTGCCGACTTTCGCTCCTGCGCGGGCGCGGGGGGAGGAGGCGGTGGAGGTGCTGGCTGTGGGGCTGGGGGCGGCGGCGCGGCAGCAGGCGCGGCCTCCTTCGGAACGTCGATAACCGGCCCGTCCTGAAACCAGCTGTGGCGGCATTTCGCGCAGCGCACAGTTCGCCCTTCAACGCCGATGGCTGTGTCGGGAACGACGTATTTCGTCGAACAGGCGGGGCATTGAATGATCATGGGCCGAGAAGATTCCTACGCCCGCTATGTCCAAGCAACAAGATTAACAGCGCCCACCAGTGCCCCGAATGCGCCCTTTTTCCACAAGGAGCAGCCTGAAATTCCGCATCCAGCGCCGCAAACGCCCTTTCCGTCCTTTGCGCAAAGCCTTAGCTAAGCCACATGAGTGCCTCCGACAGATCCATTGTCCAGTTTGCCAATGTTGGCTTGCGCTACGGCACCGATCGCGAAGTGCTGAGCGATATTTCCTTCACGCTCTATCCGGGCAGCTTCTATTTTCTCACCGGCGCCAGCGGCGCGGGTAAGACCAGCATGCTGAAGCTGCTGTACCTGGCCCAGCGCCCATCGCGCGGGATGATTTCGATGTTCGGCAGCGATGTCATCACTCTTCCCCGCGGCGATCTGCCCGATTTTCGGCGCCGGATCGGCGTGGTGTTTCAGGATTTCCGGCTCGTCCCTCACCTTTCCGCCTTCGACAACGTCGCCCTCCCGCTGCGGATCAGCGGCATGTCCGAAAGCCAGATCCAGAAGCCTGTCGCCGATATGCTCGAATGGGTGGGCCTGACGCACCGCATGGATGCACGGCCTGAAACGCTATCAGGCGGTGAGCAGCAGCGCGTCGCCATTGCGCGGGCCGTCATCGCCCGACCGGAAATTTTGGTGGCCGATGAGCCGACCGGCAACGTCGATCCGGAAATGGCGGTCAAATTGCTCCGCCTGTTCGAGGCGCTCAACCGGCTCGGCACGACCGTGGTCGTCGCAACGCACGATGTGCATCTGCTGCGCAAAGTGCCGGATTCGCTCATCATGCGGCTCGACAAGGGGCGTCTGTCCGACCCCACCGGCGCGCTACGCTATCCGCCCAAAAGAGAGTTTGGCAGAGAGGCTAGCAGCAAGTGAGCTCGCCCTCCCCTATTCGCCGCGGCGCACCGCGATTTGGCGATTCCGCGCGTATCCTGCAGCAGGCGCGGATTGCAGGCCCTATGCCATGGGTGATCGCGATCATGATCGCGCTGACGGTGATGGCGGCATCCGCCGGTCTCGCGCTGAAGAACGTTGCCGACAATGCGCGCGATGAGATCGCCGGCGGCATCACCGTGCAGATCGTGGAAGCCGCCCCGGCAGAACGCGATCGCCAGGCCGAGCGCACTGTCTCCTATTTCTCCAATCGCGATGATGTCGCCAGCGTGCGGCGTGTCCCCGATGATGAGCTTGAAGCGCTGCTCGAACCGTGGCTGGGCGAATTGGGTGACAGCGCGGAGGACGGCGTGCCGATACCCGCGCTGGTGGATGTGCGCCTCTCCGGCCCCGTTACTGCGGAGCGGCTGCGCGATATGCGGGGCGAATTGCTGGCGCAGGCGCCCGCAGCCCGCGTGGATGCGCAGGCGAGCTGGCTCGGCCCGGTGTTCGATGCCATTCGCTCGCTGCAAATCCTCGCCCTCGGCCTTGTCATCCTGCTCGCGATCACCAGCGCGGCCGCTGTCTGGCTGGCAGCCCGCAGCGCGCTGGGCACCAATCGCGACACGATCGAAGTGATCCATCACCTTGGCGGAACCGATGGCCAGATTGCCGCTATCTTCCAACGCTCCATCGCATGGGACGCAGCGATCGGCGGCGCGGCGGGGCTGTTGTTGGGTCTGGCGGCTGTATTCATCCTCGGCCAGCAATTCGCTGAGCTGGGATCGGGGCTTGTTGCCGGAGGGGGGCTTGGCCCCGTCGACTGGATCACTATAGGGGCGATACCCATAATAGGGATTATCCTTGCCGCCATTACAGCGCGGTTCACCGTGATCACAGCATTGAGGCGCATGTTGTGACGAAGCCAGTTCGCCAAGCCCAGGGAATGCCCAAGGAATGACAGTCCGGCCATGATCCGCCGCATCATCGCAATTCCGCTCATCATCTGGGCGCTGGGCTTCGTGCTGTTCGTCATCACTTTGCCGCAGCCCCTGCCGCTCGCGCAGAGCGATGCCGTCGTTGTGCCGACGGGCAGTGGCGGGCGCATCCAGCGCGGTCTCGAGATTTTGCAGCAGGGCGGCGCAGAGCAGATGCTGGTGACCGGCGTTGACGTTGCGGTGCAACCGGGTGAGTTCCAGGTGCAATACGATGTGCCGGACCGTCTGATGGCTTGCTGTGTCGAACTGGGCTTTTCCGCGCTCGACACCAGAGGCAATGCTGTCGAGACGGCGGAGTGGATGGAGCAGCAGGGCTATACATCCATGCGGCTCGTCACAGCTGACTGGCATATGCGCCGTGCGGCAGTGGAACTGGAAGCGCAGCTGCCCGACAATATTTCCGTCTCCCACGATGCCGTGCGATCGGAACCGAGCCTGTGGACGCTGTTCCTCGAATTTCACAAATTCATCGCCGCATGGCTGCTGATGGTGCTGGGATAATCCCGCGATGATCGTGCTGCGCAATCTCGCCTTCTATCTGGTCTTCTACCCCGGTTCGCTGCTGATATCGGCGGCAGCGGCAGCGGCGAGCTATATCCGCCCGCAATGGGTGCGGCCGCTGTGCGACATGTGGTCCGGCCTGCATCACTGGAGCTGCACGCGGCTGCTCGGCCTGACGATCCGCGAAACCGGATCGCGGCCCGAAGGCCCCGCGCTCTACGCCATCAAGCATGAGAGCTTTTATGAAGCGATTGCGATGGCGCATATGTTCGAGAATCCCGCTGGCGTCGCCAAGCAGGAGCTGTTCGACCTGCCCTTCTGGGGCCGCGCAGGGCTCGCCTATGGCCTCATCCCGGTCGCGCGGGAGCAGGGCGCGGTGGCGCTGCGGCAAATGCTGCGCGCAGGAAAGCAGGCGGTGGCGCAAGGTCGCCCGATCGTGATCTTTCCCGAAGGCACACGCGTGCCGCATGGCGAGCATCGCGAATTGCGCCCGGGCTTTGCTGGCCTCTACAAGCTCTTCAAACTGCCCGTTGTGCCTGTCGCTGTGAATAGCGGGCCGGTCTATCGGCATCTGCTGAAGCCCAAGGGCACGATTACCTGGCATTTTGGCGAGCCGATCGAACCGGGCCTCCCGCGCGATGAAGTCGAGCGCCGGGTGCATGAGGCGATCAACGCCCTGAACGCTCCCGCGCCGGACAAGGTGACGGACTAGCTTTCGATCAGCGCGATCATGTCCTTCGCCCAGCGCCGCGCATCCTCGCGCTCGCCAGTATCGGCGACAAATTCCTGCCCCCGCGCAACGCTCTGCAAGCGGCCATCGCCGAGCCAGCGGTCTTCACGCGCATGATAGGATAGGCCGGTTTCCTCCAGCCACGCCGGGATGCGCCAGACGCTCGGGTTCTCGCCTTCAACCGTCAATTGCAGCGCGTCGTCCGCAGGCGCGTCAGCGGACCCATGCCCGCAATAGATCGCATCGTTGCTCGCATGCATGCCCAGCGCATGCGGGTGATCCAGCGTAGCAAATTTCGACCTCTCAGCCTCGCTGCACTCCGCCAAATGGACGACACGCTCGACCTGAAGATAGCCGAAGATGCGGTGATGCGGCGCGCCGCCATCTTCACGAAACAGGCCGAAGAACAGGAACACATCCCCCTGCCCCACGCCGTGATTGGCGAGATGCGTTTGCGCCGCGCTGCACTGGCCGAGCAGTGCCTGCCCATCGTCCCAAAACATCGGATCATTGTGACAGCGATGGCGGCCTGACAGCTTGCCCCGGCTCGCGCGCCTGGCATGGCCGCCGAGTCCAAGATTGCCGTAAGTCGTGCGCGAAATGCCCATCGTGTCGGGGATCGGCAAGCTCAACGCGCGCCCTTTCACGATGGGTGACGGCCCGCCACCAGACGCGCTATCGAAGCCCTTGCGACTAAAGATAATTTTCATGGAACCACCCTTAACGAAGTGCGCGCGGCCTTGCACCTGTTCGACTTCGCTTGATTGCACCCGAAGCCCTATGCGATGGGGCGCAACGTATGACAATTGATCGACTCGCTCTCCGCCAAGCCTACCGCATGGAAGAGGAGGCCTGCATCGCCGAGCGGCTGGAACAGGCCGCCCCCGTGTCCGCCGTGCATGACGAAGCCAAGGCGCTCGCCACACAGCTGATCGAAGGCGCCCGTTCGCGCACGAGCAAAGGCATGGATGCCTTTATGGCGACCTACGGCCTCAACACCGATGAAGGCATCGCCCTGATGTGCCTGGCGGAAGCGCTGCTGCGCATTCCCGATCAGGAAACCGCCGATGCGCTGATCAAGGACAAGCTCGCCAATGTCGATTGGGCCGAGCATCTGGGCGAGAGCCGTTCGGTCTTCGTCAATGCGGCCACCTTCTCGCTGATGCTGACGGGCGAAGTCCTGCGCGGCAGCGACAAGCGTGAGACCGGCCTCGCCAATACGCTGCGCCGCACGACGGGGCGACTGGGCGAGCCGGTCATCCGGCAGGCAGTGCAGCAGGCGATGCGCATCCTTGGCGGCCAGTTCGTCTACGCCCGCACCATCGACGAGGCGATGAAACGCGCCGCGCCGGAGCGCAAGAAGCACCTGACGCACAGCTTCGACATGCTTGGAGAAGCGGCGATGACAATGGCTGATGCGGAGAAGTACCGCCAAGCCTATGCCCGCGCTATCCAGCGCCTTGCCAAGGAAGACGGCGGCGTTCACGGCGGCCCGGGCATTTCGGTGAAGCTGTCGGCGCTCTATCCCAAATACGACTTTCTCCACGCGGATGCCGCGCGCGAGCACATCGTGCCCGTGCTGCGCGATCTGGCGGAGCAGGCGCGTGAGGCGGATATCCATTTCACAGTCGATGCCGAGGAAGCCGAACGGCTGGAACTCAGCATGGATATTATCGAAGCGCTGGCGAAAGACGATACGCTCTTCACCAAGGCCGATGGCACGCAGTGGGACGGCTTCGGGCTTGCCATCCAGGGTTATCAAAAGCGCGGCGTGCCGCTGTGCCGATGGGCCGCGCGGCTGGCGCGCAAGCACGATCGCAAGTTCTTCGTCCGCCTGGTGAAAGGCGCCTATTGGGACGCCGAAATCAAGCTGAGCCAGGTGGGCGGGCATGAGGATTACCCGGTCTTCACCCGCAAGATCGCGACCGATGTATCCTATCTCGCCTGCGCCAAGGAATTGCTCGCGGCAGACGATGCGATCTACCCGGCCTTTGCGACGCACAACGCTTATACCGTCGGGGCGATCAAAGCCTTGGCTGGTAACACGCCCTTCGAGTTTCAGCGCCTGCACGGTATGGGCGAAGAGGTCTATGACACGCTCGCCAAGATCGAGCACAACGCACCCACCCGCGTGCGCATCTACGCTCCTGTCGGCGGGCATAAGGAGCTGCTCGCCTATCTCGTGCGCCGCCTGCTGGAAAACGGGGCCAACTCTTCCTTCGTCAATCGGATGGCCGATGCCGATGTTCCGATCGAGGAGATGACGGGCGATCCGGTGGCCGAGCTTGCGGACATGAACCCGCGGCGTAATCCGAGCATTCCGCTGCCTGCGCATATCTACCCCAACCGCCGAAATTCCATGGGCGTGGACCTTGCCGATCCGCTGGTGCTCGCGCCGCTGCGCGAAGAGCTGGACGAGTGGTCCCACGATGATCCACTCGCCCGCCCGACATTGCGCGCCCAGCGCGGCGGCGAGATGCATCCGGTCTGCTCGCCATTCTCCGGCAAGGAAGTGGGCGGATGGGTCTCCGCGACGGAAAAGGATATCGACCTTGCCATCGCCCGCGCCGTGGCGGCCCAGCCCACGTGGGATGCGCGCGGCGGTGAAGAACGCGCGCAGCTGCTCGTCAAGGCGTCAGACCTGCTCGAAGACAATATGGCGCGCCTGCTCGACCTATGTCAGCGCGAGGCCGGAAAATCGCTGCCCGACGCCGTGCTCGAAGTGCGCGAGGCTGTCGATTTCCTGCGCTATTATGCTTGCGAGGCGCGCATGCTGTTCGGCGCACCGCAGCCGCTGCCCGGGCCTACGGGCGAGACGAACCTCCTGCGCCTGCACGGCCGGGGCGTGTTCGCCTGCATCAGCCCGTGGAATTTCCCGCTCGCCATCTTCATGGGGCCGGCCGCAGCCGCGCTCGCCGCAGGCAATTGCGTTCTGGCCAAACCGGCAGAACAAACCCCGCTGATCGCCGCACTGGCGATCGATCTGTGCCACGAAGCGGGCATTCCCAAGGATGTGCTGCAATTCGTGCCCGGAGACGGCAAGGTGGGCGCAAAGCTGACGTCCGATGAACGCATTGCGGGCGTCGCCTTCACCGGCTCGACCGGTACGGCCCATGCCATCAATCGCAGCCTTGCCAAGCGCGATGGGCAGATCGGCACACTGATCGCGGAGACTGGCGGCCAGAACGCGATGATCGTCGATTCCTCCGCCCTGCCCGAGCAGGTGACGCGCGATGTAATTGCCAGCGCATTCCAGAGCGCGGGCCAGCGCTGCTCTGCGCTGCGCGTGCTGTATCTCCAGTCGGACATCGCCGATACGATGCTGGAAATGATCAAGGGCGCCTTCGATGCTCTGGTGGTGGGCGATCCTGAGGACCTCGCGACTGATGTCGGCCCGGTGATAGACCAGGAAGCCAAGGACAAGCTGGAGGCCCATGTCGCCGAAATGGCGGAGGAAGGCTTCCCGGTCACGCGCCTGCCGCTGCCCGATGCCTGCAAGAACGGCCATTTCGTCGCCCCGACGATAATCGAAATCGGCTCCATCCTCGATCTGGACGAAGAGCACTTTGGCCCGATCCTGCATGTGGTGCGCTACCCTGTTGGCAAGTTGCGTCAGGTGATCGACGATATCAATGCGACCGGATACGGCCTCACCATGGGCCTGCATAGCCGCATCGAGGAAACGCGCAAATTCGTGGAAGCCCATGCCAAGGTCGGCAATTTCTACGTCAACCGCAACCAGATCGGCGCCGTGGTCGGCAGCCAACCCTTCGGCGGCGAAGGTCTCTCCGGCACTGGCCCCAAGGCAGGCGGACCACACTACGTGACCCGCTTCGCCACCGAGCGTGTGACGACGATCGACACAACCGCGGCGGGCGGGAATGCGAGCTTGCTGGCAGGCGGCTGATCAGCGCGTTGCGTAACCGCTGATCAGGGCAAAGCGTTCATTGAAGCCGTCGAAATTCTGGTCTTGGTTGGCGTAGATCACGAAGCCCGCTTCACGCCCCTGCGGCCCGTAAAAGCCGCCTTTGATGAAATATTCGGGCGCGCCGCCGAAGTTGAGGATGCCCTCGAAGCCAGCACGGCCATCGCCGCTTAGGTCGATCGACGCTTCGCCTGTCAACGGGCCAATCGTTGTCCTTGCACCGCCACTCGCTTCGACAGTGAAGGTCAGGCTGATGCTGATAATGCCGGTTTCGGTATTGCCTTCAAAAGTACCCGAGGATTCCACAATCTGTGAAATGAATGACGAACCACCAGCCGGGTTTTCATCGAAAATCGCGCCGACAAATTCGACATCGTTATAGGTGACGGTCGTCGCGCTCGGTATGTCATCAGGATCGGTTGGTACGCCAAGTGTGCATATCGCCGTTTGCAGGCCGCCTCCCTCTAGAGCCAGGCGAAAAAATACATTGCGGCCATACTCGGCAAGGCCTCCGCTGACCGGCGGGGCGTTGACCACATAACGCGTCGGGATCGGCGCTTCCGTCCCCTCATATTCCAAGCGTTCCGGCGATTCGAGAACCAGCTCGCTCGGCCCTACTGACGCAGTGCTTCCGCCATTGATTTCCGAGATGGTCCATACGCCGGTATCAGCGTTCAAATCGATCACGCCGGGGCCTGAAAAAGGCACAAAGCCGTCCGCAAACGGCACACCATTTCCACGCACAGCATAGGTGAAGCAAGCTGTCCCGAAATCCTGCTGGCCGGTGAGGTTGGCAAATTCGGTGTAAGTGAAGGTCGGCGGGGGAGGAGGTGTCGGCGTGGGCGTACTGGTCGCCGTCGCTGTAGGGGTCGGGCTTGATCCACCGCCACCACATGACACAACCAAAACACCCGCCAGAACGGCAGAACTTACACGACCCAGATTTTTCACGCGACCTGTCCCTATTTACATGACCCCTGCAGCTATTCTTTACGCAGGTTTTTCTCTGTGTCTTGCATGAGAGCGACATTTTCCACTGCGCCGGCGGGGGATAAGATAGCCGCTCGCTTGCCAGCGCGCTCGCCTTAGGGAATCCCTCGTGCATGGCGATTCTTTCGGACAAGTGGATTCGGGAACAGGCGACCCAACACGGCATGATCGAGCCGTTCGTCGAGGCGCAGCGGCGCGGTGGGTGCATTTCCTATGGCGTCAGCTCCTTCGGCTATGACGCGCGGGTGGCGGACGAGTTCAAGATTTTCACCAATGTCGACAGCGCGGTGGTGGACCCGAAGAACTTCGACGGCAATTCGCTGGTCGACCGGCAGACCGACGTCTGCATCATTCCGCCCAACAGCTTTGCCCTCGCGCGCACGGTCGAATATTTCCGCATTCCGGACGATGTACTGGTGATCTGCCTTGGCAAGAGCACCTACGCGCGCTGCGGGATCATCGTGAATGTCACCCCGCTGGAGCCGGGCTGGGAAGGCCATGTGACGCTGGAATTTTCCAACACGACGCCACTTCCAGCGAAGATCTACGCCAATGAAGGCGCGTGCCAGTTCCTATTCTTGCAGGGCAATGAGCGGCCCGAAGTGACCTACGCCGATCGTGCAGGGAAATATATGGGGCAGCGCGGCGTTACGTTGCCGAGATTGTGATTTCGGGAAAATTTGTTTCATGAACCTACATCCGCAGGTTCGGCCTCGCTAGACGCGCTTCGCTCCGCTGCGCGCCCGCTGCGGGCGGGCGTTCGCCCTTGCCCTCGGCTTGTCGCCGAGCGTGCTCCGCAAAATTGATTGAATGTGGCACAAGTCTCGCTGGCCGCAGGCTAGCGACAGCGAGCGAATGCGAAGCCCGCAGGTGCCGCGCAGGCGGAACGCAGTCCCGCCGGAGCGAATAGCACCGAGGACGCGGCCACGGATGTGGCCGCTTGAGACAAGTAATCGCCGAGGACGAAGCCGCGGATGCGGCTTCGCAAAACTAGAAACTCGCCCGAGCCGTCACACGGAAATTGCGGCCCACCAGCGGCACGAAGTCCTTGGTGAAGCTCGCCGCGCGGCGGCCTTCGGTGTCGAAGATATTGTCCACCTGCGCGATCACCGTCAGATTGTCCCGGCCTTCGAACGGGTGCCACGCGAGCGAGGCATTAACGAAGGCGAAGCTGTCGGTCGGCGTTTCGAACGGCGCGAGGTTCGACTGGCTGTCATACCATTCCACTTCGCCGCGCAGATCGAAATGGTCCCAGCGGGCCTCCACCGCGCCATACAGGCTGAGCGGCGGGATGCGCGGGGCATTGGTATCGTCTTCCAGTTCGATGCGGGTGTAAGAACCGCGCACATCGCCGAGCAGCGAGAAGTCGCGCGCTTCGACGATGGGGAATGTCACCTGCGCTTCCGCGCCCCATTGGTCCGCATCCTGCTGCAGGTATTGGAAGACCGGCAGCTCGTCCTCTTCCTCACCCGTTGCAGCAAGGTAGATGAAGTCACCGAACCAGTTGCGGTAGACGCTGGCGTTGATCTTCACTTCACCCACTTCGCCGCGGAGATAGGCTTCCATGCCCCAGCTCGATTCTACATCCAGCGTGGGGTCGCCCACTTCGAATTGTTGCGTGGCGATATGCGGGCCTTCGGCGAACAATTCTGCCGCCGTCGGCGCGCGTTCGGTGTGCGAGGCGTTGAGGCCAACGCGGAAATCGTCGAACAGCATCGCACCGCCGCCGAGCGAGGCCGAGAAGGTATCGAAGCTGCGCTCGATCCCGAGCGTGCTCGCTTCGAGCTCGGCTTTCTCGTAACGCGCACCCGCTTCCAGTTCGAAACGGTCGAGGTCGATTTCCTGAAGGGTGAATACGGCCAGCGTCTCAACATTGTTGGGCGGGATATAGGCTTCTTCGCCCTCGGCCACGAAATCGATAGCGGAAACCTGCGCGCCGATGGAGCCCCCCCAGCCACCCTGGCGCGACTGGACGAGTTCTACCCGGCCTTCGACGCCGGTGATGTCGAACACGGTGCCGACTTCGTCACCTTCGAATTCGGTATGGGTGTAATCGGAATAGCCGATGCGCGAACGCACGCTGTCGAAGAAGCCGTCACCCAGATCGATCTCTGCGCGGAAATCTGCGCGGTACTGGCGCAGGCCGATGGAGACTAGCTCCTCGCCTTCCTCTTCACCCTCTTCCTCTTCGCCTTCTTCTTCGCCGTGGTGATGGCCGGCACCCGGGGCACCAGGCACGCCGTATGTCGTGTCATAGATGTCGAAGGATACGCCGAAATTGTTCTCGCCAAGGAAAAACGCAAGGCCGGTGCCTGCGGTCCATGTCTCGGTGTAGCTGTTGGGAACCGTATCTTGGATATTGGCTGCCTCGCGAAGCTCTTCGGCTTCCTCGAACTCGCCTTCCTCTTCTTCCTCGGCAGCGTCAGCGAGCAGGTCTGCGCGAAGCGTGTCGGACGCGGCGAAACCCGGAATGTCGAAATCGTCAGTGTTGCGGTAGGAGCCATCGACATGGAACACGATGTTCGGCGTAATCCGCACATCGAGCGATCCGCCGCCTTCAAGCAGGCCCGTCGCCGTATCCGCACCGGCGGCAATATCGAGATGGAAAGGCTCGTCCAGAGGAGCGGGCGGAATGCGATTGGTGATCACATTCACCGCGCCGCCAATCGCCTGGCTACCGTAGAGAAGGACGGCAGGACCGCGCAGCACTTCGATGCGATTGGTGATCAGGCCCTCGGTCGCCACCGCGTGGTCATCCGACGCGCCCGACGCATCGAGCGTGCCGATCCCATCATTGAGGATGCGCACACGGTCCCCGCCAAAGCCGCGCAGGATCGGGCGGGAGGAACCTTGCGTGAAGCTGCTGGCAGAAACGCCGGGCACATTGGCAAGAATATCGCCCAGCTGCGGCGAACTTTCGCGCTGCAACTGGATACCCGTGATGACCGACGTTCCGGCGATCACATCAAGCCGGTCGACCCCGGCGGCAGTCACATAGATATTGCCGTGAAAGTCATCGTCCGATGGCTCTGCGCGCTGCTCTGTTTCGGGCGCGGGTTCCGGTTGGACGTCCTGCGCGAGAACGGGAAATGGCAGGGCAGCAGAGGCAAGAAATAAAGCAGATTTACGAAGCATGGGGGGAATTGCTCTCAATTAAGGTAACGATGTATCATCGCGCGATCTAGCGATTGGCGCCTTACGGTCAAGTGAATTGGCCGCAAATTCGGCAAAAAGTGATGTGTGGCCGACGAATTGCTTCGGGACGTCAGCCCGCTGCGGCTTGCGCGAGCCTTTCACGCGCGCGCTTCTCTCCGATCAGCAGCAGCAATTCGCCCATATCCGGCCCGTGATCCATCCCTGTCAGCGCCTGGCGCAAGGGCAGGAACAGCGCCTTGCCCTTGCGGCCGGTGCTTTCCTTCAGCGCAGCAGTCAGATCCTGCCATGGCGTGCCAGACCAGCTGAGCGCCTCTGCCGCCTGCGCCAGATAGTCGCGCGTCTCGGCATCGAATTCGCGCTGCTCGATGGGGCCAGTAACCAGCCGCCACCATTCCCCGGCTTCCCTGACGGTCGAGAGGTTCGGGCGCACGGCGTGCCAGCCTGCCTCGTCCATGCCATCGGGCAGGCGTGGTGCGGCATCGGCAAACGGCATGGCGTGGACGATCGCGGTGTTCACCCGCTCCAGCTCTGCATCGTCGAATTTTGCGGGCGCGCGGCCGAAAGTCGAGAGATTGAAAGTGTCAAGCAGCACCTGCCGGTCGGCAATCGGCTCGACAGGCCGCGATGTACCCAGCCGCGCGAGCATGGCAATGAGCGCTTCGGGCTCGATTCCCTTCTCCCGCATGGCATCGCAACCGAGCGAGCCAAGCCGTTTCGACAATTTGCCTTCCTTGCCGACCAACAGCGCCTCATGCGCGAAACGCGGCGGGTGCGCGCCCAGCGCGGTGAACATCTGGATTTGCACGGCAGTGTTGGACACATGGTCCTCCCCCCGCAGCACGTCGGTTATACCCATGTCGATATCATCGACCGCGCTCGGGAGCATGTAGAGCCAGGAGCCGTCTGCACGCCGGATCACGGGATCGGAAAGCTGCGCCGGATCGAATTTCTGAGCGCCGCGCACGCCATCTTCCCAGGTAATGGCCTCATCATGATCGAGCTTGAAGCGCCAGTGCGGCGCAATGCCATCCGCCTCTTTCGCCGCACGGTCGGCATCGGTCAGCTTCAGTGCGCCCCGATCGTAAATCGGCGGTAGGCCCCGCCCCAGCTGGATCTTGCGCTTCAGCTCCAACTCCTGCTGCGTTTCATAGGCAGGATAGACGCGGCCACTCGCCTTCAGCTTCTCGAACGCGGCACCATACAGCGCGAGCCGCTCGGACTGGCGCTCTTCTGCATCGGGGGTCAGGCCCAGCCAATCGAGATCGGCGCGAATCGCGTCGACAAACCGCTCTTCGCTGCGCTCTGCGTCGGTGTCATCGATCCGCAGGACAAAGCGCCCACTCGCTTTGCGCGCCAGCATCCAATTGTGGAGCGCGGTGCGGATATTGCCGACATGAAGCCGGCCCGTTGGCGAGGGGGCGAAGCGGGTGATCGTGGTCATGCAGGCGCACTTAGCGCACGGTGTGGAGGAGCGCTACAGGCCTTGGCAGAAGCGATGACGGTCTAAAGCGTTTCCATGACCATCAGCGCTTCTGCAAATAGGCCCTCGCGCTGCGCGGGAGGCAGGAAACCGTCGAGCACAGCATCGAAAGCACGGTGATCGCCGTCGCTGGCGGCCTGCGCCATTCCGGCAATAATCGTCTCGTCCGGGCTGAGCTCTGCGCAGCATGGACGATGGACGTGCAGCGCATCGGGCCAGAGCGCTCCGCAGCGATCCAAGAGACCGAGCATGCTTTTCGCCGTGCGCACGTCATTCAAGCGGCGCGTCAGCTCCGCCATCGGATCGTGGCCGGACTTGCTGCACAGCGCCACCAGCCGCAGTGCCATCACCGTCTTTGCCGCATCGATCCCATAGTCGCCAATACGCGGCATGCGGGAAAGCGCCGACACGACGCGGGTGGCCGCTGCCTGCGCGGCGAAAGACTGCGATTTACGGCTGTAAGACATGCGCGGACCTCTTTTGCGATTGATTTGCAACTAATCTAGCAAGTGATGCCGCAATTACAATGCGAATGATTTGCAATAGCGATAAATAATGCGGCTTACTGTCGGTAGAGCGTCACACTGCGTCCGCCACCCGAGATACGCACGCCATTGCTGGGTGTGACTTCAATGCTTTCCGCTGCGTCGATAGCCTGCATGACTTCCGTCACACCCGGCGGCGGAGCGATTGTACAGACAACAGGCGTTGGCACCCCCTCAACCGCAGGCGGCGTGCGGGTGGGCGAGCCAAAAGTGATCGCATTGCCGACGATGACATATCCCCGAATGGCCCCGAAGCAGCGCGGCTCCCACCACAATTCCTCATCATCGGCAGTGAGGGCCAGTCCGTAATTCGTATCCAGCGCTTCGCCGTCGATCCCGGCAACGCGCCACTCGCCTGCCAGCGTGGCCGCCGCAGGTGCGGAAGGCGCGAGGGGCGGATTTTCGACACCGTTTGGAGCGGGTAGCGTTGTCAGCTGCTCATCGGAGGGTGCGGGCTCACACGCCGCGAGCAAAGAGGCGCAAAGGCCCATGATCAAAAGCTTGCAATGCATAATGTCGGAGAATTAGTCCCCGATCGCTGAACCTGCGCTTATGCATCAGGGCACGGGGGGCTCTTCGAATGACACCTAGTCCTTCGCAAAACCACATTCATCGGCGAGGTCGTAGTAATTCTGTCGATACTCCTCAGCCGGTTCGACTTCCCAACCTTCGATATTGCGCCGCAGGGAATCGATCGTCAGCTGGCGCGACCTGAGCGATCGCCTCAAATCGATAGCTGCCTGGCGCAGCTCCTCCTGCTCGCGCTCGCTTACCCCGCCGAATTCCTGCGCGAGCAATTCGTATTCCGCCCATGCTTGCGTAATTGCGGTATTTGCGTTCGTGATCGATTCCGCATTGCTGACGAGTATGGCGTGACGCCCCACGGTTGACCCCCCGAAATTATCGCGCACGGCACCAACCAGTCGATCAGACCATGGCGTGATCTGGACCGATGGCAGCAGCGGCGCTTCGAGCGCCTCGGGCGGGACCGTGCCACCGGACATCGCGATCCCCAAAAGCGCTTCGCTCCGCTCTCGCAGGCACGGCGCGGTTTCCTCACTGATTTCAGCCAGTGCCAGCAGCACCGATGCCTCACCCTTGGCCAGAGCAAGCGCGGCTCTCGCATCTTGCCGCTGCCGTGAGTCGACCACGGCCTCACTCAGCAATTGCGCGGTCAGCACGCCCAGCACAACGATCACGAATTCGAAGAGGAACAGCTTGGCGATACGGCGTTTGCGCCCCGGTGTCCGATCCCGCTTGCGGAAAAACCATTCGCGAATTGCCAAAAACATAGATGCGTCCCCTCACGCCAGAATGAGCGACAAAGGTTTCAAGAGCAAACAAAAAGCCCCGCCGGATCGCTCCGGCGGGGCCTTTGTAATTGCGAATGACGCTCGCGCTTATCCGGCGCTATCGTCCTTGGCTTCTTCCGTCAGGTAGTCGCCAGCATCGGCATCAGTGCCATGCGCTTCGCCTTCGGCCTTGCCGATCGGGTTGCCCATGGCAGCCAGCATCGCTTCTTCGCTGGTGGGTGCATCGGGTTCGACATCGTCGACATCCGCTGCGGCCTCTTCAGCTGCGAGAGCTTCCTGCTGCTTCTTGTACTGCGCACGGATCGCCGCGTCGCGCGACGAAGCCGTCACACGCATGCGGTTCATGCCGGCACCGGTACCCGCCGGGATGAGGCGGCCCACGATCACGTTCTCCTTGAGACCGACGAGCGTGTCCTTCTTGCCTTCCACGGCCGCCTGCGTGAGCACGCGGGTGGTTTCCTGGAACGATGCAGCCGAGATGAACGAGCGCGTCTGCAAGCTTGCCTTGGTGATCCCCAGGAGGATCGGCTTGCCTTCCGCCTTCTTCTTGCGCGGAGGCAGCTTCGAATTGACTTCGTTCATCTCTTCCAGATCGACCTGTTCGCCCGGCAACAGGGTGGTGTCGCCACCGAACGTGATTTCAACCTTCTGCAGCATCTGGCGAACGATCACCTCGATGTGCTTGTCGTTGATCTTCACGCCCTGCAGTCGGTAGACTTCCTGGATTTCCGTGCAGAGATATTCGGCCAGAGCCTCGATCCCCAGAACTTCCAGAATGTCATGCGGGTTCGGCGAGCCGGAGATGAGCGTGTCGCCCTTCTTGACGAAATCGCCTTCCTGCACGTCGATCACCTTGGTCTTGGGGACCAGGTATTCGACTGGTTCACCTTCCTCCGGAACGATCGCGATCTTGCGCTTCGCCTTGTAGTCGCGGATGAATTCCATCCGGCCACTGATCTTGGCGATCACCGCAGCATCCTTCGGAATGCGGGCTTCGAACAGCTCGGCAACACGCGGCAGACCACCGGTGATGTCGCGCGTCTTGGCGGCCTCACGCGAAGCACGCGCAAGAATGTCGCCTGCCTGCACTTCCTGGCCGTCTTCGACCGAAAGCGTGGTGCCCGGAGCCAGCATGTAACGCTGGGCTTCGGTTTCCTCGCCCTTCTTGGTCTTGCCCTTGCCCTTGATGTCATCTTCACCAAGGAAAGTCAGGCGCGGACGCAGGTCTTCCTTCTTGGATCGGCCGGCGGCGCGATATTCAGTGACCACGCGCTGGGCGATACCCGTCGCATCGTCGACACGCTCTTCCAGAGTCTTGCCTTCGACAAGATCCTGATAGCGAACGATACCGGCCTGTTCGGTGATAATCGGCAGGGTGAACGGATCCCACTCTGCCAGACGATCGCCTTCCTTCACCTTGCCGCCGTCCTCGAACATCAGGACAGTACCGTAAGGCACACGGTGGATCGCGCGCTCACGGCCCTCGGCATCGACAACGACCATTTCACCCGAGCGAGCCAGCGACAGGCGACGGCCCTTCTTGTCCTTGATGGTCGGCATGTCGCGATAAACGACCTTACCATCGGAGATCGATTCAAGGTGCGAGGTTTCGTTGATCTGCGCAGCACCACCGATGTGGAACGTACGCATGGTCAGCTGCGTGCCCGGCTCACCGATCGACTGAGCGGCGATAACGCCGACAGCTTCACCGATGTTGACCGGCGTACCGCGCGCAAGGTCACGGCCGTAGCAGGTCGCGCAAACGCCCTGTTCGGCTTCGCAAACCAGCGGCGAACGGATCTTGGCGACCTGTACTTCGGCCTCCTCGATATCCTTCATCAGCGCTTCGTCCACCATGGTGCCGGCCTTGACGATCACTTCGTCCGTTGCGGCATTCACGATGTCTTCGGCAACCGTGCGGCCCAGAATACGCTCACCCAGCGAGGCGATTACGCTGCCGCCCTGCACGATGGCGCGCATTTCCAGCGCATTGTTGGTCTTGCAGTTCTCTTCCACGATGACGCAGTCCTGCGACACGTCGACAAGGCGGCGAGTCAGGTAACCCGAGTTTGCCGTCTTGAGAGCGGTATCCGCGAGGCCCTTACGCGCGCCGTGGGTCGAGTTGAAGTATTCAAGAACGGTCAGACCTTCCTTGAAGTTCGAGATGATCGGCGTTTCGATGATCTCGCCCGACGGCTTGGCCATGAGGCCACGCATACCGGCAAGCTGCTTCATCTGCGCGGGGCTACCACGGGCACCGGAGTGGCTCATCATGTAGATCGAGTTGATCGGTGCCTGGCGACCATCGTCGTCCTTCGGCATCGCCTTGATCTCGTCCATCATGGCAGCAGCAACCTGGTCACCGCAACGCGACCACGCGTCGATCACCTTGTTGTACTTTTCCTGCTGGGTGATGAAACCGTCCTGATACTGCTGCTCGTAATCGGCAACCAGCGACTTGGTTTCCGCGATCATGCCGTCCTTGCTGTCCGGAATGATCATGTCATCCTTACCGAAGGAAATGCCGGCCTTGAACGCGTGGCGGAAGCCCAGCGCCATGATGGCGTCGGCAAACAGCACCGTGTCCTTCTGGCCAGTGTGACGATAGACCTGGTCGATCACGTCGCCGATTTCCTTCTTGGTGAGAAGGCGGTTCACAACGTCATAAGGTACGGTGTGCGACTTCGGCAGGCATTCGCCGATCAGCATGCGGCCCGGCGTCGTCTCCACGCGCTGCATGAAGGTCTTGCCCTTTTCGTCCGTCTGCGGGACGCGGGTGTGGATCTTCGAGTGCAACGTAACGGCACCGACGTGAAGCGCCTGGTGCACTTCGTCGATATCGGCCAGCACCTTGCCCTCGCCCGGCTCGCCTTCGCGGTCCATGGAGAGATAGTAGAGACCCAGCACCATGTCCTGCGAAGGAACGATGATCGGCTTGCCGTTGGCGGGCGAGAGGATGTTGTTGGTCGACATCATCAGAACGCGCGCTTCCAGCTGGGCTTCAAGGCTCAGCGGAACGTGGACAGCCATCTGGTCACCGTCGAAGTCGGCGTTGAAGGCCGAGCACACGAGCGGGTGTAGCTGGATGGCCTTGCCTTCGATCAGCACAGGCTCGAATGCCTGGATGCCGAGACGGTGAAGCGTCGGCGCGCGGTTCAGCAGAACCGGGTGCTCACGGATCACTTCGTCAAGGATGTCCCAGACTTCCTTGCGCTCTTTCTCGACCCACTTCTTCGCCTGCTTCAGGGTCATCGAAAGACCCTTCGCATCGAGGCGGGCATAGATGAACGGCTTGAACAGTTCGAGCGCCATCTTCTTCGGCAGGCCGCACTGGTGCAGCTTCAGTTCCGGACCGGTCACGATGACCGAACGGCCTGAATAGTCGACGCGCTTACCCAGAAGGTTCTGGCGGAAGCGGCCCTGCTTGCCCTTGAGCATGTCGCTGAGGGACTTCAGCGGGCGCTTGTTGGCGCCGGTGATCACACGGCCGCGGCGACCGTTGTCGAACAGCGCATCGACCGATTCCTGCAGCATGCGCTTTTCGTTGCGGACGATGATGTCCGGCGCGCGCAGCTCCATCAGGCGCTTGAGGCGGTTGTTACGGTTGATGACGCGGCGATAGAGATCGTTGAGATCGGACGTCGCGAAACGGCCACCATCCAGCGGCACCAGCGGGCGCAGCTCGGGCGGAATGACCGGCACGACTTCGAGGATCATCCATTCGGGACGGTTGCCCGATTCGATGAAGCTTTCGACGACCTTCAGGCGCTTGATGATCTTGGCGGGCTTCAGCTTGGACTTGGTGGTCTCCAGCTCTTCCAGCAGATCGGCCTTTTCCTGCTCCAGATCGAGATCCATGAGCATCAGCTTGACGGCTTCGGCACCGATACCGGCAGTGAAGGCGTCTTCGCCATATTCGTCCTGCGCATCCATCAGCTCGTCTTCGGTGAGCAGCTGGAACTTCTCGAGCGGAGTCAGGCCCGGCTCGGTGACGATGTAGCTTTCGAAATACAGCACGCGCTCGAGCTGCTTCAGCTGCATGTCGAGCAGCAGGCCGATGCGCGAGGGCAGCGACTTCAGGAACCAGATGTGCGCGACCGGAGCGGCGAGCTCGATGTGGCCCATGCGCTCACGACGCACCTTGGTAACGGTGACTTCGACGCCGCACTTTTCGCAGACGACGCCCTTGTACTTCATGCGCTTGTACTTGCCGCACAGGCATTCGTAATCCTTCACCGGACCGAAGATGCGCGCGCAGAACAGGCCGTCACGCTCGGGCTTGAACGTGCGGTAGTTGATCGTTTCCGGCTTCTTGATTTCGCCGAAAGACCAGCTGCGGATGCGCTCTGGCGAGGCAAGACCGATCTGGATCTGGTCGAACGTCTCCGGCTTGGAGAGCTGGTTGGTGAATTTTGTCAGTTCGTTCATGTCTTCACTTCCCTTGGGGGGATAAACAGGGGTTGGCGGGGAGGCGGACCGTGCGGCCCGCCCTACCCCTGTTATTCAGCGGCGATCTGGCCAAAGCCGTCTTCGTCTTCCTCTTCGCCATCGGTGAGCGAAGTGAGTTCGACGTTGAGGCCCAGCGAGCGCATTTCCTTGACGAGCACGTTGAAGCTCTCCGGAATGCCGGCTTCGAAGGTGTCGTCACCCTTGACGATCGCTTCGTAAACCTTGGTGCGGCCGACCACGTCGTCCGATTTCACCGTCAGCATTTCCTGCAAGGTGTAGGCGGCGCCGTAGGCCTGCAGAGCCCAGACTTCCATTTCACCGAAGCGCTGGCCACCGAACTGCGCCTTACCGCCCAGCGGCTGCTGGGTGACGAGCGAGTACGGGCCGATCGAGCGGGCGTGGATCTTGTCATCGACCAGGTGGTGCAGCTTGAGCATGTAAATCACGCCCACGGTCACCTTGCGGTCGAACACCTCACCGGTGCGGCCGTCGTACAGGTCGGACTGGCCGGAGCTGTCATAACCTGCCTTCAGCAGCATGTCGGTCACATCGCCTTCACGCGCGCCGTCGAACACCGGCGTGCCCATCGGGACACCGGCACGAAGGTTGTGTGCGAGTTCGGCGACTTCTTCACCCGTGCGGCTTTCCAGATCGTCGTAATAGTTCTCACCATAGACGTCCTTCAGCTTGTCCATCAGCGCAGCAGGCGGCTTGCCGGCAGTAGCATCGGGGTTCGATGCGCGCCATTCGTCAAGCTGCTCGCCAATCTGGTGGCCAAGACCGCGTGCGGCAAAACCGAGGTGGGTTTCGAAGATCTGCCCGACGTTCATGCGCGACGGCACGCCCAGCGGGTTGAGCACGATATCGACCGGCGTACCGTCTTCGAGGAACGGCATGTCTTCTTCCGGCAGGATGCGCGAAATCACACCCTTGTTACCGTGACGGCCAGCCATCTTGTCGCCCGGCTGCAGCTTGCGCTTCACCGCGACGAAGACCTTGACCATCTTCAGCACGCCCGGGGCGAGTTCATCACCGCGTTCGAGCTTCTCCTTGCGGTCCTCGTACTTGTCCTTGATGGCCTTTACCGCTTCATCATACTGGCCTTTCACAGCTTCGAGCTGGGCCTGCATGTTGTCATCGGCAACGGCGAACTTGAACCAGTCGCGCTTCTCGATGCCTTCCAGCAGCGATGCGTCGATCACCGTACCCTTCTTCACACCCTTCGGAGCGGCAGACGCGGTCTGGCCGGCCAGCATTTCTTCAAGGCGGTTGTAAGTCGCACGGTTGAGGATGTTGCGCTCGTCTTCGCTATCCTTCTTGAGGCGTTCGATTTCCTCGTTCTGGATGGCACGCGTACGGTCATCAATTTCGATACCGTGACGGTTGAAGACGCGGACTTCCACGACGGTACCGGCAACGCCCGGCGGCAGGCGGAGCGAGGTGTCACGCACGTCGCTGGCCTTTTCACCGAAGATGGCGCGCAGCAGCTTTTCTTCCGGCGTCATCGGGGACTCGCCCTTCGGCGTGATCTTGCCGGCCAGGATATCGCCCGGGTGCACTTCTGCACCGATGTAGACGATGCCCGCCTCGTCGAGGTTGCGCAGCGCTTCCTCGCCGACATTGGGAATGTCACGGGTGATGTCTTCAGGGCCGAGCTTGGTGTCACGCGCCATGACTTCGAATTCCTCGATGTGGATCGAGGTGAAGACGTCGTCCTTCACGATACGCTCGGAAATGAGGATGGAGTCCTCATAGTTGTAGCCATTCCACGGCATGAAGGCGACGAGCGCGTTCTTGCCGAGAGCGAGTTCACCCAGATCGGTCGACGGACCGTCTGCGATGATGTCGCCCTTCTCCACCACGTCGCCCACTTTCACCAGCGGACGCTGGTTGACGCAGGTGTTCTGGTTGGAGCGCTGGAATTTCTGCAGGCTGTAGATGTCGACGCCCGGGTTACCGGCATCGACTTCGCCCGAGGCGCGGATCACGATACGGGTCGCATCGACCTGATCGATCACGCCGCCGCGCGTTGCCGCAATGGCAGCGCCCGAATCGCGGGCCACGGTTTCTTCCATGCCAGTGCCGACCCAGGGCGCCTCTGCCTTGACCAGCGGCACAGCCTGGCGCTGCATGTTCGATCCCATCAGTGCGCGGTTGGCGTCATCGTTTTCCAGAAATGGAATGAGCGATGCAGCGACCGAGACGAGCTGCTTGGGCGAAACGTCCATCAGCGTGACCTGCTCGTTCGGGCTCATCACGAACTCGCCGTTCTGGCGGGCGGAGACGAGCTCTTCGACGAACTGGCCCTTGTCATCGGTAGCAGCCGAGGCCTGTGCCACGGTGTGCTTCTGCTCTTCCATGGCCGAGAGGTAGTTCACCTCGCTCGACACCTTGCCATCCTTCACCGAACGGTAGGGCGTTTCGATGAAGCCGTACTTGTTCACGCGGGCGAAGGTCGACAGCGAGTTGATCAGACCGATGTTCGGGCCTTCCGGCGTTTCAATCGGACAGATACGGCCATAGTGCGTCGGGTGAACGTCGCGGACTTCGAAGCCTGCGCGCTCACGCGTCAGGCCGCCCGGGCCCAGCGCCGAAACGCGGCGCTTGTGGGTGACTTCCGACAGCGGGTTGGTCTGGTCCATGAACTGCGAAAGCTGCGAAGAACCGAAGAACTCGCGCACTGCGGCAACCGCAGGCTTCGCATTGATCAGGTCGTTCGGCATGACAGTCGAGACATCGACCGAGCTCATGCGCTCCTTCACGGCGCGCTCCATGCGCAGCAGGCCGACGCGGTATTGGTTTTCCAGCAGCTCGCCCACCGAACGCACGCGGCGGTTGCCGAGATTGTCGATGTCGTCGACATCGCCCTTGCCGTCCTTCAGGTCGACAAGTTCCTTCACCACGGCGAGGATGTCTTCCTTGCGCAGCGTGGTGACGGTGTCTTCGGCATCGAGGCCGAGGCGCATGTTGAGCTTCACGCGGCCAACTGCGGAAAGGTCGTAACGCTCGCCATCGAAGAACAGGCCTTCGAACAGAGCTTCGGCGGTTTCCTTGGTCGGCGGCTCGCCCGGACGCATGACCTTGTAGATGGCCTCGAGGCCTTCTTCGCGGTTCTCCGCCTTGTCGACAGCCAGGGTATTGCGCATCCACGCACCGGTGTTGACGTGGTCGATGTCGAGCAGTTCGAGCTGGTCGACGCCTGCAGCATCGAGCTTCTCGAGGTTTTCCGGCGAAACTTCTTCGCCCGCTTCGATGTAGATGCGGCCGGTCTTTTCGTCGATCATATCCTTGCTGGCATAGCGGCCGAAGATTTCCTCGGTCGGGATCAGCAGGGTCTTGAGACCATCCTTTTCGGCCTTGTTGGCAGCGCGCGGGGATACCTTCTGGCCGGCGGGGAAGACTTCTTCGCCGGTCTTGGCGTCAACCAGCGCGAAAGCGGGCTTGGCACCGCGCCATGCTTCGGCAACGAAGGGGATTTCCCAGCCCTCGGCGCCCTTCTTGCCGCCGGAACGCTTCCACGTAACCTTGTCATAGAAGTGGTCGAGGATTTCTTCCTGGTCGAGACCAAGCGCGAACAGCAGTGCGGTGACCGGCAGCTTGCGCTTGCGGTCGATACGGACATTGACGATGTCCTTGGCGTCGAATTCGAAATCGAGCCACGAACCGCGATAAGGAATGACGCGGGCAGCGAAGAGGAACTTGCCCGAAGAGTGCGTCTTGCCGCGGTCGTGATCGAACAGCACGCCCGGCGAACGGTGCATCTGGCTCACGATCACGCGTTCGGTGCCATTGATGATGAATGTGCCGTTCTTCGTCATGAGCGGCATGTCGCCCATGTAAACGTCCTGCTCCTTGATATCGAGCACGGAGCGGGATTCGGTTTCCTGGTCGACTTCGAACACGATCAGGCGCAGCGTCACCTTCATCGGGGCTGCGTAGGTGATACCGCGCTGGCGGCATTCGGTCGTGTCGTATTTCGGCGGCTCAAGCTCGTAATTCACGAAATCGAGTTCGGCGGTACCGGCAAAGTCGCGGATCGGGAAAACGCTGCGCAGCGTCTTTTCCAGACCGGAGACATAATCGATCGAAGGATCGGAGCGCAGGAACTGTTCGTAGCTCTCGCGCTGCACCTCGATCAGGTTCGGCATCTGCACCACTTCGTGGATGTCGCCGAAAATCTTGCGGATGCGCTTCTTCTTGGAACCCTGAACTTCAGGAGCTTTCGCCTTGGTCGCCATAATGTGGACGGGCCTCTTCTTCGCGTGTGTGCGCCAGCGAGTTTGCGGGCGCGAAAATTTTCGTGAGCGGGAGTATCGCGCGAGACGCAGAAAAGGCCGACGATGAGCGCACCGCTACCGGTGCCGCATCGCAGCCTTGATCAATCCATGTCTCACGCAGATGCCGAAACTTCCGTTCTTGGATGCGCCCCCGCGTAAAGGCCCACCTTGCTCGAAGCTCTTCGGCTGTGAGGGCCATATAGGGAGCGTGTAGGATTCGGTCAATGGGCCGCAGGCAACTGGACAGACCAAGCGTGACGACGCAATGATAGCTATCGAAGGGGAAATCGAATGCGCCACATCCTGTCGCTGATACTGCTGTTCCTGCTCGCCGTTCCCGCCCATGCCCAGCAAAGCGGCACCGGATCCTATGATGACCTGCTCGAACTGCACGAAGAGTTGCGCGACTATATGGTGCCAGCTTTCACCAATGCAGTGGTGCTGGATTCCGGAGCGCAGGTTGGGGAGGCCTATGCCGACAGCCTGATGGCGGAGAAGGTAGCGGGCCTCGAGAGCTTTGAGGAGCGGCTCGACGCCATGGATGTCGCAAACTGGCCGCGTGAGCACCAGGTCGAATATCTTGCGGTTCGCTCCATGCTCAATGGCTACCGCTTCAATCTCGAAGTCCTGCGCCCGTGGAAGCGCGATCCGGGCTTTTATCTCGACCCGCTAATGCGCGTGGCCTTCGCCGAAGTTCCGGCGAGCGGAGAGGATCTGGCAACACTGCGCGAGCAACTGGCGACAGTTCCGCTGATGCTTGCCGATGCGCGCGCCAATCTGACAGAAGTTGCGGGTGATTATGCCGATCTGGCTTTGCACAACCTCGATAATAGTGACGGGGTGAACCACTACCATCCCTATCGCGAGGTGCCACCACCCGGCATCATCGGCTGGTATGATGACCTGCTTGCACGGGCACGCGAAAGCCAGCCGGAGCTCGTTCCCGAAATACAGCAGGCGCGCACCGCCCTGATCGCATTTCGCGACTGGCTGCAGGACGAACGCCCCGGCATGGATGCAGCGGCAGGAGTGGGCTCGGCCCGCTATGACTGGTTCATCCGCCATGTCCGCATGATCCCGATCACGGGTGACGAGATGCTGGTGCTGGCTGAGCGCGAGCACGAGCGGATGACCGCTGCGCTCGCGCTGCTGCGTCATCGCAATCGCGACGAACCGCAAATCCCGCTTTCGACGAGCCGCGAGCAGCAGGAGGGTCGCATCGCCGAGACCGACCGGATCGTGCGCGATTTTCTGACCGAAGAGGAATTCATCACCATCCCCGATTATGTCGGTGAGCTGGGAGCGAACACGCCTTACATCGAGCGCCCGACCGGTCCCAATTTCTGGGAGCAGATCCAGTTTCGCGATCCAATCCCCGATCACGTCCATGCCGTCATTCCCGGTCACCGGTTCGATGCCGTGCTCGCCGCGCGGGATGAGCGCCCCATCCGCGGCCGGTTCAGCGAAGGATCGCGTGCCGAGGGATGGGCCACTTATCTGGAAGAGGCCACGATGCTGGCAGGCGGCACCGATCATTCACCCCGCGCAGACGAGTTCATGATGATCTTCGGCATCTTCCGCGCCGCCCGCGTGCCTGCCGATGTCTATATGCAGCGAAACGCATGGAGCGTGCGCGAAGCGGTAGACTTCATGCGCGCGCAGACGCCGTGGCTGGACGAGGATGTGGCCCGCGTCGATGCGGAAATCTATTTGCGCCGCCCGCCGGGGTATGGCGTGGCCTATACAATCGGCAAGCTGCAGATGGACGCCTTGCTGGCGGACCGCGCGATGCAGCTGGGTGACGATTTCGTGCTTCGCGATTTCCATGACGAGTTCATGGCGGCAGGCCGACTGCCGATCGCGCTCATTCGATACGAAATGACCGGAGCTGCGGATGAGGTGGCGCTGTTCTGGGAAACACCGGCCATCCCGCCGGCGGACTGATCATCGCTATTAGGCCGGAGGCGCGGTCAAGCCGACCAGTCGCATGATCGCAGCCATCGCCAGCATCGCTAAGAGCCAATAGGTCGCGGCTGACGTTATCGCTTTGCCGCGCGCTCCACCCACAGCAAGCGTGACAGCTAGCGCGGGCAGGACGAAGCCACACCAGATCACCACTGCGCTCCCGATGGTCATCGCCCACACGCCCGCTTGTTGCGGCGCGAGGATAAGCGCGCCCGCAAGAATCGCGGCTAGCCAGAAGATCGCGATTGCAGCGAGGGCGATAATTCCGGCACGAGGTGTGGCTCGGCCTGATAGGCGCAACCAGAGCCAGCCAAGCACGAGGCCCGCGAGCGTTGCCGCGCCAATGGGCAGAATGTTTTGAAGAATGTAGATCATTTCAAAGCCGTAGCGGGTTTGGCGACCCGCCAACAAGCCCCTCTCATCCGGTGGCTTTTCGCAAAACGATGTCTCACATATCGTTTTTCAATATTATTGATTGACAATAAGAAGCGACTCGGCCATATCGTTTTTCAACAAACACGATATAGGAGATCGATAAATGACCCGCTTCGCTACCAACACACTCGCCGCTCTCGCAGCCGTAATCCTCACCTCGACGAGCTTTGCCGTCGTCACCAACGTACCGGTCGATCCGCAGCCGGTTGCGGCCGCATCGACGCTGCTGGCTTGATCACAACAGAACGGGAAGGATGAAGCCAATGGACACTGATAACAGACCGAACGATCTGCTGCTGGCTGGCGGCAAGGCACTCACTGTGCTTATGCAAGGCGTGCTGGGGATAGCCGCATTCGCGCTCGCCATCGTCATTCCAGTCCTGCTGATTTTCCGCGAGACCATTCGCGCCGAACTGATCGACGAATTGGGCCCACAAGCGTCCGATCCACCAATGGCAGCAGCAATCGCTGTTCTGGTGCTGGCCCTCGTAGCTGTGGTGATGATATTCATTTTCTTCGGGAAATTACGCAAGATCATAAGCACGGTTGGCGATGGCGACCCTTTCGTGCCGGAAAATGCCGACAGGCTGAGCGTGATGGCCTGGCTCCTCTTGGGCGTCCAGCTGTTGTCCATCCTCATTGGAGGCATCGGCCTGATGGTCGCAAAGTGGGCGGATGAAGTTGAACACGCCGACATCACGATAGACGCCGGACTGGACTTTACGGGCATACTCATGGTGATCGTCCTCTTCATCCTCGCTCGTGTGTTCCGCCACGGCGCAGAAATGCGCGATGATCTGGAAGGGACTGTGTGATGCCACCCAAATCCTCATCCGATAATGAAGGAGCCGCAATCATGGTGAAACTGGATGATCTGCTGCACGAACGGCGCATGACCCTCACCGAGCTGGCAGAACGTGTGGGTCTCACCCTCGCCAACCTCTCGATCCTGAAGACCGGCAAGGCCAAAGCGATCCGTTTCAGCACGCTGGAAGCGATCTGCCGCGAACTGGAGTGCCAGCCGGGCGACTTGCTGCAATATGGGGAAGACATTGCGGCAAAATAATGGCAACAGGCGGAACCCATGCCGATTGAATCGGTTATCGAGGGGACGCCGGTGCAAACCGGCTTCAGTTTAGGAAGGACTTAGAATGAAAAAGATTATCGCTTTTGCCGCCGCTCCCGCTCTCATGCTCGTCGCTGCTTGCGACGGCACCGCTGAAGAAGCTGCCGAGCAGGAAGACGACATTGCTGAAATGGAAGCTGAAGTGTTGGACGCCGAAGCCGGTGTTGCAGAAGCCGAAGCCGAGCTCGCTGAAGAAATGGGCAACGAAGGCGCCGAAATGGAAGCCGAGCAGGAAGCTGAGACGCTGGAAGAAACTGCTGACGAAATGTAATCAGCAACAGCTGATTTAAGCAGTTTTGCTTGACTCTCGGGGCGTGGCCTTTATTGGCCCGCCCCGATTGCTTTGATCCATACGGATCGGGGCATTCATCCGTCCGAGACAGTTGGTGATGGCAATCGGGCCATCTTAATTTCCAGCCTAGACGGGGAAACGAGATTTTTCGCGTGGCCACCATGGCCTCGCAATCAGCGTGATGCGTCACGCACCTCCTTCCCCATCAACGGACTTTTGCCCTGTCGCATGAGCGGCGGGGTGATTTGAGCCGGTCGTCCGCACGATATGCGGTCGGCCATAGTGAAGGAGTACGGCATGGATCGTTCGCAAAAAACCGAAGCGGTCGCCCAGCTGAACGAAGTCTTCAACGAAGTTGGCGTGGTCGTCGTGACCCGCAACCTCGGCCTGACGGTGGACCAGTCCACCGAACTGCGTACGAAGATGCGTGAAGCCGGTGCGTCCTACAAGGTCGCGAAGAACCGTCTCGCCAAGCTCGCCCTGAAAGACACCGATTACGTCGGCATCGAAGAGTTTCTCTCCGGTCCGACAGCACTGGCATGGTCGGAAGACCCTGTCGCAGCTGCAAAGGCTGCTGTCGAATTCGCCAAGTCGAACGACAAGCTGGAAATCGTCGGTGGCTCGATGGGCACGCAGGTGCTCGACGAAGCAGGTATCAAGTCTTTGGCTTCGATGCCCAGCCTCGACGAACTGCGTGGCACGATCGTTGGTCTTCTCAACGCCCCGGCGACGAAAATCGCCCGCGTTGTCAATGAACCGGCGGCCAAGCTTGCTCGTGTCTTCGGTGCCTATGGCGCCAAGGATGCAGCGTAAGAGACGCTTTCTCGCACGAGATACGAAACATACTAGGGGCCACCCGAACAAACGGAGCGCCCCAACAATTGGAGTGATACATCATGGCTGATATTGCCAAGCTGGTTGAAGACCTTTCGAAGCTGACCGTTATGGAAGCAGCTGAACTCGCCAAGGCACTGGAAGAAGAGTGGGGCGTTAGCGCCGCTGCTGCAGTTGCTGTTGCTGGCCCCGCTGGTGGCGGTGCTGGTGAAGCTGCTGCTGAAGAGAAGGACGAATTCGACGTCATTCTCACCGGCGACGGTGGCAAGAAGATCCAGGTCATCAAGGAAGTCCGCGCCATCACCGGCCTGGGCCTGACCGAAGCAAAGGGCCTCGTCGAAGGCGCGCCGAAGCCGCTCAAGGAAGGCGTGAACAAGGCAGAAGCCGAAGAGATCAAGGGCAAGATCGAAGCAGCCGGCGGTACCGTCGAACTGAAGTAAGCGCGTGTCCTCGCGGAAGCGGGGATCAGCTTACGCTTCGATCTCTTCCGAGAGATCACCAAGGGGGCGTCACCAGCGATGGTGGCGCCCTTTTTTGTTGCGGATTACGAAAGCGGCACCAGCCGGATTTCGTCCTGAACGATAATCGCTTCGACATCGCCGGATGCATCGCGTTCGACCGCGAAGTTCAGGCCGCTGGTCACGAAAAATCGGTTCTCGTCCTGGGCATGAAAGCGGGTGCGATCGCCCAGTGCGCCCTCGATCCACAGCTGCCCGTCGGTGATGGATATGGCCATGAACGGCTCTGCATCAGCGGCGGACCAGCCGTAATCGCCAGCGATAGCCTGCATGTCCGGCGCATCCAGCGAGACTGTCTCTCGCACTTCATGCCCATCCTGCCGCCAGCCGTAGACATGGCCCACTGCGCTCAGGATTTCGCGGATCAGGTCCCCGCCGCTGTCCGAATTGGTAAGCACTGCCACGCTGGCGCGGCCATCGGCATAGTTGATCCAGCGCGCGCTGTAGCCGGGATTGTGTCCGCTATGGACGAAGGCCACCCCGTCGCCATCATCGTTGAGGCCGAAGCCGAGACCGGGTTCTCCCGCATCCTCGGGCACCAGCTGGCGGGCGAGCCCTTGATCGAGGAAATAGAATTCGGAATTGCGGGCACGCGCGACCAGCGATCCCAGCCGCACCAAATCGCTCGGTGTCGTCCACATCCCCGCTGCGGCCAGTTCCGGATAGGCGAGCTCTGCTCCTGCCATCGATGTCGATTCTGCCCCGGCATGGCCCACGGCCGCATTGGCATCGCTCACCGGGTAATCGAAATGGCTACGCGCCATGCCGGCAGGGTGGAAAATCCGCCCCTCGACCACATCGGCAAAGCTGCGTCCGCTTGCATCCTCTATCGCCAGTTGCAGGATGGTGTAGCCGCCGCCCGAATAGCGATAGCTATCGCCCGGGAGCTGGTTGACGATCACCGGATCGGTGTTGGCGGGCGGCTGACCGTCAAGGATTTGCGGCAGGCTCGGCAGTTCGGATCCCATCGGATAGCCGCGAAAGCCGTGGATCGTCGTACCGCCGCGATGGGATAGCAAATGGCGGATCGTGACCGGCTGCTGCGCGGTTAATGCATTGTCCGGGATTTGCCATCTTGTGAGAAACCGGTTCGCCGGATCGTCGAGTGCCAGCAAGCCGTCCTGCACCAGCGCAAGCGCGGCGAGCGCAGCCACCGGCTTCGACAAAGACGCGGCCTGAAACATGGTCTCGGTGTCGACAGGCGTATCGCCATTCTTGTCCAGCACTCCGTAGGCGCGCGCCCAGACCAGTTCCCCGTCGATGGCGACGGCAATGCTCACGCCGGGCACATCGTAATGACGGATCCGCTCTTCAAGCGTCCAGACTTCGCCCTCTTCCCCGGCGACACCATAGGTCGGCCTGAGCCCGTTTTCGATCGCGGCGATTTGGCTGGCATGATCCGCGCCGGTTTGCGCTGCGGCAGGCATGGCGAGGGCTGACAGGACGACTAGGCTGGGCAAAATGGAACCGCGAAACATGGCATTCTCCAAAACGTTCCACCCGTTTCGATTACAAATGTAGTCGCGTCAAGCTATGCAAAGTCTAAAGCGCATTGACACGCCTGATTTTGCCTTTATGTAAGCAGTTGCGCAATTACTTGCATATCTAAGGATGAACGCGCTTGCTTTTGAACGATGCCTATCTCGGAAAACGCCTGCAAGACCTTCTCACGGTCACGGAAGGGCAGATGAAATCGGTCTATGCGGCGCATGGCCTTGTCATTCCGGTCGAAGGCTCATCGACCCTTCACATTCTCGCGCCGGGCACATGGATGTCGCTTACCGAGATAGCGCGCGACCTCGGCCAGTCTCATCAGTTGATCGCCCAGCGCATCGACAAGCTGCTCAAGCTGAAGCTCGTCACCAAGCGCGACGATCCGGAGGACGGGCGCAGGTCCGAATACGGCCTCACCCCTGCGGGGCAGGAGCAGTGGCAGCGGTTGGACCAGCTGATGCTGGCCACGACGAAGGTCAATCAGCAGCTTTTCGAAGAGATCGGCTGCCACCTCATCCAGGCGCTCGACACCGCGCGAGAGGCGCTCATCCGGCAAGATTACCAGACACGTTTCGGGACTATCACAAGCACTATCGAGCACGAGGAGGCCCGAACATGATTTTTCATAACAACAACCCCAATAAGACATCGAAGCGCACTGTCTCAGCAGCGGCTTTGCTGGCCACCGCCGCCGCAATGGCACTTGCCGGATGCGTGGCAGGCAACACGGCTGCGCGCGCCGAGGCACAGCAGACGACAGCAGCTTCAGCTCAGGATGAGCGTGCCGCCCGCAGCGAAGTGCTCGCCCAGCTCGCCGACAGGCTCGAAACCGGATATTTGTTCCCGCAATGGGGTGCTGCCTATGCCGCTTATCTGCGCGAACGCGGCATCAGTGAAGCGGACGCTGCCTTGTCCGCGGAAGACTTTGCGAGCCTGATCACCGACGAACTTCAGGAGGTGTATCCCGACGGGCACCTGCGGCTGGAGGTGATGGAAGAGGGCGAAGATGAGCACCCTCACGGCCCCCCGCCGCCCTCCAACTTCGCCGCGCATCATGCCGATGGCGTTTCCTATATGCGGATAGACCTGCTCTTCGGTCTCGAAGAGACCATGGTGCTCCTAGAAGACTTCGTCACCGCCGCCGCACCGGGCAAGGCCATCATCATCGATCTGCGCGAAAACCGGGGCGGTGGCCTGCGCGAAATGGACTTCCTTTTCGCTGAAATGTTTGCCGAGCCGACAGACCTTGTCGTGATGGAAATCCGCGAGATCATTTTCGAAAATGACGGCGCGCCTTTTGGCGGAGCCACCAGCCTGCATCGCATCGATGCGCCCGAGGGCCTTGTCCACCACATGCACCGCACCGCGCCGGCATCGCCTCCGCGCCTTGCAGATCATGCAATCTACGTGCTCACCTCGAACATCACCGGATCGGCGGGAGAGCATATCACCATGGCTCTTCAGCGGACCGGCCGGGCCATGATCGTAGGCGAGGCAACTCGCGGCGCGGCGCATTTCGGCGGGATGCTCCCGGTAGGGCATGGCTTTGCGGCCTTTGTCCCTGCAGGCCGGACTTTCAATCCCGATACGGGAGAGAGCTGGGAAGGAACGGGCAACCAGCCCGACATAGCAACTGCGGCGGATCAAGCATTGCGGCGCGCTCTGGCCGAGGCCGGTTTAGGCGATGCCGCCATGCAGGAGTTCGTCGCTGCGATCGACGCGGCGCCCGGCCCGTAAAACCTTCTTGAAGCTTTTGCCGTTATGCACTTTTAGCATGAGCACGACGCAGAGAACCCAAAGCATCTCCGTGAACGAAGATCTTCGCGAGGTGCATTTCACGATCGGTGGCGAGTGGGATCTCGCCGGGATGAAGGCATTCCTGCATGAGATGAATGCCAAATCGGCTCCGCTCGTCGAGAGCGGTGGACCAATTTACGGGCTTGGCGTGATGACGGACATGGTGCCCGCCAATGACGAAGTTTACGATTACATTCGCAATCATCTGATGGCGTCCAAAGAAGCCGGGCTGTGCCGCGTGGCCATCATCGATCCGCCGATGCTCGTGAAACTCAGCTACAAGAAGCTGAGCGAAGGGCTGGAAGTCGAATACTTCTACAGCAAGGATAAGGGCCTCAACTGGCTGCGCGAGAACCGCTGACGCAGTAGGCTTGCGCCGCCCTGTGGCCGCAGGGTCGCAGCGCTGCCACATTCGCCCTTCGCCTCTTTCAAGATACTGCCCGCAGCCCTATTCGGTCCGGCTGTGCGGACCCCATCGAGTCGCGTCGCAGCGCTTGAACCATGCGGCCGATTGCCCATCCCGAGACGCCCGACTGGACAGTCGAGACGCGCGAGACGCTGAAGCTGGCGGGGCCGTTGGCGCTCGCCAATCTGCTGCAGATGCTGACCTATGCGATCGACGTGATGTTCATCGCGCGGCTGGGCCCAGATGAGCTCGCCGCATCGGCGCTGGCCATCGCGCTGTTCGGGCTGATCGTCTGGGGCTTGCAGGCACTCACCGGCGCTGTCGCTCCGATCATGGCGGCGGAGATTGGCGCGCGCGGTCCGGCACTGCGACCGGTTCGCCGTTCCGTGCGCATGGCCTTGTGGCTCAGCGTCATCGTTTCGGCGATCGGTATGGTGCTCTGCGTCCTTGCTGGACCGCTGATGCGGCTGACAGGGCAAGAGCCGCAGATCACCGCGCTCGCCGTCTCCTACATGCAGGTCTTGCTATGGTCGGTCGCGCCGATGGTGATCGCGGGCGTGCTGCGCAACTATGTCTCGACGCTGGGCAAGCCGATCATCGCGACGGCGATCACCGGCGTGGGTATCGGCGTGAACGCGCTAGCGAATTACGCCTTCATCTTCGGCAACCTTGGCGCACCTGCCATGGGCCTGCCCGGTGCGGCGGTCGCGACACTGATTACCTCGCTCGCGATACTTGCCATGTATGCCGCAATCATCCGCATCGACCCGCGCCTGCACCGCTATCACATCATGGGCTTTTTCTGGCGACCGGACTGGCCGCGTTTTTGGGAAATGCTGCGGATCGGTACGCCTATCGGGATCACCGTGGTGGCAGAAGCGGGCGTTTTTGGCGCTGCGGCATTCCTGATGGGGCGCGTCGGCGGGTTGGAGCTGGCCGCGCATACGCTCGCGCTCAACCTCGCTGCCTTTGCCTTTCAGGTCCCTTTCGGCGTGGGACAGGCGGCAACCATCCGGGTCGGCTATTTCTACGGCGCGCGCGATCCCGTTGGAATGGGCCGCGCAGGCTGGACGAGCATCGTCATGGGAACCGGTTTTATGGCGCTGACGGCCATCGCCATGGTCGTGATGCCGCACGCCCTGCTCTCGGTCTATATCGATATTGGCGACCCGGCGAACGCCCAGCTTCTCGCTGCGGCCACCGGCTTCCTGATGGTCGCCGCTGCATTCCAGCTATCCGACGGGGTGCAGGCCGTGGCCGCAGGCGCGCTGCGCGGTCTCAAGGACACGCGCATTCCGATGTGGATTGCGATCTTCAGCTATTGGCTGCCCGGCTTCGGCCTTGCCGCCGGTCTCGGGCTCGGGACGCAGCTCGGCGGCACGGGCGTCTGGATCGGCCTTGCGACCGGACTAACCTTTGCTGCGGCCCTCCTCCTCTTGCGCTGGAATGCGCGCGAAAATCTGGGGCTGACGCAGCGCAATTCCTGACCTGCCCCGCGAAGGCCACGCTCTGGCCGATCGCGTGCAACTTTTTCGCTGCCACAGCCATTGACTCTGCATGAACGCGCACCCAAATGCGCCGCACTGGCACTCTCGGTCGGAGAGTGCCAATCACGTTTAACCACTCAATTGGAAGAGGTCATAAACATGGCATTCCGTCCACTGCACGACCGCGTACTGGTCCGCCGCATCGAAGCCGAAGAAAAGACGGCTGGCGGCATCATCATCCCCGACAGCGCCAAGGAAAAGCCGAGCGAAGGCGAAATCGTCGCTGTCGGCAACGGCTCCAAGGCTGAAGACGGCACCGTCACCGCTCTCGACGTAAAAGTCGGCGACCGCGTGCTGTTCGGCAAATGGGGTGGCACCGAAGTGAAGATCGACGGTGAAGACCTGCTGATCATGAAGGAAAGCGACATCATGGGCGTGCTCGGCTGAGCCCCCTGACCACGCTTCCCAATACAACCCAATTCAGGAGAAGATCCAATGTCTGCTAAAGACGTAAAATTCGGCCGCACCGCCCGCGAAGGCATCCTCAAGGGTGTCGATACGCTGGCCAATGCCGTCAAAGTCACGCTCGGCCCCAAAGGTCGCAATGTCGTGATCGACAAGAGCTTCGGCGCACCGCGCATCACCAAGGACGGCGTCACTGTCGCCAAAGAAATCGAGCTCAAGGACAAGTTCGAAAACATGGGCGCGCAGATGCTGCGCGAAGTCGCATCGAAGGCGAACGACGCTGCCGGTGACGGCACCACGACTGCAACCGTGCTGGCCCAGGCCATCGTGCGCGAAGGCATGACCGCCGTCGCTGCCGGCATGAACCCGATGGACCTTAAGCGCGGCATCGATCTCGCCGTGAACAAGGTTGTCGCAGACCTGCAGAGCCGTTCGAAGGACGTGTCCGGTTCGGACGAAATCGCACAGGTTGGCATCATCTCCGCCAATGGCGACAAGGAAGTCGGCGAGAAGATCGCCGAAGCCATGGAAAAGGTCGGCAAGGAAGGCGTAATCACCGTGGAAGAGGCCAAGGGTCTCGAATTCGAACTGGATGTCGTTGAAGGCATGCAGTTCGACCGCGGCTATCTCTCGCCCTACTTCGTCACCAATCCGGAGAAGATGACGGTCGAGCTCGAAAACCCGTACATTCTGATCCACGAGAAGAAGCTCTCCAACCTGCAGGCCATGCTGCCTGTGCTGGAAGCCGTGGTGCAGGCTGGGCGTCCGCTGCTCATCATCGCTGAAGACATCGAAGGCGAAGCGCTGGCCACCCTCGTGGTCAACAAGCTGCGCGGCGGCCTGAAGGTCGCAGCCGTAAAGGCTCCGGGCTTCGGCGATCGTCGCAAGGCCATGCTGCAGGACATCTCGATCCTCACTAATGGCGAAATGATCAGCGAAGACCTCGGCATCAAGCTGGAAAGCGTCACGCTGGGCATGCTCGGTGAAGCCAAGACCGTCACCATCGACAAGGACAACACGACCATTGTCGACGGTGCAGGCGATGCGGAAAACATCAAGGCCCGCGTCGAGCAGATCCGTGCGCAGATCGAAACGACCACTTCCGACTACGATCGTGAAAAGCTGCAGGAACGTCTGGCGAAGCTCGCTGGCGGTGTTGCCGTGATCAAGGTTGGCGGCGCTTCGGAAGTCGAAGTGAAGGAACGCAAGGACCGCGTCGACGATGCGCTGCACGCTACCCGCGCTGCCGTGGAAGAAGGCATCGTTCCGGGCGGTGGTACCGCGCTGCTCTATGCCACCAAGGTGCTGGAAGGCGTCGAAGGCGAGAACAACGACCAGACCCGCGGTGTCGACATCGTGCGTCAGGCCATCATGGCACCGGTACGCCAGATCGCGACCAATGCCGGTCACGATGGCGCCGTGGTTTCGGGCAATCTCCTGCGCGAAGGCGACGAAACGCAGGGCTTCAACGCTGCAACCGACACCTATGAGAACCTGGTGTCCGCCGGCGTGATCGACCCGACCAAGGTCGTGCGCACCGCGCTGCAGGATGCTGCATCGGTAGCTGGCCTGCTGATCACCACCGAAGCTGCCATCAGCGAGATCCCGGAAGACAAGTCCGCACCCGCCATGCCCGACATGGGCGGCATGGGCGGCGGCATGGGCGGCATGGGCTTCTAAGTCCCACCGCTCGTCTCACCGACGACATAAAAGAGGCCCGGCAGGAGCGATCCTGCCGGGCCTTTTCTTTTGCTCCCCGCGCCGCCATTGTTCCGCTCGGGACGCCGGAGTCGAATTCGAGGGATCACACATCATGAAACGTTACGCAGCACTTCTGCTGGCATCGGTCGCCGTGGCTGGCTGCCAGGCCGCCGAGGCAGAAACCGCCACGATCGAATGCGCCACCACGCAAACCGAATGCATCAACACCTGGTTCGAGGAGAAGTTCGAGGAATATCTCGCCTTCAGCCCGATCCTGCAGACCAGCCTCGGCATCAAGACCGATTATGGCGCGCTGGATGATTTCAGTGTCGAAGGGATCGAGGAGCAGAACGCGTGGTTGCAGCAGGCCCGCGCCGACATGGAAGCCAATTTCGATTACGACGCGCTCGATGATGAGGCCAAGCAATCATACGACATGATGATCTATCTGGCGGAGAGTTCTGCCGGCCGGATGGAATATCTCGACAACGAATATATCCTGCACCAGATGCAGGGCGCCCACGCCTTCCTGCCGAGCTTCCTGCTGGGCCAGCATACGGTGGAGAGCGAGGAAGACATGGTCGCTTTCATCTCCCGCCTCGAAGCCATGGGCCCGGCGATGGACCAACTGCTCATCCGCGCGCAGGCCAATGCCGAGCTTGGCACACGCCCGCCGCGCTTTTCCTATGATGCGGTGATCGCGGAATCGCAGGGCCTTATCTCCGGTGCTCCCTTCGACGATGGCGAGCCATCGGATCTGTGGGCCGGCACCGAAGAACGTCTCACTAGTCTGGTCGAGGAGGGCACGATCACTGAAGAGCGCGCCGAAGAACTCCGCGAAGATGCGCGCGTCGCACTTACCCAGAGCATGGCGCCCGCCTACCAGCGCGTTGTCGACTGGTTCAGCGAAGACATCGAGAATACCGTGGCAGGCAATGGCGTCAGCAGCCTCGCCAATGGTGAAGCCTATTACAACTACATGCTCGAACAGAGCACTACGACCGAGCTGACCGCAGACGAAATCCACGAAATCGGCCTCTCCGAAGTCGCCCGCATCCGCGGCGAGATGGAAGCGATCAAGGAGCAGGTCGGCTTCGAGGGCACGCTGGACGAGTTCTTCGTCTTCATCCGCGAGGACCCGCAGTTCTTCTTCTCGAATGATGAGGCGGGCGCGCAGGCCTATATCGACCGTGCCACCATGCATATCGACGAGCTGACCGAGCGGCTGCCCGAATTCTTCGGCCGCCTTCCGCGCGCTGCGCTGGAAGTGCGCCGGGTGGAGCCGTTCCGCGAACAGGATGGCGCCGCGCAGCATTATCGCCCCGGTACGCCCGACGGCTCGCGCCCCGGTGTCTATTACGCGCATCTCTCGGATATGACGGCCATGCCGATCCCGCCGCTGGAGGCGATCGCCTATCACGAAGGCAATCCCGGCCACCACATGCAGATCAGCATCAGCCAAGAACTCGAAGGCATTCCGCGTTTCCGCACGCAGGGCGCGTACCAGACCGCCTATGTCGAAGGCTGGGCGCTCTATTCCGAAGTGCTGGCGAAGGAAATGGGCGGATATGAAGACCCCTATTCCGAATTCGGCCAATTGCAGAGCGAGATGTGGCGCGCGATCCGCCTGGTGGTCGACACCGGCATCCACGCCAAGGGCTGGACCGAGGATGAGGCGGTTGCCTATTGCCTCGAAAACTCGCCCAATCCGGAGACGGTCGCACGCAGCGAAGTGCAGCGCTATTTCGTGCTGCCGGGGCAAGCGACCAGCTACAAGATCGGCATGATGCGCATCCAGGAATTGCGCGCGGAGGCCGAGGAAGAGCTGGGCGATGATTTCGACATCCGCGGCTTCCACGATACGCTGCTCAATGGCGGTTCGATGCCGCTATCGATCCTCGAGCGGCGTGTGGATCTGTGGAAGGCTGGCCTGCAGGAAGGCTGAGCAATAACGCGTTCTTGTTTGACATGATGGTCCATCTGGCCTCTCCTCCCGATCGGGGGGACTGGCCGGATGGACCAATCGTATAAACCGCCGCGTGTCATAGGACTGGCCGGCGCGACACTCATGAATCTCAACGGCGTTATCGGCGCCGGGATCTTCGCACTTCCTGCGCTGCTTTACGCAGGCGCGGGAAGCTACGCGCCGCTGGCCATTTTCGCCTTCGCCCTTTTGAGTTGCAGTACGCTTGCCATTTTCGGGAGGCTCAGCACGCGGTTCGACCAGTCGGGCGGTCCGCAGCTCTATGTCGAATATGCCTTCGGACGCTTCGCAGGTTTCGAAGCGGGCTGGTGCATCATGGGCGCGAATATCGCCGCGCGTGCGGCCAATTTCCACGTAATCGTCGCTTACCTGGCCGCGATCTTCCCGGTGTTCGACGATCCGGTGATCCGCCTGGTGACCATCATGGCGCTGATTGCGGCCTTCACCCTGCTCGCCATATCCGGCACGCGCCGTTCCATTGGCGCGCTGTGGGTCGGAACGGCGCTGAAAGTCACGCCAATCCTCCTGCTGTGCATCGTCGGGCTGTTCACCAGCGGAATACCGGACGAATTCGTCGCCCCGCAATTCAGCGAAGTCGAGGCCACTGCCCTGCTCCTCGCCTATGCGTTTTCGGGTGGAGGCGTCTCGACGATCACCGCCGGGGAGACGCGCAACGCGCAGCGCACCGTCTTCCTGTCGATGTATATCAACCTCGCAATTGTTGCGGCGCTATATGTGCTGGTCCAGCTGACCTATGTCGCCATTGCGCCGGAAGCAGCCAATATGGATCGCCCACTGGCGGCTGCCGGTGAGGCCGTGTTCGGTGCATGGGGCGGTATCCTGATCTCCATTGCCGCGATCTTTTCGATTGGCACCGGCCAGCTCAATTATTTCGTTGCCATGCCGCGCCTGTTTTACGGCATGGGCAGGCGCGGACTTTTGCCGCGGCACTTTGCCAGCATTTCATCGCGCTTCGACACGCCGTGGTTTGCCATCACGGTGTACGGCTTCATCATTGCCGCCCTCGCGCTCAGCGGGACTTTCCGATCGCTGGCGGAGCTGATGGTCGCAACCGAAACGCTGGTGGTCATTGCCGGCATCTGTGCCTTTATCGCCATGTGGGTGCGCAATAGCTCGGGCTTTGCGAAGGGTATGGGAGTGCTCTGGGGTGGCATCACGATGATCGCGATCGCGTTCAATTTGTGGCTGCTCGCGCAAGTGCCATGGAGCGCCGCATTGCCGACCGGTGGCATCCTTTTGGTGGGCGCATTAATCTATCTGATTGCCCGGCGCAGGGATGGCGATGTCGAGGCGATCCACATCGCACAAACATAGGCCGCGCGGCGCTCTATTCGCCCGGCGTGGGAGTACCCGGATTCACTTCGCCTTCGAATTCGGGAATAGGCCGCGCATCGCCTTCGGCGCTGGTGGCTGCAATGCCGTTTGCCTCGATGTCTTCGATCAGCCAGCGCATCTCGTCGATCTCCTTGCGCTGGGCGCGGATGATATCGTTCGCCAGTTTGCGCACCCGGACATCCTCGATCCCGGCGCGCTCGCTCGTCATGATTGCGATCGAATGGTGCGGAATCATCGCGGACATATATTCGCTGTCGTCGATCGTCGTCTGGCTGCGCACGAGGAACAGGGATAGCGCAAAAGTAACCACTGATACGCCGATGATGATCCAGTTCTTGGCCGTGTTCTTGTACATGCCCCACATGAAATGCAGCATGACGACAGCCATCACCGCGCCCATGACGAACATCATCCAGAAGCGCGTTTCGCTCCAGAACACGTGGCTCAGTGCATAGGTGTTGAGATACATGAGGCCGAACATAATGACGGTGGATGTGCCCACCATCGCCATAAAGCGTTTGTAATCGCCTTCGTTTTTGCTGCCGCTTTCACTCATCAAATCTGGTCCCTGTTAGTGCCTTCTGAGCCCATAACGCAGCATAGGGGGGATTGAGTTCCTAGACTTTGCCGAAGCTAAAGGATCGCAGGCTTCACCAGCATCCATACGGCCATGCCGACCATGAACAGGTTTTCGGTTAGCGAGATAAAGCCGAGCGGCACGTTGCTGTCGCCGCCGACGCAGGCGCATTTCAGCTCTCGCTTGTCGATGTAGACCGCCTTGAACACACTCACCGCCCCGATGGTGCCGATGAACAGCGCGACGGGAATAGAGACGATGTTCAGCACATGCGCGGTCATCAGTACGCCCGCCAGCCCCTCGGCCCATGGGTAAATGTAGCCATACGGGACCCAGCGTTTGGCGAGCAGATCGTAGTTGAGGAACATGGTCGAGAAACTCTCGATATCGCGCAGCTTGAGATAGGCGAGGACGCACATCGAGAAGCTGACGAACCATTCGGCAGACAGGATCGATAGCGCCTCTCCGGTGGCCACGAAGGCTCCACCCAGCGCCATCAGCGCAGTCATCATGAATAGCACGGCGACGGGCCAGTAGCTCGTGCCGTCCTTGTTCACGGGATTGCCGAAATGCGCGCGCAGGTCGGTATAGCCACCGATCCGCTCATCGCCGATCCAGGCCTGCGGCGTGGTCTTCACACCGTGCTTTTCCTTGAAAGCGTCGGTCTCTGCGCGGTTATCGAGCGTATGATCCTCGACAGTATAACCCTTGCTTTCCAGCAGCCATTTCGACTTCAGGCCATAAGGACAGGTGTGGTTTTCCATGTCCATGCGATAGAGTGTGGCGGTCTTGCTCATTTGCGCGTCCTTTCCAGAAGGTCGACGAGCTCGGCAAACTTCTGTTCCTGTTCTGCACTGTCGCCGGAAGCGATGGCTTCCGCCACGCAGCATGCGGCGTGGCGCTTCAGGATTTCGCTTTCAGCCTTGGCCAAGGCAGACTTCACTGCCTGCATCTGGTTCAGCACATCGATGCAATAACGGTCCTGTTCCACCATGCGTGCAACGCCCTGCACCTGCCCTGCGATGCGGTTCAGGCGGTTCACCGTGGTTTTGGCGCTGGCGGTGGCAGACATGGACAAAAGACCTCTTTCAATACCCTGTGGGGGTATATATATGGCCCCATCATGAGCAATGGCAAGATCATTCCCCCCGCCCTTTCCCGCCGCACCCTGCTGAAAGGCACGGGAGCACTGGCAGCGGCCGGTCTCGCAATCCCGGCCTGGGCGCGCGGACAGTCTCTCAGTCATGCGCGCAATGGCTTTGGCGAGATCTCGGGCGAGAGCATCGACCTGACGATCGACAATCACCATTTCACCACGGGCGGCCGCAGCGGTCACGCCATCGCGGTGAATGGAAGCGTTCCGGGTCCGCTTATTCGCCTGCGCGAAGGGCAGGATGTCACGCTCAATGTCACCAATAACCTCGATGAGGACAGCTCGATCCACTGGCATGGCTTGCTGCTGCCGTTCCAGTTCGATGGTGTGCCCGGCGTCAGCTTCCCCGGGATCAAGCCCGGCGAGACATTCCAGTACCGCTTCCCGATCCGCCAGAACGGCACATACTGGTGGCATTCGCACAGCGGCTTGCAGGAGCAGGCAGGGCATTACGGCCCGCTGGTCATCGATGCTGCCGAGCCCGATCCGCGCTATGACCGCGACCTTGTCGTTCTGCTGAGCGAATTCACCCCGCGTCACCCGCATGAAATCGCACGGATGCTGGCGGTGGGTGAGCATTATTTCAACCGCTCCATGCAAACTGTTGGCGATGGTTCGATGAGCCTTGAAGACCGGCTGATGTGGGGCGCGATGCGAATGAACCCGCGCGACATTTCCGATGTCACCGGCTCCACCTATACCTACCTCATCAACGGTCACGGCCCTGCAGACGATCTGCAATTCCAGTTCCAGCCGGGCGAGCGCATTCGCCTGCGCATCATCAACGGTTCGGCGATGACGCTCTTCAACGTGCGCATCCCCGGCGTGCCGATGACGGTAATTGCCGCCGACGGTATCGATGTGGACGATGTCGAGGTTGATGAATTCCAGATCGGCGTGGCCGAGACTTACGACGTTATCGTCACCCCGCCCGATGGCAGCCACGCGCTGGTGGCAGAGGCGATGGACCGATCCGGGATGGGAGTGGCCAGCCTCACCTCGCACGCCGGCCACCGCGCCACCCCGCCGCCGCTGCGCGAGCCGGTGAACCTGACCATGGTCGACATGGGCATGGGCAGCATGGACCACGGCGGAGGACATGGCGGCGGCCACGGCGGAATGGACCATGGCGCGATGGGACACGATATGTCCGGCGAAGGCGACATGGCGATGGATCACAACATGCGTGATACCTCGCTGCTGCCGCCCGATGTCGAGGTGAATGCCGGGGTCGATATGGTCAGCCCGATGCCGATGGACCGTATGGACTTTCCCGGTCTCGGCCTCGACAATGTCGATCACCGCGTGCTGCGCTACACCGATTTGCGCGCCAAAAACGCGAACCCGCACCGCATGCCGACGCGGCAGCTGGAGATTCACCTCACCGGCAATATGGAACGCTACATGTGGTCATTCGATGGCCGCCAGTTCAGCGCCGTGACCGACGATCCGATCCGCTTCGCCTATGACGAGCGGGTGCGGGTGAAGCTGGTCAACGACACCATGATGGCCCACCCGATCCACCTGCATGGACACTTCTTCGAACTGGTGAATGGTGCGGACCATATGCACCAGCCGCTGAAGCACACGGTCGTCGTGCAGCCGGGTGGCACTGCGACCTTCGACCTGACCGCAAACGAGCCGGGCGACTGGGCCTTCCACTGCCATTTGCTCTACCACATGCATGCAGGGATGATGCAAACCGTCACCGTGCGCCCCTTCCCGCTCGAGGGAGAAGGATGATGCGGGCTATTTTCCTTGCAAGTGCCGCCCTGATCGCCAGCCCCGCGATGGCACAGGATCATGGCGATCACTCGGGCCACGCCCAGCATCAGGACCACTCGGCTCAACAGCAGGCGGAAGAGGCCGAAGCTGACGCAGAACCGGATCATTCCGCGCATCAGGCGATGGATCACTCCGCCCACCAGATGGCCACCGATCCGGAAGAAGAGCAGGACCATGCGCAAATGGATCACGGGGCGATTGACCATTCCCAACATGGCCAGATGGACCATTCGCAGATGAACCATGGCGCCATGGATGCAGAGATTCCCTCCGGTCCGCCGCCTGCCGAAGCTTTCGAAGGTCCGGCGCACGCCGCAGACGCGATCTGGGGCGAAGATGCGATGGTGGCCGCGCGCGGATACAACCGGGCGACTCATGGCAATGCGCGGTTCGGCGTAATCCTTGGTGAGCGGCTCGAAGCGCGCATTGGCGAAGGCCATGACGAATATCTCTGGGACGTGTCCGGCTGGTATGGCACCGCGACCGACCGCGTCGTTTTCAAAAGCGAAGGCGAAGGCGAGTTTGGCGGCGGTGTGGAAGATGCCGAGCTGCAATTGCTCTGGGGCCATGCCATCGGCCCATGGTTCGATTTGCAGGCAGGCGTGCGTCTCGATGTCGAACCGGACACAACCGCGCATCTCGCCGTGGGCGTGGCGGGCCTCGCGCCCTACATGATCCATGTCGATGCCGCCGCTTTCCTCTCCGATGAGGGAGATCTGACCGCCCGCGTCGAAGCCGAACACGATATGCGCCTGACCCAGCAGCTGGTACTGCAGCCGCGCATCGAATTCGATCTCGCGGCGCAGGACATTCCCGAGCGGGGCGTTGCCGCAGGTCTGGTCAAGGCCGAGCTGGGCGCAAGGCTGCGCTATGAATTCGTCCCTGAATTCGCGCCCTATGTGGGTATGGAATACGAACGCGCCTTTGGCGGCACTGCCGATATCATCCGCGCCGGAGGGGACGATCCAGGTGGCTTCGTGTTCCTTGTCGGCCTTCGCGCCTGGTTCTGACACGAAAAAGGGGCGCTCCACCATTGGCGGAGCGCCCCCTTTTTATCTCGGCAGAAGCTGGCCTTAGCCGCCCATGCGGCTGCGCTCCGCAGCTTCCATGGCTTCTTCGCTCCACGTCACCGGAACCTGCGTCTGCGGGTTGAAAGTGTTACCCATTTCGGCAGCTTCGGCAGCGGCGATTTCTTCTGCGGTCAGGTACTCGCTCGGCTCCAGTGCGAAAACGTCGATACCGCGCGCAATCTCGGTCGCGTAGATGCGGCCGTTGTACCAATAGGCGGACCAGTAACCGCCGGTCACCAGCTGGTCTTCATCCACCGGACCGCGATCGAAGAAAGCTATTTCATACGGATTGGTCGGATCGGTGAAATCGATCACCGAGAGGCCGCCCTGGTACCACGCCTGCACGAAGATATCGCGCCCCGGCACAGGGATGATCGAGCCATTGTGCGCCACACAGTTTTCCATGTCGCTCTGCGCACCGGGGATCTTGAACGTGCCGCGATAGACCAGCTCACCATCCTCGATACCGTAGAAGGCATTGGCGCCCCAGGTGGCGGGGTCGGCTGCCTGACAACGCGGGCGGCCACCGCCGCCCCATTCGTCGGTGAACAGCACGACAGAGCCATCATTGTTGAAGGTCGCCGAGTGCCAATAGGCAAAGCCCGGATCGGTCACCGCGTCGAGACGGACGGGGTTATACGGGTCCGAGATATCCATGATGATACCGTTGCCCGAACACGCACCAGCAGCGAGGTTCAGCGACGGGAACACGGTGATATCGTGGCACTGGTTCGTCTGGCTGGTGGTCTGCGTGCCATCGCCATGGTCACCGCCGAGCCACAGGCCTGCGATATTGCCATCATCATCGGCGAAGACGCGCGGGGACGAGGTAATGCGCGACTGCGAGGGGTCGGCCAGCGGGATTTCGATCACATCGATGCTGAACAGCGCGGTGCGATCGTCGCCCGGAATATATCCGACGCAGCCTTCGAGCTCTTCGCCATCGCGGACGCCGGCGGTGCCGGAGTTGTAGACGATGATGCGCTCTTCATTGGCATCGACGACCGAGTGCGTGTGGCTGCCGCGGCAGGTCTGCACGAGGCCAACCTGAACGGGAGCGCGAATGTCCGAAATATCGAACACTCGAAGGCCGCGGAAACGATCTTCGCTCACATCTTCGGTAACGCCATCACGCCCGCAGTCGACACGGCCACGGGTCTGCTCGACACTCATGATCAGGATGTCGCCGACGACAGAGACGTCGCCCTGCCCGCCCGGACATACGACCGAGCTCACAAGTTGCGGCACGCCATCGTCGCCCAACATATAGGCGTTGAAGCCGTGATAATTGCCCGCGATCATCAGATCGCCGGAGAACGCCATATCGGTATTGGCAAAGCTCAGCAGGCCGCCGCGCTGGGCATAACGGACCGGCGGTGCCGTTTCCTCTTCAGCTTCGGTTTCCTCTGCGTCGGGATCGGCTTCTTCTGCGTCAGCCGCTGCTGCCATCGAGTGGCCGGCGTGCGTATCGTCATCGCCCGCAGTGTCGGTTTCTTCTTCTTCCTCTTCAGCCGGAATGACCATGCGGCCGCCAGCGGGGTTGGCGGGATCGTAGAAACCGGCAGGCTTGCGCAGGAATGCGACGTGACGGAGGTTGCTGATCGCTTCCTCTGCATCGAACAGGCCGCCGGCAAGACCGGAGCGCGGATCATCGGACAGCGACGCGAGCTCAACCGACATCCGGTCGATTTCGGCCTGCTGATCGCTGCGGACTTCGCTGGTGAAATCGAACAGCACCGGATCGGTGGCGGTGCCCTGGATGGAGAACAGGTCACGCACCATGGTCAGTGCGCCATTGTGGTGGGCGATCATCAGCTGCAGGAACTTGCGGTCGAAATTCACGCCTCGCGCATCGCGCAATTCGGCCATGTCTTCGGCGCTTGCCATGCCGGCCATGCCAACATGATCCATATGACCCATGCCGGCCATGCTGGCGGGCTGGCCGTAGCCTGCAAGCCATTCGATCATGAAGCTGATTTCATCCTGCTGTGAAGCAGCGATGCGCTCCGCAATCGTCTGGATCGCTTCATTATTGGTACGGCCATCGACAAGCGCGGCCATTTCAACAGCCTGCTGGTGGTGGACGATCATGCCCTGCATGAAGTCGATATCGGCAGGCAGGTAATTCACGCGGGCAAGCTGGGTCGCCTCGTCTTCGGAAAGGGCGCGCGCGCCCTGACCCGGTGCGCCCGGCTGGACGATCTGGACATCCTGGGCAAGCGCAGGCGCGGTAGTTGCCAGAAGCATGGCGGCAAAAGATAATGAAAGCGGTGTCGAACTCTTCAAACTCATCAGGCGGTCCCTTCACGTGATATTTTGTCACGGGCATGAAGCGTATCCGTCAGCTTCGGTCAATACGGGATAGGGATTGCGGTCTGCCAATAGAGGACTAGGTTCGACGAGGGACATGGAGGGAGAACGTCATCATGCATCGTCTTGTTACCGCAGCTATCGCCGCATCCGCATTTGGGCTCACCGCATGCAGCGGTCCGGAGGAAACGCCGGGCGAAGAAGCGGCCAGCGAATATAATGCGCGCCAGTATATGCAGGCGATCAACGATATCGGCCGGCTGGACGATCAGGAACAGGATGCCACGCGTAAGCCCGGCGAATTGCTCGCCTTCGCCCAGATCGATCGTGGCGATGTGGTGGGGGACTTCATTATGGGTGGCGGGTATGTAACGCGGCTGCTCGCAACGGCAGTCGGAGCCGATGGCAAGGTCTATGCCTTCCAGCCCGAAGAATTTATCGCTTTCCGCCCCGAATATGCGACCGAGCAGGACGAAACGGTTCGCCGCTACTCCGACAACGATGGCAATCCGATCAACATCTTCCCAGTTCGTGGCTCCTTGGCAGAGCCGGGCTGGCCCGAACAGCTCGATACGATCATCACCGTGATGAACTTCCATGATCTCTATCTGGAGGAATTTCCCGAGGGGACCGCTGAACAGGCTGTGGCCAGCCTTTACGATGCGCTGAAGCCGGGCGGGACGCTGGTTGTCGTCGACCACCTCGCGGCTGACGGCGCTGGCGCTGTGGCGGCAAACACCTTGCACCGGCTCGATCCGCAACTTGCGATGGACGCATTGACTGCTGCGGGCTTCGTCCGCGAGGCAGAGAGCGACATCTATGCGCAGCCCGGCGATCCGCTGACCGCGAATGTCTTCGACGAGGAAATTCGCGGCCAGACCAACCAGATCGCCTGGCGGTTCGTGAAGCCAGAATAGGCGCGTAGGGCAACAAAACCCCGAGGAACTCCGGGGTTTCTGTCATTCTGGACTCAGTTTGGCGACAATCCGGCGCATTTCGTCGCGCGGAACTCGTCACCTCATGTAACATTAAGCATTTACAAACCACGTTACTGGCATGTTTGGTGACATGATGATTTCAAAGCTCGGACGTTTCTTTTCTGCATTCGCTTTGGCTGCTGCGCCGCTGGCAGCTTTACCGGCCTACGCCGGGACCGGAGACGAGCCGCAGGATTTCGAATCCGCCTTCGACAGCGCCTTTGGCACCGAAGTGCGCAGCCCGCGCGATTATACGCCTGAATTCGACAACCAGCTCGAATATCGCATTGCCCAGCTTGCCGACGGCAGCGAGGGGCGCATCGGCGTTGCCGCAATCGATCTTTCGACCGGCCAATCGGTCTCGATCCTCGGCGATCAGCGCTTCCCCATGGCGAGCACCAGCAAGATTGCGATTGCCGCCGCCTATCTGGAAGGCGTGGACCAGGGTCGCTGGAGCCTGACGAGCGAGTGGCCGCTTCTGTGGCCGGTTCGCTCACGTCCATTTTCCTCTGCCGCTGCGCCTGTGCGCCAGGGCGAATATATGAGCGCGCTCGAACTCATCGATCTGATGATCACGCGCAGCTCCAATCCCGCCACCGATGCGCTGATTTCGGCGCTGGGCGGAACCGATGCGGTAAACGATTGGGCGCGCCGTGCCGGTCTTACCGGCTTCAGCCTCGATCGCGACATCGCCACGCTCGTGCGCGATGACGGCGAATTCGACCCGGAAACCTACATCGACATGCGCGACAGTGCGACGCCGGAAACCATGGTGCAGCTGCTCGCAGGGATTTATCAGGGCCGTTGGCTCTCCCCGTCGAGCCGCAACGTCATCATCGACGCGATGGAGCGCTGCCGCACCGGCACTCGCCGCATTCCTGCCCTTATGCCGGACAATGTGACGGTCGCGCATAAGACCGGATCGCTCAACAATACGTCCAGCGATATCGGCATTCTGACTGCGCCTGATGGCCGTTCGATCGCCGTGGCGATTTACGTGACCGGCAATACCACGCGCCGCAATCGCGAAGCCCGCATCGCTTCGATCGCGCGCGGCCTGTATGACGGGTTTGAGGTCGAAGCGAACCGCAATTACGCCCGCGCCGACTACAACGGGAATTAGGCCGAAAGATAATCAGACAGGCGAGCGGGTCTGCTGATTGCGCTCACCATCAGGCAAAGAAAAAGGCGTGGCCATCGCTGGCCACGCCTTTTCTTTTTCAGTCCGAAGACCGAAGCGAGGATTACTCAGCTTCGTTCATTTCTTCGACAACTTCAGCTTCCATTTCAGCTTCAGCATTGTCGGTAGCAGCGTCAACTTCAGCAGCCGTTTCAGCGACTTCGTCGCCAGCAGCTTCAGCGTTGGCTTCGGTGTCAGCCATTGCACCTTCTACGGTGTCTTCAGCGCTTTCCTCGGTAGCTTCCGAGCAAGCAGCGAGCGAGAGTGCAGCAGCCGAAGCAGCAGCAACGAGAGCAATCTTACGCATAGGTTTGAACCCCTTAATCTGCGAATAATTGAGAGAGGATTTGTCCTCATCCCAAGCCCACCATCCGGTCGGCTCACTGCCTAAATAAGGCCACATTTGGGCCTGCGCAAGCGAATTATGGCACAAATAGGGCGGAATTCCGGCGCAATTGGGGCGCTCCTACCCGTAAAACTGCCATTATCGCGGTAGTGGAAATATCGCCCCAATCCATGCTGACCGGGCCGATTTTGCGTGCTAGCAAGCCTGCCATGGCCGAAAAACAGCATCTCTACCTGGTCGATGGTTCGGCCTATATCTTCCGCGCATACCACCGCCTCCCCCCGCTCACCAATCCGGAGGGAACGCCCGTAGGCGCAGTTTACGGATATACGACCATGCTGTGGAAGCTGGCGCAGGATCTCGACGAGGCCGACGGGCCGACTCACCTCGCCGTGGTGCTCGACAAATCGAGCAAGAGCTTCCGCAACGATATCTATCCGGAATATAAAGCGAATCGCCCCGATCCGCCCGAAGACCTCGTCCCGCAATTCCCGCTGATTCGCGATGCCACCCGCGCTTTCTCCCTCCCCATGGTGGAAGAGCCCGATGTCGAGGCGGACGATATGATCGCATCATACGCCTATGCCGCGCAGGATGCCGGATGGGATGTGACCATCGTTTCCTCCGACAAGGACCTGATGCAGCTTGTCGGAGAGAAAGACGGCGCCAAAATCGACATGCTCGATACGATGAAGGATGCGCGCATCTATATCGACGAGGTGAAAGAGAAATTCGGGGTCGAGCCCGCTCTGGTAGGCGATGTCCTCGCGCTGATGGGCGATAGCGTCGATAATATTCCGGGCATTTACGGCATCGGTCCCAAGACCGCGTCCAAGCTGATCGGCGAAAACGGCTCGCTTGCCGCTGCGCTCGATTCCGCGCCCGACATGAAGAAATCGAAGCTCAAGGAACGTCTGCTCGAAGGGCGCGAGATGGCGGAGCTCAGCCGCGAGTTGGTGGAGCTGAAAAGCGATTGCCCGCTGCCCATCGCCATCGAGGATATGAAGCTTGACGGCATTCCGCCAGAACCTCTGGCCGAATTTCTCGAAACCCACGGCTTCAACTCGCTGCTCAAGCGGCTGGAGGCAGGCACGGGCAGCCCCGGCCGCACAACCAATCTCAACCCGGAAAAGGCCGATACCAAGGGTGATGAGGGCACGCCGGAAGGCAATATCCAGCCGCTACCCGCATGGCCCGATGTGGACCGCAGCGCCTACGCGACGGTGCAGACCGAAGACGCACTGAAGGAATGGATCGCGCGCGCTCGCGATTTGCGCGTCCTCGCCGTAGATACCGAGACCAGCAGCCTCGATGCGATTGCGGCGGATCTGGTTGGGGTCAGCCTCGCCCTAGGCCCGAACGATGCCTGCTATATCCCGCTGCGCCACGGCGGCAGCGACATGTTCGATGAGAAGCCCGATCAGGTCGATTTCGATACTGCCATCGCATTGCTGAAACCGCTGTTGGAGGACGATTCCGTCCTCAAGATCGGGCAGAATATCAAATACGATATCAACGTGCTCGCCCGCCACGGCATCGCGATGGGCCCCGTCGATGACACGATGATCATGAGCTTCGATCTCGATGCGGGCCGCTCGCAGGAAGGGATCGGCGGCGGTCACGGCATGGACGAACTGGCCGAACGCCACCTTGGCCACACCACGATGAAGTTCAAGGATGTGTGCGGCACCGGCAAGAAGGCGATCCCCTTCGGCGAAGTGCCGCTGGGCAAGGCCACCGAATATGCCGCCGAGGATGCCGATGTGACGTGGCGGCTCCACGCGCATCTCGCGCGTCGCATGCCCGATGAAGGTGCGACGCGGATTTACCAGCGCGTCGATCGCCCGTTGATCCCGGTGGTCGCGAAGATGGAGCGCGAAGGCATCAAGGTCGATCGCGCCGAGCTCTCGCGCCTTTCCGAAACCTTTGCTGAGACCATCGGGCGGCTGGAAAAGGAGATCCATAAGGACGCGGGCGAGGAATTCACCATCGGCAGCCCCAAACAGCTGGGCGAAGTGCTGTTCGACAAGCTCGGCTACAAGGGCGGGAAAAAGGGCAAGAGCGGCCAGTATTCGACCGACCAGAGCGTGCTGGAGCGCCTGTCAGGCGAAGGCCATGCGATTGCCGACAAGGTCCTCGAATATCGTCAGCTCTCCAAGCTCAAGAGCACCTATACCGATGCGCTGCAGGAAGCGATCAACGAGCGGACCGGGCGGGTGCATACAAGCTACAGTCTCGTGGGCGCGCAGACGGGTCGACTTTCCTCCACCGATCCCAATTTGCAGAACATTCCCATCCGTACCGAGATCGGGCGGCAGATCCGCAAGGCCTTCGTGCCCGAAAGCGGCAATGTCCTGCTTGCCGCCGACTACAGCCAGATCGAGCTGCGCCTTGCAGCCCACATGGCCGATGTGCCCGAACTGAAGGAGGCCTTCGAACAAGGCGAAGACATTCACTCGCGCACGGCGAAGGAAATGTATGGCGAAGTGGACCGCGACACCCGCGCCGCTGCCAAGACGATCAATTTCGCCATCCTCTACGGCATTTCGCGCTGGGGACTTGCGGGCAGGCTCGGCATCGAACCCGATGAGGCGCAGGAAAAAATCGACACCTATTTCCAGCGCTTCCCGGGCATCCAGTCCTACATCCACGCCACGCTCGAAAGCGTCCGGGCGAAGGGATATTCGGAGACTTTGTTCGGCCGCAAGACGTGGTTCCCGCGGATCAATTCCAAGAACCAGGCCGAGCGGCAGGGCAGCGAGCGCGCAGCAATCAACGCGCCGATACAGGGCACCAGCGCCGATATCATCAAGCGCGCCATGGCTCGCATGCTACCGGCGCTGGAGGCTGAAGGCTTGAACGATGTACGCATGCTGCTGCAGGTGCATGACGAACTGGTATTCGAATTGCCCGAAGGCGATGTCGAAAAGGCCACCCCGGTGATCGAACGCGTCATGGCCGAGGCGGCACAGCCCGCTGTTACGCTCGACGTGCCGCTCGGCATCGAAATCGGCACCGGCCCCAGCTGGGATGACGCGCATTAGGCTTGCATTGGCAGCACGCGCGGCGGAATAGGACTCTTGATGCTGACAGGCTTCGAACAACCCCAATGGGCGGTCGATACCGAACTCGCGATTGCCACCGCGATCGGGCTTGCCGTGCCAGTGGTGGCGGCCTTCATATTGCATTGGATCATCTTTGGCATCCTGCGGAAGATTACCGCGCGCACACCCTACCATCTGGACGATTCCATCGTGCAGTCCATGCGCAACCCAGTGCGCTGGGCGATGGTCGGTTTTGGTCTCTCCATCTCCGCCCATGTGGATACGCTGGTCGGCCAGGAATGGGATATCGCCGCGCGCTGGTTCACCCCGGTGCTGCTGGGGTGGGTCGCGTATAGCTTTGTCGGCGCGGTGGCCAAGGGGCTGCGGGAGGATGCAGAGCAGCGGTATGACGCGGTGTCGGTCCGCTCTCACACGACAAGAATCTCGATCTTCTCCCGTACTGCGAAGCTGACGATTATCATCATCGTTATCGCACTGGTGATGCTCAATATTCCGGGTGTGCGCGATGTCGGTGTGACGCTGATGGCGTCTGCCGGTCTTGCTGCGCTGGCGGTCGGCGCAGCAGCGCAACCGGCGCTTAAATCACTGATCGCGGGCCTGCAAATGGCCCTGACCCAGCCGCTCCGGCTCGGTGATCTGGTGAAAGTCGATGGCGAGGCGGGCCGTGTCGAGGAAATCCGCATGAGCTTTGTCACGGTGCGCACATGGGATGAGCGTGTGCTGGTCGTGCCGACCAGCCGCTTCCTCGACGACAGCTTTGAAAACTGGTCGCGTGTGAACGAGCAGTTGAGCGGCCCGGTGTATCTTCATCTCGATCCTATCGCCGATGTCGGCCCGATCCGTACCGAATTCGAGCGGTTCGTGGGCGCGCACGAGATGTGGGACGGGCGCATGTGCCAGCTGCTCATGACCGAAGCCTATCCGGAGAGCGTAGAGCTGCGTCTCGCCGTCAGCGCAGAAACGATCGCCAACCTATGGGTGCTGCGCTGCGCGGTGCGCGAACACATGCTGGAATGGCTGCGCGAAAACCAGGAAGTTGCGCTGATCCGCCACCGCCTTGAAGTGCCGGGAGGGCACGCCAAGGCGGGTGAAGCGGGCGGCCCGAACTAATGCTTTGAATCCCTCGTGCTCTCGACCATTCCGTCGGTGATGAAACCGATCGGTCTGACTTCGAGCGCACGCTTTTTCAGCTCGCCTTTCATCTTCTTGTATTCGGCTTCCATCTTGGCCGTCACCGTCGGGCGGCTGTCTTCCATGGCTTCGTCGAAATCGGCCTTGGTCACCGTTTCAGGCACACCATCGCTGCGGCGGATGGCCACAAGGCCGGCGCGGCGCGTCACGTCTTCCAGATCGGCACCGGTGAACCGCTCGGCCTTCTTGGCGATCGCGGCAAGATCGACATCGTCGGCCAGTGGCATGTTCTTGGTGTGGATCTTGAGAATGTGTTCGCGGCCGGGTGCATCGGGCGCGCCGACATAAACCAGCTCGTCGAAGCGTCCGGGGCGAAGCAGCGCCGGGTCGACGAGGACCGGGCGGTTGGTTGCGCCGATCACGACGATCGAGGAGAGTTCCTCCATCCCGTCCATCTCGGCGAGGATCGTGTTCACGACACGCGCCGTCACCTGCGGCTCGCCTGCGCCCGATCCACGGGCAGGAACAAGGCTGTCGATCTCGTCAATGAAGATCACGCAAGGTGCTACGGCGCGGGCGCGGGCGAACATTTTCGCGATCTGCTGCTCGCTCTCGCCATACCATTTGGAAAGCAGGTCGGAGCTTTTGATCGAGATGAAATTGGCCTCCGCCTCTTTCGCGACAGCCTTGGCGAGCAAGGTCTTGCCGGTGCCGGGAGGTCCGTAAAGGAGGAAGCCCTTGGCTGGCCGGATGCCGATTTTCTCAAACGCTGCGGGGTTCTTGAGCGGCAGCTCGACACCCTCTTTCAGCTTGTCGATAGCATCGTCCAGACCGCCGAGGTCTGTCCATCCCACGGTGGGGGCCTGCACCATCACTTCGCGCATGGCAGACGGCTGCACGCGCTTCAGCGCTTCGCGGAAGTCTTCCTTTTCGACGCATAATTCATCGAGCACATCGGCAGGGATTTCCTGCGCGTCGAGATCGATGCGCGGCATCATCCGCCGCACGGCTTCGATGGCGGCCTCTCGGGTGAGGGCCGCAAGGTCAGCGCCGACAAAGCCATGGGTCGAGCGGGCCAACTCGTGCAAGTCCACGCCTTCACCCAGCGGCATGCCGCGCGTGTGGATGGACAGGATTTCGCGGCGGCCGCTATCATCGGGCACACCGACGACGATTTCGCGATCGAAACGACCGGGGCGCCGCAGCGCCTCGTCAATCGCATCGGGCCGGTTGGTCGCGGCGATCACCACCAGATTGGTGCGCGCCTGCAATCCGTCCATCAGTGTGAGGAGCTGCGCAACAAGCCGCTTTTCCGCTTCACCCTGTGTGCGCTCACGCTTGGGCGTAATCGAATCGATCTCGTCGATGAAGATGATCGCGGGTTGGCTCTTCTCAGCCTCTTCAAACACTTCGCGCAGGCGCTTTTCGGATTCGCCATAGGCGCTGCCCATGATCTCGGGCCCGTTGATGGTGAAGAACTCGGCATCGGATTCGTTTGCCACGGCCTGTGCCAGACGCGTCTTGCCGGTTCCGGGCGGGCCATGCAGCAACACGCCCTTGGGCGGATCGACGCCGAGGCGCGTGAACAGTTCAGGATAGCGCAGCGGCAGTTCGACCATTTCGCGCAGCGCCTTGATGGTATCGTCCATCCCGCCGACGTCATCGTAGTTGATCATGCCGCGGGCATCGCGCGGTTCTTCAAATTCGGCGCGCAGCTCGACTTCGGTATTCTCGTCGATGTGGACGATGCCCTTGGGGCTGGTGGAGATGACCTGCAGGCGGATCTGCGTCAGCGCATAGGCGGGCGCGTTGAACATGCGACGCACTTCGGGCGGCACGTTCTGCACCGGCTGCTGGCCGTGGGTCGCGACCAGATCGCCAGCGGTCACGGGCTTGCGGAAGAAGACACGCTTCAGCGCTTCGGTCGGACCCTGCAGGCGCATTTCCTTGCGCGCGGGAGCGAACACGACGCGGGTGGCCGGCTTGCTATCCGCACGGCGCACGATGACATGTTCGCCAGAAGATGTTTCGGCATTGCCGCGCTGCAAACCATCGAGCCGGATGACATCGAGCGCTTCGTCTTCGTCATAGGCGGGCGCTGCAATTGCAACCGTGGCACGCTTGCCTTCGATTTCGACCACGTCGCCTTCGGTAATGCCGAGCGCCTGGAACGCGGTGCGAGGCATGCGGACGACGCCGCGTCCCGATTCTTCCTGCCGCGCCGCTGCGACTTGCAGCCTTACCGTATTCTCTTCGACCTTAGCTGCGTCTTCCTGCGCCATTCAGTGCGGACCTTCTTGCCGTTTGTTGTGTGTGGAGACCTAAGAAGCCCCCTTCCACATTGCAAACTGGCATGGCGCGCATTGGTGCCAGAAAAGAAAAAGGCCCGGTCGTTGCCGACCGGGCCATGGAAGTTTTGGGAGAGGATGCCTGAAAGGCAGGGAGACATATGCAAGCGGGGCCGTGATTCCGCAAGTGCGAAAAGGTCACCGCGTGTTGCATCGGATGCAACACGCGTCTTTAACGTTGTAATTGCTTAATAAATATACCGTCGCCCTGATTGACAAGCACTCACCACAAGGCTTTTTTGGCAAAGTTGAATGAATTTTCATGTTGCGACGCACCATTGCGCACTCGCGGGGTGACACAGCCAACATCACCCTCTATTCCCGCGCCATATAGCTGGATTTCGACAAAAGGATTGTTCGCATGCAGAAGCTCTTCCCCGATGCCGCCGCCGCTCTTGATGGATTGCTGCGCGATGACATGCTGATCGCCGCTGGCGGTTTTGGCCTGTGCGGTATTCCGGAGCGTTTGCTCGGCGCGATCCAGGATAGCGGGGTGAAGAACCTCACCTTCGCCAGCAACAATGCCGGCATCGACAATGAAGGCATCGGCAAGCTGCTGCGCACCAAGCAGGTTAACAAAATGATCAGCTCGTACGTCGGCGAGAACAAGGAGTTCGAGCGGCAATATCTGGCAGGCGAGCTGGAAGTCGAATTCTGCCCGCAAGGCACTCTGGCAGAGCGCATGCGCGCCGGCGGCGCTGGCATCCCCGGTTTCTACACCAAGACCGGCGTCGGCACGCAGGTCGCCGAGGGCAAGGAAGTGAAGCAGTTCGACACCGGCGATGGCCCGGAAGATTACATCCTTGAAAAGGGCATTTTCGCCGACCTCTCCATCGTGAAAGCGTGGAAGGCGGATGAGACGGGCAACCTCATGTTCCGCAAGACGGCGCGCAATTTCAACCAGCCCGCTGCCACTTGCGGCAAGGTCTGCGTCGTCGAAGTCGAAGAGGTCGTCAAAGCGGGCGAGCTCGATCCCGATAGCATCCACCTGCCCGGCGTCTTCGTGCAGCGCATGATTATCGGCGCACCCTACGACAAGAAGATCGAATTCACGACCACGCGTGAGCGCGCAGCCGCGTAAACCCGTGTCACCCGCCCGCGCCCTCTTACTGCTTGTCGCTGCTTTCAGCCTGCAGGGCTGCCTGCTGGTGGCGGCCGCCGTGCCTCTGGCGGCAGGCGGGGCGATTGCGGGAAATGCCGTTTTCGGAGAACGCACCGCGCAGGCGATTGCGGAGGGAACCGAAATCGATCCCGACACGATCGGTGAGCGAAGCTTTGGCGAATATGCCCTGCTGCCCACCGGCGTTCTGCCTGCACCTGTCTCCTCCGCGCCGATCAGCGGCAGTTACGCCGCTTTGCGCAGCTTCGTCAGCTCCGGCCTGATCGGGATGACGGTGGATGAGGCCGCGGGGGAGGCCGGCAGCGCGGACGCTGTGACCCGATCAGCACTGCTGGACGATCCAGCCGCACTGGAGCCTGTGCGCGCGCCATGCGATGCCGATATCCCGGTCGTCCTGATCGATCTCGATCCGGCGGACGGACTCATGCCGCTGCAAAACGCCGCCATTGCGAATTCATCGCTCGTGACCGTGGTCGAGGGATTCCGCCTCCAAGGCATCGCAATAGCCTGGATCACCGATCGCGAACCGACCGATGCTGCCGCCATTCGCCGTATCCTGCTCGAAAGCTATCTCGACCCCACGGGCCGCGATCCGCTGTTCGTCCAGCGCTATCCCGGTGAAACCAAGCAGGAACGCCGTCAGGCTCTGCTGGAAACGCATTGCGTTCTCGCCATCGCCGGAGACGAACGCGCCGATTTCGACGACCTCTACACCTACATTCGTGACCAATCCTTCGCCACCGGGCTGGAGCCCATGATTGGCGAAGGCTGGTTCCTAATCCCGACACCGCTGAACTGAAGGAAACCTCATATGCCCTGGACCCGTGATGAAATGGCCGCCCGCGCCGCGCAGGAGCTGGAAGACGGCTACTATGTGAACCTCGGCATCGGTATCCCGACGCTGGTCGCCAACCACATTCCGGAAGGCATGCAGGTCACGCTGCAGAGCGAGAACGGCATGCTCGGCATCGGCCCGTTCCCCTATCCGGACGAGGTGGATGCGGACCTGATCAACGCCGGCAAGCAGACCATCAGCGAACTGCCGCACAGCGCCTATTTCGACAGTGCGACCAGCTTTTCCATGATCCGCGGCGGGCATATCGACCTTACCGTGCTGGGTGCGATGGAAGTCGCCGAGAATGGCGATATCGCCAACTGGATGATCCCGGGTAAAATGGTGAAGGGCATGGGCGGCGCGATGGATCTGGTCGCGGGCGTGAAGAAAATCATCGTGGTGATGGAGCACACCAGCAAGCATGGTGACCCCAAATTCATCCCTGAATGCACCCTGCCGCTGACCGGCACCAATGTGGTCGACATGATCATTACCGACATGTGCGTATTCAAACGCGACGATCACGAAAGCCCGTTCAAACTGATCGAACTCGCCCCCGGCGTGACGGCTGAAGAGGTCGCGGAGAAAACGACGGCCTCTTACGAGGTTGCGCTTTAACGATGGCCCGAGTCGCGCGGAATGGCGGCACATCTTGGCTTGTCGCAGGCGGCTGGCTCTCGATAGCGGCTTCCGCGCTTCATATCGCCTGCATCATCGGCGGTGAGGAATGGTATCGATTCTTCGGCGCGGGAGAAGAGATCGCCATGGCCGCTGCGCGCGGTGAAATCTGGCCGCATCTGATCACATTGGCGATCGCCGCCATGCTTGGCGTATGGGGACTGTTTGCGTTTTCGGGCGCTGGTAAATTCCGGCGCCTCCCACTGTTGCGTACCGGACTAATCGCAATTTCGGCGATCTTTCTGCTGCGCGGACTGATGCTTGTGCCCCTGCACCTCTGGCGGCCTGAATTGACCGACGCTTTCACAGTCTGGTCCTCGCTGATCGTACTGGTTTATGGCATTGCGTATGCCGTGGGCACCTGGAAAGCATGGCCAGCCATTTCTGCAAGGACCGCCTGATGGCTTACACCCTCATCACCGCAAACCGGAATTACTCCAGCTGGAGCTTACGGCCGTGGGTGCTGATGAAGGCGCTGGGCATTCCCTTCGAGGATCGGATCGAACCATTCACGCAGGCCGTGAATTACGAAGCCTTCCGCGCCTTCTCGCCAACGGGTCAGGTGCCGGTGCTGTTGGACGGCGAGCGGACCGTGTGGGACTCGCTCGGCATCGTGCTCTATCTTGCTGAGCGGCGTGAGGGCGTCTGGCCCAAAGACGAAGACGCACGCGCTTTCGCCATGTCTGCGGTCACCGAAATGCATGGCGGCTTCTCCGCGCTGCGCAATCAGTGCCCGATGAATGTCGGCGTGCGCGTCAAAATGGCGCCGCACGATGCGGCCCTGCGCAAGGACGTGGCCCGGCTGACCGAGCTCTTCGGAGAAGGTCTCGACCGGTTCGGCGGCCCATGGCTGGCCGGACCCGATTTCACCGCCATGGACGCCTTTTACGCCCCCGTCGCCTTCCGCATCCGCACCCATGGACTGGACGTGGGCGGTGCGCAGACTTGGGTCGATGCGATCCTCGCCCACCCCGCCATGCAGCAATGGGAAACAGAGGCCCTCGCCGAAAGCTGGCGCGAGCCGAGCCATGAAACCGAAGTCGGCGCGAGCGGTGAGACTATCGAAGATTTCCGGAAGGGTTGAGGCGTTCCGCCAGATGCTCGCCCAAGGTAAAGGGCCGCGCCTCATATGCTGCGCGCCAATGGGGATCGAGGAAGTCTAGCATGTCAGCCTCCACCGATCCGTAAGCATAGAAAGTATTGCGTTTCCAGATGCCGATGCCCTGCCGCTCAATCGCCCGTATGGAATTGAGCATGCCGAGACGGCGTTCCTCCGCGGCCTGCGCGTAATCGCGATTCACGGCCCCGGCCTCTACAGCCAGCGCTCGCTCAGTCCAGCGGGCAACCCCTTCCTGGCCGGCCTGGAATTCGTAATACAACCAGTGCCGCGCACCCAGTCGCAGCTCTGCCTCCCGCCGCGCTGCGAGATACCGGAGGATGGCCGCGCGCCGCACATCCGCATCTGTGCTTTCAAGGTAGGCGACCGCCGCGCCCGCCATAGGCGCTAGCAATTCCGCTGTCTCCGGCTCGTCATAGGGAAAGGGATGGGTGAGCATCCAGCTGGCATCTGCCGTGCCTTCAGGCCGCAATTGTGCCGAGACCGCGTCCACCGCAGCAAGATACCCCGGCAGGCTGTTCTGGAAGGCGTGGAACATCTCGTGAGCCAGGGTCAGCTGCCAGTCGATCCCGCCATATTCCAGCCCCTCTGGGGTGCCGATCATAGCCACGGCCTCGTCGCCCAATTCGACAATTGCGGCATCGTCGAGATTATTTTCGAGCTGCCTCACCTGAACGCGGCATCCGGTGACTGCATCGCGCGGAGCCGGAGCGAATCCCTGTTGTGGCTGGCGGCAGAAGAGATATTCGCCATCGGGCGTCAACACCAAAGCGGACAGCGCATCGTCCGACCAGCCAGGCCAGATTGCGCTGCCATGCGCCCTGATCAGTGACCGCGTCTCCATGATTTCGTTTGTAGGCAGTGGCGAATATGCAGATGTTGTAGAACACGAAACGGTGAGCACGCTCGCGATCACGACTCCGTTCGTCAAGAAACCACGCATAGCCAAACCGCCGTGTGATGTTGCGTTTCGAGAATATCAGTGAAGCCCGCTGCCGTCCATCGGCTCGTTAAAGCTAAAGCAGCACCATGATGGTGTTGCCGAAGGAGTGCATCACCACCGGCAAGAGCAGGCTTCCTGTGCGCATCCGCACCCAGATCGCCAGCAGCGACGGCACGGCGGTTAGCGCGAAATAGATCGGGTCGAAGCCGAATGCCCCTTGCGAATAGCTGAAAGCATGTGCGAGCCCAAAGGCGATGCAGGCGAGCAGCGCGCCCCAGCTCCAGTCGATCCCCAGCCAGTGTGACCGGCCACGAAACGCCTCGAAGAAAGCGAGCAGCAGGATACCCCGATAGAGGGGCTCCTCCTCGAAACTCGGCATGGTCAGCTGGAAGGCAATCGTCTCTGCCGAAGCATCCTCATTGGGAAACACGAGCGCAAGCGTGAGGAAGAACAGGCAATACAGCAGAGCGACCGGCAGGGCGCTGTGCAGGCTGCCCGGTGCCTGCGCCAATGTCAGGCCTGATCGTTTCCAGCCAAATGCCGGGTGCGCGGCAATCGCGAGCGTTGCCAGCAGCGCCAGTGCCTTGCCCTGCCAATTCCATTCCAGGTCCGGAGCGATCCGCGGCAGGGTGCCGTAGAGATTGGTGAGCAGCGCATCGTTGATCAGGATCAGACCGCCCGCCATCAGCAGCCAGCGGATGGAAAAGTTCCGCCGATCCAGCAGGCCCAGTGCAATACCCGCACCGAGCAGGATGGCGATAATCGCCCCAATCGCAATCAAGCCGTCGGGCATCTATCCTCTTCCCTTCTGCAGTTGAGGATGCTGATCATGCTGCGGCTGAATATTGACCGAATTACCGCCCCGCTTCGCTCGACTTCAGCCAGCCGACCATGCGCTTCCACGTTGGCTTGCCATCGTTGAGCAGGCTCGCGCGGAAGAGGCGGCCGAGCAGGCGCAGCTCGATCCATACAAAGATCACCATCAGCACCATCGTGCCGATGATTTCCCATGTCGCAACGCCCGTCCCAAGTCGGGCGAGCATCGCAAACGGCGTATAGATCGGGATCCATGAGAGCACCTTCACCACCAGCTGATCGGGGCCGCTGATCGCCGCCTGCATCACAATCAGGACCGGGATCATGATGAGCAGGATGACCGGGGTGAGATAGCTTTGCGCATCCTGCATGCTCTCGCTCACCGCGCCGATGGCGAGGAACATCATGGCGAGCACGATGTAGCCAGTGACGAAGTAGAACAGCATCGCAAAGATCAGCAGCGGATCGTCCAGCGCCTCGAGCGAAGGCCGCAGCACATCCGCGGCGAAACCTTCAAAATAGAGCGCTCCGATCAGGCCCGTGCCGGCCCACACGACAATGATCATGAAGCCGACCGCGCCAAGACCCAGCAGCTTGCCCTGCATCAGCGCATCAGGCTTGATACAGGCGAGCACGCTTTCGACGAGCTTGTTGGACCGCTCTTCAACCACGCCCTGCAGCATCAGCGATCCGGTAGTGACCGCGGTGATGAGAAGCAGATAGACAAGGGCAATCGGCACCACCGATCGGGTCGCGACAACGCTGCGGCCAGCACCCGGAGGCGGCTCGATCACGGAGACCGGCGCCTGCAGTCCCTGAATGGCGAGCGCAGCATCGGGCGCTATACCCTGCGCTGCAAAGGCACCGTCCCGCAGGCTGCCGGAAAGCTCTTCACGGATGATACGGATCAGCCCGGTATTCGATCGGCCGTTGGTGAAAACGCGCGCTTCCGCGCCGGGTTCGCCGAAGTTTGCAGGGATTTGCAGCACCGCACCGAAGGGGAGCTCCCGGTCTTCGATATCAACGTCGCCTTCAAGCGCCGCGATCAGTTGCTCGTCCGGCTCCTCACCTGCCGCGGGCAAATTCAGTCCATCGGGGAAGGCGACCTGCTCGTAAGATCGATCATCGGGTTCGAATTCGGGTACGCCTTCCTCGCGGAAGGGTTCGAGAGCTTCGATGGCCGCTTCCGACCCGCCCATGTCGGCGAACCGCTGGATTTCGGCCGGTATCAGCCAGCTCTGGCGGCTCGCCCATGGCGCATCGGGAACCGCGTCCTGCAATTCCCAGCGTTCGACGTATTCGGCGAGGTCGCGCAGTTCGCTCGCCTGATAATCCAGTTCCAGCCGCGCGGTAATGCGCTCTTCATAGGCGTCGGTCTCGTCGACAATGCTGAATGCGACCGAGCGTTCGGGCGCGAGCTTGCTGCTGGCAAAGCCCGAAATGGCAAGCGCAACCGGCACGGCAGCAATCATGAACCAGAAGCCCTTGGTGCCAAGGACCTGGCGAATTTCGCGCATGGCGACAAGCATGACTTCTCTCATCGCTCGATCTCCTCATTGGCACCGACAAAGTGGATGAACACCTCATGCAGGCTGGGTGTCTGCACATCGAAACTGCGCAGGCCGAAACCGTTCGTGGTGCAATGTTCCAGCAGCTGCTCGGGCGTGACCCCGGCGCTCAGCCGAACGTCATATTGGGTCCAGCCATCCTCGGCTGCGCCAATGGCTTCGGCGTGATCGACCCCCGGCAGGGCCGTTGGTGCAGTCCTGCTGGCGAGTGCGAGGCGCGCAGGCAATGCGGCGCGCGCTTCATCCTGTGTGCCATCGAAAGCCTTTTTTCCGCGCGCCAGCATCAGCAGGCGATCGCACAGGCGCTCGGCATGCTGCATGACATGGGTGGAGAAGATCACCGTCGCGCCACCCTTTGCGGCATCGGCGATCAGGTCTTCGAGCATCTTCTGGTTCACTGGATCGAGGCCGGAAAACGGCTCATCGAGCATCAGCAGCTTGGGCGAGTTGACCAGCGCAGTCGCCACCTGCACCTTTTGCGCCATACCCTTGGAAAGTTTCTCGACCGGGGATTTGGCCCAATCGGCGAGTTCCAACCGTTCGAGCAGCGCCATGGCAGATTGTTTGGCGGGGCCCGGCTCCATCCGCTTCAGCCGCGCGAAATAGACAATCGTGTCGAGCACGCTCATCTTCTTGTAGAGCCCGCGCTCCTCGGGAAGGAAGCCGATGTCGCTCGCATTTTCGCGGCTGGGCGGGCTGCCGAGCACATCGATCCGGCCAGCAGTTGGGGTCAGAATATCGAGCGCCATGCGCAGCGAAGTCGTCTTCCCCGCGCCATTGCCGCCGAGGAATCCGAAGATCGTGCCTTCTGGGATCGAAAAGCTGAGATCGTCGACGGCTGTAAAATCACCAAAACGCTTGGTGACGCCGTCGAAAGCGAGTGCCGTGGCGGCCATGTGAGTGATGCTCCCGAAAGACCCCGGGCGCTAGCGACGCCCTAGCGCGGAGTTAACCCGCTCTGCGACCGGCTGACAAGCGCCAAGCGCCCGAAATTACCGGCCTTCCGCCTTTTGGCGGATCACTTCGAGCACATTGGCCTGGATATCGCCGAGGAACAGGTCGCCCCAGAGCGCGGCATATCCGTTGAAATGGGTCTGCGCGGCGTAGGTTGTATGGAGCCGCAGTAGGTGGCGGCCATCCGGCAAGGGCTCGAGCTCGTATCCCCCGCTTTGGATGCGCATGTAGGGGCCATCGGGCCGCAAATGCGGGTCGGTAATGTCCCAGCCGTCGCTTTGCGTAAAATCGAACTGCCAGCCGATATTGCGGCCCGGTTCCCAGCGATCGACTACTTCGTCGAAATACACGCCCCGGTCCCAACGCGCGTGGCGGCGTGCGCCGACCCCCTTGCCATCGAGCTGCGCAAAACGCGGACGCGGGATGCCGATGACGCTCTGGCTAATATTCCACTGCCCCGCATCCGGATCGACATGGCCCATGCCCTGCATCAGCGGCCAGATCTCTTCGGCAGGCGCATCGATCACGACCTCGTCGGTGACGGTGTAATGGGCAATCGGCGGAGTGAGCGTCGTTTCGACAAACAGTGCAATCATGGGCAGCACGAGCAGGCCATGCGCGGCGAAGGTATCGGCGACATTGTCCTCCCCGTTTTGGTCACGCAGCATCCAGGTGAACAGCGTGCCTGCCATCCCAAACAGGATCCAAAGCGGTGCCAGCATGGCGATGCACACCGCGCCTTCCTGCAATACGAACACAGAGACCAGCACCATGCCGGCCCCGCTCACGAGCGGGACGAGCGCATAGTAGCGGCGGCTGCGTGTGCCGAGCGGATCTCCGACATAGGCAATGAAGGCGCAGATCGCGGCTGGCTGTATAATCGTGAAGCTGACCGAGACCACGCCGCTGTCGGGCCGCGCCCACTCAACGAAGAAAAAGCAGCCTATCGCCCAAAGCGCTGCGATTCCGCAGGCCTTTGCAATTTGCCATCCGGCCGCCTTTGGCTTCGTATCTGTCATCGCGCGTCTCCGCCTGCCGCCGCGGTGCCCCTGGCCTGAGTGCTCGAGGGGCTTGACCGACTCGATTGGTTCCTTTATTTCAGTTTTTACAGAAATGAAAGAGAGATGAGAATAAACGCATGAAAGTGATCGACATCCCCGAAGCCCGCGCTTTCATCCTCCACTGGGGGGAAATGGGTAGCCATTGGGGCGTGAACCGGTCGGTCAGCCAGGTGCATGCACTGCTCTATCTCAGCGAAGAGCCGATGCATGCGGAGGAAATCTGCGAGACGCTCAGCCTCGCGCGCAGCAATGTCAGCACCGCGCTCAAGGAATTGCAGAGCTATGGCATCGTCACCCGCACCCATATCATCGGCGACAGGCGCGATCATTTCACCGCCGAGACCGATCTGTGGGACATGCTGATGAAGATCGTGATCGAGCGCAAGAAGCGCGAGATCGACCCGACCATCCAGACCCTGTCCGACCTCACCGACCAGATGGCCGCGCGCGATGATGTGCCCGAATATGTGCGCGAGCGGATCGGGCGGATGCACGATTTCATGGGCACGCTGTCAGGCTGGTACGACGATGTGCGCCGCCTGCCCAAATCCACTCTCGTCGCGCTGATGAAAATGGGCGGCAAAGTCGCCCGCTTCATCCCCGTCCGCAACCAGACGAAGCACTAGAGCCTCTTCGCAGGAGCAAGCCATGCAGACCACGCCAACACCTCCTCACGCCCCTGCATTTCGGAAATTACCGAAAGGACAGGATGTGCCGTCGCATCTCAAGGCGTTTGGCGTGGCAGTGGCTGCCGGGACGATGGCAGGTGGCGGGCCATGGCTCTTGCTCTCAATACCACTGGCGATTGATCGTCTTGGAACCATCGGTCTGCTGGATGCGATAAGAGTGATGCTTGCCCCGTTGCTTTTTGGAGCACCCTTTGCGTTGCTCGGCATGCTGACAGTCGGACTGGGCGCAACCCGATTACTGCATCACAACTCTCGTGAAAGCATGCTGTCCTACCTGGCAGCTGGCGTGATCGGAGGCGCGATTATCGCTCTGCTGTTCGTGCTCATTCTGAGCGGCGAACTCACCGAATACCCGCTTTTTGCGATTTTCAGCGTGCTGGGCGGCGCCGGTGCGAGCCTCACATGGGGGCGACATCGCATGCGGCTCAAGAGGCTACGCGAAAAAGCGCGAGCCGAGCCCGCCAATCCCATTCACGACCTGCTGTTTTGAATCCCCAGTCAACCAATCCCAAGCGGACTAACCAAGGAGAAGTCCCATGATCGAAGCCAGCTATTTCGCCTATCTCATCATCGCCATTGCCATGACCGGTTGGGTGGCGCGTACGCTCAGCGTCAATGGCGAGGTGTTCCTGGTCGATTGCTTCGGCCATGATGAAGTGCTGGCGCGCAGCACCAACCACTTGCTCGTCGTAGGCTTCTACCTCGTCAATATCGGCTTCATCCTGCTGACCATCAGCCTTGGCAGCGAGCCGACCACCTATGCCGAGGCCATCCGCTTCGTAGCCACCAAGGTCGGCCTTGCCGTGCTGGTGCTCGGCTGCTGGCACTTCTTCAACATGCGCGCGATTGCCCTTTACGGTCGCAAGGTCGGCCGCTGGGTGCGCGAGCAGAAGGGTGATCTCGCCCTCGCGGATTGAGGCACTGTCCTCGATTGCCCACCCCCGACCCCTCCCGCTTGCGGGAGGGGAGCGAGACTTGGCCCATCCCGGACTTGTTCCGAGGTGGGCTTAGTCGCAGCGGGGTGGGCTGGTTTAAAAAGGGCCAGAGCACCTTCCGCTCGGCTACTTTGCTGCTAGACCAGCTCCCATGAGAACCCGCCGCAATTCGCCATGGCTCGCGCTGGGCATCCTCGCTGCGATTGCGACGGTCGGCTTTATCGATCGCATTGTCGTCAATGTGCTGGTCGAGCCGATCAAGCAGGAATTCGGCCTCAGCGATACGCAAGTCTCCATGCTGACATGGGCCTTCGCGGCGCTGAATGTGCTCGGCGGATTTGTGACCGCGCGCTTTGCCGAACGGGTGCGGCGGCTCACTCTGATTGCAGGCGGGGTCACCATATGGTCGATGTTTACCGCTGCCTGCGGGCTGGCGGGGAGCTGGGTCCAGCTGCTCACCGCGCGCATGGGCGTAGGCCTTGGCGAAGCCATCGGACTGCCGCCCAACCAGTCGGTGATCTCCGATTATTTCCCCGCCAACAAGCGCGGCCTCGCGATCTCGATCCTGCTGCTTTCCCCGCCTCTGGGAGCCTTCATCGGCTTTGTCGGCGGCGGCTATGTCGCGCAGAATTTCGGGTGGGAAGCGACCTTCCTCGTCGCTGCCATTCCCGGCTTCGTGCTGGGCATCGCCGCCTATATCTTCGTGGGCGAACCTAGGCGCGGTCAATTCGATGCCGAGCAAGGCGATGACGTCCCGCCGATCAGCGCCTTTATCGAGCGGATCTGGTCTCTGCCGAGTGCGCGATACCTGATCCTCGGCAGCTTCATCGCGGCCGCGCTCAGCTATGCGCTCAACTTCTTTTTCGCATCGCTGCTGGTGCGCAAGTTCGATATGGGGCTGGCCGAAGCAGGGCTGTACACCGGCGTGCTGGCGAGCCTTCCCGCCGCGCTCTCCATTGTCGGCGCAGGCTGGCTGGGTGACCGGCTGGGAGAGCGCAATCCTGCGGCATACGCGCTGATACCCGGCGTCGGCCTCGCGATCGGCGGACCGCTCGGCGTGTTCGGTATTCTGCAGGGCGATCTCACCATCCTGCTGGTGTGCGTTGGCGGGTCGATTTTCTTCACGCTCAGCTATCTCGGGATCACTTTCGCCACCATCCAGAACTTGATGCACCCGCGCATGCGCGCGACTGCCTCGGCTACGCTCAATGGCATCTATACGCTCGCCGGCGGCGTCGGGCCGACGCTGATCGGGCTGCTGAGTGATGCCTTGAGCGAGGAGCATGGCGCGGGACAGGGCCTTGCCATTGCTATGGCCATTGGCGGCGCGGTCTATCTGCTGGCGGCGCTATTCTACTTCCTCGCCGCGCGCCATCTGCGCAGCGATACGGAGCGGGTCAGCGGCGCAAGGGCAGCAGTCTGAGCCCAGCAAGGCTGCGCCACAGCCACTCCGCCGGACCCTGCCGGAACCGCGCGAGCCAGAGCGGCGACCAGATCAGCATCAGCGTGACCGGCAGCAGCACCAGTGCCTCTGCCATGCCGCGCCCGATCTCTCCGTAAAGCCCCAGCCCGCATGCGTGGAACAGTGCGGCGAACACCACGCTGGTGGCGAGGTAATTGGTGAGCGCCATGCGCCCCGTCGCTGCCAGCCGCGTGGTCAGGCGCGCCCCGCTCCATCGCCCGCCGAACAGCGCCATTGCGGCGGCGGCATAGGCGACACCGAGCAGCAGGTCGAACGGCCCCGTAAAAGCGAAGAAAAGCGAAGCCATGACGATAGCATCGAAGCCCGAAGCGATCGCCCATGCCGCGAGTGCAACCAGAGGCGGCACGGAAACCAGCGCCAGCCGCTTCGCCAGACCCAAGGCCCGCGACGTTTCCCATTGCCCCGCCAGCATGCCGCTACGCCACAGGCCGAGGCCGACCAGCATCGCTGCGAGATTGGTGGGCACCTGCACGACTGCGGCAAACAGCATCGTTTCCAGCTCGCCGAGCCGTCGCGCAATCCGCTCGCCGAAACCTTCCTCCGACCGCTGCAGAAAGTCCGCCGTCGTCTCCGGATTAAACCCATAGGTCTGTTCCGCCGATGCCACGGATGCCGTGTCCGGATCGACAAGATAGAAAATCGCGAAGGCTCCGGCGACGAGCGTTTGCACCGTGACGATTACCCCCGCAGCAACAAGCAGGCGCCGTACAGGCCAGCCCAGCACAAAAGGCAGCAGACAGCCGGTGAGCGCGTAACTCCGCAGGATATCGTTCCCTGCGAGCAATATCGCGTGGAGCAAGCCGATCAGGAGCAAGACCGCCATGCGCGCATAGTGATCGCGCCGCGGGTGCGCGGTCGCCTTGTCCAGCAGGATCGCCACGCCAGCCCCGAACATCATCGCGAAGAGGGTGCGGAACTTGTCCTCGACCAACACAAAGGTGATCGCCCAGAGCACGGTTTCGAGCGGCCCGTCGCCGCCGCCCGCGCGCGGATTGATATAGGCGGCAGGCACCATCGACCAGGCGATGACATTCATCGGGATGATGCCGATCACCGCCACGCCGCGCAGCGCGTCGAGCGCTTCGATCCGCTTTTTCGCAGGAGCGGCGGTGAGCGAAGTGTCTTGCGTGCTCACCGCCCGTCTCGTGTCAGGTCAGGCCAAAGCTGCCTTGAGATCGTCCACCAGATCGGTGCGTTCCCACGGAAAGGCATCCCCTTCTGCCGAGCGGCCGAAGTGACCGTATGCGGCGCTCTGGCGATAGATCGGCTTGTTGAGGCCGAGGTGCGTGCGGATGCCGCGCGGGGTCAGGTCGCCCAGCTTGGCAATGGAGCGGATCGCATCCTCGATCTTGTCGTCTGCCACCGTGCCGGTGCCGTGGGTGTCGACATAGAGCGACAGCGGCTTCGACACGCCAATGGCATAGGCGAGCTGGATCGTGCACTTCGTGGCAAGGCCAGCCGCGACGATATTCTTGGCGAGGTAGCGGGTGATGTAAGCCGCGCTGCGGTCTACCTTGGTCGGGTCCTTGCCCGAAAACGCGCCCCCGCCGTGCGGGCTTGCGCCGCCATAGGTATCGACAATGATCTTGCGACCGGTGAGGCCGGCATCGCCATCGGGGCCGCCGATTTCGAAGCTGCCCGTGGGGTTGATGTGCCACACGGTGTTGTCGGTGATGAAACCATCGGGAAGGATATTGCCAACCACGCCCTTCACATAGGCATGAAGTTCGGCCTCCTTTTCGCCCTTGTCGTAACCCGGCGCGTGCTGGGTCGAGACGACGATTGCGGTGCATTCCACCGGCTTGCCGTTTTCATACCGCAGCGTGACCTGGCTCTTGCTGTCGGGCTCGAGGAAAGGCGCGGTGCCATTCTTCCGGTCGGTCGCCATCTGCTGCAGGATCTTGTGGCTGTAATCGAGCGTCGCGGGCATGAGGTCAGGCGTCTCGTCACAGGCAAAGCCGAACATGATGCCCTGGTCGCCCGCGCCTTCGTCCTTGTTGCCGCTGGAATCGACACCCTGCGCGATATGCGCGCTCTGGCCGTGGAGGTGGTTCTCGAAAGTCAGCGTTTCCCAGTGGAAGCCATCCTGCTCGTAACCGATTTCCTTGACGGTGTTGCGGGCGATCTGTTCGATTTCAGCCTTCTTGCCCGGCAACCAATCGCCATCTTCAAAAACTCCGCGACAGCGAATCTCACCAGCAAGAATGACACGCTGAGTGGCGGTCAACGTCTCGCAGGCGACACGAGCTTCGTTGTCGTGACGGAGCATAAAATCGACGATGGCATCGGAAATCTGGTCGGAAACCTTGTCCGGATGGCCTTCGGAGACGCTTTCGGACGTAAACAGGTAGGATTGGCGCATGTTGGAGATTGCCTTCTCTTTAATTCGAATAGGATATTCAGCGGGCGGCTCTAACCGGCTCTCCGCCCTCTTGCAACGATAGCAAGCGCAAGGAGTGATATTGCCCATAAAAGCGGGAGTATATTGCCCAAACGTGCGAACAGAGTGGGATCGGCCGCGGGCGGAATGATCGCGTCGATCCGGTCCTCCTCGCTCGGCCTGAGATAAGCGCGCACAACGCCGCGCGGATCGATCACGGCGCTATAGCCATTGTTGGTCGCGCGCAGCACGGGCAGCCCCTCCTCAATCGCGCGCATGCGTGACTGGGCGAGAAATTGCGGCGGACCGTTGGATCCGAACCAGCCTTCACTCGACGGGTTGTAAATGTAATCGGGACGCGCATCGCGGTCGACGACTTGGCCGGAGAATATGATCTCAAAGCATATCTGCGGGCTGACGCTGCCGAACTCTTGCAGGTCGAGCGTCTGCGCACCCGGCCCGGGCCAGAAATCGATGGAGCCAGCCACAAGGCGGCTCAGCCCGATCGGCTCAAGCCATTCGCGCATGGGGAGATATTCACCGTAGGGCACCAGATGCGCCTTGGCATATCCGGCAAGGATCTCACCTTCCGGCGAGAGGGCCGTCACCGCATTGCGGGCACCGAGCGCGCGCACATAGCCGGTTTCATCCTCGCCGATTTCCAGATCGATCGCGCCGGTGAGGAGCACACTGTTTTCGCCCACCGTCCCGCCAATACGGCGGCGTGCGAATTCGGGACTGCCGAGCGCGGTGGTCGCATCGTAATAGCGCTGCGGATAGCCGGGGCGCAAATAGTCCGCCATGCCGCTTTCGGGCCAGAGGACGACGCGCGGACCGGATTGCTCGTCAGCTGCGCGTGCGGAAAGCCCGGCGAGCTCCTGGAAATTCGCCTCATAACGGCGCGGGTCGGCAATATCGGGCTGCGGAATTTGCGGCTGCACGATGGTGACCACCTGCGTGCCTTCGCGCGGCGCAGGGGCGGGCCAGTACATCCCAGCGATCAGCAGCGCGCTCACCAGAATACCGACACGCCAGCGCCGCTCCGCCGCCAGCAGCACGAACGCAGTGCCCAGCAGCACGCCGATACCCGACAGCGCATAGGTGCCCATGATCGGAGAAAGCGCGGCAAGCCCCGGCCGGTCGAACGGACCGAGCAGCGCCATCGCAAAGGGATTCCACGGATAGCCGGTAAAGACCCAGCTGCGCAGCCATTCGGCAATGATCCATGCGCCCGCCAGCACAAGGGCAAAGCTCCAGCCCGGTCCGCTACGCACAGCCAGCCGCGCGGCAAGACCGGCGAGCGCGGGGTAGAGGCCGAGGTAGATCGCCAGCAGCGGCACCGCGAGCCAGCCGAGGAAAGCGGGCATTTCCGATTGATAGGTAAAGGCTGTCGCGATCCAGTTGTTGCCGAAAGTGAAATGCGCCCAGCCAAACAACCAGCCAAGCCAGAGCGCCTGCTTCCAGCTTTCACTGCGCGCAATCATCACGGCGAAAAGGCCCATCGCGATGAGAGCGACAGGCCACAGTCCGAGGGGCGCAAACCCCGTCGCAGCGAGCAGGCCAAGGCCGATCGACCACGCCCAAGCGCGGCGCGGCATCGCGTCGATAATCGGATAGCGCCTTTCGGGAGCCTGTGCAGCAGGAGCCGTCATGCCTGAGCCTTCATGCCCCCTGCCCGCCAGACTTGCGCGTGATTAGCCTACTGCCTCGAGCGCTTCTTCGCCGTCATCCTTCGGCTTGCGGCGCGGCTTCAGGCCCCTGCGAGCCTTGGGCGCTTCGTCGCCAGCAGCAGCGTCATCGCCCCGCGCAATTGCCGGCGGCAGCACGCCGGGATCAAGGTTGCCGGCGTCATCGGTAGCGACCTCGTCCTTCTTCTTGCGTGGCTGGCGAGCCTTGCGCTCTTTCTTCGGCTTTTCATCATCGCGGTTGAAGGGATTGTCATCATCCCCCTGATCGCCGCTTTCGCCTTCCTGCCCGCTGTCCTGATCGGGGTCGCCCTTGCGCGGACGACTGTTCTTGCGGCCGCGCGGCTTCTTGTCGTTCTGACGATCATTCTGGCGATCGTCCTGACCGTCATCATCGTCGTCATCGGAGGAATTATCCTGCCCGCGATCGTTATTGCGCTTGGCCTGCGCCTCTTCCTTCTGCGCCTTTGCATCAGCGATGACGCGGAAGTAGTGATCGGCGAACTGCAGGTAATATTCGGTCTGCACCCGGTCGTCATTCAGCTGCGCTTCCTGCGCCAGCTTCTTGTACTTGTCGAGCAGCTGCGGGGCATTGCCACGCGCGCGGCTGTCGATCCGGTTGTTCTGCATGGGGTTGCCGCCGCCACGATTGTTGTTGCGACCACCACCACGGCGACGATTGTTATTGCGATTGCTATTCAAAGGAACTTCGCTTCCTTGTTGCGATCCCCGGCCTTTTCGGCGCGACGATTTGCGCTTTTGCGCAAGGCACCCAAACGGGTGCGTGTTAGCCCTTCACCTGCATAGTCCTGTGGCGGTCATCCCGCCTCAGCCAACAAATGTCGGTAGTTGCGGCGGAGAGCAAATCTGTCTGCATCTCCTGCCTGATTCGATAGCTAACTACTCGATTCGGCTTTGCCAAGCCTTAATCGCAAGATCACCGCACGATCGCGCCCGGCCAGATCCTGGCGGACTTGCGCGGAAAATCCGTGATTGTTCGCTATTTCAGATACTTGCGCTTCTTGATTAGCTCCGATCTCGAGCACCGCGACGCCATTTTCTGTCAACAGATCGGGCAGCTGCGGTATCAATATCCGGTAATCATCGAGTCCATCTGCGCCAGCAAACAGCGCTTCGGCAGGTTCATAATTGCGCACATTGGGCGCAAGATCGGCATCGGTCTCGACATAGGGCGGATTGGCAATGATGAGGTCGAACCGGCCCAGCTCGTCGGCCCAGCCCGCTTGCGTCCAGTCGCCCGGACGAATGTCGGCACGGCCGGCGAGACCCAGTTCCTGAGCATTCCTGCTGGCGATGGCACGCGCGGGCTGCGAGCGTTCGATGCCGATTCCCTGCGCCTCGGGCAGCTCGGCCAGCAGCGTCAGCAGCAGCGCGCCGGAGCCTGTACCAAGATCGAGCACACGCCGCGCATCGGGTGCTGCGCTCAGCGCCGCGTCGACGACACTCTCGCTGTCAGCGCGGGGGATCAGGACGGCGGGAGTGACGCGAAACGGGCGCCCGTAAAACTCCTGTTCGCCGATGATATGGGCGACCGGCTCATGCTGCGCGCGGCGGTCGAGAAAGTCCGCGAACGAAGCGGGGGTGGCTTTGTCCTGATGCCGCAGCAACAGGTCCGAACGCGAACAGCCGAGCGCATGCGCCATCAGCAATTCGGCATCCAGACGCGGCGTATCGCTGGTGTTGCTGAGCAGCTTGGCAGCCTGAATAAGCGTTGTCCTGACTGTTGCCATACCCCGTTCCGTTCGTTCTGAGCTTGTCGAAGGGCGACCGCGCCAACGCCCTTCGACAAGCTCAGGACGAACGGCTGTTGGTTTAATCCGCAAGCGCCGCCAGCCGCTTGGCCTCGTCCTCGGCGATCAGCGCATCGGTCAGCTCGCTCAGCCCTGGTCCAGCGAGCACTTCATCGAGCTTGTGCAGCGTCAGCCCGATCCGGTGATCGGTCACGCGGCCTTGCGGGAAATTATAGGTGCGAATGCGTTCGGAGCGGTCGCCGCTGCCGACCATCGCCTTGCGCGCCTCGGCCTCGGCCCCATGAGCCTCCTCGCGCCGCTTTTCGTAAAGCCGCGCGCGCAGCACTTTCATCGCCTTGTCCCGGTTCTTGTGCTGGCTGCGCTCGTCCTGCATCGCGACGACAATGCCGGTGGGCACGTGGGTGATCCGCACCGCGCTATCGGTGGTGTTGACGTGCTGTCCGCCCGCACCGCTGGAGCGGTAGATGTCGATGCGCAGGTCGTTGTCGTCGATCGAAACATCGACCTCGGTCGGCTCTGGCAGCACCGCAACGGTCGCCGCGCTGGTGTGGATGCGCCCGCCGCTTTCGGTGACAGGCACGCGCTGTACGCGGTGCACGCCGCTCTCGAATTTCATTTTGGCGAACACGCCTGAGCCGGTGACGTTCGCCACGATTTCCTTGAAGCCGCCGACTTCGGCTGCGTTCATGCTCACCGGCTCAACTTTCCAGCCGTTCTCCGCCGCGTAGCGTTCATACATGCGGAAAAGATCGCCCGCGAACAGCGCCGCTTCGTCCCCGCCCGTGCCCGCGCGGATTTCGAGCATCGCGGGGCGCTGGTCGGCGCTATCCTTGGGCAGCATGGCGATGGAAAGCGCGCGCTCGGCCTGCGGCAACGCCTTCTTGAGCGTCTCCAGCTCCTCCTCCGCCATGGCTTTCATTTCGGGATCGGCGAGCATTTCGGTGAGTCCCGCGATTTCCTCGCGCATGGCCTGCACCTCGGCAGCCGACTTCGCGACCGGCTCCAGCTCGGCATAATCGCGCGAAGCCTGCACGAAGGCCTCGCCCTCCAGCTGCCCAGACGCCATCCGCGCCTCGAGCTCGGCGAAGCGGTTGGCGATCTGGTGAAGGCGTTCGGCTGGGATGGTCACAGGGGATCGACGATCTTGCCTGAGGGGAGCGTCCAAAAGACACTACCTTCAGGTTTAATTGGCATACGATCCGCTAAGGCTGGCGGCGAACCATTCTCGAACCCGTCCCAATCCTCGAACAGAAAGTCCGCAATCACCTGTGGCAAAAGTGGTGCATGCAGGGGAGCTTGCTCGCCTGTCTTCATGGCCTTCAAGGTGACTTGACTAGCTGCCAATTCTTCATCTCCAATGACCACAGCATAACGAGCCCCAGCAGCATCTGCTCTGGCCATGCGCTTCTTCACCTTTCCGGTGGCGAATATCTCGGTCCGGTTTGAAGCATCGCGCAGCTTCCGGGCAATCTTTGCCGCTTCCAACTCGGCTGCTTCGCCCATTGGAATTATCGCAACGTCCAGTTCGTCTTGTGGGGCAGTCTCCCCAACCAGCATCGCCAGCCGCTCGATCCCCGCAGCCCAGCCCACCGCAGGCGTCGGCGCGCCGCCGAGGCTTTCCATTAAGCCATCATAACGCCCGCCGCCCAAAATCGTGCTCTGGCTACCCAGCGCATCCGCCGCCGCCGAGCCCTCATCCGGGATGAACTCGAACGCGGTGTGGCGGTAATAGTCGAGGCCGCGCACGAGGCTTTCGGCGCGCACCCATTTCACGCCTGCCGCATCGAGCCCACTCGTCACCGCATCGAAGAACGCCCGCGCCTCATCCGACAGGAACGCGTCAATCTTCGGCGCATCGGCGACGAATTTGCGGTCGCGCGGGTCTTTCGAGTCCAGAATGCGCAGCGGGTTCTTTTCGAGCCGCTCCTGCGATTCTTCGGAAAGCTCACCCTTCACCGCGCTGAAATACTCCACCAGCGCCGCGCGCCATGCTTCGCGGCTGTCGCCATCGCCCAGCGTGTTGAGGTGCAGCGTCACGCCCTCGATGCCCAGTTCGCGGATCACCTGGTCGGCCATTGCCAGCAGTTCGACATCGGCCTGCGGTTCGGCTGCGCCAATGATCTCAGCGTCGATCTGGTGAAACTGGCGATAGCGGCCCTTCTGCGGGCGCTCGTAGCGGAACAGCGGGCCGTGCGTCGCGACCTTGAGCGGCGCATGCTGCTGCCAGCCGTTGGAGAGGTAGGCGCGCGCAATCCCGGCCGTAAATTCGGGCCGCAGCGTGAGCGAGTCCCCGCCGCGATCCTCGAAGGAATACATTTCCTTGGAGACAACATCGGTCGTCTCACCAATCGCGCGGCTGAAAACCTCGGTCTTCTCGAACACCGGCATTTCCACGCGGCGGAAGCGGTAGAGCTTGCGCACGCGCTCGAATGTTTCGACGACGAAAGCGAATGCCTCCGCCTCGGGTCCAAAAATATCCTGCGTTCCGCGGATCGCCTGCGGTGTATTGCCTTTTGCCATGGCGCGGCATCTAGGCAGGTTGCGCGCCAAGGGCAATTCCCCAACGGATGTTCGGGTTGGCAGAATGTCTAACTTGCGCTAGGCGGCGCGACAGTTTTGGGAGGGGGTGTCTTCAGATTCCACAAGGAACGGAACACCACCAATGCGTATCGAACATATCCCGACGGGCGACAATCCGCCGGAGAGCCTGAATGTCATCATCGAAGTCCCGACGGGCGGCGAGCCGGTGAAGTACGAATTCGACAAGCAGTCGGGTGCACTGTTTGTCGACCGCATCCTGCACACGCCGATGCGCTATCCGGCCAATTACGGCTTCGTTCCGCACACGCTGTCGCCCGATGGCGATCCATTGGATGCGCTGGTAATCGCCCGTTCGCCTTTCATGGCCGGCTGCGTCGTCCGCGCGCGCCCGATCGGCGTGCTGAACCTCGAAGACGAGCATGGCGGCGATGAAAAGCTGATCTGCGTGCCGGTCGACACGACTTTCCCGTATTATTCGGACGTTGGCGAAACCAAGGATCTGCCCAGCATCATCTTCCAGCAGATCGAGCACTTCTTCACCCACTACAAGGATCTCGAAGCCGAAAAGTGGGTCCGCGTTGGTGCATGGGGCGATGCCGCCGAAGCCAAGCGCGTTGTCGTGGAAGCCATCGAGCGCGCGAAGCAGGGCTGATCTATCGGTGCGACTCGCGTGTGGGCGAAGCAGGGAAATGCTTTAGCCCCACGCGCGGGCGCGTGATTTTGCGTAATAAAATTTCGCACGGCTTTTCAATGCGATAGTTAACGCGCCCAAGCGTTCAATTGGCGCGACCTACGCAGTCGTCCGGACTTAATATAATCCGATTCAAGGGCTTATCCTCATCCTCGTCCGCACTCAGCGGTCGCAATAATGAGGACTGACCATGATGAAGAGAACCATGATCGCCGGAGCAGCGCTGCTCGCAGCAATTGCCGCACCAACGGCTGTCGCCAATTCGAGCTACACGCCCAACCCGACCAAGCCGTTTTCCTACATCGACAATTATTTCAACGGCGCTTACCAGCAGGTCGGCTACTTCATCCAGTATTGCGACGGTACAACCGAAGCGGCGCGCAAGCCGGGCGAGAATTACTTCTACATCGAGATCGACGAAGGCTCCTGCCTCGGGGATTTGCCATTCCCCGGTGGCGGTGGTGGCGGTGGCCCGGGCGGTTCCTGATCCTTCATCACAGTGCTAGAACCGGCTGAGCGATCGGCTGGCCAAAAAGCTCCCGGGCGTTCCGCTAAGCGCCCGGGAGTTTTTGATTCAGGTCTTCTCTGAAGTAAAGGCGCGCGTGGTTTTCCGGGTTGGGCGGCGGATCGGCACGGTCGGCTGCTTCATTCAGCAACCATTCTACCTCGCGATCTTTCACATCGCCCGGCCCCTCTATCACATAGTGATACATGCCCTTGTTGGCCCGGCGCAGCAGTTCGTCGTAGTCGATCATCCGGTCACCCTGCGGGAAATCATAGGTGACCCAATATCCGTGAAAACTGACGGTCACGATGGTGTGATCGAGGCTCATTCCCGGCGTGTGATGGATGCGAAGCAACCCGTCGCTTTCATCGACGATACGATTGGCCGTCGGCATGGCCTGGACCACTGCCCGCAGCGCCTCGCGACCGATGGCCGCGAGCTCAGGGCCCTGCCTGTCGATCAGGGCATCGAGACGCTGGAGAGGGGAAAGGTCACTGCGATCATTCATCGCACCCGGCTATTCCACCGGGCGTGAGGAGTCGAGCAGGTCATCTGCCTGATCGCCGCCTGAGCTATCGCGCTCTTCCTCCACCATCCGGGCGACTTCGTCTTCCGGCGCGACATCCACATCGACGTCAGTCGGGGTGGGCGTCGGAGCGGCGGACGGAGCTGGTGCGGGTTTTTGTGCGGGCGCCGGTGCGCGCGCCGGCTGATCGCCACTCTCGCCCACATTCTGGAACGGCAGTGTCGCGGTGCGCTGGTCGAAGCGCAGGCGGTAGATTGGCTCCGGAAGGGCAAAGCCTGCATCCTCCAGCGCGACCTTGGCAATCGCGATGGCGCGGCTTTTCGCCTTGTTGAAGTCGGCCTCGCGCTGGTCGATCCAGCCGAGGAATTGCAGCACGACATTGGAATCGCCGACCTCGGTAATGCGGACTTCGGGTGGCGGATCATTGAGGACGAATGGCATGGCCGAGAGCGTGTCCCGGCCGAGCTGGCGCGCCGCCTCCGCATCGTCATCGGCATCCACGCCGAGCACGAAACCGAACCGACGCTGCGGGTTGCGGGTATAGTTTAGGATGGTGCCTTTGAAGACCGTGCTGTTGGGGATGCGCAGATGGTTGCCTTCCAGCGTCAGGATCACGGTCGCACGGCTGGTCAGGCGGATCACGCGGCCCTCATGCGTGCCGTCGATCACGATGTGATCATTCGCGCGGAAAGGTTGCCGGAGCGAGAGCATCAGGCTGGCGACGTAATTCTCCACCGTATCGCGCATGGCAAAGCCCAGCGCGAGACCGATGACGCCCGCTCCGCCCAGCACCGCGCCCATCAGCGCGCCTGCTCCGATCATGTCGAGCGCGACAACAATGCCGAGTACGACGAAGACGAAGCGGATCGCGCTGACGATCAGCTCGGCCAGAAAGGCGTTGGGGGTGATGCGATTCCACAGCGGACGGAAAGACGCGATGAGATAGCCGAGGAGGCCAATCGCAATCGCCACGATCAGCGCCAGCCCTGCAAGCGGGAGCATGCGCCAGAGGTCGGCAATGCGGTCCTCTATCCCGCCGATCCCTTCGCCGAGATCGACCGATACATCGCGCTCTATCGAATTTTCGACCGTCACGACGCTGTCGAAGCCCAAGGCAATGGCCTCCGCGCGCGCAATCGCTGCGTCGTCCGGCGCAGTGCCGGACAGGGTCACCACACCGTTGCTAGTACTCGGCGTCACGCCCGCAAGGCTTGGCACATTGGCAAAGATTTCGCTGAGGCGCGCAGTGATGCGCTCGTCCTCACCCTCCCTTTGCTCGGTTTCCATCGAGCGCGGCTCGGGCGCGGCGGCGGCATCCACGGCTTCAGCCGCCGCATCGCCGCCCGGCACTGCGGCCAGAACCGGCGCGGCCAGCGCGAGCAGAACGCCCGCCAGCACAATGGAAAATAGCTTCAGAGGAGCGCTGCCACGCCCTTGAACAGAAGTGTCAGGCCAATCGGCAAGCCAATCACGCAAAGCCAGAATAAGCCCATCTCCTTCCTGAACATCGGTGCCAGGGTCGCATCATCAACCCCGCTTGCAGTCAGCTGTTCCCACCGTCGCTCGAGATAGCGACAGCCCGGAATGATGGCGATCACCAGCACGACGAGCGCGAAATAGGGCAGCACCGAGCCGCCACTGCTTTTGAGCTGGGTCATCGTCCAGAAAATATGCATGCCGGTGTACACCAGCAGGCCATAAGCGATGTGATCGCTTGCCTTGCGGTGCCATGTGGTGCCGCTGTGCTCTGCCTGTTCCGCCCGCTTTTGCGTTTGCGAAGTATCGGCCAGCGCCTTTGCCATTGCGCGTCTCCCTCTCCAGAGAATCGGGAGCCTAGTCCCAAGCGGGGCATAGTTGCAAGCGCATCAACCAAATGTTCAGCAGCGGGACGGAAAAAGAGAGGCCATGCAGGAATCTTGCCAAACACCCTTCAAACGCCGCGAAAGCGTGCCTATGGAGAGGCTATGAGCTCGCTCGACAATGATCTGATCGATGAAGAGGCACTGGCCGAATCCATGGCCGAAGCGCCCTCCAACGCCGCGCCGGACCTGCCCGAAAGCGGCGGGCTGGAAGTGGTCTCCATCGCGAAGAGCTATGACAAGCGCAGCGTACTCTCGGACATCTCGCTGACGGTGGCGAAAGGCGAAGTGCTCGGCCTGCTCGGCCCCAACGGCGCGGGCAAGACCACCTGTTTCTATTCGATCATGGGTCTGGTGAAGCCCGATAGCGGCCGCATCCTGATGGACGGCGTCGATGTCACCAAGCTGCCCATGTATCGCCGCGCGATCCTCGGCCTTGGTTACCTCCCGCAGGAAACCAGCATTTTCCGCGGCATGACGGTGGAGCAGAATATACGCTGCGTGCTGGAAATGGTGGAGCCGGACAAGGACGTGCGCGAGCGTGAACTCGAACGCCTGCTCGATGAATTCGGCCTCACCCGCCTGCGCGAAAGCCCGGCCATGGCGCTTTCTGGCGGGGAACGCCGCCGCTGCGAAATCGCCCGTGCGCTCGCCGCGAACCCTTCGATCATGCTGCTGGATGAGCCCTTTGCCGGGATCGATCCGCTCTCGATCAGCGACATTCGCGACCTGGTGAAAGACCTCAAAAGCCGCGGTATCGGCGTGCTGATCACCGATCACAATGTCCGCGAAACCCTCGATATCGTCGATCGCGCCTGCATCATCTACGGCGGCCAGGTGCTGTTCGCAGGCAGCCCGCAGGAGCTGGTGGCGGACGAGAATGTGAAGCGCCTCTACCTCGGCGACAATTTCGAGCTGTGATGCTGGTCAGGTAACCCTATGGCACTCGGCCCGAGACTGGACCTCAGGCAATCGCAATCGCTGGTGATGACGCCGCAGCTGCAGCAGGCGATCAAGCTGCTGGCGCTGTCCAACCTCGAGATCGAGACCTTCATCGGCGATGCGCTGGAAAGCAATCCGCTCCTCGAAGCGGGCGAGATGCGCGAGCGCGACGGCGAAGAACCCGCCGAACCCGAACTACACGATTCCACTCCGGGAGACGGCGATTCCGCGCTCGATATCGACGAGAGCGCACTGGACCGGGACCGCGACACCGGCGACTGGTCCGAAGCCATGGCATCGGGCGGCGGCGAGGATTCGGGTTTTGACCTAGAGAACCGCGAAGATGTCGCGCTCAGCCTCGCCGATCACCTTGAGCAACAGGTGGGTGCCTGCGCGCCGTGCCAGCACACTGCCTTTATCGCCCATCACCTGATCGCCCAGCTGGATGAGGCAGGCTATCTCACCGCCAAATTGCACGACGTCGCGAATGCACTGAACGTGCCGCTCGCCGATGTCGAACGCGCGCTCGAATGCGTGCAGAGCATGGACCCGACGGGCGTTGGCGCGCGCGATCTCAGCGAATGCCTCGCGCTGCAGGCGAAGGAGGCCGATCGTTACGATCCGTGCATGGAAGTGATGATCAACAACCTCGATCTCATCGCCAAGGGAGCCTTCGCGCAGATCAAGCGCATCTGCCGCGTCGATGACGAGGATCTGGCAGACATGCTGTCCGAATTGCGCAGCTACAATCCCAAGCCCGGCCTCGCGTTCGGCGGCAGTGGCGCCAGCGCGGTGGTGCCCGATGTGCTGATCACCGAAGGCAAAGGCGAGAGCGCATGGGACATCAAGCTGAACGAAGCGACCCTGCCCCGGCTTGTGGTCAATCGCAGCTATTACCTTGAACTGAAAGAGGGCTCCCCGGGCAAGGACGCGAAGAGCTGGCTCAATGAAAAGCTCGCCGATGCCAACTGGCTGATCAAGGCATTGGACCAGCGGCAGAAGACCATCCTCAAAACCGCCGCCGAGATCGTGAAGCAACAGGACGGTTTCTTCCGCAAAGGGGTGAGCGAGCTGAAACCCCTCACTCTCGCCAAGGTGGCCGAAGCCATCGAAATGCACGAAAGCACCGTCAGCCGCGTGACGAGCAACAAATTCCTCCACTGCGACCGCGGCACCTTTGAGCTGAAATACTTCTTCTCCAGCGGCGTGGCCTCGGCAGACGGCGAAGGCGCGAGCGCCGAAGCCGTCAAGGCCCGCATCAAGGCGCTGACCGATGCCGAGGACCCGAAGAAGATCCTGTCCGACGATGCTCTGGTGGACCTGCTGAAGGCGGAAGGCTTCGACCTCGCGCGGCGCACCGTGGCGAAATATCGCGAGGCTATCGGGATTGGCTCGAGCGTGCAGCGGCGCAGGGCGAAGAAGCTGGCGGCGTTGAGTTAATCGGTTGAGAGCCATTGTAATTCAGGCCCCTCGCCACCATCTATAGATCAGCTACCAGTCGCAATAGACGGTCTGACCGGCGCCAGGACGCGCCCCTTTTTCCATCCTTTGAGCCTCCTAGCCGCAGCCGTGGCCAATACTGGTGCGCTGCACTCTCCAGGAAGGAAATATCATGGCCCATTTCGGCAACATCAAATCCTACAATCAGGACAAGGGTACCGGCACGATTATTCCGGAAAAGGGCGGCGATGCCCTGCCTTTCAAGAAGAAGGACCTGCAGCAGGAAGCTGAGGCTCCGAAGGTCGACCAGCGCTTCTCTTACGAGACAGCCGAAGTCGATGGCGGGCACAAGCGCGCCACCAACCTGCAAATGCAGGCCGAAGAGTCCACCCACGAGGAACAGGCCCGCAATCAGCAGGGCTGATCAGGCATAATGCAACCGGCGCGGCACCGTGGCAGCAATGCTCGCGGTGCCGAGCGGGTCCCCGCCCCGATCCTCCGGCTCCTTGAAGGAGGCCCCCATGTCAATGAACGAACTGCTCTACGATCACCAGCTCGCCATTCTGCGTGCGCAGCATGCGGCGCTTGGCGAGGGCGATCTGGACCTGCGCGATCGGAGCCATCTCTTCGCCCAGCGGATAGCCGACTGGCGCAGCGGCCAAAGCCTGCCGACCGTGGGCTGGCCCGGCCACGCTGAGGATGGCCAACGGCCCGAAACGCACGCTGGGACCGAAACGCTCACCGCGCAAACGCCTCCCGCTGCAAAGGTCACACCATGAATATCGAGCAAGACAGCCTGCGCTCCAGCCCCTTCGGCACCAGTGAATGGGAAAACGAAGGCGGCAGCACCGCACCTCCTCCCGTGCCCGAGAACCTGCCCAACGGCGTGAGTGCCAGGTGGGTCCTCGAATACCGCGTTGGCGAATATCGTTACACCAGCCTTGCCGATGCGAAATCCGAACAGCAACGCCGCAACCGCATGGCGGACAAGGCAAAGGCTGAGGCGCGGAGCAGTTGAGGGAACACGCACAAGGGCCCTTTTTCGGGCCGGAAGCCCCTTCGCTCGCGCCGCGCAAGCACCCGCGCATCAAGCGCTGGCGCTCCATCGCCAAGGCCGTTTCGTGGCGGACGGTCGGCACGCTCGACACACTCATCCTCTCCTACCTGCTGATCACCTATCTCGGGCCGTTTTTCGGTATCGAGCTGGCGCAGGAAGACGCGGTCAAGACCGCCGGCCTGATCGCCGCGACCGAAGTCGCGACCAAGCTCATCCTCTATTTCCTCCACGAACGCGCGTGGCAGGCGATCCAGTGGGGCAAGAACCCTGCGAGCGAACGCAGCCGCGAAACGATGCGGCGGACGACGGTGAAAACCGCCCTGTGGCGCACCATCGCCTCGCTCGACACTTTCCTGCTCGCATGGTTCTTCACCGGCAACGCCGCAACCGCCCTATCCATCGGCGGGCTGGAGATTTTCACCAAGCTGATCCTGTACTTCATCCACGAACGGGTGTGGGGCAGGTTGCCGTTCGGCATCGAGAAGGCTGGGGGCAAGGTGGCTGCTGCGGGGTGAGGGGCTAGTTTCCTCGGCATGAAGATATGGTTTGAGGCAGGCGGTTAGTGGGAACGTCCAGCCCGGATCAGCGATTAAACCACATGCTGCCAAATTATTTTTCGAGCGTCCCACCGCTTTCGGAGTAAATTTCTGCCCGATCCAGCCCAATTTTCAACACCTGAACTGTTTGCAATTTGCGCGGGATGCGCAGCAATCATCGCGCTATTCGGCAGCAAAATGTCCGGCTATGCCGATACCATCGCCGACCGCACGAAATTCGGTGAGGCGCTTGTCGGATCGGTATTGCTCGGCGCTGGCACGAGCATAGCTGGCATTGTCACATCGACAAGTACCGCTGCATCTGGGGCAGCCGATCTCGCTATCACCAACGCGCTGGGCGGGATTGCTGCGCAAACGATGTTTCTTGCCTTGGCGGACGTGGCGTATCGGAAGGTCAATCTGGAGCATGCCGCTGCCAGCGCAGTCAATCTTGGCCAAGCAACGGTGCTGATAATCCTGATCGCCCTGCCGATACTGGCGTGGGCCACGCCCGATTTCACTATCTGGGCGATAAACCCGCTGACGCCCATCCTGGTCGGGGTCTATCTTCTTGGCCTGTATAACGCTCACAAGATTCATCGGCGACCGATGTGGTTCCCGCGTTCGACCAAGGACACCCGCAGCGAAGACGACGACGAGTGCGAAGACATGCGATCGCTGTGGCTTATCGGAACATTGTTTGGAGCGTTTACAATCATTGTAGGCTTGTCCGGCTGGATTGTCGGCATGACCGGTCTCGAGCTTTCGGGCCGATTGGGCATATCGCAAGGCGTCGTCGGCGCGCTTGGCACGGCCGTCATCACATCGCTTCCAGAGCTTGTCACTACAATTGCAGCAGTCAGGCGAGGCGCGCTGCAACTGGCCATCGGCGGCATCATCGGCGGCAATATGTTCGATGCACTGTTTATCGCCTCGAGCGACATCGCCTATCGTGAGGGCTCGATTTACCATGCAGTGTCTGAGCGCGCGATCTTCTGGATGGCGCTGGTCCTGTTGATGACAGCGGTCTTGCTGATCGGCTTGCTGAGGCGGCAGAAACAGGGGCCTGCGGGCATCGGGTGGGAAAGCGTTATTTTGCTCGTATTGTGGGGCGGCGGTGCGACGCTGCAGGCCACTCTGGGCTAAGGGGACTTCGCAGGGTGAAACGCGAATAAGCGTCTCCCCAATGGCCTTTTCCACGCAACGTTCGTAGCGGCGCGAATGACACTACAGTTTACGATGAGGACGCTCGTGTTAAGCTTGGCCCAAATCTAGGAGAGTCCATGAAGCAGCACCGCCCGACCCTGACGATACTCGCCACCCTCGCGCTCGCCACCCCCGCGATCGCGCAGGACGCGCCTGAGCCGCAGCCGGATATCTTCCTTTTCGCCTACGATGCCTCCGCCTCGGATGACGCACTCTCGAACGGCATCAACACCACCAATCGCCCCACGCTCTATGACAACCAGCCGTTCTTCACGGCGGGCGGCGACACTTTCGTCTATTCGCGCAGCGATGGCGCGCAGACCGATGTGTGGGAGTATGACATTGCCTCCGGCGAGCACACGCAGATCACCCGCACGCCGGAGAGCGAATATTCGCCCACGCCCTCGCCGGACAATCGCACGATCTCTGTCGTGTTCGAGCGCAACCGCTCGATCTGGCAGGTGGACCGCGCCGATCCGGGCAACCCCTCATGGCTGCTCGAAACAGCAGGGGTGGACGAGCCGGTCGGCTATTTCGCGCGCAATCATGCGAGCGACGATGTGCTGTTCTGGTCGCGCTATGGCTTCAACGTCGCGCTCAGCCATGCTGGCGAGCCGCGCTATCACTTCGTCAGCGGCCATGCCGTGCCCGCCTCTCCCCATTTGATCCCGGGCACTGCCGAGTTCAGCTTCGTGCACCGGCAGACCAATGAGGAGGTGTGGATCAAGGCGGTCGATCCCCAAACCCGCGCCGTGCGCCCGATCACGCCGATTGCCGGGACCAATGCCAATCACACCTGGGCGCCCGATGGATCGATCCTGCAGATCGAAGGCACGCAGCTGCACCGCTGGCGCGAAGGGGCCGCAGGCTGGGAAGTCATCGCCGACCTTGCCGATCACGGCCTCGCCAGCGCCACCCGTGTCGCGGTGAGCCCCGATGGCTCGCGCGTCGCGGTTGTGGGGATCGCGGCCGAGTAGCGCGTTAACTGGGCGGGTCGATCCGGTAGGTTACCGAATTCGGTCCGGCATTCGCGGTGCCCCATGCCACCGAAATCTCCATGCCCTCTTCCGTTTCCATCAGCGGTTTGAACTCGCCGGGTTCGGGAGGCATGTATTGGTTGGCGGTGCGCAAAGACTGGCGCTCGGTACCGAACGCCATGCGCTCTTCCTCAGTATCGATACCGGCCATGCGCTGCATCAGCTCCAGAATCTCTTCGTAGGCGAGCGGGTGATTGTGATTGGCCATTTCGAAAATGACCGTGCCGGGTGCCGCCTCGGCATTTCCGCCAGTGATGAAAGTAACACCGTACGGCTCCTCGGAGGAAATCTGCCCGATGCACACGACAGCCTCTGCCCCGGCAAACTCCCCGGCGCTTCCGGTTTGCTCTTCAAAACTTCGATTGCAGCCGCGGGCTTCGCTCCGGAATGATTCGAGCGCGGCCATCTGTTCATCCACGCTCGGAGCAGCCGGCCCGCTGCATCCCGCCAGCAAAGCCGAGCCCCCGATTGCCGTCGCTACCATCGCATATGTGCGCATTCATTCCCCCTGTCTTGTGCTGTGCCCCTGTTGAGACGCACAATCTTGCAAAACGGATTTGCGCTGGCAAGGGGCGCGGGTGCCGAAACGCTGTATGAAAACAGGCCTTTCCTACAGCTTTGGCGCGCGCCTAGCTTCGCTTCGCCCTCATTCATGCCGGGGGCAGGCTCTTGATAATCGTCGGCACCCCATCCTCCCCGCCCGGAGATATTACATGGCCCCATCCGGCATGTATTAATTCAACGAAACCGCGTTTCCGCCGCATCGTCACGCTGCGAATCGTCGCAAAGCCCTAATCCTTGAATTGCGCCAAACCGGCAGAAATTAACGGCTTTTGGCCTGTTACCCGAAAGACTCACCGAGAAAGTGTTAACGCCGGAAACAAATTATTTACCTTTTTTGGTGAGAAGTGCCGTGGTTAATTCATGGCAACACCTCCTACCGGGGGGTTACCAACGGGGACACAAGGGGACCCAAAATGCGCGTTCTGTTGATTGAAGACGAGCCGACAACGGCAAAAGCAATCGAGCTGATGCTCACCACCGAAGGCTTCAATGTCTATTCGACCGATCTGGGCGAGGAAGGCCTCGATCTGGGCAAGCTGTATGATTACGACATCATCCTGCTCGACCTGAACCTGCCGGACATGCACGGCTATGATGTGCTGAAGAAGCTGCGCGTCGCCAAGGTGCAGACGCCGGTTCTGATCCTTTCCGGCATTGCCGAAATGGACAGCAAGATCCGCTCCTTCGGCTTCGGTGCCGACGATTACGTGACCAAGCCCTTCCACCGCGATGAGCTGGTTGCCCGCATTCACGCTGTTGTGCGTCGTTCGAAGGGCCACAGCCAGTCGATCATCCGCACCGGCAAGCTGGCCGTGAACCTCGATGCCAAGACTGTCGAAGTCGATGGTGCCCGCGTCCACCTGACCGGCAAGGAATATGCGATGCTCGAGCTGCTTTCGCTGCGCAAGGGCACGACGCTGACCAAGGAAATGTTCCTCAACCACCTCTACGGCGGCATGGACGAGCCAGAGCTCAAGATCATCGACGTGTTCATCTGCAAGCTGCGCAAGAAGCTCTCCAGCGCATGCGGCGGTGAGAATTACATCGAGACGGTTTGGGGCCGCGGCTATGTTCTGCGCGATCCCGACGCCGAGCAGGAAGCTGCCTGAGAATAAAAACGCCCGCTTGAACCCCGGGCCGCGAAGACCCGTTTTCGAATGGGGGGTACCCGAGAAAGCCCCGGCAGCGAGATCCGCTTCCGGGGTTTTCCTATTCCGTAGTCACCCGCAACTGGCCCAGATCGAGCCCGCTCGGCTGCTGATACAAGCGCAGTCCGAATTCCGGCAGGATCGCCAACAAGTGATCGAAGACATCGGCCTGGATGCGCTCATACTCGGCCCACTCGGTGGTGCCGGTGAAGCAGTAGATTTCGAGCGGCAGGCCTTGCGGAGTCGGCTCCAACTGGCGGACAAGCAGGGTGAAGGCTTCGGTCGAAAGTTCCGGGTGGGCCTTTAAGTAAGCGATTACATAAGCGCGGAAGGTGCCGATATTGGTAATGCGGCGCGCGTTGACCGGATTGGTGTCACCCGCCAATTCGCGTGCATTCCATTCGCGCAGCTCGGCATCTTTCGCGCCGAGATAGTCTGACAGCAGGCGGAAGCGGCGCAGGCCCTGCACTTCTTCATCCGACAGGAAGCGCACGGAATTCTGGTCGAGAGGCAGCGATCGCTTGATCCGGCGCCCACCAGCTTCGGCCATGCCGCGCCAGTTGCGGAAACTGTCGGCGATCAGGCGATAGGTGGGGATGTTGACGATGGTCTTGTCGAAATTCTGCACTTTCACCGTGTGCAGCGCGATATCGATCACATCGCCATCGGCATTCATGCCCGGCACCTCAATCCAGTCGCCGACGCGGAGCATGTCGTTGCTCGAGAGCTGTACGCTGGCGACGAGCGAGAGGATGGTGTCCTTGAACACCAGCAGCAGCACGGCAGCCATTGCGCCAAGGCCGGACAGCAGCAGCAGCGGTGATTGTTCGATCAGCGCGGCAATCGCGAGGATCGCAGCCGCGCAGTAGACGACGATCTTGATGACCTGAATATAGCCCTTGATCGGCTTGTTCCGGGCTTGCGGCGTCCGATTGTAGATCTCGTTGACGTAATCGAGGCCTTTGCTGATCGCCATCGCGACACTCAGGATAATGCTGGCCATCGCCACATTCTCGATGAGCTGACGAACTTCCTCTGGCAGATGCGGCACCTGGTAAATACCGCGAGCAATCAGCAACAGGGGAGCGACAGTCGCCAGCCGTGCTGCAGCCTTGTCCGCCGTCAGTGTGCGGGTGTCGAGGAAAGGGGCCGCAAGGCGCAGCAGCACTTTCTTCAGCAGGAAATTCACCACCAGCGCAGCCACCGCCAACAGGATCAGCCCGATGAGCGATTGCGCCCAGAGGGGCTGGGCTTCGAAAAATGCGAGTGCCTGTTCCATATCGCGCGCGACCTAGGGGCTGGCCTGCCGCTCCACAACCCCCACCAAGTCTGGACAGGGCGCAGCCGCCGCATTAGCGGGGCGGCCATGTCTGCATTCAAAGAAGGCGATCCGACGACACTCAACCGGCTGTACGGGCGCAGCCAGGGCAAGCCGCTGCGCGCAGGACAGCAGGAGCTGGTAGACAGTTTGCTGCCGCGCATTTCACCGCCGGCGGAAGGTGAAGTGACTGCGAAATCGCTCTTCGGCGAGGATATCCCCCTGCATTTCGAAATCGGTTTCGGCGGGGGAGAGCATCTCGCCTACCGCGCGGACCTGTTGCCAAATCACGGCTTTATCGGCGCCGAACCTTTTCTTAACGGAGTTGCGCAGGCGCTCACCCATGTGCGCGACCAGAACCTCGGCAATGTGCGCATTTTTCATGGCGATGCACTCGATGTACTCAGCCGCATTCCCGATGGCGCGCTGACGATGCTCTACCTGCTGCATCCCGACCCGTGGCCAAAGAACAAGCATGCCAAGCGCCGCATGATGAACGATGGCCCGGTACAGATGATTGCCGACAAGTTGAAACCTGGCGGTGAATTCCGCTTCGGCACCGATCACCCAGTATATGTCCGCCATGCGCTGATGGTGATGCGGCGGTTTACCGATCAGTTCGAATGGGTGATCGAAGGCCCCGACAATTTCCGCAACCGCCCGTCGGGCTGGCCGGAGACGCGCTACGAGCACAAGGCGCGCAACACCTACGGCCACGAAGTCTGGTATTTCCGCTTTCGTCGTACAGACAAATAATCACGCAGCTGTTGGCGGAACCACCGCCGCGCTGGCTCGCTGATGGATGAAAGCATCAGGAGCAATCGCATGAGTGACAAGACAGCAATCATCATCGGCGCGTCGCGCGGCATCGGCCTTGGTTTCGCCAAGCATCTCGTGGATCGCGGCTATCGTGTAATCGCGACAGAGCGCAGCCGCAGCGACGATCTTCACGCTGCCGCCGAGGCGAGCGACGGCGCGATCACAATTGCCAATTGCGATGTCACCGATATGGCGAGCGTGAAAGCGCTCGGCGATCATGTCGAAGCGGGCGCTCTCGATCTTCTCATCATGAACGCTGGCATCATGGGCGAGCGCCCGCAACCGCTCGATGCGCTGACGCGCGAGAATGTGGCGGACATCGTCCACACCAATGCCACCGCTCCGATCCAGGCCGCGCTCACGCTGCTGCCCCAGCTGAAAGAGGGCGGCACGATTGCTATGCTCACCAGCAAGATGGGCTCGATCGACGATTCATCGGGCGGCGTGAACCTCTACCGCGTGTCCAAGGCGGCGCAGAACATCTTCGCCCGCTCGCTATTCGAAGAGCATGCCAAGGATCGCGGCGTTGGCGTATTGTCGCTCCATCCCGGCTGGGTACAGACGGACATGGGCGGGCCGAACGCGCTGATCGATGTCGATACCAGCGTAAGCGGCATGCTCGATGTGATCGAAAGCGAGAGCGAGCCGCGCCATGTATTTCTGGCCTATGATGGATCGCCTGTGCCCTGGTAATAGCGAATCCGTTGGACAGGGTCTGTAATATGCCCGAAACGGCGGGCATATGATCCTTGCGGGCTCAACCGACATTCTAAGCGAATACTCGGCCTATATCGGCTTGGGCTTGCTCATCGCGCTATTCGTCGCCTTCGCAATGGAGCGCAGACCTCCGGTCGTCATTTCCATCATCGGTGCCGGAGCCATGGTGTTGCTCGGCTTCCTGCCCAGGGACGAGATGCTCGGCGTCTTCGGAAATTCTGCGCCTATCACGATCGCCGCCATGTTCATTCTGTCCGGCGCGCTCCTGCGGACGGGCGCTCTGGAAGCGGTTTCCGGATGGGTGATCGCGCGGACATTGCGCAAGCCGAAACTCGCTTTGGGAGAGATCGCTGCAGGTACGGTCGCCGCATCCGCCTTCATGAACAACACGCCCGTCGTGATTGTGATGATACCCATCGTGAAGCGATTGGCACGCGTGCTGCAGGTCGCCGCGACGCGGCTGCTGATACCGGTCAGCTACCTTTCCATCCTCGGCGGCACTCTCACGCTCATCGGAACGTCCACAAACCTTCTGGTCGATGGGGTCGCGCAGGATGCCGGGCTGGAGCCGTTCGGCATTTTCGAAATTACGATGGCTGGCGCCGCCGGTGCGACGGCGGGGATCGTCATGCTGCTGATCCTCGGCCCGATCCTGTTGCCCAATCGCGTTCCGCGTGCAGAGGATGGCGAGAGCGAGAGCGATGTCTATCTCTCCCACCTGACAGTCGCCCCGGAGAGCCGGTTGCGCGGACGTGCTATTGCCGACACGCAACTTGGTCGCAGGCCAGGACTGAAGTTCCTCGCCTACCAGTCGGGCCGCGAATTGGACCGCAACGATGTCGAGCAAAGGGAATTGGTAGAAGGCGACCAGTATGTCGTCTCTGCATCGCCGCAAGAGCTCGCCTCGCTTGCGGAAGCGCTCGATTTCCGCACCGGTCTTGTCGGCTTGGGCGGCGGTGTCGCCACGCGCCGGGACCAGCGGCCCGAAGACTTGCGTATCGTCGAAGCGGTAGTTTCAGCTACCCATCCCATCGTGGGGCGCAGGCTGGCCGAGATCCCCCTGCTCTCACGCCTGCAAGTTCGCGTGCTCGGCATCTCGCGACCCCGCCACTTGCCAGGTCCCTCGCTCGCCGAAGTGCGGGTGCGCGCGGGTGATCGTCTGCTGATCGCTGCGACGGAAGATGCCGCGGCGACCCTTCAAGCGAATGTGCAGCTCACGAATGTCACCGAAAGCGGCATTCGTTCGTTCCGCCGCGACAAGGCTCCGATCGCGCTCGCGACCATCGCAGCCGTGGTCATCGGAGCCGCTGCTTTCGGATTTCCAATCGAGATAATGGCGATACTCGGCGTGGCCCTGGTCCTGCTGACGCGCTGCCTCGAACCCGACGAAGCCTGGGCCAGTCTTGACGGGAGCACACTGGTGCTCATTTTCGCCATGCTGGCATTCGGCAGGGGGCTGGAAAATGCGGGCACCATGGAGCTGGTCGTCGATACGTTATCGCCGCTGATGATCGGCGGATCGGCTCTCCTTATGCTGGCGACCATCTACGCAATAACCTCGGTGATGACGGAACTCGTCACCAACAATGCCATCGCGGTGATCATGACACCCATCGCCATCGGCCTCGCCACCGCTGCCGGGATCGATCCAAGGCCGATGGTGATCGCGGTGATGCTGGGTGCAAGCGCCAGCTTCGCCACGCCCATCGGATACCAGACCAACACCCTTGTTTATGGCGCAGCCAATTATCGCTTCACGGACTTCCTGAAAGTTGGCGTCCCGATGAACATCGCGGTCGGGATAGCCGTTTGCACGGCTATCACCTGGTTTTACTGACCGAAGCCTCCGATTATCCCACGACACCGGCGCTTGCGAGCACCGCCAGCGTAAGCACTTCAGGCGCGATCGCAGTCATCGGGGCGATCTGCACTGGCTTTTCCATGCCGATCTGAACCGGACCGATGGTGGCATCGCCCGACAATTCGCGCAGCAGCTTTGCCGAGAGATTGGCGCTCTGTAGGCCAGGCATGATCAGCACATTGGCAGGACCGGACAGGCGGCTGAACGGGTACAGCGCCATCACCTTGGGGTTTAGCGCAGCATCGGGTGCGACTTCGCCTTCGTACTCGAAGCCCGGATCCTCGGCATCGAGAATGGCCACTGCATCGCGGATATTGCCGAGCCACTGGCCTGCCGGATTGCCGAAGGTGGAATAGGACATGAAGGCGACGCGCGGCTCATGACCCATGCGGCGCGCAACAGCGGCGGTTTCCTTGGCGATATAGGCGAGCTGTTCGGCGCTGGGCCGTTCATTGATCGTCGTATCGGCGAGGAAAGTCGTGTGGTTCTTCCCCACCACCATGTGGATGCCGAACGGCGTTGCATCGGGCTTGGGATCGAGAACGCGGGCCACTTCTCGCGCGGTCTGGCTGAATGTCCGGGTGAGGCCGGAAATCATGCCATCGCCCTTGCCCGTTGCCACCAGCAACGCTGCAAAGACGTTACGTTCCTGATTGACCATGCGGCGCACATCACGCTCGGTATATCCGCGTCGCTGCAACCGCTTGTAGAGATACTCCACCATCGGCTCGATATCTTCATAATTCGCCGAATTGGCGATTTCGAACTCTTCGGGATTGTCGACCGACAGCTCGCGCAGCTTTTCCAGCACCTTCTCGGTCCGGCCGACGAGGATGGGCTCGCCATAACCGAAATCGCGGAACTGGATCGCAGCACGCAGCGCCACATCCTCTTCCGCCTCGGCAAACACCATGCGTTTCGGATTGGCCTTGGCGTCCTCATAAACGCGGGTGAGCGCGGAGGATGTCGGATTGAGGCGCGAGCGCAGGCGCAGCGTGTATTCGTCGAAATCCTCGATCGGGTCCTGGGCAACGCCGGAGTCCATCGCCGCCTTGGCGACCGCGCAGGAAACGCGCTCCATCAGGCGCGGATCGAAAGGCGCAGGAATGATATATTCGGTGCCGAATTTGTGGTCGATACCGTAGGCGGCGGCCACTTCGTCAGGAACACGCTCGCGAGCCAGCTCGGCAATGGCGCGGGCGGCGGCGACTTTCATTTCCTCATTGATCGCAGTCGCCCGCACATCGAGCGCGCCGCGGAAGATGAAGGGGAAACCCAGGACATTGTTGACCTGGTTGGGGAAGTCGCTCCGACCGGTCGCGATGATCGCATCGGGGCGCACGCGCTTTGCTTCATCGGGCATGATTTCTGGCACCGGATTGGCCATGGCAAAGATGATCGGGTTTTCCGCCATCTTCTCCACCCATTCAGGCTTAAGAGCCCCAGCTGCCGACAGGCCGAGGAAAATGTCCGCGCCTTCCAGCGCTTCTTCCAGCGAGCGGTGCGGCGTTTCGACCGCATGCGCGCTTTTCCACTGATCGACATTATCGCGGCCCGGGTAAATCGGGCCGGAGCGATCGCACACGATCACATTTTCATGTGGAATGCCGACCGATTTGATGAGCGCAGTGCAGGCCAGTGCAGAAGCACCTGCGCCGTTCACCACCATCTTGCAGTCTTTCAGCTCTCGCCCGGTCAAATGGCAGGCATTGATGAGGCCGGCCGCAGCGATGATAGCGGTGCCGTGCTGGTCATCATGCATGATCGGAATATTCATCCGCTCACGCAGGGCCTGCTCGATAATGAAGCATTCGGGCGCGGCGATGTCTTCCAGATTGATGCCGCCGAAGCTCGGCTCCATCAGCGCGACCGCTTCGATGAACTTGTCCGGGTCTTCGGTGTCGAGCTCGATATCGATGGAATCGACGTCGGCGAAGCGCTTGAACAGCACCGCCTTGCCTTCCATTACCGGCTTGGAAGCCAGCGCGCCGAGATTGCCAAGGCCGAGGATGGCAGTGCCGTTTGAAATCACCGCAACAAGGTTGGAGCGCGCGGTATATTTCGCGGCGAGCGAGGGATCGCGGGCGATCTCTTCAACCGGCGCAGCAACGCCGGGAGAATAGGCTAGGCTCAGATCGCGCTGCGTCGTCATCGGCTTGGACGCGATGATCTCGATCTTACCGGGGCGGATGGTCTCGTGATAGAAAAGCGCTTCGCGAGTGGTGAAGCTGGTGTTCTCTTTTTCGTCCAAGACTCATTCTCCTCTATTGCGGCCCCGCATAGAAGGAGTTGGGCCAAAGCGATAGGGGCTTGGCAGGGGAAAGTTTTGCGCCCCGCCCTTTCCGAATCATCGCGAACCCCGCTAGCGGTGGGGGCCAGATGGCCGGTTCCGCAACACCCATGATGCAGCAATATTTCGACCTCAAGGCCGAGGCCGGGGACTGCCTGCTGTTCTACCGCATGGGCGACTTTTTCGAGCTGTTTTTCGACGATGCGAAAGAGGCGGCAGGCGTGCTGGATATCGCCCTCACCACGCGCGGTGAAAACAATGGCGAGCCCGTGCCCATGTGCGGCGTGCCGGTGCATTCAGCGGAAGGCTATCTCGCGCGGCTGATTAAGGCTGGATGCCGCGTCGCCATTGCCGAGCAGATCGAAACGCCCGACGAAGCCAAGGCGCGCGCCAAGCGAGAGGGCACGCCGAGTTCGAAAGCGCTGGTGAAGCGCGACATCGTTCGTTTTGTGACGGCGGGCACGCTGACCGAGGAATCGCTGCTCGAACCACGGCGGTCGAATGTTCTTGCAGCATTGTGCGAAATGCGTGCCACAATCGGTGTGGCATCGTGCGATATTTCGACTGGTACGATGCTGCTGGAGGAATGCGGAGCAGAGCGTATCGGTGCGGTGCTCGCGCGGATCGGCGCGAGCGAAATTGTCGTGCCCGACGACTGGAGCGATGCACCTGCAGATGCGGTAATCCGTCCGCGCGGCGATTTCGCCAGCGATGCGGGTGAGGCATCTCTCAAGAAAGTGCACGGCGTCGCAACGCTCGACGGGTTTGGCCAGTTCAGCCGGCCCATGCTGGCGGCGGCCGGCGGGCTGATCGCCTATCTCGACCATGCCGGTCGCGGGACCCTGCCCTTGCTGCTGCCACCGCAGGCGCGCCAGTCGGGTGAGCACATGGCGATGGACGAGGCAACGCGCGCCAGCCTGGAAATTCTCGCCAGCCAGCAGGGCGGCCGCAGCCATTCGCTCATCGCGGCGATCGATCGCTGCGTTACCGGTGCTGGCGCGCGGCTCCTGGCGGACGACCTTTCCGCGCCGCTCGCTGACAAAGGTGTGATCGAGGACCGGCTGGCTTTGGTCCATTACCTGCACGCCGATCCGCTGCTGCGCGCCGACCTTCGCGGGCTCTTGCGAGCCCTGCCGGATATCGGTCGTGCACTCGGTCGGCTGGTGGCGGGGCGCGGGAGTCCGCGCGATCTTGGCCAGATCCGCGATGGCCTGATCGAGGCACGGCGGGTGCACGATTTGCTGGCGAGCAAGCTGGACCGCCCTGCCCTGCTGAACGCACTGCTACCCGCGCTTACGGGTCATGCCGAACTGACCGATCTGCTCAGCCGCGCGCTGGTGCCCTCGCCGCCTACGGAACGCAGCAATGGCGGCTTTATCGCGAGCGAATATGATCATGCGCTCGATGATCTGCGCGAAGTTTCCGGCAATGCCCGCCGCGCGATTGCGGCGATGGAAGCGCGCTATCGTGAGGAAACCGATACGCCTTCGCTCAAGATCAAGCACAACGGCGTGCTCGGCTATTTCATCGAAGTGCCCGCCAAACATGCCGACAAGCTGATGTCGGCGGATAGCGGCTTCACCCACCGCCAGACGATGGCAAATGCGGTGCGTTTCAATTCGCTGACCCTGCACGAGGAAGCGGGGCGAATTGCCGAGGCCGGTGGCCGCGCGCTTGCTGCTGAAGAAGCGCACTTCGAAGATTTGACGAGCCATCTTGCAAGCCGCCGCGAGCCTATCGCGCAAACGGCTGCTGCGCTCGCTCGGCTTGATGTATCGGCAGGGCAGGCCGAGCGGGCCAGCGAAGGCGAATGGTGCCGTCCCGATATCCTCGAAGAGCCTGTACTCAACATCGTAGCAGGACGCCACCCGGTGGTCGAAACCGCGCTGGCGCAGAGCGGCGATCGCTTTGTCGCAAATGATTGCGCGCTCAGCGAAAACGATCGGCTGTGGCTGGTCGGCGGCCCGAACATGGGCGGTAAGTCGACTTTCCTCAGGCAGAATGCGCTGATTATCCTCATGGCGCAGGCGGGCGGTTTCGTTCCTGCCAAGGCTGCACGGATCGGGCTTGTCGACCAGCTTTTCAGCCGCGTTGGCGCTGCAGACAATCTCGCGCGCGGGCGCTCCACATTCATGGTCGAAATGGTTGAAACCGCCGCGATCCTCAGCCAGGCGAGCGAGCGCAGTTTCGTTATATTGGACGAGGTCGGACGCGGCACCTCCACCTATGATGGCCTTGCGCTGGCTTGGGCGGTGGCCGAAGCCATCCATGAAACGAACAGAAGCCGCTGCCTCTTCGCGACGCACTATCATGAAATGGCGCGGCTGGCGGAGACCTGCGAAGCGCTGAGCCTGCATCATGTGCGCGCCAAGGAGTGGAAGGGCGATCTCGTCCTGCTTCACGAATTGGCCAAAGGCGCGGCAGACCGCTCTTACGGACTTGCGGTAGCGAAGCTTGCCGGCGTACCCGCGCCCGTGGTGAAGCGCGCGCGCGGCGTGCTCGACCGGCTGGAGAAAAGCCGCAATGAAACGGGCGGTCTTGCGGCGGGTCTAGGCGAATTACCCCTCTTCGCAAACGCAATAGTGCCCGAGGAAGAATCCACGGACGCGCTGCGCGAGCGCCTCGACGCAATTGATGCCGACAGGCTCAGTCCGCGAGAGGCGCTCGATCTGTTATACGAGTTGAAACGTCTGTCAGAGCAATCCGACAGCTAGGTAATCAGGTGCCATCACCACGCAGGCCGTCGGGCTTTTTGTCCTTGCCGTATTTGTCGACGTTATCGTCATGGTTGGGTTCGCCAGCGTAGGCGTCCATGTCCACGCGGCCGGAGCTTTCCATGTCGCGCATGTGATCGACGGTGTCCTGCTTCGATGCGCCCTGCACCGCAATGGAATCGGTGACCTTGGTGCTCTCTGTCGGGCTCGCGGTTTTCGGTGAGAGATTTTGCGCCTGCTGAGACACTTCCTGTGCCTGCATGCGGTGATCATCCTGCTCATCATTATGTGTTTCGGGCGCAAGCTTTGCCTGGCGCGCTTCGGGGCTGTCGATTTTCTTGTCTGCCATGGTGCAATCTCCTTTGCCCAACCAACGGTCCAGGCAGCGGAGATGTTCCGGCTTTTCCGGCGCGCTCAGCGGTTGGCGCCGGGCGTCCACGTCACGTCTGCAGCGCCATTGTCATTCATCACGCGGCACAGCACGAAGAGATAGTCCGACAGGCGATTGATATAGGCGAGCGCCGCCGGATTAACCGGCTCAGCATCCGATAGGGCAGTCAGGCGGCGTTCGGCACGGCGAACGCAGGCGCGCGCCATGTGCAGGCGGGCAGACGCCTCGCTGCCGCCGGGCAGGATAAAGCTGCTGAGCGGCTCAAGATTCTCATTGAGCGCATCGATCCGCTTCTCGATCCATTCGGCTTGGGATGGGACCATCCGAAGCACCATTTCGGACGGCTCAAAATCCTCCCCGCCGACTTCACCCAACGGCGTGGCGAGATCAGCACCGAGGTCGAACATGTCGTTCTGAACGCGATGGACATCTGCGGCGTGATCGCCTTCCAATAAAACTGCAGCGTGGCCGATGGCGGAATTCGCCTCATCCACCGCGCCGACAGCTTCCATGCGCAGGGCATGTTTCGGCAGGCGCGAGCCGTCGACCAGCCCGGTGGTGCCATCATCGCCCGTGCGAGTGTAGATCTTGTTCAGCTTGACCATGCTTGCCCCCTTAAAGCGCGACCGGTCAGCTGTTGACCAGTAACAGGATCACCACGACCGCGATCGCAGCAGCCTGGTATTTGATCCGCGCGAACATCGCCTTGTTCTGTCGCATCTGCAGCTCTTGCGAATTGGCGCCGCCCTTTTCCAGATCGACCTTGGTGGTCTGCAAAAAGGCGATAACGCCGCGAACAAGCGACACCACGACCATGATGGATAGGAAGATAATGACGAGAGTCAGAAATGTGTTCATGTTATACCATGTGGGTAGCGTGACAGGGTTATGCCACCCGGCATTTGGCCCATACGCAGCATTTCCGCCAGCCTTTTGCCATCTTCCCCGCTGTTGCGCCGATCCGCCAGAGAAGGCGAGCCACGCCGCTTGGCGAGCTTCTGCCCGTCCGTATCGAGCAGCAGATTATGGTGATTCCAACGCTGCACCGGCAGATCGAGCAGCGCCTGTAGCAGTCGGTGAATATGGGTGGCGTGAAACAGATCCATGCCGCGTGTGACCAGAGTAACTCCGTCCGCTGCATCGTCCAGCGTGGCGGCGAGATGATAGCTAGCGGGCGCATCCTTGCGCACTAGCACGACGTCGCCAAACTCGCGCGGATCGGCACTTTGCTCGCCAGCAATCGCGTCCTCCCACACCAGCGGTCCCGCCCGCTCCATTGCCGCCAGGACGTCGAGCCGCATCGCCGCCGGTTTGTCGGGATCGAAATTGCGCCCCTTGCAAGTGCCGGGATAGACCAGACCCTGCGGCCCCATCCGAGGCTCAAGCGCCTCAATCTCGGCCCGTGTGCAGGTGCAGGGATAAAGCAGGCCCATGTCGACCAGCCGCGCTGCGGCCTGCTCATAACTCGCCAGCCGGGTGGATTGTGCGGGAACTTCCTCCCACTCCAGTCCCAGCCATTCTAGATCGGCGCGAAATTCGTCGGCCAGCTCGGGCCGCGAGCGCGCACCGTCGATATCCTCGATTCGCAGGAGGAAGCGACCACCCGCATCTCGCGCCAGATCATGCGACACAATGGCCGAATAGGCATGGCCGAGATGCAAAGAGCCATTGGGGCTTGGGGCGAAACGCGTGACGATCATAATGCTGCCCGTTGCCATGGCAGAAAGCTGCGCGTGTTCACAACCCTGTGGAAAGCCTGTCTGTAACAGTCTTGACGCTTTCCCGTGCAAATGCACAACTCAGGCCAATCACGGGAGGACACCCAAAGTGTTCAAAGCCGAATTGATGGAACGGGCCGCTGTGTTCCGCAGTGCGGAGGATGACCCCACTCGCAAGCTGGAAAGCTGCCCGGCGCTGGTCCTGAATGCGGACTATACTCCGCTATCCTACTATCCCCTCAGCCTCTGGCCGTGGCAGACCGCTATCAAGGCTGTTTTCCTGGAGCGCGTGGATATCGTCGCGACCTATGACCGCGCGGTGCATTCGCAATCGCTCGACATGAAAGTGCCCAGCGTCATTGCGCTCAGGCAATATGTGAAGCCCAACCAGTTTCCAGCTTTCACCCGTTTCAACCTTTTCCTGCGCGATCGCTTCGCCTGCCAGTATTGCGGGAGCGAGAAGGATCTGACCTACGACCACGTCGTGCCGCGCCGCCTTGGCGGCAAAACGACCTGGGAAAACATCGCCACCGCCTGCGCGCCCTGCAACATGAAGAAGGGTGGCCGTACTCCGCAGCAGGCCAATATGCGGCTGCAATACAAGCCGATCAAACCGACCAGCTGGCAATTGCAGCAGCAGGGCAAGAGCTTCCCGCCCAATTACCTTCACGAGACGTGGAGGGACTGGCTCTACTGGGATATCGAGCTGGAAGAGTGATCAGCGAGGGCTGCGCCTACTGATCGATCACCTTGGTTTCCGGGTGATGCTTGTCGAGATGCTTGCGTACAATCCGCAAGTTGCGGGTGTTGGAGCGGAACATGAAGTCGAACACGTCACCCACCAGCGGCACCGCGCCGACTGCGGTATCGAAGCCGACATTTGCGGCCATGCGCATCAGCTTCCACTTCGGCAGATTCAAATTGCGAGCTTCCCATACGATATAGGCGCCCATGCCCATCGCGATGATATCGCCGACCACGGGCACGAGGCCGATGATGGAATCGAGGCCGACGGGGCGATTGATGCCGGGAATGACGAAACTGCGTTCGAGCACCTGTTCCATCATTTCGATGCGGCGGCGGATCGAATGCACGTCCTTACCCATCGGCATGTCGAAATGCATCGCGCCGGGGCGCGCGGACTGGCCGTCAAACGGCTCCGGCTGCATCGGTACAGGCTTACGATCTTCGACCATCGAGAGGCTCCTTCCTGCCCTTTATCTGGGGATGCGCGCGAGCGGCGGCAAGGGATGGAAGGCATAGGCGTTGGATTCCAGCCCATCGACGCTGCCGCGCACAAGAGTCCAGCGCAGGGGAGAGCCGATGGGAATGTAAATATTCTCCAGCGTCAGCTCTGCCTCCGCTTGCGCCATCAGCGTGGCCCTTTGGGCCGGATCGACCTGAGCGGTCGCCTCTGCCACGAGCGCGTCCACCGCCTCGCTGCATAAACCGCGCAGCACCGTGCAGTTGAACTGGTTGAGAAACCAGCGCGGCGTGGGATAGCGGGCAATTCGGTCGATCAGCACGAGATCGGCTGCCGCCCGGCTATCGGCGCGAACCAGGCGGATATCGATCTCGGCGAATTGGCGCGCGAGATTATCGTACAGCAGATCCCAGCCATTATTGCGGCCCATGGCGATGCTGATCGTGTAGGGCTGAGCAAGGTACCCGTCATCGAATTGTTGCCGCCACGCCCGCACACGGGCGCTCGCCTCGCTCCGTCGCTCTGCCAGTATGATGTCCTGCCATCGCTCACTGACGAGACCGGGATCGCCAGGCAGGCCGGGAGAGACAGGGCGGGTTGTCGGGGTCAATCCGTCGACATTGAAATCCGCCAGCAGGCCCTCGCGATCGAGCGCCATGGCCAGGCCTTCGCGCACGCCCGAATTGCCGAGCAGCCCGTCATCGCTGCGCACCAAAAGACCGAAAAGGCCCACCGCCGCATCGATGCGCAATGTGCCGGAAGAAAGCGGGCCGGTCTCTACGAGCGGCAGGCTGCCGAGATCACCGCCAAGGACCAATTGCACTTCGCCTTCATCGAACATCGCGATGGCCTGCTGCGGCCCAGCCACGCGCACTTCAATATCCCGCACATAGTCCTGCCAGTTGTCGCTATCCGGCTCTCCGCGTTCGAGCGGCGGCTTGAACGCCAGCCGCGCGCCGTTTTCGGTCCGCTCGATCAGCAGCGGCCCCGTGCCATCGCCCGATTGGCGGATGGCAAGCTCTGGCTGGGCGAGCAATTGCAGGAGATAGGGCTCCGGGCTGCTCAAACGAATTTCGAGAACGCGCTCCGTCATCGCGCGAACGTCTTCAATGACAGACAAGTCTTGGCCGAGCGAAGTGCCTTCAAGCTGGCCGATCGTGGTCAGCAGGTCGGCGCGGACGGCTTGCGCGGTAAGCAGGCTGCCATCGGGCCGTTCGATATCGCGCAGACGAAAAAAGAAGCTGAGGCCATCTTCAGTGGGCACCCAGCGCTCCGCGAGCGATGGCACGACTTCGCCGCGCCGGTTCATCGCGACAAGGCCCGATTGGGTGGCTGCCCGAATGTGCTGTGCGCCCGCAGAAAGGCGCAGGCTATCAGCAAATACAGCATCTTCATCACCGATCAGCGCGATATCGATGTCACCATCGTTTCCTACACCGCAACCGGCGAGCAGCAACAACGCCGTCCCCGCTGTAATTGTGTTTGAAAAGATTGTGCGCCGGCCCATCGATTAATCGAATAGGGCGCGAGCGACGTAGCTTCAACCGAAAGCGCGAGGCCCTCGGCAGCGCAGCGACAAATCAGAGTTTGCGAAAGCCGCGCTCACGCTCGCTGCTGCCCAGCGGGCGGCCTTCGGAATCGACCTGAATGGTAGAGCCCTGTACGGGAGCACGCGCCAGCTTTGGATCGATTTCATCGACGAAGGCGATGCCGAAGCGATCACCCTGGCACCACGCCACAGTGCCTGCGACCCAGCCGAGATTGCGCAGCTCAACATCCACCCGGGCGCCGCGCATGACGTCCAGATTGCCTTCCGCCATCATCCCACCGGCAGAGAGATTACGCACTTTCACGCGCGCGGTCGGTTCCTTGCCATCAACCCGGACTTGGGCGAGCAGAAACAGGCTGTCGCGGCCTACCTGGCGGGTGTCGACATTGCTCATTGCGTTCACTCGAACCCTCAATCAACGGGGCCCTTGGGGTCGACGCATTCGCTGCTGGAGACCCTTGGGCCGTGTTACAAATTCATGGCCCCGCGATGGGCGAAAACCCTCTAAGCGAAAGTTAACGCGGTGCAGGACTTGTAAAACTGTATCAAAACGGATCAGTCGTCGCGAGAAATCTTCTCGCGCCGTTCATGCGCCTGCTGCGCTTCTACCGTCATGGTGGCGATCGGGCGCGCGATCAGACGATTGATACCGATCGGATCGCCGGTCACATCGCACCAGCCATATTCACCCTCGTCGATGCGGCGCATGGCCGAATCGATCTTGGCAATCAGCTTGCGCTGGCGATCGCGGGTGCGCAATTCGATACCCCAATCGGTCTCGCTCGAAGCGCGATCGTTGAGGTCGGGTTCGCGGATCGGGCCATCCTGCAAATTCTGCAAAGTGCCTTCTGCTGCTGCGACAACGGATTTCTTCCATTCGAGCAGCAAGACCCTGAAATAATTAAGCTGTCGCGCGGACATATATTCTTCGTCTTCGCTCGGCGTGTAATCCGCAGGCAGGGCACGCTTGGCTTTGGCGAGAACATCAATGTCATCATGCATGGCTGTTGCCATCAGATACTCCAAATCCCTCTTCGGTGCGCTTGTCCTGCTGCAGCAACGCTTGCCCGTTGGAACGGATCTGTTCGCGCCCGGCTGCAAAAGCGCCGTGGTCGGGCGGGCCTATAGGGGGCGAGAAAGTCGCGCACAAGGAGCAATCTGACAAAGGGCACAGAATTGGCACAGTCCCCTCGTCCAGCCGGCCGCCGATACGGAAAGCGTTAAGAAAGAGGGAGGCGCATTAACCATTTATTGACCACGTTCGTCAAAACATCGGGACATCGGAAAGGCCGGGCATTCAGACACCGGCTGCAAACAGGGGAAGACGATCATGGAACTCGCCAAGATCGAAACATTTGCGAAAGTCGAAGCCGCTGATGTCAGTGGTGCGGACATGATGGTTGCGCGCTGCCTTGCCGCTGCCGCCGATGGGGACATCAACGCCTATTACGATTTGGGCGTCGCATTCTCTACCGGTAGCCACGGTGTGAACTGCGACATGATCGAAGCACACAAGTGGTTCAATCTCGCCGCATCCAAGGGTCATGAAGCTGCCAGTTGGTGCCGCGCGGACATTTCGGATGAAATGACTGCTCGCGAAATCAGCGAAGCCCAGCGCCGCGCCCGCGAATGGCTGCGGACCGGCATCAGCCGCGCAGCCTAATCGCCGCGGCGAAACGGCATGCGGCGGGACAGGTAATCCCGGTCTATCGCCACACCGCGCCGCTCGGCTTCGAGGAAGTCCGCAACGGCTTCGCGAAAGCCAAGATCGGTGATCCAGTGCATGCTGGTGGTGGTGACAGGTTCATAGCCGCGTGCAAGCTTGTGTCCGCCCTGAGCCCCCGCCTCTACCCTTTTCAGCCCCCGCTCGATGGCTGCATCTATCGCGCGGTAATAACACAGTTCAAAATGCAAGAAGGGCTTGTCTGCAAGGCATCCCCAATAGCGCCCGTACAGCGCATCCCCGCCGATGAAATTGAGTGCCCCTGCAATCGGCAGCCCTTCCTCAAAGGCGAGCAAAAGCAGAAGCTTATCGCCCATCCGCTCCCCAAAAAGATCGAACGCTTCTCGCGTCAGATAGGGCGTGCCCCATTTGCGCGCGCCGGTATCCTGGTAGAACAGCCAAAAGGCATCCCAATGCTCGGGCTTGATGTCGTCGCCCGACAGTTGCTCGATCGTGATCCTCCCATTCGCCGCGCGCCGCTCCTTGCGCAAATCCTTGCGTTTGCGTGAGGTCAGCGAGCCGAGAAAATCGTCGAAATTGGCGTAATCGCGGTTGCTCCAGTGGAACTGGATATCTTCACGCTTCAGCCAACCCGATTGCTCGAAAAGCGAAGTCTGCTGTGGTTCGACAAAAGTGGCATGTGCACCGGACCAGCCGTTATTCGCAGTCAGTTGCATCACCGCCTGCAACAGCGGCGCTGCGTATGCATCATCCTGCACCAGCAACCTGGGCCCCGTCGCCGGCGTGAATGGAGCGCTGATCTGGTATTTGGGGTAGTAGGCGCCGCCCGCCCGCTCGTAGGCGTCCGCCCAGGCATGGTCGAACACATATTCGCCCTGGCTGTGCCCTTTCAGATAGCCCGGCACAGCCCCGAGCAGAGCATCCTCGCCGTCGCGCAGAACCATTGCAGCACTCTGCCAGCCGGTGCCCGGGCCGACGCTGCCCGATTCTTCAAGAATGGTTAGGAAGTCATGGCTGACGAATGGGTTATCCGCGCCTGCCAGCCGGTCCCAGTCCGCCTTGGCGACGTCGCCTACCGATCCGACGATTTGCGCGCGAAGCTCTGCATCAGCCATTCAGGGGATTTAGGAAGCCGCGTCCCATGCTGCCACCCCGGCGCCTTCAAGAATAGGCACAGCGCCGCATTCTAGCGCCGTTTCTGCCTGCGCTGCACTGCGCACCGTCCAGGTGAGCAGCGGCAGGCCGCGCTTCGCCTGCCCAGCCGCGAACCGGCTCGGCAAGTCGCGAATGTCATAGGCGAGGAACATCGGCCGTGCATGGCGGACCGACATACGGCGCTTGATCGCGCCCGAAAGCGTACGCGCGCCTTCTTCGGTTATGACGAGGCCGCGCGCCAGATCGGGCATAGCCTTGACAAACCAGCGACCAACGCGCGGATCGAAGCTCATCACCGCGACATTGGCCGGATAGCCCTCCAGATCGCGTCGCACCGCGCGGCACAGGCGCTGGATATTGGTGTCTTTGTCGCTCTTGATTTCGATGAGGAGCGGCACCGATCCGGCAATCTGGGCCAGAACGTCGCGCAACGTCGGAATCGTTTCATTCGAGCCGAGCAGCGTCATCGCGGTCAGCTGGCCGACAGATTTGCCCGCCGTCTTGCCCGCTGTCCCTGTCAGCCGCTCCAGATCGGTATCGTGAAACACCATCGCGCGGCCATCTGCACTCAGGCGCACATCGCATTCGATGCCGTATCCGCCTTCAATCGCAGCAGCGAAAGCCGCGCGCGAGTTTTCGGGTCGCTCGCCATCGTGCAGCCCGCGATGCGCATAGGGTTGGCGCGTCAGCCAGTCGGGCGCACCCACCATTGGGTCACTCGGCCTTCAGCGCGATGATCGCATCGACTTCCACCGCAGCGCCCAGCGGAAGGCACGGCACACCCACGGCTGCACGCGAATGGCGGCCTGCCTCGCCGAAAACCTGGAACATCAGGTCCGAAGCGCCATTCGCCACCTTTGGCTGATCGGTATAGTCGGGCGTCGAGTTGACGAAAGCGCCCAGCTTGACCACGCGCTCCACCCGGTCGAGCGGGATTTCGGTCGCGCGAAGCTGCGCAAGGATCATCAGACCACAGGCGCGCGCGGCGGCTTGCCCCTGCTCCAGCGAAATATCCTCGCCCAGCCGGCCGGTCACCAGCTCACCATCGATGAAGGGCAACTGCCCGGACACGAAGGCCATGTTTCCGGTGACGACAACCGGAACGTAGGACGCCACCGGAGCGGCAGCCTCGGGCAGAGTGATGCCGAGTTCGGCAAGACGGGCTTCAACGGACATATCAGTCATCTCCATGCAGGGTTTTCTGGATCCATGGCAGAGCTTCCGCCCAGCTGTCTATCCGCGCATTGGCATGGCCTGCCTCGTGCGCGCAGGGGATATGCGGGGCAATGGCCGGCTCACCGCAAAAATGGAGGCGATGCACATGCGGCGTGTGCTTCGCGGCGGAGGCGTGATGCTGGGCCAGGTCGTCGATAAAAATCGCCCGGCTCGCTCCATGCTCTTCCACTATCGACTGGAGCGCTGCACCCTTCGGCCCCTGATTTGTGTAGACCGGCGCGGTGATCCCGACATCGAGCAATTGCGCACGGCGGGCTTCATTGCGGTGATCGACCAGATTGGTCAGCACCACGACATCGGCATCGCGTTGCAATTCGGTAATCGCTTCCACGGCGCCGGGAATGACGGTCTGCTTGCCCATCTGGGTATCGAAGAACCCGCCGAGCAGCGACCAGACTTCTTTTTCACCGATCACCTCATTGCTCTGCCGCCGGGTCATCGACTGCACGAAAGGATTGCCGTTGAGCGAAAAGGCGATGTCATGCTCTGTATCGAGCCAGTCGGAAAAATGCCGCACCATATGCAGCAAGACTTCATCGCAATCGGTAATAACAAGCGGGCGGCTCATGCGCCAATCTCCCTATGGGCTTTTGCAAAGACTTCGGGCTCGACATCGAGCGCGTGAGCGGCGGCGATCAGGTCCGGCTCATAGGCTGCAAGAAATTCGAACACGGCGCGGTGAGTAGCTTCATCACCGATTGCTGAACGCAGGCTATCGGGCGTGAGACCGGTCAGATCGAGAAAGCGGTGTGCCCGGTCATCCGACTGCATTATCCAGCCGAGCGCGGCGAGCGCGAGAGCAGAGGCATCAGCAGACATCATTTTACAAATCGCAGCAATTGTAGCATTCCCTGTTTGGGAGTATTCGACAGAGTAGCAATTCGCTACCTATGATGGATGCATTCGGGGGCGCAATGACGAAGAGAATCCTCGTTGTCGAGGACAACGATCTGAATCGAAAACTTTTCTGCGATGTCCTGCAGGCGGGCGGCTTTGCTGTCGAGCCTGTTGCCGATGGTCATCAGGCAATCGAACGCGCCCGCGCCTTCTTTCCAAACCTGGTGGTGATGGACATTCAACTACAGGACGTGTCCGGCCTCGATCTGATTGCATTGCTGAAATCCGATAGCGATCTGGCATCCGTGCCCGTGCTCGCAGTCACCGCCTATGCCGGCAAGGGCGATGAGGAGCGCATCCGCGAATCCGGCGCGGAAGGCTATTTGTCGAAGCCGGTCAGTATCGGCCCGTTCATGGCTGCGGTAAAAGGCCTGGTCGACGCGGCCGAGGATACTGCACCTGCGCATTGAGCGTGGTCAGACATTGGCGCTGAATTCGATCCCGAAGACCACCAGCGTCACGATCAAGCCGACAATGAACGCCCTGTAGGCATAGCCAAGATAGCGGTATTTGCGCCGCTGCAGGACCTGCCCATTCTGATAGATGTCGTGAAGCATGGCCCGAAACACGGTTTCATCGGCCTCAAGCTTTTCCAGCACGCTGCCAGTCCATTCCCCTTCGTCCATCGCCGTGAAATGTCCGAAGAAGAGGGGATTGTCTGCCACCTTACCACGCGGGCGCGACACGGACGGAAGCACCGCAAGCACTGCCAGCATGGAACTGAGGAAGGCAAACAGCGCGAGGATGCCGAGCGACCACGGCAATTCGCCGGTCAGCGATCGGCTGACGCAAATCGAAAAGACCAGGAAAGTCGCGCCCATAAGGATGGATGCTTTCTGATCCGCCATTTGTGAGAGCATCAGCGTATTGTTCTGCACCGTACGCAGCATATGCACCGCATTCGGGCTGAAGGAAGCAGCAGTCCCATGGCCGCTTGTTCCCGAACTATCGTTTTGCCTCAGAGATTTATCCGCCATGCGCTCCCCCCTTGGGCACGTGTCGTGCAACAGCATGGGAACGCTGCCACCACCCCGCGCGCTTGACAAGCAACACCGCGCAAGCTTTGCCGCGCATATTGGCCTGTCATTGCGGCAGGCGCAGACTTTTTTCTAGATAGGACCGTTCATGGACCGTGCCGAAATCGATACCCGCATCCGCTCGATCATCGAGCCCTTCAACAAGAAGGATGTCGCCATCACCGATTCGACGACTTTTGCCGGGGATCTGGAATTCGACAGTTTGACGGTGATGGATTTCGTCGCCGCGATCGAGGACGAGTTCGAAATCATCATCTCGATGAACCAGCAGGCCGAAATCGAGACTTACGGCCAGCTTGTGGATGCCGTCGCCAAAATGACAGAGGCCTGATCCATTATGAGCGAAGGCATTATGCAACCCGACAAGCCGGAGACCCTTGAAGGCGGGCCGAAGGACCTGTTTTCGAAATTCGACGATACGATTGAACTGCGGCGCAATCTGCTTTCCAGCGGCGTTCAGGACCCGTTCTCGCTTGTTATGGAAAAGGTGCTTTCGCCCACCCGCGCCATTTGCAACGGGCGCGACACAATCCTTCTCGGCACATATAATTACATGGGGATGACCTTCGATCCGGACGTGCTCGAGGCCGGAAAGCAGGCGCTTGACGACTTCGGTTCCGGCACCACCGGCAGCCGGGTTCTCAACGGAACCTTCCAAGGCCACAAGGAATGCGAAGAGGCGCTGCGCGAGTTCTACGACATGGAACACGCGATGGTTTTCTCGACCGGCTATCTCGCCAATCTTGGGATCATTTCCACGATCGCGGGCAAAGGCGATTACATCGTGCTCGACATCGATAGCCACGCCAGCATCTGGGATGGCTGCGCGATGGGCAATGCCGAAGTCGTGCCTTTCAAGCACAATGACATCGAAGCGATGGAAAAGCGCCTCAAGCGGATCCCTGAAGGTGCAGGAAAGCTCGTCATCCTCGAGGGCGTCTATTCCATGCTGGGCGATGTCGCACCGCTGAAGGATATGGTGAAAGTCGCCAAGGAAAACGGCGCGATGGTGCTGGTCGATGAGGCGCACTCGATGGGCTTTATCGGCGAAAACGGCCGCGGTGTTTGTGAAGAGGCAGGCGTCATCGACGATTGCGATTTCATCATCGGAACCTTCTCCAAGAGCGTCGGGACCGTCGGCGGCTTCTGCGTGTCGAACCACCCCAAATTCGACATCATGCGGCTGGTCTGCCGCCCCTATGTTTTCACCGCTTCGCTGCCGCCCAGCGTGGTCGCAACCGCCGCAACTTCGATCCGCAAGCTCATGCATGCCTCGAACAAGCGCGGCCACCTTTGGGAGAATTCCAAGCGATTGCACAGCGGCCTCACCGAGATGGGCTTCAAGCTCGGCACGGAAGAGCCGGAAAGCGCGATTATCGCGGTGATCATGCCCGATTTGGAAAAGGGCGCGGCGATGTGGAGCGCGCTTCTTGAGGAAGGCCTCTACGTCAATCTCGCCCGGCCGCCTGCCACGCCTGCAAACATGACGCTGCTGCGCTGTTCGCTTTGCGCCGAGCATTCGAGCGAAGAGGTCGAGACGATCTTGCAGATGTTCGAAAACGCCGGAAAGGCTGTTGGGATCATTTAACCAAGCGGTTGTTTAGACGCTCTTTTTAAATTAGCTCTACGAGCATCAAGAGGGGCGTTTTCATGAAGTCAGGTGTTTCGCGCGCAATCGTTTTGTCGTTTGCGCTTGTTCTCGGCAGTTGCGGTGGTGGCGGCAGTAGCAGCAGCAACAACAACGGAGGCGCTGCAGGCGCTCCCGTTCTGACGAAGCCGCGTTTCACCTCGGCTGGCAGTGCAAGCGTTGCGGAAAATACGGCGGATGCGTTCTATACCGCAACGGCAACAGACCCACAGAACGATCCTGTTTCCATAACCTTGTATTCGGGCCGGGATGCAGACAAATTCGTCCTCGAAGACGGCGGACGACTGCGGTTCAATACAGCTCCGAATTACGATCTGCCGATCGATGCTGATCGCAACAACGTCTACGAGGTTACGCTCCGCGCCACTGCAGCAGGCGAATCGACCGATCTGAACTTGTCGGTAGCAGTGACGAACGACCGCGAAGGCATCGTGGTGACCCGCGTTGTAAGCGGGCTCTCTCGCATCGTCGCGGCAAACTTCATTCACAATGAGGAAGAATTGCTCATTGCCGATGAAATGGGCCGCGTCCTCCGCGTGAACCCCATTACCGGCGATGTGACGGAAGACACCTACATTAGGGATCGCCGCTACGAAGGCGAGATTCTCGCCGTTTCCTACGGGTTTCCGGGGCAACCCTATCAGGAGGGTGTCTATATCGTCACCCACAGCCCGGTTTTGGGTCTCTACGCCCAATCCTTCAACGAAGCGCGCGGGAAGTATGACCAGTTCCGGCTTGGCGACCCTTGGAGCGCACCAGTAACCGCTTCGATTGCATCACAGGGCGAGTTGTACATCGCTATCGGAGATCCCTCGGGAAATCTCGCACAGGACTCGTCATCTCCCTACGGCAAGTTGTATCGCGTAAATTATTATAACCCCTATGCCGGCGCCACTTTGCCGAGAGGCGATACGATGGTTCTGAGGCCGCGCCTGTATGGTGATGGCATTCAGAACCCGGGTGGGTTCAGTGCAGCTTCGGCCTATCTTATCTTCGCGGATCGTGGCTCGGCAGGTTTTCACGAGCTCACCTATTTCAACCGCGACTGGCAACCACTCGATTTCGGCTGGCCGTTTTACGAAGGCGTTCAGGCTCAACGCACGTCGCCGCCTGCGGTCGTGAATGGGGCCAATATCGTTTACAGAATTGGCGACGACCGCGCGCAGGGCGCTGGCGTTGTTGCCGGCCTGCTCAACGATACAAATTTCTTCGAGGAGCTTGGACGCAGTTATGTTTTTGGCGATGTCGATGGCTCTATTTTCACTGTAAATCGGTCACGCTTTTCCGATGGCTTTTCGCATAGTGCCGAGGTGATTGAAGACCGGACAGAGGATTTTGTGCCGGATGTCGGGACAATCGATGAGCTTGTGGCCATCGTGATGGGCCGAGGCAGCGATCACTTTTTCCTCGTCGATGCGGATGGTGAAATATTCCGGGTCGAAGGGCAGTAATCTCTCGGCACCGAAATGCCGGTAGTGCGTTAGGTGGGAAAGGAGATTTCCCATGAAAACGACGAATACCGGTAGCGCAACTTACGAAGGTCTTGGCAAAGGCGGCAAGGGCCATGTGTCGACCGGCTCCGGCGCACTTTCCGCGCAGCCCTATGGTTTCCAGACGCGGTTCGAAGATGAAGCCGGCACAAACCCCGAAGAATTGGTCGCGGCTGCCCATGCAAGCTGCTTCACCATGGCGCTGAGCTTCAAGCTGGCTGAGGCAGGGCATGAAGACGGCACTCTCACGACTTCGTGCGAGGTGACTCTGGAAAAGGGTGACGATGGCTTCACCGTGACGAAGTCCGCGCTGTCCACGAAGGGCAAGGTACCCGGGCTCGATCAGGCGAAATTCGAAGATCTGGCTGCCGAGGCGAAGGCGGGCTGTCCGATTTCAAAGCTGCTTACGGCGGAAATCACGCTCCAGACCGAGTTCGAAAATTGATTGCCGGTTGGCTCATTGCCTGGTCGCTCATCGTGGCCAGGCGATTACCGTGATCGGTTTTTGCGCATAGGGCGGGCGTAACCGATCGGATGGCCCTCGCGAATTCTCCCGCAGTTCAACAGCAAAAGGAGAATTCACATGACCAACACCGCCACCATCGCCGCCACCGATCTCTATGCCGATCGCAGTGCCGTCACCACTCTGGCCGGGACCGTGACCGCTTTCGTGTCGCTGCTTTCCATTGTCGCCACGACTTCTGTCGCGACCGTCACCATGATGATGTGATCGTATTCGATCAATCGGAGAGGGCGCGCCGAAGCTTCCTCTCCGATTGCGCGGACATCCGGCGTTAGATCTGCTCCAGCGACGTCACGCTATTACAGCGGTGTTCGTCAGCGTCCGCAGCATCATCGTTACCGCCCAGTTGGGTGATGATCAGGAAGCCGCCCACCACCAGCACGACGAAGGCAGTGGTTACCCAGCCGAGGTAATTGTCGATGAAGGCTTTGATCGGTGCGCCGAACACCCGGAACAAAACGCCCACCACCATGAAGATCAGCGCCCGACCGGCAATGGATGCCAGGATGAACGTCAGAAGGTTCATCCCGATGAAGCCTGCGGTAATCGTCATCAGCTTGAACGGGATCGGCGTTCCGGCCGCGAGGAATACCGCTGCCGCGCCCTGTTCGTTGATATAGCAGGCGGCGACGGGGAAGCTCTCGGTCAGCCCCAGCACACCGAGCATCCACGTGCCGACGGTTTCGTACAGGAAGAAGCCGATCGCATAGCCGAACAGCGCACCGAGCACCGAGGAGACGGTCGCGATCAGGGCAAAGCGGATCGCCTTTTTCGGTTCTGCCAGGCACATCAGGCCCAGCAACGGATGCGGCGGGATCGGGAAGAAGCTCGACTCGATGAAGCAGAAAAACGCCAGCCACCATTCCGCCTTGGGATGGGCCGCCTTCTCCATCGTCCATTCGTAGAGCCCGCGCAGCAGACGCATCATAAGGTCAATTTCCCGCCGAAGAGTTTTGCCGCCTCTATGCCACCCGCGCCGGTCAGGCAAGCGCCCCGCTAGTCCAACAAAATAACCTATATGGCACTTTTATATTGACATCGTGACACTCTTTGGTTAGAGAAACGGAACATCGCGATAGAGCGAGTCGGCAGCACGAAGTCTTGAAGGGCGGTCCCGCAGGGGAGCCGCCCTTTTTCGTGCCCGATGCGCAGCGCAGGACGAGCCAGGAAAACGGGATCGAACGCATGGCGAAAAGAGTAAAGCCGAGGAAAGAGCAGAAGCACCAGAACCTCCCCCAGAATTGGAAATTCATCTTCCTCGAAGAGTTGGCGGAGACATCCAATGTCACGAAGGCGGCGGCGAAGTGCGGAGCGATGACATCCTATGTCTACAAGCACCGCAGGGAAAATCCCGAATTCCGCCAGAAATGGGGCGCCGCGCTCCTTGAAGGTTACGAGCATCTCGAGATGGAGACGCTCGAAAGGCTGCGTTTTGGCACCGCGCCGGGCGATGCGAAGTTCGACATTCCCAATGCGCTGCGTTTGCTCGCCGCACACAAGGAAAGTGCCGCGCGGGAGAAAGCGCGCCGTGGCAAGCGGGACCGCGCAACCGTGCTCGCCAGCCTGAATGCAAAGCTCGACAAGATGCGCGAGCGACGCGCCGCGGCCGACAAATTGCTGGAAGCTGATGAGCCAGTGGAGAGCCGGGCAAGCGGAGAGCAAGGCGCATGACCGCAATTGAGCGCGGCGCGGCACTCTTCCGTTTGAATACCGACCGCCGCCAGAAATTCCTCGGCGAGCTGAGCGATGACGAAAACGACCTTCTGGAAAGCTACTGGCCGCTATGGGCGCGCGCCGAACAAATGCCGCCCTCCGCGCATTGGCGGCTCTGGCTGATCTGCGCCGGGCGCGGTTTCGGCAAGACGCGTGCCGGAGCGGAATGGGTGCGCCATATCGCAGAGGAGCACGACGAGGCACGTATCGCCCTCGTCGCCCGGTCCATCGGGGAAGCGCGCGCGGTCATGGTGGAAGGCGAAAGCGGCATTTTGGTATGCTGCGAAGGAAGCGAAGACCGACCCTTTTTCGAACCATCCTTGCGCCGCCTGACTTGGCCCAGCGGGGCGCAGGCGACTCTGTATTCCGCAGGTGAGCCGGAGAGCCTGAGAGGACCTCAACATTCGCACGCCTGGTGCGACGAGATCGCGAAATGGGAAAATGCCGGCGAACGGGCACTCACCGCGTGGGACAATTTGCAAATGGGCCTGCGGCTTGGCGAACATCCGCAGGTGCTGGCGACCACCACGCCGCGTGCAGTCCCGCTCATGCGCAGGCTCATCAGCGATGGAAGCGATCCCGACATCGTCGTGACACGCGGTAGCTCCTACGACAATGCCGAGAACCTGCCTGCAGAATTCCTCGCAGCGATGAAGCGGCAATATGGCGGCTCTTCGCTCGGTCGGCAGGAGCTGGAAGGCGAGCTGCTGGCCGATGTCGAAGGTGCACTGTGGAGCCGATTGCTGCTCGAGGAATGCCGGGTGCCCGCAACGCTGGAAAGCATGGTGCGCATTGTCGTCGGCGTCGATCCGCCAGCATCTTCACGAGGCGATGAATGCGGCATCGTGGTTGCGGGGATCGATGCGGAGGGCAAGGCCTATGTTCTGGAAGACGCTTCGCTCACCAAGCCCAGCCCCGAGGCCTGGGCCCGGCGGGTGGCGGTGACATTGCGCAAATGGAAAGCCGACCGCGTGGTCGCCGAAGCCAACCAAGGCGGCGATATGGTCGCCAGCGTCTTGCGCGCAGCGGACTGCATGATGCCGGTGAAACTGGTCCATGCGAGCCGCGGCAAGGTGGCGCGCGCCGAACCGGTCGCCGCTTTGTACGAGAGTGGCCGCGTGGCGCATGTCGGGCATTTGCCTAAGCTGGAAGACCAGCTCTGCGGGATCATGACCGGCGGTGGCTACGAAGGCCCGGGTCGCTCGCCGGATCGCGCGGATGCGCTGGTGTGGGCGCTGACGGAGTTGGTGCTGGGGCGGCGGGGGCGGCCTAGGGTGTGGGGGTTGTGACTGACGTCAGAAATCCGGGCGGCTGATGGCAAACGCTATCAAGCCACAGGTCGTGAAGGTCAGCATTACCACCGTGAATATCAGGTTATTCTTACCCGTCATGCGCTGGCCGAACCGGAATTTTCCTTTTGGGAAAGCGAAGTATCCTGTTGCCATGAACAGCAGCCAATTGATTGGCACCACAGGGAAGAATGCCTGAAAGCCGACCCATTTCGCCAATGCCAGCATTGTCAGGGAACACAGCACTGACAGGCTTGCGAGCAGATGGAAGACCTTTTGACGCGAATGGTCTGACATGATGAAGCCTTAACACATCACCAAATTCCGTCACCCCCGCGAAGGCGGGGGTCCAGCTTTCTTGGCCGAGGCAAGTGGTCAAGCGGGATTCCCGCCTTCGCGGGAATGACGGAGAAGTTACCAACCAGATTTGCTCCATTCCGTTCGTCCTGAGCTTGTCGAAGGACGCGATTGCCACGGCAGTGTGGTGGTGGGCGACAAATATAGCGAGACAATCATGAAAATATTCGACCAGCTCCGCACCGCCTTTAAAGGCGGTGGCGGGGCCCGTGTGCCTTTGGCGCGCAGCTTTCAGTCACCCTGGGGATGGACCTTTGAAAATGGCGGCGCGAAGCCGCCATTTTCGTATCGGGATTCCGTCCGTCACGCCTTCGTCGACAATCCGGTGGCACAACGTGCCGTGCGGATCGTGGCGGAGGGAGTGGGCGGCGCTCCGGTGCAGTCCGATGCGCCGGACCTGCTCGCGCTGGTGCAGGCGACCAGCGCCGGGCAGTCGCTGCTCGAAACGCTCGCCGCGCATCTGCTGCTGCATGGCAATGGCTTCGTGCAGGTCGCCCGCGATGGCTCGGGCAAGCCGGTCGAGCTGTTTGCGCTGCGGCCCGAGCGGGTGTCCGTCGTGCCGGGCGAGGATGGCTGGCCGCGCGCCTATCGCTACAAGCTCAATGACCGCACGCTGGAAATGCCGGTGGAGGATGGGGATGGCTGGCCTAGCGTCATCCATCTGAAGAGCTTCCATCCGGCGGACGATCACTATGGTGCGGGATGCTTGTCAGCAGCCGAACAGGCGGTGGCCATCCACAATGCCGCGGCGAGCTGGAACCGCGCGCTGCTGGAGAATGCGGCGCGGCCTTCCGGCGCGCTCGTCTATGATGGCGGGGCGGACACGGCAGGGCTGACCACCGACCAGTTCGAGCGGCTGAAGGCCGAGCTGGCGCAGGCCTACCAAGGCGGCGGCAATGCCGGGCGTCCGATGCTGCTCGAAGGCGGGCTCAAATGGCAGAGCCTCTCGCTTTCTCCTGCCGACATGGATTTCGCCGAGCTGAAGGCCGCCGCCGCGCGCGACATTGCGCTCGCCTTCGGGGTGCCGCCTATGCTGCTCGGCCTGCCGGGAGACAATACCTACGCCAATTACCGCGAGGCCAATCGCGCGCTGTGGCGGCTTACGCTGCTGCCGCTCGCGGGGAAGATCCTGTCGGGCCTTTCCGAGGGCCTGTCGCCGTGGTTCCCGCAGGCGAAGCTGGTCGTCGATCTCGACCGCGTGCCCGCTCTTTCCGAAGACCGCGAGCGGCTGTGGAAGCAGGTGAGCGAGGCCACTTTCCTTGAACCTGCCGAAAAGCGCGCGCTGCTCGGCCTTGACGATGGAGCAAAGCAATGAACCGCGAAGACATGCTCGCCGCGCTGATGGCTCAAGCTCAGGGTAACGGCACAGACCTCATCACATTGCGCGCCATTGTCGAGGAAGCCAGCGAAGTCGGCGCACGCCGCGCCGTCGAGAAGCTGGGCCTCGGCGATGACGATGCGCCCGGCGATCTCGATGAATTGCGCGACCTCCTAGGCGCGTGGCGAACAGCCAAGGCCTCTGCATGGAAGGCTGCGGTGGACTGGATCGTGAAAGTCATCGGTGCGCTGCTGCTGATCGGCATCGCGGTGCGGCTCGGCGTTGGCGAGATCGTGCAATGAAGATCGCCGGATACGCCGCGCTGTTCGACATTGCCGATGGCGCGAAGGATACGATCGTCGCCGGTGCTTTCGCCAAGTCCCTGACCAAACGCACAGAGCCGATCCCGCTCTACTGGCAACACAACCCAGACCAGCGCATCGGCACTGTGCAACTTGCCGAGGAGGACACTCGCGGGCTGCGCGTCATCGCCAGCATCGACAATCCGGAGAGCCGCGCTGTCGCCGATCTCCTGGCCAAACGCGTGAGCGGCCTCAGCTTCGGCTACCGCGCCCGCGGATACGAACGCACCGGCGACGGCCGCGTGCTGCACGACATCGACCTGTTCGAAGTGAGCCTCGTTTCCCACCCCCTGCAGCCCACTGCGCGTGTCCATTTGCTTGTTTAGCCTCACGCGCCGGCGAGGCCATCCGGCCCCTTAGGCTTTCCTCGCCTGAATCCCTTCGTTTCGCTTCGCTTCACTGCGGGGCGGCTGCGGGCGCGCGTTCGCGCTTGCGGTCTCTTCGAGACCGAAATCCCCCTCCCCAACCGAAAGGCCAATACCCCTATGGATGTACAGATCGAAACCGACCAGCTCGCCGAGAGCTTTGACATTGTCGCGCGGCAGGATGCTGCGGACGAAAAAATCGCCACGCTGCGCAGCGATGTCGATGAAGTGAAAGCGCGGCTCGACCGGGTGAGCAAGGCCGCATCGCGCCCCGCGATCCTTGGGCCAGTCGCATCGGCCACCAGCGAAGCCAGCCCCGAAGTCAAAGGCTTCGTCGACGGCTACCTGCGCCGTGGGCGTGAGGCGGAAATCAAGTCGATCTCCGGCGCGACGCCGCAGGATGGCGGCTATGCCGTGCCGCGTGAAATCGATGCGATGATCGCCAGCGAACTGAAGGAAATCTCACCCATTCGCAGCCTTGCACAGGTCGTGCAGGTGGGCAGCGCCGGCTATCGCAAGCTCATCACCACCGGCGGCACGGCGTCGGGCTGGGTGGGCGAGACTGCGGGCCGGCCCGAAACAGACGCACCCGAATTCGCCGAAATCGCGCCACCATCCGGCGAGCTCTACGCCAACCCGGCAGCAAGCCAGGCGATGCTGGACGATGCGGCATTCGACCTCGAAGCGTGGCTGGCGAGCGAAGTCGCGATGGAATTTGCCCGCGCCGAAGGGTCCGCCTTCGTCGGCGGCAATGGCACGGACCAGCCGCTCGGCTTCCTCTCCTCGCCAACCTCGCTGGCAGGCGATGCGGTGCGTCCCTTCGGCTCACTGCAATATATCGGCAGCGGAGATGCGCAGGGCTTCGATGTCAATCCGGAAAGCCGCCTGATCGACCTGGTCCACACGATGAAGGCCGGGCATCGCCAGGGCGCGAGCTGGGTGATGAATTCGGCCACGCTCAGCGAGGTGCGCAAGCTCAAGACCAGCGATGGTGCCTTCCTGTGGCAGCCGGGCCTTGTCGAAGGCCAGCCCGATCGCCTGCTCGGCTATCCGGTGGTCGAGGCCGAGGACATGCCCGACATCGCGGCAGATGCCTTCCCGATTGCATTCGGCAATTTCAAGGCGGGCTATATCATCGCCGAACGCAGCGCCACGCAGGTGCTGCGCGATCCGTTCACCAACAAGCCCTTCGTCCACTTCTACGCCACCAAGCGCGTGGGTGGCCAGGTGCTCGATAGCTCGGCGATCAAACTGCTGAAGATCGAAGTTTGAGGACGCTGAACCCCGGCGCCTCAACCGGGCGGCAGGCGTAAGCTAGCTGCCCCGCACGCCCGCTCCGCTGGAGCCCCCTTCCCGCTCGCGGAGCGGGCGTGTTCTTACCTGTTTCATCCAAAAGGAGACCGCATATGAAGCGGCAAACCGTCGCGCCGGCATTCTTGCCACTAGCGGCCCTTGATGAGCTGAAAGAATGGCTCGCGATCACAACCACGCGTGACGATGCTGCGCTAAGCGCATTGCTGCGCGCCAGTCTCGACACCTGCGAAAGCTTCACCCGCGCCATGCCGATCGAGGCGCTGTGTGAAGAGGTGGTGCCCGCCACCCGGGGCTGGCATTCGATTGCCACCAGCCCCGTGCAATCGATCACCGCGTTGGAGACAATCGCGGCTGACGGCACACGCGGCGCAGTCAATCCCGGCGACTATCTGTTCGACATCCTCGCCGACGGCAGCGGTCGGGTAAACCTGCTGCGCACCTTTGCCGATACTCGCATCGCGGTGCGATTTACCGCCGGACTTGCTCCCGATTGGGAAAGCCTACCCGAAGGGGTTCGTCATGGCATCATCCGGCTGGCCGCGCATCACTATCGCGAGCGTAATGAAAGCGGTTCCAACGCTCCCCCCGCCGCGGTTTCGGCCCTGTGGCAGCCCTGGCGTCGCATGGTGATCGCATCATCGAACCGCAAACGAGGCGGGACATCGGCTTCGCCCAGCGCATGACCAATCGCGCCAAGCTAGTCGCCCTCGCTCACGCCGAAAACCGTGCCCGTCGCCGCGTGGCGGACGGATCTCGCTGGCGCGATCCGCGCCTGCTCTGGCCACTCACCAGCAGGGATATCTGATGATGGAAAGCACACTCAGGACTGCCCTTGTCGAGTGGCTGGAGAGCGACCCGCTGCTGTCTGCCGCGCTGAACGATGTAGCCGAGGAAGCCCCATCCCGCAGCGCGCCTCCATGGCTCGGCATTGCCGCAAGCGCGAGCACGGATTGGAGCATGAAAGGCACAAAAGGCCGCGAGGTGCGCATCGCGATCGAACTGCACACCCGCGGTGATGCAGCTGATGAAACAGCATCGCTTGTGTCGCTAATCGAAAGCCGGATCGAGGCCCTACCAGCCGCGCATCCTGGCTTCCGGATCATCAACACCTTGTTCCTGCGCGCTCGCGCTGAACAGCGCCCACGCAATACGCGAGCCGTGCTGCTCGAATATCGTTTCAGATTGCTTGCCGCCTGACCCCTCCCGCTTGCGGGAGGGGAGCGCGACTTGGTGACGAAGGAGCCTAGTCGCAGCGGGGTGGGCCCTTGCAGGCCCATGCCCACCCCCAGCCCCTCCCGCAAGCGGGAGGGGAATTTCCAGCCCATCACTTGGAGAACCCCAATATGACTGCCCAAAAAGGCTCTGCCTTCCTCCTCAAGATCGGGGATGGCGCGCAGCCCCCTGCCTATGAAACCGTCGCTGGCCTCAGGACCACGCAAATGTCGATCAATGGCGATGCCGTTGTCGTCACGCATAAGGAATCGGGTGGCTGGCGAGACCTGCTGTCGGGCGCTGGCGTCCGCTCGGTCTCGGTCAGCGCGGCAGGAATTTTCCTTGGCAGCAATGCCGAAGCCGCCATCCGCGCCCATGCGCTTGCCGGGACAATCGAAGACTACGAATTGTCCTTTGAGGACGGGCAGAAGCTGCAGGGCCGCTTCCTTGTCCAGCGGCTGGACTATGCGGGCGATTTCAATGGCGAGCGCAATTACACGCTGCAGCTCGAAAGCTCCGGCGCGGTGCTGCCTGCATGACCCTTAGACAGGCTCAGGATGAGCGTCCAAACACAGTTCGCGGTGAAGCGGTTTTGCGCATTGCTGGCGAGGATCACCTGCTGCGCCCGAGCTTTGCGGCGCTGGTCGCGGCTGAGGACGAACTTGGCCCGCTTTTCGCGCTGGTGGAGCGGGCATCCGAAGGCCAGCTACGCCTCACTGAAATCGCGGCCCTTTTCTGGCACTGCCTGGCCGATCGCAGCACAGTTTCGCGTGACGATGTGGGCGAGGCCGTGATGGCTTTGGGCCTGGCGAAATCGACAGCGCCCTTGCGCGTACTACTCGCGCAGATCCTGCAAGGCAACGAATGACGAAGCAATTTGCCGACAGTGCACGCCGGCTTGCGGGAGCAAGCGGCAGGCTGCTCGGCTGGCCCCCGCACTGGTTCTGGCGTGCGACGCCCGCAGAACTGGCAGCCATCCTGCTCGACGAAGCGAATGAAGCCGATCCCGGCATCACCCGCAGCCAGATCGAGCACATGATCGAAAGCGACAAAAATGGACGATGAAATCGAAACCCTGATGGTCGAGGTGCGCGCGAGCACCAGCGGCTTTCGCTCCGACATAGAGGACATGCGCGGGGCGCTCGACACCTCGCTGCTCGATGGATTTGCCAAGGCAGGCGATGTGCTGGAGCGCAGCCTGTTGTCTGCCATCCGGCGCGGCAAGCTGGGCTTTGACGAGCTGAAATCCATTGCCTTGCGAACCATGAACGAAATCGCCGCGCAAGCCCTGCAAAGCGGGATCGGAGCGATGTTCGGCGGCCAGTCGCCATTCGGTGGCGGCACCAATTTCGGTTCCATCCTGAATGGCATTTTCGGCTCGTTCCTCGGCATGCCGGGCCGCGCGACCGGCGGGCCGGTCTCGCCTGGTACGCCCTATGTCGTTGGCGAGAGAGGGCCAGAGCTGTTCGTGCCGACGAGTGCCGGGCGGGTTGAAGCGAACGGTTCGATGGGCGGCGCCCGCGACGTGCGGGTGTCAATCAATCTCAACACGCCGCGCGGGTCGCAAAGCCCGGTGATGCTCAAGCGGTCATCGCGCCAGGTCGCGAGCGCCATCGCCCGCTCCATGAGAGAATACTGAGGGGTATCCGACATGGCATATTGGTTGGCGAAGAAACGCGAAGGCCAGGATACCGACTTCATCCAGCGCTTCGATCCGCGGTTCTGGACTGTCGATTTCCCCCGCCCGATGATGGCCAGCGTCGTCACGACAGCCCCGGATGCGCTGCGGGTCGATTGCGAATTCCATCATCATGACGCGCTCGCGGGCCTGATCTGGGAAAGCGAAGACCGCTACGATCATCCGCTGCTGAGCTATGACACCAATCGCGATTACGCACGAACGACACTCAGTTTCCGCTGGCGATCATCCGGCGTCCTGCCTCTTGATGCGGTGCACGGGCCGACGCTGACGATCGAAGGGCGCGATGCAAATGGCGCGGATAGGAGTTGGTACGTGCGGCTCTGGAACTACGCCAGCGGATCGCCCGAAGATGCGCTGGTCAGCCTTCCCTTCTCTGGCCTGCGCGAAGGCTGGGCCGCCGAAGGAGCGCTGGTCCACCCCTCCGACATCGATCGGATGTTCCTGTCCTGCGTGCCCACGAGTTATGACCCGGCGGATACCAGACTGCTGCCTCAGCGCGCCAATGGCTGGATCGAACTCAGCGAGATTAATTGCGATGGCGAACATGCCATGCTGACGATCGGCGATGCGATCCTGCCGCCTCATGAGGTCGGCATCGCCACCGCCTATGACGATAGCTACAACCAGACACCCTCACGATTGCTGCGCAATGCACTGCATCTCGGCTATCGCGATCAGCTGATCCACTATGTGGGAATGAGCCATTATTTCCGGCTCGCCCCTACTGGGGACGGGCGTTTGCTTATCCCTCCGGCTGCCGACCTGTGCGACCCGTGTCGTCTCTGGCATGAGGACTTTCTCGCCCAGTGCAAGACCATGGGTTTCGACCCGATTGTGTCCTTGTCCTTCGAAATTTTCGAAGAGCATTGCCGCAATGGTTGGAAGCAACGCGACTGGCAGGGCAATCCCGCGCTGACCGGCTGGGAGCCGCCGTCGACGCTTATCGATCCGGCCCATCCCGCCGGGATCGCCTATCTGTGCGACATCGCCGAGACTTTCGTGCGTCTCCAGACGGAAGCCGGCCTGCCGCCGCTGTTCCAGGTGGGCGAACCCTGGTGGTGGGTGAATGCCGATGGCGAGCCGTGCGTATATGGCTCGGGAGTCCGAAGCATTTACGCCAATCCGCCGCATATCGACGATCTCACCTCGACCGATGAAACCGGATTTCTCGAATGGCTGGCCACTACTCTGGGAAGCGCGGTCCAGGCGATGGCCAACCGGATTACCGGGATTTGGGGCGAGCAAGCGGTCACGCATGTCCTGCTCTTCACGCCGACCCTGCTCGACCCGGAGCGCCCTGCGGTCACCGCCATGAACATTGGCCCCGAATTGGGGGAGGCGCATTTCGACATCCTGCAGGTCGAGGATTACGACTGGCTAACAGCCGGAGCGGAGGCCCTGCGCCGCTCGGCCTATGCCCGTCTCGACAATGCCCTTGGCTACCCCGCCGAGCGACAACACTACATGTCCGGCTTCGTACTCGATGCGGCTGATGCGGAAGCATTCTGGCCGCTGATCGACAGCGGACTGGACGAAGCGATCGCCCGCGGCGTTTCGCGCACCTTTGTGTGGGCGCTGCCGCAGATCGTTCGCGATGGATATGTCCGATTGCCTGTTGAGGAGAATGACGTGCAATCATTCGATGATGTGCTCTACCCGCTCGCGCTTGGGCGTGACGCGTCGGTGGCGCCCGAATTTTCGACTTCGATCTCGCTCACCGCATCGGGCCATGAGCGGCGCAACAGCCAGTGGAGCGATGCGCGGCTGAATTACGATGTCGGCCCGGGCATCCGTTCGCAGGCGGAACTGGGCGTCCTGCTGGAGTTTTTCCGTGCGCGCCGCGGGCCTGCTCGCGGGTTCAGGCTTTCCGATCCCTACGATTTCAGCAGCAATGGTCTGACAGGTTCGCCTTCCATGCTGGACCAGCTGATCGGCACGGGCGATGGCCTGACTGCGACCTTCCAGCTGCGCAAGAGCTATGGCGCGATCGACGAGCCGCAGCTTCGCAATATCACGCGCCCGCGCGCCGATACGATCCTTATCAGCGTGGACGGTGTGGCCGAAACCGATTGGCTGCTGGGTGACGGCGGCAAGATCACTTTCACCAATGCTCCACCCGATGGCGCCGCAATCCGCGCAGGCTTCCTTTTCGACGTACCCGTGCGTTTTGCAGAGGATCGCCTCGATATCAGCGGCGCAACTTTCGCCGCAGGTGATGCCCCTTCCGTTGCGCTCATCGAAGTGCGTGAAGCCATATGAGCGATCATGTCTTCTTTGCGAAAGATCTGGAAGGTGTCGCGACCTATTGGAGCATCAAGCGGCGGGACGGCGTGTGTCTCGGCTTTACCAGCCATAATCGCGACCTGGTGATCGACAGCGTCCGCTATCGCTCCGCGCCCGGCATGATCCCTTCTGCCATCAGGCGCACGGCGCAGCTGGAGCGCGACAGCGTCGAGGTCGAAGGCGTGCTGGCGCATGACTCGATATCGGCGGAGGACATGGAGCAGGGTCGCTATGACAATGCACGCATTTCCATCGGTCTGGTCGATTGGGAAACGCTCGAGCACACCTCGCTATTTCACGGCGAACTTGGCGCGATTTCGCAACGAGACGGCACTTTCGAAGCAGAGCTACGCTCCGCAAAAGCGCGACTTGAAGTGGATGTCGTGGCGCGCACCAGCCCCACCTGCCGCGCAGAATTCTGCGACGCGGCATGCCAATTGAATGCGGCGCGCTTTACCCATCTCCTAAAGGTCAGCTCCATCGACATTGAAAACAACAGTGTGAGCTTCGGCGGTGCTGTTAGTCCGGTCCATCTGCTGCATGGCAACGTCAAATGGGTCGATGGCCCTCATGCCGGAATGGTCATGCAGGTGATCGACGCCGATGCGAACGGCATTGTCCTCGACCGCCCCATCTCCAGCGACGTTACGCCGGGAACCCGCGCTTTCTTGCGTGAAGGTTGTGACCACACTCTGGCGACTTGCAATTCCCGCTTTGGAAACGCGGCCAATTTCCGCGGAGAGCCACACTTGCCCGGCAATGATTTGCTGGCCAGCTATCCCACCAGCTCGTCGTGAATAATCACGGCGTCGCGCTTGCGGCAGCAGCGCACGAGCTGATCGGAACGCCTTTCAGGTTGCGCGGTCGGGATCCCAGGACGGGCGTGGATTGCATCGGCTTACTCCACTGCGCACTTGTCGCGAGCGGCCGAACGCCTCCGCCAATACCCGCATACGCTTTGCGGAATGCGAGCATCGAAGCGTTCATGCCGCTTTTGCCGGAGGCTGGTTTCAGCGAGTTTTTCGGCGAGGAGCGCGCTGGCGATCTGGTGCTCATGAAGCCTTCAGCGGGGCAATTCCACCTCGCTCTTGTCAGTCTCGACCATCAATTGATCCACGCTCATGCGGGCCTCCGACGCGTCGTCAAAACTCCCCAGGTGCCCGCTCAGCGAGAGCTGGGCCGCTGGCGCTTCGCCTGACATCAAGGAGCCTTTATGGCCACTCTCGTGCTTTCCGCCGCTGGCACAGCTATTGGCGGCCCGATTGGAGCAACTATCGGATCGATCATCGGCAGCCAGATCGATGCGATGATTTTCGGCCCACCCGATCGTGAAGGCCCAAGGCTGCAGGAGTTGAAAGTCACCACCTCATCCTATGGCGCACCGATACCGCGGCATTTCGGGAAGATGCGGGTGGCGGGTTCCATCATCTGGGCCACCGATCTCAAGGAAACGAGCGAGAAAAGCGGCGGCAAAGGCCAACCGAGTGTCACGACATTTTCCTACTCGGGCTCGTTTGCCGTGGCGCTCGCCAGCCGCCGGATCAACCGCATTGGCCGCATCTGGGCGGATGGCAATCTGCTTCGAGGTGCCGCAGGCGACCTGAAGGTCGGCGGCGAGTTGCGCGTCTATAATGGTGACGGCGACCAGCAGCCCGATCCGCTTATCGCCAGCGCCGAAGGCAGTGCGTGCCCCGCCTATCGCGGCCTTGCCTATTGCGTGTTCGACGAGCTGCAATTGGCAGATTTCGGCAACCGGATACCGAGCCTGACTTTCGAGATTTTCGCGGACGAGAACGATGTCGCGCTTGCAGATATCCTCAGCCCCGTGGCCGGAGGGCTTTCCGTAGATCGGCCTCTCGGAAGCCTGAAGGGATATTCGGACGAGGGCGGCATGCTGCTCGAAACGCTGTCTTCCATCGACCGCGTATACCCGCTCACCAGCAATGCCGAAGGTGACCTGCTCGCAATCGCAACCGGCGATCCGGAGACCATTGCCGTGCATGCTCTGCCCGAGCCTGTCGTCGACGAGACCGGCGAAGGCGCACAGGGCGGGCGTTCAGAACGCCGCAAATTCGATGACAGCCGCGTCCCGGCTGGGCTTCGATATTACGATATCGATCGCGACTTTCAGACAGGATTACAGCGAGCCGGAGGGCGAGCTGCGCCGGGGCGTAATCGCCTGATCGAATTTCCCGGAGCGCTCTTTGCCACCAATGCGCGCAAGCTCGCCGATGATGCAGCCGAGCGCGCCCGCTGGTCTCAGGATCGCATGGCTTACCGGATTGCGGAAATCGATCCGGCTCTCTCGCCAGGCCAGATTGTTTCTGTGCCGAACCGCAATGGGAAATGGCGAATCGAGAGCTGGGAATGGCGTGAGCAGGGCATTGAGCTTGAGCTCGTGCGTCTGCCGCAGCGCAAGGGCGCGGTCGCGACCACCGACACCGGTCGCTCACTGCAGCAGGTCGACAATATCGCCACCGCCACTTCGCTCAATGCCTATGAGCTGCCATGGGATGGCGTGGGCGCATCCGACCAACGGCGCGTTTACGCAGCCGCATCCTCGATATCGCCCGGTTGGAGCGGAGCGGCTCTCTACGCGGTACAGGGTGAAACACTCTCGCCACTCGGAGCAACCGGATCGCGCCGCAGCATTACTGGCGAGATCGTCACAGATCTTGCGTCTGCAGATCCCACGTTCATCGATCGGCACAATCGGATCGAGGTTCAGCTCGACTGCCCGGACCTCCCGCTTGCCAGCTGCACGATGGAAGAGCTGGTGAACGGAACCAATCGCGCATTGATCGGAGAGGAAATCGTCCAATTTGCCGACGCCGAAGACCTCGGTGCGGGACGCTGGCGCCTTTCGACATTCCTGCGAGGCATTGGGGGAAGCGAACATGCGGCACTCGCAGGCCATGCTTTGGGATCGGCTTTCGTCTTACTGGACGACCGGCCCATCCCGCTCGACAATACACACATTGGCCAATCGCTTGCGGTGGCCGCGATCGGGCTGGCCGATGAGGCGCCTGTCATAGCTCCCGTTGCGAATATCGGCATTACTCAGAGACCGCTAATTCCCGTCCACGGCAGTGTCGCTCCGCAACCGGACGGCAGCTTGGCTCTATGCTGGACGCGCCGTGCGCGCGGCTCCTGGGTATGGACTGGCACCGTCGATGTGCCTCTGGTCGAACAGCGCGAGAGCTACGAAATCGGCGTTGGTAATTCGAACAGTCCGATCAAAACCTGGACCACGTCAGCGAACCAGATCACTCTCGATCCCGCGACTGTCGGCGATCTGCAAACCGACCATTCGGGCGCGGTCGTCTGGGTCCGCCAGATCGGGACATTCTCCCGTTCCTTGCCGCTTTTCCTTACCACAATCCCCTGAGGCTCATATGACTGAAGCTGTTTCCTTTCCGTCCACCACCCCACGCTTCTCGCTCCCGAATCTTTTCGCCGCGCAGGCACAAAAGGAGGTTTTCGTGAATGAGGCGCTGGCGCGGCTCGATATGCTGCTGCATCCAGTAGTCCAAGGGATTTCCAATGATCCGCCTACCGCCCCCGCGGAAGGCAAAAGCTGGATTGTCGGCTCTGCGCCGAGCGGCGATTGGGCTGGGCACGAGGACGCGATCGCGAGCTTTCAGTCGGGCAATTGGCTTTTCGCAGCTCCAGCCCATGGCATGATCGTCCATGACCTTGCGGCGGCAGCCAACGCGAGATTCGAGAACGGGTGGAGTTATGCATCCACTATCGCGGCGCCCAGCGGGGGAAGTACACAGGATGCAGAGGCCCGCGCGGCGATCGGTGCGCTGATTGCCGCTTTGGTCACTGCGGGGATCTTGCCCGCGGCCTAGGAACCTAGGCCAGTTATGGGGAGTTGGTGGGTAAACTCACTTCCAAAGGGAATATTCGCCATGACAATTCTCAAGCAGATCGCCGTTCCAGCCCTCGCCCTTTTCTCGCTAAGCGGATGTGCAACCGCTTACGAAGCGGCCGCGACGCAGATTGCCGAGGCGAACATCATGGACCGGACCGGCCAGCAGGTCGGCACTGCGCGGATGTATTCGCTGGGAGAGGAAGTGACGATCAACGTGTCTTTCACCGGATTGACCGCAGGCCTGCACGCTGTGCACCTGCACACGACGGGCAATTGCAGCGCGAATGATTTCACATCGGCTGGCGGCCATCTCAATCCCGGCGGTCAGCAGCACGGTACGCTCAATCCGCGCGGCGCTCACCTCGGCGATTTGCCCAATGTGACGATCGCCAGCGACGGTTCGGGGACGACGAGCACGATCCTGCGCGGAGACCGCAGCACGGTAGAGGCTGCGCTATTCGATAGCGATGGTACGGCCCTTGTGGTGCATGAAGGACCCGACGATTATCGCACGGATCCGGCTGGTGCAGCGGGAAGCCGTGTCGCTTGCGGCCTCGTTACGCGGAGCTAGTCCGCGTCATTCGCATAGGCGGTCGTATCCGTAACGCCCGCCTCCGCGAAGCCCTTGCGGCGCAACCGGCAGCTATCGCACAAACCGCATGCCTGCCCTTCAGGTGTCGGATCATAGCACGACCAGCTCCATTCCGGACCAAGGCCGAGCCTTGCGCATTCGCTCGCGACATCGGCTTTGGTCATATGCTGGAGCGGCGCGTGGATGGTGAAAGGTGAGCCTTCCACACCCTGTTTTGTGCCTAGGCGAGCTGTTTCGGCAAAGCTTTCGATAAATTCTGGTCGGCAATCCGGATAGCCAGAATAATCGAGTGCATTGACGCCGATGAAGATATCGCTCGAGCCGGAGCTTTCAGCAAAGGCGGTCGTCATCGCCAGAAACAGCAAATTACGCGCGGGAACGTAGGTGACCGGAATGCTGTCATCCACTCCGCCTTTTGGCACGTCGATGTCGGCAGTCAGTGCGGAACCACCGAATTGCCGCAGATCGAGCGACAGGGTGACGTGCCTCTCGGCCGTCAATTCCTGAGCGATGCGTTCGGCGGATTCGAGCTCCCTGACATGGCGCTGCCCGTAGTTGATCGTGAGACAGTGCAGGCGAAAGCCCTGCTCGCGCGCAAGGGCGGCGCTGACCATGGAATCGAGCCCGCCCGAAAGCAGGATAGCGGCGATTGGGTTGTCGTTGCTCATGTGAAGCGAGCTAGGCATTTCGCTGCTTCACAGCAAGAGCGAGGAGGTCAGCAACTTCCGGTGCGGCGCGCCTCGCCCTCGATAGAAAAGGGCGTGCCGCCCTGGATGCCCTGGCTGCGGATCTGCACCAATTCACTGCTTTCGCTGCGAATGGTCGTGCGTCCATAGCCATTGCCACGGCAAGTGTACTGCACGGTCACTTCATTGCGATCATCCTGCACCACGAACTGCTCACAGCCCGGCTGGCGATGACGGATCTGAATAAATTCCCGCCCGGTCCGCACGCAGATGCGCGAGGAACTGCCACCGTCTCGAATACGCAAAGTCCAGCTACCCGGCTCAAGCCTATCCAACATGGCGAGCTCCGGCGCCTGCGCGGTGGCAGGCACCATCGTCGCCGCTGCTATCGCTCCGCCTATCAGAAGTTTCGCCATGAATTGCACACGCATGTCCGGGGTCCTTTAAGATGCCCACATATACCAGAAGAATTCTGAACCACCAATTGCGCGCACATCGACCAGTGCGGACGCAATAAAGTTGGGTCATCAATCCTGAATGGCAAAAGCCTTTGAACAAAAAGCACAATCGACAAGAATGATCCCGTCATCGTTGGCCATTTCACGCCTGTCCTCTTTCGGGAAGCGTGCGAGGACATCTTCGAAATGCGCTTCGGTGCAGCGGCATCCCTTCGCCAGCGCGTGTCCGGGTGTCACGCGGACTTCGCGTTCTTCATGGTAAAGCCGCCAGACCAGATCCTCGAGCGGAAGTGTTTCGTCCGACAATTCATCATGGCTGAGGCTCTCTGCCATGATCGAGACATGCTCCCATTCCGGGTGATCCAGGCGGACGTGCAGGCGCTCCCTGCCTTCTTCCCCATCGGGGAAATGCTGAACGAGGAAGCCAGCCGCCATAGTCCGCGTGGAATCCGAGGAAATCGCCGTGCGGATGCGCGTCGGCACCTGTTCGCTCTGCGCAAAGTAGTTTTCTACCGCAGCAGAAAGCGATTCGCCTTCGAGCGGAACGATCCCCTGATAGCGCTTGCCCGTTTTGGCGATGTCGAAAGTGATCGCGAGATGGCCTGTGCCGAAGAGCTTCTCCAGATTGGCGCTCGCGCCGCCGTCGGCGAAATGAGCCGGATCATGCTCGATGTATCCGCGCAGTTCGCCATTTCGGTAATCGCACACGAGCAAATTGGCCAGGCCGCCTTCGCTTTGCGCCTGCATGGTCAGCTGATCGTCTTCGCCTTTGAGCAGACCGCCCATCAGCGCGGTAAGCACCAGTGCTTCCGACAAACAATGGCGCAGCGCGACAGGATAATCGTGAGCGCTCAAAATCTCATCGAGCACCGGGCCAAGGCGAACAGCGCGTCCACGACAATCGCGATCAGGAATGGTGAATCCGAGCAAGCGATCGGAAAATGTCTGGCTGTGTGAAGTTTCCATCCGCGCCATATGGGAGCGGATCGGGCCAAATCAAAGGGATCAGCCCAGTTTGTCGAAGCACCACAGCAAGATAGATTTCTGCGCGTGAATGCGGTTTTCCGCTTCATCGAAGACCACCGACTGCGGCCCTTCGAAAACATCTTCGCTCACCTCGTCACCCACATGTGCGGGCAGGCAGTGAAGGAAGATCGCATCGGGCTTGGCTTTGGCCATCAGTTCCTCATTCACCCGGTAAGGTTGCATGGCAGCGAGCTTCGCATCGCTATCGGCTTGCCCCATCGATACCCACGTATCGGTGACCAACACATCCGCACCCTGCGCAGCCTCTGCAGCATCCTGCGTCAATGTGACCGAGGAACCGGCATCGCGCGCCATCGCAACGAATTCAGCTTCGGGCTCGAAACCGGCGGGAGTCGCCACGCGGACGTTGAACTTCATCAATGCGGCAGCCTCCAGAATGGAGTGCAGCACATTGTTGCCATCGCCGAACCATGCCACTTCGAGGCCCGGCAACGGCTTGCCTTTTTCGATGATCGTCAGCAGGTCGGCGACGATCTGGCACGGGTGCGAGCGATCGGTTAGTCCGTTGATTACCGGCACGCTGGCATGCCGCGCCATCTCCTCGATCTTGGCGTGATCGTCGGTGCGAACCATGATCGCATCGGCCATGCGGCTAAGTACACGCGCAGTGTCAGCGATGCTCTCCCCACGCCCGAGCTGCGATGTTCCGGCATCGAGGATGAGCGCACTCCCCCCCAATTGGCGCATCGCGATATCGAAGCTCACCCGCGTGCGAGTGGAGCTTTTCTCGAACACCATGGCGAGCACGTGATCCTGCAAAGGCGCATCCGCATCGCGGCCGCCCTTAGGTCTGCCTATGCGCGCAGCTTTACGATCAATTGCATCGGCCAGCATGGCCGCTATGGCATTGCCGCCTGCATCCGAGAGATCGAGAAAGTGCGCCATCGGCTTAGGCGACCACTTCCTGCACGTAATCGGCGGCACCGGCAGAGAGCTTGTCGAAGAATTCATCCATTTCCGCATCGCCGATCACGAGCGGCGGCAGGAGACGCAGCGTCTGGTCGCCTGCGGCAACCGTCAGCAGATCGTGGTGATCGCGAAGGTGAACCATGAAGGGGCGCGGTTCGCCCTTCATCTTGATGCCAAGCATCAGGCCCATGCCGCGCACGCTTTCGAACAAATCAGGATAATTTCCGATGAATTGCTCAAGGCGTGAGCGCAGGCGCTCGCCTTTTGCGCGGACATCGGCAAGAAACTCGTCGTTTGCGACTGCCTTCATCACGGCGACACCAGCGGCCATGGCCAGCGGATTGCCACCGTATGTCGAGCCGTGCGTACCGAAGACCATGCCGCGCGCCGCCTTCTCCGAGGCCAGGCAGGCGCCCATGGGGAAGCCCCCGCCCAAGCCTTTCGCAGAAGCGACAATGTCGGGCACGATGCCGTATTGCTCGTATGCGTAGAGCGTGCCCGTCCGGGCGACCCCGCACTGCACTTCATCGAGCGCCAGCATCAGATCGTGCTCATCGGCCAGCTTGCGCAGGCCCTGCATGAACTCCTGGCTGGCTGGACGGATACCGCCCTCGCCCTGTACAGGCTCTACCAGGAAGCCAGCGGTATTCGGTCCGATAGCAGCTTTCGCGCCCTCAAGATCGTCGAACTCGACATATTTGAAACCGGGCAGAAGCGGCTGGAAGCCTTTGTGCATTTTGTCCTGGTTGGAGGCGCTGATAGTGGCCATCGTGCGGCCGTGAAACGCGTTCTTGAAGGTGATGATCTCGAAGCGTTCTTCATTACCCTCGTGCTGGTGGTAAGCACGCGCGGTTTTGATCGCGCATTCCACGGCTTCCGCGCCCGAATTGGTGAAGAACACGGTATCGGCGAAAGTCTTGTCGACCAGCATCTGCGCAAGCTCTTCGCCCTGCGGGCTGCCGTAGAGATTGGAGACGTGCATCAGCGTTTCAGCCTGCTTCTGGATCGCGCCGATCAACCCTTCGTGGCTGTGCCCCAGCAGATTGACTGCAATTCCCGATGCGAAATCGAGATAGCGCGTGCCATCCTCATCAATCAGGTGGCAGTGCTCACCGCGTACCGGACGCACGCCGCAGCGCGGGTAGACGGGCATCAGCGGGGTAATGGTCATCGCGAAAATCCTTCAACGCAGAATAAGAGAGAGGCGGCCGGGCCTTGCTGGTCCGACCGCCTGATCTGTGCTTCTCTATGCATGTGCAGGCAGCCGGTCAAACGTGTGGCCGCCAAGCTGTGGACCGGTGGGTTTAACCCTGTGCCGGGACCAGATTGACGGCAGAATATTTGCCGCGGCGGTCCACTTCGAGATCGAACTCGAAACGGTCGCCTTCTTCGATCCCCTGCAGGCCGGAACGCTCCACTGCGCTGATGTGCACAAAGGCATCTTCCTTGCCATCATCACGGGTGATGAAGCCAAATCCCTTCATGGAGTTGAAGAACTTCACCGTGCCGACAGCCTTTTCACCAGTCAGCTCGCGCTGCGGGGCCGCTTTCTGCACTTCGATCACGTCACCAACGACCTGAAGATCGGCAGCGGAAACCTTGCCGCCACGATCCACGAGGTTGAACTGGAGCTCCTGGCCTTCGGCCAGACCTTCAAGGCCGGCGCGCTCAACCTGGCTGATGTGAACGAATACGTCCTCGCCACCTTCATCGCGCTGGATGAACCCAAAACCCTTCTGTGCATTGAAGAACTTAACCTTGCCCTGACCGGTGCCGACGACCTGTGCCGGCATTCCGCCGCCACCGCCACCGCGCGGTGCTCCACCGCCGCCGCCGCCGCGGAATCCACCGCCGCCGCCACGGTTGCCGCCACCCCGATTACCGCCGCCACGATCATCATTGAAACGGTCACCACCGCCGAAGCGGTCATTGCCGCCGTCGCGCCAGCCGCCACCGTCCATCGGTGCAGGGCCGCCATCCATAAAAGGGTCGAAACCTTCTTCCCCGAAACTATCACGCTTGTCGCGACCCTTACCGCGACGTCCTCTGTCGTAACCCATGAACCTAAAAAACCTTCAATCCCGTCCTGTAACTCAGGCTGACGACGCGGACGAACTTTCCGCCAGCCAGAAACAACGGACTTCCCCCGCCACTTCTTTTACAGGCTTATAACCGTAAATTGGTGGCGATGCGAATAATTTAGTGTTGCAGTTGAATGACCGCTGCGAAATGAGACGCGCGGACACCCGGATATCGTGATGAGCAGGAGGATGAGATGAGCCCAGAGATCATCAAGATCGGTGCATCACTGCTCGCGATTTTGGCGCTTGTCGCCCTTGTGCATTTCCTGGGCTTTTCACGCGGCGGACTATTGCAAACCGAGGGCGACGCGGAGGAATTCTTTCGTCTGGCTGCAGGCGGTTTCGTCCCTGTAGATATTGCGATCTGCGACGAGAGGACAGGCGCGCTGGCCCGTGATGCGGATGGACGGCTAGCGGTGCTACTGGCACATGGAGGCACTTTCATTGCGCGGGTCTTGGGAGATGAGGCAAGCATTGGACGGGAGGGTGAGAGGCTATCGATCACCGCGCAATCGATTGGGCCGCGCCCGCTTGTGTTGCGATTCGACAACAGCGCACCGGACTGGGTGAAGCGCGTAGCGAGTGCTAAGTAATCGCCGATGATTCTCGATCCCGTAACCCTTGCGATTCCTCTTTTCATCGCGCTCATCATTGGTGAAGTGCTGTGGGCACGGTCCCGCCGACCGGAAGCCTATGAGTCGCGCGACACGGCGACTTCGCTCTTCATCGGTCTCGGCAGCACGGCTGTTGGTGCGATCACCGGTGGTGCGGTGGCAGCAATGCTGTTTTGGGCGCATTCCCTCACTCCATTGAGCATCGGTTGGGCATGGTGGGCGTGGCCGCTGTGCTTCGTGCTGGATGATTTCGCTTACTATCTGTTTCACCGCAGCGCGCACCGCGTGCGATGGTTCTGGGCGAGCCATGTGAACCACCATTCGAGCCAGCACTACAATCTCTCCACCGCCCTGCGGCAAAGCTGGACCGGCTTTTTCGCAGCCAGCTTCATTTTCCGGCTACCGCTTGCGTTTGCGGGATTTGAGCCCGCAATGATCCTCGCCTGCGGGGGAATCAATCTCATCTACCAGTTCTGGATTCACACCGAAGCGGTGGATCGGATGCCGCGCTGGTTCGAAGCGATCATGAACACGCCGTCGCACCACCGCGTCCACCATGCGATCAATCCGCGTTATCTCGACCGGAATTACGCAGGCGTATTCATCATCTGGGACCGGATGTTCGGCACTTTCACGCCGGAAGACGACAGCGACCGGATTCGCTATGGCATCGTCAACCAGCTCGGCACTTTCAACATTGTGAAGGCGGTGTTCCATGAGTGGGCGGCGATAGCAAAGGACGTGTGGCGTGCGCCATGGCGGCACAAGCTGTCCTATCTGTGGCGCGAGCCCGGCTGGAGTCACGATAGCAGCCGCGAAACCTCCGACATGATCCGCGCCCGCTGGGAGCGAGAACGGCGCTAATTGCCCGAGCCGGGGCCGTAGGTGATTTCCACTCGGCGGTTCTGAAGCTCGCGCACGCCGTCTGCGGTGGGAACGCGTGGCAGGCTTTCGCCGAATGCCTCCGCAGCCATTTCAGTCATTGGGATGCCACCACCGGCCAGGTAATCCCGCACCGCCGCATTGCGTCTTTCGGAAAGGCGGACATTGTATGCGCTCGGCCCAGACGTATCGGCATGTCCGGCAAGCATGACGCGAATATTATCGCATCGGCGATACGCTGAAATTGCGACATCCAAGACCGCCGCAGCTTCAGGTGTAATCTCGCTCTCGTCCCAATTGAAGAACACAATGAAGGGACCTTTTTCACAGGACGTATAAAAGCCCGACGGATGCCCGCGCGGCAGTTGCGGCGGCGGCGGCGGAGCGGGCTCGGGCGCTGGCAGCATCCGAACAGGCTCTGCATGAGGCTCCGAACGCCCGCCCAGATACACGGTCAGTGTTGCCGCCAGCGTATGTGTGCGCAGTTCAAAATCGGTGGCGCGGCCAGCGCTGTCCTCCACTTCGAATTCGAGCGTACTGAAATAGCGATAGCGCAGTCCCAGATCGACCCGCTCCGCGACTGGCAGGCGTGCCTCGGCGAGCAATTGCCAAGCCCATTCATTGTCGCTGGTGTTGAGATGATCGACGCTCGCGCCGACAATGGCTGACTCCACATCCATCCAGCTGCGCCCGATTCCGCCGCCTATGGCGAATTGCGCCTCGTCCGCGTCGCCGAAGTCGACCAACGCATTCGCCATTACTGCGGTAAGCGAGAAATCGCCGTCGTACTCCTGCACGCCCGTCGCGAAGGTGGTTGCACTGTCCGGAATTCCGCGCGTGACAGAAGTGATCTCGTCGGCGTCGAAGGATTGGTGCGAGCCCTCGATCTCTAGCCGGATCCGCCCGGCATCGTAGCCAAGCCGCGCATCGACACCCCAACCCAGCTCCGTAGATGTGCGTGCATCCTCCTTGTCCGCCCCGATATCGGTGTCGAAATCGGCTGGCAGCACCGCGCCCGCGTCGACGGAAAGGAAAGGACCGCGTCTTGGATCACCGTCCTGCGCGAGGGCCGGTGAGGCAAGCCCGATGGCGAGTAGCGAAACGGCGGCAAAAAGTCTTGTCATGCCGGTTCTCCTTCCAGCGATAGCAGCATGGTAGTGCGCTGGGCGCTCGCGGTGCAAGCATTCACTGCGCAGGTGTCACTGATTTTACAGCGCGTTTTCGTCCACCTCGCCCGTTCTGATGCGGGTTGCCCCTTCCAGCGGGAGGACGAAAATTTTCCCATCGCCGATCTGCCCGGTGTTCGCCGCGTTGCGGATGGCTTCGACAACTTGAGGCGCCAACCCATCCTCAACTGCGATTTCCAGCCGAACCTTGGGCAGCATGTTCACCGCATATTCCGCACCGCGGTAGATTTCCGTCTGGCCCTTTTGCCGGCCGAAGCCCTTTGCTTCGCACGCGGTCATGCCAGCCACGCCGATTGCGGCCAAAGCCTCGCGCACCTCTTCCAGCTTGAACGGCTTGATTACGGCAATCACGATCTTCATCGGCTCTCCCCTGAGCGAGTGACGGGCTTGGCGACACGACCTGTGTGCGATGCGCGCCCCTCTCCATGCAACAAAAAAATGGGCCGGAGCGGGTGGCTCCGGCCCTCAAGTTGTACGTTCGCAGGAGGAACGAGTTGCGGCGGGGACAGAGGGAGAGAGAGATTCCGCCCCCGCCAAACTGGTCAGGTCACGACTGGTTCGCGAGACCCGGGTAGGCTTCGACACCGATCTCATGGATATCGAGACCTGTGGTTTCGACTTCGGGATCCGGACGCACGCCCATGATTGCTTTCAGAGCGAACCAGATCACGGCGCTGGCCGCGCAGACCCAGACCATGGTGAGCAACACGCCCACAAGCTGGCCAAGGAAAGTCACGCCCGCATCGGGAGCAGCAGTCCAGGCGACGATCAGCGTGCCCCAGATACCTGCAAACAGGTGAACCGGGATCGCGCCGACGACATCGTCGATCTTGAACTTGTCGAGCAGAGGCACGGTGAAGACCACGATCGCACCGCCGACAGCGCCGACAAGGATCGACTGGCCCACGGTGGGCGCAAGCGGTTCCGCGGTAATTGACACGAGGCCGGCGAGTGCGCCGTTCAGCGCCATGGTCACGTCAGCCTTCTTGTAGCGAAGCTGAGTCAGGATGATCGCGGTCACCACGCCGCCAGCGGCAGCCATATTGGTGTTCACGAAGATCTTCGACACGTCCGACACGTCACCCACGGTGCCCATCGCAAGTTGCGACGCGCCGTTGAAGCCGAACCAGCCGAGCCACAGGATGAATGTACCAAGCGTGGCGAGCGGGATGTTCGAGCCGGGGAAGACATTGACCTGTCCACCCGCTCCATAGCGACCGAGACGCGGGCCAATGATCAGCGCACCGACCAGAGCGGCCCAGCCGCCCGTGGAGTGGACCAACGTGGAACCGGCAAAGTCGGAGAAGCCGTGTACGGTATCGAGGTAACCGCCGCCCCATTCCCAGCTGACCACAACCGGGTAGATCACACCGGTCAGCACGGTCACGAAGATGAAGAACGGAACGATCTTCACACGCTCCGCCACTGTGCCAGAAACGATCGAGGCAGTGGTGGCGCAGAACACCATCTGGAAGAACCAGTCGGATGCTACCGAATATCCTGTGTCGATATCAGCTTCGCCCACGCCCTGCATCGAATAGATGCCGGTGAAGCCACCGATCAGGCCGAGGCTGTCTTCGGCAAAGCTTGGGTAGGCGATGTTGTAGCCGATGACCCAGAACATCAGGCCGGCAATCGAATAAAGGCCGATGTTCTTGAGGCACTGGGTAGATACGTTCTTGGTGCGAACGAGGCCCGCCTCGAGCATGGCAAAGCCCGCCGCCATCCACATGACCAGGAAGCCGCCGATCAGGAACAACAGCGTGTTGAGAATATAGGCGGTGCCGCCACCAACGGCATCCGCTGCAGGTGCTGCGGCCTCTGCCACAGGCGCGGCGAGCGCGGGGCTTGCTAGCGAAAGCGCGGCCAATGCAGCAGCGCCCATCTTGAGAATATCGGTTTTCATAATGACGTGTCCCCTGATCACAGCGCGGTTTCGTCGGTTTCGCCGGTACGGATGCGCGTGGTCGATGCGAGATCGAGCACGAAAATCTTGCCGTCTCCGATGGCTTGTGTGCTGGCGGTTTGCTGGATGGCTTCGACCACTTTGGGCATCATCTCGTCGCTGACAGCGATTTCGATCTTCACCTTCGGCAGCATGTTCACCGAGTATTCGGCCCCGCGATAGATTTCAGTCTGGCCCTTCTGGCGACCGAAGCCTTTCACTTCCGAGACGGTCATCCCGGCAACACCGACTCCGGCGAGCGCTTCGCGCACTTCATCGAGCTTGAATGGTTTGATTATGGCGATGACGAACTTCATCCCTGACCCCTGTCCTGCACCGGTGGTATTCCCGGCCACGGGATCAATCTGCAAAGGCTGTGCCAGTTTGCCTTTTCGGAAGTTTTTCGGGAGTTGGTGAGATCACGCAGTCTGTTGTTTGTGCTGCAGCGCACAAAATGCAGGCAGGCTGCTCAATTTTTCAGCAGCGTTAGCTCTGCACGGATAGGCAAGTGATCAGAGGCCTGCCGCGCCGACGTGCTGGAGTGGACCGTTGCGCTTACGCAATCCCAATGCGGCGTATGCATGACCCGGTCGAGCTCCAGCATCGGCCTGCGGGCGGGAAAGCTCTTCCCCGGGGTCACCATCTGCCAATGCGCCGCCAGCCCGCGATCTCCGCCAAAAGGCTTGAGCCATTCATTGCAGTCACCCAACATAACGGCAGGAAGGCCCGGCGCGCGCGAGGCATTGCAGAGATGCGAAAACTGACGTTTGCGCAGCAATCCGCTGAGATCGAGATGCATTGCGGTGACGCATAATTCTGCCTGCTCAAGCCGCAGCCGCGCCCGAACCGCGCCGCGCGGCTCGATCTGCGGCAGGTTTTCCGCCGCAATGTCGAGGATATCGATCCCGCTTCGCACCAGCAGGGCATTGCCGTGCCATCCCATGCTGTCCGGCTTGGTGGGGACCGCGGCGACTTGCCACCCGCGCTTCTGGATATCGCCCAGATCGAGCACGCTCTGCCGGTCACCGAAACGGATATCGACTTCCTGCAGCGCGACGACATCGGCCTCCAGCTCATCAATCACATCGAGGATGCGAGACGGATTGCGCTGCCCGTCTGCGCCGATCCCCTTATGGATGTTGTAGCTGGCGAAAGTGAGTTGCATCGCCCCTGACTTACTTTTCAGGGGCAGGCATCGTTCCCTCGATATAGCGATCGGTCTTGCTGGTAGGCAGGCCATCAATGCTGCCGGGATGCGCCTGTCGCTTGCCGACCCACTTCTCTTCATCGACGTTGCTATGCGCTTTCAGCAGCGTGTACCGCTCTCGCTCATACTCCATGAAAGGCACACCCCAGCCGCAACTGGTCTGCACGCTTTCGACAGCGATATCGAAGATCTGCCGCGTTCCGGGAAACAAGGTGAAATGCTGCGAGAGCTCGTTCCAACCGTCGTCGGCGGGCAATACCGGCTTGCCGCGCCCGTAAATGCGGAGGATCAGCGCGGGCCGCTCGAAATTGCATAACATGATGGTGATCCGCCCATCGGCAAGCAGGTGGGCGTTGGTCTCGTTCCCTGACCCTGCCAGATCCAGCCACGCAACGCGGTCCGGCGCGAGGACGCGAAACGCGTCATAGCCCTTGGGCGAGAGATTGATCCGCGCATCGGGCGCAGCGGTCGCGACAAAGAACACCGGCTGGCGTTCGATCATCGCGATGTGTTTTTCGGTGAGCGTTTCGGTGAAGTCGGCCATTTGGCCAGACTACGCCGCTAGCCTGCGGATGTCACCGCTCCTTCGTTGCCGAGAACTTCAGATCAGGATTCTTCTCTTCCTGATAGCCGACATCCCATGCGCTTTTCGCCATGAAGACGAGGTCGCCATCGCGATCCTTGGCGAGATTGCCCTGATTGAACCTCTCGAATTCGCGCAGCGCTTCGTCGCTGCCTTTGAGCCAGCGCGCCGTGGCAAAGGGAGACGCTTCGAGAGCGGCATCGACCTTATATTCCGCACCCAGGCGGGAAATCAGCACGTCGAGCTGAAGCTGACCGACCACGCCGACAATGCTGCTGCCGCCGATCTCCGGATAGAAAACCTGGATCACGCCTTCTTCCGAAAGGTCATCGAGAGCCTTGCGGAGCTGCTTCGTCTTGGTCGGATCCTTCAACTGGATGCGGCGCAGGATTTCCGGCGCAAAGTTGGGCAGGCCGGTGAAACGGACCGTGTCCTTTTCGCTCAACGTATCGCCCACGCGCAGCGTGCCGTGGTTGGGAATGCCAATGATATCGCCGGGCTCTGCCGTATCGGCAATCTCGCGATCCTGCGCGAAAAACAGGATCGGAGAATGGACGGCAATGGGCTTGCCAAGGCCGGACGGGGTCAGTTTCATCCCGCGTTTGAACGTGCCCGACACCTGCCGCATGAAAGCGATCCGGTCCCGGTGGTTCGGGTCCATATTGGCCTGAACCTTGAAGATAAAACCGGTCACCTCGTCTCGCTCCGGCCCGATTTTCTCTTCACCAGCAGGCTGCGGGCGCGGCGGCGGCGCATAGCGGGCAATCGCGTCGATAAGCTCCTCGACACCGAGGTTCTTCAGCGCCGATCCGAAATAGACCGGGGTAAGATCGCCATTGCGGTAGGCTTCCAGATCGAATTCGGGATAGCCGGCCTGCGCGAGCTGGTATTCTTCTTCGTAATTCTCCGGGATATCCGCATCCGCCAGTTTGTCGCGCTTGCCGAGATAGTCCTTGGAGCCGCCTTCGACCCGCGCCACTTCTTCGGTGCGGAAATCGAGCAGGCCTTCGAACAGGCCGCCCATGCCGATGGGCCACATCTGCGGGCTGACATCGAGCGCGAGCATATCCGCCACTTCGTCCAGCGTCTCGAACGGGTCGCGGCCTTCGCGGTCCACCTTGTTGACGAAAGTGATGATCGGCACGTTGCGCAGGCGGCAGACTTCAAACAGCTTGCGCGTCTGCGGCTCGATACCCTTGGCAGCGTCAATCACCATGATCGCGCTGTCGACTGCTGTCAGCGTGCGATAGGTGTCTTCCGAGAAGTCCTCGTGACCCGGCGTATCGAGCAGGTTGAAAGTGATCGTCTCACCCTCAATTTCCTTCTCGAAGGTCATGACCGATGACGTGACCGAAATCCCGCGCTGCTGCTCGATCTTCATCCAGTCAGACCGCGCCCTGCGTGCCTCGCCGCGTGCTTTCACCGCGCCCGCCTGATGGATTGCGCCGCCCTGCAGCAGCAGCTTTTCAGTCAGCGTGGTCTTACCAGCGTCAGGGTGCGAGATAATCGCGAAAGTGCGGCGGGAATTGTTTGCCATGAATTTGCTCAGCCTTCCCGCGCGATGCGGAAACCGGCGAAATCCTGGTTGACCGGCATGGGCTCCAGCCGGTTGATGTTGAGATGCGGAGGCAGCTCTGCGACCCACTGGATCATCATCGCAATATCCTCGGCCGTCATCGGATTTACGCCGCGATAGAGATCGTCCGATGCTTCCTGACTGCCGGTGCGCACCAGAGTGAATTCGGTCTCGACCATTCCCGGCTCGATGCTCGTCACACGCACTCCGGTGCCATGCAAATCGGCCCGCAGGGCGAGAGTGAAGTGATTGGCGAAAGCCTTGGATCCGGCATACACATTGCCGCCCGGATAGACATAAGTGCCCGCTACCGAACCGATGGCGATGATTGCGCCCTTACGCTCGATCAAAGTGGGCAGCAGCTTGCGCGTCAGCACGACCATGGCAGTGACATTGGTGTCGATCATGGTGTGCCAATTTTCGAGATCGGCTTCCTGCGCGGGCGAGAGCCCTTGCGCGAGCCCGGCATTGTTCACCAGCAGGTCTACTTGCGCGAATTCTGCAGGCAGGCCGGCAATGGCCGCATCCATCGCCTCTTCGTCCCGGACATCGAAACGGGCCGGGTGCACCTTGTCCGCGCCGAGTTCGGAAACAAGCGCGTTGAGCCGCTCCTGCCGCCGACCGGTTGCAACGCAGCGCCATCCGCTGGCCACCAGCGTGCGAACCGTGGCCTCGCCGATGCCTGCTGTCGCTCCTGTGACAAATGCCGTCTTCATGCTCATCCTCGAAGCTCCGCTCCCTGTTTGGCAGCCGCAGCGACCACGGCATCCGAGATCGCCTTCAGCTCGTCATCCTTGAACGATTTCTCGCCCGGCTGGAGAGTGACTTCCACCGCGACCGATTTCTTGCCTTCTGGCACGCCCTGGCCGGCAAAGACGTCGAATACGCGGGCGTCGACGATGTTGGTCTTGTCCGCGCCTTTCACCGCTCGCAGCAAATCGCCCGCAGGCAGATCGGCGGGGACGAGGAAAGCAAAATCGCGGGTCACCGTCTGTAGAGCGGGCGGCGCGTAATGCGGCTTGGCAAAGCCCTGCTTGCCCTTCTTCGCCGGGATTGCATCGAGATAAATCTCGACCGCGACAACCGGACCATCGACATCGAAGGCATCGAGCGTTGCGGGATGCAGCGCGCCGAACCGGGCGAGCACATTCTTCGGGCCGAGCCGCAGAGTGCCGGACTGGCCGGGATGGAACTGCGGGCCTGCATCACCCATCACCATGAGATTGCCCACCGGGGCGCCTGCCTCGGCTAGCAGTGCTTCAGCAGCACCTTTCGCATCGTAGGCGTCGAACATCTGCGCCTTGCCGGTTGCCCAGCCGCGCGGTGTCTTTGCACCAGCCAGCAGCACGGCGAGCGTCGGATGCTCGTCCGACGAACCATCCTTGGAGCGCAGATAGCGGCGACCGATTTCGAACAGACGCAGGCTTTCCGCCCCGCGATCCATGTTGCGCTTGGCCGCCGAGAGCAGACCCGGGACAAGCGAAGGGCGCATGGCCTTCATGTCTTCGCTGATCGGATTGTCGAGGAGCCACAGGCTCTCCCCATCCGCTGCGAAATGCTGCGCTTCGGGCACGGGAAGAAAGCTCCACGTCACCGCTTCGTTCAGCCCGCTTGCCGCAGCGGCACGGCGAAGCTTGCGCTCCATCTGCTGCTGCGGCGTGGCAGTCGGACGGGCCACGCCATCGGCGCGCGGCAGGGCAACGCTTTCAACATTGTCGAGGCCGTGAATGCGCACCACTTCCTCGACGAGGTCAGCCGGACCTTCGATGTCGTGGCGGCGCAGCGGGCAGGTGACGTTCCAACCCGCATCGACGGTGAAGTCGAGCTTTTCGAGGATGCGCTTCTGTTCGGCTTCGTCCACTTCAACGCCGCCCAGCTTCGCGGTCATCGCCGGATCGAAGGCGACCACCTTCGGCTCGCTCGGCGGCGAACCGGCACGAACGACTTCGCTTGCTTCACCACCGCACACGCGCTGGATCAGGCTGGTGAGGATCGCGAGGCCATCTTCGAGGAAGGCAGGATCGACACCGCGTTCGAACCGCGTGCGCGCATCGGAGGCGAGACCAAGCTTGCGGCCCGTCACCCCGATCGCTTCGGGATTGAAATAGGCGATTTCGAGCAGCACGTCGGTCGTCTCGGGCTGCACGCCCGAATGCTCACCGCCCATGATCCCGGCGATATCGTGGACGCCATTGTCGTCCGCGATCACCGTCATGGTGTCATCGAGCGTGTAGGTCTTTTCGTTGAGCGCTTCGACCTTCTCGCCATCCTTGGCGCGGCGCGCGACAACCGGACCGGAGAGCTTTGCAAGGTCATAGGCATGCGCCGGACGCCCGAATGCGAGCATCAGGTAATTGGTGATGTCGACGATCGCGCTGATCGGACGCTGACCCGCTGCAATCAGCCGCTGCTGCATCCAGTCGGGCGAGGGAACGGTGTTGTTTACGCCTTTCACCACACGGCCATAGAAGGCCGGGCAGCCCTCCGAATCGTCCGTGCGGATTTCGACCGGGCACGCGCCCTTGGCCTCAATCGCGCCGGGTTCGATCGGCTTGAATGTACCGAGCCCCGCTGCCGCGAGATCGCGCGCGATGCCATAGACACCCATGCAATCGGGCCGGTTGGGCGTAATCGCCACATCGAACACCGGCGAGGCGTTGTGATATTCGGCAAAGCTGGCGCCGACGGGCGCATCGTCGGGAAGCTCGATGATTCCATCGTGCTCATCACCCAGCTCAAGCTCGCGCACCGAGCACATCATGCCGTTGGATTCGACGCCGCGGATCGCGCTCTTCTTGAGCTTCATGCCGTTGGCCGGCACTTCGGCACCGGGCAGGCCAAGAACGCCTTTCATTCCCGCGCGCGCATTGGGCGCGCCGCATACCACCTGCAAAGGCTCGCCTTCACCGGTGTCGACCGTGAGAACCTGCAGCTTGTCCGCATCGGGATGCGGTTTGGCGGTCAGCACTTCGGCCACGCGGAAACCGTCCAGCTTTTCTGCCGGATCGTCGATCCCCTCGACTTCGATGCCAATCGCATTGAGAGTCGTTGCAACATCCTCGACTGTCGCGTCGGTATCGAGGAAGTATTTCAGCCATTCGAGCGAGAACTTCATGCTTTTGCTCCCACGCCGCCGGAAAGGGTCGGCTGGTCGAGACCTGAAAAACCGTAGTGTTGCAGCCAACGCGCGTCGCCATCGAAAAAGGCGCGCAGATCGTCCATTCCGTATTTCAGCATGGCGAGCCGATCGACGCCGAGACCCCAGGCAAAGCCCTGCCATTCGTCAGGATCGAGGCCGGCGAATTCGATCACGCGGCGGTTGACCATGCCGCTGCCAAGCAGCTCCATCCACGCATGGCCGGGCGCATCGCCGCTGCCGCCGAGCACGCGCTTGCCGTCGACAAGTGCGAAACCGACATCCACTTCGACACTCGGCTCGGTGAAAGGGAAGTAGCTTGGGCGCAGGCGCAGAACGATATCGTCGGTCTCGAAGAACGCCTTCAGGAAAGTCTCCAGCGTCCATTTAAGGTGGCCGAGGTGGATACCCTTGTCGATCACAAGGCCTTCGACCTGATGGAACATCGGCGTGTGCGTCGCGTCGCTGTCTGATCGGTACACGCGTCCGGGCGCGATGATGCGCAACGGGGCGCCTTCGTCCATCATGGTGCGGATCTGCACAGGCGAAGTATGTGTGCGCAGCAGCATCTTGCCGCCCTTGGGCGCGGTATCCGGAAAGTAGAACGTATCGTGCATCGCGCGCGCCGGATGGCTTTCCGGCATGTTGAGCGCGGTGAAATTGTACCAGTCGTCCTCGATCTCCGGACCGGTGGCGACCGAGAAGCCCATGTCGGCGAAAATCTCTGCCAGCTCGTCCATCACCTGGCTGACCGGGTGCACGCTGCCGCGCGGCGCGTCAGGTGCAGGCAGGGTGAGGTCGAGCGTTTCCGTGGCGAGGCGCGCTTCCAGCTCGGCCGCTTCGAGCGCGGCCTTGCGATCCTCGATCGCGTCGGCCACACGTGCGCGAATGCCCTGGATCCGCGGCGCTTCGGTCTGCCGCTCTTCGGGCGTCATCTTGCCGAGCGTTTTCATCAGCTGGCTGATCCAGCCCTGCTTGCCCAGCGCTTCCACGCGAATGGCTTCGACATCGCTGACGTTGGCAGCCTGGTGCAGCCGTTCGAGCGTCTGGGTTACCTGATTTTCCTGTTCGGTGCTCATGATGCGGGACCGCTTAAAGGGGACAAACAAAAAGCGCCACCCTTTCGGATGGCGCTTCCTGATTTCGTGCGTTTCACCAATTAGGCCGGAAGCGCTTCCTTGGCCTGCTTGATGATGTGACCAAAGGCTTCGCCTTCGTTCATGGCGAGATCGGCCATGACCTTACGGTCCAGCTCGATACCTGCCAGCTTCACGCCGTGCATGAACTGCGAATAGGTGAGGCCTTCTGCGCGGACGGCAGCGTTGATGCGCTGGATCCAGAGGGCGCGGAAGTTGCGCTTCTTAACCTTGCGGTCGCGATAGGCGTACTGGCCGGCCTTTTCGACGGCCTGACGCGCGACGCGGATCGTATTCTTGCGACGGCCGCGGTAACCCTTGGCCTGTTCCAGAAGACGCTTGTGCTTGGTGCGGGTGGTCGTACCACGTTTAATGCGAGGCATATCTTTTTCTCCTTAAACCCGGCTCAATCGAGACCGTAGGGCGCCCACTTTTTCACGGCTGCCTGGTCGGCTTTTGCCAGAACCTTGGTGCCGCGCTGCTGGCGGATATACTTTGCATTGTGGCTGATCAGGCGGTGGCGCTTGCCGGCGACACCATGCTTGACCTTGCCGGTGGCGGTGAGCTTAAAGCGCTTCTTCACGCCGCTCTTGGTCTTCAGTTTGGGCATTTTCGTCTCCTTGTTCAGAAACACGTTCAACCAGCCCTGGCAGCCCTAACGGCCAGACCGGCAAATGAATCACGTGTCAGTGAAGGCGCGCATTTAGCGGTTTCGCGCCGAAATGCAAGCGGCGGAGCGCGCTTTCGCTCGCCCCGCCGCAATAATCGCTGTCCGCTGGATTAGAAGCGGGCGCCGAGCGTGACACCGAAGTGGCGACGCTGCACGTTCAGGCCGAAGAGCTCGCCGACATCTGCATAACCGCCTTCGACGCGGCCGAAGAAGTTCTCGCCAAAGCCCTGCTCATAGCCGAGTGCGAAAGCGACACCGCCGCCGCTTTCCGAAACCGAGTCGACGCCATCGGTGGCTTCGAGGGTGAATTCACCATAGCCAAGCTTGCCGTAGATCGCGCCCGAGGTGCCGACGGCATAGCCAACGGAGAGGCCGCCTTCGATGTAATCTTCACCGCTGAGGCAGAATTCGCCATCGCAGGATTCGACACCGGATACTTCGTACTGGACATACGGGCCGACAGTCACTGCGTTCGAAACCGCGACGTCGTAACCAAGCTCACCGCCGAAGGCGAAAGCGCTGCCGATCTTGAACACGTCATCCTCTTCGATGACCGAGCTGACCGTCGGCGTTTCGTAAGTGGCGCGCGCTTCGATGCGCAGGCCATCGCGCGGTCCGCCGTCCTGTGCGAACGCAGGAGTAGAAACAGCCGCGCCCAGCACGACCGCCAAAATCATCTTATTCATATTGTTTGTAGACCCCATTCATGTGCCGCCCTGATTGTCGGCGCGGCGCTTTTATTTCCGGGCAAGCCATAGGAAAAGCCAAATTCGCAAGGGCACTTCAGAATGTCGCTACAATACAATTCGGCCGCCGCCCTGCGGACAGGGCGGCGGCCGTAATCGTGTGTAGAATGTTAGAAGTCCTGGCGGACCGTCACACCAAATGTACGCGGTTGACCGACTTGGAAGCCAAGCCGCGCACGCCCGCCGCGTTCCCGGTCGAAGGAAAGCAATGGATTCTCGTCGAACACATTGTTCATATAGACAGTAACTGACGTACCGGTGTCGAGGTCGATACCCGCAGAAATGTTCACGAGATTGTAGGACGGCAACAACAGATCAACCGTGGTTGATGCAGTGGCAGGAGCGCCGAGGAAAGGCAGTCCGGCCACGAAAGTGCGTGGATTGTTCTCTTGGTCGGAAGGCTGCGTATAGCGGCTTCCCACATGTGTGAAAGATGCCGCGATATAGGCGTCGCTTGTGTTGGTGAAGGCCCATTCGTAGCTACCCGTAGCCGAGAATTGGAATTCCGGCACGGACGGCAGGCGATTGCCTTCGCGGATACCCGTCGCAGCTGGGAGCGGATCGGGCAGCGTCGTGTCGAACTCAGCCTCGATCAGACTGCCTGACAGGATGATGTCAAGGCCCGGCGCCGGGCTGAAGCCCATTTCCGCTTCAACACCCATGGTGTGTGCATCGGGCACGTTGAAGACGATGCGAGAGGAGCAACTGCCGGCATCCAGCGTCACCTGCAGATTGTTGATGTCCGTGTAAAAACCCGCTGCGTTGACATAGAAGCCATCGCCCTGCGCTTTCACACCCGCTTCATAATTCCAAAGCGTTTCGTCATCATAGTCCTGAAAGCCCCCGAAGAGCGCGAGATCTTCGGCGTTGCATAGCGGCGTGTTGAGCGGATCGTTCACGCCGCCGAGACGGAAGCCTTTGGATGCCTGCGCGTTAAGTGTGATATCGTCAGTTACATCATAGCTTAGCAGAATGCGGGGGCTGATCCCGTCCGAACTGGTGGTGTCGACCTGTCCGGTATCGCCATTGGCGAACAGACCGCCGGTGGTAATGGTTCGGCTTTCTTCAAAATCATAATAGCGCGCGCCCAGTGTTACATCGAACCGCTCAGTCACCGCGTATGTGGCCTCGCCGAACACCGCGATCTGCTCGATGTCGTAAGGCAAGTCCGAGTTGAATGGTGAGTTGGCCGGGAAGCCATTCGCCACCGCCGCCGATGTTCCCGCGCCAAGCACCTGATCGGTGAATGCGTCATAGCCCGGTGTCGGGAGGCGTTGACGATAGAAGCGGCTGGTATCCGAATAAAATCCACCAAGGACCCACTGCAGCGGCCCGTCCGTATCTGACGACAGGCGTACTTCCTGCGTCCAGCTTTCTAGATCCGTCGTATCACGCAGGTTGGAGGGCAGAACGACGGCGTTCTCCGGATAGCCAAGGTCGATGGAGACTGAACCAGTCAGTGCGCTGGCATCGCGGCTCACCAGAATATCCCGATTGGTGTAGGACGTCACAGATGTCAGGATAACCCCGCCAAGCTCAATTTCACCCACCAGATCCGCGATCAGGGTTTCGTCTTCAAACGCTTCGCGCAAGAGTAGCCACTGCTCGCGTTCGCCGAAGACGAAAGGATCTGCGGTCGTGGTGAAGGGATTGCCGAAGATATTGAAGATTTCCTGCCGGTTGAAGCCGTCGGCATTCACGCGCTGGTAAACAACCCGCGGGGTCAGGCTGAAGCCTTCTCCATTGTCGAAAGTGATGGCAATCCTTCCGCCATAGCGTTCGCCGCCATTTACATTCTCGCCGCCTCCGGAGCCGGCTGCGTCGATAAAGCCTGCATATTCGGTGTAATATCCGACGACGCGTGCCGCGATATTGTCGGCCAACGGCACGTTGATCGCACCTTTGATATAGCCGCCGATATCGCCGCCGTCGACGCGATTCAGATTGCCCTCGATCGTGCCTTCGGTAACACCAAGCTCAGGCTGATTGGTGATGTAGCGGATGGTCCCGCCAACCGAACCGGAACCAAACAGAGTACCCTGCGGTCCACGCAAAGTCTCGACGCGGTTGAGATCAAAAAGGTCCAGGTCGGGAGTGAAAAGCGAGAGCGAAATCACGCTTTCATCCAGATAAACGCCAACCTGCTCCTTCACACCCGGCTGATCGCGAACGACCTGACCTGCGGAGACGCCGCGAACCGACACTTGGCTCTGACCGGGCCCGAGGTTCTGCACAGAAAGGCCCGCCACATTGCGCGAAAGGTCCTCCAGCGTCACTGCGCCTGACCGCTCGATATCCTCGGCGGTCTGGGCATTGATGGAAAAAGGAATGTCCTGAATATTGGCATCGCGCTTGGTCGCGGTCACCAAGATCGAATTGCCCGATTGCGCCTCTTCCTCTTCGGCATCTTGCGCCAGAGCAGGCGCCGCCGAAAGGGCCATAGTGGCGGTTCCAAGAAGCAGGGCTGCGCGGCAGCCTCCTCCAAATGAATTGAAGCTACGCATCGTTCTCTCCTCCAAATCAGGCCGTTCTATCGCGGCGGTGATGGCAGGATGTTACGTTAATTGTGCCCATTTTACATCATGCGGCCCGAAGAGCAGCAAGAACGCTTTTGGATTGTTTCAAATTCGCCACAGGTCGCACAGCGTGAAGGAGGCCGCCCGGCAGTTCAATACGGCAGCTCAAGACCCAAGTCGCGACCGGATCGCCGTCGATGGCACGGCACTAAGGAAGGGTCCGGTCTCGCGCCACGCCATCTTGGACGTTAGGCAGAAACGGTGTCCTGCTGGAATTTCAGCTTGCCTGTCAGATTGAGGAATGTTGCAACCGCAAGCAGGATGAGCGCATATCCGCCGAAGCCGAGCGACCAACCCTCACGCACGGAATCGGCCGATACGAAGCCTGAAAGCCGCTCCATTTCGCCTGCCATCACTTCTTGTACGCCGACGAAATAGAACAGAGCCCAGACCGTAGCGACAATCGTCAGAATCTCGAAAATCCGGGTCTTCTCGCCTTTAAAGGCCCTCCAGATAGTTAGTCCCGCAAAAATCGGCAGAAGCAGGAGGGTCCATCCCATGATGGCCATGCCGTCAAAGACATTGGCCACTTCACGCAAGGTGGCGCGATCGCTTTCTGCCATCAACCACGTATTTTCGGCCCGGTCACGCGCATAATCTGCCAATTCGGACAAATCGGAGCTCCCGCCAACAGCGAAGCCAATGAGCGAAGTCGAGTTGTCCGAACCCATGAATGACACATTGATGTAAGGAAGCAAAAGGCAGGCAATTATAATCAGTCCGCCGATCACCATGGCTGGTGCACTTTTCAGTTTTTCGACAATGCCTGATGCGCCTGCGCCCTCTGCCATGCGCGAAAGACCTTCGCCCCCGCTCTGCAACACCGAACCAAAGTCAGGCGCAGCAGCGGCGCGTTTAAGGGGATAAATTTCGCCAGCAGTGCCACTGTCGCTCTCGACGAAATCGACACGCTCGCCGCCTCGAGGGTCTCGCTCGCTTTTCCAGTCGCTTCTGGTGAATTTGTATCTTTTGCCGTCATCGCCGGTGATGGCACCTTCGTCGCCCGAAAAGCCGAGTACCTGACCTTGCATCGAAAACCCCCTGTTTTTCCTATGATGTATGTTAATTTGCAAAAACACGGGCGCGTGTCAAAGCCTTGGGAAATCGCTCGAAATCCTGTGCGAAAATGAGCCGGAAATCCGGGCTGGTGGGGGCACTCGCTAGGCCAGTATCTCCACCACATCATCAAGCCGCGCGGCATCGCCAAGGGCGAGCACTGTGCCATCGGAGCCCGCATGTAGCGGCTCTCCGCGCCAGTCACCCATCACTCCGCCTGCACCCTCCACCACCGGCACAAGCGCGGCATAATCGTGCAGCTGCAACCCTGCCTCGCAGACGATGTCGATATGTCCGCTCGCGAGAGCTGCGTAATTGTAGCAATCCCCGCCCATCACCATGCGCTTATGATCGGTTTGCCCTGCCAGCGCCATGAAGCGGTCACCCTGCTCAACGGAGAAATAATGCGGCCCGGTTGTGGCGATGGTCGCGCGATCGAGTTCGGGGCAACGACGCGTGGAGACGGCCTTGCCGTTGAAAGTCGTCTCCCGCCCGGAGACGCCTGCCCAGCGTTCGCCAAGAATGGGCTGGTCGATAATGCCAAGCACCGGGAAGCCGTCTGCCAGAAGCGCGATCAGTGTCCCGAAGATTGGCCGGCCTGCTAGGAAAGCCGTCGTTCCATCAATCGGATCGAGCACCCATTGGCGTCCGGAAACGCCTTCTTTCACGCCGTACTCTTCGCCGTGAATGCCGTCAGCCGAGCATTCCGCTTCGATGATCTTGCGCATCGCCGCTTCGGCATTGCGATCCGCCACGGTTACCGGGGTAGCATCGCCTTTCGCCTCGCCATCCAGAGCGGTGCGAAACAGCGGGCGAATCTCGGCCCGGGCGGCATCGGCAAGGCGATGCGCCAGTGCAATATCAGACGATGTAATCATGATTGCATTTTAATCGACGTGCCAAAAGTTGCAATCTGTCATTATTTTGCGCAAGAACGAAAGCAATGAACAAGGGGCCGCAGATTTCTTCGCAGACAGGTGCGACCAAAAGTGGTGCGCCGCTAGCGATGTCCCGCGCGCCCGCCGAATATTTGCGCCCCTGGCTTTATTGGTGGAGCATTTCGGAAGGCGAGTTGCCGCCAGGCGTGCGGGTAAACTGTGGCCGCACAGTAGATCATCCCTGTATTACTTTCATCTATCACGATGCTTGGACAGCAGGGACCGCCGATGGCGAACAGGTGTGGGACCCCGGCGAGCACGGCAAGGCGCTCTACTTTGGTCCGCAGATGCGCCGAATGCCGCTCAGCATCGCCGGAAAGTACACGGCCATCGCGTTGCATTTCAACGTCGGAGCAGCGCAATTGCTGGGCTTTCCGCCCCCGAGCGAGACGATCGATCGAATCATCGATCTCGACGAATATTTCGAACGCGACGTCCCTCTCGCCAAGCTCGTTCCTCTGAGCAATGACTATGAGACCTGGCTTGCCGTGCTGGAGCAGGATTTCTTGCGGCCACTGGTCGCGCAGAATGGCGGCGAGCGTCCCGATGCCATCAGCCGCGCCTTCGAAACCGCATGCCTGGCAGAGCCCCAGATCACGGTGGAGGAATTTTCCAGCCGGCAATCGGTGTCAAAGCGCACTGTCGAGCGGTGCATCAAACAATCCTTCGGCATTACGCCCAAGCAGGCACTGCGGCGCGCACGCGCGCTGGATATGGCCGCGGCGCTCTTGGGTGTGGCGCGGCCCGAAGATCAGCCTGAGATCGAAGACCGCTATTTCGACCAGTCGCACCAGATCAAGGAAGTGCGTGCGTTTTTCGGCATGTCTCCGACCGAGCTGAAAAACGGCATGCATCCGTTTCTCCGGCTGGCACTTGAAGTGCGACAACGGCGGCGTCTCGATGCGCTTAATAGGCTGGGCCCCGAAGAACTTGGCCCGTGGCGCGATGCTGACAGCGAACCGCGCTCAGGCGACTCTCGCGATTGATCAGTCGAACAGGCTCGAAACCGAGCTCTCGTCTGCAATCCGGCGCATCGCCTCACCCAGCAGCGGAGCAATTGTCAGAACACGAATGCGGTCCGATTCATGCGCGGCATCGGTCGGCTGGATGCTGTCGGTAATGACCAGCTCCTTCAAAGCCGATTTGTCGACACGGGCGACCGCTCCGCCCGACAGCACGCCATGGGTAATATAGGCAGCAACGCTCTTCGCGCCCTGGTCGAGTAGCGCCTGCGCCGCATTACACAGCGTGCCACCCGAATCGACGATGTCGTCAATCAGGATGCAGCTGCGCCCTTTGACATCACCGATGATGTTCATGACTTCGCTTTCGCCGGGGCGATCGCGGCGCTTGTCGACGATGGCGAGCGGGGCGTTGTCGAGGCGCTTGGCAAGCGCGCGGGCACGAACCACACCGCCGACGTCCGGAGAGACAACCATCAGGTCTTCATCGCCGTAACGCGCCTGAATATCCGCCGCCATGGTGGGCGCGGCATAGAGATTGTCCGTCGGGATATCGAAGAATCCCTGGATTTGCCCTGCATGCAGGTCGACGGCCAGCACGCGATCTGCACCCGCTTCGGTGATCAGATTGGCCACCAGCTTGGCCGAAATCGGGGTGCGCGGACCGGGCTTACGATCCTGACGCGCATACCCGAAATAGGGCACCACTGCCGTGATCCGCTTAGCCGATGCACGCCGCAGCGCATCGATACCGATCAGCAGCTCCATCAGATTGTCGTTCGCCGGAAAGCTCGTCGACTGGACGATGAACACGTCTTCGCCGCGCACGTTTTCGTGAATTTCGATGAAGACCTCTTCATCGGCAAAGCGGCGAACGCTCGCGTCAGTCAGCGGCACTTCCAGATATCCGGCAATAGCGCGGGCGAGCGGCAGATTGGAGTTGCCGGACATGATCTTCATGGCGAACGAATCCCTTTGAGCGAATGCTAGAGTGTGCCTAGCCGAGAGTCATAGAGGTGTAACAGGGCGCGCGGTCAGGTTTCCCCGATCAGAGCCGGTGCTCACCTTTGATCCAGCGGACCGTCCCTGAACTTGCGCGCATCACAACGCTTTCGGTCGTCATCACGCGGTCGCCATTGGGACGCTTCAGGCGCTTCACGCCGGAAAGTAGCGATCCTTCGGTGACGCCGGTCGCAGCAAAGATGCAATCGCCCTTGGCGAGATCTTCCAGCTTGTAGACCCGGTCCAAATCCTCAATGCCCCATTTTGCGGCACGGGCGCGCTCATCATCGTTGCGGAAGACGAGGCGACCGTTGAACTGGCCACCCACGCAGCGAAGCGCGGCTGCTGCGAGCACGCCCTCGGGTGCTCCGCCCTGGCCCATATACATGTCGATCGTGGTGTCCTGATCGGTCGTAGCGATCACACCGGCTACATCGCCATCGCCAATCAGGGCGACACCGCAGCCGAGACCGCGCAGCTCTGCAATCAGGTCGGCATGGCGGGGACGATCAAGCACGCAGACGATAATGTCCTTGGGCTCGACGCCTTTGGCAGCAGCAACAGCTTCGACATTCTCGGTAACGCTCTTGTCGAGGCTGATCACGTCTGCGGGATAACCCGGACCGACGGCGATCTTGTCCATATAGACATCGGGAGCGTTGAGCAGGCAGCCTTCTTCGGCTGCAGCCAGTACGGCGAGCGCATTCGGGCCAGCCTTTGCGGTGATGGTCGTGCCTTCCAGCGGATCGAGAGCAATGTCGATCTTGGGTCCTTTGCCCGGCGCGCCGCCGACTTTCTCACCGATGTAGAGCATCGGCGCTTCATCGCGCTCGCCTTCACCGATCACCACGGTGCCATCCATGTAGAGGGTATCGAAGGCGCGGCGCATGGCCTCCACGGCCGCGGCGTCAGCGGCTTTCTCGTCCCCGCGACCAATCAGATCGGATGCGGCAATCGCGGCGCTTTCGGTGACGCGCACCATCTCCAGCACCAGTACCCGGTCAAGTACGCTCTGCTCTTTTGAACCCGTCGAATTCATCGGTAATTCAGCCTCCAACGCCTCTGTTGCGGCTCGCTTAGCAGGAGGGTCGCGGATGTCGAGGCTATTGGTCGCAATGTGCGCCGCGAGTGCCGCTTTTTCGGTCTCGGCGGCGGCACAGGAGGTGTATGGCCCGCTCGTCGGCACCGAAGTTGATGAAGAAGTCCCCGTCACCATTGTCGAAGAAAGGCCATGCGAAACGCAGACGCGGGAGGATGGCGCGATCCTCGTCTGCCGACAGGTCGACGAGACCAAACGATACCGCTCCCCACTGCCGCGCGAAGTCCAATCGGACCGGCGCATCATCCCCGGCCTTACCGATCCGCCCTGCTGGGTCACCAATCCCGGGGCTGTCGGCACGCCCTCGTGCATGCGCGTCGGCTACGCACCGGAGCCTGCATATATGCTCGACTTCTCCACCCTGCCGGAGCCGCTCGCTAGCGATGAGGCTGAGCAGGTGACTGAGGTTGAGAATGACGCTTTGCCTGCAGACAATTTGTCAGGCGAACGCGTGCCGATAGACCTGTCTGAAGACGACTAGCCGAGCAGCCGCATTACCAGCGGCTCTTCAACGAGGCTGGGTGATCCGTCGAGCAGAGCCAACGCCTTGCTCACCGCAGCTTCGGGCGATTCGTGCGTCACCATGCCGATCAGGACCGGCACATCGTCACCATCCGGCTGGCCATGCTGGATAAAGCTTTCGATCGACACTTCGGCATCGCGCATGGCGGCGGTAATTTCTGCCAAAACCCCCGGGCGATCGGCGACCACCATGCGGATGTAGGCGCGATTGCGGCGGTGCCCCGGATCGGCAGGCGCGCTTTCTTCCAGCGCAGATACGGGAATGGAAAATGGTGGCGGCGTGTTGCCGCGTGCCATGTCGATAAGGTCTGCCACGACCGCGCTCGCAGTCGGGCCATCGCCCGCGCCCGCGCCTTCGAACAGCAGTCGACCCGAGAAATTGCCTTCTCCAACAACGGCGTTGGTCGGGCCGGACACGCCTGCCAGCGGATGATCCTTGGCCACCAGATAGGGAGCTACGCGCTGGAACAGCTGGCGCGATTCCTCGCTGCCCGACACATCCGCAAGGCCTATCAGGCGAATGACGTAGCCCAGCGCATCGGCCTGCGCGATATCGGCGGCGCGAATGCGGCTGATACCGCTGGTATCGACCGAAGCGAAATCCAGCCGTGTGCCAAATCCGAGTGCAGCGAGGATCGAGAGCTTGTGCGCGGCGTCCACGCCTTCGATATCGAATGTGGGATCTGCCTCGGCGTAGCCCAGCGACTGCGCTTCCGAGAGCACGTCGGCGAAGTCCCGGCCCGTACTCTCCATTTCCGAAAGGATGTAATTGCAGGTGCCGTTGAGAATACCATAGATGCGCTCGATCCGATTGGCAGCCGCGCCTTCGCCAAGGCCCTTGATGGCCGGAATGCCGCCAGCAACGGCTGCTTCATAGCGCAGTGCAGCGCCGCTTTGCTCGGCAAGTTCCGCCAACTCCAACCCGTGATGTGCGACCATTGCCTTGTTCGCGGTGACGAGGCCCTTTCCGTTCTCCAGCGCCTTGCGCGCCAGAGCGAGAGCCGGTCCATCAGATCCGCCAACCAGTTCCACCACGACATCGACATCATCGCGCGCAGCAAATGCGGTCATATCGTCTTCCCAGGCGTAAGCGGACAGATCGACCCCGCGATCCTTGGCACGGTCTCGTGCGGACACGGCGACGATCTCGATCGGGCGCCCTGCACGACGGGCAATCAGCGCGCCGTTTTCATCAAGCAGCCGGATGACGCCAGCACCCACGGTGCCAAGCCCCGCCAAAGCGATACGCAAACTCTCTGCCATAATTCCCCGTCTGGCTTTCCCGCTGAATTGCTCTGGCCCGCGTTACGAACAGAGCCAGTCAGGGGCAAGCGAGATGGGCTTCGCTGCGATCAATGAAAACTTCGCTGAGTCGAATTCGCGCTCAGCTGTATCGGCGTTCACACGGGCCAAGCTGCTCGCGAACGAACGCGTAGTCTTCACGTGCGCGGCGCCGCGATTCGGCATCGTTCTGCAGAAATGCGCCGTCCGCCAGCGTTTCGGGCAGGAAACATGCGAAGCGGAACCAGGCGAGTGTCTCAGGCTCTGGTGGACGTGCCGATACGTCGACGATCTCGCCCAGCGATACGCCCCATTCGGGCGCCCGTCCCGGGCGGCGGATGACCGTGAGAGAGACTGGCGCACCCGTGGTCGTCTCGACAAACATCTGCGTTTCGGATTCGCCGGCAAGGTTACCCGGTACGGAAATCACATCGCGCACCCCGGTAATCGGCGGCGGCGCATCGGCAGCGGCAATCTGCCGGAGAACCCGCCGCACCCGCTCCTGCAGTATCGGGCCTGAAGGGAACATCGCGCGCGAGGAAATCAGCTGCACGGCATTGGGCTGCGTCATCGACATATCGGCGAAGATCACGAAGTTGCGCTCTTCCCAGTCGGGAGCATCGCCATCGGCCTCTCGATCGGTCTCGGTCACAAAAACAAGCGACTCGCCGACGCCGCGCGGTGCAGTCAGCAGGTTCTGCGTCAGCGATTCGATATAGAGTCGCACACGATTGGCCGGAACATTCGGCGCGCGCTCCTGCGAAAATGCAATCGCCTCGTCAATCTGCACGGTCGCTACCAATTCGGCTTCGAGCGCGAAGGTTACCAGATCTGCATAGGTGGGGTCTTCGCCCGGGCCGAGCTCTGCTGTCATTCCATCGCCGCGGTCCTGCGAGAGCGCGGGAAGCGAAGGCAATGTCGTCGAGCAGGCGGCGAGAAGGCTTGCCGCAGCGGTTGCGAATGTCAGGCGCGCAGGATGGCGAAAATGCGGACGCTTCGGTGCAATATTCATGCGAATCTCTCTCACCCTATCGAAAGGTGTTTTGCAATGGCGAGAGCGTAATGCCCATTGCCCTCGACCATTCGAGCGCCGCCACCAGTTTTCATTTTTCTTTGTCCATCAAAGGCAAGTGCGCTGAATCGTGACTTAATGGGAAAAGCATTTGCCCATACCCTTCCGTCCCGTTAAGACGCGCCCCGAAAGGCCCCGGGATAACAAAAATAATCCGGATGTGGCCAATCGGGCACTAATCTTACGTTGCTTGGTTGGTCTTGCAGGACAGAAATTGGGCTGGACAACAATCCGCCGCGACTGGCAGGGTGCGAATCTTGTCGGTCGAGTAGCCGGGCTTTGTCCCGGTGTAGTTAATGGAGTGAAGGGACTGGATGGCTTACGCTGACCAAGAAATGAGCGGTAGTCGCATCATCGCGATTATTATCGTTGCCCTTATTCACATCGGTATGGGCTATGCGCTTGTTACCGGTCTCGCCTATTCAGCTTTCAAGGAAGCTGTTGAGCGCGTGACCACCGTGGATATTGAGGAACCGCCGCCACCACCTGAGGAAGAACCGCCGCCACCGCCGCCGGAGCAGGAAGTTGCTCCGCCGCCGCCGGTTGCGCCCCCGCCGCCGATCAATGTCGCGCCAAATCCGCCGCCTGTGCGGGTGCAGCCGAACATTCCGCCGCCGGCACCGATCAGCCGTGTTGTGCCGCCGCCGGCTCCGCCTGCTCCTGCTGCACCGCCGCCGCCGCCGCCCGCACCGGATCTTTCGCGTCCGGCTCAGCCGGAAGGCCAGGCACGCTGGCAGCGTCGTATCATCGAAAACTACCCTTCACGCGCCCTGCGCCGTGAGATCGAAGGTACGGTGGGCGTCAGCGTCACGATCGGAGCCGATGGCCGCGTTGCGTCATGTCGCGTGACACGCTCTGCCGATCCGATCCTGGACGAGGCTGCGTGTGATGACATGCGTCGTTATGCTCGCTTCAGTCCGGCATTAGACCGTAGTGGCAACCCGACTTCGGGTAGCTGGGCAACCAACATCGTTTATCAGATCAACTAATTCAGAATTCTCTTAGAAGAGGAAAAAAGCATGCTTATCGATTTTCTGGCCGCTGGTACGGCCGATGGGGCCCCAAAGACCGATTTCGGTTTCGTCGCGGCAATGGAAGAGGGTGGCCCTGTCGCCTGGTTCATCCTTGGCATCATGATCATTATGTCGGTCGGCTCGTTCTACATCCTGATCACCAAGTACTTTGAACAGAACAAGGTGATGAAAGAATACCGCTCCAACCGCGCCGCTTTCTGGCGTGCAGGCTCGCTGAAAGACGGCGCCACCAAGTTCGAAAAGAACAGTGCATGGCGCCAGCTGGTCGACGACGGCATCCGTGCCGGCGACGAGTCCGCCAAGATGACCGACAGCCTGGAATCGCACGATTGGCTGCACGGCACGCTCGCTCGTTCGGAAGCTTCGATCAATGCAAAACTTGCTAGCGGTCTACCCTTCCTCGCAACCGTGGGTGCAACCGCTCCCTTCGTCGGTCTGCTCGGTACGGTGATCGGTATTTACAACGCACTGATCAAGATTGGTGCCACCGGTTCGGCTTCGATCGACCAGGTTGCCGGTCCGGTGGGTGAGGCCCTGATCATGACCGCTATCGGTCTGCTCGTGGCTGTGCCTGCTGTGTTCGCCTACAACTATCTGCAGTCGCGCAACCGCAAGATCGCTTCGATGCTCTCGGGCTTCTCGACCGATCTGCAGGCCAACATCACCTCTAACGGTGCGGTGAAGCCGACCCTGCCGACAGCTGCTAACAAGGCCCCTGCTCCGGCAAAGGCCGCTCCGGCGAAGGCAGCTCCTGCCACCGCGCCGAAGAAGTAAGCTAGACTGTATGAATTGGCGGGCACCTTCGCATGCTGGTGCCCGCCGCTTCCTCACTTACGTGAAATAGGAAAAGACACATGGCAATTCAGTTGGGCGGCGAAGAGACACCGATGTCCGACATCAACACGACGCCGCTCGTCGACGTCATGTTGGTGCTTCTGATCATCTTCCTGATCGCGGTTCCGGTGGCCATCCAGACCGTCGAAGAACTGCGGATCCCGATCATCGAGACGCAGGAATCGGACGACAAGGTCGAAAACCTGCTGATTACCGTGACCACGACGGATGCACAGGGCCGTACGCCCGACACCATCCGCAGCGGTTTCACCGGTGCCACGCGTGATGGCGAGTGCCGCGTGTTCCTCAACAACACCACGCTGGTGGACTCGACAGAACTGTACGATCGGGCATTCGAACGTCTCGATGCCATCGTTCAGCGCGCAGGTGGCCCAGAAGCTATCATGGCCGATCCGGAGCTGATCCCGCAGGTCCATATCCGTGGTGACGTGAACGCGCCATGGCGCTGCGTCGCAGGAACGATTTTCAACGTGCAGGCCGCCGGTTATCCGACCGTCGCCTTCATCTCGAACCCGGTTGACCCTGAAGGCTGATCGCCTCCACCAATCGCGGTTGAAAGAGTAATTTAGGAGTACGCAATCATGGCAATGTCAGGTGGCAGTGATGATGGCTCGCCGATGATGGAAATGAACATGACGCCGTTGATCGACGTCCTGCTCGTTCTTCTCATCATGTTTATCATCACCATCCCCGTGGCGACCCACGCCATCAACATCGACCTGCCGTCTCCGGTCAACAATCCGGACACTCCGGAGGTTGAGCCGATCAAGAACAAGATCGTGCTTACGCAGGACGGCCAGATCCTCTGGAACGACCAGTCGATCAGCCAGGGCGAACTGGTGGGCAACCTCCAGGAATCGCTCGGCTTCGCGGTTGAGCCTGAACTGCAGTTCGAACCTGAGCCCCTCGCCAGCTATGAGCTTGCAGCGGAGGTGCTCTCGATCATCAAGGCATCGGGCGTCACCAAGTTCGGTTTTGTCGGCAACGAGCGGTATCGCCAATTCTCTGCCGAATAATCAGCCGAGACAAGAAACACGAAAAGGGCGGCTTCGGTCGCCCTTTTTTGTGCCTGACCCGGATTGGGCTAAATAGAGCGGTCCGCAATTATGGCTGCGAGGAAACCAGCTCGCATCAATCCAAACATTTGACTTCCCAGAGCTCTTGTGATGTTATGTTGTGACATACAAGGAAGAGGAGAACAGATATGGCTATCAAGTCCCGCCTGTTGGAACGTCGTTACACCGCCCACGCCCAGCCGATGAGCGAGCTCAACATTACCCCGCTGATCGACGTTCTGCTGGTCCTGCTCGTCATGCTGATCATCTCCATCCCCATCGCCACCAACTCGATTGAAGTCGATTTGCCGAATGGTCGTCTGGTCGGACCGGAAAGCCCGCAGATTGCTCTGATCGTGACCGAAGGCGGCGCGGTCCTATGGAATGGCGAACCGGTCGACCGCCCGACTCTCGAGGACCGCCTCGCCCTCGCTGCGACTGCACCCGACGCGCCTGTGATCAGCTTCGAACCAGAAGCCAATGCGAGCTACAATGACAGCGTGCAGGTCATCAATCTGGTTGATGATGCCAACATCACCAAATTCGCCTTCGCCGGAGCGCACCAATACCGCACCTTCGATGCCGAGTAGGCTCCGGCGCAAGCGCTGGCTCCACCTGCCCCACGATCATGGTGAGCCGCTTAGACAGCCTCGCTATGATGTGGTGGCAGGGGTCCTGTTCACGGTTACGGGCATGCTGATCTGGACGGACTATCCTGTTCCAACGCACGCCGTGACCTTTGATCTCCCATCCCCGTTGCCGTCTGCATATCATTCGGAGCGCGAAGAGATGGTCAATCGTGTCGGCCTCACCGAGGCCGGCGTCACAACCTTCAATGGCAACCCCGTCAGCCTTTACGAACTTTGGGATCAGCTAGCACTCGGCATGTCTGAACCCATCGAACCACTGGTTGTATTCGATCCCCATCCCGATGCTGCTTATGGCGAAGCAGCGCGGACTCTGGTGGCCATCAAGGCTTCCGGCGTGACCAAATTCTGCTTTGCCCGCCAAGAGGCTCGCGAAACCTTTGGGGACGGAAGCGAAAATCGCCTTTATGTCGTGCCCCAAACGCGGAATTCCTATGCTCGCCGCACGATAATCTTCCCGCCGACGGACTGCTCCGACGAACTCATCCAGTCCAGCCATCCGCGCTAACCTCCCAATCCCCCCGGCAGTCCATCCACCCGCATTGCCGCGCCAGCCAGCGTTTCCGCCTCCAGCAGCAGCTCGTCATCCGCCCCGCCTTGAGGCACAGCCTCGCGACCGATCATCACCATTACCGGCACGGCGAGCGGGCTGACGCGGTCCAGCTCTACGAACTCCAGCCGCTCGGCCGCCGTATCGAGCAGGTCGCCCAAACGACCGATATCGGTCATCTTCTCGCGCGCATCGGCCCAGGCGGCTTCGATCAGGACATGGTCGGGTTCGTATTTGCGCAGCACGTCGTAGATGAGGTCGGTGCTGAAAGTGACCTGCCGCCCGCTCTTCTTCTTGCCGGGATGCTGGCGCTCCACCAATCCACCGATCACGGCAACTTCGCGGAAGGCGCGGCGCAGGAGGTGGCTGTCTTGCACCCAGTCGATGAACTCATCAGTCAGGATATCGGGCGAGAGCAGCGGGCGCGGATCTTCCACCGGCTTCAGGCTCCACACCGCGAGCGAGTAGTCATTCGCCACAAAGCCGCCCGGCATCATACCCAGCGCCTCCATGCGCGATGTGATCAGCATGCCCAGCGACTGGTTCGCGTTCCACCCGGTGAACGTATAGTAGACCGTGTAGTGCTTGCCCCCATGCGGGAAGCTTTCGACCAGTAGATTGTCCGGCCCCGGCAACTGACTGCGCCAATCCTGCACTTCCAGCCATTCGCGCACATCGTCGGGAAAGCGCGCCCAGCCCGCGCGATCGGTCAGCAGGCCGCGGACCCGGTCCGCCAGATGGGTGGTGAGCGGCAGGCGCAGCCCGCCATAGCTGGGGATCATCGCCGATTTCTTGCTGGCCCGCACGATCAGCTCCATATCCTTGAGCTGTTCCACTTCGACATTCACCCCGGCGAACTGGAAAGTGTCTCCCGGCCTCAGCGAGGCGGCGAAGCGTTCCTCCACCTTGCCGAGCGATCGCCCGTTGCGGAAGCGCACTTCCAGCATCTCCGCATCCACGATGATGCCCGCATTCATGCGGTGCTGATAGGCGCGTTCGGGATGGGTGAGCCGCCAGACACCGTCCTTGTCGCGCGTGATCCGCTTGAACTTGTCGTAAGCCCGGAGCGCGTACCCGCCGGTGGCGACGAACTGCAAAACGCGCTCCCATGTCGGCTTGTCGATGGAGGCATAGGGCAGGCAGCTGGTCACTTCGGCGAGCAGCGCATCTTCGTGGAATGGCCCGGCGCAGGCGCAGCCCATCACATGCTGGGCGAGCACATCGAGACCGCCGGGGCGGAACTCCTCGCCATCGCGCTTGCCTTCCTCCACCGCTTCGAGCGCGGCGGTCGCCTCGAGGAACTCGAAGCGGTTACCCGGCACCAGCAATGCGCGGCTTGGTGTGTCGAGCCGGTGACCTGCGCGCCCGATGCGCTGGAGCAGGCGCGATGAGCCCTTGGGCGCACCCATCTGGACGACGAGGTCGATATCGCCCCAGTCGACACCAAGATCGAGCGAGGCGGTACACACCAGCGCCCGCAACTTCCCTTCGGCCATCGCCGCTTCCACCTTGCGTCGCGCCTCTTTGGACAGCGAGCCGTGGTGGATGCCGATGGGTAGATTGTCCTCATTCGCATCCCAGAGGTGCTGGAAGATGTACTCGGCCAGGAAGCGGGTATTGGTGAAGACCAGCGTGGTGCGATTGTCGCGAATGCGCTGGTAGAGCTGCGCGATGGACCACGTCGCAGCATGCCCGCCCCACGGCACACGCTCTTCATCGGGCAGCAGGATTTCGACTTCGGGTTCGGCCCCGCTTTCGCCCTCGACCAACTCGACACTATCGACATCCCCATCGGGCGCGATCCAGTCGCGAAAGGCATCGGGATCGGCCACTGTGGCAGAGAGCGCCGCGCGTTGCATATCGGGCGCGATGGCTTGCAGGCGAGTAAGCGCAAGTGCCAGCAAGTCACCACGCTTCTGTGTCGCAAAGGCATGGACCTCGTCCACCACCACCCGCTTCAAGCCTTTGAACAGCTCGAAGCTGTCATCATAGCTGAGCAGGAGCGACAGGCTTTCGGGCGTGGTCAGCAACACGTGCGGCGGCTTGCTGCGCTGGCGACGCTTCTTGTCGGACGAGGTATCGCCGCTGCGCGTTTCGATGCGCAGGCCCAGCTCCATCTCCTCCACCGGCGTGATGAGGTTGCGCTGCACATCGTGTGCGAGCGCTTTCAGCGGTGAGACGTAGAGCGTGTGCAGCCCTTCCGGCGGTTTGGCCCCATCCAGCCGTGACGGCGTGAAGTCGGCCAGAGTCGGCAGGAAGCCTGCAAGCGTCTTGCCCGCACCCGTATCGGCGACGAGCATCGCATGTTTGCCGCTGTCAGCCGCGGCCAGCATCTCCGCCTGGTGTCGCCGAACCCGCCAACCTCGCCCGGCAAACCACGATTCGATTTCGGGAGGGACGCCCGCGCTGGTCATTCAGCATGCCTTCCCGAGGAGGGGGTGTGACAGGTGTGACAGTGTCCAAGAGAGAAAAAATTCGCCCGCAATTCTCCCGCCATCACAAAGCGTTAGCGGAGAAGAGAGGAAGCGGATCATATGTGCCTTGTTTCAGAAACCTTCGCTGTAGGAAATGGTGTCGCCACCCCCGTACTGCAACTACAGCGCGGCGAACTGCGCAGGGCTTACTTCATCGCGGCGTTCCAGCATCGCCTCATGCAGTGCGATGGCGGTGCGGCAGGTGTTCTCGGAATTGCCATTGGCATGCGCAGCGCGGATGAAACGCAGTTCCAACCCGGTGCGCTCCGCCGCCGCCTCGAAAGCCCAATCGGGGATTGAACCGATCTCACTCGCGTCGCCCTCAGTTTGAACGCTGAACAAATTCGGGGTCAGAGCCAATTCGGCCGACAAGCTGCGTTCGAAGCGCACCCAATCCGCCCGCATCTCCGGTGCCCCGGCCTCGAACCTTCCGTTTTTGACGTCGCGACACGCCTGTTCGCTGTCCTGCTCGGCAGTCAGCAACCAGGCGAGGCGCAATTCGGCGATCGCGGCAGCCTGGTCCGGGCTGACGAGCGGGCGCACGGCCAGCAGCTCATCGCGCATCATGTCTTTGGCAGTTTCGATTGGCTCACTATTGCCACGCAACTCCATCGCCAGCGCGCGCGCAAGCACCGCATTGGCAGCGGCCACGGCTTCAAAAGTCGCGTCCCCGCCAAACAGCTCCTGCTGTGCCTGCCTGATCGCCGCTTGTGCAGTTTCACCGTCTGGATTGGGCGGGAGGACTTGCATTGGTGGTTCATCCGGAACCGAGGTGAATGGCTCGTCCTCGTCTGCACCCCCGCCCGAGCACATGGACAACAGCAGCAAGAATCCACCGAGCCACCACACGCCGTATTTGTTCAGCGAATATCGCCGGAAGGTCGCATTGATGCCGCCCTCCTGCCCTTCGCCGCTATCGAAGAAAGGCGCGATGTCCTCGTCACGCCAATAGCCGGGCTGGTCGGATGGCAGGCTCGCCGGGCGATGCATGAAATAGCCCGCGTCATGTTCGTAATGATCCAGATAATCGGTGGGATCGGCGTAGCGGCCACCCGGCTCGTAGCCGTCCGGCGTTTCCGCAGGGTCATCCTCGGTCTCGGCTCGCTCGCTGACTTGAGGCTCAGGCTCAGGCTCAGGAGCGGGTTCGGGTTCGGGTTCGGGTTCGGGTTCGGGTTCGGGTTCGGGTTCGGGTTCGGGTTCGGGTTCGGGTTCGGGTTCGGGTTCGGCAGGTGGCTCCGGCGCTGGAGGAGCTATGTCAACGGGCGGCTCGCCTGCTCGCGCGGCCTCGCGCTCCATTTCCGCGGCGAGGAACAGGGCCTTGCCTTTTGCCGCAGTCAGATCAGCGAATGCCGAGATCGACGCACTGCCATCCAGCTTCGCGCGCGCCAGCTCATAGGCTGCGTTTATCGCATCCTTGTCCGCCGTCTCCGCAATGCCAAGCGCGGACCAGGGCCAGGATTGCGAAGCTGGGGAGCTCACCTCTTACTGTGCATCCTCGGGCGCTTCGGCGGCAGGAATCGAGATGCTCGGCTCGAGCGCATACCGCAGCTGCTCTTCCGTCATTCCCGTCAGTTCCATCACCCGTGCACGCTCTTCGGATTGCAGATCAGCATAGTTGCGGGGCTCTGCCACGCCTGCGAGCTGCTCTTCCAGTCCCTCGAAATCGAGCATCTGCTCCCACATCGCCTCATTGCTGAACATGCGGGCCATGATGCGCGGATCGCTCGACATGGACCAGCTTTCGCGGGCGAACACCGTGCCGGTGTCGGTCTGGAAAAATGCCTCGATATCTTCGAGCTGAGCCTGCGTGAAATAGATGGCGTAAAGCTCTGTCATGACTTCGCGCATCATCGGCTCCATCACTTCGCCCATGCGCACCATCATCTGCTCCGCCGCGGCCATTTCCGCAGCCTGCCGGTCGCGCCAGATCGGATCGACGATATCGAGCGTGGCGATGACGCTTTCGTCATCCATCTCTTCGGTGGGGGCCATATAGCCGAGCGCCTGGTCGAGCGCATCGCGCGGGTCCTGCTCCATTTCGGCCATAGGTCCGAGGATACCGCCGACCGCGCCGCCCATCATTTCGCCAAAAGTGCCTTCGGGGATGAAGAGATCGATGATGCGGCGTGCGGTGGGAAGACGCGCTTCCTGTTCGGCGGTCAGCGGTTCCGCTTCAAACATCGCGCCGAGGGCTGCGAAGGCGTCGGCCGTCTCAGCTTCCTGCGTCTCCTGATAATTGTCCTGCGCGAGCACGGGCTGCGCCGCGAGTGCCAGCGCCATGCCAGCGGTTCCGAAAAGCGCCTTCATCATAGTCCCTGCCTTTTAGTGTCCCACGCTTTCGCCGCGTTCGAGGCCGCTCAGCGCCAATTGTTCATCGATCTGGCCCATCAGCCGTTCGAGGCCTTCCTCGGTGTCGCTTTCGGCGCGGGCGACGAGGACATCCTGCGTGTTGGAAGCGCGCAGCAGCCACCAGCCGTCTTCGGTCGTGACACGCACGCCATCGGTGGCGTTGACCTCCACACCTTCCGGCACGTCGTCACCGGTCATCCGCGCGGTCACTTCGTCGATCGCGGCGAATTTGCGGGTCTCGTCGACCTGGAAACGCATTTCGGGCGTGTTGAGCATCGCGGGCATTTCACTGCGCAATTGCGTCACCGATTTGCCGAGCCGCGCCGATGCCGCAAGCAGGCGGACGCCGGCATACAGCGCATCGTCGAAACCGTAGTAATCGTCCGCGAAGAACACGTGGCCGCTCATTTCGCCTGCCAACGGAGAAGAAGTTTCCTTCATTTTGGACTTAATCAGCGAGTGGCCGGTCTTCCACATAAGTGGCTTGCCACCGTGGGTTTCGACATGATCGAACAGCGCGCGGCTGGCCTTCACATCGGCGATAATGGTCGAATTAGGTAGTTTCCCGAGGAGGTCCTCGGCGTAAATCATCAGTAGTTGATCACCCCAGATAACGCGGCCTTCGCCGTCGATCGCGCCGATCCGGTCGCCATCGCCGTCAAAGGCAATTCCGAAGTCGCAGGACTTCTCGGCGACCACGGCCTTCAGGTCCGCAAGGTTCGCCTCGACAGTGGGATCAGGGTGATGATTGGGAAAGTTTCCGTCGACTTCAGTGAACAGCAAATGGTGCGTGCCCGGCAGCTTCGCGGCGAGCTTCTCCAGAGCCGGACCGGCAGCGCCATTCCCCGCATCCCACGCGACGGTAAGGCCATCGAGCGCGGCAGTATCGATACCGGCGAGCGCGCCGAGCATATTGTCGACATACTCATCGAGGATCTCGACTTTCTCGACACTCCCGGCGCCATCGACCCAATCACCGGCTGCAGCCATTTCGCCGAGCCGCTGGATGTCCGCCCCGAAGAACGGGCGGCCCCGAAATACCATCTTGAAGCCATTGTAATTGGCGGGATTGTGGCTGCCAGTTATCTGAATGCCGCCATCTACCTCTTCGGCTGAGGCTTCCGCGTAATAGAGCATCGGCGTTGCGCCCATGCCGATGCAGCGCACGTCGCAGCCGCTCGATGTCAGCCCTTCCACCAGCGCGTGTTCGAGGATCGGCGAGCTGACGCGGCCATCATAGCCCACAGCCACCATCGGCTTCCGGCCGTCGCCAATATCGCGGACGAGCAGCGTGCCGAAACCGCGGCCGATCGCGCGCGCATCGTCAGGGCCAAGCGTTTCGCCAATAATCCCGCGAATGTCATATTCGCGCAGCGATGTCGGGTGGAAATTGTGAGACATGGATGCAGAACCTTTCGTTGGCTCTGCGGTAGCTTAGCGCACTTCGTGGGGCAACTCATCCAGCAGCAAATCCCGCGCGGCATTCGCTTCATGGACCTGGTCGTTAGAGCCGCCCCGGTCCGGGTGGACCATCGCGATCAGACGCTTGTGCGCGGCCATGATATCGGCTCGGTTGGCCCCTGCCTCCACACCGAGCAGGCGACGGGCGCGGAAGATCGCCTGATTGCGTGTCGAAATCTTTGGCTGCCACGGCCAGCGCCCGACAATCCAGCGATAGGCAATGAGGCCCACCGCGACGAGGACGATCAGGCGCATCATCTCAGGCGGGCTCTTTCGCTGGCTCGGTAATTGGTCGCACCGGCTCGCCCGCCTCAGGCTTTCCCGGCATCGGCAGGCGCAAATTCTGAACCAGGTTGCGCAATTCCTGCCGCGCGACGAGGTGGCTGGTGCCGAGTTCACCCAGATGCCCCTTGTCGAGCAGCGTCAGCCCGCTGGGAAACAGCTCGCGGTAAATCACGCGCTCGCTCATCCCCTGCACCGGGCGGAAACCGACACGCTTGGAAAGCTCTGTCAGCGCCTGATCGATGCGCCGCTGGTTACGCGCATCGGCATAGCCGGTGCGGTTGCGCACCACGACCCAGTCCATCTCGCGCCTGTTCTCGTCGATCTGCGCGCGGCTGCGCTTGATCCGCGCTTCCCAGATCAGCTCGGCATAGAAGGACAGCTTGCGAACCTTGAAGGTCTCGGCATCGACTTGCCCGATCAGGTCGAAATCGACGAAACTGTCGTTCATCGGCGTCACCAGCGTATCGGCACTCGCCGCGGCATGGCGCGCGAAGGGATCATCGCGCCCCGGCGTATCGAAGATCATGAAGTCCGCGCCTTCGCTGATGCGCGCCGCCTCCTCTTCCAACGCCTCGATCGTATCGCCATGGCAGCGATCGAACACGGGCCCCGGCAGCTGCGTGTTGCGGCGCTTCTGCGTATCGGCGCGGTTCTCGCAATAGCGGAAGAAAGTCGCCTGCCGCGTGTCGAGATCGAGCGCTGCGACTTTCGCGCCCTGATAGGCGAGCGCCACGGCCACGTGCACAGCGGTGGTCGATTTGCCCGTTCCGCCCTTTTCATTGGCAAAGACAATGCGATGGGGGGTAGTCACGTCGGCTCTTTCTCTCATGGCAATGCGCGTCTAGCGTGCGCTTCAAACAGTACAGCCAAGGCATGCACCCATGCAAACCATCACGACAATTGTTAATCTCCGCGAAGCTGTGGATGAATTGCGCAGCTCAGGAAGCGTGGCGCTGGTGCCCACGATGGGCGCACTGCACGATGGCCACCTGACCCTGATGCGCGAAGCGGCAAAACATGCGGATCATGTGGTCGCATCGATCTTCGTTAATCCGCGCCAGTTCGGCCCGAATGAGGATCTCGACGCATATCCGCGCCAACTGGCTGAAGATTCTTCAAAACTGGAAGGCGAAGGCGTCGCGCTGCTGTGGCACCCGGGTTTGGAGGCGATGTACCCGGACGGATATTCGACGAACATTTCGGTTTCCGGCGTCAGTGCTGGCCTGTGCGGTGCGGACCGGCCCGGCCATTTCGACGGCGTTGCGACGGTGGTGTGCAAGCTCTTCAACCAGGTGCGCCCGGACATGGCCTTCTTCGGAGAAAAGGACTGGCAGCAACTCGCGGTCATCCGCCGGATGGCACGCGATCTCGACCTGTCCTTCCCGCACGTCGATGCCATTCACGGTGTGCCGACCGTGCGCGAGGCGGACGGTTTGGCGATGAGCAGCCGCAATGCGTATCTCTCGCCAGAGGAGCGCGAAGCCGCCGCCACCCTGCCGCGCGCCATGAAAGAAGCGATCGCCCGGATTCTCGACGGGCAAGAAGTCACCCCCACGCTCGGCATGCTGGAAGACCAGCTGCTCGGCGCGGGCTTCGCATCCGTCGATTATGCCGAGCTGCGCGATGCGGACAGCGTAGCATTGCTCGATAAAGACAATGGCAATGCGCGCCTCTTTGTCGCTGCGCGGATCGGCAAGCCGCGGCTGATCGACAATATGGCGGTCGCATGAGCATGCGGTGGGGCGCGATCCTGACTCTGCTCGCTGCCATGCTGCTTTCGGCATGCAGCAATGATATCGAAGTCGAACCGCCGCCCCGTGTCGAAGACCAGCCGGTGCTCGGCAATCAGACATCGACGATGCAGGTGCCGCTGCAAATCTCGCTCGACGAGGTACAGCGCGCGCTCGAAGCCCGCACCCCGCGTCGCCTGTGGCGTATGAATGAACGGCGCAGCGATTGCATTCCGGCCACTCGCGTGAACCCGCTCGGGCTGGAATTCAACGTCACTCCCAATATCGCCTGCACCATCATCGGCGAGGCGAACCGCGGCCGTATCCGCCTGACAGGCAGCGGCAATCGGCTCACCATCCGTGTGCCGGTCAATGCTACGCTGCGCGCCGAGGATATTGGCGACATCATCAGCGGCGAGACGGCAGATGCCTCGGCCGCTGTCGTGCTGCATGCGCGCCTTTCGATGACGGACAATTGGGGCATGCGCGCCGATCTCGATCTCGATTATTCGTGGAGCGAGGAGCCGGGCATCGACTTCCTTGGCCAGCGGATCAATTTCACCGAGCGCGTCGATGAAGAGCTCGATACTGTCATTCGCGATATCGAGCGTGAGCTGGAGCGCACCTTTGCGCGTATTTCCGCGCGGCCGCTCGTCGAGGATGCGTGGCAGAAGGGCTTCACCACCGTATCGCTCAATGCCGAAAACCCGCCAGCCTGGCTGCGCATAACTCCGCAGCGATTAGGCGTCACAGGCTATAATGTGCAGGGGCGCCAGCTCAGCGTGAATGTGGCGCTTGAAGCGCAAACCGAGACGGTGATCGGCGAGCGGCCCGAGCCTGCCCAGCCCGGCCCGCTGCCAGCCATGGCGCGCGACTTTACGGGCGACGGCGTGCAGGTCGCAGTGCCCGTGATCGTGGATTACGCGCAGCTGGAGCCGGTGCTGCTGCGTGAGCTGGGTGAGTTTGCAGAAGGCGGCATCACCCTGCCGCGCATCGGCGTGGTCGATGCCACATTCAGCGATGTAGAGGTTTACGCCACGCAGGATCGCAGGCTGGCGGTTGGCATCAATGCCAGTGTGACCCCGCGCGAAGGCGTGGCCGCGCGCTACGGCGAGGCGGAAGGGCAAATATGGCTGACAGGCGAGCCCTATAATGCGCCCAACAGCGCCGTCATCACGATCCGAAATCTCGCCATTCACGGCGATACCGATCGCAACACCGTCGACCTGCTGATCGCCCTGTTCGCGGATGAGCAGGTGCGCAGCGCCATCGAAGCCGCGCTGGTGGGCGATTTCACCCGCGATTACGATCGCATCATTGCCGATGCGCGCGAAGCGGTGAGCGAGCTCGAGACCGATGGTGTTACGCTCAACCTCACTATTGACGAGGTTCGCCATGGCAGAGTGCGCGCGACTGGCGCTGGCCTATTCCTGCCGGTGGAAGTGCAAGGAAGCGGCAGGCTGAACGCCTCGATCAACTGATAGATCAGGCGGCGCGCAGCCTGCCCACTAATAGCCTCAGAAGAACTGCAGGCTTGCCGAATTGAGCGAACCTGGCGTGACCGCCAGTTCCATCGTCTCCACATTCTCCGGCACAGCATCGAAATGCAGCACCAGCGGGCCGGACAAGCGGTCTCCATTCGCGGCGATCCAGTTGGCGAGCGAGATCGTGATGGGCGTCGGCTCGATGGCATGCGGATCGCCGAAGAAAGCGAAAGTCCCGACATAGTCGGCTCCATCGAGCGAGAGATCGGGCGTCTCGCCTTCGCCAGTCAGGTAAAGGCGATAGCGGTGACGCGCGCCATCGACGGGCGTGAAGACGACATTTGCCACACCATCCTGCGGAGTGATCGCCGTCTCTTCGCCTGCCACCATCGCTTCTTCGCGCGGCTGGACAGAAGCGGTGGCGGGCGCACCCGGTCGCAATGCCTGCGAGGAGACAGTCGTTTCGAGAATGTACCCATTGTCCTGCATGGACACCATCGCCTCGCTTTCCGCCATGATCTGCGTGCCGCCACCATAGGTATAATCGAAGGCGGCGGGCGTCATGTAGAGACCCGCCGAAATGTCGTCAGCAACCGGCCTGCCATCAGGCTGCACGAAGAACAGGTACTCCTCCGTATCAAAGGCCTGACCTTCATCGCTGGACGGGAAGGGCGATTGCCCCCGCGCGTTCTGCTCTGCCGTCCAAACCGTCCATAGCCGGTCGACATTGGCATGGTGCAGCCAGAAGATAGGATCGATGGGAGACAGGAATTCCCCCATCAGCCCGCCGATGCTGTTGTGGACGTTGTTGTGTGGCTGCCCTTCAATCACCGCGAATTTGCCACTGTCGCTATGGTTTTCGGTGATGGCGGAATTGAAAATCGTTTGCTTCATCACCCGCGGTGGGGGATTGGGAGCGTTGAACAAGGTTGCCGAGAGACCGGTGTTGATCACTTTGATATCGACGGCTGCAAGCGCATCTTTGTCCAGCTGGCCCGCCTGTGCGTCAGCTCCGCGCGCAGAGGCCCCGCCGGCATACGCCGATTGCATAGAGGACTTGAGCTCCGCAAGGCTCATCGCACCGTGCCTTTGCGACATCTTTGCCTGCTGCGCCGGTGTCAATGCGTTCCAGAACGCATCGACCGCCGCATCCATGTTGCTCATGAATGTCGCGCTATCCGCGTAGAACAGGCTGCTGGTCGGATCGAGCGCGTTTGGCGCGGTCGTCGGTCCATAGAATTCGGGCGGCAATTCGGGGTTCGCGGTCCAGTCCCAATAAGGCAGCGCGAAAGTCTGGTCTCCCGTCACTTCCCGGCAGATCTGCTCGAAATAGCCCAAGAATGGGCGGTGCCAATTGAAGAACCACCAATTGCCATGCGGGCAATCGATCAAATGGATCATCGCCTGGCGATACCAATTACGCGGATCAGTGGCAGGCAGCGCAAGCATGGCCGTGATGGCTTCGGCATAGGTTGCCAGCTGCGCCTGCCCTTCCGGACTAAAGACGCTGTAGCGTGTGTAGGTCGCGGTCGTGCTGGCGAGTTCTTCGGTCTCGGCCTCCGCTTCCGCATCGGCGCAACCGGGTAAAGTCAGCGCAATGCCTGCTGCCAGCGCTGAGCCCATCGCACCGCGGCGATCGATCGTAAAAGGTGTATTGGACATGAATTTCCCCCCATTCGCATATCGCCCGGTTCGGGCTCAGCGATTGGGCAGGATGCACCGCATCAAGGCCAGTTAAAAGCCGGTAATCGCAACGATGGGAGAGAGTGGGCTGGAGCGGGTAAGGGGAATCGAACCCCTCTAGCCAGCTTGGAAGGCTGGAGCATTACCACTATGCTATACCCGCGCCGAGTAGATTGGAGCGCCGATTGCCACCGGTGTGGCCTTCACGTCAAGCAGAGATATCAGTCAGCAGGTGTTCGCGACGCGCTGGGCGTGGGGCTGGGGTTTGGCCGTGCGGGCGGTGCAATGCGCAGGTCGACACGGCGATTGCGCCGGCGGCCCTGCTCGTTTTCGGAACCATCGGGCAGGGCATTGGGCGCGATGGGGTTCTGCTCCCCGAACGCGATCACCTCGATACGGTCATCATCGACACCATATTCGACCAGCCACGCGGCCACCGCTTCGGCGCGGGCGCGCGAGGCACGCAGGTTCGCTTGGTCATTGCCCGAGGAGTCAGTGTGTCCGCCGAGAACGATAGGCCAATCCTCGTCCATCGCGTCGCTCGACAGGACATTCACCAGCACACGCTGGGCAGCGGCATCGACCTCGGCACCGCCAGGCATCGGGATGACAACTTCGATGGGTTCTGCGGGCTCGCTTTCTTCAGGTGCATCGGTGGCCAGGTCTTCGCGAATGATCGAACCGGTTTCGGTGGGGGTGGGTGACGGCGTGGGCGTTGCACCTGCGCCGGTCTCGCCAGCGACGGGCTCCTCAGTCGGGTCCGCAGCAGGATCTTCCTCCGTCCCGTCGCGGCGCACTTCGCAGGCGGACAGCGCCAGCGCGCCCATAGCGAGCGCCAATGCAGAGGTCAGGGATCGGGCAGTGCGGATTTTCATCGTGGTCTTCCGTATCATCATTCAGGCGTGTCAGGCAGGCTGCGGTTCGGGATCGCTATCGGGATCGCTATCCGGGTTGGGGCCTCGCTTGGCCTTTTCGGTTTTCTTCGCGCTTTGCTTTGCGATGCGCTCCTCACTCTTCTCACGCGGCGGTGAGAAGGAGATGATCGCATCACCCGGTTGCGGCTCAGGCGCGGCGGCGTGGGTAAAGAATTGCAGCTCGCCATCGGGCTTCATCAGCATCAGCATATCGGCGGATTCTGGCAGCGTGTTCAGCGCATCCTCCAGCACGAATTGCTCGGACAGCTTCGTGTGACGGAACACCCAGCCTTCGCTCTGGCGCTGCTGCACTTCGTCGACACCCCAGCCAGAGGAAAACAGCGCACGGCCACGCAAGCTTGCAGGGATGGCGCGGTGATCGTCCTCATCCGCACCTTCGCCCAATTGATAGACCTTGTCGGTACCGATTTCGGGCGCAAACTCCGCGCAGACGAGCGCATTGTACGCTTCATTGTCGGTCGCAGCGACAAGCGACTGGAAAGGCGTCAGGTCGAGATTGTGCTCGGTCGCCTCATTGAGGATTTCCCCGTGATAGGTTGGCAGGCCGGCGCTGCGCGCAGGCTTCAATCTCTGCCATGAGGAATCGACGATCATCACCGGCGTATCGAGCTTGTGCAGGCGCTCTGCGAGAGCGATCGTCCACGGCGTTGCCCCGGCGATCAGCAAGCCCGGTCGGCTTGCGCCTTTCACGCCGAGCAGTTTCGCCACCATGTTTACCGTGAAGCCATGCGCAACGATGGTCACGACGACCACGGCGAAGCTCAGGCCGATCAGAATCGATCCATCACCATAGCCAAGCTCGTTCATGCGCAGTGCGAAAAGACCGCTGATGGCAACCAGCACGATACCGCGCGGCGCAATCCACGCGAGGAAGAGGCGCTCGTTCCACGGCACCGAACTGCCGAGGAGCGAAATGAGGATCGTGAGCGGCCTCACCAGGAACAGCAGGGCGAGCAGGAACATGTAGAGCCTGAAGCCCGATTGGGTGAGCGGGTTGAGATAAGTCAGCTCTGTCAGGTCCAGCGAGGCCGAGAGCAGGATGAAGATGCCCGACACCAGCAGCACAGCGATGTTCTGCTTGAACGGGTGGATGCTGCGCAGGCTGGACACATGCATATTGGCGAGCGCGATGCCCATCACGGTCACCGCAACAAGCCCTGCTTCATGCTCGATCTTGTTGCACAGCACGAAGACGCCGACCACGGCGACGAGCAGCACCGGCACTTTCAGATATTCGGGCACATAGCCGCGCGGGAAGCTCCACGCGATGGCCTTTGCCGCGCCCCAACCGATGACGCCGGAAGCGATGGCAGCGCCTGCAATCCAAGGCACGACTTCAAAAGCCGTCCCGCCATCCTGCACGGTGACGCGGAAATATTCGTAAGCGATGACGGCGCAGAGCGCACCGATGGGATCGTTGACGATCGCTTCCCATCTCAGGAGCGCGGCCGGCCTCTGCTGCACTGCCGATTGCCGCAGCAGCGGAATGACCACGGTGGGCCCCGTCACAATCAGGATCCCGGCAAACAGGATGGCCACCGGCCACACCAGTCCGGCGATGTAATAGGCCGCGAGCGAGCCGATGAACCAGCCCACCGGCGCTCCGATCAGCACCAATCGCCAGACACCGCCGCCATATTTCTTCAGTTCGCGGAAATCGAGGCTGAGCCCGCCTTCGAACAGGATCAGCGCCACGCCAATGGCCACCATCGGCTCCAGCAATTCGCCGAAGGCCCCTTCCGGATCCAGCAGCCGGTAACCGAAATAGCCGAAGATCGGGCCGACGATGAAGCCGGCGGCCAGCATAAGCACGATAGCGGGCCAGCCCGTACGCCATGCGACCCATTGTGCGCCAATGCCGAGAACGCCGACGAGGGCGATTGTGAGCGCCTGTGATTCCATGAAACTCCCCGAGCTTTCGCCCCTTCACCCGAAGGCGTGATAGCATGTTAATGCATGAAGCCGGGATTTTTTCCCGGAAAGCTCAATGGCCTTCAAAAGCCATGACGCAGTGTGTGGTCAATTCCTCTTCAGCCAGCGCGCTCGCACCGCCCAATTCGGGCAAGTCGATCACGAAGAGCGCGTGGTCGACTATGGCACCAGCGCGCCGCAAGAGATGGGCTCCGGCAATCGCCGTTCCGCCGGTTGCCAGCAAATCGTCTATCAGCAGAACTCTCTCGCCATCGCTCACCAGTGTGGGATCGAGCTCGAGCCGCGCTGTGCCATATTCCAGCGCGTAATCTTCACCAATGGTTTCGACGGGCAGCTTTCCGGCCTTGCGCAGCGGGATGAAACCGAGGCCAAGCTCCAGCGCGAGCGCCGTGCCGAAGATGAAGCCTCGCGCTTCGATACCGGCAACCGCGTCAGCCTCGAGATCGCGCGCGAGCGCCGCCAATGCCTGGATGGAGCCAGCCAGCCCCTCGCCATGGGCGAGGAGCGTGGTGATATCGCGAAACTGGATGCCGGATTTGGGGAAATCCGGAACCGTGCGGATCAGGCCCTTGAGTTCGTCAGGACCCAATGCGCGATCAGTCGTCTTTGCGCTTCGGCTTGATGTCCGCCCAGATCTGCTTCTTGGCGAACCAGGCCAGGATCGTGGCGAACAGCGTGAAGGCGAGGATCCACCAGCCGGTCTGCTTGCGCTTCACCAGCGAAGGTTCGGCAGTCCAGGTGAGGAAGGCAGCCACGTCCTGCGACATCTGGTCTACAGTTGCTTCCGTGCCATCGGCATAGGTCACGCGGCCATCGGCGAGCGGCGCTGGCATCGCAATGCCCAGGCCATGGAAATACGGGTTGAAGTAGAGACCCGTGCCGAGCTGGAAGTCGGGATAGGCTTCCGTAAGCACCACGCCATCCTTCGCAAAGGTCGACATCTCCTCGTAACCGGTCAGCAGCGCATAGACATAATTCGACCCATCGTGTCGGGCTTTGGTGATGAGCGAAAGGTCAGGCGGATTACCAAGACCGGCGTAGGGAACCGGCGGGAAGTGGTCGGTGGGGAGGCCCGGCTCACGGATAACCTCTGCTGTGTCATCATCATAACGCGGGATCGTGTAGGTCTCTGCCTCGGCCTTGATCTGCGCGTCCGAATAGCCGAGATCGGCGAGATTGCGGAAAGCGACATATTCAAGGCTGTGACAGGCTGCACAAGCTTCCTTGTACACCTGATAACCGCGCTGCAGCTGCGCAATGTCCCAGCGACCGAAGGGACCATCGAATGAGAAGCCGCCTTCGGGGCCTTCAGCTTCGAGATGGAATTCGTAAGCCGGGTTCGGCGCAACTTCCTCTGTCGCGGCGGTGTAAGCTCCGACGCCGAATGAGATGAGGGCAACCAGCGCAAAGCCGAGACCGATGAGGATACCAACGAGGCGGATCATAATTCTATCTTTCCTCTAGCCTTACGCTTCAGGTGGCCACCGGCTCGGCGTTTTCGCCAAGCACGGCCTTCTTGTCCGAGCCCAGCACCGCTTCGGTGATCGAATAGGGCAGCGGATCGGGACGCTCGATCGAGGAGATGATCGGCAAGATGACCAGGAAGTGCAGGAAGTAGTATGCAGTCGCGATCTGGCTCAGCATCACATATGGCTCTTTTGCCGGCGCGCCGCCCAGGAAGAAGAGCATGGCCATGCAGGGGATAAGGCCGAACCAGAAGAACTTGCGGAACAGCGGACGATAGTGACCGCTGCGGACCGGACCCTTGTCAAGCCACGGCAGGAAGAACCACACCAGAATGGCGCTGAACATGGCCAGCACGCCCCACAGCTTCGCCGGAAGGATGAAGTCGAAGGTGAAAGCACGCAGGATCGCGTAGAACGGGTAGAAATACCATTCCGGAACGATGAGCGCCGGGGTCGAGAGCGGATTCGCTTCGATATAGTTATCGGGGTGACCCAGCACGTTCGGCAGGAAGAACACGAACGCGAAATAGATCAGCAGGAAGACGCCGAGCCCGAAACCGTCCTTCGCCGTGTAATACGGATGGAACGGCACGGTGTCGCTTTCACTCTTCACTTCAACACCGGTCGGGTTGCTCGAACCCGGGATGTGCAGCGCCCAGATGTGCAGGATCACACAACCGGCGATCACGAATGGCAGCAGATAGTGAAGGCTGAAGAACCGGTTGAGCGCGGCATTGTCCGGTGCGTAACCGCCGAGGATCCAGACCTGCAGCGATTCGCCGACGAGCGGAATGGCACTGAACAGGCCGGTAATCACCTGCGCCCCCCAGAAGCTCATCTGGCCCCAGGGAAGCACGTAACCCATGAAGGCGGTTGCCATCATGAGAAGGAAGATGACCACACCGATCAGCCAGATCATTTCGCGCGGCGGCTTGTACGACGCGTAGAACAGGCCGCGGAAGATGTGGATGTAGATCACAACGAAGAAGAAGCTGGCGCCGTTGGCGTGCGCATAGCGCATCATCCAGCCCCAGTTGACGTTGCGCATGATGTGCTCGACCGAAGCGAAAGCCACGGTCGTTTCGGCGGCATAGTGCATCGCGAGCACGATACCGGTGACGATCTGCAGCATCAGGCAGAAGCCGGCGAGAACGCCGAAATTCCAGAAGTAGGAAAGGTTGCGCGGAACCGGGTAACCGGCGCCTACTGCATTGTAGACGAGGCGCGGAACGGGCAGACGCTCGTCGAGGAATTTGGTGAAGCCGTTTGCCGGCTGATATTCCTTGGCCCAGGGAAAGCTCATTTTCTTGCCTCTTCCTTGCCTTAACCGATCACGATCGTCGTGTCGGATGCGAATGTATAGTCGGGGACCAGCAGGTTGGTCGGCGCCGGACCTTTGCGAATGCGTGCTGCGGTATCGTAGTGCGAACCGTGGCACGGGCAGAAATAGCCGTTGAATTCGCCCTTGTTCTCGCCCGTGGCAGCACCCAGCGGCACACAACCAAGGTGAGTACACACACCCATCACCACGAGGATGTCCTCATGGCCGGGCTGAGTGCGATCTTCGAGCGATTCGGGATCGCGCAGCGAGCTCGTCGGCACGGCGTTGGCTTCGTCGATCTCGGCCTGCGTCAGGCGACGGACAAACACCGGCTGCTTGCGGAATTCCGCCTTGATTGCCTGGCCTGCTTCGAGCGCGCTGATGTCCAGCTCGGTCGTGCTGGCGGCGAGCACGTCTGCCGACGGCGCCATCTGGCTGACCAGCGGATAGACCATCACAAGGCCGCCCACGCCCGCCACCGAAACGGCGGCGATTTCGATAAAGTCGCGGCGACGCACACCGTCTTCGGTGGTCTTTTCGCCCGTTTCAGGATTGCCCGTAGTGGTTGCCATATCCTTGCCTTGCTTGCTGAGCCGTAGAGGGAAATGCCTCACGCAGGCTCGCCAGAAACCATGTCTGCGATGCGGTGCGATCGTTCACACCTGTCACGGCAGTCTGGCGCGGCTGATAGACGAGCAAAACCGCAATGCCAACCCGCCTTTTGGGGGTAATTTCGCGATATTGTGCAGGGACGAAGCGTTTATCTACGCAGGCAGGCCGATCAGGGAGAATTGTCGCCCATCGGCAGCGGCGTTTTGATGCGTTGCGCGGCGGTAGGAATGGAAACGCTTGGGATCGCCATATGTATCGAGCGCGAGATCATCGATCTGACGCAAATTGAGCGATTCGAGCCGCCGGACAACATAGGCGGGCAGGTTGAAATGCCACTTGCCCGGTCTGCCGCGACGGAAGAAATCGGCATGGCGCTCCTCAAATTGTTCGTAGAAATCGAGGCCGACTTCGTAATTCTCTTCAGCAATGGTTGGTCCGATCGCGGCATGAATATTCGCCCGATTGGCACCGAGCTCTTCCATTTTGCGTACCGTTGCCTCCAACACCCCATAATGCGCCCCGCGCCATCCGGCATGCGCCGCGCCGATCACGCCGGCTCCGCGGTCAGCGAACAGCACGGGCGCGCAATCCGCAGTGACGATGCCGAGTACGAGGCCGGGAGTCTTGGTGACGAGACCGTCCACCTCCGGTCGCGCGTCGCTTGGGAAGCGTCCTTCGACAGCGATCGCTTTCGCCGAGTGAACCTGCTTGGCGAGTACCAGCTGCCCGCCCGGCACCAGCAATGACGGATCAGGCTCGCCGGTATGGCCGAGGCCGGTCAAAAAGCCATGCGGGATGCCGTACAGCACATCGGCGCGGAGGACTTCACGCTCGTCAGCCAAGACTGCGGCTCACCTGTTCGGACGTGTCGCGCGAGAGATTGCCCGCCGCAGCGATCCGTTCCAGCTCCGCTTTCATCAGCGCCGAGCGCTTTGGCTCGATCCGCCGCCAGCGGCCCAGCGGGGTGACGAAACGCGCGGCAGTCTGCGGGTTGATCGGATCGAGTTCGAGGATGAGGTCCGCGATCATGCGATACCCCTCACCGCTCGCATCGTGAAACGCCTGCGGATTGACCGCAAATCCCATGTAAAGCGAACGCACGCGGTTCGGGTTTTTCAGCGTGAATTGCGGATGCTCCGCCAGCGCCTTCACATGCTCGATCGCATTGGGATGCAATGACATCGACTGGAGGCTGAACCATTTGTCGATGACCAGCGCATTGTCTTTGTAGCGGTTGTAGAAGTCGAGCAGCGCGCGGGTCCGCTCCGGACCGTCGAGATTGCACAAGACCATTAGGGCGCCCTGCCGGTCGGTCATGTTGTCAGCAGCAGAATACTGCTCCCACGCAATCTCCTGAACGCCGTTAACATTGCCAGCCGCAAGATAGGCCAGCGCCTGCGTTTTGACTTTGCGCGCACCGCGAGCCTCGGGATCATGCGAGAACGGCACGGATGCAGCGCGTTTGTGCAGGGCCTTCCACGTCTCTTCGAGCTGCGTTCCGAGATAGGCTCTCAGCCCCTGCCGCGCTTCGTGAATTGCACCGGGATCGGCGACCAGCATGGTTTCGGCGAGATAACCCTCGCTCGGCAGCAGCAGCATTTCGCCGCGCATCAGATCGTCGATGTGTTCATCGTCCAGCACGGCGGAAATGGCAGCGGCGATTGCGTCCCTGCCTGCCTCGCGCTCGTTATCTTCCAGTTTGCCGTCGATCACATCTTTCAGATGGCCGACGACCAGATCCTGCAAGGCCTCGTAACGGGCAAAGGGATCATCATCATGCGCTGCGAGGAAGACCAGATCATCCTGCGCAATGTCGCGTTCGATCACGACGGGAGCGGAAAAGCCGCGATTGATGGAGAGCACTGGCTTCGTGGCGAAGCCTGAGAAGCAGAAGCTATCTTGAGCTTTGGTCAGCGTAATCAGTTGTTCACCATCGTGTTTCCCGGATTCCCTATCGAACAGGGCAATGCGTAGCGGAATCGGCATGGGCTGCTTGTCAGGCTGGCCGGGGGTTGGCGGCACGTCCTGCGACAGGTGCAGGGTGGCCGTATCGCCATCATGCTCAAGCCGGACGGAGACCTTCGGCGTGCCCGCCTGGCTGTACCATAGGCGGAATTGCTCGAGGTCCAGCTCCGCGCCATCCTCGATCGCTTTCACGAAGTCTTCGCAAGTCGCCGCTTCGCCATCGTGGCGGTCGAAATAGAGGTCCGTTCCGGCGCGGAAGCGCTCTTCGCCGCACATGCTGCGCATCATGCGGATGACTTCGGCGCCCTTGTTGTAGATCGTGGCAGTGTAGAAGTTCGAAATCTCGCGGTAGCTGTCCGGGCGGATCGGATGGGCGAGCGGGCCCGAATCTTCGGGGAACTGTGCCCCGCGCAAAACCCGCACATCCTCGATCCGTTTGACAGGCGCACTGCCCATATCCTGGCTGAAGAGCTGGTCACGCAGCACAGTGAAGCCTTCCTTCAGCGACAACTGGAACCAGTCGCGGCAGGTAACGCGGTTGCCGGACCAATTGTGGAAGTATTCGTGCGCGATCACGCCTTCCACCCCGTCAAAATCGCCATCGGTCGCGGTATCCGGGTCTGCCAGTACGTATTTGGTGTTGAAGACGTTGAGGCCCTTGTTCTCCATCGCGCCCATGTTGAAGTCGCTCACCGCAACGATGTTGAATAGGTCGAGATCGTATTCGCGGCCGAACACTTCTTCGTCCCAGCGCATCGATTTCTTGAGCGATTCCATCGCATGGCCGGTGCGCAGCAGGTCGCCATCGCGGACATAGATATTGAGCGCGACTTCGCGGCCCGACATGGTCGTGAAACTGTCCGAATTGGCCACGAGGTCGCCTGCGACGAGCGCGAAAAGGTAGCTCGGCTTCGGCCATGGATCATGCCATTCGGCCCAATGCTTTCCATTCTCACCTTCGCCCTGCGCTTCCAGATTGCCGTTGGACAGAAGAACAGGAAAATGCGCCTTCATTCCGCTCATCCGCACGCGATAGGTCGAGAGAACGTCGGGGCGATCGGGGAAGAAGGTGATGCGGCGGAAACCCTCTGCCTCGCACTGGGTGCACAGCATTCCATTGGAGGCGAACAGGCCCATAAGCGCGCTATTGGCTGCGGGATTGATCTGCGTGGTGACGCGAATTTCATGCGCCTCGCCGGTGAGCGGAATGATCAGATCGCCATCGTCCATCGACCAATCGCTGACCATCTCGCCATCGACCTGCACCGAAAACGGCTCCAGCCCGTCGCCATTCAAACGGATCGTCGGTGAAGGGTCGGCTTTCGCGTTCGGTGCAACGCTGAGAGTCGCGACCACCCGGGTCGACCCCAGTTCCAGATCGAAATCGAGCGACACTTCAGGCACCAGCCACTCAAAAGGCTTGTAGTCCTCCCGCCGGATTACGGGCGGTTCATGCGGCGTGGGCGCGGCATCGGCCATTTCGGGATTGCCATCGGGCGAGGTGGGGGTGCGAGCGATATCCATGGTACGAAACTGGGTCTTTCTATTGGCGGTGTCGAGGGTCTAAACGCACGACATGGCAAATCTGTTCATTTTTGGCCTCGGCTACACGGCAAAACGCATCGCTGCGGCCATGGAAGAGCGAGGCTGGCAGGTCGAGGCGACCGGCAGCGACGGCAAAATCGCCTTCGACGATCGCAGAGCGGTGCTGGCGGCCCTCGAACGGGCAACGCATGTTCTGTCCTCCGTCCCTCCCGACCGCGAAAAGGGCACAGACCCGGTGCTCGACACCTACGGACGTGACTTTGGCTCGGCATGGTACGGCTACCTTTCCTCTACCGGCGTTTACGGAGACCGGCAGGGCGCGTGGGTGGATGAAAGCACGCCAACCATTGCCGAAACGGGTGAAGGCCGTCGCAACGCGCGAGCAGAGGCCGATGCGCTGTGGGTCAAACTGAGCGCACGGGTTTTCCGACTGCCCGGAATTTACGGCCCCGGACGCAGCAACCTGGACCGGGTGCGCGATGGCAAGGCACGGCGGATCGACATGCCTGGCCAAGTCTTCAGCCGTATCCATGTCGACGATATCGTAAGCGGCGTCGTGGCTGCGCTGACGAGTGATGCCCCGGCGGGAGCTTACAACCTTGGCGACGATCTTCCGGCAAGCGGCAATGCCGTGACCGAATTTGCGTGCCAGCTTCTCGGCGTGGAGCCGCCGCCCATGCAGACGCTGGAGGAAGCGGACCTTTCACCCATGGCGCTGGGCTTCTATTCGGAAAACCGCCGGGTGGCGAATGGCAAGGCCAAGCGTGTGCTCGGATGGGAGCCGGCGTATCCGACGTATCGGGAAGGTTTGTTGGCTCTTTTGTAGCCTCAAGCGCCGGCGGTCGCATCCGCTCCCTTAGGCTATCCTCGCCTGAATCCCTCCGCTCCGCTGCGGGGCGGCTGCGGGTGGCCGTTCGGCCTTGCGGCGGCTGCGCCGTCGAGAGCTCTAATCCACGTCGTGGCGCAGGCGGCCCGATTGCTGGACCTGCACGCCTTTCTGTTTCCGTGCGCGCAAGGCGATCAGCATGCCCACCACAGCCAGCGCCATGCCGAGCGCGGTCAGCACCGTCCACTGATAGCCCTCCAGCAGGGTGGAAAGCAGCATCGCGACCGAAATCGTGACGATGGAATTATACGCCGTGCGGCCCGCGCCGATCTCTCGCACCAGATTGTAATGCAGTGGGAAAGTGACGACCGATCCGATCAGCGCGAGATAGACGATACCCATCCAGTATTCGCTTCTGTCCGGCACTGGCGGAGGCCCTGCCGTCACCCATGCAAAGGCGAAATCGAACAGCGTGCCATAAAGCATGGCCCACGCCAGCAGGCTCACCATCGGTACGCCGCGCCCGGTAGGGTTCGCCTGAATGACATTGGCGACCGATGCCGCCAGAATTCCCAGCAGCGCGAGGAAAATGCCGAGGCCCACATTGCCGCCCACCACGCCCGCATCGGGGTTGGACTGCCATTCGTGAAACAGCAGGAAGCAGACACCCACGATGGCCACTGCGCTGCCGAGCAGGAACCCGCCCTGCACCCGCTCTCCCAGAAAGATGCGCGCGAAAATCGCATTGGGCACCATCAGCAGCGCGAACATCATCGCGACAATGCCCGAAGTCACGAACAGCTCTGCGTGATAGACAAAGAGGAAATTGCCGCTGAACTGGAACAAGCCGACAAACAGGGCGAGCAATTGCTCAGGGCTTGTCAGGGCCAGCCGGCGCTTCATCAGCGCCGCGACCAGAAACAGGGCGGGCGTGGCAAGCGCGAAGCGGTAGAAAACAGACCAAGCCGCGGGCACCCCGTCGATCTGGCCAGTGATCACATACCAGGTCGAACCCCAGATCGCTCCGGTGAGAAGGAAAGGCAGGATGACGCGCCAACTCAGCATGGCGGGCTGCTCGGCGCTCATAAAGCGGCGATTGCCTTGCCAAGCTTTTCGGAGTCCTCGTGCTTGCTCGCCCAATGGGTGACGAGGCGGACGCAGGCGTCATCCCAGTCGTAGAAGGCAAAGCCCTGATCGCGCAGCGCCGCGCGTTCCTCAGCCGTCATGCGGACGAACAGTTCATTGATCTGCTGCGGGTGGACCAGCCGGTCGCCCGATTCGCCGGCGATGATCTTTGCCGCATCATTGGCAGCGCGGGCATTTTGCAGCCAGATTTCATCGTCCAGCATCGCGAGGATCTGTGCAGCGAGATAGCGGCCCTTGCTCTGCAAATGGCCCGCCCGCTTGCGCCGCCAGCGCACCAGCTCCGCCTTTTCGGTGTCGAACAGGATAACTGCCTCTGCGCCCATCCCGCCGTTCTTGACGAAGCCGAAACTCAGCGCATCGACTGGCCCGGCGACTTCCATCGCAGGACCTCCCAGCGCCGCCACCGCATTGGCAAAACGCGCGCCGTCCATATGCAGGCCGAGGTTACGCTCCTTCGCTAGCGCGCCGATCGCAACCAGCTCTTCTGGCCGATAGACCAGACCATACTCGCTCGCCTGCGTGATCGAGATCGCATGGGCGGGCACCTGGTGCACACCGCGCGTGATCCCGGCGAGCACGGCGTCAATATCGGCAGGTGTAAGCTTCGCGCCTTCACCTTCAGCCAGCAACAGCTTTGCACCATGAAGATAGAAGCCCGGCGCGCCGCATTCATCCATTTCGATATGCGCTTCACGGTGGCAGATGACCCCGCCATGCGGCTCCACCATCGTCGCCAATGCGAGGCAATTGGCCGCCGTTCCCGTCGCCACCCACAGCGCAGCACATTCGCGCCCGAACAGAGCAGTAAAGCGCGCGTCCAGCTCGCGGCTCAGCGCATCGGTATCATAGGGCGTGTCGGGGCTATCTGCCGCCTGCATGGCTTCCCACACCTTGGGATGCACCGGGGCGGCATTGTCTGACAGGAATTGCATGGTGGAACGCCATGGCCCCGCAGTGCGTTTGGCGCAAGAAGGAGATCACCATGGCAGAGCTTGAAATCATCGTGACTGACGAGGGAGACCACGGAGCATACCGCGCCAATGTCGAGGGAAGCGACCGGCAGGCCGAACTGACATGGCGCAGCGTCGCTCGCGGGGATGGGGATGTGCGTAACGCGAACCACACCTTCACTCCGCCCGAAGCACGCGGCAAAGGCATTGCTCTCAAGCTTGTCGAATCGATGATCGCCGATGCGCGCGAGCAGGAATTCAAAATCGTGCCGGGGTGTCCCTATGTCGCCGCGCAATTCGACAAGCATCCTGACTGGGCGGACCTGCGCGCGTGATCGCATTTCGCCTCGCGGTAGCTTAATACCTGAAAATACGCTGCTATTTCGGAACGATGCCCGTGCCCACCCGTTGATTGGATGAAGCGCTGATGGCGTTGACAGGCGCAGGCCGATTGCGCTCCCCGGAATGTCCGGGTCGAGCACCTCCCTACAGGAGATGAGACGAAGGCCGATAGTCAAGCATCCGTTCGGGATCGCGTCCGCCACTGGCCAAAAGAGACAGGAGATCATTTATGACTCAGCAGACTCTCAGAAACCGTAACGACTTTTCCGACGCCGAACTCGATCGGCGCGCACAATTTGACCGCTCTCGCCCCATGGAACGGGACGCAAGCGCGGATCTGATTTCAAGCGACCGCGTGAGCGGGACGAAGGTCTACGCCACCGATGGCGAAGAACTCGGCAGCATCGATCACCTGATGATCGGCAAGCGCTCCGGACGCGTTGAATATTCAGTCATGAGTTTCGGCGGCTTCCTGGGCATCAATGAAAAGTATCATCCGATCCCATGGGACGCGCTCGATTACGACACCGAGAAAAACGGCTATGTCGTCAATATCGACAAGTCGCGCCTAAAGGATGCGCCAAGCATCGCCAAGGATGAACGGAGTGGCTTTAACGAAGACTTCGGACGCAATGTGTATGCGTATTACGGTGTAATGTACTGACAAGGCACGAGGCGGCCCAATCACACGGATTGATCAAATGGTCACCGCAAGGCCGTAGAAAAGAAAAGGCCCCGGCGATTACCGGGGCCTTTTTCTTGCGCGATTTGGATTCGCAGAGGCTACTTCGGCAGCCGTGCAAAATCGACCGAGGCGATGCTGTCCAACACGGCAGCGCGCAGTTTCTTCGCATCTTCGAGCGCCAGGCCGCGAAAAGCGAAACGTCCGCCCGCCATGCCGAACACCAGGTCGCAATAGCCGTGCCAGCGCCCGAGCGGGCCTTGCGCGATCTCGACGGAATGCAGCTTCACGCGATTGGCGATCTGGGTGCGCGGGGCAAGCCAGCCGCGGCGCGAAAGGACCTGTTCCGGGTCCAGCGCGTGCCGATCATAGCACCAAAGGTAAAATTGCCGCGCGGCGACGAGCAGAATGAGCACAGCAACCAGCGCGCCGATTACGAACAAGCCCGGCACCAGCCGCTCTGCCTCCACGGCAGCCAATACGAACACGGCGGCCCCGATCAGGAAAATCAGCAGAGACTGGATCAAGCCGCGATCGAAATAAAAGGCGGAGCTCGGCCTACGCCATTGCTCGCTCCCATCGGGCAGAGCGAAACCTGCTTCAGACGCGATCGGCGCGATTTCCGCCATTTTTGCGAAGGGGGCCACGTCATGATTGGCGCTACCCGAATCCTGCGCCAGCGAAATGAAGGAGAGGCCGTGCCAGCCGAAGCGGCGGCGAATGAGACCGGTCGAGACCACGAGAGCCTGCACCCGGTGGACCGGCATCACGACATCAGTCTTGGTCAGCAGGCCGCGGCGGCGACGAAAGCCCTTAGCGGTGCGCTCCAGGCGGAATTCCCAGTCGCGGACGAAGGTTTTCACCACGCCGCTGGCGATGCCCACGAGGATGACGGAAACGATGAGCCACGCGATCCCGGCGATACGCGCCGCCGTATCCATCCCCGAAATGTAGGAGCCGGCATCGGCATAACGCTCGTCCTCGAAGTAATCGGCGATGTAGTCCCAAACATCGAAGGGGAGCAGGAATTCGAATTGCTGCACCACGCCGACGAGCACTGCGAAGATAACCAGTGAAAAGCTGAACAGGCCAAAAGTGAAAAGGCGCTGCGGGGGCATTGCGAAAAGCAGCCTGCCGCCTGTATCCTTGACGGCAATGGGTTCGCCGGGCTCACCATCGAGCGAAGCCGGAGCCGCAGCCATCTCGTCCGCGCCCTCGACCAGACCGCGCACAACTTCGCGCAGGCGCTCGCCTTCGGCCTCACTGACGAAAGAGAGCGCCAGTTCATCCTTGCCGCCCGCACCCGTTTCGAATTTCACTTCGACGAGCCCGAGCAGACGCGGGATCAGCTTTTGTTCTAGGCTCACGTCCTGAATGCGATCGTAAGGGACCGAGCGCGCCGAGCGGCTGATAATGCCCTGCTCCAGCCGCACATCGCTTTCCCCGATGCGATAGCGCAGGCGATACCAATTGAGCCACGCCGGCACGATATTGATCGCGATGATCAGGCCTAGAATAGGGACCAGATAAGGTGCCACGCCGGAAAGCCTGTCGCTTTGGCTGGCAGCTCCGAACAGGATAAACGCTGCAGGAATGATCGCGCTGCCCAGCGTGCGCACCGCCTGCACCGCGACCGACACCGGGCTGACCCGCCGCCATTCGCCGACTTCAATCGCAGCGCCCGCTTGAGCGATTTCGGTATCGGGTTCGCTCACATCGATTCCCGCTTCACATGCTGGCGGATTTCCTCCCGCATCGATGTCGCATCGGCATGCCGCAGCCCCGGCAGCGTGACCGAAGCGTTGTGGGTGCCCGCCGTGTGCAGGATCAGCCGGGCAATGCCGAACATCCGCTCAAGCGGACCTTGCTCGACATCGAGATGCTGCACCCGGCTGAACGGTACGACCGTATCCGAATGGAAGAGCACACCCTTCACCACCCGCAACCGGTCCGTGCTCATGTCATACCCTCGCGATCGATAACGCTTCAGCGGCAGCACCCCGATCAGGATGATCGCAAGGATCACCACCGGAATTGCGGGGACATAGGCCGGAACCACTTCCGCGAGCGAGAGCACAGCAGCGCCAATGACAAAGGGAAGCGTGGTCAGCAGCCCCTCGATCCGCATGACAGTGGTGTATGAAGGGTCGAGCTGGGTAAGCGGTTCGGTGTCCATAGGTGATATATATAAGTGACACACTAGGAGGGGAAGAGCAAAGGTCCCGATACCCACCCAATCGTCGCCGGAAGGCGACGACAGCGAGCAACCGCGAAGCCCGCAGGTGCCGCGCAGCGGGAACGAAGTCCCCGCGAAGCGAATAGCACCGAGGACGGAATTGCGGATGCAATTTCGAAAAGAAAAATGGTGCCACGAGAGAGAATTGAACTCTCGGCCTCACCCTTACCAAGGGTGCGCTCTACCACTGAGCTACCGCGGCTCCGGTCCTGCGGGCAGGTGATGAGAATCACCGCTACGTTTCATTACCCGTCAGGCAGGCGCGCGCTATTGTCATCTGCGCCGCGAATGTCAAGCCAAGCTTGAGCCGAAACCTCGCTTGCGGCAAGAGGTGCGCCATGAGCAAGGACATGACACGCGAAGAGCGCCTGGCCGCCAAGCTGCGCGAGAACCTGCGTCGGCGCAAGACCCAGGCGCGCGAAATGGCAGACCGGCAAAAGGCCGACGAACCTCTTTCCAAGACAGATGGCGAAGGCTAACGCCCTGCCTTCCCTTGTTTCGCAAGAACTAAAGGAAATTTGACGTGCCCAAACTGATCCTCGTTCGCCATGGCCAGTCGGAATGGAATCTCGCCAATCGCTTCACCGGCTGGTGGGATGTCGATGTCACCGAAAAAGGCGTTGAAGAAGCGCGCGAGGCAGGCCGCCTGCTGAAAGAGAAAGGCGTATTCCCGACCGTCGCTTTCACCAGCGTGCAGAAACGCGCAATCAAGACGCTGCATCTGGCGCTGGAAGAATGCGAACGGCTGTGGATTCCGGAAACCAAGAACTGGCAGTTGAATGAGCGCCACTATGGCGGACTGACCGGGCTCAACAAGCAGGAAACGCGCGACAAGCACGGCGATGAGCAGGTGCATATCTGGCGTCGCAGTTTCGACGTGCCGCCTCCGCCGATGGAAAAGGGCGACAAATACGATCCCGGCAATGATCCGCGTTACGACGGGATCGACGTTCCGCAGACCGAAAGCCTGAAGCTGACGATCGAGCGCGTGCTCCCCTATTGGGAAAGCACCATCCTGCCGCAGCTGGAGAAAGGCGAGACGGTGATCATTTCCGCGCACGGCAACAGTCTGCGCGCGCTGGTGAAGCATCTCTCTGGCATTTCCGATGACGAGATCACGGGTCTCGAAATCCCCACCGGCCAGCCGATCATCTACGAATTCGACGATGCGACCATGCAGCCGGGCGAACGCTATTACCTGAAGGATTCCTGATCCGATGAGCGCAAAAGTGGCAATCGTGATGGGCAGCCAGTCCGACTGGCCGACCATGCAATGCGCGGCAAAGGTGCTGGATGATCTCGGCGTCTCATATGAAGCGCGCATTGTCTCCGCTCACCGCACGCCGGACAGGCTGCACACCTTCGGCAAAGGCGCGGCGGAAGAAGGTTTTCAAGTTGTGATCGCAGGCGCTGGCGGCGCGGCGCATTTGCCCGGCATGATCGCCGCGCTGACGCATCTGCCAGTGCTCGGCGTGCCGGTGCAGTCGCGCGCGCTCAGCGGTCTCGACAGTCTGCTGTCCATTGTCCAGATGCCCGCAGGCGTGCCGACCGGCACGCTGGCTATTGGTGAGGCTGGCGCGACCAATGCAGGCCTGCTTGCCGCATCGATCCTCGCACTCGGCGATGATACGCTGGCAGGGCGGCTGCAAGACTGGCGCGCGGCGCAGACCGACAAAGTGGCGGAAACGCCGACCGACAACTGAGCTGGCAAGCGGGGGCGATGTGCTGAAACCGGGCGCGACAATCGGCATTTTGGGCGGCGGCCAGCTTGGCCGGATGATGGCGATGTCTGCCGCGCAACTGGGCTATCGCTGCCATATCTTCGCGCCCGAGGCGGACAGCGTCGCAGCCGAAGTCAGCGCACAATTCACCAATGCATCATGGCATGACCGCGAGGCGCTGACCGGTTTTGCATCGTCTTGCGATGTGGTGACCTATGAATTCGAGAACGTTCCGGTGGAACCGCTTTCCGCGATCCCAGCCGACATGCTTGCACCCGGAACACGCGCGCTTGAAATTGCGCAGGACCGGGTGAGCGAGAAACGCTTTGTCGAAGAGCTCGGCGGATCGCCAGCGCCCTTCGCCGTGGTCGATCACGATGCCGATCTGGCCGATGCCATTGAAAGGGTCGGAACGCCTGGCATCCTCAAGACACGGCGCGATGGCTATGACGGCAAGGGCCAGTGGAGCATTGCCAGCGCGCATGAGGCAGACGGCGTGCGCGTGCCTGCAAGCGGCAGTGTCTATGAAGGCAAGGTCAGCTTCGAATGCGAATTCTCGGTCATCCTCGTGCGCGGGTTCGATGGCGAAGTGCGTTTCTGGGATTCGACCCGCAATCGGCATGACAGCGGCATCCTCGCCCATTGCGAATTGCCGGCCCCCGCTATCGTCGGCGAGCAGGTCGAAGCCGCCCGCGCGCTGGCGCAGAAAATTGCCGAGGCGCTCGAATATGTGGGCGTGCTGACGTGTGAATTCTTCGCCACGGCGAATGGCCCGGTGTTCAATGAAATGGCACCCCGCGTGCACAATTCGGGCCACTGGACGATCGAAGGGGCCCTCACCAGCCAGTTCGAGAACCATATTCGCGCGATCGCCGGTTTGCCGCTGGGCGATACCGCCAGCGTGAGCGAGACGATCGTCATGGACAATCTCATCGGCGCCAGTGCGCTAGATGTGGCGACGCACCTTTCCGACCCCACGGCCCACCTCCATCTTTACGGCAAGGCCGAGGCGCGCGAGGGGCGCAAGATGGGCCACATCACCCGGGTGGGCTGAGTTTTGACTGACAAAGCTGACCGCGAAGTTCTTTTCATCGTCGCCCGTGCCACCAATGGCGTGATCGCGCGCGATGGCGCCGTGCCCTGGGCGATTTCGGAAGATTTGAAACGGTTCAAGCGCCTGACCATGGGCAAGCCGATGGTTATGGGCCGCAAGACCTTTGAAAGCCTGCCTGGCCTGCTGCCCGGCCGCCGCCACATCGTGCTCACCCGCTCTGAAGACTGGCAGGCCGAAGGTGCGGAAGTCGCGCACAACGTTGCAGGTGCGCTGGCGCTGGTGGCCGGCGAGGATTTCGCCGTGATTGGCGGGGCGGAGATATTCGACCTATTCTGGGATCATGGCACGGTCTTCGAGCTCACCGAAGTGCATGAAGAAACCGAAGGCGACGTGACCATGCGTAGCCCGGCTGATGACGACAGCTGGCACGAAGTAGCGCGCGAGCCGCGCACTGCTGAAGGCTTTCCACCATTCGACTTCGTCACTTTCGAGCGGCGGCGATGATCGGGCGAATTCTCAAGGGTCTGGGCATCGTGCTGGTCGTCGCGCTGGCCGGCTTCTTCATCTTCGCCCCCGGTATCGCCGAGCGGAACATGAATGTGATCGATGGCGGACCGCTGCCGGAAATCACCGATGAAGCGCGCGAACTGCACGCAACGCTGACCATCGTCGACCTCCATTCGGACACGCTGATGTGGGCGCGTGATCCGGTCGAGCGGGCGGATCGCGGCCATATGGATTTGCCCCGCCTCATAGATGGCAATGTCGCGCTGCAGGTATTCTCCAGCGTCACCAAGTCGCCTGCAGGCCTTAATTTCGATGAGAATTCCGCTGACGCGCGCGATGACATTACCCTTCTCGCGATCGGTCAGCTGCAGCCCGTCTCGACCTGGACATCGCTATTCGAACGATCGCGCTGGCATGCCTCCCGCCTGACCCGCGCCGCAAGTGACGCCCCCGACGCGCTGCGCACCATCCGCACTCCCGAAGATATCGACGCCCTGCTCGACCAGCGCGGCACCGCTGATCAGCCAGTTGGCGGATTGTTATCGGTCGAAGGGCTCCACAATCTGGAAGGCCGCGCGGAAAACCTCCAGCGCCTGTACGATGATGGCATGCGCATGGCGGGGATCACCCATTTCTTCGACAATGAACTCGCGGGATCGATGCATGGCGAGGAGAAGGGTGGCCTGACCGATTTTGGGCGCGAAATGGTGGGTGAGATGGAGCGCATGGGCATCATCGTCGATGTCGCCCATTGCAGTCACCAATGCGTTGCTGAGCTGATCGCGATGGCGCGCCGCCCGCTCGTCTCCAGCCATGGCGGAGTGCAGGCGACCTGCCCGGTCAATCGCAACCTGACCGATGATGAAATCCGCGGTGTCGCGGCGACGGGCGGCGTGATCGGCATCGGCTATTTCCCGGGCGCTGTCTGCGACACATCGCCGCAAGCCATCGTGGCCGCGATGCGCCATGTGGCAGACCTGGTCGGCGTGGAGCATGTCGCGCTCGGCAGCGATTATGACGGGACGGTGGAAGTGCGGTTCGACACGGCCAACATCGTGCATGTGACGCAGGCGCTCATGGACGATGGTTTCAGCGAGGATGAAATTCGCGCGATCATGGGGCTGAATGCTTTACGGGTCATCCGTGCCGGCCTGGTCCCATGGGGCGAGAACTGGATAGACGAGGACGGCAACCCGATCATGGTTCCACAGGCCGGAGTAGGCGAGTGAGGCTTTTCCACCGCGATCCTGTCCCTGAAAGCTTGCGCGGCGCCATCGTCGCGCTCGGCAACTTCGATGGCTTCCATCGCGGGCACCAGCATGTCGTGTCCGAAGCGGTGGAGTGGGCGAAGAGCGAAGGCCGCCCCGCCATCGTCGCCACGTTCGATCCCCACCCCGTGCGCCATTTCGCCCCGCATGTGCCGCCTTTCCGCCTGACGCGGCTGGACCAGCGCGAAGAGCTTTTTACTGAAGCCGGCGCCGCGGCGATGCTCGTGTTCGAATTCGGCGATACGCTCGCCAGTATGGAAGCGGAGAGCTTCGTGCGCGAGCTGCTCGGCAGCCATATCGGCGCGGCGGGCGTAGTCACGGGCGAGGACTTTACCTTCGGCAAAGGGCGCGGCGGCAATACGCAGGTCTTGCGCGACGTCGGTGCGGATTGCGGCATTCAGGCGCGCGCCATCGGCCCGGTCGGCGATGGCGGGCAAGTCATTTCCTCCAGCCGTATCCGCGATGCGCTGAAAGCGGGCGAATGCGATGTCGCCACCAGCCTGCTCAGCCGCCCCTTCACCGTGCGCGGCGAAGTGATCCATGGTGACAAGCGCGGCCGCGAGTTGGGCTATCCCACCGCCAATATCGACATGGGGCACTATCTGCGCCCCCGCTTCGGCATCTATGCCGTGCGCGGCAAAGTGCTCTCGACCGGGCAGGAGCTGACAGGCGCGGCCAATCTGGGTGTGCGCCCGCAATTCGATCCGCCCAAGGAATTGCTGGAGCCGCATTTCTTCGATTTCTCCGGCGATCTCTATGGCGAAGTCCTCGACATAGAATTTCGCCACTTCCTCCGCCCCGAAGCGAAGTTTGACGATCTGGACGCGCTGATCGCGCAGATGGATGCTGACTGCAAAAAGGCTCGCACGCTACTCGCATGAAAATCTGGCTCTATCGCGGCGCGATGGCGCTTGCCGTCGCTTTCCTCATCCTGACCGTGGTCAATGCCAGCTGGCTCGCCCCCACGCCGCAGGGCAATCCGAAGCTAATCGCCCATCGCGGCGTGGCGCAGCTGTATGACAAGGAAGGCGTCGGGCGCGACACCTGCACCGCCGACCGGATCGAGGAGCCGGTGCACGACTATCTCGAGAACACCCTCCCCTCCATGGCCATGACGCTGCAGGTCGGCGCGCAGATGATCGAGGTGGACATTGCGCCCACCAGCGATGGCGAAATCGCGGTATTTCACGACTGGACGCTCGACTGCCGCACCAATGGCAGCGGCGATACCCGCGATGCGAGCATGGCGGAATTGCAGGCGCTGGATGCAGGCTATGGCTATACAGCGGATGGCGGCGCAACATTCCCGTTCCGCGGCAATCCTGACAACCGCATCCCCACCCTGGAGGAAGCGTTGCAGGTGCTGTCCCGCCGCGCGATCGTGTTCAATTTCAAGTCGCGCGATCCGGCAGAGGCGGATCTGCTCGCCGAGAAGCTGGAGGCATCGGGCCGCCGGGTAGAGCGGATGGGCGATGCTTTCTACGGCCACCCGGATGTGATCGCGCGTATTCGCGAGTATTATCCCGATGCATGGTCATGGACCGCGCCGGAGCTGGAAGAATGCTCGCGCGATTATGTCGCCTATGGCTGGACGGGCTATTTGCCGCAGAGCTGCCGGGGGCGCACGCTGGTCGTGCCGCTGGACAAGCAATGGGCGTTCTGGGGCTGGCCCAATCGCGCCATTGCCCGGATGGAAGCGCATGGCGGACGTGTGCTGGTGATCGGCCCGATGGACGTGGAGAACCACCCGCGCGGCCTCGCCCTGCCCGAACAGCTTGAGGAAATTCCCAGCACCTACAATGGCTATGTCTGGGTGGAGGATATCTGGACGATCGGCCCCGCCCTTCGCCCGAGTGCGGATCGCCGCCGTGCGGATGTACGCGCCGGGTCCGAAGATGCCCTGCCCGCCCGCCGTGCGCGGTTCGGGCTGGATTAGCCTTACCAAGCGCGATGCGGTGTTGCCGTAGGGCGCGTTTGCCCTTACTTGCCTGCGCCCTATGAGCGAAGAATCTAGCAAGCGCGATTACCGGGACACCGTCTTCCTGCCGAAGACCGATTTTCCCATGAAGGCCGGCCTTCCGCAGAAGGAGCCGGGCATTCTCGCGCGCTGGGAAGAGGAAGGTGTCTACAAGGCGCTGCGCGAGGCGCGTGCCGGGCGCGAGAAATTCGTGCTGCACGATGGCCCGCCTTACGCCAATGGCAATATCCATATCGGCCATGCGCTGAACAAAGTGCTGAAGGATGCGGTCGTCCGCACGCAGAGCCTGCTTGGGCGTGATGCGCCCTATGTGCCCGGCTGGGATTGCCACGGCCTGCCCATCGAATGGAAGGTCGAGGAAAAGTACAAGAAGAAGAAGCGCAACAAGGATGAAGTCCCGGTGCGCGAATTCCGCCAGGAATGCCGCGATTACGCCGCCGAATGGGTCGATGTACAGCGCGAACAGTTCAAGCGCCTTGGCATCACGGGTGAGTGGGACAAGCCCTACCTGACGATGGCGCCCGAAGCCGAAGCTGGCATCGTCGCCGAACTGCTCAAGTTTGCAGAGAGCGGCCAGCTCTATCGCGGCGCGAAGCCGGTGATGTGGAGCCCGGTCGAAAAGACCGCGCTGGCCGAGGCCGAGGTCGAGTACGAAGATATTACCTCAACGCAGATCGATGTGGCGTTTGAGATTGTCGAAGCTCCGAAGTCTAAGGCGATCACCGAATATCTAGCAGAAGGCAAAAAAGTCTTCGCGGTCATCTGGACGACCACGCCTTGGACAATCCCGGTAAACCAAGCCCTTGCATTCCACCCTCACCCGTTCCGCTCAGGAATCGGGAACTATGCCCTTTACAAAGATGCGAATGGTGACCGCTTCGTGCTTCACCCGTTGCTGTTCGAGCATTTTGTTGAGCGAACCGGCATGGAATTGGAGTTCGACAAAGAACTCATCGACTCCTCTTTGCATAATGCAGCAGCCCGCCACCCGATGCACCATCTTGGCGGGTTCTTTGCCGAGCCGCGTCCGCTGCTCCCCGGAGACTTCGTCACCACCGACAGCGGTACCGGCCTCGTGCATATGTCACCCGACCATGGCGAGGACGATTTCGAGCTGTGCAAACGCGCCCAAAGCCTTGGCTGGAAAGAAAACATCAATCCCAAATTCGTGGTCGATGCCGATGGGCGCTATCGCGAAGACTGGGGCTGGCTGCCACGCACCGATGCGCGCAATGGCAGCGTCATCAATCCAAAATTCAATGCGCCCGACGGACCCATCTGTTCGGACCTGCGCGAAGCAGGCGCGCTGCTCTCGGCCTCTGCCGATTACGAGCATTCCTACCCCCACTCGTGGCGCTCCAAAGCCAAGGTCATCTATCGCTGCACACCGCAATGGTTCGTGCCGATGGACAAGCCGGTGGGCGAGTTCGACTATCCGATTGCCGACCAGGGCGCGATTGGCGGCGCTATCGCGCTGGGCACGCAGGCGAGTGACACCGCAACGCTGCGCGAAATCGCCCTCGGTGAAATCGACAAGACGCGCTTCGTTCCGGCGAAGGGCAAGAACCGTATCGGCTCGATGGTCGAGGGGCGTCCCGACTGGGTTCTGTCCCGCCAGCGCGCATGGGGCGTGCCGATCACGCTGTTCGTCAATCGCAAGACCGGCGAATATCTCGTCGATCCAGCGGTCAACCAGCGTATCGTGGACGCGATCAAGGCGGACGGTGTCGATGCGTGGTCGGAAGAGAATGCCCAGACGCTTTTGGGCGAGGAGTACAAGCTCGACGATTACGAGATGATCGGCGACATCCTCGATGTCTGGTTCGACAGCGGCTCCACCCACGCCTTCGTGCTCGAAAGCGATAATTGGCCGGACCTGCAATCGCCTGCCGATCTGTATCTCGAAGGCAGTGACCAGCATCGAGGCTGGTTCCAGTCCTCGCTGCTCGAAAGCTGCGCCACGCGCGGGCATGCGCCTTACAAAAGCGTGCTGACCCATGGATTCACCATGGCGGCTGATGGTCGGAAAATGTCGAAGAGCCTCGGCAATACGGTCGATCCGCTGAAGGTGATGGAGGAATACGGCGCCGACATCATCCGCCTGTGGGCGCTGAGCGTCGACTACACCGAAGACCACCGCATCGGGCCGGAAATCCTCAAAGGCGTGGCCGACCAGTATCGCAAGCTGCGCAACACCTTCCGCTACATGCTGGGCGCGCTCGGTGGTTTCGAGGATAGCGAACGCGTCGATGTCAGCGAAATGCCGGAGCTGGAGCGGTATATGCTCAGCCTGCTGGGTGAGCTGGACGCGAAGCTGCGCCAGTGCATCCACGATTACGACTTCAACGCCTACACCCGCGCGCTCGTCGACTTCATGAATGAGGACCTTTCGGCCTTCTTCTTCGATATCCGCAAGGACCGGCTTTATTGCGATGCCCCCGGCAGTGTGGAGCGCCGCGCTTACCGCACCGTGCTCGATACGCTGTTCCACGCGCTGATCCGCTACGCCGCGCCAGTGCTGGTGTTTACCAGCGAAGAGGTGTGGGGCACCCGCTATCCGGATGGCGGCAGCGTGCACATGCTGGAGCTGGAGGCGCTGCCGGAAGTGACTGCTGATAGAGAAGGTTGGGCGTTTCTAAGAGATCTGCGCGATGCTGTATTCTCAGCAGCAGAAGAGGCAAGACGGGACGGCCTCATCAAGTCCACTATGCAGGCTCGGGTGTCGCTCGTTTTCGAGAACCAAGAAGCCAGAGATAGGCTCGATAGCTGGTTGCGCTCAGATGACGTACTGATCTCACAACTATTTATTAGCGGCACCGTCAATCTGCTACAGGGCAATCCTTTCGAGCAGCGGGAGGTCCATTGGAATTCTGACAAGTCCGTCGGGGCTGTTGTACATAAATCTCCCGACGCCAAATGTGGCCGCTGCTGGCGCCTCCTTCCGGAAGTCGAGGAAGATGGCGATTTGTGCAATCGCTGCGAAAGCGTGGTCGCCGAAATGGACGCAAGCGCATGAGCCAGCTCGCCAAATTCCGCGCCCTCGGCCTCGCGATTGCAGCGATCATTTTCGCGTTCGACCAATGGGTGAAGCATTTTGTCGTCAACGATCTCGGTCTTGACCAGATCGGCGAGAATTACCCCATTCTCCCGTTCTTCGATTTCACCCGCACCAACAATTACGGTGTCTCGCTCGGCATGTTCGAGGCAACCAGCGTGGAAATGCGCTGGATCCTTGTCGGCGTCACCGCGCTCATCGCGCTGGTCGTCCTGGTCTGGATGTTCCGCGAGAAACTCTTCGGAGACATTCTCGCGCTCAGTCTGATTCTGGGCGGGGCAGCGGGCAATATCCGTGACCGCGCGCTGTATGGCTATGTCATCGATTATGCCGATTTCCACATTGGGGACTTTCGCCCCTTCCTGATTTTCAATATTGCCGATGCCGCAATAACCATCGGGGTGGTGATTATCCTTGCCCGCGCGCTGTTCATGCGCGAGAAACCCGAGGACGAGCAGGACACTGCAACCGAATAAGCGCTGAGCCGCTAGAGAGTAGAGACAATGGCCAAATTCACCCGCATCATCATTCTGGCAACGGCCGCAACGGGCCTCACCGCCTGCGGTGGTATCGATGTCGCCAGCCGCGAACGCCCGGACGAGTTCGCCGTGCAGCGCCAGGCGCCGCTGGTGATCCCGCCCGATTTCCACATGGTCCCGCCAGAGCCCGGCGCACCGCGCCCGGTTGAAGGCACCGCGTCCGAACAGGCTCTTGAGGCGCTGTTTGGCGGTCCTGCTGCCCGCAGCGAAGTGGAAACCAGCGCATTGGAAGCGGCAGGCATGGCAGAGCCCGGCATCCGCACAGCGGTAGGCTTTCCGGACACCTTCACGGTCGACAAGGGCCTGGACGTGCGCACGATCCTCGCCGCTCCTGAAGGCAATGGCCAGTCGGCACAGGCTGTTATTCCGAGCTGATCGCGGCTTTACAACCGATCTGAAAACAGCGGCGCGAGGCTTGGCCTCAGCGCCGCTTTTTCATGCGCGCTTGAGAGTGTCGAAACAAACCGGCATGACAGCGCGCATGACTGATTTCACGCTGACCGGCTTCGACCTTGACCGCTTCGTGCGGGAAACCCTTGCAGAAGATCTGGGCGAAGGCCTGCCCGGCGGGGGCCGCGATGTGACCGCCGAATCGGTGATCCCGGCGGACGCTCGCTTTTCCGGTGTCATGGACAGCCGCGATGCGACTACTGTTGCAGGCCTGCCCGTTGCTGTCGCTTTCTTCCGCCACCTTGACCCAGATATGGCCATAGAGGTGCTTGTGGAGGAAGGCGCGCAGGTCTCACCCGGCACCGATCTGATGCGCCTTTCCGGCAATGCCCGCGCCATGCTGACGGCAGAGCGCAGCGCGCTCAACACCGTGCAGCATCTCTCCGGCATTGCCACCATGGCGCGGCAATATGTCGATGCGATGCGCGCTGGCGGTGACAATCAGGATTGCACGCTGCTCGATACGCGCAAGACCATTCCGGGGCTCCGTCATCTGGAGAAATACGCCGTGCGCCAGGGCGGCGCGAGCAATCACCGCATGGGATTGTGGGATGCCGCCATGATCAAGGATAATCACATCCTTGTCGCCGGGAATGTCGGCGAAGCGGTGCGCCGCGCGCGCGATGCAGGGGTCGAGCACATCATTTGCGAAGTCGACCGGATCGATCAGATCGAGCCTGCGCTGGCGGCGGGCGCCGACCATCTGCTGCTCGACAATATGTCGCCTGAAACGCTGCGCGAAGCCGTCGAGCTGGTCGCGGGGCGGGTGAAAACCGAAGCATCAGGCGGCATCAATCTCGACACTATCCACGCCAAGGCATCCTCCGGCGTGGATTACGTATCCGTCGGCCGCCTCACCCAAAGCGCGCCAGCCGCCGACATCGGCCTCGATTTCACCGTCGAATAACAGCGCCGAAAGATGGCGAGCCGGCTGTCCGGCTCGCCACTATCCTTAGATATACCAGTCAAGCGGATCGGTGGGCGAGACACCACGACGTCCGGTTTCATCCTGTTCGCGTACACCGAATGTGCCGAGATCCTGACGGATGAGCGCGAGGCGATTGGCCAGCTGCGCCTCGGGGACACCCGCCGGGACGACTGCTGCCTTGCTTCCGTCATCGTCAAGCTTGGCGCGTTCATGTGGCATAATCTGCGTGCGTGCTGCGCTAACATCATCGCGCTGCATCTGCGGCTCGATATTAGCAAGCATGGCTGCAGACACATGCTCTGGAAGCACGGCAGCATCGCCAAGCGCATCATCCAATTTGACACGCTCGTGCGGCATGACCTGCGTCGCTGCTGCGAGCGATTGAGCCTCACGGATGAGCTGCGCCATCTCGGCAGTCATTCCATCGTAGAGCGTCGCGTCATTTTGCAGCGGCGTGCGGAAGCTATCCACCAGGAATGGGGGCAGCTCATCACGCCATGGGCGCACGGTGCTCGTAACGGATCCGCGCCGCTCCATCGCAGTTGAGGTGTGGCCGAAGAATTCAGAGATGAGCGAGTCCCATTCGTTCGCAAATTCGCGGCGCATCATCGCTGGCATCGCGCTGGCCTCGCCCTGATAGCCAAAGTAATCGCGCAGCACGGCCGTCGCGTTCAGCACGCTGGATGCGATGTTCCGCGGCGTCAGCGAGAAGCTTGTGCCGGTCGCTGCAGGCTGACCCACAGCCCTGCCCGGACGATAGGCGAGCGATACATCCGCCGCCGTTGAGACCGTGCCATCGCTGCGGGTGAAGCTGGCGGTGGCGACCACGGCGTTGCGGTCCACCTTGAGCAAGGTCTCCTGACCGCTGGCGGACAGGCTGATCGAGACGATGCCGACATCGGCCAGACTGCGAAGTTCGCCTGCATCGGTCCGCCCGTTGCCGTTGCGATCCTGCCAGACGCGCAATTCGCCAAAGCGCGCATCATTTGCATCGACCTGGCCATCACTGTTGCTGTCCAGCCATGCGAGGCCCTGCAGCCCGCTGCGCGCATTGGCATTCTCACTGGCGAGCGAAAGTTCTGCGGCATCGGTGATCAGGCCGTCATTGTTGCGATCGATGACGAGGAAGCCATCGTCGCCCTTGATCCAGCCGGTATCTTCCATGCTGCCATCGCCATTGTAATCGAAGCCGGCGCGCGACTTCTTGCGCTTGACCAGCTCCACGCCGTCGCCGCCGAGATCGAGGACGACCGGAGCAAACATGCCGTATTGCTTCCCGCGGAAGGAGAACACGGTGTTCGCACCGAGCATGCCTGCGCCCGGATCGGTAGCGTTGCTGGTCTTGCGCGGCGTAATCGAAATCGTGCCGCCAGCGACCCGCAGCATATATTTCTTCGACTTGCGATCGAAGGAATAGCTCACCGTCTCCAGCTCGGGCATATTTGTCGCGGCGGAGAAGTAGGTGAGCGCCGCATCGGCGAATTCGCGCGACTGGCCATTGGCAAGAAGCACGCTGCCGGTGTTGATGATGGCAACTTCGCCCAGCTCGGTGACACCATCTACCGGAGTGCCCGTAAGGTCGATTGCGACGATACCGACAGTCGCCAGCGATGCGGTTTCGCCTTCGTCGACTGCACCATCGCCATCCGCATCGCGCCACACGCCGAATTCGCCATAGCGATCATCCTGCGCGTTGAGCACACCGTCACCATTGCTGTCGAATGCGGCGAGGCCTTCAAGGTCAGTCGACGCACCTTCAAGGTCATCGACGAAGCTGATTTCCTCAACGCCCGACATCGTGCCGTCACCGTTGCGATCGAGATAGAGGAACGCCTCATCCGCGCTGATCCAGCTGGTATCGTCTGCCAGGCCATCACCATCGAGATCGAAGCGGGCATTGCTGTCCGCCGCGCTGACGGTGAGGACGCCATCGCCCGAAAGGTCGATGATGATTGGTGACACGACCGAAGCGGTCTCACCATTCTTGAACGAAAGCAGCTCGATGCCCTCGATCGTATCCGTGCCGTCATCGCCATCGGCCGTAGGCGCCGTGTCGACCACCTGCACCGTGCCGCTGACGGTCTGGATCACATAGGTATTGCGATAGCCGAAGTAATAGGCGGTGTCATAGCCGCCATTGCCGATCAGGTGATCGTCGCCGGCATTGCCCCAAAGGTGATCATCGCCCGCAAGGCCAAGCAGCTTGTCATTGCCTTCGCCCCCAGCGAGGCGGTCATTCAGCTTGCCGCCCTTTACGTGGTCATCGCCCGTGCCGCCGTTCAGCGAGTTGTCGTCCTTGTTGTTGCCGAACAGCTTGTCGTCACCGCTCGTGCCTTCGGACCAACCTTCATAGAGGCTGTCGATGCGCACATTCACGGTGCCGGTGGCCGTCTCATCCCCATCGGTGATGGTGTAGGTGAAGGTGTCGGTGCCCACAAAGGTGCTGTCCACGCTGTAGACGATGTTGCCGTCCACATCGAAGGCGACCGAGCCGACCCCGGCAGCGCCGAGCGAGAGGATGCTGATCGCATCGCCATCCGGGTCGCTGTCATTGGCCAGCAGATCGCTCGCGAGGATGGCGAGATCGGTCGCCTGCACGCCCACGAACACACCGTCGTCCGCGGCAATCGGCGGATCGTTGGGATCGATGATCGTCGCTGCGAACTGCGTCTGAGCGGTATATTCGCCATCGCTTGCGGTCAGGACAATATCGAACACGCCATCGAAATCGTCGACCGCCGTGCCGCTGAAGGCAGTGCCGTCGAACACCAGCCAGTCGGGCAGCGCATTGCCATCGGCAAGCGTTGCTGTGACGGTCAGCGTATCGCCATCGACATCGAAGAACAGATCGGCGGGTAGCTGCCAGTCGATGGTCTCGCGCCCGAAGATCGTGACATCACCCATGCTGCCGGAAACGACCGGCGCATCGTTCACCGGCGCGACCCACAAGGTGAAATTGTCCACCCCGGTAAGCTGTCCATCGCTGGCAGTGACGAGGATATCGAACACGCCGTTGAAGTTCGCCGGTGGCGTGCCGGTGAAGCGCTCGCCATCGAAGGACAGCCAGCCGGGAAGCGCGCTGCCATCCGCAAGCGTCGCCGACAGGGTCGGCGGATCGCCATCGACATCAGCGAAGCTGCCGCTTGCCAGAGCGAAGTCCACAGCCACATCCTCGCTCACGGTGACATCGGCCAGCGGCGTCAGGATCGCCGGAGCATCGTTCACCGGATCCACGGTGAGGGTGAAAGTGCCAGTCGCGCTGAGCGCGCCGTCGCTGGCCGTAACCGCGACATCGAGCGAGCCGTTGAAGTCCTGCGGCGGCGTGCCCGAAAGCGCGGTGCCGTCGAACGAAAGCCATGCGGGAAGCTCAGAGCCATCAGCCAGCGTCGCCGTCAGCGTAAGTGTATCGCCGTCCACATCGCTGAAGCTCGCCGGATCGATCGCCAGGCTGAAGGCGGTGTCCTCTGCAATATTTCGATCAGGCAGGGCAGCCAGCAGCACCGGCGCATCGTTCACCGGATCGACCGCCAGAGTGAAGGTGCTGGTAGCGATCAGGAAGCCATCCGTCGCGGTAACTTCGATCGCAACCGTGCCGTAGTAATCCTGCGGCGGCGTGCCCGAAAGCGTCGCCCCGTCGAAGGACAGCCAATCGGGCAGATCGGTGCCATCGGTGCGGCGCGCGACCAGTGTCAGCGCATCACCATCGACATCGGCGAACGTGCCGGCCGGGATGGTGTAGCTGAAGGCCTGGTCTTCCAGCGAGGTCTGGTCCGCCAGTGGCACCAGCAGCTGCGGCGCGTCATTCACCGCCACAATCGTGAAGTCGAATGTGTCGACCGCTTCCAGCGCGCCGTCGCTCGCCCGCATGCGCAGCGAGAGGACGCCGTTGAAATCGGCAGGCGGCGTACCGGTGATGCGCGCGCCATCCCATGCGAGCCATGTCGGCAGCGGTGAACCGTCCGCCATTTCGAGCGAGAAGGCCAGCGTATCGCCATCGACATCCCTGAAGCCCGCGCCGGTCAGCGGCAGATCGATGGCGTAATCCTCTGCCGTCATCAAATCGGCAAGCGGGGTCAGCACCACCGGCGCATCGTTCACCGGCGTGACCGTAAGACGGAAGCTGTCGGTCGCCATCAGCAGGCCGTCGCTCGCCATCACCTCGATATCGAGAACACCGTTGAAATCCTGCGGCGGCGTGCCGGTGAGGCGCGCGCCGTCGAATTGCAGCCAGGCGGGAAGCGGCACGCCGCCCACAAGCCGTGCCGACAGGGTCAGCGCATCGCCATCGACATCGCCGAATGTATCGGTCGGAATGCCAACGGAGATCGCGGTGTCTTCGGGCGAAGCCACATCGCCCAGCGGCTGGAGCACGGCAGGTGCATCATTGACTGCTTCGATCACCAGACGGAAGTCTGCGGAAACGCTTTCGCTGCCGTCATCCGCCGTCACCACGATATCGAACGATCCGTTGAAGTCCTGCGGCGGGGTGCCGGTGAAGCGAGTTCCGTCGAACGAGAGCCACTCCGGCAGCGCGCTGCCATCGGCAAGGCTTGCGCTGATCGCCAGCATATCACCATCGACATCGGTGAAGGCGTCGGCAGGCAGGGCCACATCCACGATCTCATCTTCCGCCGTGCGCACATCGCCAGCGAACCAGTTGGCAAGCACCGGCGCATCGTTGACCGGGTTGATCACCAGGGTGAAGACATCGCTGGCCGAATATTCGCCGTCGCTGGCGGTGAAACGCAGATCCACACCGCCGTTGAAGTCTGCAGGCGGCAGGCCGAATAGGCGGCCATCGGCGTAATCGAGCCACTCCGGCAGCGCGCTGCCATCAGCCATGGTCATGGTGAGCATCAGCGCATCGCCATCCACGTCGGAGAAGGCAGCGGTGTCGACTGCGAGATCGATTGCCTCATCTTCATAGCTCGCCAGATCGACAAGCGGCGTGTCGAGCATTGGCGCATCGTTCACCGAAGCGAAGCGCAGCACGAAATTATCGCTCGCCGCATACTCGCCGTCGCTGGCAGTTACGGTGATTGCGACGGTTCCGTCGAAATTGGCGGGAGGCGTTGCGGAGAAGCCCACGCCGTCAAACGTGAGCCAGTCCGGCAGAGCCATGCCGCCAACCAGCGTCGCCGTCAGCGTAAGAGCATCCTCATCGACATCGCCGAAGGTGCCAGCCGGGATGGTGAATGCGATAGCCGTATCTTCCACCCCATCGACATCGGCCAATGGCGCAAGCAGTTGCGGCGCATCGTTCACCGGATCGATGTTGAGGCGGAAAGTCGCCGCCACCTGTTCGAGACCATCGCTCGCCGTCAGGACGAGATCGAGCGCGCCGTTGAAGTCCTGCGGCGGTGTGCCGGTAAGCGCACCGGTTGCAGCATCGAAGGCCAGCCAGTCCGGCAGGGCGCTGCCGTCAGCCAATGACAGGGTGAATCCCAGCGTATCGCCATCGACATCGGCAAAGCGATCGAGCGGCAGGTTGAAAGCAATGCTCGCGTCTTCGTCGCTGGCGAAATCGCTGAGCGGGGTCAGCAACACCGGAGCGTCGTTCACTGGCGAAATGACCAGCGCGAACGCGTCGATTGCGGTGAGCTCGCCATCGCTGGCGACGAGACGCAAGTCGAGCGTACCGTTGAAGTCAGCCGGCGGGGTTCCTTCGAGAGTGCTACCGGTGAAGGTCAGCCAGTCAGGCAGAACGCGGCCATCGGCCATGGTCACGGCGAAGCTCAGCGTGTCGCCATCGACATCGGTGATGCCATCGGTGGGCAAGGACAGGCTGAAGGCTGCGTCCTCTGCGCTTTCCAGATCGGCCAGCGGGGTCAGAACGGCAGGCGCATCGTTCACCGGCTCGATCACCAGCGTAAAGCTGCTGCTGGCGCTGTATTCGCCATCGCTCGCCGTCACGGTGAGCGCAAACTGGCCATGGAAATCCTGCGGCGGCGTACCGGTGAAGCGTGTTCCGTCGAACGAGAGCCATGCCGGAAGATCATCGCCATTCGCGAGAGTTGCGGTCAGGGCCAGCGCGTCCCCATCGACATCCGAGAAGGTGCCTTCCGGAATATCGATGGTGAGCGCGCTGTCTTCAGCGCTGATGTAGTCGCCAAGCGGCGCATCCAGCACCGGCGCATCATTGACCGGGGTAATGGTGAGGGTGAAGCCCTCGCTCGCGGTAAGCTCGCCATCGCTTGCGGTCACCACCAGCGCCAGCGCGCCATTGAAGTTCGCGGGCGGCGTGCCTTCGAGGATGGTGCCGTTGAGGCGTACCCAGTCCGGAACGGCCGTGCCATCGGCCATGCTCAGCGAATATTCGAGCGTATCGCCATCGACATCGGCAAAGGCATCGCTGCGCATCGCCATGGCAAAGGCATTGTCCTCTGCCGAGGCGAAATCGTCGACACCGCTATCGACGACCGGCGCATCATTGACCGGCTCGATCGAGACGATCAGTTCGCGCACGGTTTCGAATTCGCCGTCGCTGGCTGCCACTTCCAGCGCAATCGCGCCGTTGAAATCGGCAGGCGGCTGGCCGGAGAGGCTCCGGGTTGCACTATCGTAGCTGAGCCATTCGGGAAGCGATGCGCCGTCCTTGCCGCGCACGCTAATCGCCAGGACATCGCCATCGGGATCGGTGGCAAAGCCTGATGGCAGCGCACCCACAAACGACTCATCTTCAAGTCCGCGCATGATCGGGACGAGATCGATGACCGGCGGATCGTTCTCCGGCTCCACCCAGACATGCACGCGGGCGGTGTCGGTCAGGCCGGTGCTGTCGGACAGTTCGTAGTCGAAATAGGCTGCGCCGTTGAAGTTCTCATCCGGCGTGATCTGCAATTGGCCGTTGCCCAGATCGACAATCGACAGACCTTGCATTTCGCCAAAGCCATTGATGAAGATCGCCTGCGGATCGGCATCGCTATCATTCGCGAGCAGCGCATCCTTGAAGATGACCAGCGGCGTGTCTTCCACGGTCGCCAGAGTATCATCGAGAGCCACCGGAACGTCTTCCACCGGCAGCACATCGATGGTGACAGTCGACCAGACGGGGAAGCCCTGCTCATTCTCGATCGCATAACGCAGCGTTACTTCGCCGAAGAAATTCGGCTCTGCGGTGTAGCGGTATTTGCCATTGTCGAGCAGCTCGGCACCCTGAAGCGTCACGAAGCTGAGTGTGCTGCCTTCGGGCGCGGTATCGTTCGCCATCAGCAGCGCGGGATCGATATCGATGAACCCGTCTTCGAGCATTTCGAGGCCGGCATCGGAGGATGCGACCGGTAGCGGGAAGTCGGGATAGACGATGATCTCGACGTAGCCGACGCTGGAATCGCCGTGCTCGTCGGTCACGCGGTAATGGAAACCGGCATCGCCGAAATAGCCGCCATCCGGCGTGAAGATCGCAGTATCTCCGTCGCGGGTCACGAAGCCCTGATCGCCGTCGAAGACTTCGACGATGGAGAAGCTGTCGCCCTCCACATCGCGGTCATTGGCGATCATTTCGGCAAAATCGATCACGACCGGCACGTCCATGTCGGTGACGAAGCCGAAATCGGCATTTGCAATCGGCGCATCGTTGATCGCCGCGACATTGAAAGTGACGGTTTGCGTGGTGCGCTTGCGACCATCGGTGACGGTGTATTTGAATACCAGCGCGCCGTTCACATTTTCATCCGGCACCAGCTGGAAGCGGCCACCCGGCAGCTCGAAGATGCGCGCGCCGTCAACCGAACGCTGGAGCGATTCAAAGCGCAGCGTGTCGCCATCGGGATCAATGTCATTCGCCATCAGATCATCGATGGTGAAGGTGAACGGCACATCCTCTTCGGTTTCGAACACGTCGGCGCCAAGAACAGGCGCCTGGTTGGTCGAGGCGACATTGACCGTCACCTTGCCCGTCGAAACGCCGTGGCGGTCGTCGGTTACGGTGTATTCGAAGCTCGCCTTGCCGGAGAAATTGTCATCCGGCGTGAAGGTTATGTCCGTACCGTCATAGGTGACGGTGCCATTGGTGGCATTGGCCACGTCGAGGAAGCGGATCGGGTCTCCATCCACGTCATAATCATTGGCGAGCAATTCTGCCGGGCTGATGACGAGCGGCGTTTCTTCTACGGCATCGACCGTGTCGGCCCGCGCCACTGGCGGATCTTCCAGCGGGTTGACGGTCACCGCCACATTGCCCGTGCTCTCGCCTTCGCGATCGTCGGTCAGAGTGTAAGTGAAGGCGTCCTTGCCGCTATAGGCTGCATCGGGCGTGTAGAGCACTGCCGCGCCCGCATTTCCGTCCACCATGGTGCTGAGAGAGGCGCTGTCCACCGTGCCGCCAACATCGCGGCTGACGGTGATATCGAGCGTGCCGAGCATATCGAGCGGCACTTCGCCGGTGATGACCCCGGTTGCGGCATCGATTGCAAGCCAGCCCGGCAGTTCGCTGCCATCGGCAAGCGTCGCCGAATAAGTCGCGCCTGCAACAGGCTCGAGACCTGCGGGCACATCGAGGCTGATCTGGCCCAGCTCGATCACCAGCTGGCCCTGTGCAGGCTCATCGAAGCCGGTGATGCGCATGGCATCGCCATCGCGGTCGAAATCATTGGCGATAAGCTCGGCCACGGTAACGCGGACCGAGAAGCCTTCATCGACAACCAGCGCATCGGCACCGGCATCGGGCCGTTCACGCGTTGGACGCACGTTGAAGAAGATTCGTGCCGGCTCGTCCGAAACAGCGCCCTTCTCATCCGTCGTGTCGTAAGAGAAGACGGCGGTGCCGTTGAAGTCATCCGGCGAATCCAGCGTGATCCGTTCATCGGTGACACGCAGTCCAAAGCTTCCAGCAGACTTCAAAGTGAAGGTATCATCCACCACCACTTCGGTGATGATCGACATGGCCGGAACATCGCCGCCGCCTGCGATATCGAGGCGGATCGGCACGGCACCAACGAATTCGGGCGGAGGCGTGCCGGCAAAGCTCAGCGTCTCGGGATCGAACGACATCCAGTCGTTGAGCGGAGCACCGCTTTCACGCAGCACGCTGAGGCCGCCAGCGTCCGAGAGATCGAGCGCGTAGAGGCCCTGCGAAGCGAAGAACGGATCGCCTGCCAGCACAGCATTGATCGCCGGATCGATGCCGACGGCAGGATCGATCACGAACTCCAGCGTGAAGCCGCGATCGGTCGAGGCGTAGGTGCCATCAGGCAGCACGCGCTTGGGCGGGGTGAAGACAATCTGCAGTCGCACCGGCTGCGCATCGGCATCCGGCTCGAAACCGGAAAGACCGATCGTGCGGGTCTCCGAATCGAAGGCGAGCCAGTCCGGCAGTGGGCGACCGCCGTTGAGCTGCGCGACCACGCTTGCACCGTCCAGATCGAACAGTGCGACATCGCTATCGTAGGCGACGGGTCCAGCTGTGAGAGCCGAAGTGTCGAGAAGCTGGCTATCGGTGAACGTCAGGTCCGCGCCGCCTGCAGGATCGGGGCGCGTGAACGTGATCGCAACTTCGTAAGTCGCCTCGGCATCGACAGGCGGTGTGCCAGCTAAGCTAAGCGTCGCGGCGTCGAACACCAGCCATGCAGGAAGCGGTGGACCATCAGCCAGCGCCGCGGTGGCCACTGCATCAGCCGGCAGGTCGCCAAGTCCGAATTCCAGGCTGCTCGCATGCGCCTCGCGAATGGTAAAGCCTGCGAGAACTTCGTCTTGCGCGCCATATCCGCCAGCAAGGCTTTCGGCAGTCAGCGTGATGCGGGTGTTGAACACGCGGCCATTGGCGGGATCTTCCAGCCAGACGTCGACTTCCACACCATCGGTAACGCCATCGGGCAATGTGCCCGAGAACGTCATGGTCGCGGCATCGAAGCTCAGATCGCCAACCAGCGGGGAGCCATCGGCCATCCGCGCTTCGACAGTGAAGTCGGGCGAAAGCCAGCGCTGGTCCATGACCCCAAGGAAGCGGGCGCGCTTGAAGAACAGCACGTCGCCATCGGGCTCGATATCATTGCCGAATGCTTCAGCCGGGATGACGAATTGCGGTCCGTCTTCGAGACCTGCCACAAGGTCATCGCGCAGGATCGCCGCTTCATTGCGCGGCAGGATCGTGATCGAAACATAGGCGGTATCGAAACCGCCGCGGCCATCGCTGATGGTGTATTCGAACCCGGCCGAACCGTTGAAATCGGCGCGCGGTGCGAATTCGATGAAGCCATCATCATTGATGCGCACCTTGCCGTTTTCAGCAAAGCGCGAGAGGCTTTCGATCAACAGCGTATCGCCATTCTCGTCACGGTCATTGGCGAGTAGGCGGGCCGGATCGATGACCAGCAGCTGGTCTTCCAGCGTGCGCAGGCCGTAATCATTGGCAGCCACCGGCGCGTCATTGTCCGGCTTGACGAAGAGATTGTATTTCAGGGTAGCCTGCGCGCCGCGGGCATCGATCACCTGGTAATCGATGCTGGCTTGGCCCAGCGCATCGGCAGTGAACAGGAAGTCGCCGGTGTCCGGATCGATGGTGATCGAGCCATTGGTGGCGGCGTTCAGATCCGCCCCTTCATACAGCCCAACGAAGCTGATCGCATCGCCTTCGATGTCATAGCTATATGCCAGCAGGTCAGCCGCAGTAATGCGGGTAACAGAGCTGAGGCGGATCTTGCGCACACCGCCATCCGCGCGCGGCGCATCATTGACCGGAGTGATATAGACTTCGACCGTGGCCGTGTCCGTTGCGCCCGAAGAATCGGCAAGAACGTACTGGAAGCCAGCAGTGCCGTAGTAATCGCCCTTGATCTTGAATTCGAGATAGTCGCCCTTGATCGAGCCGGAGATATTGCTGGCGGCGAACTGATAATCGCGGTGCTTGTAGCGATCGATATCGTCGCCATCGATGTTCTCTAGCGGCTTGATGCCGACGATGCGCAGGCCCTCTGCCGCATTGTCGCCATCGATATCCCAGTCATTGGCGAGCAGCGTGTCGATGCGGATGCGGATCGGCACGTCTTCGGTGCCGTATTGCAGCTCATCATCGACGGCGGTCGGCGCGTCATTGACAGGCGCCAGGTTGACTTCGACCCGGGCCGAGCTTTCGCGGCCGAACTCGTCTCGCACCACGTAGTAGAAGAACGCATCGCCATTGTGATTGAGATCGCCCAGGAACTCGATCATGCCGTCTTCATTGACGGTCGCCGTGCCCTTGATGCCGCGATCGATACCCACGAAGCTGAGCGTCGAAACATCTTCGGTATCGTTTTCGATCAGGAAAGCCGGATCGATCAGGATCGGCTCGTCTTCCTTGGCGAAGCGGACGATATCGTCGGCAGCGTTAAAGCGGCCGATACGCTGCAGCGTGTCGATCGTATCGACATCCCATACGGTGCCATTGGTGAAGACGATTTCCTCGATACCCGTCTCGCGGCCGAGGAAGTGATCGGTCACCCGGATCGTATCGATCAGGAAGCCGTCGTCCCGTTCGAATTCGAGGAACAGATCGTCGGCATCGCGCAGGATCGAAACGTCCTTGGGCGCAACTGTGGCATTGAGCTGGATGCGGTCGATATCGGCAGCATCGCCCAGCTCGTTGATCGTGTCTTCATCGCCTTCGATACCGAAGACATAGGTGTCGGAGCCGAAGCCGCCGGCGATCACATCCTTGCCGAAGCCGCCTTCGAATGTGTCATCGCCCGCGCTGCCGGTGAAGGAATCGGCATAGACCGAGCCCACTACCATTTCGATGTCGATAAGCGTATCGCCGAGCGCTTCGCCCGAGAGACCGACGCCCTGTGCGAGGTCGATAACCACCGCATCGTCAGACAGGCTGTAATCGGCAATATCGAAGCCGCCGCGCCCGTCGATCACATCTGCGCCGCGATTGCCGCGAATGCGGTTGTCGCCTTCGTCACCGCGAATGATGTCGTCGTGATAGGAGCCCTGGATGATCTCGATGCTGCTGAAGGTATCGCCCAGCGCATCGCCGCCGCCCGCAGTGCCATCGACCATGTCGATCGTCACGCCTTCGAGCGAAAGCGTGTAATCGGCGATATCGACGCCTTCGCCGCCCTGCAGCACATCCGCGCCGCGGCCGCCGATCAGCGTATCATTGCCAGCGCCGCCGATCAGCAGATCATTGCCACGCTTGCCCGAGAGGAGGTTGTCGGCATCATCGCCGGTCAGCACATCGTCATGATCGCTGCCGATGATGTTTTCGATGCCGACCAGCACATCGCCTTCGGCTTCGCCGCCAAATCCGGTGCCATCCAGCAGCGAGACAGTGACGCCCTCGGTCGAGAATTCATACACAGCCGTATCGCTGCCATCGCCGCCATCGAGATAATCGGCGCCGACGCCGCCCGACAACGTATCGTTCCCGGCACCTGCGATCAGCGTATCCGCGCCGCCGCGGCCTTCGATGATATCGTGGCCACCGCGACCCTCGAGCCGGTTGTCCTGTCCGTCGCCGCCGAGCAGGTCGGTAAATTCGGAGCCAATAAGGGCCTCAATGCCGAGATAGACGTCGCCCTGAGCAAAGCCGCCCTGGCCGATGCGCGCTTCAAGGTCGGCGCGCACACCGATGTCGGAATCGATGAATGTCACCGTGTCGAAACCGGCCCCGCCATCGATCCGGTCGGCACCATCGCCGCCATTGATGAAATCGTCGCCATCGCCGGCTTCGATCAGATCGTCGCCCAGTGCGGCCTCGATCACATCATCGCCGCCAAGCGCGACGATCCAGTCGGCGCGGTTGAGCCCGCGGATGATCTCGCCGGTTGCCGTGCCCTCGATATAGTCGGGGTCCGGCGTGCCGGTCAGGACACCGGCATAGTAATCTGCGACTGTCGCGTTGGCGAAGCCGACATCCTCAGCACCTTCGGTGTCGCGGATGCGGTATTCTATGGCGATTTGGCCGCTGAAGCCTTCCGGGACGCGTACGACAACAAACTGTTCGCCTGCCCATTCGACAATCTGCGCCGTACCTGCCGTCACACGATTTCCAAGCTGCAGCTCGACCGTATCGTAAACGCCGTCGACACCGACAAATTCAGGGAACGCGCGGTTCGGATTGTCGAGGTCGATATCCCGCTTGCCGTCTCCATCCGTATCAAGCTGCTCGATATCGAAATCGTTCGCCAGCAGATCGCTGACGCGGATGACGAGCGGCACATCTTCCGGCGTGATGAAGCCGAAATCTTCACCCACGGTCGGATCGTCATTCGACGGGATGATGACGATATTGACGTTGCCGGTGGCTTCGCCGTCGGCGCCATCGGTGATGGTGTAAGTGAACCCGCCCGACTTGGTCGCATCGCGATCCGGCGTGTAGAGCAGATTGCCGTCCGCATCGTATTCCAGCGTGCCGTTCAGCGGATCGCGGCGATAGCCCCAACCGAGGAAGGTGAGCGGATCGCGGTCGATATCGGTATCGTTCGCCAGCAGCGAGTCGATCTGGATGACGGTCGGGATATCTTCGTAAACGTAGATCGTATCGGTGACCGCTTCGGGCGGCCCGTCACCCACATTTTCAAACCACAGCGTTACCCGGCCGCCGTCGACAAGGCCTTCAGGATCGGTGATCGAGTAGCTGAAGGTCGCCTCGCCCCAGAAATCCTGGTCAGGCGTGAAGATGATATTGCCGCCTTCGATGACGATATCGCCGTTCACCGCGTTGCCGGCTTCCTCGAAAGTGACTGCGAAGCCTTCCACGTCGTAGTCGTTCTTCAGCAGCTCCACGATCGGGATGACCATCGGCGTGTCTTCGGTGCCTTTGAGGATCGGCAGCGATTTGCTGCGATAATCATCGTCACGCGCGACCGGACGGTCGTTGACCGGCTGATATTCGATGGTGGCACGCGCCCAAGCGGAGCCGCCCTGCCCGTCGCTCACCCGGTAGGAGAACCATGCATCGCCGTTGAAGTTCGCATAGGGCTCGAACAGGATCGTGCCATTGTCGAGCAGCTCAGCACGGCCGCCTACGCCTTGCGCCACGCCGGTAATGGTCATGGGATCGCCATCGTGCTCGATGTCGTTGGCGAGCAGCTGATCGGCGGCGATGACAATCGGATTATCTTCGAGGATGGGTGAGCCATCCTGATTGGTTTCAATCCGGTCGTTGGCGAGTTCAGGGGCGTCGTTCACCGGCGTAACGGTGAAGCTTACCCGGCCGGTGGATGTGCCGCCATTGCCGTCGCTGATCGTGTAATCGAAATAGGCATTGCCCCAGAAGTAATCGCGCGGGGTGACCGTGATCAGCCCGTCCGCATCGAATGCGACCTGCACATTGGCATTGGACTGGAGCGATTCCACGATGAGCGTATCGCCATCGATGTCGGTATCATTGGCGAGAAGGACGCGCGGATCGATGCTGATCGACGACCCTTCGGCAAATTGCGAAACGCTGTCATTGCGCGCAGCTGGGGCATCATTGACCGGCGTAACGTCGATAAACACCTGCGCTTCGGCACGGCCGCCTTCGGGCGTGTTGGCGACATAGGTGAAGCTCGCCTGGCCATTGAAGTTCGCGTCGGGCGTGAAGCTGATGTTGCCGTCGCTCGACAGCGAGACGCTGCCACCGCTGGGATCGAGGACCTGGCCGACGACCATGCGGTCACCGTCAAGGTCGTTCGACAGAAGCCGCTCCACGCGAATGACGATATTCCCGTCTTCTTCGACAGCGAAGCCGCTATCGTCATAGGCGGTGGCGATCGGGCGTACGCGGATATCCAGAACCGCATCGTCAAAGCCGTTGCGGCCATCCGAAATAGTATAGGAAATCGTCGTCGGACCGAAGAAATCGCCAATTGCGGTAAAGCGGATATTGCCATCGCTATCGAGCGTCGCGACGGCATTTGCGCCGCCGTCGACTGCAACGATGCGCAGCGGATCGCCATCGGCATCGAAATCGTTCGACAGCAGCACATCGGCGCGGATCACAAGTTCCTGCCCGGAGGTGACGGAGTAAACCCCGTCTGCCCCGATGGTCGGTGCGTTGTTATCGAGCAGCGCAGCGATCTCGGCTTTGCCCCAGGTCACCCCATCAGCGAAGTAATAGTTCTCGATCCCGCGGTTATCGCTGGCGAGAGCATCGATGATTGTCAGCGTGTCATTCTCGTTGCCAGCGACGCGCAGAACGATCGTGTCGCTCGAACCGAACAGGCGTTCGCCCGAAACCATGTCCGACGTGATGCCGATCAGGCGCAGCGTGTCGAAACTGCTGGCCGTGCCGTCATCGATCGTGTCGTGGCCCGACCCCTCGCCAAATTCGTAGATGTCCAGGCCGCCATTGCCGAGCAGCGTGTCATTGCCCGGACGCGCGGCGAAGAAGTCTGCCCCGCTGAAGCCGATGACATTGTCATCCCCTGCACCATCGACATCATCGATAACGGCCGCGCGCATGTCATCGCGCGTCCAGGTCTGGCCATCGGCAAATTCGAGCGAAACGCTCTTGCCCGATGTGCCGTTGGCATCTCCCAGAGCGCCGATCAGGATGAGCCTGTCACCCGCAGAGGCGAATTCCACGACAAGGTCCAGATTGTCCGGCCCGCCGCGCCGCAAGGATGCGACATCCGAGAGTGCATAATCGCGCAGGACAACCCTGTCGGCACCGCCGGTCAGCGCCTCGATGCGGTCGTCCCCATCGCCCTGGTAGTAATTGTAGACGTCTGCGCCCGCGCCGCCTTCGATCAGATCGTGGCCCGCTTCGCCTGTCAGCGCATCATTGTTGTCGCTGCCGACGATCACATCGTTGCCGTCGGTGGGAGCCGTGGTAAGCAAATCGGCCTGCAGCGTTGCGACCGAAATTTCGGTGCCGTCATCCAGCGCGATGGTTTCGACGCCAGCCGTATCGGAAAGCCCGTTGACGATGATGATCCGGTCATCGCTTCCGGCAAAGCGCACTGCGACATCGAGGCTGTCTTCGCCGCGGCGGCTGAAGCTGATTTCGTCTGCCGTATAGCCTGTGATCTCGAGCCGGTCGGCAGTGGAGCCCGCATTGTCGAACACCACATCGCTGCCATCGCCGCGCGTGAAGCGATAGGTATCATTGCCAGCGCCGCCGCGCAGCAGATCGTCGCCCAGTCCGCCGGTGATGATATTGTCGCCCGCGTCGCCGCTGATCGTGTCATTGCCGAAGGTGCCAGACCGCTCAACAAGATCGGCAACGGTCCACACCGTGCCATCGGCAAAACGAACTTCTTCGACTGCGCCGCTGGCAAGACCGTCCTCAATCGTGATGCGTGCATCGCTGCCGCGCAGGCGCAGGACGAAGCCTGTTCCGCCGGCATTCTGCTCTACAGTCACATCGCTGGCGGCGATGCCCTCTGCAAACACGAGCGCATCATTGCCACCCGTGTCGCTGATCGTGTCATGGCCGCCGCCGCGAGCGAAGCGATAGATATCGTCGCCGAGGCCGCCTTGCAGCCGGTCGCTGCCTTCGCCGCCGTCGAGATCGTCATTGCCTTCGAAGCCGCGCAACAAATCTGCACCGCCAAGCCCTGCGAGCACATTGTCGTTCGCATCGCCGATCAGCGTATCGTCGCCATCGCTCGCGGCCAGCGCCATCGCGCGCAGATCTGCTGCTGACAGGCTTGTGCCATCCGCGAAACTGATGCTTGCGATATCGAGGCTTCCTGCACCGCTCGTGCCGATGCGAATACGGTCTTCGCTATCGGAAATCTGCAGAACCAGATCGTTGCCATCGAACTTGGCGCGGAGCATATCGGCAGTCAGGCCGGCGCCCAGGACGAGGCGGTTTGTGCCGATGCCGTCGACGATCACATCCTGCCCGTCGCCAGCATCAAAGCGGTACTCGTCATCACCGCGGCCGCCCTCGAGACGGTCATTGCCAGTACCGCCGATCAGGACGTCATCATAGAAGCCGCCCTTGAGCACATCATTGCCCGCACCGCCCGTAAGCGTGCCGCCCGTGGCGCCGGGATCGATGCGGTGGAGGCGCACATTGTCGAGTGAAGCGCCATCGGTATTGAGCGAGCCGAGCCCGCGGAACGACAGGCGGTTTTCGCCCTCGACAGCGGTAAGCTCGAGCGACTTGGTCTTGTAGCTCCGGTTTGCTTCCGAGACGGACAGCACGAGCACGCCGTTCCAATAGACATTGAACGCGCCCGAAGCTGCGGTCGTCCGGTTCGCGTGGTCGAATTCAAGCAGCAGCGTCTCGCCTTCGACGAGATTGCCGTAGCTCTGCTCCATCCAGGTGTTCTCATCGGCTTCGAGATCGATCCAGTTATTACCATCGCTCGGGCCGATACCTTCGGCGGTGCCGGTAATAATCTGGATGCGCCCGCCGCTGATATCCCGCCAGTGCGGAATCGAGTAGGACCAGTACTGGTTGTAACGGCTGAAGGGCTCTTCGAAACTGCCGTTGCGGACGATGTCGAAGCTTTGCAGGGTCAGCACATCGTCGCCATCGCCGCCCGTTGCCGAGCGCGCGATGATGTCGTCCCAGTTCCAGCTGGTGCCATCGGCAAACAGCACTGTCTCGACGACACGGCGCGTATCGACGAGGCCGCCATCGATCAGGACGCGCTGCTCGCCGTCACCGATGCGCAATTCGATGTGTCGCCCATCGACCTGTGCAACACTGATATCCGATGCGAGGATGCCCGCGCCGAATTCAATAGTGTCATTGCCACCGAAATCGGCGATGACATCCTGTCCGTCGCCTGCCGCGAAGACATAGATATCGCTGCCGATGCCGCCTTCGAGACGGTCATTGCCGGTACCGCCGCGCAAGATGTCGATATCGTCGCGCGTGCTGCCATCGCCGAAGCCGGTAAGCGTGTCATCGCCCGAACCGCCAATGAGGATATCGGAGCCTTCGCCGCCAATAACCGTGTCATTGCCCTGACCGCCCGAAAGCTGGTCGTCATCGAAACCGCCGTCGATCGTGTCATTATCAGCGCCGCCCGAAATGCGGTCGTTCCCGGCAAAGCCGTTGAGCGTGTCATTGCCCGCACCACCGCGGATCGTATCATCAAGCTGGCCGCCATCGACCACAGCGTCACCATCGCCATCATCCACCACAACGGCGGCATCGAGGCTGATCGGCAGGCCTTCGAAATTGTCAGGCGTAAGCGCGGTGCGGTCGACATTCAGCAGGCGCACAAGCGCGGTGAAGGATCCGTCCGCTGCCTGGCGAGCAATTACCGTATCTGCACCCTGTTGCAGCAGGCGAAGATCGCCATCGACGAAGGGGTTGGGGCTCGCTGAAAGGATGCGGATCTGGTCGCCGCCAGGTCCGGCAGTGAAATCGGTGATGACGTCGGCCACGAAAGAGGCGTCCGCACCTTTGCCGGGAAGGCTCAGATAAAGGTCGCGGCCCTCGCCGCCGGTGTAGGTGTCGACGCTGGCATCCGCACCGATATCGAGGAACACATCGTCGCCCGCGCCGCCGTCGACGCTATCCGCACCGCTACCGCCCGCGAGATAGTCTGCGCCCATGGTGCCGGTGACGGAGTCATCGCCATCGGTGCCGCGCTGGACGGAAGATACATTTGTGGCGTCAGGCACGGCCTGCGCCAGCACGTCCGCCAGCGTCAGGGTTACGCCGCTATCGGCGATTTCGATGAACTCGACCGCAGCGGCAGGGCCGGATGCCGCGCCGCCAGCGATCACGATGGTCTCGTCACTGCCGAGAAAACGGATGGTGACATCCGCAAGCGCCGGTCCGGTCAGGCTGAAGCGGACCTGGTCCTGGGTGTATCCGCCGATCCGCAGCCGATCGTTTGAAGTGTTGCCATTCTCGGTGATGACATCGCTGCCGTCTCCGGCGTTGTAGACGTACAGATCATTGCCGAAACCGCCGCTCAGCGCATCATCGCCTGTGCCGCCGATCAGCGTGTCATCGGCCAGACCTCCGTCGAGGCGATCGCTGCCGCCATTGCCTTCGAGCTTGCTGGCGGAATCGTAAGCCGTGAACGCGTCGTCGCCCTCGCCGCCGACCAGGCTGCGGCGGCGCAGTTCGGTGAGATCCCACACGGTGCCATCGGCGAATTCAACGGTCTCAACGGTCGCCGCATCGGCCGCCAGCGCGTTATTCAGCACCACACGGTCACTGGTGCCCTCGACCAGCAGCACAAGAGCGCCGCTGCCGTTGTTGCGGACGACAATCTCTGCAGGCGCGATCCCTGCGCCGAACACGAGCTTGTCGATACCCTCTGCATCGGTGATCGTGTCGAGACCGTCGCCGCGATTGTAGTGATAGGTGTCGTTGCCCGTACCACCGTCGAGCGAATCCGTACCCGGTCCACCGATCAGCGTATCGTCGCCGGCCTGCCCGCGAAGAGTGTCATTGCCCTCGCCACCGTCGATCGTATCATTGCCGCCCGCACCGTCGAGCGTCTCGGAAACAGCACTACCAGCGATGATGTCGTCACCATCGCCATAGACGCGGCTGTTGGCCGAAACGGTGGTGAAATCGGTGAGAGCCGCCATTTCGGCATGAGTGAGCTCGGTTCCATCGGCGAAGAGGAAAGTCTCTATCTGACGCGCCGAATCGGACATCGCGCCGAAAATTGTCAGGCGATCGTTTTCGCCTGCAAAGCTGATCGTCAAATCATTGGCCGTGCGGACCACGGAAATCTCTGCGAGCAGGACCGATGCGCCGAACACGACCCTGTCGATGCCAGCGCTGTCCGTGATCGTGTCCTGACCATCTCCGATATCGTAGTGATAGGTCTCATCGCCGCTGCTGTCGCTGATGGCATCGGCGCCTGTGCCGCCCGTGATCGTGTCATTTCCGGCATCGCCACGAATGACATCGGACCCCGTGCCGCCTTCAATCACATCATCGCCTTCGCCGCCGTGCAGCGTATCGCGGCCTTCCCCGCCGGAGATGATGTCGTTCCCGTCAAGGCCGTGGATCGTGTCGTTACCTTCGCCGCCATCGAGTGTGCGATCGACGATCTCGGCAAGGCTCGCGCGGTGGAGCTGAACATTGTCGAGCGAAGCGCCAAAGCCATCAGATGGGCCGAGAGAACGGAAACCGAGCAGGTTCGGTCCGGCCTGCGCGGTCAGTTGCAGCTCGACATGCTGCATGGCAGTATCGCCATAAATAATTGTCTTGACGACAACGCCGTTCCACAGAATTTCGAATTCCGCATTGGCCGCGCTCGCACGGCTCGCATGGTCGAATTGCAGCAGCAGAAGCTCGCCGTCGGCCAGCCCATCGACCTGCTGCACGATGTGGAGATTGCTATTGCCCGACCAGCTTGGGCTGCCGTCGAGCTCGAGCCAGTACTTGCCTTCGGTCGTCGGAATTCCGGCATAACCGGAATTGATCTGCTCGAAAGACAGGGCCGAAGGCGACTGCGTGGAATCGAGGCGCGTCCAGCCGGGAAGGGTGGAATTGCGATAGCCCCAGCTGATTGCCGTTGCGTCTGCCGCCGATTCCTCGAACCCGCCGTTGGTGAGCAGGTTTTCGCCCTGCACGTCGAGCAATGGCTGATCGGGACGATCGCCATCATTGGTGCCGTAGATGAGATCATCGCCGGAGGTCGACTGCTGCGCGGAAAGCTGCAGCTGTTCGAGCGTCCAGACGGTGCCGTCCGCGAATGCGACCTCGTCGATCGTCACCTGCTGGCCGAAGCGCGCGCCGCGCAGCGTTACACGTTCGCCGCTTCCGCTGATGTGCAGCACGATATCATTCGCGCCGCTCGGCATAATGCGAACATCGGTTGGAGCAATGCCTGCATCGAAGAGAAGGCGGTCGAACCCGCCGGCCTCGAGTATGATGTCCTGCCCGTCTCCGCGCGCGAAGCGATAGATGTCATTGCCGGTGCCGCCACGCAGCAGATCGTCCCCGACGCCGCCGGAAATATCATCATCGCCAGCGCCCGCATCGATAGTATCGTTGTCATCCGTGCCGCCAAGGAGATCGGCTCCATCGGTGCCGGTATTCTCAGCAGGTTCGACAAAGACAGGTGCACCGGTGCCGACCGTAGGCCGCTCTGCAGTGACTGCTGTCGCCGCGCCGACCATGTAGGCGTGGCTCCATTTGGTGCCATCGGTGAAGCGCACTTCTTCGATGCGGTAGTAATCGTGGTTGATCGCATTGGCGATGAAGATAACATCGTCCGTGCCGGCGATCCGCAGGATCAGATCCGGATGTGACGTTTCGATGATTACATCTGCTGGAGTGATCGTGTCATCGAACTCGATAACGTCGAACTGGTTGCGACCGCCGTCGGCGATAACATCCTGCCCGAAACCCCGGCTGAAGCGATACGTGTCGTTGTCCCAGCCGCCACTCAGATAGTCATTGCCCGTCCCTCCATCGAGCACGTCATTGCCGCTGTTGCCATATAGCGAGTCGTTACCGGCACCACCTGCAAGGTCATCAGCCCAATATGCACCGCGCTTAAAGTCATCGCTCTCAGTCGATAGAAGCCCCATCTGTGAGAGCTCGTTACGTGACCACACCGTTCCATCGGCAAACCGCACTTCTTCGATATTGGCGTATTCATGGTCGTAGAAACGCTGGATTGTAATCCTGTCGGTGGTACCCGCCAGACTGATGATTAGGTCCGGCCAGCTTTGCTCGATAACCAAATCGCTGGGAGAAATCGTTCCGTCGAATTCGATCACATCGAATTGATAGCGACCGCCCTCGTAAATGGTATCCTGGCCGAACCCGCGGCTGAAGCGGTAGATGTCGTTGTCCCACCCACCGTTCAGGTAATCGTTGCCGGTGCCGCCCTCGATGATGTCGGCGCCGCTGTTCCCGCGCAGATCGTCATTACCTTCGCCGCCAACCAGCGTGTCGCCCCAATAGGCGCCGCGCATCTGGTCATCGCCGTCGGTCGCCACAAACGTCCGCTGCGCCAGTTCATTGCGGCCCCACACAGTGCCGTCGGCAAACCGCATCTCTTCGATATTGGCGTATTCATGATCGTAGAAACGCTGCACCCGGATCTGGTCGCTCGTTCCGTCGATCTTGATAATGAGATCGGGCCAGTCCTGCTCGAAGCTGACCTCATCCGGAGAGATCGTGTCGTCGAATTCGATGACATCGAATTGATAGCGACCGCCCTCGTAAATGGTATCCTGGCCGAACCCGCGGCTGAAGCGGTAGATGTCGTTGTCCCACCCACCGTTCAGGTAATCGTTGCCGGTGCCGCCCTCGATGATGTCGGCGCCGCTGTTCCCGCGCAGATCGTCATTACCTTCGCCGCCAACCAGCGTGTCGCCCCAATAGGCGCCGCGCATCTGGTCATCGCCGTCGGTCGCCACAAACGTCCGCTGCGCCAGTTCATTGCGGCCCCACACAGTGCCGTCGGCAAACCGCATCTCTTCGATATTGGCGTATTCATGATCGTAGAAACGCTGCACCCGGATCTGGTCGCTCGTTCCGTCGATCTTGATAATGAGATCGGGCCAGTCCTGCTCGAAACTGACCTCATCCGGAGAGATCGTGTCGTCGAATTCGATGACATCGAATTGATAGCGACCGCCCTCGTAAATCGTATCCTGACCGAACCCGCGGCTGAAACGGTAGATGTCGTTGTCCCAGCCGCCGTTCAGGTAATCGTTGCCGGTGCCGCCCTCGATGATGTCGGCGCCGCTGTTCCCGCGCAGATCGTCATTACCTTCGCCGCCAACCAGCGTGTCGCCCCAATAGGCACCGCGCATCTGGTCGTCGCCGTCGGTCGCGACGAACGTCCGCTGCGCCAGTTCATTGCGGCCCCACACGGTGCCGTCGGCAAACCGCATCTCTTCGATATTGGCGTATTCATGATCGTAGAAACGCTGCACCCGGATCTGGTCGCTCGTTCCATTGATCTTGATAATGAGATCGGGCCAGTCCTGCTCGAAGCTGACCTCATCCGGAGAAATCGTGTCGTCGAATTCGATGACATCGAATTGATAGCGGCCGCCCTCGTAGATCGTATCCTGACCGAACCCGCGGCTGAAACGATAGGTGTCGTTGTCCCACCCACCGTTCAGGTAATCGTTGCCCGGGCCGCCTTCAAGGACGTCGTTGCCGTTGTTCCCGCGCAGATCGTCAGCGCCCCAGCCGCCGGTCAGCGTGTTTGAGGCCGAACTGTCGGAAATTACGACTGCGGGTGTCGGATCGAAAGGTGCTCCGCTGAAATTGAAGCCAGTCAGCTCACTCGCCTGAACGCCCGCAAGACGCAGCAGCAGGCGGCCTTCCTCATAGCTCCTGGCTCCATTGTCGATGAACCAGATCAGCGCGTCCGCACCGTCCTGCGTCAGGCGCACAGTGCCCGATGCCGATGCGCCGTACTGGATCGAAAGGCTGTCTCCGCCGTCACCGACGCGGAAATTGGTGATGGTGTCCACACCCACGCCGCGGTGCGCGTCGGCTACGAACAGGTGGTAGACGTTGCTATCGGCGAGACCGACGATTTGGCGCGCGTGGAGGCCGGATCCGATGTCCTCGACTTTACCGACGCTGGCAGGATCATCGACAAGGCCGATCGTGCCGGTCGCGACTTCCTCTTCGCCGCCAATATCGCGATCGAACAGCGGATCGGCGAACGGATCGCCATTATCGACCGGGGGATTGAGCAAGCGCTGTGCATCGACGGGCGCAAGTGCTGCGGCGAGCAGCGTCGCGTCGCTCCACTCTGTTCCGTCGGCAAAAATGACGGTTTCGATCCGCGTGGCGCTCGCCTGGCCGACAAGGCGCATGCGGGCGCCTTCATGGCCGATGATGCGCAGCACGAGGTCCGATCCTTCGCGCACCACGATCAGATCAGAAATCGTCACACCGGCTGCGACGCGAACGGTGTCCTGCGAGGCGGTCCCGGTCGGCTCGACAACCGTGTCCTGGCCCGTTTCGGGGCCGAAGAAGTATCCCGTGTCGCCAGTGCCGCCCGACAGCGCATCATTGCCTTCGCGCCCATCGAGTGCGGCGTTGAGATCGCGCTTGGTCAGGTCGATCGTATCGTCGCCCGGCGTTCCGGCCAGGGCGCGGCTCATGATTTCGCCGTAATCCCAGAAGCTGCCATCGGCGAATTCGAACCGCTCGATCGACCCCGCGCCGCTGATCATGCCTTTCAGGGTGATGCGGTCTTCGGTGCCGACAATCCCGACCACGATGTCATTGGGCGATGCGGAGATGAAGCGGATATCGCCCGAAGCGATGCCCTCTGCAAAAACGATACGGTCGGTTTCGGCCGGATCGACAACTTCGGTAATGACATCCTGCCCATCGCCGCGCGCGAACACATAAGTGTCGCTACCAGCGCCGCCTTCGAGGCTATCATCGCCCGTGCCGCCAGCCAGCGTGTCTGCGCCGGCATTGCCGATCAGGCGATCATTGCCGCCTGCACCGGCAAGCGGACCGCCATTCGTGCCGAAAATGCGCAGGAGATCGTCGCGATCGCCGCCGCTGATCGATGCGGCCAGATCGGCGAAGGGCACACTTGTCCCGTCAACAAAAGTGACCGTGCCGATCGCCGGATTTCCGTTCGCATCAAGGCCAATGGCAATGCGGTCTTCGGTGCCTGCAATCGCGATCACCACATTGCCGTCGCGATCGGTCGAAATCGTCAGGCGGTCGGCGGTAATGCCGGTGCCCAGCGCCAGAACGGCGTTTGGAGCGCCGCCGGTCTGTGCGGCAATCGTGTCGTGGCCATAGCCTATGCCGAAGCGATAGGTGTCCGCTCCTCCGCGACCATCGAGCATGTCATCGCCAAAGCCGCCATCCAGCGTGTCCGCGCCGCTCGTACCCGTCAGGATATCATCGCGCTCGCTGCCGGTGAGCGAAATACGGGCGAGCAGGTCCGTCCGCGAAAGCGTGCTGCCATCGCTGAAGCGCAGGGTTTCAACTCCGCTCCATGCAGCGTCATAACGTAGGGTGATCTCGTCACCGCTGTCGGCAAAGGTGAGAATGATCTCGTTGCGATCGTCCGACAGCCGCGCCACGCGGAGCTCTGATTGCAAATAGCCGCTGATTTCGAGAACATCGGCGCCAGCGCTGTCAACGATGATGTCGCGTCCGTCGCCGCGGGTGAAGCGATAGGTATCATCGCCTGCTCCACCGCGCAGCAGATCGTCTCCCAGCCCGCCTGCAAGCTGATCGGCCTGCAAGCTGCCTTCGATCTTGTCGTCGCCAGAGGTGGCCTGGCCTTCGACCCATGCAGCGAACACATCTTCGACTGCCCAGCGCGCCCCATCCGCAAAGACGATGGACGGAATTGTGGCACCGGCCAGCGCAGAGCGTAGCACGAGCTGGTCGCCCGTCGCCGGGAAAGCGAGGATGAGATCGTTCGAATTGATCGCGGCGCGGCGGACCTCGACCGAATTCACGCTGAAATCGCTGAGCTCGACAGTCGCCTCGGCAACGCCCGATGGCATTTCCACCGAATTGATCCCGTCACCGGACGTCAGGACAATAGTCGAGTCCTGCGCCATGATGATGCGATCATTGCCTTTACCCGCAAAATACACGCGGTCCTGCGGAAGATCGCGCAGGTCGATGGTTTCCTGCGCATCGGCCGGGCGATTTTCAAAAATCATCGCGCGCACATCGGCGATGGACAGCACGGTTCCGTCTGCGAATTCGAAAGTCTCGACCGGATTGGCCTTGTAGCCACCGATGATCGCGAGGCTGTCACCGCTATTGCCAAGCGAAATGACGAGGTCGCCATCGATTTCGCGCCAGGTCAACAGATCCTGCGTGATCAGTTCGCCGAATACGATTTTGTCGATGCCGCCAGTGTCCAGAATGGAATCACGGCCATCGCCGACATTGTAGCGATATTCGTCATTGCCCTTGCCGCCGGCCAGCGCGTCGGCTCCCGCTCCACCGGAGATGACATCATTGCGATTGTCGAAGCCCGTCAGCTGCTCGCTGGCATCGGTGCCGGTCAGCATCCGGTCGATCACCTGCTCGAGAGAGAGGATCGTCCCGTCTGCAAATTCGAAGCTTTCGACCCGGGTCGAAGCAAAGCCGCCCGCAATCGTCAGTACGTCAAGGCCATTGCCAAGGCTGATGACAAGATCGTTGCCCTGGCGCAGGAAAATCACATCGTCTGCAATGACCGATGCCCCGAAAATGACCCGGTCTACTACGCCCACCCGGTCCGCGCGCTCTTCAATCCGGTCGAAGCCGTAGCCCGAGGTGAATGCGTAGGTGTCCGCGAGGTTGCCGCCGCGCAGAACGTCGTCACCCTGGCGCCCGTCGAGCGTGTTGGGGGCATCGAGCGTGCCCTCGATCACATTGTCGCCGCGGTTGCCGCCAGCAATCTGCAGCAGCTCTTCGACATCGGAGATTTTCATCACCGAACCATCGAAGAATTTGAACAGCTCTATCTCGTCTTCCGGCGAACGGAACTGGTTGCGAATGCGCAGCGTGTCGGTGCGGCCGAGGATCGAAATGAGCAGGTCATCGCCATCCTTCGTCCACACGATGTTGTCACGCGTGATGTCCCCGCCGAACTCGACCGTATCGTTGACACGGACGTTGACGCCCGGCCGATCGCTCCAGCGAGCCCGGATGCGTCTGTCGACAATGACATCCTGACCATAGCCGACATCGAATTTGTAGATGTCGCCGCCATCGCCGCCGATCAGCGTGTCGTCACCAGCGCGTCCATCGAGCGTTTCGCCGAAATTGGAGCCTTCGAGCGTCTCGGAAGCCGAGGTGCCGATAACGTCCACATTGTCCGGATTGATTTCGCTGAATTTGACGGTGCGATCGGTGAATTCGAAGAATTCGACCGCCTGGCTCTGCGTGCCTTCGCGAACATACTGGTTCTTGAACGTGATGACTTCGCCGGTAGCGCGGACTGTGAAAGTGAGATCGAGCGGAGTGCGATCAATGTCGACATCGGTGCTGGCGAGGCCTTCGAGCACAATGCGGTCGCTGCCGCCGCTGTCGATGACGGTATCACTGCCTTTGCCAATGCCGAGCAGGTAGCGATCGTTGCCGCCGAATCCCATGAGCGTATCATCGCCCAAACCGCCGTCGATAACGTCCGAGATGCGGTTGAAACCGTAAATCGTATCATCGCCAGAGGTCTTCTGGATGTCGACGTAGTGCTGCAGCAGCTTGAAGGCGGACCACTCGGTCCCATCGCCGAATTCAATGCTCTCCAGCATGTTGGTGAAGCCGATGAACGGCACGTAATTCAGGAAATCGGTCAGCGTGACCTGATCGTCCGTCCCCGAAATACGCATGGTGAGCGTTTCGGAAGCACCCTCGCGAAGGAAGTCGATATCGGTCCAGCGGACGTCGTCGATGAACTGCAGCTTGTCCTGCTCTGGCGGAGCAAACAGAGTGAAGCTGAAATCGGCATCCTCGACGACATCGTGGCCGTAACCGCGCCCGAAGATGTAAGTGTCATCACCTTCGAGACCGGTGAGGTAATCATCGCCAGCCCCGCCATCGAGTGTGTCACTGCTTACGAAACCGTAGATCGCATCGTCGTTTTCGGTTTTGGCATTCTCCAGAACACGGGTAACGATCTGGCCGAAATCAAGGCTGGTGCCATCTTCGAAGATGAACCGCTCGATCATGTTCGGCGCGACGTAATCCAGTCCCTCATCGCTACCGAGAATGTCGGCAAACAGGCCCAGGCCCAGACGCACCCCGCCAAACTGACCGACGATTTCGATCGTGTCGCCAGTCTCGACACCTTGCTTGTCGCGCACGATAATCTTCAAATTGTCGCTCGGCCCGTCCCGGACCAGTTTCAAGTCATCGGCAGTGATGTCTCCTTTGAAACGTAAGAAATCTATGCCGGCTTTGACCGGGCCGAAAGAGAACGTGCCATTATCGTCGATGACATCCTGGCCATCGCCAAGTTCGAAGATGTAGAAATCGCCACCAGCCCCGCCCGAGAGATAATCATTCCCGTGGCCGCCCCACAGAATGTCGCCCGAACCTGAGCCGATGTAGCTGTCATTGAAGTCGCCCTCGGCCCGCTCCTTGTCGACCACTTCCATCGACATGCGGAAACGATCCCACAACACTCCGTCGGCAAAGATGATCGCAGTGACACCGCTCTCCAGCTGCTTGCCGTTGGAGAGATATGGATTTAGCTCGCCAAGAAACTGGTCTTTCAGGCGTACGACATTCGTGCGCCCTTCGATCTGCAGGATCAGGTCCTGCCCGTCGCGAATAGCGGTGACCTGATCGGACATGACGTCGGTGAAACGAAGTTCGTCAGCGCCGCCATCATCCTGATCGAAGATCACATCATTGCCGGCATCCTTGCCGACGAAATAGAAGTCCGCCCCGTTGCCGCCCGAGATTTGTTGATCGCCTGCCGTCAGATAGAAGAAATCGACGCCCGATGTGCCCCCGACTTCGAGGGCATCCGCAGTATGATCGATGATGCGTTCTTCGCTGATGGAGAGCGCGTGTGCGACGCCCCGTATATCGAGATCGACGCCGATATCTTCGAACGCCGGCAGCATCATCTGCATGATAAACGGCTGATTGACTGTCAGTCCGTTACCGCCCTGATAATCCGGATAAATCTGCCAGAGGATCTCGTTCCAGTCCGTCAGGTAATCGAGGACAGCGTCATTATCGTTCGTTGCGGGCGCGTTTGCGAAAATCGCTTCGAACAGCGGCGCCAGCTGCCGTTCACCCGTCGGCACGTAGGCATCTAGCGCGACGTCATATTCGAAGCCCTGCGCGTATTCGGAAAGACCGCCCTGCAGCGCCAGGCGCACCGCAAAACGGCGGCTGGCTGTAATGTACTGGGCCATGACCGGCTCCAGCATGTCGATCATCACCTTGATGCCCGAGACATATTGCGCGGGATCGGTCGACAGATTGGCACTGCCCGTAGGCCCGACCGCATAATCGATAGTACCCGCATCGTAGTCCAGCGTGGCGCTGAGCATTTCGGGCCGGAAGTCTATCCCGCCGAGCCGTGTGGCGAAGTGGAATTGCGCCGGGGTGAGCATCTCGACGCGGAAAGTGGAATCGTCGGTCGAATTGACCTCGTCCAGATTCTCGAAATCGATGGCGTAATTACGCAGGTTGAATTCGCGATAATCGCCGGTCTTCCATTCAAGCTCGATCGCGCGGTCCAGATTGCGCGCCCAGACGTAGAATGTGCCGTCTCGGTCGGTGACCTGCACCGTGTAGTCCACGACCTGTCCGTCTGTGAAGCGTACACCGATCTGTTCCACCGGCAGTGCGGCGAGCGGATTGAAGCCCAGCTCTTCCGTGCGCCACTCGGTCCCGGCGGCATGTGCCAGTTCGAGGATGTCCGCGCGGCTCGCGTACACCGTCGACGGATCGGAAGCGAGCACCCAGCTGCCATCGGCCTGCTCGATACCGTAATCCAGAATGACGGCGCGGCCATCGATGATTTGTGTGAGGTAGGGCGCTCCCTCGCGGTGCTGAAGCGCAGCGGCGCGATCCGACGGGGACCATTGCTGCTCGAGCCGCCATCCGCCGACCTGGCTCAGGACATCCTGCAAGGTCGGACGATCGATGGATGCACCTGTGGCGTCGAGCACCGGATCACCGCTTGCCAGCGTCCAGTATCCGCCAGCCGCGTCCTCGACATAGACACCCCGGTCGACCAACACTGTCGCGCCGGTTTCGTCCGTACCAACCAGCACCGGCGTGAGCTCGCGGGTCAGCTCCTGACCTGCACCCCATTTGCCGAGCACATCGCCCGCCTGAGCGACCAGCGTGCGCAGATTGGCCTCGGTCATCTGCGCGGCGGTGGTCGTGGCGAGTTCTTCCAGCGCGACATCATTCGCCATGGCTACCGAGAGATCGGTGACCCGGCCGAAACCCTTGGCATCGAGCGCCTGGCCTGCCTGCCAGTCCGCCTTGCCGCCCTCGCCAGCGTATTTGGTATCGACTTCATTCGCGCGCAGGATCGCATCGAACATGCGCCGCGTGGTGCCGTTATCGAATGTCACGTCGCCATAGGCGGTAAGGCGCGCGCCCTGCGGCGTTGTGGCATCGAATGCCTGTCCCGTCGCGTCCAGGCTGACGATGCCCAATTCGTCGAGCGTTTTCAGCTCGCCCGCGTCGGTCACGCCATCACGGTTGTAATCCTGCCAGACCTTCAGCTCGCTCCAAGCAACATCCGCCATGGTGATCTTGCCGTCGCCGTCACTATCGAGCGTAGCCAGCTCCCCAAAGCCCGACTGCCCGACACCGCCGAACATCTCCGAAACATCGTCGATCCGGCCGTTGCCGTTGGCATCGAGAACAAGGAAGCCGTCATCCCCCTTGAGCCACCCGGTCCGCTCCGCAAACAGATCGCCGTCGACATCGAAATAGGTCTTGCCGAGCGCCATCTCGGTAAACTCGATCCCGTCCCCGTCGAGATCGATGACGAGGGGGTCGGTGCCCTTCGCCCATTTCATTCCCTTCGCGAAACGCTGGATTGCGGCGGCCGCGCTGAATGCGGCATCTACCATCGGGCCGCCACCCGATGCAGCGAAGGTAATAAGTGTGGGTGGAAGCGCTGCGAGGATATCCCAAATCGGATTAGCCGCGCGGAACACCATGTTGAAATCGGCTTGCCCTGCAAGCCCAAGCTGGTCGCGACCAAAATAGCTGCCGATGACATCGACATTCTCGATCTTCATCCAGCCCTTGAGGATACCCTGCTTTGCCAGGGCTTGCTGTTTTTCGTATTCCTCGCTCGGCTCCGCCCCGAAGACCGCCTGAAACAGCTGATCGAACTGGTTCGTGATGAACATGTCCAGATTGCCGTCCTCGTCCGGCCGGAACATGTAGGTCATCCACGGGAACAGGTGGTCGAAGTAGACCTGCCTACGCCAATCTCCTTCGGAGAATGCGAAGTTCGCACCGCCAGCGACCGCACCGATCGCACCGAACACGGCGGCTCCTGCAAGCCCGCCATTGGCATCGCCGCCGGTCAGTGTGAGGCCGTAGAATTTCAGGACGTCGCTATGCTGCGCGTCCATGACCTTGACGTTGGGCGCGTACCAGATGTTGTCTGAGTTTTCGACGGTATCTTCGACTTTGACAAGCTCTGTCTGCGGGTTACCGTTCTCGTCATACTGGATCTGACCGGTTCCGTCGCGAACGATGCGCTCATAAAATCCGCTGGCAGTGTCGCCGTAAATGACCCCGCCATCGGATGTGTTCCAAATCCAATCGCGACCGAGACCGCCGGCGGTCGTAGCCCCCTCACCGCCGAAGGTGAGCACCCAATCATTGCCGTCTTCGCCATCGAGAAGCAGTTTGTGCTGTTCAGAAACTCTTGGAGTTTCCATAAATGCAGGAGGTTGCGGCGGCTCCGGGAAAAGGTCCGGAAATTTCTCGTACTGCTCGAGCTCGAATTCGTACTGAGCCTGCTGGATCGCGTATTGCGCTAGCAGTTGCTTATAAGCATCATCGCTCTTGCCGTCTTTTTCTGCTTCTCTAGCCGATCGCTCAAGCGCCTCAAAAGGCTGGAGAACCTCGGGAATCCAGCCAATAAGAATGTCGCCGCCTTCGCCGCCGAATACCTCGCCCGCGCCTCGGTGGACCAGCCAATTGTTCTGATCATCTCCCGCAAGTAGGGCGATATCATCGCCAATCAGGATGTCGTTGTCGGGACCTGGAAGCGCACCGTTCTCGCCGCCCACCCACTCGATTGACCGAGCTGTCACGCGCTCCAGAACGAACTCGACGAAGTCGTCGAAATTCTCGATGATTTTCTGAATCGTTTCGGCGTATGCCTCGATCGCATTCATGATGCGCCCCTCAAAGGCAGTCAGCGCATCATCGATATTCTTCAGAAACTTGTATATTTCTCCATTCTCATCAAGACCATAGTCATTCACGAGGTAGCTGACTACTTCGCGAATTCCCGAATAGGTGCCAACTGCAGACGCGACGAAGAGGACGGCCGGGCCGGCAGGAGTGAGGGCGGCGAGACCAATAGCGCCAAGCAGCGGAAGACTGGAAAGAAATTCCGAAGCTTCTTTCTCCACAAAGCTACCGAAGTCGCCGCCTTCGGCTTTATGCTCTTCCCAACGGACCCACATCTCTGCGACTGAGAGTACGCCGCCCGCCAAAGTTCCTCCGACCTTGGTCTTGTCGAAGGTGCCGTCACTCTTGCGATAGCTGTCAATATGCTTTTTGAGAGAGCTGCGAACGAATTCCGGGACTTTGTCAGCACGCTCAATGATGACATCGGCGATCAGGTTAGCGCGGCTGATGGTATAGTCTCGAAACCTAGCCATTTTGTCGGCTGAAGCACGATAGGTACGGAGATAAAGGTTCTCGATTTGCCCGAGCGACTTTTTGGAAAGGTCGATGCCTCGATCAACCAGATCGCTAACCATTCGTACGAGATTGTCTAATACCTCTCGATACGGTTTCTGCCGAGAGTCCTTCAGGTCCGATCCGAAAACGGCAATCAGATCTGCATCTTTACCAAGCAAAGGCCCGACGTTGCTGTAAATTAGCTTGTGGACGTAGCTGGGATAAAGATCGGCTTTAAGGGCCTTCCCCTCGAGTACAACTTGACCAGCGTTGCTCGGAGCATCAAGAGTGATGTTGCCGATGCCCAATCTGCTGAGAGTTTCACTGTTAATATCTAGGGTTGCGCTGATGGAGCGACCATCGTCATCAAAGTTGGCTAAAACGCGCGCGCCATCTTGTTTAAAAACAGCTTCAGCAAAATCGCCATCAAATATTGCTTTTGCAAAAGCCCTTCTAGAATTGTGTCCGTAGCCATCGACGCGTGAGGTCACGTCGCTGTGTTGACGACCGTTAATCGTCGTAATGCGCTTGTTGTTCAGCGCAGCCTCTACTTCGGCTTCGGAAAATACTCGGTCAAAGTCTGATTTTGGCGTGATTGTTATAACCGGGCCACGGGTTTCGCGCACGAACGCCGCCGATACAATCTTGAACAGCGTGTTACTTTGGGCATCAGCAGGGACAAACCCTAGGCCGGGATAGTTACCGAACGCGTCTTTTCGAGTGACCGAGAGAAGGAAGTTCCCCAGCGCAGAATCGTCAATTATGCGCAGTTTTCCGCCGCTGCGGCGAGCCATATCTTGTGCGATTTGGAAAGCCGGTACATCACCGATCGTTCCGGAATACAACGCAGTTGCAGTCGTTCCCTCAACATGTAGATGCGATCCGATCGCAGATTTCTCGGTCACAAACTCCAGCAGTTGCTCGTAAGTTGCAGAATTGCCGTATCTGCTTAAGAATTCATCGAAAAGAGCCAATCCTGCATTCATCAGACCACTCCTCGTTGCTCGCGACCATCCTCAAATTCAAAACGAGGGTGTGGATTTTTGTTTTTGGGGAAGTCGTGCCAAACGCGAACGAACTCGCAGAGTCGATCAATCATTTTCGTTTTGCCCCAGAAATAGGTCGGCGCCTTCTTTTCGCCAGACGGAAACCAAACCTTGCGGACAGTATAACGTACTACTGTTGCGCCGCCCTCCCCGGTTTCATCGATCGCATTGCTTTCAATATTCGCGGCGAAAATTGGAGCATCGTCGGAATCGCGAAGAGTGAAATGCTCGTAAGGGTCCTGCGGGTGCGTCGGCTTGTAGACAAGGTACTCGCCAGTCTCGGTGTCGACCGTGACTTTTCTTTTCATATCAACCTGAATTGGCACCTCGATACTCCCGCATCATCAACAAATTCGATCGAATCGAGACCAAGAGAGGACCGCGGACCGGCACCGCACCCTTTGAGGATATGCGCACAGGCCCATACCCGCCTGTCAGCGAACACAACGCAAGCTAGTGTTGAGAAAGCGACGACCCCACAACGAACCCCTCAATTCGATTCCCTCGCTGCTCACAATGCCACAGCTTCCCCGTCTGGCAAGTCCAAAGAGCAAAAAACTGCGCAAAATGTCGCTTTGATACAATGGAATAGGAAGGATCCTTCTTACACACCCATGTGGCCCGCGCCTTTGACGAAAATGGTTTGGTCACTTTTTGGAGCTATCGGTCATGGGCATGACCTGCAATCGCAATACGGCTGTCCTCGCATCTCTGGGCTTCGGAGCAATCCTCGCCTGGATGGCGCTCGAGGCGCCTGCACCCGAAACGCCGGCTGCCGGTCGCGCAGCACGCGGAGCCGGAGGCATTATAAACGGAACGGTTGAAGCGCTCGGCCCCACCGGCGCGGCGGTGCTCTTCGTGCTTCTAGGCTGCGTCTTGGCGATAGTGTCGGCGATGCTGTGCCCTTCCTCGCGGGAATAGTTGCTAAAAGATAAACTTGCTTCGGCGGCGGAACCACTGTTCGCGTAAGCTTTTTCCAGCATCGCCTATAGCATAAACTGCCGAATCGTCTGGCAAGCGCCTCGCGTTTGAATATCGCGGGGCAGCCATCACCCGATTTGGCTGACCGGCTGGTTCACATTCGCTGAAGGCCCAATTTGCGCAAAAAAGTCGCTGTGATACAATGAGCTGTTGCATAGACCTCACATAAGAGGCGGGGCGCAGGAAATTTGCGGCAGCGGCTATAGCTTGGCTGTGGTGAGTTGCCGCAAGGGCGCTTGACGGTGAGGCGGCGGGCGTTAGACCCGGCTGCGGAGAACCATTCCGGAGGGGAAATTTACGTGGCGAAAACCAAGAAGTCCGCAAAGCCTGAGGGCTCGGCAAAATCGAGTGAAAAGACACAAGCGGCACCGCAGCTCGACGCAGAAGTGGTCGAGAAGATCGCCAGCCTGCGCAGTCATGTGCGCGAAAGCTTCGGCAAGGTCGTCATGGCGATGATGATGTTGCCGCGATATCGCCATCAGACGTTGATGGATCTGCAGCATCTTGTGCTGGAGCCGCTGATGCGTGACCGCATTGCCATCGCCCAGCGCGGCGGGGATGATCCATCCGCATCGGACATCGCCGGCGTCGCCATCTGGGCCAGCCTGTCGGACGAAGCCGAGGGGCGCTTGAGGGATCAGATCAAAGGCGGTGCCTGGCCGCTGCGCCTGAAGCCCGATGACTGGAATTCCGGCCAGAACAACTGGCTGCTCGATGTCATCGCGGTTGATCAGAAGGCGACTGCAGCCGTGATCGCCAACTTTCGCCAGGTTGTAAAAGAAGGCAGCCTGAAGCTGCACCCTGTCATCACCCGGCTTGTCGATAAAGAGACGCTGGAGAAGATGGGCGCAAGCCAGCTGGGCGGCGAAAAGGCTGATACGCCTAGCGAGGTCCCCGAAGGCGAAACCGTCAATTAAGTAGCCCTCGGCTGATCGGGGAGTGGCGCGCTAACGCTCCCTCCCCGCTTCATCCAGAGTCTGGCTGATCGGGCTGAGCAAATATTGGATAATCCTGCGCGTGCCGGTCTTGATTTCAGCCTGCACTGACATGCCCGGCTGCACGCGGTCGCAAAGGCTGTGCCGCACATCGATTTCGGGCCCGCAATCAAGGCTGATCCGCGCTGCATAAACGAGCCCGCCCTGTACCGGACGGCCGTTCTCATCGCGCTCGCTACCGACAGGTGCATCGCTCTGGTCGATCGCATCGCGGCTGATGTCCGTGACGGTTCCTTCGATGAGGCCGTAATCGGTGAAGTTGAACGCCTCCAGTTTCACCGCAACGCGCTGACCGACGCTGACAAAACCAATGTCCTTGTTCTGGACATAAGCCTCCACTGAAATACCCGCATTGCAGGCGGCAGCAACGCTCGCATCGCCCGAGCTACAGGGCACGATCACCATCAATTGCTGGGCAGGCTGCACCACTCCGCCGACGGTGGACACGGCAAGTTGTTGGACAACGCCATCCACCGGCGCGCGCAGATCCTGCAATTCGCGCCGACGCTCCGCTGCGCGCAATTGCTCGCCGGAAAGCGCGGCATTCTCGCTAGCTTCGGCGAGATCGGTGACGGCGGTTCTGCCAAAGGTTGAGCGAAGCCGTCGCATCTCCGCATCAATACGCCCCATGGCGGCCCGCGCCGCACGCGCATTGGCGTTTTGGATATCGATGTTGCGAATGTGCTCGGCGCGCAGCTGTTCATATTCCAGCAGCTCGAGCCGCGAGTAAAAGCCCTGCTCAGCCAGCTCCGAACGTGCGCTCAGCTGCTGTTCGATGAAAGGTAGCGCTTCCTGCAGTTTGGCGACTTCGGCCTCCGCCCCTTCCAGCGCCGCGCTTTGTTCCTCGCTCTGTTGCATCAGGCTGGCGCTTTCCGCTTCGAACTGCGCGATCGCGGAGTCGACCAGGGCCTGTTCGGTAGCGATTACATCGCCGGGGGTGCCAGGAGGAGCGACAAAACGCGCATCGCGGCCCTGCAAATGCGCCAACATGGCATTGTTGCGGGCCTGGAGGATTTGCGCCGAGAGGAGGCCTTGCTCGCTCTGCGCCTCTTCCGCGCTCGCCACCGTCGGGTCGAGCTCGATCAACAGATCGCCTGCGCGCACGAACTGCCCGTTGCGCACGTGGATCGCGCGGACCGATCCGAAATCGAGCGGCTGGACGATCTTGACGCTTCCATCCGGCACGGTCTTGCCAGACGCGACCGCGACCACGTCGATCCGGCCGAATATCGCCCACAGCAACGCCAGCACGAACAATACGCATGTCAGCAGGAGCAGCCAGCGCATGCCGGGGCTGGGCGGCTTCTCCATGATTTCGAGCGCGGCGGGCAGGAATTCGTGCTCTTCTTTCGGCCGAAAGGCAGCATCCGCCTCATTCTGGTTACGCCAGCTTTCGCGGAAAGTGGCCCAGTGCTTGGCCATGGTCGGGAAACGATCAGCGAGGCGGCTCATGTGGGGGCCTGCGTCATACCAGTTTGTTTCGCGTGCAGCTGCGCGTAGCGGCCGCCAGCCTGCAGCAGCTCCGCATGGCTACCCATTTCGGTCACTTCGCCAGCTTCGACGGTGATGATCCGATCGCATGGGCGCACGGCGGACAGGCGGTGAGCGATGATCATGACGGTGCGGCCCTTGGCAATCCGGCCGAGATTGTTCTGGATGATCTCTTCGCTTTCAGCATCGAGCGCACTGGTCGCTTCATCGAGGATCAGGATCCGAGGATCGGTGAGCAGGGCGCGCGCAATCGCGAGCCGTTGACGCTGGCCACCAGATAGGTTGCTCCCGCGTTCTTCGATCATGGTGTCATAGCCATGCTGCAGTCCGAGGATGAATTCATGCGCACCGGCCAGTTCTGCCGCGGCAATCACCTGCTCCATCGGCGCTGTCGGATTGCTGAGCGCGATATTCTCCCGCACCGAACGGTTGAACAGGATGTTTTCCTGCAGCACGACGCCAACCTGCCGCCTGAGCCATGCCGGATCGACCAGCGCCAGATCGGTGCCATCCACCAGCACACGGCCCTGCTCCGGCACATAAAGCCGCTGAACCAGTTTGGTCAGCGTCGATTTGCCACTTCCGGACGGGCCGACGATGCCCAGCATCTCACCCGATTTGATCGACAGGCTGACGCCGCGCAGGGCTTCGGGCGCATCAGGGCGGTAACGGAAGCGGACCTTGTCGAATTCCACATCGCCCGTGATTGGCGGCAGGCTCGCGCGATTGGGGTTGTGCTCCGGCTCGGCGGGCGAATTGAGGATATCGCCCAGCCGGTCTACCGAGATGCGGACCTGCTGGAAATCCTGCCACAATTGCGAAAGCCGCAGGATCGGCTGGGCAACACGGCCTGCCAGCATGTTGAAAGCCACGAGGCTACCGACGGTCAGGTCACCCGCGATCACGGCACGCGCGCCGAAAAACAAGATCGCCACAGTCGTCAGCTTGCTGACCAGCTGGATCAGGTGGCTGCCCCAGGTGGAGAGCACCGTCACATCCCACCCGGTCTTGATGTAGCCGGCAAACTGCTTTTCCCAGCGATCGCGCATGCGCGGCTCAACCGCCATGGACTTCAGCGTGCCGATGCCCGTGACGGTCTCGACGAGGAAAGCCTGGTTTTCCGCACCGCGCTTGAATTTCTCATCCAGCCGGGCACGCAGCGGCGGTGTGATGAAAATCGAAATCAGCACATAGACCGGTATCGTCAGCGCCACGATCAGCGTTAGCATGGGCGAATAGAGATACATCACCACGAAGAAGATGATGGTGAAAAACAAGTCGATCAGCACCGTCACCGCATTGCTGGTGAGGAAGTTGCGAATGTTTTCCAGCTCGCGCACGCGGGCCACGCTATCGCCCACGCGCCGCGCTTCGAAATAGCTGAGTGGCAGGGCGACGAGGTGGCGGAAAAGCGCCGCGCTCAGCTCGGCATCCACCCGGTTGGTGGTGTGCGCGAATAGCCAGTTGCGCAGGCCCGACAGCATGGTCTCGAAGATGAGGATGGTCGCAAGGCCAATCGCCAGCACTTCCAGCGTGGTCATGGATTGGTGCACCAGCACCTTATCGATGACGAGCTGGAAGAAAATGGGCGAGGCGAGACCCACCAATTGGAGGAAAAAGCTGCCGAGAATGACATCGCGCAGCGGCTTGCGATACTTCACCAGCGCGGGAATGAACCAGCTGATGTCAAAGGCGCGCTTCTGCCCGGCAATGTGCTCGCGGCTGGTCATCAATAGCAGGTCGAGCTTGCCGCCCCGCTCTTCAAACCGCTGCGTTGCATCTTCTTCGGACCAGATTTCCGGGCGCTCGCTGCTAGTGGAAGCCACCATGAAGCGCGGGCCGGTATCGGTATTCTCCTCAACCTTCAGGAGAATTGCCGTGCCGCCATCCTCCAGCGCTACAAGCGCAGGCAGGGGAAGCTTGGCCAGGCTGTCGAATGTCGCAGACTTGCGCCGCGCAATCAGCCCCAATTTCTTCGAAATGCGGACCAGATCGTCGAACGTGTAAGGCGTGTCGCCCTGCCCGCGATCATGGTGAATTTGCGAAGGCTCGGCAGGCACGCCGAGGAACTGCGCGAGAAGCACAAAGCTCGCGAGCGCCGGATCGGCGGAAAACGCCTCCTGATGTTCCTCTGATTGCGACACAGATTGCTTGACCCCGCACAATCATTAGCCGCCCGATTGTGCAAGTAAACCGCAAACTTGCTCCAAGAAGCTCAAGATCAGGAATTCTGTGTGAGCACATGCGCTCCGTTTCATGGCAAACCACGGCGAGGGCGGTCTTGGGCTTTACCGAATTCAGATGTTCTGCCATCCCGACTGCGCAGTCACAGCAATGGGAGAATGCCTGTGCGACCAGATGCCATCCGAAAGTTCGATCTGTTCTTCCTCGCCAGCGTGGCGATGGGACTTGCGAGCGGTCTGCTCAATTTCGATGCGCAGGTTGCCGCCCTCGCACAGGCGTGGACGCAGGTGGGGCTGCAAGATCAGGCGGAAAGTTTCATTATCGGCATAACGATCGTGGGTTTCGCGGTGAACATGCTGCTCTGGTACCTCGCATCGCGCAAAAGACAGGGCTGGGTGAAATGGGTGCTCGCCGCTTTTGTCGCGTTTTCCGCCGTGTCGATCGTCTCTGCGCTGGCGAGCGACATGGGGTCGCTCAGCCTGACCGGTGCCATAGCCTTGCTGCTGAAAGCGATAGCGACTGTTTTCCTGTTCATGCCCGACGCGAAAGCATGGTTTTCCGGTCAGGTAAGCTGATCCGCGCTTTTGCATGGCTGCTTGCAGCCGCTCTGCTGCCTGCACAGGCGGCAGCGCAGGCCTATCAATGCCGCATCCCGCAAGGCCGCGTCATCCTGCCGGAAATCGAGCCCGATGGCCCGGTTCGCCAGACGCGTGTCACCGGCTACACGCTGGCGCTGAGCTGGAGCCCCGAATTCTGCCGCCTGCGCGAAAACGCACCGCGTCATGCGCGGCAATGCTCAGGCCGAGACGGTCGATTCGGCTTTATCGTGCACGGTCTCTGGCCAGAGGGCCCGCGCGGGCAATGGCCACAGTGGTGCCCCACACGGGGCGAGCCCTCAGAAAGGGAAATCGCAGCGTCACTCTGCATGCAGCCCGACACCCGCCTGATCGCGCGGCAATGGGCCAAGCACGGCAGCTGCATGACGAGCAATGCCGATACCTATCTGCGCGTGACACGCATCCTCTGGAACAGCCTGCGCTGGCCAGATTTCGACCGCATTTCGCGCGAGCGTGACCTGAGCGCCGGTACTATTCGCACGCGACTGGCGGATGCCAATCCAGGGCTACCCGCCAGCGCAATCGGCCTCGACGTCAACGAGCGCGGCTGGCTGGAGGAGTTGCGCATTTGCTACGGCACGGACTTTATGCCGGTGGCGTGTGATCGCCGACGCTTCGGGCCGGATGACGATGACGAAGTGCGAGTTTGGCGGGGAATGTGAATTACTTGATCCGGATCAAAGACGCCGTTGGCGAGTGATAATAATATAATTCCATGATCACTATCGAACGCATCGCCCCACATGCCCATCGCATAACTGTTGTCGCCGAATTTGAGCTCGCCGATGCCAAGACGCTCGTCGACTTCGTGAAAGGGCAAAAGGAAGCCGGCGAGAGCGGGGGCAACCTCCTCATTGATTTGACGTCCATGGCAGGCTTTTCATGGACCGCTGTGGCTGAGGAGTTGGGCCACATGCCTCTCTTCATGCAATATATCTACGGGCTGAAACGAATAGCCATCATTTCCGATGAGGAATGGATTCGCACTGCCGCTCGGCTGGAAAGTGCGATGCTGCCTGGTGTAGCTTATCAGGTATACGATGATGACGAGGCGGATGCTGCGCTCGCCTGGGTGCTTGAAGAAACCGAGAACCCGCATGAAGGCGCATTTCGGCCTATCGAGACCGACTCGCCGAAGATCGCAGCTTTCGAATTGGTCGGCAGGCTAGACCGCAAAGAATCGGAACGCGGCGTCGCCATGGCGCGCACCGCGCTACAGAATCCGGAATGTTCGCGACTGATGATTGTCATCCGCCATTGGCATGGCTTTGACCCCGATGCTGCGATCAGCCGCGAGGTGATGGCTGGAAAGCTTGAAATGATGAAAGCGCTGGAACGCTATGCCATCGTCGGCGGACCGGAATGGATTCGCAACTTCGCAAGCCTGTTCGGTGCAATGCTGAAGCCCGACATCAAATGTTTTGAGCTGGACGAACAGGACGACGCAATCGCCTGGCTGAGCGAATAGTCGCTCAGACTTCAAGCAATCTCACCGCCGCACCCTGAAAAATTCGCGCAGCAATTCGCCTGCTTCACCCTCAGCCATGCCCGAATACACTTCCGGCTTGTACAGGCATTGCTCCTGCTCGAACACCCGCGCGCCATGGTCCACTGCGCCACCCTTGGGGTCAGCTGCCGCGTAATATAGCCGCGCGATTCGGGCGTGGCTGATCGCGCCGGCACACATGGCGCAGGGTTCCAGCGTCACGAAGAGATCGCAGCCGGTCAGGCGCTCATCGCCAAGATGCTTGGCTGCGCGGCGAATCGCTTCGACTTCGGCATGGGCCGTCGGATCGGGGCTGGAGCGGGTCAGGTTGTAGCCCTCTCCGATTATCGCACCGTTCTTGACGACGACCGCACCCACGGGCACTTCGCCCACACGCGCGGCTTCGCGCGCCAATTCGAGGGCACGCGTCATCGCTTCGGGAGTGGGCCAGCGGGTCATTGCCCCATGCGCTACGGCCCGGAGTTGCTTGACGCAAGCGCCCCCCACCGCTATGCGCGCGCCTTTCCCAGCTTAAAGCTGTAACCGAATCACAAATTAGCGAGAGATTTCGCCATGTCGCGCATCTGCGAACTTACCGGCAAGGGCCGCCAGGTCGGCAACAACGTTAGCCACGCCAACAACAAGACCAAGCGGGTATTCCTGCCCAACCTGCAGAACGTCACCCTGCTGAGCGAAAAGCTCGACCGTGCGTTCAAGTTCCGCGTTTCGACGCAGGGCCTGCGCAGCGTTGAGCACAACGGCGGCCTCGACAACTGGCTGCTGAAGACTCGCGACGAGAAGCTTTCCACGCGCGCGCTCAAGGTGAAGCGTGAGCTCAAAAAGGCCATGGCTGAAGCCGCCTAAGCTTCGGCGCTCAAAAACGAAATTCATGGCGCGCGAGGGTTATCCTTCGCGCGCTTTTTCGTGCCTGCAATCAGGGCGCGTAGACCAGCCGCGCCAGCAGCGTGCGCTGGAAGGCGGAGAAATTATCGTCTGAAATCAGCCACAGTTCGGCTGCATCACCGGGCAGCGGACGCACCGCAAGCCCTTCATAATTCTCGCGCGGCACAATGCCTTCGAGGCTGGCCAGCAATTGCGGCCTCCAGATTGCATCGGGAACGGGGGCCTCGCCCACCACCAGAAGGCTTTCAAAAGTGGGAAGCGGTAGCGGAGAAAAGCGGCGCATTAGCACCAGGACCCGGCCATCCGGCAGTTGAGAGGCATCGGTGGGGCGGTAATCCGCGACTGGCCATTCGACCGGGAATGCCGCCATCTCAGCCCCGTCCACCGGATCACCGGCAAAAATATAGCCGCGATTGCGCCCTTCTCCGAAAGCGACGAATTGCCCGTCCGCGAGCCGAACCATGGCTTCCAGCCCGGCATTGGCCGGCAGATTGAGCTCATCCCCGAGCAATCGCACCTGCTCTGCCGAATCATTGCCGCAAAAGCGATGAATCGCATGAGTTGCTTCGTAAGAGAGCCAGTAGGCAGAGCCATCGGGAGCAGGTGTTGCCGCCTCAATATCGAAGAGCGCAAGGCCGAAGCCATCGCCTGGAATGACCTGAGCCGTATGCATGCCCTTCGGCCCGTTCTCTCCCATGGTGAAAGTGAAGCGCCAGTTGCGATCCGAAAAGGCGCGCAGCTGACCGCTCGGCATGGCGATTAGCGCAGAGAAACCGCCGAATCCGGCGCCCGATCCTTCAATTTCCCAAACGTGGGTCGCGGTAAGCGGCGCATCTTCCGAAGATTCGGCAATGTCGACGGCAGTCACCGTGAACTTATCGGAGGGACGCAGCGATACAGGACTGCGCCACCAGCTGAGCGCCAACAACAGCACGCCGATTACAATGAGCAGGACAAGCCTTTTGCGGCGACGGATCGAGGAAAGCACCTGCCGCCTGGTTATGGCATGGGGCCGACAAACAACAGCGGATCAAGCCGCGCCAGATGCCATTTGATGCTCCAGTGCAGATGCGGACCCGTCGCGCGCCCGGTCGCACCGATCAGGCCGAGCCGATCACCCTGTTGCACCCGCTGCCCCTCGGTCACGAAGATCTGCGAGCTGTGCAGGAACGCGCTGTTCAGGCCCGCGCCGTGATCGATGATGATCAGGTGGCCTTCAAGGCTGAACGGGTCATCCGCCGCCAGCGTCACCACGCCATCGGCAGGAGCGACGAAGGGCACGCCTGCACCGGGCGCGATATCCAGGCCGGAGTGATAGCTGCCCGGCTCACCGCGATAGATGCGCTGCGAGCCGAAACGGCCGGAAATGCGCCCGGTGACCGGCCAGATGAAATCCTGCTTCCAGCCGTCCGATGGGGAATTGGCGGTGCGTGCATCCCAGATCGCATCGAGCTCGGGCTGGCGGCGGCGCATGAACGCTTCGCTCGCTCCGCCCGGTCGCCGTGCGACATTGACGTGTTCGATATTCCAGTCGCGCGGGGAGACGGTGATCGGGCTGCGCACTTCACGGCCGCTTTCAAGTGTCGCTACCAATTCGGTCGTGGACTCAGCGTCGCGGTCGAAAGCTGCGAAGAATCGCCCCTCATCGTCAAGTGACAATTCCTGTTCGCCCAGGCGCGCAGATGCGGTGCCGCCGGGAGCTTGCCCGCGGATCCAGCCGCCCTGCGTCAGCTCACCGTTAAAGAGGAACGTCGACGGCCCGGTTCGGGTAGGCGTGGGGGCAGGAGAAGGTGCAGGAATGGGCGCTGGCGTAGCGGTTGCGACAGATTGCACCGTTTCGGTGTTATCCGGTGTCGCCTCCACTGAAGGAACGGCGGCGCAACCGGCAATCAGCGCAACAATTGCGGGAGCTGCAAAACAGGCCTTGCCCATCACGCCTCGTCCATCGCCCGCTGCGTCGCCAGTTCGGGGCTCGAATAGGCTTCCTGCCGATCAACGCTCCAATAGCGCAGTTCTTCGAGGGGGACCGGGGTTCCGCTCACAGCGCAGGGCACGAAATGTCCCGGCTTGATCACACGGAAGCCGTTTGGCCCGTAAAGCAGAGTGGCGGCGTTTTCTGACGAGTTCATTAGCATTTCCCCTATTTAGGGGCAGCTTGGCGACAAAGCAATTTGCACGCCACAGGACCGAAAGGCCTAGAACAGCTCTGTCTGGCCGCTATCTGCGTCTCTCGGCTTCGCCTTGGCTGCCTTGCGCGGCTTTCGCGGAGAGTCGCCCGGTACTGCCCTGATTTCTCCATCGGAGAATCGAATGCCGAGCACTGGCTCGTTTCCAGCTACCGCCGCGGTCGTGACCGCCTTGCCATCCCCGTCAAGCACCATGGCATAGCCGCGCGCCAAGGGTTTTTCGGGATGCAATTGCTCGGCGAGGCGGGCCAGCGCACCGAGTTGCTGGCGGCGCTCCGAAATTGGCCGGGTGACAAGCGCTGGCACCAACCGTGCCGACGTGAGCCGCTGCGATGCATCGCGCAAGGCGCCGCGCAAAATGCCCGGTGAAAGGCGGGCTTCGGCCAGCCGCTCGCGCCCCTTGGCCGCGCGATCGACCAATCCCTGTCGCAATCGCGCACCGAGATCGTCGAGCCGCTGCGCGTGGGGCTGCAACAATTGCTCCGCGCCCGGCAGGCGCTGCACGCGCGCCTCCAGCCGTTCACGGCCCAGATCGAGCGGGCGCCGCACCACTTTGCGCTGGCGCAGCGCGAGGTCATCCAGCGTCGCCTCCAGCTCGCGCTTCACCGGCACGGCGATTTCCGCCGCTGCAGTCGGCGTGGGCGCGCGCTTGTCGGCGGCGAAATCGCAAAGCGTCGTATCGGTCTCGTGACCGACGGCGCTGATGACGGGGATCGGCGATTCGGCGACAGCGCGCACCACCGGCTCTTCGTTGAAGGCCCACAGATCCTCTATCGAGCCTCCACCGCGCGCGACAATCAGCAAATCGGGCCTTGGCACCGCACCGCCCGGCTCCAGCGCACCGAACCCACGCACCGCAGCCGCAACCTGCTCTGCCGCACCCTGCCCCTGCACCAGCACCGGCCACACCAGCACATGGGTGGGGAAGCGTTCTTCGAGGCGGTGGAGGATATCGCGGATGACCGCGCCGGTGGGTGACGTCACGACGCCAATCACCTTAGGTGCGAAGGGCAGGCGGCGGACATTGCCGAAGAGACCCTCCGCCTCGAATTTCTTGCGGTTCTTTTCCAGCAGGGCGAGCAGCGCGCCCTCGCCCGCGATCTCCATCCGATCGACCACGATCTGGTATTTGGAGCGCCCCGGATAAGTAGTCAGCTTGCCGCTCGCGACCACCTCAATGCCGTCTTCCGGCTGGAAAGGCAGCCGCCCGGCGTTGCCGCGCCACATCACCGCATCGAGCACCGCGCCCTCATCCTTCAGCGCCATGTAGACATGGCCCGATGCCGCCCGCTTCACGCCCGAAAGCTCTCCGCGCAGCCGCACGAAGCCGAAACGATCCTCGACTGTGCGCTTCAGTGCCTGCGAAATTGCGGTAATCGATAGCGGCGCGGCATTGTCGCCATCGCGACCCTTCGCTACCAGACCGCCATCGCCCGAAGCATCATCGCCATATGGAGTATCGTCAGCCATGAATATCCTTGTCCTGGGTTCGGGCGGGCGCGAACATGCCCTGTGCTGGAAGCTGGCGCAATCCGCAGCCGTGGCCGAGCAGGGCGGAACGCTATACGTATCCCCGGGCAATCCGGGAATGGCCGAATGCGCGGAGCTGGTGAGCCTGGATGCGGGCGATCATGACGCAGTGATCGGCTTTGCCAAAGAGCACGACATCGGGCTTGTCGTAATCGGCCCCGAGGCGCCGCTTGTCGATGGGCTGGCGGACAGTTTGTCGGCAGCCGGCATCCCGACCTTCGGACCGGGCAAGGAAGCGGCCCAACTTGAAGGCTCCAAGGCCTTCACCAAGGAAATGTGCGACCGTGCGGGCATCCCGACAGCTGGCTATGTGCGTTGCACCTCGCTGGAACAGGCGCGCCAGGCGCTCAGCACGTTCGCACCGCCCTACGTGCTCAAAGCCGATGGGCTGGCTGCGGGCAAAGGCGTGGTCATCGCTGACAGCATCGACCATGCCGAAGAGGCGCTTGAGGACATGTTCGGCGGAAAATTCGGTGCCGCGGGCGCTGAAGTCGTGATCGAGGAATTCATGGCAGGCGAGGAAGCCAGCTTCTTTGCCATCACCGATGGTGAAACTGTCGTCCCTTTCGGCACCGCGCAGGATCACAAGCGCGTGGGCGATGGCGATACCGGCCCCAACACCGGCGGCATGGGTGCCTACAGTCCGGCCCGCGTGCTGACCGATGGACTGGTCGCCGAAACGCTCGAGCGCATCATTTTCCCCACCGTGCGGCAGATGCGCAAAGACGGTCATCCCTATCAGGGCGTTCTCTATGCAGGCCTCATGCTGACCGATGAGGGCGTGAAGCTGGTCGAATACAACGCCCGCTTCGGGGATCCTGAATGCCAGGTGCTGATGATGCGGCTGCAGAGCGATCTCGCCGAATACATGCTCGCCTGCGCCAAGGGGACCCTCGGCGAGATGCCGGAGCCGGAATTCAGCGACGACACAGCCATGACCGTGGTGATGTGCGCAAAGGGCTATCCCGGCACGCCAGAGAAAGGCGGAGCGATCCATCTCGGCCATGCCGAAGCCACCGGAGCAAAGGTCTTTCACGCGGGCACGAAGCTCGATGGCGACCAGCTCGTCGCGAATGGCGGTCGGGTGCTGAATGTCACCGCGCTGGGCAATGACACGAAAGCCGCTCGTGATGCCGCCTACGCGGCGGTTTCAGCCGTTGAGTTTCCGAGTGGTTTTTACCGCAGCGATATCGGCTGGCGGGAGCTGGAGCGAGAGTAGGGAGCGCCTGAGCTATCCTGAGCCGGGACTCTCGCCAAAAGCGTCGGCAAATTCCCGGAGCAGCCAGATGCGGAAAGCGCGCACCTTCTCGGAGTTGCGCCTGACTTCGGGGTAAATCAGCCGATATTGCGCATCGGGTTTCAGCACACGGCTGCCCACCTGAATGAGTGCGCCGTTCTCGATCTCTGCATGGAAGAGTTCCGGCGACAATAGAGCGACGCCGTTCCCGCTCGCCGCCGCCGCTGCATCAAGCACTTGTGAATCGAATTGCAGGCCTCGCTTCGTACCGGTCGCGGCCTTGTCTTTCCGATCATCGCAGCGCGCTGCATCCCACAAATCCCACCAGCTGCTACCGGGCGAAATCCGGTCATCGTCTGGCAGGGCCGGATCGTCGCCAGCGAATTGAGGATTTGCCGCGATGAAATCCGGCGTCGCGAACGCCGCAATCTCGTGCTGCATCAACGGGTGCTGTTCCAGACCTTTGGGCACGCTATGGGAGAGGCGGATAGCCACATCGCACTCGCCTGCTTCAAGATCGACAAAACTGTTGCTGACTTCCAGGCGCAGAGCGATCTGCGGGTTGGCGAGTTGAAACTTGCCCAGACGGGGCGCCAGGACTTTTGCTGCAAAGGACTGGAAGCACGCGATCGACAGGACCGCGTCGTCATTGCCGCCCAGATCGTCAAAAGCGTTTTGCATAACCGTAAAGGCGTGCGCGATCTGCGGCGCGAGTGCTTCGCCAGCTGCGGTCAACTCCATGGTCCGCCCCTCTCGGACAAACAATGGCATGCCGACCCGCTGTTCCAGATTCTTGATCTGGTAGCTTACAGCCGCCTGCGTGAGGCCGAGCTCCTCCCCGGCGCGGGTAAAATTCTTGTGCCGGGCTGCGGCTTCAAACCCCCGGATAGCCGAGAGTGGAGGCAGGTTTCGCATGGTTGTACCATAAGCCAGACTTATGGCTTTCGCCAAGTTTTGATTGGTATTGTGAGCCGATCGCTTTCATATCGCTCCTGTCAGCACAAAGGAGACTGATATGACTGATCCAAAGCAATCACTCGCCGTGGCGCGCCTTGTGGTGTTGGCATTGCCGCTGGTCCTGCTGATCGGATCGGTCTCGAGCTAAGGTCTGAGCCAACACTCGAGATCCAATCCGCCAGTAGCGCGCGAGATTACTCGCCCTCGTTGACCGCATCCCCTACGGCATTGCCAGCATCTTCTGCGGCATCGCCGACCTGACCGGCTGCATCGCCAACATCGTTGGCCGCATCGGCAATGGCGTTGTCACGTGCGATTTCGGCATCGCTCATCTGCGTGAAAACCACGAATGCGCCGATGGCGATTACGGCAATGAGCAGCAGAAAGCCCCAGCGAAAACCGCCGCTGCTGTTGTTGCCGTTGTTGTCGGTCACCACCGTGTGCGTGGTGTGGGTGTTGCCGGTTTCGTCCGTCGTTTTCGTAATACGTTCTTCGGTCATGAGCTTCCTTCCCCATGCAAGTTGATCCGAGCCGAAACGCGGGCTTGAGGGAATTGGTTCCTGACCTCGAGTTACGTAAAGACGTGAGCAGTCTAGCCCAGCTTCTCCGCCATCAGCGCTTTCATATCGACTTCCGGACGCGGGCCGTAGTGGCTGATCACTTCGGCGGCAGCCACAGCGCCGCGCTTCAGGCAGGCATCGATCGGTTCGCCCTTGGCGTGGCCTGAGAGGAAGCCTGCGGCGAACTGGTCGCCCGCGCCGGTTGTATCGACGACCTTGTTGATCGGCTCTGCCGCTGTTTCAAAGCGCTCTCCATTCGCAACGCAGATCGCGCCCTTGGCGCTGCGGGTGGCGACGAGGACGGGCACCATATCCTGCACGGCGGCGATACCGGCGTCGAAGTCTTCCTCGCCTGTCAGCGTGGCGAGTTCATGCTCGTTGACGAAAAGGATATCGATCACGCCATCATCGATCATCTGGCGGAAATCATCGCCGTGGCGGTCGATCACGAAGCTTTCGCTGGCGGTGAAGGCGACCTTGCGGCCCGCAGCCTTGGCCACATCGATGGCGCGGCGCATGGCCTTGCGCGGCTCTTCCGGATCCCAGAGATAGCCTTCGAGATAGAGGATCGCGCCGCTGGCGATCAGCTCTTCGTCGAGCGCCTCTGCTGGCAGCGACTGGCCCGCACCAAGGAAGGTGTTCATCGTGCGCTCGCCATCGGGAGTCACGAAAATCAGGCAGCGGCCGGTCGGAGGGGAGCCTTTCGGGAGCGGCGGCGTGTCGAAATCGATGCCGGTCGCGCGCATGTCATGGGTGAAGACTTCGCCCAGCTGATCGTCACACACCTGGCCAACGAAGGCGCACTGCAGGCCGAGCATGCTGGCACCTGCCAAGGTGTTCGCTGCCGAACCGCCCGATACTTCGCGCGCCTGGCCCATCGCGGCATAGAGCGAAGTTGCCCCATCGGCGTCGATCAGCGTCATGCCGCCGCGATTGAGGCCCAGCTCCTCAATCAATTCATCGCTGCACGATGCGATCACGTCCACCACGGCATTGCCGATGGCGATAACGTCGTAACGGGGTTCGGTCATGAAAACTCCTGATGCGGTAATAATCGATTATTTGGCGGGTTTCGCCGCGTCGGCGTTGACTTGGCGGAAGGGCCGCGCAATCGCAACCCAAGATGACACGGCTCGGAAAATCTTTGGCGCTTGGCTTCGGGCAGCTGTTCGATGGCGCGGTGCTGCGCATCCTCTTGAAAAGCCTTGCCGTGACGCTGGTGATCTTCGTGATTGTTGCTTTTGCCGGCTGGAATCTTCTCGACTGGGCGCTGCTGAGCGGCGGGCTGGAGGATGACAGTTTTGCAGGAGCAGGCACGCTGAGAGGAGCGCTGTCACTCGTTCTCGCCATAATCGGCCTGTGGCTTGTGTGGCGACTGGTGGCGATGACTGTCGTGCAATTCTTCGCCGATGAAGTCGTACTGGCGGTCGAACGCAAACATTACCCCGAAGAAGCCAGCATGGCGCGCGAGCTCAGCTTTGCCGAGCAGGGGCGCAATGCCGCCCGCTCTGCCCTGCGCGCGCTGGTGTTCAATCTGATCGCGCTTCCGATCGCGCTATTGCTGCTGGTCACCGGCGTGGGGACATTCGTTGTCTTCTGGTTCGTCAACGCGCTGCTGCTGGGCCGCGAATTGCAAGACATGGTCTGGCTGAGGCATCAGCAGGCACAAGCCGAGAGCCCGCCGGTCGGCAGAGGCGAGCGCTTCCTCCTGGGTGGAGCAATCGCGGGACTGCTGGCCGTGCCATTCGCCAATCTGCTTGCGCCTGTTTTGGGCGCAGCAAGCGCCACCCACCTTATTCACCGCAACCGCCGTTTGCAGAAAGCCCCCTGACACCATGCGCTTTTTCGCATCCCTTGCACTGCTTGCCCTGCTTTCCGCCTGCGCCACGACGACGCAGGATATGCCACCGCCGCCACCGCGCCCGGTGGACGAGACGACGCAGGTCCCGCCATCGACCCTGCCACCACCGCGCCCTATCGGTGACCTGCCCGCGCCGCGCATCATGGAGGGCCCCGGCCTTGGCGGGATCATCCGCGAGCCCGCAGCGGTCCTGACGCGCCGCTTCGGCGAGCCGCGCCTCGATGTGCGTGAAGGCGACATGCGCAAGCTGCAGTTCTCAAGCCAGGCCTGTGTGCTCGACGTATTTCTCTATCCGCTGGCGCCCGGCGCAGAACCCGTCGCCACATGGGTAGAAGCGCGCCGCGCGTCCGATGGCGCAGCGGTGGACCGCTTGGCCTGTATTCAGGCGCTTTCAGCACGCTGAAAGGCTTCGCAGAAGGTTTGGTAACCCGAATTTAAGCCTGTTCTGCCAATCAATCGTCTAAACAAGGGGATTGTTGCAGACCATGAGCATGCATTTCGCAAATATCGCTGAGCAGGCCGCCGCAGATGGTGGCATTTCGAATGAGGAAATCCTCGAAATGCGTCGCGCGGGTTGGGCCGATGGCAAGATGAGCCGCGCAGAGGCCCAGGCAATCTTTGCCGCGCAGCACGCGACTACCAATCCGTCACCCCAATGGAGCGATTTTTTCGTCGAAGCCATCCAGCAATATGTGCTCGAGGGGAGCGAACCGCGCGGGTATGCCAGCGAGGACGAGGCGCAGTGGCTGATCGCGCAGGTCAAGGCAGATGGCCGCGTCTGCTCGATGACCGAACTCGAATTGCTCACCCGCATCATCGAAAAGGCGCAAAACGTGCCCGATGCACTCAAGGCCTTCGTCCTCGAAGTGCTTGAGGATGAGGTGATGAACGGCACCGGGCCCACGCGCGATGGCGGGGAGCTATCGGAGACGCATGTCAGCGAAGCCGAATGCTCACTCATTCGCCGGGTCATTTTCGGTTCTGCCGGAGATCGTCCCGCCGCTGTAAGCCGCAGCGAAGCCGAAATGCTTTTCCGCATCAAGGACGCCACCGAACACTCCGCCAATGCGCCCGAATTCAAGCGCCTGTTCGTGCAAGGCGTGGGCAACTACCTCATGGGCTTCTCCGCCCCATCAGGCCAAATCAGCCGAGAACGCCAGATGGAACTGGACGCTTTCGTCGCCGACAACAAAGCGAGCGTCGGTGGATTCATGGGCAAGATGGCGATGGCATCGCCGAATGTATTCGGGGTCATATTCGGCAAGCGCGATGCTGGCGCGAGCCGCGAGGAACAGGTGTCCGAGCATGCCGAAATAACGGGTACGGAAAAGGACTGGCTAGACGCGCAGATCGAGCTGAATGGCAAGATCGACGCATACGACCAGGCGTTGCTCGATTTTCTCGCAGAAGAAAGCGACCGGCGCTGAGGTTTCAGCCTCAGACCATAAAGCTTTCACCGCAGCCGCATGCGCCCTTGGCGTTGGGATTTTCGAACACGAAGCCGGCGGTGAAATCGTCTTCCACCCAGTCCATCGTGCTGCCCACCAGATAGAGCACGCTGGCGCCATCGATATAGAAGACGCCGCCCGGCGTTTCGATTTTCTCGTCGAATTTGGCCTCTTCGGTGACGTAATCGACCGAGTAAGCGAGACCGGAACATCCGCGGCGCGGGGTTGAGAGCTTTACGCCGATCGCATCGTCTGGAGCCTTTGCCATAAGATCTGCCACGCGCTGTTCAGCAGCTGGCGTCAGTTTGACGGCGGCGGGAATTTCACGGATCTTGGTATCAGCCATCACAGCATTCCCAGTTCGAGTCGGGCTTCGTCCGACATCTTGGAGGGATCCCATGGCGGATCCCATGTCACCACGACTTCGGCATCGCGCACGCCGGGAAGGCCCATCACGCGCATTTCGATCTCGTTCGGCATGGTTTCGGCCACCGGGCAATGCGGTGTGGTGAGCGTCATGGTGACGACCACATCGGAATCGTCGGAGACTTCCACATTGTAGATCAGGCCGAGGTCGTAGATATTCACCGGGATTTCCGGATCATAAATGTCCTTCAGCGCATCGATCACATTCTGGTGCAATTCGCCGCCCGGCTCGCCCGGAGCTACGCCCTCAGGCTTCTTGGCGAGGAAGCCTTCCAGGTAATCCCGCTTGCGCTCCAGCTTGGCGCCCGCCGTTTCCTTCACTTCCGCCTCCGAGATGTGATCCGGCAACGGCGCATCCTCCACGCGGGCGCGGGGCGGCTTCTCGACGACCTGTTCGGTCGGCGAGGGTGCTGCGATATAGTCTTTCTTGTCGCTTGTCGCTGAATCGTGGTTGTCCATCAGCCGAAAATCCTTTTGGTGCGTTCGATGCCGCGAATAAGCGCCGCGACGTCCTCTTCATCCGAATAAATGCCGAAGCTGGCGCGCGCAGTGGCGGGAATGCCGAGCTTTTCCATCAGTGGCTGGGCGCAGTGGTGGCCCGCGCGGATCGCCACATTCTCTTCATCCAATATGGTGCCCAAATCGTGCGGGTGAATACCATCGATCAGGAAACTGACGATTCCCGCCGAATTGTCAGGGCCATAAAGCGTCACATCGTTCATTGCGCCGAGTGCGTCACGCGTTTGCGCGACCAGCCGCGCCTCATGTGCGTGGATGGTTTCGAGACCGATCGCCGAGACGTAATCGCAAGCTGCGCCGAAAGCGATCGCTTCGGTAATCGCCGGCGTACCAGCTTCGAAGCGTTGCGGCGCGGGAGCGTAAGTTGTCCGGTCGAAACCGACTTGGTCGATCATCGCGCCGCCGCCTTGCCAGGGCGGCATGGCATCGAGCAGCTCCGCCCTGCCCCACAGCGCGCCGATCCCGGTCGGGCCGTAGAGTTTGTGCGCGCTGAAGGCGTAGAAATCGCAATCGAGCGCCGCCACATCGACCGGCAGGCGCGGCACGGCCTGGCACCCATCGAGCAGCAGCTTCGCGCCGACGCTATGTGCCAAGTCAGCCGCGCGCTTTGCATCGAGCACCGAGCCCAGCACGTTGGAGACATGCGCGAAACTCACCATCCTGTGCTCGTGTGTCAGCATGGCTTCGGCAGCATCGAGATCGATTTGTCCATCATCGGTGAGAGGACACACATCGACCTGCCAGCCCGCCAATTGCCATGGAACGATATTCGAATGATGTTCCAATTCGGAGAGCAGGACCCTGCCCTTGTCCGGATATGAATAGGCAACAAGGTTGATCGCCTCGGTCGCACCGCGAGTGAACACGACTTCGCTCTCATTCGCGCCGACAAGCGCAGCGACCTTGCGCCGCGCCTCTTCATAGCCCAGCGTCATTTCTGCGGAGCGCGAATACACCCCGCGATGGACGGTGGCGTAATCCTCACCCAGCGCACGCGCCATCGCGTCGATCACCGCTTGCGGCTTCTGCGCGGTCGCGGCGCTGTCGAGATAGTGCCAGGGCGCGCCGTCTGCCGTGACGAGACCCGGAAAATCTACCTTACGAGAGAGTGTGTCGGTACTCAAAGCGTAGCCTCGTCCAGCTTGGCGAGGGCCTGTTCCATCATCTGCTCGCGCAGTTCGTCATCAGCCAGTTCCAAAAAGGCATCGCCGATAAAGGCCTGCACCAGCAGCTTGCGCGCGACCTTCGGCGGAATTCCGCGGCTGGCCATGTAATAGCCCGCCATTTCATCCATCTGGCCGATGGCGGCACCGTGTTCGCACTGCACATCGTCGGCAAAGATCTCGAGTTCCGGCTTGGTGTTCGCCGTCGCACCCTTTTCCAGCAGGATGGCACGGAAATTCTGCGCCGCATCGGTCTTCTGCGCATCGCGCACGACTTCGATCCGGCCGAGGAAATTGCCCGTTGCCGTGCCCCAATGGACCGCGCGGACCGTCTGGTTCGACGTGCCATTGGGCTCTGCATGGATTGTGCGGGTAACGAATTCCTGTGTCGCCTCGCCGCCGCCAATCGTGACGCCGCCAAATTCGAAATGCGCGCCATCGTGCAGCGTCACTTCGACTTCGGTGCGGCGATAGCTGTCCTTGTCGAGAATGGCGAAAGCCTCGAAACGAGCGCCCTTGCCCACGGTCACGCGGAGCCGTTCGACGGCGTCCTCACCGGTAGCGAGTACCTCGCACCGCGTTTCGCCCGCGGGAATTTCGATCTCCCGCCATGCATGCACGACATCGGCCTGCGCGGCGGCGAGCCATGCGCCATCGGAGTAGCGCCAGTCTTCATCGCGATTGGTGGGCAAAGGAAGGGTTGCTGTGTCACTCATGATTGCGCACGCTCCCACGCCATGCGCGTCAGCACGGCATCTTCGTAATCTTCAGAACAGGGGCCGACGCTCTGCGCCAGCTCGTTGATGCGCGCATCACGCTCACGGCGCGGCAGGTCGAGTTCGCCGAGCGCCTGAACCTGCGGATCGACCTGCATCATACAATAGCGCAGGGCATCGCAGCGCACCGCATCGAGCGCGTCATCGCCGGTGCTCACTTCCACGTCGCAGCGGAAGACACCGTCGCGGCGGCGGACGTTGATGGTGGAATTGCCAAGCCGCTCGGCCATGACGCGGATTTCTTCCTGAATTTCGGGCGGTGGAGGCGCGTCCTGCGGCACCGCCGCGGCTTGCGCCAGCAGAAGGCTGAGAAACAACATCAGGCGCTCTCCGCCATCACGGCATCATAGCCTTCTTCTTCAAGGCGGTGCGCGAGTTCCGGCCCGCCGGTCTCGACGATACGACCCCTGGCAAGGATACTCACCTTGTCCGGCTGCACCACATCGAGCAGGCGCTGGTAGTGCGTGATAAGCAACACGCCCTTGGCGGGATCGCGCATGATGGTGTTGATGCCCTCACCCACAACGCGCAAAGCATCGATATCGAGGCCGCTATCGGTCTCATCCAGCACGGCGAACTGCGGATCGAGAATGCCCATCTGGACCATCTCGTTGCGCTTCTTCTCGCCGCCGGAGAAGCCGACATTCACATTGCGCTTGAGCATATCCATGTCGAGCTTCAGCAAACCGGCCTTTTCCTTGGCAAGCTTCAGGAATTCCCCGCCGGACAGCGGCTCTTCCCCGCGCGCCTTGCGCTGGGAATTGAGCGCTTCGCGCAGGAACTGGACATTGGAAACGCCGGGGATTTCGACCGGGTACTGGAAGCCGAGGAACATGCCCGCAGCGGCCCGCTCATGCGGGTCCATGTCGAGCAGGTCCTCGCCATTGAACGTCACCGAACCGCCGGTCACTTCGTAACCCGGGCGACCACCCAACACATAGGCAAGCGTTGACTTGCCCGCGCCATTGGGGCCCATGATCGCATGGATTTCGCCTGCCTCGACCGTGAGGGTCAGGCCGTTCAGGATTTGCTTGCCGTCGATCTCGGCGGAGAGGTTTTCAATTTTCAGCATCACTTGTTCCAAATGAATGAGATGGCGGTTTTCGCTTCGCCATCGATAAAGCCCACATCGCCCGCGAAATGCGGACCGGGCATCTGTTCGTAATAGTCGACCGCCGGCTCTGCCGTACCGGCGAGGCGGACGTCCTCGGGCATGGGCTCGGCAAAGGTCCAGACATCGGCCTTGGACCATTTGTTGAGCTCGCCCTTCAGGCCGTGCCCTTCGCTCATCGCGACAAGTTTGGCGATTGCGGCGCTCATCGGCGATCACCCTTGCGCTGGGCGAAATGCTCACGCCGTGCTTCGGCCTTGTCGGCAATGCGCAGGCGCATCCCGGCGGTGATCCGCTTCAGCACATCATCCATGTTCTCGAGAATATCGTCGGCCTTGAGGTGCATCACCTTGATGCCGACGCTTTCGAGGCTCTTGTCGCGGCGGCGATTGAGCTTCTCGTCATCGCCTTCCTCATCGATTACGATGGCCATCCCGAGGATGTGGCAATTGAAGTCGACAATCGCGCTGCCGACCACGGCAAAGCGCTTGAAAGTGTATTTGCCAAGGTCAGCCTTGGCAAAACGCTCCGCCAGAGCCTTGTGCGCAGGGCTCGCATGCCGTTTCATCTCGCGCGCACGATCATGCAGCGCATCGAGCCGCTTCTCGCTGATTTCCCAGCCGCGGCCCTTCTTCTTGAGCTCGGGCGCTTCGGCGGTGTCGCGGACCTTGAGGGTTTTGCGTTCAGACACTGAGACGCTCCTCCAAATCCGTTAGCCGTTCTGCAGAACATGCTCGCATGGTTTCGCGCGTTTGGGCGGTAGCGGCGCGCCTTTCGTCGCGTGGGAGCGACCGGTCCCGCCCGCGTGCGATGGTGGAAAGATTTTCGTCGACGCACTGGATGATGGCAGCGCAGGCAAGCTGGTCCAGCTCATCGTCTCCCGTAGAACGGCGGATTTCACAGGTCGCGCTTCCCGCTTCCGGCAAATGCCAGCGGCCGCGGAAATCGCGGAGTCGCTCGGCTGAAACGGTTATTGTGGACTCAGGTAATTGCTCCGAAGGAACGACATCCTGCGAACCAACCGCAGCCAGAAGAAAGAGGATAGAAGCGCCGGTCATCCCACACTCCCCTCAAGCGAAATCGCCAGCAGTTTCTGCGCTTCGACGGCGAACTCCATTGGCAGCTCTTTCAGCACGTCCTTGGCAAAGCCGTTGACGATCAGCGCCACGGCCTCTTCCTCGTCCAGCCCTCGTTGCATGGCGTAGAACAGCTGGTCGTCGGAGATTTTGCTGGTGGTCGCTTCATGCTCGATCTGCGCGGTGGGGTTGCGCACTTCGATATAGGGCACCGTGTGTGCGCCGCATTCGCTGCCGAGCAGCAGGCTGTCGCACTCGGTGAAATTGCGGCAATTTTCGGCATTAGCGGCAATCGCCACTTTGCCGCGATAGGTGTTGTTGCTTTTGCCCGCAGAGATACCTTTGGAGATGATCGTGGAGCGGGTGCCGCTCGCATTGTGGATCATCTTCGTGCCGGTATCGGCCTGCTGGTGATTGTTCGTCACGGCGACCGAATAAAATTCGCCCACCGAATCCTTCCCGTTGAGCACACATGACGGATACTTCCACGTCACCGCAGAGCCTGTTTCCACCTGCGTCCAGCTGATCTTCGAGCGAGCGCCTTGACACAGGCCGCGCTTGGTCACGAAATTGTAGATCCCGCCCACGCCTTCGCTGTTGCCAGGATACCAGTTCTGGACGGTCGAATATTTGATCTCGGCATCTTCCATCGCGACCAGCTCGACCACGGCAGCGTGAAGCTGGTTCTCGTCACGCATGGGCGCGGTGCAGCCTTCGAGATAGGAGACGTAAGACCCCTTCTCGGCGACGATCAGCGTGCGTTCGAACTGCCCTGTATTCTCGGCATTGATGCGGAAATAGGTGCTGAGTTCCATCGGGCAGCGGACGCCCTCGGGAATGTAGACAAAGGTGCCGTCCGAGAAGACCGCGCAGTTGAGCGTCGCGAAGAAGTTATCTTTCTGCGGCACGACCTTGCCGAGCCACTTCTTCACCAGCTCCGGATATTCCCTGATCGCTTCCGAGATCGACAGGAAGATAACGCCTGCCTTCTTCAATTCCTCGCGGAAAGTGGTGGCGACCGAAACACTGTCGAACACCGCATCGACGGCAACCTTACGCGCACCTTCGACGCCGGCGAGCACTTCCTGCTCGGCAATCGGAATGCCTAGCTTGTCGTAAACCGCCTTGATCTCGGGATCGAGTTCATCGAGCGATTCCAGCTTGGGCTTCTTCTTCGGCTCGGCGAAATAATAGGCATCCTGGTAATCGATCTCGGGATAGCCGAGCTTGCCCCAGTCGGGCTCTGCCATGGTCTGCCACAGGCGGAAGGCCTTCAGCCGCCATTCGAGCATCCATTCAGGCTCATTCTTCTTGGCCGAAATAAAGCGCACCGTATCTTCGGTGAGGCCTTTTTCGGCAAATTCGGTTTCGATGTCCGAAGACCAGCCATGCTCATATTCAGCCGCTTTCGCAGCGGCCTCTTTGGCTTCGGCATCCATTTCGGATCGGTCTTGGACTTTCACATCATCAGTCATGCGACTTCGGTTTCCTGTGGTTCGGTTCGTGCGAGTTGGACCAGCGAAATATCGGCAAGCGCGCCGCGCAGAGCGGCGTTGACGATTGGCCAATGCGGCTTGACCGCGCAATTCTCTTCGACCGCGCAATCGCTGCCGGTGACGCAAGGTGTGAGCGCAATCGGCCCTTCCACCGCCTCGACAATATCGGCAACGCTGATTGCCGCGGCCGGACGGGCCAGCTGCAATCCGCCGCCAGCGCCGCGTGTCGAGCGCAGCAGGCCAGCAGCACTCAGCTTGCTGACGACTTTCTGTACCGTCGGCACAGGAAGTCCGGTCTCGCTCGCCAATTCGCCCGCTCTGGTGCGCCCGCCACCGCAATGGCGCGCAGCCGCACTCATGGTGACGACAGCATAATCGGCAAGGTTGGACAGGCGCATAAGACTCGGGTTTGCTTTAATTGGACCAATTCGTTCCGATTAGCCATTTATGCGCGAAACTGGCGGAATCAAGCCATTTCCCCTTGTTGCGAGTCGTTAGCATCTTTGTTTCATGCGGCCACATCCGTGGCCGCGTCCTCGCTAGACGCGCTTCACTACGTTACGCGCCCGCTGCGGGCGGCCGTTCGGCCTTGCCCTCGGCTGGTCGCCGAGCGAGCTCCGCAACAAAGGTCAGACGAAGTGCTGGTATCGCTGCCCGCAGGTCAGCGACAGCGAGCAACCGCCAAGCCCGCAGGTGCCGCGCAGGCGGAACGCAGTCCCGGCGGAGCGAATAGCACCGAGGACAAAGCCGCGGATGCGGCTTTGCAAACTAAGAAGCCCGGAATTCCTGCAGGCGGTGGAAATTCTTCATCTGCAGCAAGGTCTTCAGGATCGGCTGCCCATCGCCGCCGAGCCGCTTCGGCGTGTAGCCACAGTAGCGGCTGATCTCGCGGACCATATGCGGCTGATCGTAGAATGCTTCCGCGATCGCCGCCGCCTCGGCATCCGACAAATCCTCTTTCGCAAGCATCGCCGAGGCGCGGATGGCGCGGAATTTCCGGGCGACCGCCGCCGGCGGGAGGCCGAAGAACCGCTCGACCAGCCGCTCGGCCTGCCTGCGCGAATAATTAAGAGTCGGGAAGAGGTCTTCGATATCGGGATTGAGCGCGCTGCCGAGCCACGTGATCGTCTGCTCAATCAATCTCTCATGCTGCGGCGAAACCGTACCCAGATGCGCGGCGATCCAGTCTCCGAGCGCAGAACAGGCGTCTTCGGGCGTCAATTCACCCGACACATATCTGGCGCTCAATGCTTCGCTGAAGTCGGTGACCTCGCTCCCGAGCAATTCCTCCGCCGGGAAGTAGCGATTGATGTGACGCTGTGCCGGCTCTTTGGTGAGCGCCGCCCAGCCAAGCGGGGTCAGCGTAGCGCCGATCGCATGCCACGGCCCCTTCATCCGGAACTTTGCAGCGACCGTCGTGCCGGCGGATAGATTCGCTTTCGCCGTGACGGGATGGGCTGGCCCATCGAAGGCGATCTCTCCCGTCCCGCAGGGAAAGATATTAAACTGCGCCAGCGCGCCCGACACCGCATCCTCGGTAAGCTCTGCATCCGTGGCGAAGTGAAACAGCACGGTGAGGTGCCGCTTCAGATGTTCGGGCGGATCATAGTACGTAAGGGAAAAGGGAAACGACATGGCGCACTACTTGCGACCCGTACGCCATGCCGCCTCTCGAGTTGGGGAAACGGACGTAATGCCGATGTTCCCCATGCAACCTCTGGAGGCAGTCATAGCGCCGACCCGCACAATATGATTGTATCGTAGCGACATCTCTTGACCTTGCCGCATCACTGCATTTCTGCGGCAATCCAATCATCGACCTGTTCTTCGAGGATGTCGAGCGGGACAGGCCCGTTCGTCAGCACCACTTCGTGGAATTGCCGGATGTCGAAGTCATCGCCCAGCTGGGTCCGTGCGCGTTCGCGCAGCTCCATGATCTTCAGCTTGCCGATCATGTAAGCGGTCGCCTGCCCCGGATAGACGAGATAGCGCTCAATCGCCTTGCGGATATCGCCATCGGGATTGGGCGTGTTTTCGGTGAGATAGGCGATGCCTTCTTCCCGGCTCCAGCGGTGATGATGCATTCCGGTGTCCACCACCAGGCGGCAGGCACGCCACAATTCCATGCCGAGCCGTCCGAAATCGGAATAGGGATCGGTGTAGAAGCCCATCTCCTTCGGCAGCTCTTCGGAATAGAGGCCCCAGCCTTCGGTGTAGGCGGTAAAGCCACCGAAGCGGCGGAAAGGCGGCAGATCGCCGAGCCCGGTCTGGATCGCGCGCTGCATGTGATGGCCGGGAACAGCCTCATGATAGGCGAGCGCCTCGAGCTCGTTCCGGCTCATATCGCGCAGATTGTAAAGATTGACGTAATAGGTGCCGGGGCGCGAGCCGTCGGGCGCTGGACTCTGGTAAAACGCCTTGCCCGCACTCTGCTCGCGGAAGGCTTCGACGGGTTTCACCTGCAGATCGTATTCCGGCAGGGTGATGAAATAATCGGGAAGCCGTTCTTCCATCGCAGCGACCACCTGATCGACCTCGGCCAGGTAGTCCTCGCGGCTGGTGTGGAAGAACTGGTCTCCATTGCGGGTGTATTCGAAGAACTCCTGCAAGGTCCCTTCAAATCCGACCTGCTCCATAATCGCGCGCATTTCGCCGTGAATCCGGTCGACTTCGCGCAGCCCAATCTGGTGGATCTCATCGGCGCTGAGATCGGTGGTCGTGTAATAACTCAGCAACGCATCGTAATATTCCGCCCCGCGATCGAAGCGCCAGATACCGTCGTCGGTCGGCGCAAAGCCCTGCTGGCGCAGCATTTCGGAACGCAATCGGCCGTAGGCTGGTGCAGCAGAGGACGACCACGCGGCTTCGGCATCGGCGATCAGGCTGCCGCGTTCATCTTCGCTGATGTCGAGCTCGGCCACTTCGCTCCGAAAATCTTCGAGCACGGCATTGTCGAGCCCCGCATCGAGCAGATTTGTGATGTCCGACAGAACATAAGGATAAACCCAGTCGGGCGGCATGACGCCATCGGCGGCACGCTCGGCAGAGCGGGCGATCAGCGTATCGAGATAGGGGCCGATGCCTTCAATACGCTCGACATAGGCGCGGGCATGGTCGGCATTCTGCACCGCATGCGTGTTGATGAGGAATGCCGGAATGCCGCTCTGCGCGCCGTTCATCTGGTCGAAGATGTAGCCATATTCACGGAAGGGATAGAGCAGTTCCGATCGCGCATTGGTCGCTTCAAACAGGCGGTAAGACAGCGCATCCTGCCCTTCGAGCGCACTCAGATCATAGCCCATTTGCATGCGAGCCAGGAAGGACATCCGCATCGCCCGCTGCGCCTCTTCCGCTTCGGCGGATGGGTCATTCCAGAGGCCGTAATCCTCGTCCCTTATGCCGCGATAGGCCTTGGTCTGCGGCGACAATTCAAGCGACGCGCTGTCGTACATGTCGAAGAAGGTGTTGATGTCGGAGGGTACTGTCGCCTCAGCTGCAATGGGCGAATTGGTCGAAGCTGTGCTCTGCGGCATCGGGCTGGCGGCACATGCGGTCAGGGCGAACGCGCTGGTAGCAAGGGCTGCATTGCGCAAAAGCTTGGCTGTCATCGATGGCGATCCTCTCTCTTATCGTTGCAAGGCACCTAAGAGAAAGTCCGCGGCCTGCCAATAGGCGTGCGCGGGAGACGCGGCTCAAAAAAAGGGCGGCGATCCTGAGATCACCGCCCCTTTGAGTGGAGAACTCGTCACGCTGAACGTTCCGAGCCCTTCGGGTCGCAAAGTCGTTCTGAGCGTTTTATGTTACAATTGATTGTAAGAAGGCGACACAAAATCACATCACATCAAAAATTGCCGAATATTCTTGCATGGATCGACTCGCGGGATTGCATATTCAGCCCGTTCGCTGCCATTGGCAGCGCATGATTTACGACATTCTCCGGCCGGCAATATTCAAACTCGATGCCGAGCGCGCGCACGGTTTGACAATCGCTGCACTGAAAGCCGCTCCGACAAAAGCGCCGCCAAAGTCCGGCAGCCCGTTGACAGTTGAGCTGGCAGGACTGCGCTTCCCCAACCCGCTGGGAATGGCGGCAGGGTTCGACAAGAATGCCGAGGTTCCCGACGCGCTTCTGGGCTTTGGTTTCGGCCATGCCGAAGTCGGCACGATTACGCCCAAACCGCAGGCTGGAAACCCGAAGCCGCGCCTGTTCCGGCTGGTCGAAGACCGCGCGATTATCAATCGCATGGGATTCAACAATGGCGGCGCCGAAGCCGCGCTGGAACGGATCAAGGCACGTGCGGCGCGAGAAGGCATCGTCGGCATCAATATCGGCGCGAACAAGGATAGTGCAGACAGAGAGGCCGATTATTCGCTGATGACGCGGCTGATGGCGCCCCACGCCTCCTACCTCACCGTCAACATTTCCAGCCCGAACACGCCCGGACTGCGAGCACTACAGGATGAAGGCGCGCTGATCGGCCTGCTCGACGGGGTGCTCGAAGCGCGCGCAGAGGTCTGTGGCGAAGCGCCTCCGCCGGTCTTCCTCAAGGTCGCGCCCGATCTCGAACCAAGCGACGTGGATGCCATTGCGCGCATCGCAAAAGACAAGTCGCTGGGCGCTCTCATCGTCTCCAACACCACCATCGATCGGCCTCCGCTCCAATCGTCCCATGCAAGTGAAACAGGCGGACTGTCGGGCGCGCCGCTGAAAGCAAAGGCGCTGCAACGGGTGCGCGATTTTCGCGCGGCCACTGGCGGCGAAATGCCGCTGATCGGCGTCGGCGGTATCGCCACGGCTGAAGACGCGTGGGAGCGCATTCGGTCAGGCGCCAGCCTCGTCCAGCTCTACAGCGCCATGGTCTATCGCGGACCGGGCATTGCTCGCGATATCTGCGAAGGGCTGGAAAGTCTGATGAAGCGCGATGGCTTTGCCACCATTGCCGAGGCGGTCGGAACCGAATAGCAGGTGCGCATGAAATCATTGCGCCTGGTTCTCGCTCTTTCCGCACCGCTCGCTCTGGCCGCATGCCAGACCAGCGAAGAGATTCGTCCCGCTGTTTCAGCTCCCGCGGCTGATATCCCCGGCCCTACCATTCCCGGGGTGGTGAGTGCCGCAGACCCGCGCGCGACCGAAGCCGGCGTTGAAATCCTGCGCCAGGGCGGCAGCGCCACCGACGCGGCGATTGCAGTCATGCTCGCACTGACCGTAGTCGAACCGCAAAGCTCCGGAATCGGTGGCGGCGGGTTCTTCCTGCACCACGATGACAACGGAGAGCTGATCACCATCGATGGCCGCGAAACCGCGCCGTCACAGGCAGGGGCGGACTGGTTTCTCGGTGCCGACGGCGAGCCGCTGGGATATCGCGAGGCCGTGATCGGTGGCCGATCTGTTGGCGTTCCCGGCAACATTGCCCTCGCCGCCGAGGCCCATGCAGCACATGGCAAGCTGCCTTGGGAAGACCTGTTCCAGCCCGCCATTCGCCTCGCCAGCGAAGGCTGGGAGCTGACACCGCGCTTCGTCAATTACGCGGAGCGCGTGCGCGAGCGCGCTGCCCATCAGGCCGAAGGCGAGGCGCTTTTTTTCGACCATGAGGGCAATATCCTGCCCGTAGGCACGCGGGTGACCAATCCCGAACTGGCGCAGACGCTGGAAGCTCTAGCGCGTTCGGGGCCCGACCATTTCTACGACACAATGGCAGAAGGTCTGGCCGAGCATGTCGCGGAGAACACGCCGGGCGATGCCGGGATGGCCGAAACCGACATCACCAGCTATTCTGCCACCGCGCGCGATGCGCTGTGCGGGACCTATCGCGAGCATCTGATCTGTTCGATGGGACCGCCTTCGTCCGGAGCAACCACGGTACTTGCGATTCTCGGCCAACTCGAGCGGTTTGACATCGGTGCAATGGGCGCAGAAAGCGTGACCGCTTGGCATCTTTTCGCTGAAAGCCAGCGGCTCGCCTATGCCGACCGCGAGCTCTATCTCGCCGATCCGGATTTTGTCCCGGTCCCGGCGCAACAGCTTGTCGATCCCACCTATCTGGCAGAACGCAGTCAGCTCATCTCGCCCGATATGCGCATGGCAGAGCCAGATGCAGGCGTACCTGCCGGCGTTATCCAGGCCTTCGCCGATGGGGACGAGCCTGAGGAGCATGGCACCAGTCATTTTGCGGTCGTCGATTCGTCGGGCAATGTGGTCAGCTGGACCTCGACTATCGAAGGACCATTCGGATCGGGCCTGATGTATGGCGGTTTCTACCTCAATAACGAGCTGACCGATTTCAGCTTCCGGCCAGAGCGCAATGGCGCGCCTGTCGCCAATCGGGTCGAAGGCGGCAAGCGACCGCGCAGCTCCATGGCGCCGACCATTGTCTTCGATATTGACGGCAATCCCGTGCTCGCGATCGGTGCGGCGGGCGGTGGCACCATTCCGGTGCAGGTGGCCAAGGCGCTGATGGGATATATCGACTGGGGCCTCTCCGCGCAGGACGCGATCGCGCTGCCCATGCTCTATTCGCCCGGCGATACGGTTTCGCTGGAAGAGGACAATGCTGTGCCCGGTCTGCAAGAAGGACTCGAGGCGCTGGGCCACTCAGTCACCACGCGCAGCCTGCCGCTCAAGGCCAACGCCGTCGAATGGGTGGGCGACGGCTGGATTGGCGCTGCCGATCCGCGCAGCGAGGGAACATCTGCCGCCCAGTAGGCATAGATTGCTTGATAGGGGCAGGCTTGCCCAGCATGGGCGGTGCGCGTAATCCGTCCAGCAACAGATAATTTGCCGGGACAAACCCGGTGCAGGAGAGATGCCGCGTGGTTCTGAACGATATCGATAATGCGCAAAACCTCGTCAGCCTGTTTCTGAAACGGGCAGATGAGAAAGGCGATGCGCCATTCCTCGGCTTCAAAGGTGAAGGCGGGTGGGAAACCATTTCCTGGGCCGAAGTCGCTCAACGCGTTTGTCTGATGTCAGAGAAACTGCGTGAGATCGGCCTGCACGAAGGGGACCGGGTCGTCATCGTATCGGAAAACCGGCCCGAATGGTGTATTGCCGATCTGGCGATTATGGCTGCCGGTTGCATCAGCACACCGGCTTATACCACCAATACCGAACGTGATCATTCGCATATCCTGGACGATTCGGGCGCGCGCGCGGTCATCGTTTCGAACGCGAGGCTGGCAAAGCCCTTGTTCCCTGCGATCATGAAAACCGGCAAGGCCAACCATGTGATTGTAATGGAAGGCATCTCCACAGCGCAGTCGGGCACGTTCGACCTGCACAAGTGGGATGACATGATCAGCGGCGATGCCGATGCCGCGCGCAAGGCAGTTGAAGAGCGGATTGGCAAAATCCAGCGCGCCGACACGGCCTGCATCATCTATACGAGCGGCACCAGCGGCGCCCCGCGCGGCGTGCTCCAGCCGCATGGTGCGCTGCTCTGCAATGTCAGCGGTGCAGCAGAAATCCTGATCGAGGATTTCGGCATCAAGGACGAACGCTTCCTGTCGTTCCTGCCGCTAAGCCATTCTTACGAACACACCGGCGGGCAATTCCTGCCGATCAGCGTGGGCGCCGAGATTTTCTATTCCGAGGGTCTCGAAAAGCTCGCAAGCAATATCGAGGAAGTGCGCCCGACCATCATGGTCGTCGTCCCGCGCCTGTTCGAAGTGCTTCGCACGCGCATCATGAAGCAGGTCGAAAAGCAGGGAAAAGTCGCCAATTACCTGATGGACCGCGCGCTCCAGATCACTGCGAAGGAAAGCGAAACGGGCCGCAAATCGCTGCTCGACAGGCCGATGGACATGATCCTCGAGCGCACGCTGCGCCCCAAAATCCGCGCCAAGTTCGGTGGGCGGATGAAGGCGATGGTTTCGGGCGGCGCGCCACTCAACCCGGAAGTCGGCAATTTCTTCGAGGCTATGGGCCTCACCATGCTGCAGGGTTACGGGCAGACCGAGAGCGGGCCCGTCGTCGCTTGCAATCGGCCCAAAGTGGGCCTGAAAATGGACACTGTCGGCCCGCCGATGCGCGGGGTCGAAGTCAAGATCGCCGATGACGGCGAAATCCTCGTGCGCGGCGAGCTGGTGATGACCGGCTACTGGCAGCGCCCCGAAGATACCGAGCGGACGCTGGAAGGCGGCTGGCTGCATACAGGCGATGTCGGCCATCTCGACGAGAAAGGCCGGATCAAGATCACCGATCGCAAGAAGGACATCATCGTCAACGACAAGGGCGATAATGTCGCCCCGCAAAAGCTGGAAGGCATGCTGACTTTGCAGCCTGAAATCAGCCAGGCGATGATCGCGGGCGACAAGAAACCATATATGGTCGCGCTGATCGTGCCCGATGCCGAATGGGCGCTCGCCTGGGCACGGGCGAACGATATTCCTTTCGACATGACAGAATTGCAGGAGCTCCCCGCTTTCCGCAGCGCCATGAAAGCGGCGATCGATCGCACCAACCAAGATCTTTCCGTCATCGAGAAGGTGCGCAAATTCACCTTCGCGGATGAGCCCTTCTCGGTCGACAACGATCAGATGACCCCGACCATGAAAATCCGCCGGCCTTTCATCATGGAGGCTTATGGCGAGCGGCTTGAAGAGCTTTATTAATGTGTTGCGCATAAGGCCCTGTCTTCACACAGTCGGGAATTAATTGAAGCGCGCATCGACCGCGTCGCCCTGACTGGTTAGTCCGTTTCGAATCAATCGGTTGCCCCAAGGGATCGGGGCCGCCGAATTCAACGCCAGGGGGGCCTCAGAAAATGGAAAAGCGTGATCGCGGCATCGCTGCGAACCGAATCATGCGCAATGCGCGCAACATCGCAACCTTGATGGTGGGAATCTCTGCCATCGCAATCTCCGCGCCGGCCATGGCGCAGGACCCGGAGGTTCTCGACCGGCTGGAAGCACTGGAAGATCGGCTCAATGCTCTCGAGGCTGAAAACGCACGGCTCCGCGCCGAACTGGATGGCGCACGCACTTCGGGTGAGACAGGCACTGAGGGACGGATGGCCGATAGCTCGGGCGCCGTTCCGGATGCCGCCACGCAGGATCAGGTGCCCGGCACTCCTTCCGCGCCGGTCCAGGTCGCAGCTGCTGGTGGCGACATCGTCACCGAGGCCGACGATCCGCGCGAATTGGATGTGACTGGTTCACAAAACTTCGTCGGCACGAACAGCACCTACGCCTATACGATGCTGGACCATGCGGAGAATGTGAACACCAAGCCGCTGATGCAGCTTGCGGCTCTGCAGGATGGCGAGCTGACCGATCGCGTCACGCTGTCTGGCGGAATTACGGCTATCGCCAACTGGCAGTTCTCTGCCGTGGACGACAAGTTCGGCTATCTGATGCGCCACCCGACAAGCGCGAACCAGCTCGGCGGCCAGGTATCGGAAGTCGTCCTGCACTCTGCCAATTTCGCCTTCACTGCGCAGCTGACGGATAACCTCACCGGCTATGCCGAATTCCTTTACGATCCGCAGCAAAGCTTCGGTCCCGGCACCATCACGGCGCTGACCCGCAACCAGCTGCAGCTTCGCCGCGGCTGGGTGATGTACGGCGATCTGGACGATCTGCCGGTCTATGTAGCGGTCGGCAAAATGGATACGCCGTTCGGCCTGAACGACACGGTCAGCCCTTTCACCAATTCGACCAATTGGCATGCGTTTTCCGGCCTCGCCTTTGGCGGGCAACTTGGCTTCGTTTCGGGCGGCCTGCATCTGCGCGGCATGATCATCCAGGGCGGCGCCCAGTTCCGCGCTGCAAACGTGCCGGTGCTGGGTTCGAGCGTGCCGTCGCGCGCCAACAACTTTGCCTTCGACGGACGGTACACTTTCGATTTCGGCAATGGCACGGATTCGCTGATGGTCGGTGCGAGCTACCAACACGGGACAGCCTATTGCCAGGGCTATCCGGTCTTCCACTTCAACCCGTGCGAAGACAATAACCCGGGCGTCGCGGTCTATGGACGTCTGAACTATGGCCCGCTCACCATTCTGGGTGAATACGCACGCACAACCGATGAATGGGCCGGCACTGCCGTGCCGATCCCGAACAATCCGCTGAGCGTATACGAAGCCGTTGCACCGGAAGCCTTCACCATCGGTGCGCGCTTCGGCTTCGGTGAAGAGCGCATGACGATGCAGCGCCGCGAACTGGCGCTGTCAGCCGAATTCTCCAAGTTCATTTCGGGCGAGGACGGTTCCCCGTGGGAGCGGCAGAACCAGATGGTGCTGGGCGCATCGTGGTTCCCCGTGGCCAATGTGAACCTGTTCGGTGAGCTGATCCATGTGGACGGTTTCGTCCCACTCAACTTCCTTTCGGGCGGCAATTTCCCCGATGGCAGCACCTGGTCGGAACAGGGCGCTGACACCGATGTGATCATGGTGGGTGCGCAGGTCGCCTTCTAAGCGGCTAAACTGCGATTCAATGAAAAAGCGCCCGCTCGGTCCAACCGGGCGGGCGCTTTTGATTCTGGCATCTATGCGATGCGGAGTTATGCCGCGAGCTGATCGACCTTTTCCGGGAAGAACGCTGGTTCGCGCGGCGACCATGCGGGCGCGGTCGCGGCCGATTCGCTCAGGCTTTGCAGCAGCATTTTGCGCCGCTCCGGCCCGATCTGAGGCAGGGCCGCCGCGCCGCAGAAGGCTGCGGGCAGAAACGGGCGGACCGCTGCGCCGAGCAGCCGCTCATACAGGAAACGATAGGCGGAGAAGCTGTCGAGCTGGCCAAGCGCAATGTCCTGCGCAGAGATACGCACCAGCGCACCAAGAAACTGCTCGACCCCGTCAAAACCGACGGTGCCCGGAACGCTGCCGCGCAACTGGCGCAGCTCACGATAGGCGAGATACTGGCCGCGGATCGATCGCTGATCGTCCGGCGTGCGGCTCCAAATCTTGAAGGCATCGCCCCGGCCCATGCCGATATCCAAAGCCCGCTCGATAAAGCTGCGCTCGTTTTCGGTAAAACCGGCGAACTCGCGCATTTCAGCAATCGTCAGCGAGGCAGTTTTCGCTTTAGCCATGACAGGCTCCCCATGTTGGAGCCTTACATTCGCGCAGTATGGTTAATTTTTGGTGTGGTGGGATCGTGCGTTGCTTGTTTTGCGAAAGCGCATCCGCGCTTTCGTCCTCGCTAGATGCGCTTCGCTCCGCTACGCGCCCGCTCCGGGCGGCCGTTCGGCCTTGCCCTCGGCTGGTCGCCGAGCGTGCTCCGCGACACCGATCGAAAGTTGCGCACGGGCCGCTAGCCTTAGGCTAGCGACAGCGAGCGAACGCGAAGCCCGCAGGTGCCGCGCAGGCGGACGAAGCCCGCCGGAGCGAATAGCACCGAGGACGCGGTCACGGATGTGGCCGCATGAGACAAATAATTACCGAGGACGTGAGCGCGGATGCGCTCACGCAATCTAGATGAGCCCCGCCAACGGGCTGCTCGGATCGGCATATTTGCGCCGACCCATGCGACCCGACAGATAGGCCTCTCGCCCGGCCTCCACTGCCAGCTTCATCGCGCGGGCCATGCGGATGGGGTCTTTGGCCTCGGCGATGGCGGTGTTCATCAGCACGCCGTCACAGCCGAGCTCCATTGCGACCGCAGCATCGCTCGCTGTGCCGACACCTGCATCCACCAGCACCGGCACATTCGCGCCTTCGACGATCAGGCGAATGGTCACCTGGTTCTGGATGCCGAGGCCCGAGCCGATAGGCGCGCCCAGCGGCATGATCGCCACCGCGCCCGCGTCCTCCAGTTGCTTGGCAGCGATCGGATCATCGACGCAGTAAACCATCGGCTTGAAGCCTTCATTCGCCAGCACTTCGCAGGCGCGGATGGTCTCGACCATATTGGGGTAGAGCGTTTTCGCTTCTCCCAGCACTTCGAGCTTCACCAGATCCCATCCGCCTGCCTCGCGCGCAAGGCGGAGAGTGCGGATGGCATCCTCTGCGGTAAAACAGCCGGCAGTGTTGGGGAGGTAGGTAACCTTCTTCGGATCGATGTAGTCCATCAACACGGGCTGGTTCGGGTCCGAGACATTCACACGGCGCACCGCGACGGTCACGATCTCTGCGCCGGCGGCTTCAACCGCAGCGGCGTTCTGCGCGAAATCCTTGTATTTGCCAGTGCCGACAATCAGGCGGCTGTTGAAGCGGTGTCCGGCCACTTCCCAACTGTCATCACTCTCACCCGAACCGCCACCCACGAAATGGACGATTTCGAGCTGGTCACCTTCGCTCAAGCTCGCCGCCTCCAAATTCGAGCGCGGCGCGATTTCGCCATTGTGCTCGACCGCCACTTTGGCAGGATCCAGCCCCAACTCGCGCACAAGCGCAGCGATGGTGGCGGAAGAGGTGCGACGCGCGTCGCCATTCACGGTAAGGGAGATTTGCTGAGTCATCGCCAGCGCAGATAGCGCGTATCAGGCGTGACGCAAGTTGAGCAGGTGCCCTGCAGCCACAAGACCGACGCCGATGATCGTCAGCACGGCTTCTTCGAAACCATGACCGACGGCCAGCGCGCCGCCCATAAAGGAAAGCCCGGTCATGGCGACGACGAAGGGCGTACGGCGGCGATGGCGAATGGCGCCGATACCGATTGCCACTCCAGCCACCAGGGTTGCGAGGACCAGGCCTGCACGGTGAATCGCCGGATCGAGCAGGAAAGTCGCGCCGAGGCCAAGTCCGGCAACAAGGATCAGGCCCGCCACACAATGCAGCACGCACAGCGCCGACAACAGAATGCCGACGCGGTCCATCTTGCCGCGAATCCATGGGACGAGCTGTGCCATGGGAAGTCATTTATGTAATGCTGTAACATTGCGCAAGGGTTTTGCGCGCGTTTCGCCGCAACACCCGCCCTTTGTGCCGCTTGCGATTTGCGAAAGAATGCGCAAATCCGCCCGCATGGCGACTCAGGCACAGACTATTTCCCGATCAGACGCTGGTGGCGGCTCTATCCGTCCGCTCGCGCTGACGAACTGGCTTTTCAGCGTTGCGGCGCTGGTGCTGATCATGATCGCCGTCGGCGGTATTACGCGGCTGACCGAAAGCGGACTATCGATAACCGAGTGGAAACCCGTCACCGGCGCGCTGCCGCCCTTGAGCGAAGCAGACTGGCAGGCAGAGTTCGAGCTTTATCAGACGACTGGCGAATACCAGAATGTCAGCGGGCCGGCCGGGATGGATCTCGCTGCCTTCAAATTCATCTATTTCTGGGAATGGTTCCACCGGCTGCTGGGGCGGATCATCGGGCTGGCCTTTGCCGTTCCGCTCGCGTGGTTCTGGGTGAAGCAGGCGATCCCGGCAGGATACAAGCCGCGCCTTGTCGCGCTGCTCGCGCTCGGCGGTCTGCAGGGTGCTTTCGGGTGGTTTATGGTCCGCTCCGGCCTGTCGACCGAGATGACCGATGTTTCGCATTTCTGGCTGTCGATCCACCTCCTGACCGCTTTCCTCACTTTCGGCGGTCTGATCTGGACCGCGCTGGACCTGCGCCTGCTTGCGGCGGGCAATGCCCGTCCGGCCCGGCTGACGGCGCTTACCATTGGTGTGGGGTTGGTTTTCTTTCTGCAATTGCTTTTCGGCGCGTGGGTGGCGGGGCTGAATGCCGGCCTTGCATCCAATAGCTGGCCGTTGATGCAGGGGCAATTCCTGCCGAATATCAATTGGTCGAGCGGAATCTGGTGGACGATTACCCATGATCCCTTCTGGCTGCATTTCATCCATCGCTGGTGGGCCTGGGTGGCGGCTGCCGCACTGATCGTGATGGCAATCCGCACCAAGGCGCTTGATCGGCGCGCATCGATTGCGCTGCATGCCATGCTCGGCGTCCAGATCGCGCTCGGCATCGCCACCGTCATAACCGGCGTCGAATTGTGGATCGCCGTGGCGCATCAAGGCGTGGGGGCGTTGCTGGTGGGGGCCTATGCGTGGTCCGCCCATGTTTTGGGCCGCGCATCGTGAGTGAAGCGGTCGCGGCGATGATCTGGTGTCCGTTTCCGGACATGGAAAGCGCCCGAACCGCTGCTGCACAGCTTGTCGAGGAGCGGCTGATCGCGTGCGGCAATATCATTCCCCGGGTCGAATCGGTGTTCCGCTGGAAAGGCGCGATCGAAACGGCATCGGAATGCGGCTTGCTGTGCAAAACGGATACGGTCACCCTGCAAAAAGCGATCACGCGACTGGAAAGTTTGCATCCCTATGAGACCCCCGCCATTATGGCTTTGCCCGTAAGTGCAGCGCCGCCGGCAACGCTTGGCTGGCTGGCCGAGCAGCTGCAGGGCGGCGATTAAAAGGGAGGGAAAGGGCAATGGCCCAGTGGCATCGGCGAGACAGCTTGCGATTCGCGCTGGCAGCGGCCCTGTCTGCGGGACTCGTCCAGACACCCGCCCTTGCGCGCACCCGCTCGGCTACCTTGATCGCACCCCCGCGCGGACGGATGCTTTATCGCCGCAGTGTCGAGCGCGACCTTGTCGATGGCCGCGTGATCCATGTTTCGCGCGCGTTCACCGTTGAATTTCGCGAGAATGGCGAGGGGTTTCTTGTCCATGGTCTCCAGCAGAGCGTGTCGGTCGAAGCACCTGAAACTCTTTCGCGCTTTGTCGAACTGGAGCAGTCGCGTGATGAGAGCGGGCTTTTCCCGCTCGAACTCACAGCTTCCGGCCGCATCGCCAATCCCGACAATACATTGCCAAGGCAGGCGGAGGTGCAGTCGGCGGTCGATCACGCACTTGAAGTTATGGGTCAGCATAACCCGCCGCAATCGGAGCGCGAGCAGGTCGAGCAATTCATCGGGGCGATCCATGCTGCGGGCCAGGGTATCACGGCGACCATGCCGGAAGATCTCTTTGCGCCGTCGGATGAGCCACGCCGTACGAGCGAGATCGTAATCCTGCCCGACGGCACTGAAGGCAGCGTGCAGACATTGTTCGAAGCCGAGATGGATCGCGCAACAGGGCTGATGAGAAGCGCTGCGCGCGATATCGTTACGGCGATCGGATCGAGCCGCCGAACGACACGCGAGCGGTGGACCCTGACTGCGCTTTCCTGATCGAGATTCAGGGCGGGGTATTATTTTACCTCTCCGCTATACCGCAGAATCGCTTGACTTCGCGGGGCTGAAGCGACAAATGCGCGCCTTCGCAACGCTCCGGCCGCAGCGATTCTGTTTTGCAGGAAAGCAGCCGGACTAAAGCAGCGATCATTCGCACACGAATTACAGGAATCAAAAGCCATGAAGGCTCTGAGCAAGACCACCCGGTCGATCAAGCCGACCGAGGTCGAGAAAAAGTGGCACATCGTTGATGCCGAAGGTCTCGTCGTCGGCCGTCTCGCAACGATCATCGCCAACATCCTGCGCGGCAAGCACAAGCCGAGCTTCACTCCGCACGTCGATTGCGGTGACCATGTCGTCGTCATCAACGCCGACAAGGTGAAGTTCACCAGCAACAAGGCCGCCAAGAAGATCTATTACAAGCACACCGGCTATCCGGGCGGCTTGAAGGAAACCACTGCAGAGAAGGTTCTCGAAGGTCGTTTCCCTGAGCGCGTTCTCGAAAAGGCTGTTGAGCGCATGATCCCGACGGGTCCGCTGGGCCGCGCGCAGATGAAGAACCTGCACCTCTACAACGGCACCGAGCATCCGCATGACGGCCAGAAGCCCGAAGTGCTCGACGTTGCCTCGATGAACCGCAAGAACAAGGTGTCCGCATAATGGCTACCGAAGACAAGAACACCGCATCGGACCTGTCCGAGCTGAAGGACGTCGTGGGTGACGCTCCTGCTGCTGACGCTGCCGAAACAAATGTCGAAGTACCCAGCACGCCGCTGCGCGAGCAGGAAATCGACGATCAGGGCCGCGCCTATGCAACCGGCCGCCGCAAGGACGCGACAGCTCGCGTTTGGCTGAAGCCCGGCACCGGCAAGATCACCGTCAATGGCAAGGATCAGGAAGTGTATTTCGCACGCCCGACCCTGCGTCTCGTGATCAACCAGCCGTTCGCCATTGCCGAGCGTGAAGAGCAGTATGACGTGGTCGCCACAGTTTCGGGCGGCGGTCTGTCCGGCCAGGCCGGCGCTGTGAAGCACGGCATCAGCCAGGCGCTGACCCGTTACGAGCCGACGCTGCGTGCAGTGATCAAGGCCGCTGGCTTCCTCACCCGCGACAGCCGCGTGGTTGAGCGTAAGAAGTACGGCCGCGCCAAGGCACGTCGTAGCTTCCAGTTCTCGAAACGTTAAAACTTACGAGGCTCCGGCCTCTCACCAGTTTCCTCGACGGAGGAAAATGCGAAGGGCGGCCCCCACGAAGGGTCGCCCTTTTTGCATGCGTTTGGGAAAATATCAGTGGTGGGTAGGCTCGGCCTGTGATTGGGCCGGCTGACGATCGCCCAGAAGAGAATCAACCTCGCCCAGCAGTTCCTCGATGCCCAGCGGCTTGGCCAGATATCCCCGCGCACCCGCGCGGCGGATTTCCGCTTCGTCCTGCTTACCTGCAAAGGCGGTGATGGCGAGGATCGGAATGTGGCGTGTGTCGGGATTCTTCTGGATCTTGCGGATCAGCTTGCGGCCCGAAACATGCGGCAGATGGATATCCATCGTGATCAGATCCGGCGCGAAGCTATCGACGGCGTCCAGCACACGCGCGCCATCGTCGACCACCATCAGCTGGTAGCCGCGCTGCTTGAAGACCGCTTCGTAGAACATGCGGTTCAGCAGATCGTCTTCGACAATCAGGACCTTGGTCATAATGTAGGGGAAATACCCGATGCTGCGGCTGCGTTCCGCGCGCTTGCGCCCAAATGCCGTATTCAAGAGGCCAATTGAGCTTTTCTAATGCTCCGGGGGATCCGTCCGCGGGACTTTGTTGACGGGCGCGACAGGTTCGCCGGGCTGGCGCGGCGGCATCGCATCTTCCGGCACATCGTCGATCATCATGTCCGGCGTTCTGACATTTTCGAGATTGCGTACACGCACGCGCAGGTCTTTGCCGTCCCATTCAAGCTCGTTGAAGCTGGGCGGTGTCGATCGCACGCGCTGCGACAATGTGCCCGCGCCGATCATGCGGACTTTGCCATGGATCGTCTCTTCCATGATATCGAAAGCATCGTGCACATGGCCGGAAAGCACGGCCAGCACAGGCCGCGTCGCGAGCTCGTTCAGCGCCTTTTGCCCATGCTTGGTGAGGGCCGTGCCCTGGGTGCCGACTTCGCGTAAGGGGTGGTGGACCGCCACAAGCGCCTGCGTGCCCGCGGGAAGCTTGTCGAGCGCATTGAGACACCGCTCGAGCGCGGCGTCGGTGATCCAGCCCTTCGACCAGTTGAGGCGAGGTTGCCAGCGGCGCACCGTCTTGAGTGGCACGATGGCGAGGCCATCCCACTGCAGCTCTTTCTCGACCAGTTCCTCCATTCCGCTGAACCGCTTGTAGGGTGTCAAGAAACGCTCGATAGGATTGAAATACGGCATGTCGTGATTGCCGATTTCGACCGTGACGGGGACGTCCAGCGACTTGATCCAGCGGGTTGCCGCGTCAAATTCGCTATGCCGGGCCCGCATGGTGAGATCGCCGGTGATGGCCACCGCATCGGGCCGCTTTTCGCGGATTTCCTCCATTACCCAATCCAGCGCCTGATTGTCCTCAAGCCCGAAGTGAATGTCGGAAAGGTGGAAGAGCAGTCTGCGTTCAGCCATCATAGTCGGTCGCTAGCAGGTCAACCTTCGCATAGGCCAGCGTGAATTCGGTCGGTCCATCGACGTCGCAAGGTTCGCCATCGAGCAGTACACCGAAGCCGTTTCCATCCACCGTTTCGAGGGTCAGGCGATCTGCCTCGCCAATCCGGTCATGCGGCCCGGCGCGAAAGTCCCGCCGAATCAGGGCGAAGAGCTGATCGATGAATTCAGCTGCGTTATCGGCATGATACGCATCGGCCTTGATCGCTTCGCCTGCCGGAGAAAGCAGGATCAATGGGTAGCCTTCGCGGGTGCCAAATTCGGGGGATGTGCAGCGGATGCGTTCGCCCTGCAAAGTTTCCGCGAAGGCTTCCTGTACGCCTTGGGCCATTTCGATCGGAGACGCATTGCGCATGGCTTCACGAACGACGTTCCATGTTGTGCCAGGCCCGGCTAGCAGTCCGGCATAGGCCGTCCCGCAGGCGCTTTTTACCACCGAGGGGCGCACGCGGCGGGCTGTGCCCGTACTGGCGGCCCGTAAAGCATCCTCTACTGAAAGCTCGGCAAAAAGCCGGTGATAGAGCAGATTCATCGTCCCGCCGGGCAGGACCAGAACCGCGCCTTGCCAGCCTGCGAGGTGTTCAAGCGCCGCGTTGATCGTTCCATCGCCTGCATAGACGACCGCGAGGCCAATATCGGCTGCATCCAGCATGTCGGGGCTTGGCAGTTCCTGAGCAGGAAAGGTGCTGCGCTGGGCGATGTCCAGGCTGCACTCCCGACAGCTGTTCTCGCATGCTTCCAGCGCCGCGGCATCATTCGATCCGCTGGCTTCGTTGTTTATCAGCCAGATACGTTGTCTATCCACCATGCCTGATCAATCCGCAGGCTGGTTGGCAGTTCCCCTCCGGCTTACAGCCGCCTGTTCACAATCGCCCAGGCGGCCCCGGCATTTATGAGCGAATAGGCGAGATACACCCACATCCAATGGCTGTGACCTGAGCGCACCGCATAAAGCGCGCCGCAAAGCAACAGAAATTCGAAAGAGAGGCTGACCGGGCGGAGAACGCGCAAGGCCTCCGGCGTCATCTCCTGCACCATGCGGTGTCCGCTCTCGATCACCGCGCGATGCGAGGCGAAATTGCCGATCCCGAGCAGCATGGTCACGATCAAGGTGAGGAGCGATGCCATGCACCATATCTGCCGAATGCCGGGAGAAAGGGCAATGTGCGCTTCGTAGACCGCCGAATGTCGTTGGTCGGACGGAGGAATCGCTCGTCGACATTTTACACCTCCCAATCGAGCTTGAGGCGCGAATCAATCTGGTCTGGCCTACATCCGTAATCGCACCGCAGCCGTTCCAGTCCCACCGGCTGCGGTGTGACCCTCCTACCGGGACAGGGAGGCAAAGGAAGGAGACCCATGATGAACCGTGTATACGCCATGGCTCTGGCCCTTGCCGCCACCGGCATTGTCCTTAGCCCCGCCATCGCTTCCGCTCAGGATGAGCGAAGTGCGAGCATTTCCTACAGCGACCTCGATCTGACCACCGAAGACGGCATCGCTGCTCTCAACCAGCGCATCGAGCGCGCCGCGCGCTATGTTTGCGGCCTCGATGATGTCAATCTCGGCACAAGGCTGCGCAGCCGTGAGGCCCGCCAGTGCGTCAGCGAAGCGCGCGAAAACATTGAGGAAAGCCTGGCAGAGGTCGTCGACCTCTAGCTTCAGCAATTCAGACCCCCGTATGGGCGCCTTTCGGTAAGGGAAGGCGCCCTTTTTTTTGGCCCCGGTGCCCGAGGACGCGGGAAATACTCGCGATGCGCCGCGCCTAGCGACCAGCCATCGCTTTCACTTTCTTGAGATAGGTGCGGCCGATGCGCAGCTCTTCGCCGTCTTCCAGTTCCGCGCACCACACGCCCAGCCCCTCATGCTTCAATCCGCGAATAAAGTCGCGGCGCAGGATGGTGGAGCGATGGATGCGGATGAATTTGTCCGGATCGAGCTTTTCCTCGAGCCCGGCGATGGTCTGCAGCAGCAGGTAGCTGGTGTCGCCGACATGCAGGCGCACATAGTCCCGCTCGGCATCGATGCGGAAGACTTCGGACGCTTCGATGCGGAGAAGTTCGGAGCGATGCGGCACCCAGAATTCGGTCAGCCACGGGCTTTCCTCCTCGGTCAGCTCGGCTTCACCGCGGCGGTTGAGCGCGCGTTCGATCGCCCGCTCCAGCCTATCGGACGCCACCGGCTTCAATACGTAATCGATCGCTTCAAGATCGAATGCCTCGACCGCAAAATTCTCATGCGCGGTGACGAAAATCACTGCCGGGCTCTTGTCCTGCTCCTTGGCTGCCTTGGCGACTTGCAGGCCATCCATGCCCGGCATGGTCATATCCAAAAGCAGTAGATCGGGAGAAAGCTTGTCGGCCAGCCGCAACGCGGATTCGCCATCGCTTGCCGTGCCGATGACGGTCAGCTGCGGGATTTCCGCGCAGAGAACCTGCATCCGCTCAATCGCAAGCGGCTCATCATCGACGATCAGTGTGCGCAACGTTTCGGGATTATCATTCATGCCGACCGTCCTGTGCTTATCGGAAGTTTAGGCCGCCACCTGTTCGCGCATGCGCAGCAGCGGCAGGCGAAGATGCGTCACGAACCCGTCGGGCGAATGGCCGGATGCAACAGTCGCTTCATTGCCGAAGCGTGCCTCGAGCCGTTCGTGCACATTGTTGAGACCGATGCCGAAGCCGGGGCGGACCTCCTCGCTGTCGCGCGCGCTCGTGCCATTGTCCGAAACGGTTACAACAAGGCGGCCGTATTCTTCGCGCGCGGAAATGCGGATGGTGACTTGCCCGGCGGAAGGCGCGACGGCGTGCTTCACCGAATTTTCCACCAGCGGCTGAAGGATCATGCCGGGGATAAGCGCATCCTCCAGCTCTTCCGGAACATCGTAATCGGCGACCAATCGCATCGGAAAGCGCACCGCCTCGATATCGAGGTAAAGCTTTTGCTGGGCGATTTCTTCGCGCAGCGGGACATCGGCGGTGGTGTCGTCAGCCAGACTGCGGCGATAGAAAGTGCTGATCATCTGGATCATCTTTTCCGCCGCCTGCTTCTTGTCGGTCAGCACCAGTGCAGACAGCGAATTGAGCGTATTGAACAGGAAATGCGGATTGACCTGATAGCGCAGGCTCTTGAGCTCAGCCGCCTTTGCCGCGCTCCGGAATTGCTGCTCTCTCCGCTCGGCAACACGCGCGCGCTCGCCTGAGAGTAATGCCAGATACAGCGCGCACCAGGCCAGCATCATGAAATAGCGGCTGAACGTGATCTCGACGATATATTGCAGATTGCCGCGCTGCATGAACTGGCTGATGCCCTGCAACTGCGCATCATCTACGTCTTCCTGTGCAACGCCGCTGGTTTCTACCAGCTCACGCAGGACCTGATCGTTCAATTGCGATTGCAGATCGGCAAATACCAGCCGGTTTGCTTGCATGCTCAGCAGAGCGGCGGGGAGAGCGAAAACCAGCGCAGCGCATGTCTTTGCCCAGAGCGGTTTTGCATCGAACGGGCGCAGCACGACCCACAGGCCAAGCGTAATGACGATACCGATCGAACTGGCGATCAGTCGGCGCTCGAACATCTCGCCCGCATTGTCCATGCCGAGCAGTTCCGCGCGCAGCGTCATAAGGACGAGATAGGTCGCCCACAGCCCCACCACGGAAGCGAGAACGGTGCGGAAAGGCACGCGCGCCGCAGATTTGCTGGTTTCAGCTTTATCCATCCCGCCCGTGTAGCCCTTCAGCGCGCCTGTTTGCCAGCCTTGCGGCCCGTTTCCATCGACACGGGTATGACGCTGGTCGATGAATCGGGGCGCATCAGCTCTTGAGAAGGCCTTCTTCGCGAATCTTCTCGCGCCAGTGCAGCGGGGCGAGCGTGTGGACATTGTTGCCCTCACTATCGACCGCGACGGTTACAGGCATGTCTTTCACGGTGAATTCGTAGATCGCTTCCATGCCCAGCTCTTCAAAGGCGACGACTTTCGCTTCCTTGATCGCGCGCGCCACGAGATACGCCGCGCCGCCCGTCGCCATCAGATAAGCCACTTTGAAGCGGCTGATCACTTCGACGGCATCGTGGCCGCGTTCAGCCTTGCCGATCATGGCGAGCAGGCCGAGATCGAGCATCATTTCGGTGAATTTGTCCATGCGTGTGGCAGTGGTGGGGCCAGCCGGGCCGACCACTTCACCCATGACCGGATCGACCGGGCCGACGTAATAAATCGCGCGGCCCTTGAATTCGACAGGTAGCTCCTCGCCCTTGTCGAGCATGTCTTGGATGCGCTTGTGCGCCGCGTCGCGCCCAGTCAACATCGCGCCGTTGAGAAGCAGGCGGTCGCCGTGCTTCCAGCTCGCGACTTCTTCGGCCGCAAGATTGTCGAGATCGACGCGTTTCGCCTCGGCATCGGGCTCCCAATGCACATCGGGCCACGCATCGAGATCGGGCTGCGGGATGTAGGCCGGGCCCGAGCCGTCGAGCGTCACATGCGCATGGCGCGTTGCTGCACAATTGGGGATCATCGCCACAGGCTTGCCCGCTGCATGGCAGGGCCAATCGTAGATTTTCACATCGAGCACGGTCGACAGGCCGCCGAGCCCCTGTGCGCCGACACCCGTGGCATTCACCGCGTCGAAAATGTCGATCCGTAGCTGCTCGATATCGCTCTCGGCCCCGCGCGCTTTCAGCTGCGCCATGTCGATCGGATCCATCAGCGATTTCTTGGCGAGCTTCATGCAATGCTCTGCCGTGCCGCCTATGCCGATGCCAAGCATGCCCGGCGGGCACCAGCCTGCGCCCATGCTGGGGATCTGTTCGAGCACCCAGTCGATGATATTGTCCGACGGGTTCATCATCTTGAATTTGGACTTGTTCTCGCTGCCACCGCCCTTCGCCGCAACATCGACTTCGACCGTATCGCCCGGCACCATTTCGACATCGAGAACACAAGGCGTGTTGTCGCGCGTGTTGCGGCGCGTGAAAGCCGGATCGGCGAGGATCGAGGCGCGGAGTTTGTTATCGGCGTGGTTATACGCGCGGCGAACACCTTCATCGACGACCTCCTGCAGGCTCTTTTCCGATTCCAGCCGGCAATTCTGGCCCCATTTCAGGAAGACATTCACGATGCCGGTATCCTGACAGATCGGGCGGTGTCCCTCGGCGCACATGCGGCTGTTGGTCAGGATCTGCGCAATGGCGTCCTTTGCAGCGGGGCCTTGCTCCGCCTTATACGCTTCACCCAGCGCCTGAATGTAATCCATCGGATGGTAATAGGAGATGTATTGCAGCGCATCCGCGATCGTTTCGATCAGGTCTTCTTCGCGGATGGTAATCATGTCGCTCATCGTGCCGTTACTCCTGTTGGTCGAGACCCCTTAGGCTTTACCGGCAAGGCAGGTAAAGCACTTGGCGACGGGGCACACAGCCCCTAAGGCACCAAGAGACTTTGGGAAAAGAGATTACCACTGGAATTTGCCGACGTGACTACTGCTGAAATGACCGAAACAGATGCCTCGTATCGCGCCCGCCGCGCGATGATCGAAAGCCAGCTGCGCACCAGCGGCGTGAACGCCGAATTCGTGCTGAAGCGGATGAGCGCCGTGCCGCGCGAAGATTTCGTGCCCGCCAGTGCCAAAGGCCATGCCTATATGGACCGCGCCGTTCGCCTGCCCGATGGCGGCGCGCTGGCTGCTCCGCTGGTGCACGGCATGATGCTGCAGGAAGCTGAACCGCAGGCGGATGAGCATGTGCTGCTTGTCGATGGCGGTACTGGCTACCTCGCCGAATTGCTGCGCCCGCTGGTCGCCAATCTGACGGTGATCTCACCGGAAGACGCGCTGGGATCGAGCCGCAAGGGCAAAGGCGCAAGCCTGCTGATGATCGACGGCGCAGTCGAAGAAGTGCCCGCCAAGCTTGCAAATCGCCTCGCCGATGGCGCGCGCATTGTGACCGGCATCGTCGATAATGGCGTCACCCGCATTGCCGTTGGCCGAAAAGGCGATCGCGGCGTCTCGCTGCTGCCCGTCTACGACATTGGCATTCCACAATTGCACGCCTTCGCCAAGCCGAAGGAATGGAGCTTCTAAACATGGCAAAGCGGCGGATCATCGCCGGCCTGCTGGCCGGGGCGTTCGTTTTTTCAACGCCCGCGTCTGCCGAAACGCTGAAGGAAGCGCTCGCGCGCGCTTATTACGACAACCCGACACTTGCTGCGGCGCGCGCCCAGCTGCGCGCGACGGACGAGAATGTGCCGATCCAGCGCTCGCGGGGCCTGCCCGATCTCAGCGCCTCGGCAAGCTACTCCGAACTGGTGCAGCAGAGCACCCCCGCGGTCGTGTCGCCGGAACGCCTGGTACGCGGCAATGTCTCGCTCGCAGTGCCGGTTTACAGCGGTGGTGCCGTACGCAACGGTATTCTTGCGGCGGAAAACCGGGTCGAGGCCGGACGCGCCGATCTGCGCGGCACCGAAAGCGCGATTTTCTCGCAGGTGGTCGCCGCCTATATGGATGTGATCCTCAACGAAGCGCTGGTTTCGCTTACGGCGAACAATGTCGAAGTGCTGACCGTCAATCTCGAAGCAACATCGGATCGCTTTGAGATCGGTGACCTCACCCGCACCGATGTCGCCCAGTCGCAGAGCCGTCTCGCCATTGCGGAAGGCGATCTGCAAAGCGCCCGCGCCAATCTGATCGAAGCGCGCGAACGCTATCTCCAGCTCACCGGCGCGCCGCCGATGGACTTGCAGGCGCCACCGCCGCTGCCGGGCTTGCCATCCTCGCCGGATGAAGCCGTCGATATCGCGCTGGAATACAATCCGGACATTATCGCTGCACGCGAACAGGCGGAGGCGGCGGGCTATGACATAGAGGTCGCGGGCGCAGGTCGCCTTCCCTCGCTCAGCCTTTTCGCGCAGACCGATTACCAGAACTTTCTCGGCTCCAATCCCAGCGGTAGCAACGCCGGCACCGACATCACCGTGGGCGCGTCTGTTTCGATCCCGATTTTCCAGGGTGGCCGCCCCGCAGCGCAGCAGCGACAGGCGGGTGCTCTGGCAGTGGCAGCACTGGAACAGGCCATCGCGACAGAGCGCGCCGTGATCGCGCAGGTCCGCGCGGCCTTTTCCAGCTACCGCGCTGCGAATGCCGTTGCGCGGTCAAGCGAACAGGCCGTCGCCGCGGCAGAATTGAGCCTTGAAGGCGTTCGAGCAGAAAATACCGTCGGCAATCGCACCATCCTCGATATTCTCAACGCCCAGCAGGAATTGCTGAACGCGCAGACCCAGCTCGTCACCGCGCGGCGCAATGCTTACGTCGCCGGCTTCACCCTTCTCGCCGCTATGGGCCGTGCCGAGGCGCGCGATTTGGGGCTGGAAGACGAAGGCCCGCTTTACGATCCTATCGACAATTATGACCGCGTGCGCGGCATTATCTGGGATTGGCAGCGCGACCCCGAACCCGCAGCAGAAAGCACCCGCACCGTTGACATCCCAGCGCAAGACGGTGAGATATCGACGAGCTTACCAGCGGGGGACTAAATGCGTCAGGAAGGCGAGCCGTCAGTCGAGGAAATACTCGAATCGATCAAACGTGTGATCGATCGCGATTCGGTGCGTCAGGAAAAGGATCCGGCACCCGGTAAAGCCGAATCCCCGCTCAAGCGCAGCGTGTTCAACCTCGATCCTGTCGATCAGGATGAGGCCGAGGAAATTCTCGACCTGAGTGAAGCCGGTGCTGAGCTGGAAGACGATGAAGAGCACCCGCAAGACGATACGCTGACCAATGCGCAGGCCGCCGATGCCATGCGGCAATCGCTTGCTGCGCTGGCGATGCTGTCGGAGCCTCCTGCCAAGCCGCAGATCGTTCGTTCTGGCGAAACCTCGCTGGAAGGCATGGTGCGCGACATGCTCCGCCCTATGCTGGCCCAATGGCTCGATGCCAATCTACCCGACATGGTGGAGCGGCTGGTGAAAGCCGAGATTGCCCGGATCGCCGGCAAGAAGCGCTGACCCTGTCGAAGAAAAAAGACATCGAGAAGGCTGAAAAGGCGCTCGCCAAGATCGGTGGGTCGGCCATCGATCGGCATGTCTTCATCTGCGCAGTTTCTGAAAAGCAGAAATGCTGCAAGCGCGATGTCGGCGAAAAAGCCTGGAAGTATCTGAAAAAGCGCCTGAAAGAGGTCGGCCTTGCGGGGAAGGGCGGTGTCCAGCGGACCAAGGCCGATTGCCTGCAACTGTGCGCCGCGGGGCCCATTGTGGTCGTCTGGCCTGACCGGGTCTGGTATCATTCCTGCACAGAAGAAGTGCTGGAGCGGATCATTCAGGAGCATCTGATCGGCGGCACGCCTGTCGCCGAATACCGCCTGCAGCCCGCGCCTTAATCGTCATTCCTGAAATCGAGATCGTCGAGCGAATTATCGACCGATTCGTCATGCCCCGTGCCGCTGGACATGAAGACGAGGCCCATCAGCGCGCTCATCAGCAACATGGAAAACCCGATACCCAGCGCCGTCGCGATGAAGAAATGCGGTGAGACGTCCTCAACCTGATTGTAGACGATCGCCAGTGCAATCACGACAACCACCACGGTAATGCCGAGCATCAGCCGCATAATCCGCCGAAAATGCGCCCAAGCATGCGCGGCGTTTTCGGGATCGTCGAGAGGCGATGGCTTGATCATGGGCCTGCACATGCCTGCCTTGTCCCTGTGATGCAACGGGGCGTTTGGTCCGCATTTGCCGCCCATGGCCAATCCGTGGCATAACTACGACCTGCGGGAAAAGAGGAGTGCGCCCATGACAATAGCCAATCTGATCGCCAACCGGGATGACACTGTGGTCGCATGCGCGCCGACCGACAGCGTCCAACATGCTGCCAGCCTGCTGGCCGACAAACGCATCGGCGCTCTGCCGGTGATGGATGGTGAGAAAGTGGCCGGGATTTTTTCCGAGCGTGACCTTCTCTATTGCATCGCGCGGGATGGCGCTGACGTGCTGCACCGCGCGGTGGGCGAAGTCATGACGGCGCCCGCGATTACAATCGCTCCTACCGAAAGCGTACTGAAGGCGCTTTCCATGATGACGAAGCGGCGTATCCGGCACCTTCCCGTCTCCGATGGTGAGCGGATGGTCGCGTTCGTCTCGATCGGCGACCTGGTGAAATACCGGATGGATATGATCGAGGCAGAGGCGCAGCAAATGCGCGAATATATCACCTCTGCTTGAGCGGACGCTCGCTCGACCCTACATACACAGCATGGCAACTCATCTGACCCTGAGCGAATCCGCTGCAAAGCGTGTGGCGACTATCGCCGAGAAGCAAGCGAAGCCTGCGGTATTGCGCCTGTCCGTCGAAGGCGGGGGCTGCTCGGGCTTCCAGTACAAATTCGAATTGGGCGAGCCGGAGAGCGAAGACACGGTGAGTGAGACCGACGGCGTAAAGCTGGTGGTCGATCCGGTCAGCCTCGACCTTGTTGCGGGCAGTGTCGTCGATTTCGTCGAATCGCTTGGCGGTGCGGCTTTCCGGGTGGAAAATCCCAACGCTGCTGCGGGATGTGGTTGCGGTTCCAGCTTTGGCATCTAAAGTCCGCTGCATGCGGATTGCCTCATTCAACATCAACGGTATCAAGGCGCGCCTGCCGCGACTGAAAGAATGGCTGGAAGAAACCCGGCCGACAGTCGCCTGCCTGCAGGAAATCAAGACGCAGGATGAAGGCTTCCCGGCCGATGAGTTCGAAGAGATCGGCTACAAGGCGATCTGGCACGGGCAGAAGAGCTTCAACGGGGTTGCGATCCTTGCCGATAGTACTGCGCCAGAAGAGGTCAAACGCGGCCTCGGTGTCGACGGCCCCAAAGAGGGCGAAGGCGAGCAGTCGCGTTATATCGAAGCCGATGTAAACGGCGTGCGGATCGTCAATCTCTACCTCCCCAATGGCAATCCCCATCCCGGACCGAAGTTCGATTACAAATTGGAATGGATGGCGGCGCTTCGTGAGCGGTTGCAGGAGCTTCTCGCCAGCGAGCAGCCAGCTGTCGTGGTCGGCGATTTCAATGTGATCCCGCGTGACAATGACGTGTGGTCGGTCAAGGCCATGGCGAGCGATGCGCTGATGCAGCCGGAATCCCGCGAAGCCTACACGCGCATTCTCAACGATGGCTGGACCGACGCACTCGGCCTGCTCAACCCGCGCGGCGGGGTGTGGACCTATTGGGATTATCAGGCCGGCGCTTGGCAGCGCGACCACGGCTTCCGCATCGATCACCTGCTGTTGTCGCCCCAAACGGCTGATCGCCTCGTTTCCGCCGGTGTAGATCGCGAATACCGCGGACGCGAAAAGTCGAGCGATCACACTCCCGTTTGGGTTGAAATCAAAGATTAAAAGAAAAAGGCCCCGGCAATCGCCGAGGCCTTTTCATTATCGGTCGGGACAAAACCCTTACCTATAAAAAATATGGTTGTTGATCCGTGCTCGGGTCGTCATGCGGCCGGCCCAGCGTGGGCGGACATGCGTAGCATGGAAGTACAGTGCGTCATCCACTTCGCTATCCCACAGATCGCGGTGAGCGATGCGGGCGATCGCCTTGGCACGGTTCCATGCGGTCGTACCACGGTTCGGGGCAGGAATACGGCCGCCGCGCACAAAGGAAAACTGCGAGCGCTGGGTGACAACCGAGCAATAGTCGTCGGGGAACGTGTTGCTTTCGGCACGGTTGATGATCACGCGGGCGACGGCCAGCTGGCCATCAAGCGGTTCACCACGCGATTCGAAATAAACGGCCTGCGCCAGGCACATCATTTCGCGCGAAAGTTCACCTGAGGTGTCGACCGTATTGACCAGTTCGCGCAGCGAGCTGGCATCGGTCTCTTCTACTTCCGGCGTTTCCGGAACGTCCTGCACCACTTCGCTGGCAACGAACCGGACCTGCTCATCAGCGGCGGGTTCTGCAGCGTCCTGCGGCGTTTCAAATTCTGTTTGTGCCAGTTCGGCCACTACCGGGTCCGTCTGGTCCTGTGCGATGGCGCCGCTCACTGCGGTACCGAAACTGCTCGCAAACACAGTTGAGGCGAGGGCGATGGCCCCAGCCCGCTTCAGAGAAATTTTCATCAATCCTAAATCACACGGCGGTGAGCGACTGATGCAGGTCTTGCGGCTGCGACACTGTGTGACGTGTCATCTCTTACCGCTTGCCATCCCTTGGGACCTGCAAGTCCACTCCCCGTCTGCGCGCTGCATCGCACCACCGCATTGCGGTGCAAGGCAACATACGCTGTCTGGAAGGTTGCGGGCCAAATAGCGATTGCCGCCGCAGTGTCAAATTTGGGGGAGTTGGTTTCCGATGAAACGTTCTGGATTCGCGACGTCCAGCTCGAGGATCCAAAGGTCGCTGTCCTGACGCTTTCTCCGGTCGATATATTCGCTGAATTCTAAAGGTTTTTCAGTGTCTTGAGACTTCGAAAGCACCCATGCGCGGGTGCCATCCAGCTGTGGCATTCGTTCGTAAGCGCGCAATTTTGTGCCATTTTCGCAACATACTATCATCAATGTGCCGGCGGTCTTCTCACCCTTGGCAAGCACTGTGGCAAAGCCGCCTTCAGCCGAAACAGCCTTGATCAGGCCGCTGACTTCGAGATGCGCGGGGATGCGATCGTCCATAGTCCTATTCCGACTGGCGGTAGCCGGAAAGGCCGGAAAGTGCGATGTGCGAGCGCATGAACGTGCCCGTCCCACGCCCGATTTCATCGCCTTCCTCATCTATAAGATTGGCTTCAGCGATGAAGACACGGCGTTTTCCGCTGATCCAGCGCCCTTCGGCAATCACGGTGCCGCCGCGAATGGGCTTGGTGAAATGCAGGTTGAAGCCGGTCGTCAGGAGGAAGCGATCGGAAACGAGCGAATTGGCAGCATAGAACGCCGCATCGTCGAGCATCTTGAAATAGATCGTCCCATGCGCAGCGCCCGCCGCGTGGAAGTGTGCTTCCTGCGCCGAAAACGTGATCCGCGAACGGCCCGGCTCGAGAATTTCGAGCTTTGACCGGAACAGATTGTTGATCGGAGCCGAGGCGTAAAGCTGCTCGAGCGCGCGAAAATGGGCGAACTGCCCATTCTCATCGGCCTGATCAGGCAGCGTCACGATCCGTCACGTTGGTTACAAGGCTGTAGAGAGCCTCGACATTGGGTGCATCGCTCAGCGCGTCATGCATCCGGTCATCACGCATCATGCGCGAGACAGCAGCCAGCGCGTGGAGATGCGTCGCGCCGCAATTTTCCGGCGAAAGCAGGCCAAACACCAGATCAACAGGCAGTCCGTCAGCAGCATCGAAATCGACCGGCTTTGCCAGCTTGATAACGGCCGCGACAGGACGGCTCAGGCCTGGAAAACGGGCATGCGGGATCGCGACACCGCGACCGAAGCCTGTGCTGCCAAGCTTCTCACGCTCTTCCAGCTGCTCGAGCACAATCGCAGGATCCAGATCCCAGGCGCGCGCGAAGGTATTCGCCACAAGGTCGAGAATTTCCGATTTCGACCCGGCACTGGTGAAAGCGACCGCTTCCGGCTTCAATACAAAATTGGAGTTCATTGCTCTTTTCGTACTGCGTTACTGCCAAATGCCGAGGTCACCCCAAAGGAGTGTTCCGCATGACAGGGAACGATTGAATTTGGTTCACCGATTCCCGCTACAGCTCAATAGCGGCGAAAATCAGGACGGCTCGACCCACCCGATCGAGCCATCGTCGCGGCGATACACCATATTATGCCGACCAGTTCCAGAATTTTTGAAAAACAGCGCATTCGTATGACGCAAATCGAGCAGCATAACCGCATCGGAAACGCTGACTTCGGGCACGTCGATGCGTGTTTCCGCAATGACAGGGGGCGATTCTTCACCGCCTGCTTCTTCGCTTTCCGGCTCTTCAGCCGCGAAGATCGTATAGGCTGCTTCTTCTTCCTTTACCGCATGCGCCGCCTGTTCATGGCGATCGTTCAGGCGGCGTTTGTACCGGCGAAGCTGCTTTTCGATCTTGTCGGCTGCCTGATCGAAAGCGACATGCGCATCATGCGCCTGCCCGTGACTTTTCAGGATAAGCCCATGATTCACATGGAGGACGATGTCCGCAGCAAAGGCGCTGGCAGGGGCCTTGCCGAAGGTGACCGTGGATGAAATCGCGCGACTGAAATGCTTGTCGACAATTCCTGTAAGCCTGTCTGCTGCATGTTCCTGAAGCGCGGCTCCGGTATCGACCTGGTGTCCCGACACGCGAATATCCATGGGCGGTATCTCCTTCCCTTATGTTTTGCTCCACCCCAATGTGGTGAGTGCGACTCACGAGGTCCAGAGCGGAGTGTCCAAAGTTTCCAGAAATTGGGCGTGACGCGCAAGTTCTTCCTCGCTTGCCTTGTGAGGGCGGGGTGCGCGATATTCGCCAAGTCTGGGTGCGAATGTCGAAGTCTGCACCGATTTCTGCGGATCGTTATCGACCGCCAGCTCCAGCCCGATCTGGCGTCCGCCCATCAGCTCGACATAGACCTGCGCCAGCAATTCCGCATCGAGCAGGGCGCCGTGCAGAACGCGGTGCGAGCGATCGACGCCGTAGCGCGCACATAGCGCATCGAGCGAATGCTTGGCGCCCGGATGGCGGCGGCGCGCAATGGCGAGCGTATCGACCATGCGATCCGTGCCGATGATCTCAAGCCCGCACAGGGTCAGCTCACTATTGAGAAAGCCGAAGTCGAATTGCGCATTGTGGGCCACGAGCGGGGCATCGCCCACGAATTCGAGCAGCTCGGCCACACCATCCTTGAACAGAGGCTTGTCCGCCAGAAAGCTCGCCGAGAGGCCGTGAACCTTCTCGGCCTCTGCCGGCATGTCGCGTTCGGGATTGTAATAGGCGTGAAACGTGGCGCCGGTGGCGACGCGATTGACCATCTCGACACAACCGATTTCGACCATCCGGTCCCCGGTCGCAGGATCGAGCCCGGTGGTTTCCGTATCAAAGATGATTTCACGCATAATCAGCCTATCGCAAATGCGCCCTTATGCGCGCAAGTCAGCATGTGGACCGGAGCGCAGCTTGTCCACCAGCGCCTCGACCTGCGCGCGGGTCTCGTCCAGCGGGACGCCCGTATCGATGATGAAATCGGCGCGCGCGCGCTTTTCCGCATCGGGCATTTGTGCGGCGAGGATGGCAGCGAATTTCTCTTCGGTCATATTCTCGCGAGCAAGGACGCGCTTGCGCTGCATTTCTGCCGGTGCGGAGACGACCGCGACGGCATCGAGCCTGTCAGCGCCGCCTTTCTCAAACAGCAAGGGAATGTCGAACACGATCAAATCGGCATCGCGATGATCTTCAACGAAGGCCTCGCGCCGTTTCGCGACGGCAGGATGCACGATGGCCTCGAGCGCAGCCAGTCGCTCCGGATTGCCGAACACCTGTGCGCCGAGGAGTGGGCGATCTACACCATCGGGCCCGGTCGTTCCGGGAAACTCCGCCTCGATTGCAGGCAGCAATTCGCCATCGGGCCCCTGCATGGCGCGCACTTCGTAGTCGGCATCGAAGACCGGCACACCGCAATCGCGCAGCATCTGTGCGACAGTGCTTTTGCCCATCGCGATCGAGCCGGTAAGGCCGAGGATGAAAGGCCGCTTTGCCTCGCTCATGACAGGAGTATTTCTCGTAATTCAGCGTCACCATCATTCCGTGGTGGCGGCTGGCCGAAGAAGCGTTCAAACGCGATGGCTGCCTGGCCGATCAGCATGGATAGGCCGTCTATCGTTGCAAAACCCGCCTCGCGCGCGGTGCGCAAAAGTGGCGTGTCGAGCGGATGAGTCACGATATCGTAAAACACACTGCCGGGCGGGGCATGGCTTAAATCGAACGCCAGTGGATCGTGTCCGGCCATGCCGAGTGGGCTGGCGTTCACGATTAAATCAAGACAGCCCTCCCGGTCGTCGAAAGCAAAATCGGTCGGCTCGGCAAAATGTAGTAGCGGCGCTACATGGTGCTCGCCCTCAGGGTCGATCGCATCGAGCAATTCACGCGCTTTGCCCTGGCTGCGCCCGGCAATCACCAGGGTGAAGCCCTGCTCAGCAAGAGCGGCAGCAATCGCCCGCGCCGCGCCTCCTGTCCCGATGATGCGCGCCATGCGAAAATAGTGCTGCTTCGCCAGCTCGTCGCGCAGCGGCTCCAGAAAGCCTTCGACATCAGTATTCGTGCCGATCAGCGCGCCATTATGGCGGCGGGTGACGGTGTTGACCGCGCCGACCATCTCCGCCCCGATTTCCAGCCGATCGAGCAGCGGGATGATCGCCTGCTTATGCGGCATAGTAACATTGCAACCCAGCCAATCAGCGTCATCGCGGCGCGCGGCTATATAGTCGGCCAGTCCCTCGCTCGCGACGTGATGGGCGCGATATTCTGCGTCCAATCCGAGTTTGCCGAGCCAATGATTGTGGATCGCGGGCGATTTGGATTGCGCGATGGGATCGCCGATAACTTCAGCATAGGCTGTCACGCTGGCAGCTCCCCCAGATCGCGAAGCGCGCCGAGCACTGGCAAGAGCGGCATGCCGAGCACGGTGAAGTGATCGCCCTCGATCGCCTCGAACAATTGCACACCCAGCGCCTCGATCCGGAAAACGCCGACGCAATAGCCGACTTCAGGCCATTCGCGTGTCAGGTAATCCTCGATGAACTCGTCCGACAGCTCGCGAACATGCAGCCGGGCGAGGGCAGCATGGCTCCAGACGATTTCGCCGCCGCGCGTAATGGCGGCGGCTGAATGCAATTCCATCACATTGCCGGAGAAGAAGCGCAGATGCTCGGCGGCATTTTCGCGACTGGTGGGTTTGTCGAAGCGGTGACCGTCCACCACGACGAGAGAGTCAGAACCCAGCACTGGCCGGTCCGCCTCTTCGACCGCCAAAGCCTTCGCCCGGGCCAGCGCGAGTGCGACTTCCGATGGCGCAGCACCTTGCAGTTGCTCCTCGATCGCGCGCTCGTCGAGATCGGCAGGTCGCGCTTCGAAGGGCACTCCGGCATCGGTCAGCATCGCCTGACGCGAGGCGGATTTGGACGCGAGGATAATGCTCATATCGGCTTCGGCCCGACGCGCGGCGGAATATCGCGCGCCTCGCGTTCCTGATGCAGGCGGATCACCGCAGCGGCGGTCTCCTCGATAGAGCGGCGCGTGACATCGATGACCGGCCAGCCATTATCGGCGAACATACGGCGAGCAAACATCACCTCGTCCTTCACACGCCCCTCGTCGACATAGGATGTCTCGGTCTTCTCATTGAGCGACAGCAGGCGATTGCGGCGAATCTGCACCAGCCGATCCGGCGCAGTAGTCAGGCCGACAACCATCGGGTGTTTCAGTTTGTAGAGGCTTTCAGGCGGCGGGCTTTCCACGACCAACGGGATATTGGCGACTTTGAATCCGCGATTGGCGAGATAGATGCTGGTCGGCGTTTTCGACGTGCGCGACACGCCGGCGAGGACGATGTCCGCCTCCTCCCAATTCTCCCAGCCGATGCCGTCATCATGGGCAATGGTGAACTGGATCGCATCGACACGGGCGAAATAGGCTTCGTCCATCGCGTGCTGGCGTCCGGGACGGCCCTTGGCTTCCTGGCCCAGCCGCTCTTCCAGCGCTTCGGTCACCGCATCGAGCGCCGCGACATGCTGCAGGCCGAGCGCGCGGCAGCGTTCCTCCAGATGATCGCGGATTTCCTCATTCACCAGCGTATAGAGAACAAGGCCGGGATTGGCCTTGAACTCCGAGACGATCCGCTCAAGATGCTGGCGCGACCGCACCATGGGCCAGAAATGGCGCACAACGTCCTTGTCCTCGAACCGCGCGAGAGCGGCCTTGGCGATCATTTCCAACGTTTCACCGGTGGAATCGGACAGGAGGTGGAGGTGCAGTCTGGCCATGTGGATATGTGCATGCATAAACCACGGGAGAGAATGGCGGACAAGGTGCGGATGTAATTCCATGCCCACTGCGGGCCGATTCGCCAGCAGGGAAGTGCGCGCAAGCGGTAATCTTTACCGCGCCTGTGAGTAGTGTGGAGAAGCTTTGCTTGACGCGGAAAGCCAACGAGTCGATGCCTTGGTTTCGACAGTTTCATCATAAAGGATTCCGGTGATTGCGGACTTTCCCCGCAATCCACAGGCCCAACAGACAACAGAATCCTTTTATAAATAATATTATTTATTGGATTGGACTCAATCAGGATGCCCGGACCCCTTCTCGAAAACCTGCGCGGAACCCGTACCGAGCGGCGGCCAGTCTGGCTCATGCGGCAAGCGGGACGCTACCTCCCGGAATACCGTGAGCTGAGGGCCAGCAAGGGCGGGTTTCTGGAACTGGTGTATGACAGCGAAGCGGCATCCGAGGTCACCCTCCAGCCGCTTCGCCGTTTCGATTTCGACGGGGCCATCCTGTTTTCCGATATCCTGATCGTCCCGCACGCACTGGGGCAGGATCTGTGGTTTGAAGCTGGCGAGGGGCCAAGGCTGGCTCCGCCGCTGGTGGATGGGGTCTGGCAGAATCTGGAAAAGGCCTTCCATCATTTCGATCCGGTCTATCGCACCGTGGAGCTGACCAAGGCAGAGCTGTCCGACGAGGTCACCATGCTCGGCTTCATCGGCTCGCCATGGACGGTCGCGACATACATGGTGGCTGGCCAGGGATCGAAGGATCACGGCGCGACGCGGGCTCTTGCCTATCGCGATCCGCAGGCATTCCAGTCGCTGGTCGATGCGATCGAGGCGGCGAGCCTTGAGTATCTCATCGGCCAGATCGATGCGGGCGCAGAGGCTGTGCAATTGTTCGACAGCTGGGCGGGATCGCTCAGCCCCGCGCAATTCGAGAAATGGGTTATCGCTCCTAATGCGCGGCTGGCGGCCGCCATTCACGAAGCACGGCCCGGCGTGCCGGTGATCGGTTTTCCCAAAGGCGCGGGCGCCAAGCTTCCGGCCTATGCCCGCGAGACCGGTGTCGACGCAATCGGGATCGATGAGACGACCGATCCGGTGTGGATCAATGGCGAACTACCCTCTGAGATGCCCGTACAGGGCAATTGTGACCCGATGCAGCTGCTGGCGGGGGGTGAGGCCCTTGAGGCCCATGCGCGCGGCATCCTTGACGCTTTTTCGGAGCGTCCCCATATCTTCAATCTGGGCCACGGCATCGACAAGACCACTCCGATCGACCACGTCCACCAATTGCTGCGCGTCGTGCGCGGCTGAAGAGTGATGACGCAGGCCCAGTGATCGCGTAGACGCATCGCATGCAAGAGATTCTCCTTCCCCTTTATCCCTGGCTCAAGGCAGGTCACATCATCTTCATGGTGTTCTGGATGGCGGGCCTTTTCATCCTGCCGCGGCAGATGATTTATTTGCATCCCTACGGCGCAGATTCGCCGGAAAGCGATGTCTGGGCAGACCGGATGGGCAAGCTGCGCAAGATTATCCTGACCCCCAGCCTGATCGTCGTCTGGGTCCTAGGCCTTGCACTCATGTCCGCAATCGGCGCGCATACGCAGGGCTGGTTTCATGCCAAGCTGCTGTTGGTACTTATCCTGACCGGTTACCACGGGTGGATGGTCGCCAAGGCCAAGGCCATGCTGCGCGGCGAGCGCCCTCTGACGGAGAAGCAATTGCGTTTGTGGGGCGAAGTGCCCGGCATCATGCTCGCGCTGATCGTCATTCTGGTGGTCGTCAAACCGTTCTGATTTTCGGGTCGCCAGCCGCGGCTGAGCGATTAACGAATTGACCGGCCACGGCCGCTCACATATTGAACAGATATCCAACGGCAAAGGATCGCATATCATTTGCGACCGGGTCTGCTTTCTCCAAGCCCTGATGGCCCGCCGGCTCCCACATTGAATACGGAAATTACCACATGCATTTGAAAGAATTGAAACAGCGGACGCCGGCAGAGCTCGTCTCGATGGCTGAAGAAATGGGTGTCGAAGGCGCATCGACTATGCGCCGTCAGGACCTGATGTTCGCGATTCTCAAGGAAGTCGCCGAAGAGGGTGAGGAAATCCTCGGCATCGGCACGATCGAAGTGCTGTCCGATGGTTTCGGCTTCCTGCGTTCGCCCGAAGCGAACTATCTCGCCGGTCCTGACGATATCTACGTCTCGCCCAACCAGGTCCGCAAGATGGGCCTGCGTACGGGCGACACCGTCGAAGGCGAGATCCGCGCTCCCAAGGATGGCGAGCGGTACTTCGCGCTGACGAAGCTGAAGCAGGTCAATTACGAAGACCCCGAAGCCGTCCGCCACCGCACCAATTTCGATAACCTCACGCCGCTCTATCCTGATGAGCGCCTGCATCTCGATACCAAGGATCCGACGGTCAAGGACAAGTCGGCGCGCGTGATCGACCTCATTTCGCCGCAGGGTAAGGGCCAGCGTTCGCTGATCGTCGCTCCGCCGCGCACCGGTAAGACGGTGCTGCTGCAAAACATTGCCAAGGCGATTACAGACAACCATCCGGAAGTCTTCCTGCTGGTGCTGCTCGTCGATGAGCGCCCGGAAGAAGTCACCGATATGCAGCGCAGCGTAAACGGTGAAGTGATCAGCTCGACATTCGACGAGCCCGCCTCACGCCACGTGCAAGTTGCTGAAATGGTGATCGAAAAGGCGAAGCGTCTGGTCGAGCACAAGAAGGATGTCGTGATCCTGCTCGACTCGATCACCCGTCTTGGCCGTGCTTACAACACCGTCGTTCCGAGCTCGGGAAAGGTCCTGACCGGTGGTGTCGATGCCAATGCTCTGCAGCGCCCGAAGCGCTTCTTCGGTGCGGCGCGTAACATCGAAGAAGGTGGCTCGCTCTCCATCATCGCCACCGCGCTGATCGATACCGGCAGCCGCATGGACGAAGTCATCTTCGAAGAATTCAAGGGTACGGGTAACAGCGAAATCGTCCTCGACCGCAAGGTTTCGGACAAGCGCATCTTCCCGGCGCTCGATGTCGGCAAATCCGGCACCCGAAAGGAAGAGCTGCTCGTCGACCAGGCCACGCTCAGCAAGATGTATGTCCTGCGCCGTATCCTGATGCAGATGGGCACCGTCGACGCGATGGAATTCCTGCTCGACAAGATGAAGGATTCGAAGACCAACGAAGATTTCTTCGAGACGATGAACCAATAGGCTTCAGCGGGTGGGGCGTGAGCCTTCCAATCTGGCGCATGTGGCGACGATTACCTCGCGCCCACATGCGCTGGTTATCGCCAGTGCCTTGGAGCACGAGGGCATACCGGTCTGGATCGACGGCGTGTGGCACGCCTCTGCCTATCCAATATCCATCGCTCTGGGCGGTCATCGGCTGACCATTCCGGTGGCCGATCATGCTGCGGCGAGTTCGTTGATAAGAGATATGGGGCTCCCAGACGCAGAGATCGCGTCGGAGGGTCAGACCCGAGCAACCCAGCTTCTTGTCGCCCTCTTCTTGGGACCGACCCTCTTCTTTGGCATTCCCGCAGTGATCGCAGGGCTGTTGGCGCCTTTTTCACTGTTCCTGGCGTTGATTGGAATACCAACCGGGCTCCCGGTCGACCCGCGCGGTCGGAATGAATTCCACCTGGTGGAAGAAGGCGCCTAGAGCTGTCGGTCAGGTCAAGTGCTGGTCGAAGAAAGCAGCAGTCCTGCTGTCGGCCAGTTCCGCAGCATCTTCGCTCCGCCGCTCGCCGAATTCGGTCGCGAAACCGTGGTCGAGCCCTTCGTAATCGTACAGCGTGGCCTTGGGATGTTCGTCCAACCCTTCGTGCATGGCCTTTTGCGTATGTTTGTCGACGAATCCGTCTTCGGTCGGAATGTGCAGCATCACCGGGTTGGCGATGGCCTCTTTTTCGCCGAGCAGATTGTCTATTCCAACGCCGTAATATCCGACAGTCGCATCCACATCGGTGCGCGCTGCAGTCATAAAGGCCAGGCGGCCGCCGAGGCAGTAGCCGACCGCGCCGACTTTGCCGCTTTGGGTCAGATCGCGCACGTAATTTATGGTCGCCTGAATATCGCGAACGCCCATATCCTGATCGAAATTCCCCATCATTTCCAATGCTTTATTGAATTCGGGTTCGATATCGGGATCGAGCTCGACACCCGGTGTCAGTCGCCAGAACAGGTCGGGCGCGATCGCAAGATACCCCTCTTCGGCGAGCTTGTCGCATTTGCGGCGAATGCCCGCATTCACGCCGAAGATTTCCTGGATCACGACGATCGCTGCTTTGGCTTCGCCCTTGGGCCGCGCAATATAGGCATCGAAGCTGTCGCCATTTTCATCAAGGGTGGCAATCGTGACCGTCTCACTCATATTGGGCTCTCTCGCTGTTTGATTGTGCTCTATGCTACAATACGCAGGAGCTGGTGAAAGGTGTCCGCAGATGAAGGTGAATATTGAGATCGAGTGCACGCCGGCAGAGGCGCGTGAGTTCATGGGGCTGCCCGATGTCGAGCAGGCTAACAGGATCTACATCGAGAGCGTGACCAAGGCGATGCAGGGCGCCACGAATGTCGAACAGATGGAAGAATATGCCAAACAGCTTGCGCCGATGGGACAGATGGGAATGCAGATGTTCCAGAGCTTTGTCGAAGGTGTTAGCAAGAGTGCAGGCGCGGGTAGCGCCAAACCCAAGGGTTCGAGCAGCTAAAGTACTGAGAAATGGCGACGATTTTCGCGTTATCGAGCGGTGCGCCGCCCGCCGGTATCGGTGTTGTCCGTATTACCGGCCCGCAGACGCGCGCGGCCTTGGAGGCGGTGACGGGCACCGTCCCTGAAGCCCGATTTATGCGACGCGCCATTTTTCGCAACGCGGACGGCGAAGCGCTTGACGATGGTCTGATCGTGTTCTTTCCCGGTCCGCGTTCGGTGACGGGGGAGGATCTGGGCGAATTGCATTGCCACGGTGGCCGCGCAGTCATTGCGGCGGTCGAAAAGGCACTGTCTGCGGTGGAAGGGTGCCGAAGGGCGCAGCCCGGTGAGTTTACCCGCCGCGCCTTTGCCAATGGACGTATCGACCTTTCGGAAGCCGAGGGGCTTGCAGACCTGCTCTCTGCGGAAACGGAAATTCAGCGACAAAGTGCAATGGCGATGGCAGGCGGAGCACTGTCCGCTCAGGTCGAGGGCTGGCGGGAACGGCTGCTCGCATTGTCTGCGCAAGTAGAAGCTGCGCTCGATTTCGATGATGAGGACGATGTTTCGGAATTGCCCGAGAGTTTCGGCGCGGGTGTCTCTGCTCTGCAGAACGATATCGATGCAGCACTCGATGCCCCGCACGCTGAAGTGCTGAAAGAAGGCTATCGCGTCGCTTTGGCGGGCCCGCCGAATGCGGGGAAATCCACCCTCTTCAACGCTCTGACAGAGAGCGAGGCGGCGATAACCGCAGAAATCCCCGGCACGACGCGCGATGTGCTGACCCAGTCGGTCGCTCTTGGCGGCATTCCCTTCACCTTCGTCGATATGGCTGGCTTGCGCGTACCGGGTGAGGATCGGATCGAAGCCATCGGTATCGAGCGCGCCGCTGCTGAAATAGCAAAGGCGGACCTGACGCTCTGGCTTGGGGCGGAGGGCGAGGGGCCGCCCTATGCTTGGGAAATAGAGGCGCAAGCCGACCGTGAGGGCCATACACGAAAGAGCAATCCCCAGTGCCGGCTGTCTGCTCGCACGGGGGAGGGTATGGCGGAGTTGCGGCACTTGCTCATTGCGCGCGCTTCGGAGGCTATGCCGAAACCGGGATCTGTTGCGCTTAATGCGAGGCAGAGAGAGCGATTGTCCGATATTTCCGCTGCTCTCACGTCCTGTGCCGATTTGTATGACCCTCTGCTGATCGCCGAGAATTTGCGGCAAGCGAGATCGGCTCTGGATGCCCTCGTAGGGCGTACATCGACCGAAGACGTCCTCGACGCACTCTTTGGGCGCTTTTGCATCGGCAAATGAACATGTTCCACGTGGAACATGTTCACTTCGACAGCGTACGAAGAGACCTTTTGACCTCCTAGGCGAAGAGCATTATTTGGGGTCCATGTCCCAATTTGATGTCATCGTTGTGGGCGGCGGACACGCCGGCTGCGAAGCTGCGGCTGTTGCCGCGCGCATGGGTGTTCGCGCAGCTCTGGTGACTTTCGATGCCGACAAACTTGGCGCGATGAGCTGCAATCCTGCAATCGGTGGGTTGGGTAAAGGGCACCTTGTGCGTGAGGTGGATGCGTTTGACGGCCTGATAGGCCGCGCTGCCGACGCGGCTGCGATCCATTATCGTATGCTCAACCGCTCGAAAGGCAGCGCTGTACATGGTCCGCGTATTCAGGCGGATCGGAAGCTTTTTCGAGCAGCCGTCCAGCAAATGCTCAAGGCCCAGGACGGCTTGCATGTTATCGAAGGTGAAGCTTCGGCGCTTCTCCTGAAGGCGGGCCGCGTAGAGGGCGTGTCGCTGGCTGACGGAAGTGAGGTGCGCGGACAGCGCGTGATTCTCTGCACCGGGACTTTCCTAGGAGGAACGCTGTTCCGTGGCGAGGAGCGCTTCGAGGGTGGCCGCATCGGGGAGGATTCAGCACAGAAGTTGGCCCGGCAGTTGCGCGAAGCTGATCTGCCGATGGCGCGATTAAAGACCGGGACGCCGCCGCGGCTCGACGGACGCACGATCGACTGGGCGAGACTGGAAGAGCAGGCATCCGACAGTGACAAGTGGACGATGTCTCCGCTCACGCCTGAGCGGATCAATCCGCAGGTCTTCTGCGCCATCACCCGCACGAACCCGCGTGCGCATGAGATCATCGCCGCCAACCTTGATCGTTCACCCTTGTTCTCAGGTGCTATCGATGCGGCAGGTCCGCGCTATTGCCCCTCGATCGAAGACAAGATCCACCGTTTTGCCGATCGGGACGGACATCAGGTTTTCCTCGAACCGGAGGGCCTCGACACGCATCTGGTCTACCCCAATGGAATCAGCACGTCCCTCCCGGTCGATGTTCAGCAGGATATGCTTCGCGCCATGGAGGGTCTGGAGCAGGTCGAAATGGCGGTTCCCGGCTATGCGGTGGAGTATGACCATATCGATCCGCGGGCTCTCGGGACTGACCTTCAGCTGCAAGCCATTCCTGGGCTGTATTGTGCGGGACAGATCAACGGGACTACGGGCTATGAAGAAGCAGCGGCGCAGGGCCTGCTGGCCGGAATGCACGCCGCTGCTGCTGCGCAGGAGATTGCCCCGCCAGCGCTCGACCGCGCGAATTCCTACATGGCGGTGATGATGGATGATCTGACGCTGCACGGCGTGAGCGAGCCATACCGCATGTTGACCGCGCGCGCCGAGTATCGCCTCAGACTCCGCGCAAATAACGCTTCCACCAGACTGACCCCTATCGCGCTTGGTATGGGTTGCGTTGGTGAGGAGCGGGCGAAATGGTTCGGCGATAGACTAGATACATGTTCCACGTGGAACACTGCGCTTGATCGCGAAATTAGCGCCGTAGACCTGCATAACTCCGGTCTGTCCGTGAAGCGCGATGCGGGGCGAAGAATGATCCGGGAATGGCTAACATTTCCAAGCCTCAACCTAACAGAATTACGTGCTTGGCTGCCGGAAGCTTGCGATCCGTCCTCCGAACTGGCCACTGAGTTGGAGGAAGACGCCGCATACGCCCCTTATCTTGCGCGGCAGGATGCGGAGCTTCGCGATTTGCGCAGCAGCGAAGGGCTGACGCTCGACCACGATTTTCCATTCGCGGAGGTGCCTGGCCTCTCAAATGAAATGGTGGAGCGCCTCTCTTCCGCCCGCCCAGCAAATCTGGCGGCAGCGGGACGTGTGCGCGGTATTACGCCAGCTGCACTTGCGGCATTGCTGGTGCATGCAAAGCGTCGTAATCGGGCAGCATGATACAAACCGAAGAAGAGGCGCGGGACTTCTGTGCCAAGCGCTGCGATAGCGCGGCGATGGATCGCCTTACGCGCTTCGTCGCTTTGTTGACTGAGGAAAACACACGACAAAACCTCGTCTCAAAGGCGAGCCTCGATCACGTATGGCAGCGCCATATCGCGGACAGCGTCCAGCTCCTCGATCTCGCAGAGGGGGCGAGAGGGCCGTGGCTTGATCTCGGCTCCGGACCCGGACTTCCCGGGCTTGTGATCGCACTAGCGCGTCCGGATATGCCAATCGGCCTGGTCGAATCACGCCGCAAGCGATTCGAGTGGCTTGAGCAGGTGAAAGGCGAGTTTGCGCTCACAAATTGCCGCGTCCACGGAATGAAATTGGAAAATGTGGAAAGTCACCAAACTGCGGTAATCACGGCGAGAGCCTTCGCTCCGCTTGGTAAACTGCTCAAGTTATCCGCCCGTTTTTCCACACACTCGACCCTTTGGTTGTTGCCGAAGGGGCGTTCAGCAGCGCAAGAATTATCAGAGCAGCCGTCAAAGGTGCAAGAGATGTTCCACGTGGAACAATCGGCAACTGACGCAGATGCCGCCATTTTGGTCGGCAAAGGGAGGCCAGCACAGCAATGATCGTCATCGCGATAGCCAATCAGAAGGGCGGGGTGGGCAAAACCACGACTGCTATCAATATCGCGACAGCGATGGCGGCGAGCGGGTGGCGCACGTTGCTCATCGATCTCGATCCCCAAGGCAATGCCTCGACGGGCGTGGGGTTGAGCGCAGCGCAGCGTGATATGTCTTCCTACGATCTGCTGGTCGATCAGGTTCCCATCGGGGAATGTGTCGTCACTTCTTCGATCCCGGGCCTCGACCTGATCCCGGCGACTGTCGACCTGAGTGGTGCCGAAGTGGAGTTGGTGGGCGCGAATGAGCGGACCCATCGACTGCGTGAGGCATTAGAGGGCCATAAAGGCCATGACATCTGCTTTATCGACTGTCCGCCTTCGCTCGGCCTACTGACACTCAACGCTCTTTGCGCTGCAGATACCCTTATGGTGCCGCTGCAGTGCGAATTTTTCGCTCTGGAGGGCCTTAGCCAGCTCCTGCAGACGGTCGAGCAGGTTCAGCAGCGTTTCAATCCCGATCTGGGCATTATCGGCATCGCCCTGACCATGTTCGATCGCCGTAACCGGCTAACAGACCAAGTGGCGGACGATGTTCGCGAATGTCTCGGCGATCTGGTGTTTGAAGCGGTTATTCCGCGCAATGTTCGCCTATCAGAAGCGCCCAGCCATGGTCTACCTGCGCTGGTTTACGACCATGCCTGCATGGGCAGCCGCGCTTATATGGATCTGGCGAGAGAATTGATTGGCCGACTGCCGCAAGAGAGGGTTGCCGCATGAGCGAGAAGGAAACCGCAACGCGCAAACGCAAACTGGGCAAAGGGCTGGGCGCATTGCTCGGCGAAGCACGCCGCGAAGAGCCGTTGGTCGCTCCGCGTCCCGCTCCCGGCAATGATGATGCGTCTGCCTCGGCCCAGAGTTCCGAAAGCACAAGAGCTGAAGGCCTCGCGACACTGACGATTGCGGATATCGAACCGCACCCCGATCAGCCGCGCCGCCATTTCGACGAAGACGCGCTGGCAGAGCTCGCGGCTTCCATCGCGGCACGCGGTGTAATCCAGCCTGTGATTGTCCGGCCGATTGGCAAGGGCAAGTATCAGCTGGTCGCCGGTGAACGCCGTTGGCGCGCCTCGCAAAAGGCGCAACTGCATGAAATTCCAGCGCTAATTCGCGATCTTGATGACCGTGACGTGATGGCGTTGGCGCTTATCGAGAATATCCAGCGCGAAGACCTCAACCCGGTTGAAGAGGCGCGCGCGTATCAGCGGCTGTCCGAATATGAGGACATGACGCAGGCTGAAATCGCGCGTCTGGTTGAGAAATCGCGCAGCCATGTCGCGAATCTGCAGCGTCTTCTTTCGCTCCCTGCGAGCGTTCTCGATCATCTTGAGGCCGGCAAGCTCGATATGGGCCACGGCCGTGCGCTGATCGGCCTCGATAATGCAGAAGAAATCGCCGAGGAGGCGGTGTCCAAGGGCCTCTCCGTCCGCGAAGTCGAAAAGCTGGCGCGCAAGAGTCGTTCGGGCAGTGAAGCGCCGATACGTCGACAGGCGCGGCCCCCGCGTGATCCGGCGCAGGATGCCGATATCGCTGCAGTCGAGAACCACCTTGAGGAATATCTCGGCCTGCCGGTGAAGATCGCGACTGACGCTGACCCGCGTTCCGGCGCGGTTACCGTTCGTTTCCGCACGCTCGACCAATTAGACCTTATTTGCCAAAGGCTTACTGGCGGTGGGATCTAGTCGGAATAGGAGTTGTGCCGCTCGAAAAAAGTCGCGCGGCGCAATTTCTCACCTTCAGCTGATGCTCAATTGATCGGGGTGCGCTTACCGCCACTGCGCGCGGGGCGGCGCGGTACAACGCGACGCGCAGGGCGCTCGATCTCGACCACTTCTTCCTCGATGATGACTTCTTCCTCGCAACGGGAGCAAGTCGGGCGGCGCATCGAAACCGCGCGTACAGGCGCCATCATCATCGGCTGAGCGTATCCATAACCGGCGCCCATTTCGTGACGTGCCAGGTAAGCTTCGCAATAGCGCGCGGCCCACAGCTCTTCGCGGTCGAGATCGTCATAATCGCCGTCGCCATCCACGGCAGAGCCGATTGCTGCGCCCGCAATACCACCAAGCCCCGCGCCGACGACCGTACCGAGCAACCGGTCACCGTCTGCAATCCGATTTCCAGCTACACCGCCGACGACAGCGCCCAACACACCACCGATCAGGCCGCCATTACCGCCACGATCATAGCGATCGTCGTAATAACCGCCGCCACCGGCCATCAGATAGCGGCATTCAGCCAGCCACTGGTTTCGCTGCTCCGTGGTATAGCCGAGGCCTGGAGCGTGGGCGTTGCTCCGATGGTGCTCGCGCCACCCGCCGTGGCCGTCATGCGTCAAAACGCGGCCGTCTTCGCTCATGAAGTGCGCATCGCCCATCCACACGCCGCTATATTCAGCCTCGACCTGACGGCCCTGCGCATCAGTGTAGGTGCCTGTCCAGTCGCCAATCCAGCGATCTTCGGCTTCCCAGCGGCCTTCCCAGTTCCCGTCATACGATCCATCGTGAGAGGTGTACTGCCCACCGTGATGGGCTGCATGATGCTCGCCGTGGAGGGGGCAATCCGTCCGCGCGTGCGCCTCGCAATAGATCTCTTCGGTGACGACCTCGGTCTCGATATCGACATAGCGATCATCCACCTGGGCGAAAGCTGGCCCGGCAAAGCCAAAAGCAGCGGCGGTAGCGAGAAGTGCGGCAGGGCGAATCGGCATCTGAGTATTTCCCCTCATACGGAAACGGGCTCTGGCCCGATTTACTCCATATTTACCTTGGGGGATCGCAGAAATCCAAGCCTCCACCCTTATCTGTCCCGTTACGGGGCATGGTTAAGGGCTGAGCGCCGATCAAATCCGATCGGAAAGTATGGCTGCCAGTTCTTCGATCCCGGCGCGATCCTCTTCATCGAAGCGCGCCAGACTGGGGCTGTCGAGGTCGATAACAGCAATCACCTCGCCATCGCGCTTGATCGGCACGACCAGTTCGGACCGACTGCGCGCATCGCAGGCGATATGACCGGGGAATGCATGAACGTCCTCCACCAACTGCGTCTCGCCCTTTGCAGCCGCTCCGCATACGCCGACTCCCACGGGAATACGGATGCAGGCAGGCCGCCCGACAAAGGGGCCGAGGACCAGTTCGCCATCGACCATGCGGTAGAAGCCCACCCAATTGGTATCGGAGAGAAACTCTCCCATCAGCGCGGCGACATTGGCCATATTGGCGACGCTATCGCTCTCATCGCGGGTCAGTGCGTCGGCAGCCTCGTTCAAGGCGGCGTAAAGCGCACTCTTCGGCGCATCGGGATCGGGAGTGAAATCGAACATCGGCGCGATATAGGGAGGCGAAGCGGAGAGGCAAAGCCCCATTGCCGTGCGCGCGCGGCTCGCTTATCTCCGCTGCATGAGCATTCTCAAGAAGATCCTTATCGCCCTGCTGGTCTTGATTGTATTGGCAGCGGCCATCCTCTGGTGGCTGACACGCCCGGTTGAGGCGCAATATACGCTGGACGAGACAAGCGGCACCGATCCGATCCTCGCAGAGCCCGATCCGCAGCTGATCCCGACGGTGGGCATCAATACGCCGATCGGCTGGCCGGAGGGGCAGGTACCCGGCGCGGCAGAGGGCCTGGTGGTCAATCGCTTTGCCGAAGGGCTTGAGCATCCCCGCGTGTTGTACACACTGCCCAATGGCGATGTGCTGGTCACGCTGACCAATACGCCTGAGCGCGAGATTGCCGGCGGCTGGCTGACGAACTTCGTTGCCGGGCTGCTGTTCAGCCAGGCAGGCGCTGACGTGCCGTCGCCGAACCAGCTCCTACTGCTGCGCGATGGTGATGGAGATGGCACTGCCGAGGAGCAGCATATCCTGCGCGAGGAAGACCTTGATTCGCCTTCCGGAATCGCGTGGTACGATGGCAATCTCTACATCGCCAATCACGATAGCGTGCTGCGCTTCGATTACGCGCTTGGCGAGAATGCGGTGACGGGCGAGGCCGAGAAACTCGCCGATCTTCCCCCGGCGGGCAATCACTGGATGCGCAATATCATCCTGAATGAGGATGGCACGCGGCTGTATGTCGCGGTTGGCTCAGCGTCCAATATCGCCGAGAGCGGGATCGAGATCGAGGAAGGCCGCGCTGCCATTCACGAGATCAATCTGGAGACAGGAAGCACACGCCTGTTTGGCGCGGGTCTGCGCAACCCCAATGGCATGGACTGGAATCCCTGGACTGGCGAACTTTGGACCGCCGTGAATGAGCGCGACATGCTCGGCTCCGATCTTGTGCCCGATTACATGTCGAACGTGCCGATAGGGGTCCATTACGGGTGGCCGTGGGTCTATTTCAACGATGTGGTGGATGAACGCGTCGAGCCACCTATGCCGCGCTTCCTCACCGAATATACCCGCACACCGCAATATGCGTTGGGTGCCCATGCCGCGCCGCTGGGAATGGTGTTCACCGCACCGGGCAGCAAATTGCAGGCACGTTTCGGCAATGGCGCCTTTATCGCGCGCCACGGATCGTGGAATCGCTATCCGGCGGCGGGGTATGACGTGGTGTTTGTCGCTTTCGATGAGCGCGGCAATCCTGAAGGGCTGCCGCAGACGGTGCTGGAAAGCTTCCTCGCTGGGGAAGGCGAAACCTATGGCAGGCCGACGTGGGTCGCGTGGGATGGGACGGGCGCACTGCTCGTCTCGGACGATACGGCAAATATCATCTGGCGCGTGACCGATCCCAATGCGGCAGGTGCCGAGGCGATTGAGCGCAACACCGGTGACAGGCTGCCGCCACGCCGCGAGCTGCGTGGCGATCCGTCGCGTGCATTCGAGGAAGGCGCGGTCGATCCTGCCGAAATTATGCCCGCAATGGGCAATTAGCAGCGATCAGAGCCGCTTTCCGGCGCGTCCGGCAAGTTCGGTAATGAAATGCCACGCCACCCGTCCTGACCGGGCACCTCGGCGCTTGGCCCAGCCCAGCGCCTCCTCCCGATCGTAATCGAGACCGAATTCTGAGGCATAGCCACGCACGATCTCCAGATAATCGTCCTGGCTGGCATTGTGGAATCCGAGCGATAGGCCGAAGCGGTCCGCCAGCGCGAGATTATCGTCCACCGCATCGCGGGGATTGATCGGATCGTCCTGCTCACTCGCATGGCGCGGCAGGATCGCGCGACGATTGCTCGTGATGGCGAGGCGCACGTTGGCCGGGCGTGCCTCGACACCACCGTCGAGCCAGCTCCGCAAATGGCGCGGGGTCGTGTCATCGCTCTCGGAAAATCCCAGATCATCTATGAAAATCAGGAAGTTGCCTTCGACCGATCCCAATTGCGCGAAAAGCTGCGGAAGTGACGTCACGGCGTCGGTTCCTACCTGCACAAGCGCTATTGACCCGCCATCACCCTGCGCAGCACGGACGGCTGAGCGGATCAGGGCCGACTTGCCCATCCCGCGCGCGCCCCACAACAGCATATCATGCGCAGCTTGCCCCTTTGCCAGTCGATCCACATTCGTTGTGACCGCATCCTTTTGTGCGTCGATCCCTCGCAGCAGATCGAGTGCGGGTGCGTCAATCTCAAACACCGGCCGCGCGCCTGCCGTCGTCCAGACATAGGCAGGCAAGCCAAGCCAATCGACATCGCCCGCCGTGGTCGAGGACAGCCGCTCGAGCGCGTCTGCAATCCGGGCGAGCAGTTGGGCTTGGTCTTCCATCGCCGATGTCCCTATAGGGCCATGCGATGAGCGGCAAGAATCCTGCAATTCTGGAGCCTGATGCGAGCGGCATTGCCCAAGCGGCGCAATTGCTGCGCGAAGGCAAGCTCGTCGCGCTGCCGACGGAGACGGTCTACGGCCTTGCCGCGCGCGCTGACGACGCAGGAGCGGTGGCGGAGATCTATCGCGCCAAGAGCCGTCCCGATTTCAATCCGCTGATCGTGCATGTGTCTTCGCTCGCGATGGCGAAACGCCTTGCCCAGTTCGATGACCGTGCCGAGAATCTGGCGCGGCGCTATTGGCCAGGTCCGCTCACGCTCGTCCTGCCACTTCGTGAGGATGCCGGGATTGCTCCTGCGGTGAGCGCCGGCCTCTCAACCATCGCGCTGCGTCAGCCTGCGCATCCAGTGGCGGCTGCGGTCCTTTCGGAGCTCGACCTTCCGTTGGCGGCGCCGTCTGCCAATCGTAGCAATGCGCTGAGTCCGACAAGCGCCGCGCATGTGCTTGCGTCCTTCGGTGAGGACAGCCCACCGATCCTCGATGGAGGCGAGGCGAAAGCTGGTCTGGAATCGACCATTGTTGCGCTGCGAGAGAATGGCGAGTGGAGCGTCCTGCGCCCCGGGCCGATCCCTGTTGAAGAGTTAGAGGACCTACTTGGCCCGCAAGAAAAGTCGCGCGGCGCGACAATTGAAGCGCCTGGACAACTGAAAAAGCATTATTCGCCGGGCAAGCCCGTGATGCTCGATTGCGCGAAGCCGACAGAAGGCGCTTTCATGATCGGATTTGGCTCAGTGCAAGGCGATACAACGCTGTCCGCGACGGGCGATCTCGCCGAGGCAGCTGCACGGCTCTACGCTTGTCTCCACAAGGCGGCAGCGTCCGAAAAACAGACAATTTGCGTCGCGCCGATCCCTGAGGAGGGAATGGGACGCGCGATCAATGACCGGTTAAGGCGGGCTGCGGCCTAATCGTCCGTCTAGTCATCTTCGGGCGGGTCTGCGGGGATATAGCGGATCAGCTCATCCATTTCGGCGCGTAGTTCGACAGCTTCGCGGCAGGCGCGATCATCTCCGTCGCGGCAGTCTTCCGAAAGCTCTTCGTAATCGCCCTGCAATTCGCCCAGGCGCTCTTCGCGTTCACGAATTTCGCGCCCGCGATTGCGATCGGCTTCGTCCTGGCTCGTCGTGGCCCAATCGGCGACCTGCGCTACGCCGCGCACAGGAGCGGTCGCGACATCGACCAGTGTCTTCGCAACGCAGCCGCTCAGGAGCAGCGCGGCGAGCGGCAAGGTCATCAGTCTTAAACGCAGCATGGCGGGCTCCCAAGGATGCCGAATGCAGCCTTAGTGAACCCGCCTTGCTGTCATCGCAATGAATTTGCGATCAAATGCTTACTCGGCGGTCTCGACCACCTCTTCGCAGATCAGCTCGCCAGAGCCGATGGTGTTGGCTTCGCAGGTAGCCGAACCAAAGACACGGACGGTGCCCGATCCAGCGATGTTCGCTTCGACGCGGCCGTCGGAGGAAAAGCTGACATCCCCCGATCCGCCGATATTCACTTCACCGCGTTCAGTCTGCAAATCTGGCATCAGGGCAGAGCCGCTGCCACCCACAGTCACTTCGAGCCGGTCCGCAGTGCCGGAGGTCGTCGCGCTGCCGCTGCCGCCGATGACAACTTCAAGCGAATCGGCATCCACGCTCGCCACTTCGACGCTGCCCGATCCGCCGACCACGATCTCCGCATTGCTCGCCATCGTGTCTGCCGTAATGCTGCCCGATCCGCCCATGGCGAGCGTTTCCGGCGCTGGCATGGTGATCAATACAGTGGCGATGCCCCCGCCATTGGAAGAATCATTCGCGCGGCCGATTGCCAGCGTGCCTTCGGAAAGGACAAAGCGCATCCGCTCAATCGCTTCATCGCTGCCATCGACATTGATCGTGAAATCATCGCCGCTGGTAATCACCACGGCATCGGATCCACCCATGGCAACGCCGGTTGGCGTATCGCCGGAAAAATCGAGTTCGGAAAGCGGGACGCCTTCCTCACCATTGATGCTGATGTTCATATCACCGCAGCCAGAGAGCGCGGTTGCCGCTGCCAAAGCTGCGAAAGGCGCAATCCGGCGCGCGAGTTTCCCGAAATTCATATGCTAGTCCTCCGTCTGTGTGTTGTTACTGTAATACACAGACGGAATGTGCAAGGCAAAGCCGCTCGTCGACGGCTCGCGGGGCTTTGACGATGCACTTTGCCGCCCGTCCGCGCACGAAAAAGGGCCGCTCACATGCTGTGAACGGCCCTTTGAACGCTTTGAGAAGCTTTGTGCGACGCGCTTAGTCGTCGTCGTTGTTCTCGTAATATTGCGGCGCGTGTTCTTTCAGAACATCGAGGATTTTCTCGAGTGCGGTCGGCTCATCGGTCTTCTCCATCGCAGCCAGCTCGCGCGCCAGGCGGCTGGATGCCGCTTCGAAGATCTGCCGTTCGGAATAGCTCTGCTCGGGCTGGTCTTCGGGGCGGAACAGGTCGCGCGTCACTTCGGCGATCAGGACGATCTCACCCGAGTTGATCTTCGCTTCATATTCCTGGGCACGGCGCGACCACATGGTGCGCTTCACCTTGGGCTTGCCCTTCAGCGTCTCCATCGCTTCCTTCAGCGTCTTGTCGCTGGAAAGCTTGCGCATGCCGATCGATTCAACCTTGTTGGTCGGCACGCGGAGGGTCATCCGCTCTTTCTCGAAACGCAGCACATACAGCTCCAGCTGCATGCCGGCGATTTCTTCATTCTGGAGCTCGATTACACGGCCAACACCGTGCTTGGGGTAGACAACGTAGTCGCCGACTTCGAAGACGGGCGCATTCGCAGCCATAAATATTCCTTTCTGTCGCAAACCCCCGCAAGACAAAGTAAAACTCCCCCTCCGCTGACCATCAGCGGCGACGAATTGTTACCTGTTGCTAGAAGCGGGGACCTGCCTTCCTATCCGCCTGAGGCTCAAGAAGAGCCGCCAGTTGCGTAAGTATATAACAGATTCGTGACATAATTGCCACCCTGTTGCGCTTTGCAACTTATGCTCGCGATTTAAGCAGGTTCGGTGGCGGCCACCTCTCCGCCAAACAATACCACATAGGCGCTCAAGTATAGCCAGGTCAGCAAGACGACGACCGCGCCAAGCGAACCGTAGGTCGCATTGTAGCTGCCGAAATTCGCAACGTAGAAACCGAAGGCTGCGGTCAGCACAAGGACGCCAAATCCGGCCAACAGTGCGCCCGGAAGAACGCGCTTCCAGCCTGGCGAGAAGCTCGGCGGAGCGATGCGGTAAAGAAGTCCTGCGCCCGCCGCCGTACCCAAGCCTACGATCGTATATGTGAGCAGCTGTCCCAATGCTTTGGCTGCGCCCGAGAGATCGGGCAACTGGCCGATCACAGCAGAACTCACCGCCAAGGCTCCTGCGATAAGGCCACCGCCCAATATCGCCCCAATCGTCATCGCAATCGCCAGCAAATTGGCGCGAATAAAGCTCCGATTTCCTTGATCATCGAAAGCGGTCGCGATCGCAGTGATCAAAGTATTTGCCGCGCTGCGCACACCCACTAGCGTGATGGCGAGCGACACCAGCAGGCCGAGACCCTTGGCGCTGCCCGAAGTCTCGACGATCGATTCCAGCTGCGTACCGATCAACTCGGCGGCCGATTGCGGCAGCTCACGCGCGATACTGTTGAGATGATCCGCCACAGTCGCGGGATCGGCGAGCAATCCGTAGGACAGCACGACCGATGCCAGCAGTGGCACCAGCGCAAGGAAGGCATAAAACGCGACCCCTGCAGCCAGAATGGATGTGTTGTGATCGGAAGCCTGTGACCAGGCGCGCTTCAGTCTGTCGATAAACCCCATGCCCACCAACGCCGCAAAGCGCAGATGGTTCATAGTCGGGAGAAAGAGGCGTTTGAAAACAATTGGACTTGTGGCCCATGCACCGATGTGAAAGTCTTCACCGCTGAGGAGAATTGTGAATGCTTGCATGGGTTGCACTGGCGTTGGTGCAAACCGCCGCGCCCGATTTCGAAGCTGTCGAGCCTGAATATTCGGAAGCTGCGCTAGAGCATTTCGAAATGCGTGAGACCATGTCTGAAGAAGCGTGGATCGCAGCGTTTGAAGAGTTGGGCGCATCTGGAGACGCGAGCGCCATCTCCATACTCGGCGAGATTTTCACCTTCGGCTTGGAAGGCGTGCAGCAAGATGCGGCGCGCGGCTGCGATTATTTTGAGCAAGTTGGTGATGTGAGAGGCGATTCCCTCCATTCGCTTGCAGCTTGCTATTATCAGGGCAATGGCCGCGAGCAGGACTATGTCCGTACGCGCGTCATTTATGAACGGGCAATCAACGCTGGCTACGTTACGTCACTTTGTGGACTGGGAACGATGCTTGTGCGCGGGCAGGGCGGTGACGTCGATGCCGAGCGCGGGATCGCTTTGTGCCGAACCGCTGCCATGCAAGGTGATGCTGACGCGCAGACAGACATCGGCACCTTCTTGTTGATAGGCGAAGGGATCGAGCGAGACCCTGTTGCCGCTCGCTTGTGGCTGGAAGAGGCTGGGGCTCAGGGTCAGTCCAATGCGACTTATCTGCTTGGTCAGATCTATACGCGCGGCGATGGTGTCAGCGCGGATGACGAGCGCGCTTCGCACTGGTTCCGCCGATCGCACGAGGCTGGCCGACCCGATGCATCATGGCAGTTGTCGCTGTCACTTTCCCGTCGGGGCATGGTGACGGAAGGCGAGCAGACGCGCATCAACCTTCCATTGATTAGCGAAGCGCAGGGCTACGCTCGCGACGCAGCGCAGCATCATCCGGACCCGGAAATCCGGGCCAATGCTGCAGAATTTGCTGAAAATCTCGGTCGGATTATCGCCGAAGCCGGAGAATGAGACCTAGTCGCCTTCGCCGGGCTCTTCGGAGAAGAATTTCTCGAACTTGCCGTCTTCACCCTTGTGCTCATCCGCGTCTTCCGGCGGATCTTTCTTCTCGGTGATGTTCGGCCATTCGGCGGAGAACTTGGCGTTCACTTCCAGCCATTTCTCGAGGTTGTCCTCGGTATCGGGCAGGATGGCTTCGGCGGGGCATTCCGGCTCGCACACGCCGCAATCGATGCATTCCGACGGGTTGATGACGAGCATGTTCTCGCCTTCGTAGAAACAATCGACCGGACACACTTCGACACAGTCGGTATATTTGCATTTGATGCAGGCGTCGGTGACGACATAGGTCATGTGGCGGGAATCCCTTCAAATGGTCCGGCGAAAACTGTTCTCGCGCTCCTATGGCGAAGACACGCGGAGCGTCAAGCGCCGCGCGTATGTTCGTGATAATGCGAGCGGGCTTCTGCTGGCGGACCGCGGCGTTCGGGCAGACTTTCGATAGCGATTACCCGCAAGGTGCGGCCGATGGGCAGAGTGAGTACATCACCCGACGAGATCGGCTCGTCACTGGCCAAGACCCGCACCCCATTGCGCCTGATATGACCCTCTGCAATCCATCGCTGTGCGAGCGAGCGGCTTTTGGCAAAGCGCAATCGGCACAGCAGCAGGTCGAGCCGCATCAAAGCCTATTTCTTCAGCAAATCCGCCAGGCCTGCCAGCGCTTTGCCGGTGGCCGGCTGGTTGGCGGGCTTGCGCGGTCCGCGAGAATGCCTCTGGTTGTCTGGCTTGCCTTGGGGTTTCCCGCCCGGCTTGCCTTTGCGCCCATTTGAAGGACGATGACGCGCTGGCGGCGCATTGTCCTTGCGCGGAGCACGCCAGGTCCACGGAACCGGGCGCTCCGGCCCGTACATGCCCTCTGCCAGCTCTTCCTTCTGCCCCTGACGGAAGCCTGCATCCTTCATCAGGCTGCGGAAATTCTCTTCAGCCAGCCCCATGCTGGTGGCGAGCGCGATATCGACAGGGAAACCTTTTGCCCCTTTGTCTCCCGCTGCCTGCGCCTTGGCGCGCTGTTCATGCGCGGAGCGGAAAAGCTTTTCAGCCATATCGACGCGGATCGCCTGCTTGCCTGCGCGGCGATATCCGGCGGGCATGGGCTTCGCGCTTTCGATCACCGCTTCCATCTGCTCGCGAACCGGTCGAGGATCTACGCCGAGCGCTTTCAGCAGGCGGCGCGGCGCTGGCTTGAGCAGCGCGGGCATATAGACATCGAGCGAGCCGATCGTGACGCCAAGACGCCGCATGAAAGGGCGCTTTTCCTTGGGAATATGCCGCAGGCCGGCATCTTCGCGCCAGACGGTACCATTGCGGTCGGCGAGTGTGAGCAGCAGTGCACGCACTTCGCTGCCCGCTTCGGGATCTTCGGCGGCTTCTTCGATAGCTTGCAAGGGTGCGAGCGGCGCCAGTTGCTCTGTCAGCCAGACGCGTAGCGCATCTTCAAGCCGCGACTTTTGCGCCGGATCGAGTTGGCCAAGCTCCTTCGTCATGACGATGCGGGGCTGAGTGATGAGCTTGCTGCGCTCCAGTTCGGCCACAACCTTGTCATCACGCATGATCTCGCCATTGGCCAGCGTCAGCTCGCCCAGCTCGTCCGCAATCAGCTTGTTAGCCTTCTGCGCGAGCAACGCCGCCATATGCTTCTCAGCCGCCGCCAGCATAAGCTTGCGGTCTTCATGGCTCGCTTCTGGATCGACCACAAAGCGGAAGCCATCGAGATGCCCGATCGGCTGGCCTTCGACCGTAACCCGGCCATCGTCTTCAAGATTTACGCGCAAAAGTCCTGCATCCTTTCCCATGCCCCGCATCAATACAGCGGTTCGGCGATTGACGAAACGTTCGGTGAGGCGCTGGTGCAGCGCATCCGATAATTTTGCTTCGGCTGAGCGGGCTCTGGCGGCCATTTCGTCGCGCGCCAAGACCCAATCGGGACGCTGACAAATATAGGCCCAGCTGCGGATCGCCGCGAGCCGGCCCTGCAGCGCGTCGATATCGCCTGCGGTATTGCCCAGCTCATCCACGCGTCGCGCCACGAAGTCTGGCCCGATATGGCCATGCTGCAGATCGCTCCAGAGCCGCGCAACGAAGCGCGCATGGGCCTCCGGGCCAAGCTGGCGAAAATCGGGCAATTGGCACGCTTCCCAGAAGCGGCGCACATGCCCTGACGTCTTGACGTTGCGGGCGATTTCCGGATCTTCGGCAAGGCGCTTCAGCACAGCGAGATCGATCGCTTCAGGCGCGGCTGTAAGGCTTTCGACGCGCGGGCTCGCCTCAAGATCGCCGATCAGCACATCCAGCGTGTCGAAACGCGGTTGCGGCTCACGCCAATAGAGCTTGGTGATCGGCGCGAAGCGGTGTTCTTCGATGGCGAACACTTCTTCTTCGGTGAATTCGAGCGGAGAACCGCGTCCGCGCGTGCCTTGCCCACCCGACAGCGTGCCGAATGTGCCGTCGGTCTGGTGCCGCCCGGCTCGCCCGGCGATTTGCGCCATTTCCGATGGGAAGAGGCGACGCTGGCGCACACCATCGAACTTGCTGAGCGAAGCAAAGGCGACGTGGTGGACATCAAGGTTGAGCCCCATGCCAATCGCATCCGTCGCGACGATATAATCGACTTCGCCCGATTGGAACAATTCAACTTGGCGATTGCGCGTTTGCGGGCTGAGCGCGCCCATCACCACAGCTGCACCGCCACGGAACCGCCTGAGCAATTCGGCAACCTGATAAACCTGCTCGACCGAGAACGCGACAATTGCGCTGCGCGGAGGAAGGCGCGAAAGCTTGCATGCGCCTGCATGGCTGAGCGTCGAAAAGCGCGGTCGCTCTTCGATCAGCGCTCCCGGCACCAGCGCGCGCACCATGGGCTCGAGCGTGGCGGCTCCCAGCAGCATGGTCTCTTCGCGGCCACGTGCATTCAGCAGGCGATCCGTAAAGATATGGCCGCGCTCCCGGTCCGCCCCCAATTGCGCCTCGTCCAGTGCCACGAAGGCTCTGTTGCCGCCATCGCGGGGCATGGCTTCTGCCGTGCACAGGAAATAGCGTGCGTTAGGAGGCTCGATCCGCTCTTCGCCAGTGATGAGCGCGCAGGCATCCTCGCCCTTGATCGCGCAGACCCGGTCATAGACCTCGCGCGCCAGCAACCGCAGCGGGAAACCGATCGTGCCCGATGAATGCGCGCACATGCGCTCGATCGCCAGATGCGTCTTGCCGGTATTGGTGGGGCCAAGCACGGCGCGGATACGGCTGTCGGTGCGGGAAGCAGTCACGATGGGTTCGCCATGCCGCTTCGCGCGGGCCAGCGCAACCTTGCCAGCCCACCTTGGGAGAATGCGAATGCGGCTGGACTCACCTCGTCGCGCAGAGGACTCACTTTATCGACGTTAAAGCGAAATTTACTTTATGCAGCCACTCTTCCGCGCAATTACCGTGGGCCGGAATCGGGTCGCGCCGTTTCTGGCTTTCCAGCCATTTGCGCGGCCGCCAAGGAGGGCGCGTTGTTCAAGGATCGCGAAAGCGAACATGATGGAGCACCGGGTGGGGACTATCCACCCGCGCAGCTGTCGCAGGGTCAGGTCCTTGCGGTGGCCGGTGCCTCTACGCGTCGGCGCATTCCGCGCGGCTCCGGCCTCGGCAGCCGCTGGCAGGGGTGGCGTGATCGCGTTTCGCAGAAGCTCGCATCGGCAGACCTCGCTCCTGATCTCGCAGATGATATCGGTTCGCGTCGCTGGCTGCGCGGAGTTTTTACTCTTGTGGGGCTCTCAGCCGTGGCGCTCGCCGCGTGGCCGGGTTTCTCGAGTGTCGAGGCCGCACCCTCGATGCAGATCGACGACGCCGTACGCGATGAATTCCGCAGCCAGATGATCATGCCGCTGGCGCTGGGCGCCGATAGCGGCCGCCGTATGGGCGCGACTTTTGCGGTTGCAGAACTTGAAGGCGCGCCCGAACGCCCACGCCTCGATCTGGTTGCCACGCTGACCCAAGGTGACGGATTCGACCGCATGCTGCGCCGCGCAGGCGTGAGTGCGGATGAGGCGGGCTACATTGCCACGATGATCCAAGGCGCCATCCCGGTCGATGATATCGAGCCTGGGACGCAAGTCGACATTACGCTGGGCCGCCGCGCATCTCCCGACATGCCCCGCCCCGTCGATGCCCTTTCTTTCCGCGCGCGCTTCGATCTGCAGCTGAATGTGACGCGCCGCGACGGCCGGCTTGTGCTCGATCCGCGACCGATCATGGTCGATGCAACGCCGCTGCGCGTGCGCGGCACTGTCGGGGACAGTCTCTATCGTTCGGCCCGTTCGCTGGGCGCTCCGCCGAGCGCAGTGCAGGAATTCCTGCGCACGATCGGCCGCGAATACGATCTCGATCGCGAGATCAGCTCGGGTGACGAGTTCGACATGATCGTCGATTATCGCCGCGCGGCTACCGGTGAGATCGAAGTGGGCGATTTGCTTTACGCCGCGATCATTCGCGAGGATCGTCCGCGCGTCCAGCTCATGCGGTTTGGCCGCGAAGGCCGTTTCTACAGCGCCGCTGGCGAGGGCGCGCAGCAGGATGGTCTCGTCCGGCCGGTGGCAGGTGCTGTTTCCTCCCGCTACGGCATGCGTCGCCATCCGATCCTCGGCTATCGCCGCATGCATTCGGGCGTCGATTTCCGCGCCGGGCACGGCACGCCGATTTATGCCGCTACCGATGGCACCGTGAATTACGCGGGCCGTAACGGTGGCTACGGTAATTTCGTGCGCATCCGCCACGCGGGCGGCCTCTCGACCGGATACGCGCATATGAGCCGCATCGCGGTGCGCAATGGTGAGAGTGTCACGCGCGGACAGGTGATCGGCTATGTCGGTTCGACGGGCCTCTCCACTGGGCCACACCTCCATTACGAAATGTATCGCAACGGGCAGAAGATCGATCCGCTCACCGTCCGCTTCGTCACCCGCGAGCGATTGACCGGATCGCAGCTTGCGAACTTCCGCGAGCAGTTGGTACGCCTGCAAATGGTTGAGGCAGGAGCAGCTCTGTCTGAGCTGCCGCCCGATCCCTCCATGGCGGATGAGCCGGTGCGCGAAATCGACCGGATCGAGAATCGTCAGCGCGTGAATTGATCCGTCGCTTTATCCCGGCGGGTAATTCACCCGCGGCGCATTGCCCGCGCGGTGCTTTTGCGGCAGGACTTGCGTCATGAGCAGAAGCTATCCCAACATCAGGCTCCGCCGCACTCGCGCAACGACATGGAGCCGCGCCATGGTGCGCGAAACCGTGCTGACGCCCTCAGACCTGATCTGGCCGCTGTTCGTCACCGAGGGCAATGGTGTCGAGGATCCCGTCGGCAGCCTGCCCGGCGTATCGCGTTGGTCGATCGATGGCATCGCCAAACGCGCGAAAGAGGCGGTCGATCTCGGCATTCCCTGCATCGCCCTTTTTCCCAACACGCAAGCGGACAAGCGCAGCGATGACGGGGCAGAGGCGTTCAATCCTGACAATCTGATGTGCCGCGCGATCAAGGCGGTTAAGGATGCGTGCGGCGATGATATCGGGGTGCTGACCGATGTCGCGCTCGATCCCTATACCAGCCACGGGCAGGATGGGCTGGTGAACGATGCCGGCTACGTAGTGAACGATGATACGGTCGCGGTGCTGGTCGATCAGGCGATCAACCAGGCGGAGGCTGGCGCGGATATCATCGCCCCGTCGGACATGATGGATGGCCGCGTCCACGCCATCCGCATGGCGCTGGAAATGGGCAATCATCACAATGTCCAGATCATGGCCTATGCCGCCAAATACGCCTCCGCCTTCTATGGCCCATTCCGCGATGCGGTGGGCAGCGGCGGGCGGCTGGTGGGCGACAAGAAAACCTATCAAATGGACCCGGCCAATGGCGATGAGGCGCTGGCCGAAGTCGCGCTCGATATCGCCGAGGGTGCCGACAGTGTGATGGTGAAGCCAGGCCTCGCCTATCTCGACATCATCTGGCGCGTGAAACAGCGCTTCGAAGTGCCCGTCTATGCCTATCAGGTCAGCGGCGAATATTCGCTGATCGAAGCGGGCGCTGCCGCCGGTGTGGGTGACCGCGATGCGCTGCTGATGGAAAAGCTGGTCGGCTTCAAGCGCGCCGGATGTTCGGGCGTATTGACCTATCATGCGCCGCGCGCTGCACAGATCCTCGGAGGCTGAGCCTGTGACGGATTTCAGGCACGAAACCGAGCGGCTGGTGCTGCGTGACTGGCGCGAGGAAGACTGGCCGCGCTTCTGGCAACTCACCAACACGCCCGCGGTCATGCGCTGGCTGGGCGATGAGGCGGATGAAGCCACGAAGGCGGCCGCGCGAGAGCGGTTGGAGACCTATCGCCGCAAATTCGGCCACACTTTCTGGATTGTCGAGCGCAAGGACGATGGGGGACATCTGTCGGGTAAAATGCTCGGTTTTTGCGGCCTCAAACGCGCGAATGTCGAAGGCACACCGGTGTTCGACATGCCTGAAGTGGGCTGGCGGCTGCGCGAAGATGCCTGGGGTAAGGGCTATGCCAAGGAAGCGGCGATCGCCTCGCTCGATCTGGGCTTTGGTCGCTATGGCTACGATGAAATCATCGCCCTTACCGTCGAAGGCAATGCGCCCAGCTGGGGCCTGATGAAAAAGCTCGGCATGCAGCGCCGGGAAGAATGGGATTATCGCGACGATAACTGGCCGGAGCATCTGAATCCGACCATCGTCTATTCGATCACTGCGGAGCAATGGGGGCACCGCGCCAATGACTGACACTTCCGCCGCGCGCACATCGTCGCAGCGCTGGCTTTTCACGATCACGATCTTGGCGGGCAGTTTCCTGCTTTTTCTCGTCCAGCCAATGGTCGCGCGCATGGCGCTGCCGCGCCTGGGCGGAGCGCCCAACGTCTGGAACAGCGCGATGCTGGTCTATCAGGCGTTGCTGCTGGGGGGCTATGCCTATGCCCATATCATCGGGCGGTTCGCGCTGAAGACGCAGGGAATCATTCACGTCGTCGTGCTCATTCTGGGCGGGTTGACCCTGCCACTGGCGCTGGCGGACCTTGATACACCTGCGCCGGGCCTTGAGGCTCTGTGGGTGCCTTGGCTCTTCCTGCTGACCGTGGGCCCGGCCTTTTTCGCGGTGTCGGCGCAGGCTCCGCTGATCCAGCGCTGGTTTGCCGCGCATCCCGATGCCGGAAACCCCTATCCGCTCTACGCCGCGTCCAACCTCGGCAGTTTCGGGGGTTTGCTCGCATATCCACTGCTGGCAGAGCCGCTTTTCTCGATCGGCCAGCAAAGCCTGTTCTGGGCGATTGGTTACGGCCTGCTGATCCTGCTGGTCGTTTTTGCCGTGTTCGCGCGGCGCGATGTGTCCGCGCCCGTCGCTGAGTTACCGGTCGAAACAGATGAGGAGCAGCAGCAGACCAGCTGGAAGACGATTGGCCTCTGGCTCGCGCTTTCTGCCGTTCCATCGGGTCTGATGCTGTCGACCACGACATTCCTCACAACCGACATCATGGCCATGCCGCTGCTGTGGGTGATTCCACTGGGACTGTACCTGCTCAGCTTCTCCATCGCCTTTGCGGAAAAGCGCACGATTGCCGCTGTCTTTGTGTTCCTCGCGCCGGTGGTTCTGCTCGTCGATGGCAGTGTCGCCATGTTTGCGGCGGGGCGCGCGGATCTGCTGGCTGCCGCGGCAAGCGTCATGCTGCTGTTTGTCGTCGCCGTGGCTCTCCATTCGCGCCTTTACGAAAGCCGGCCCCCGGCATCACAGCTCACGAAATTCTACCTGATCATGTCTGCTGGTGGCGCTTTGGGCGGGTTGTTCACTGCCCTGATCGCACCCATCGTGTTCGACTGGACATGGGAGCACCCGCTGCTCATCCTCGGCGCGGCGGCATTGCTGCCACTTGGCCCGTGGAAGCGGCTGATCGGCGACCGCTTCAGCAATCCACGCATGGCGCTGATCCTGCTGTCGGTGGCGTTGCTCATCGTGTTCAACACATCGCTCGTGATTTTCCAGTCGAGCCTCGACGATCCGCAGCTAAGCGCAGGCCAGTGGGCCGCTCTGCTGGGCATTTTGCTGCTCGCCATGATCTTCGCGGCGCGCCGCTGGTCTTATGTAATCGGCTGTTTCGCATTGCTCCTGTCGCTTGGTGGCCTCGCCAATCTGCAATTCAGTGCAGAGGGCATGCGCGAACGCAGCTATTTCGGCATCTACTCGCTGAGAGAGGAGCCCGATGGGGACCTTCTGCTGATGCACGGCACCACGATCCACGGTGTCCAGCGCGAGGGCGAACAGGCGAGTCGCTCGCCCACCGCCTATTATGGCCCGAATTCGGGCGTTGGTCGCTCTCTGCTGATGGCCGACACGCTGTTTGGTAGCGATGCCCGCGTGGGCGTGGTCGGCCTAGGTGTCGGTACGCTCGCTTGCTATAAACAGCCGGAACAGGACTGGACCTTCTTCGAGATCGATCCCGTGGTTCTCGATTATTCGGAGAATGGCGAGTTCACCTATCTCTCCGATTGCGCGCCGGACAGTCCTACCGTCATCGGCGATGCGCGGCTGGAACTCGAGGAGATGCCGGGCAACAGTTTCGACATTCTGGTGATCGACGCCTTCAGTTCGGATGCGATCCCGCTGCACCTGCTGACGCTGGAAGCGCTGGATATCTATCTGCGCGCCCTTCCGGAAGATGGCCTGCTGGTGATGCATATCTCCAACAATTATATCCGGCTCGAACCTGTGTTGGCTCAGCTCGCGGCCTCGCGCGGCCTCACCGCACGCCTGCTGGAAGATGAAGGCGATTCGGAAAACGAGCTTTTCGGATCAAACTGGGTCGCCCTCTCACGCGATCCGGCAAGGATCGAGGCCGTAACGGCCGAAGGCGATTGGGAAGAGCTCGAATCGCCTGAGGGGCCAGTCTGGACTGACGATTACGCGTCGATCCTGCCCTATCTCGTCTGGAAGAATTTCCTGTGACCGATGACAGATTTCCCGGCGCCACGATCATGGAATTCGATGGCAAGTATCCGCAGATCGCGGACAGCGCCTTTATCGCGCCTGGCGCGCGCATCATTGGCGATGTGACCATCGGGCCGGAAGCGAGCGTCTGGTACAATTGCGTGCTGCGCGGCGATATTCACCGCATCGAAGTGGGCGCGCGGAGCAATGTGCAGGATGGCAGCGTCTTCCACGTAGAAGGTCCGCGCCCCGATACCGATGGCGAGCCCACGATCATCGGCGAGGATTGCGTGATCGGACACATGGCGGTTGTTCACGGCTGCCAGCTGGAAAACCGCGCCTTTGTGGGCATGGGCGCTGTCGCGATGGATGGTGCGCGCATTGCGGAAGGCGGAATGCTGGGCGCAGGAACTTTGCTCAGCCCGAACAAGAAAATCGGCCCGGGTGAAATCTGGATCGGCCGCCCGGCGAAATATTACAAGACGCAAGACGAAGCGCAGATCGCAAAGATCAAATTTCAAACCGAGCGGTACTGCAAGCTCGCCCAACGGCATCTGGCTGAGTTGCGCCGCGCGACTTCATAGTTTTGCGAAGCCGCATCCGCGACTTCGTCCTCGCTTGATGCGCAGGCAAGCTGCGCCCGCTGCGGGCGGGCGTTCGCCCTCTGTCGGTCGCTTGTCGCGACCGATGCTAGGTCTTCAATCGCGGATCATCTTTTGCAGCGCCTCAATCCGATCCGCTTCATGCACGGGCTTGTCCCAGCGGATGCGGTGAATGCGGGGGAAGCGCATCGCGAGGCCTGACTTGTGCCGCTTGCTGGTGTGAACGCTGTCAAAAGCGACTTCGAAAACCAGCGTCCGCTCTACCTCGCGCACAGGGCCAAAGCGGTTGAGGGTTGTCTGGCGCACAAGCTTGTCGAGTTTCTTCAGCTCGGCATCGGTGAAACCTGAATAGGCTTTGCCAACGGGGAGCAGTTCGGCGCCCGCATCGGGATCGCCATCCCAGCAACCGAAGGTGTAATCCGAATAAAAGCTCGAGCGCTTACCGCTCCCGCGCTGTGCATACATCAGGACCGCGTCGATCAACAGCGGGTCGCGTTTCCATTTGTACCACAGGCCCGTCTTGCGGCCGGGCACGTAAAGCGAATCGCGCCGCTTGAGCATAAGCCCTTCGATCGCCGCATCGCGCGTCCCTTCGCGGATTTCGGCGAGATGATCGAAGTCGCGCGCTTCGACGAGTTGTGAGAGATCGAAATGGCTGTCCGGCAGCTTGGGCATGAGGCCTTCCAGCACACCGCGCCGCTTCTCCCATTCGAGCCCGCGCCGATCCTCGCCACCCCATGACAGCACATCATAGAGCCGCACGAAGGCCGGGCTTTCGGTCAGCATCTTCTTGCTCACGGTCTTGCGACCAAGCCGCTGCTGTAGAGCATTGAAACTCGCCGCGCCGCCTTCTTCACCGCCTTGCATGTCGCCGCGGACCAGCAATTCGCCATCGAGAACGGCGGGCCTGTCGAGTGCGGAGACCATCTCGGGAAATGTCGCACTGATATCATCGCCGGAGCGCGAATAGACCCGCGTCTCTCCCGCAACATGGACCAGTTGGACGCGGATCCCGTCCCATTTCCATTCCGCCGCATAGTCGCTGAGATCGACCCGCGTCTCTTCCAGCGGATGCGCGAGCATGAAGGGCCGGAAAAGCGGGATGTTCTCTGTATCGGGGGGATCGGCGCCATCGGCAGCCCAGGCGAAGAGCTCTTCATAGGGCGGCTGCAGCGCGTGCCAATATTCCTCGACATCGTCCACGCTGACATCAAATGCCTGCGCAAAGGCGACCTTGGCAAGGCGGCTGGACACACCGATGCGCATCCCGCCCGTCGCCAGCTTGATCAGCGCATAGCGACCCGAGGGATCGAGCCGGTCGAGCAGCTTCGGCAGCTCGGTCGGTGCGGTGTTCCGCGTCATTGCTGACAGAGCAGCGACGGCTTCGCTCACCGTGGGTGGCGGCGCGACGTCACCGAGGGGTTCCGGCCACAGCAGGCTGGCGGTTTCCGCCGTATCGCCGACAAAGTCACGGCTTAGTTTCCACAGCACCGGATCGACGCGGTCCTGCATGAGGTTACGCACGGTCGAGCTCTTCACCGCCTTGAAATCGAGCCCATCGGTCAGCGCACCCAGCGCCCAGCCGCGATCCGGATCGGGCGTATTGCGCAAATACTCCGCAATCAGCCGCAGCTTTTCATTGCGGGAGCGCGTGTAGACCAGAGCCTCGAGGAGATCGGCGAATTCTTGCACCTATTCGTCCTCGTCCTCGCGTCCGACCACGGCCAGCGCACGGGCGCGGCGCTGGTGAAGCTGGTGCCAGCGCAGCAGCGCTTCTTCGCGGCCGTGGGTAATCCATGTTTCGTGCGGGTCGACTTCCTGGATTGTCCGCGTCAGCTCGCCCCAGTCGGCATGGTCGGAGATAACCAGTGGCAGCTCGACATTGCGCTGCCGCGCGCGCTGGCGGACGCGCATCCACCCGCTCGCCATGGCGGTGATGGGATCGGGCAGGCGGCGACTCCACCGATCATTCAGCGCGGATGGCGGGCAGACGACGATGTGGCCGCGCATATCGTCCTTGTCGTGGTCCGTCACCATGCGAAGCTCGCCCAGGTCGACACCATGCTCTTCGTACAGGCGGCACATCTTCTCCATCGCGCCGTGGAGATAGATCGGCTGCGTGTGCCCTGCTGCCCGCAGTTCGGCGATCACGCGTTGCGCCTTGCCCAGCGCGTACGCCCCTACAAGCACGCAGCGGTCGGGATGCGCCTCAAGCCGGGAAAGAAGTTTCGCCATCTCGTCCTCGATCGGAGGATGGGTAAACAGCGGCAGGCCGAAGGTCGCCTCGGTGATGAAGATATCGCAGGGTGTCACTTCGAATGGCGGGCAAGTCGGATCGGGGCGGCGTTTGTAATCGCCGGTAACCACCACGCGCTCGCCTGCATGTTCGAGCAGGATCTGCGCGCTGCCCAGCACATGCCCTGCGGGGATGTAAGTCGCATCAACCCCGCCATCGAGCCGCACCGTCTCGCCATATTCGACCGGGCGCGTGTTCTCGCGCGTGTTGTAGCGGAGCTCCATAATGGCGAGCGTTTGGGGTGTAGCGACGGTCTTGCCATGCCCGCCACGTGCGTGGTCGGCGTGGCCGTGCGTGACCAGCGCCTTGTCCACCGCGCGCGAAGGATCGATCCAGCAATCGGCGGGCGGAATATAGATTCCGTGCGGGTCAGGTTTGATCCAGGAAAAAGGCGCGGCCATCCCTAGGAGAATTCACCGCCGCGCGCTCTGTTCCGTTCAGCGCGATTCCCGCCAGCGGGCAATCGCCTCATCATGCATGAGGATCTGATTGCGCGGATCGACCAGCACATGCGCATCGGCGCGCGGCAGAGTGATCTGCGCAGTGCCCTCGGGCATCTCCACGCGCTGCTCGAACCCGTCGACCACGACTTCAACAGGCATTTCGAAATCGAGCGCAGAGGGCGTGGTCCAACGCAGTGTCAGCACGTCGCCATCGCGGGTCGAGGCGAGCCGGGGAAGTTCTGCCTGGTAGAAATAGGCATCGAAGAACCACTCAAGGTTCTCGCCGCTCATTTCCTCAAGGATCAGGCGGAAATCATCGGTCGTGCGCAACACGGGTTCGATTTCACCGGGCACCGGATTGTCGGTGCCGTAAGTCAGCCGGGTGAGCGATCTGAATGTGGCGACGTCCCCGACCAGATAGCGCAGCGTATGCATAATCCATGAGCCCTTGGCGTAGATGTCGCTGCCCCAGCCCGCCTCGCGGTCGTTGTAATCAGGCAGTTCGCCTTCAGGCGGCACGAGCGGCACCCGGCTGTTGATCATCTGTCGCTGGCGCCACATTTCGGATGTGTAATACATCTCCCCATGCATCCAGCCGAGGTAAAGCGGCTGCATCCATGTGCCGATGCCTTCATGCAGCCACATGTGGTTGATGCTTGCATGGGTCAGCTGGTTGGCGAACCATTCATGCGCGAATTCGTGATGCAGCAGCCAGTCATAGCCCAAAGGATCGGGCCGGTAGCGATTGCCGTATGCGTTGATCGTCTGGTGCTCCATGCCGAGATGCGGGGTCTCGACGATACCGGCCTTTTCGTCGCCAAAAGGATAGGGGCCGATCAGCGTTTCGAAGAAATCGAGATAGGTCTCGGTCTCGCGCACCAGGCGCCGCGCATCCTTGCCATTGCCGCGCAGATGCCAGAACTGGATCGGGATGGTGTTGCCATAGCGGCTCTCGTACATTCGCTCGGCGAGCTCATATGGGCCGATCTGCAGCACCACACCGTAATTGCTCGGATCGCGCGCGCGCCAATGGAAGGTCGTGGTGCCATCGCCATTGTCATTCTCGCTCACCAGCACACCATTGCCTGTCGCGACGAGGCCGCTCGGCACAGTCCAGCGCGTCTCGATCGTATCGACACGGTGAGTGAAATTATCGATGCACGGCCAGAGCATATCGCAGCCCTCACCTTGGAAGGCGGTTGCGATCCATGGCTGACCCTCATGCTGCGACCATACGATCCCGCCATCCCACGGCGCATTGCGCGCGACATGCGGAGAGCCTGCATAAGTGATGGAAACCGGTACGGTCTCCCCGGCCTCAATCGCATCGGAAAGCACAAGTGTCAGAAGTCCGTCCGGATTGCTGATCGCGCTCGCAGGCAATTCAGCTCCGCCAACGGTGATGCGCGATACGGCGTAACGCGGATCGAGATCGAATTGCATCTGCTCAAGCCGGTCAGACACGCTGATCGTGTAGTCGGCAGAGCCAAGGATGCGCCGCTCCTCCGGCAGTACCTGAATCGCCAGATCGACATGTTCGATCTGCATCGAAGCGCGTGGTCCCTCAAGCGGGAGGCCGCTGATTGCGGTGCGCTCATTCAGCGTCTGGGCGGCAACAGGAGCGGAAACGCAAACGGCGAGAGCCGCAGCCCCCGCCGTCCACAATGCTTTGGAAAATCTTGGCGTCATGGAGGAAGATGTAACCCGCCTGCCGCGCCTCGACTAGTCCTCGCTTTTCTTTTCCGATCCACCATCAGCCGCAGGACTGTCCGGCTTCTTCTTGGTGGCAGCCTTCTTCTTTGCAGCGGGCTTTTTCTTCGCCTTGGCCTTGGGCGGGGCAGGTGTCAGCTCGAAGGCGAGTTTTTCGTCCTTCACGCTCACATGTACTTCGCCGCCCTGCGCCAGCTTGCCAAACAACAGCTCTTCGGCGAGCGGTTGCTTGACCTTCTCCTGGATCAGGCGAGCCATCGGGCGGGCACCCATCAGCTTGTCATAGCCGCGCTTGCCCAGCCATTCACGCGCATCGCCATCGAACTGGATATGCACGTTCTGGTCGGCCAGCTGCAGTTCGAGCTGGAGGATGAACTTGTCCACCACCCGGCTGATCGTCTCATTGCCGAGGTAACCGAAGGGCACAATGGCATCGAGGCGGTTGCGGAATTCGGGGGTGAACATCTTCTTCACCGCCTCTTCCGAAGCTTCCGTCTTCTGTCCGGCGCCGAAGCCGATACCCTGCTTGGCCGCGTCGGACGCGCCGGCATTGGTCGTCATGATCAGCACGACATTGCGGAAGTCGACCGTCTTTCCGTGGTGATCGGTCAGGCGGCCGTTATCCATCACCTGCAACAGGATGTTGAAGAGATCCGGATGCGCCTTCTCGATTTCGTCGAGCAGCAGCACGCAATGCGGATGCTGGTCGATGGCATCGGTCAGCAGACCGCCCTGGTCATAGCCGACATAGCCCGGAGGCGCACCGATCAGGCGCGAAACGCTGTGGCGCTCCATATATTCGGACATGTCGAAGCGCTTGAGCTCAATGCCCATGATGGACGCGAGCTGGCGGGCGACTTCGGTCTTGCCGACGCCGGTCGGGCCGCTGAACAGGAACGAGCCGATGGGCTTGTCCGGATCGCGCAGCCCTGCACGGCTGAGCTTCATCGCCGTCGACAGTTTGTCGATCGCCTGGTCCTGCCCGAAGACGACGCGCTTCAGCTCCTTCTCGAGATTGGCGAGCGCGGCCTTGTCGTCCTTGCTCACCGATTTCGGCGGGATGCGCGCCATCGTCGCCACGACTTTTTCGATTTCCTTGGCGGTAATCGTCTTGCGGCGGCGGCTCGGCGGGACGAGCATCTGCATCGCGCCCACTTCGTCAATCACGTCGATCGCCTTGTCGGGCAATTTGCGGTCATTGATGTAGCGCGCGCTCATTTCGACCGCGGTCTTGATGGCATCGGGCGTGTATTTGACCTTGTGGTGCTCTTCAAAGGCGCTGCGCAGCCCCTTGAGGATCTTCACCGTGTCTTCAATGCTCGGCTCGTTCACGTCGATCTTCTGGAACCGGCGGAGCAGGGCGCGATCCTTTTCGAAGTGATTGCGGAATTCCTTGTAAGTCGTCGAACCGACGCAGCGGATCGCACCGCTGGAAAGCGCAGGCTTCAACAGGTTTGACGCATCCATCGCCCCGCCGCTGGTCGCGCCGGCGCCGATGACGGTGTGAATTTCGTCAATGAAAAGAATGGCATCGGGCATTTTCTCGAGTTCATTGACGACCTGCTTCAATCGCTCCTCGAAATCGCCGCGATAGCGCGTGCCGGCGAGCAGCGCGCCCATGTCGAGCGCATAGATCACTGCCGGTTCAAGCACTTCGGGCACGTCGCCTTCGACGATCTTGCGAGCCAGGCCTTCCGCAATCGCGGTTTTACCAACGCCGGGATCGCCTACGTAAAGCGGATTGTTCTTCGAACGGCGGCAGAGGATCTGCACCGTGCGATCGACTTCCGGACCGCGGCCGATCAGCGGATCGACTTTGCCGTCGAGCGCCTTCTGGTTGAGATTGACGCAGAACTGGTCGAGCGCCGAGTCCTTCTTCTTCTCCGCCTTTTCCTCCGGCTTCGCTGCGGCATCGTCTTCCACGCCCTCGGCAGGACGATCGGCAATCTGCCGGCCGTTCTTGCCGATGCCGTGGCTGATGAAGCTGACTGCATCGAGGCGGCTCATATCCTGCTGCTGCAGGAAATAGACCGCATAGCTGTCGCGCTCGGAGAACAGGGCAACGAGCACATTCGCGCCTGTCACCATGTCCTTGCCCGAAGACTGCACATGCAGGATGGCGCGCTGGATCACCCGCTGGAAGCCGGCAGTCGGCTGCGGATCAGCATCATCTTCTGACTTAAGTGATTGATATTCCTGATCAAGATACTGGCGAACGACACCCGCCAGCTCTTCACCGTCAACTCCGCACGCGCTCATGACCTCGGCGGCGTCGCTATCTTCTACCAGCGCCAGCAGAAGGTGCTCGAGCGTCGCATATTCATGCGTACGGTCGATCGCGTGCTGGATCGCCGTGTGGAGCGTTTTTTCGAGATTTTGCGCAAACTTTGGCATTATCGTCCTTGGGTCATGATCTGGCCGAGATGGCGTCGGAAAGAGAAGCTGCGGGCGCTGTGCTGAACACAGGCAAAATGCAGCGAATAAGGTGAGCTTTCAACGAAGCTGTTTTATCTGACATGAAAGATATGGTGCGCTTTCGCGCAATTGCGAGGGGTCCAAAGGGCCTTACCGGCCTCACCCGTCGCTCCCCTTCGATTTGAACAGGCTATCCGCCAGTTTGCGATGATCCGCGGCCTTGGCGTGCTGCGCCTTCACCCGCGCAATTTCCGCCTCCAGCAGCGCCACGCGCTCCATCAATTCGTCCTGCGAATAGCTATCGAGGCTCTCGCCAGCCAGTTCGGCTGCGGCGTCGCTGCGCCGACGGGGCAGGTCATCGTCCATTGCCGTTGAACATCCCTCTCGCCGCGCTTGCTGTCAATGGCGCGCGGCCTTAGGGGTGGTGGAGAAAGTGGGCGATATAATGGGGACGCGATGAGCCGCAATGGGGGCGATGCCTTGCCGGGCACGATGCAGGTTGTCGAAATTAGCGAGCCGGGCGGACCGGATGTCCTGCAATTGGCGGAGCGCGCCGTGCCGCAACCTGCTGCGGGCGAAGTGCTGGTGAAAGTGAGCCATGCAGGCGTCAATCGCCCGGACTGCCTCCAGCGAATGGGTGTCTACCCGCCGCCCGAAAACGCCTCAGACCTGCCGGGATTGGAGATTTCCGGCACGGTGGTGGCGCTGGGTGAAGGCGTCGATCCGGGAGAGATGGGTAAGCGCGTCTGCGCCCTCGTTGCCGGCGGCGGTTACGCCCAATATTGCATCGCGCGGCCGGAACATTGCCTGCCTGTGCCAGACAATCTGTCGATGGAAGAAGCGGCAGCCTTTCCAGAAACGCTTTTCACTGTGTGGCACAACGTCTTCCAGCGCGGCTTTGCCCGCGATGGCGAAGTGCTGCTGGTCCATGGTGGCACCAGCGGGATCGGGTCGACCGCGATCAAGCTGGCCAAGCTGTTCGAGCTGACGGTAATCGTCACCTGCGGTTCGGACGAAAAATGCGCAGCGGCGCGGGAAATCGGCGCGGATCATGCGATCAATTACAAGTCGGAGGATTTCTCCGCCCGCGTGCTGGAAATAACCGATGGACGCGGCTGTGACCTGATCCTGGACATGGTGGCGGGCAGCTACACGCAGCGCAATCTCGATTGCCTGGCGGAAGACGGTCGCCTCGTCGTCATCGCGACGCTCGGCGGGCCAAAGTCAGAGATCAACATGATCAAGCTGATGATGAAGCGCCAGATGGTGACCGGATCGACGCTTCGCCCGCGCAGCCATGTCTTCAAAGGCATGATCGCTGATGAACTCTTCCGCGAAGTCTGGCCTGCAGTCGAGCATGAGGAACTGCGCCCGGTGATGGATGAGATCTTCCCTCTTAGCGAGGCGGCTGCAGCTCATGCGCGCATGGAAGCGGGTGAACACATCGGCAAAATCGTGTTGCGCGTCGCAGAGGACTGACCTGTAACCGTCATACTGTCGCCGAATTGCCGCCAAACTGCGATTCGCATGTCATAATTCGCTGTCATCTGACCTTAGCCAGAGAGTGGCGACAAGGGATGTGGCAGCATGTTTGGCCAAAATTTCGAAGGCGATTTCGGCAATAACGGTTCGGTAGAAAGGCTGGCGGACTATGTGTCCGGCACTGCTGAACCTCCGAAGCCTTCCGTGCCTGAACGCTCCAACGGGGAACGGCGCAAATATCGCACCGTGTGGATCAGCGATGTCCATCTCGGCACAAAGGGCTGCAATGCGGAGCTGCTGATCGACTTTCTCGACAGCGTCGATAGCGAGACCATGTATCTGGTTGGCGACATCATCGATGGCTGGCGGCTCAAGAAGAAGTTCTACTGGCCTGCAGAGCACAACGACATCGTCTGGCGCATATTGAAGCGCGCCAAGCGGGGCACGCGGATCGTCTACATTCCCGGCAATCATGACGAGATGCTGCGACCATTCTCAGGCATGAATTTCGGCGGGATCGAAATCCAGCGTGCCGCCTTCCACGATACTGCCGATGGGCGGCGCCTGATGGTCCTGCATGGTGATGAATTCGATGCCGTCATGCTCTCCCACCGCTGGCTCGCCTTCGTGGGCGACGCGCTTTATCACCTTTCGATGAAAGCCAATCACGTCGTGAACGTGGTGCGGCGGCGGCTCGGCCTGCCATATTGGTCGCTCAGCAAGATGGCCAAGCACAAGGTCAAGAACGCTGTCGAGTTCATCGGCAAATATGAAGAGGTGGTCGCCCGCGCAGCTGCTGAGCGCGGTGTCGACGGCGTGGTCTGCGGCCATATCCACACAGCCGAGCACCGCATGTTTGGGGACACCGAATATTGGAACGACGGCGATTGGGTCGAAGGCTGCAACGCGCTGGTCGAGCATTTCGATGGGCGGATGGAAATCCTCCATTGGCCCGACGAAGTGGCCAAGCGCGAGGCTGAGGGCCTAGAAGTGGCGCAAGCGGCATGAAGATCGCGATCGTCAGCGATGCCTGGCATCCGCAGGTCAATGGTGTGGTGCGCACGCTCACCACCGTGATGGGTGAACTGCTGCGGCAGGGGCACAGCATCCAGATCATCTCGCCGCGCGAGTTCCGCTCGATCGCTGCGCCATCCTATCCGGAGATTCGGCTTGCTCTGACGGGCAAGCGCGGCGTCGGCAGGCGGCTGGAAGGGTTTGTCCCGGATTCGATCCATATCGCCACCGAAGGGCCGCTCGGCTGGGCGGCGCGGCGCTGGTGCCTGAAGCGCGGCATTCCTTTCACGACGGCCTATCACACGCAGTTTCCCGAATATCTCGCACGTCGCACCGGCCTTCCCGCGCGGCTGTTCTGGCCAATCATCCGGCGGTTCCACCGTCCCGCCCGGCGTATCATGGTAGCAACCGAAAGCGTGCGTGAGGAGCTGCGCGATCAGGGGCTCACGCAATTGCATCACTGGTCTCGCGGCGTGGATACCTCTGTGTTTCATCCCGATCATCTGCCGCCGGAATTTTTCTTCAGCCTACCGCGACCGATACAGCTTTATGTCGGCCGGGTGGCGGTGGAGAAGAATATCGAGGCTTTCCTGCGCAGGGATCATCCCGGATCGAAAGTGGTTGTGGGAGACGGCCCCGCGCTCGCCAAGCTAAAGTCGCAATTCCCCGACGCGCATTTTCTCGGCAGCCGCAGCGGTGCGGACCTCGCGGCATGTTATGCAGGTGCCGATGTCTTTGTGTTCCCCAGCCGCACCGACACGTTTGGCCTCGTGATGATCGAAGCACTCGCCTGCGGAACGCCGGTTGCTGCTTTCCCGGTGCAGGGACCGCTCGATGTGCTGCGACCAGAGAGCGGGGCGATGTCGGAAGACCTCGACCAAGCGATCGCAGCCGCTCTCACGCTCGACCGAGCAGATTGTCTTGCTTATGGCCAATCCTTCAGCTGGCGGGAAAGTACCCGGCAATTCCTTGCCGGACTGGCGCTTATCGAACCGGCCCCGGCTCGCGACGGCAGAGTATTGCGCGCCGCCTGAGCACTCCGCCGCACCCGGGCACGGCGCAAAAGCTTGCGAGCAAGCGCGAAACCGCCTACATCACCCTCGCAATGGCCGTCCCGTGAGGGGCGGCCCTTTTATTTCGGAGAAACATCGTGGCTGATCAGCCCAAACCCCTCATGCCGCACGCGACCGCCAGCTGGCTGGTGGACAATACCGCATTGAGCTTCACGCAGATCGCGGAATTCTGCGGCCTTCACATTCTTGAAGTGCAGGCCATGGCGGATGATCTCGCGAGCTCGAAATACACCGGGCGCGATCCGGTGCATTCGGGCGAGCTGACGCATGAGGAAATCGAGCGCGGCCAGGCCGATCCTGAGTATTCGCTCAAGATGCAGAAGGCTCCGGTCGACGTTAGCCGCACCAAGGGCCCGCGTTATACGCCGGTGTCCAAGCGGCAGGACAAGCCCGATGGCATCGCCTGGATCCTGCGCAACCACCCGGAAATTTCCGATGCGCAGATCGGCCGCCTGATCGGTACGACGCGCAATACGATCAATGCGATTCGTGAGCGCAGCCACTGGAACATCGCCAACATCCAGCCGAAGGACCCGGTGACACTGGGCCTGTGCTCGCAGCGTGAGCTTGACGCAGCGGTGGCCAAGGCCGCCAAGCGCGTTGCTCCGGCAGAGCCTGTGGAAGGCGAAGAGGCACCGGTGGTCGTTGGCGATCCGCGCGACGACAAGGAAAAGCTGATCGAGGAACTGCGCAAGGAGCGTGAAGAGGCGGCCAAGGCGGCAGCCCAGGCGGCGCAGGAAGCCGAGGCAGAGGCATGGCTGGAAGCCAAGCGCGAAGCCGAAGCCAATCCTGAGCCCGAGCCGGACAAAGATTCGATCTAAGCCCTAAACGAGTTGGGGCGGCCCAGCGGACCGCCCCTCCCTCCCAAACTGGAAATTCGGTTTTGCCGTGGCGGCTTAGTTTGCCAGCGGCAGACCGCCACTTGGCGCATCACTCTTCGCTGGCTTGGCGGCCACAGTATCGCCCGCCGGAGCCGCCTTGCCATTCTTCGCGCCGAGCGGTGCGAAACGGCCATCAACCTGCGCACCCTGCTCGATCGTCAGTGTTTCGTAGCTGACATCGCCGTCGATCTTGGCGGACTTCAGCACGACGAGGTTCTTCGCCTCGATCCGGCCATGCACGCTGCCTGAAAGGCGCGCGGTCTCTGCCTTGATTTCGCCTTCGATATGGCTGTCTTCACCCTGTACCAGAGAGGCGCAGGCGATATCGCCATGGACGCGGCCATCAACATGCAGGTCTACCGTCGCTTCGATATTGCCGCGGATCGTGACATCGGTGCCTATCACCGAGAACGTGCTTCCCGAATTGCCCTTCATCTCACTGGCCTGCCGCTGCGGCGTGGGGCGCGAATTCTGCGCGGGCTTCTTCGAGAACATGAGGAGCAGTCTCCAGGAAATGCCGCGGGTTTACCGCGCGGCCATTGACGCGCACTTCAAAGTGAAGGTGCGGTCCGGTTGAACGGCCGGTGCTGCCGATGGCGCCGATGCGATCGCCAGCTTCGACCTGCATACCGACACGTGCATTGAAGCCCGACATATGGGCATAGCGTGTGACAAGGCCGGTATTGTGGGTAATTTCCACCACATTGCCATAGCCCGACTTGCGGCCGGCAAAGGTCACTTCACCAGCGGCAGCCGCGAAGATCGGCGCGCCATGCGGAGCGCGGAAATCGAGGCCCGAGTGCATCGTTGCGCGGCCATTGAACGGATCGCGGCGATAGCCAAAGCCGGAGGAGATCGAATTGATATCTGCCGGCATGAATTGCGGGATAGTTTCCATGCCCCGCTCCAGAGCGCTCATGCGGGCAAGGCTGAGGCCGAGACGCTCGAAGCGCGGATCGATCGTGCTTTCGCCATCCCCGAACATGCCTTCGAACGGACCACCCATAGCGGTCGCATTGTCGGCGACTTGCCGGGGGTCGAGGCCAAGCTCACGAATGGCAGCTTCTGCGCGCGCGGCGCGGCGATCTGCATAAAGGGTCAGGGCTTCGACTGTGGCGAGCTGGCGTGCTTCAATCTGGGCGAGGCCAACGGCTTCTGGGAAGACTTCGCGCATCATGCTGATGAGCTCTGCCGATTCTTCCGAACTGTCGGATACGGTATCTTCCGCTTCGGCGACGAGATCTTCCGGAAGCATCTCGACGATATCGTCCAGCATTTCCTGGCGCGCCTGCAAATCGGCCACCGTCGCGTCGAGATCGTCCGAATAGGCGGCGAAGCGTTCCTCGCTCTGCGCCACGTGCGCTTCACGCTCCATGAGCGAAGCGCGCTCTGAACTGGCGCGATACTGATTGAAGGCCATCACGCTCATCGAAATCGCCCAGCCGAGCACGGCTGCGAGCACAATGGCTGCAACCGTCATCTGCATGCGTGTGGTGATGGTTATGAAGCGGACCTGCCCCTGGGAGCGCATGAAAAACTCACGCTCCGGGAACCAGCTCCGCAGGCGATCCCATTTTCCGCCAGCGGTTTCTTTTTGCAAAACGACCCCGTGTGTTTTGAAAGCTTTTTGTTGTGTGGCGTTCATACCCAACATAGCCGCAAGGTCGAGTCAACCGCGGCCCGCACAGGGCGAAACGGACGGTCGATGCGATGAATCGTTCTAACGTTCACAATTTTCTTGCCGAAAGCGGGAACCAAATTGTCTTGGAACGATTCGCCTGCGCTTGCGATTGATCAGCTATAGCCCGTGTGAATCGCAGATTAGAGCTGACTGAGAAGATAAATGAACGATATGTCCAACACGCCCGATCCATCCACCCTCACACCTGAAGAGCTGATTACCGAACTGGCCACTCGTGGCCGGACCGCGCAGCGAAAACTCGCCCGGATTGGTGATGAACGCAAAGCCGATGCCCTGCGCGCCGCTGCTGCCGCTATCCGTCAGGATGAGGCGGCTATTCTGGAAGCCAATGCGCAGGATTTGAGCGAAGCGGAAGCGCGCGGTCTTTCGGGCGCGATGCTCGATCGCCTGAAACTGGATGCAGAGCGGCTGGACGGTATCGCAAGTGCGATTGAGAACGTTGCTTCCCTGCCCGATCCGGTAGGTGAAGAAATCAGCCGGTCCGAAGCACCTGCCGGCATGACGCTGGTCCGTCGCCGCATTCCGATTGGCCTTATCGGCATCATCTACGAAAGCCGCCCCAATGTGACCGCAGATGCCGCCTCCCTGTGCCTGCGCTCGGGCAATGCAGCCCTGCTGCGTGGCGGTAGTGAAGCTGTGCATTCCAACCGCGCGCTGCATGCGGCGTTCGTGAAGGGTGTCAGCCACGAAGGTGTGCCCGAAGATGCGATCCAGCTGATGCCGACGCAGGACCGCGAAGCTGTAGGCGCGATGCTGAAGGCTGCAGGTCTGGTCGACATGATCGTGCCGCGTGGTGGCAAGGGCCTGGTTGCCCGCGTGCAGGAAGATGCCCGCGTGCCCGTGCTCGCTCACCTCGATGGCATCTGCCACACCTATATCCATGCCGATGCCGATCCGGAAATGGCGCGCGAAATCGCTCTCAACGCGAAAATGCGCCGCACCGGCATTTGCGGGGCAATGGAAACGCTGTTGCTCGACAGCTCCTTTGACGCTTCGAAAGACGTGCTCGCCGCATTGCTTGAGGCTGGCTGCGAACTGCGTGGTGATGAGCGCGCTCAGGAAATTGATGACCGTATCAAGCCAGCGGAAGACGAAGACTGGGACACAGAATATCTCGATGCGATCCTTTCTGTTGCCGTGGTCAACGGCATTGGCGAGGCGCTGGAACATATCGCCGAGCATTCATCCGGCCACACCGACACTATCGTGACGGCGGACGATGCCGCAGCGCAGCGCTTCCTCGATGAAGTCGATAGCGCCATCGTGATGCACAATGCCTCGAGCCAGTTTGCCGATGGCGGCGAATTCGGGCTTGGCGCGGAGATCGGTATCGCTACCGGTCGCCTGCATGCCCGTGGGCCCGTCGCTCTGGAAGGCCTGACGACGTACAAATGGCAGGTGCTCGGCCAGGGTCAGGCGCGTTCGTGACCGGCTCACGCGCTTGAACCAAACCGGGCCCATCACCGGCCTATTGGGCGGGAGTTTCAATCCCGCCCATGCCGGTCACCGCCGCATTTCGCTGTTCGCAGCGGATGCGCTGGGACTGGATGAGGTCTGGTGGATGGTCTCACCCGGCAATCCGTTGAAGCCCAAAAAGGGGATGGCGCCGCTCGCTGCGCGCGTGAAATCCGCAAAGGCGATGAGCCGCCGCGCACCCATTCGTGTAACAGCAATCGAACAGCAGCTCGGCACTCGGTACACAGTCGATACTCTGCACGCGCTCAGTGGCCGCTATCCAAAGCGGCGCTTTGTCTGGCTGATGGGGTCCGACAATCTGGCGCAATTCCACCGCTGGAAGGACTGGCGCGATATTGCGAGGCAGATGCCCATTGCCGTCATCGCTCGTCCGGGTTATGACGATGATGCTATCGCGAGCCCCGCAATGGCCTGGCTGCGGAAATACCGGTTGTCCGCAGCTGGACTTTTGAACCGGAGCGAATGGAGCGCACCTGCGCTGATAGAACTGCGTTTTGATCCCGATCCGCGCTCGGCGACAGCGATCCGCCGCGCAGATCCCCATTGGGCAGACGGCTATGCCGGGCCTGCCCCGCGGGATGACGTAACGCATTCCCTCATCCATGAAACCAGTCCGGGAGGTGGCGCATAATGCAGTCAGCTCTTGGAAAGGTTTGTTTCCATTCCCATTTCAGGAGCATGATCAAACGCGATGACCCAGCCCAGCAATGCCGCAGAAACGCGCGCAGCCGCAAATGGCAGTCCCGCCGCAACAGCTACACTCCTATCCATGACTGAATACGCAACTCCACAAGACGCAAAACCCGGCTCGCTTCATGAGCTCGTTCTCCAGCAGCTTGATGATGATCAGGCGCAGGAAATGGTTTCCATTCCGCTCGAGGGGAAAAGCTCGATCGCGGATCACATGATCATTGCCTCGGGCCGCTCCACCCGGCAAGTCGCCGCCATGGCGAACAAGCTGGCGGAAAAGATCAAGCAATCGGGCAAAGCCATGCCGCGTGTCGAAGGCCTGCCGGCTGCGGACTGGGTTCTGATCGACGCCGGAGACGTGGTGGTGCACCTCTTCCGCCCCGAAGTCCGCAGCTTCTACAATCTGGAGCGTATGTGGGGCTTCGGCGAAGACGGTAAGACCCGCCAGATGGGAAGTGCCTGATTGATCTGAGTCCGCGCATCCGCGCGGACTTCCTCGGTGCTAATCGCTCCGCTGCGCGGCACCTGCGGGCGGCCAATTCGGCCTCTGTCGCCGCCTCAGGGCGACGATTTTGGGAAGGTTCTTGTGAGCGCACAGTCGCGATATCGAATGGCCAATCGCGCCATGTGGGCCTCTTGGGGCCTGTTCGCGGCATTGGCGATTTACAGCGCTATCAATGGGCCGTTCCGCCTTTCGCGTGAACCTCTTTTTACTTTGGGTTTCATTCTCTTGCTTCTGGCCATGGTCGCGCAGTTCTGGCTGGCGAAGCGCGCTTACAAGACGGTGCATTGCGGCAAATGTCGCCATCGTTTTTTCGATCGCATGTTCGTGATTTTCCCCGCCAAGAGCGGCTGCTCCAAATGCGATGCCTCGATCGAGGACGCATGGGTCTGGCAGGGGGAGGACTGAATGCTCCTGCATGTCATCGCGCGCGGGAAAATCGCCCGCTCTCCCGAAGGCGAGCTCGTCGATCGCTATGCCAAGCGCATCCAGTGGCCGCTCAAGCTGACGGAACTGCCTGAAACAGGCGGAAGGATTCCCGAACCTCAAGCCCCCGTCCGTACCGTGCTGCTTGACGAGAAGGGCAAGAATTTGGGCTCGGAGGAATTTGCCACCATGCTCGAACGCTGGCGCGATGACGGCATGCGCGAATGCCGCTTCGTGCTTGGTGCAGCAGATGGCCATTCTGCTGCCGAGCGCAACGAAGCAGACCTGCTGCTTTCATATGGCAAGGCAACCTGGCCGCATCTTCTTGCCCGGGCGATGCTGATGGAACAGCTCTTCCGCGCGACAAGCATCCTTGCAGGCCATCCCTATCATCGGGCAGGATAGCGCCGATGGCGTGGCTCAATCACAGGCTGTTGTTGCTGGGCGGATCGGCGTTTCTCTGCGCAGTCGCCGCCGTGGGTCAGCGTGCGCCCGCCCTCGACGATCCCGATGATACCCGCGCCGCGCTTGCCGAAGCGCTGCAGGAACGCCGCGCTGCCGAGGTCCGCAGCGAGCGGCTGGAGGCGGAAGCAGCTGCCGCAGAAGACGCGGCCGAACGCGCCGCGCGCGAAGCTGCCGCGATTGCCGCACGTATCCAGCAGGCCGAAGCCGGAATAGCCGCCGCCCGTGCTCGCATGACAATGATCGCGCGCGAACGCGACGATCTGCGCGAGGAACTGGGCCGTGAGCAGCGCCCCATCGTGCGCCTCACCGCCGCGCTCCAGCAATTCTCGCGCCGCCCCGTGGCATTCTCCGTGCTTCGCCCCGGCGATGTGTCCGATGTCGTCTATCTGCGCGCCATGCTGCACAATGCCGTGCCGCAGGTGCAGGAGAGTACCGAAGGCCTGCGGACGCAAATCGCCCGCTCCGCCGAGTTGAGCCGCGAGGCTGCCGCCGCTGCGGAAGCGCTGTCGGCGGATGAAGTGGCGCTGGCCGAGCGGCGTGACGAACTCGCAGAGATCGAAAGCCGCGAACGCCTCGCGGCGCGCGCTGCCGACAGTGCGGCAGATCGCGAAGCCGAACGCGCGCTCGCTTTGGCAGAGGAGGCGCGTGATCTTGACGGATTGGTCGACCAGCTCGACCGCGCTGCTGCCTTGCGGGAAAGGCTTTCCGCACTGCCCGGACCGCAGTTGCGCCCTGCATCGCCAGCGTCCGCGCAAGTCGGTGACGCCTCCCCGCCAGGCAATGCTACGCCCAGACCGGCAAATTCGCCGCCCACTCCCTACATACTTCCGGTTGCGGGGCGCACGATCACAGGCTTCGGCGCGCCACAAGACGCAGGACTGAGCCAAGGCTTGACCCTTGGTCCTATCGCCGGCGCGCAGGTCGTTGCGCCGGCCAGCGGGCGGATCGCTTTTGCAGGCCCTTACCGCGGATATGGCCGGATCGTGATAATCGAACACCGCGGCGGCTGGACCAGCCTGATCACCGGCCTTGCTCGAAGCGATGTGCGAGTCGGGCAGGATGTGGTCGGCGGAGCGCCTTTAGGTGTCGCAGGGCCGGACAGGCCAAGCGTGACATTGGAACTCAGGCGCAATGGCGAGCCGGTGAATCCAATAACGTTCGTATCCTGAGCATTTTTTCCTCATCTGGCGTTAAGCGCCGCTGTGCGATAAACCGGCGCAATGGGACTCAACCCGTCTAGGAATATCGCAATATGAAGTTTGCCCCCGCCATTCGTGCTGCTGCCCTGTGCACCGCTGTCGCGCTGATGCCTGTCACCACTGCCGCCATCGCGCAGGTTGAAGGCCGCGCTTCCCCGGAATTTGCGCGTCTTTTCGCGACGTACCAGCGCATCAAGGCAAGCTACGTTGAGCCGGTCGAGGATGAAGTCCTGATCCGCGGTGCGATCGACGGAATGCTGGCATCCCTCGATCCGCACAGCGCCTATATCGATGGCGCCGCGATGGAGCGGCTGACCACGATGATCGACGGCAATTACCAGGGTCTCGGCATCACCATCCAGATGGAAGATGGCGCGGTGAAAGTCATCTCGCCGTTCCGTGGCAGCCCTGCCGAGCGCGCCGGTATCGCAGCGGGCGATTACATCACGCATATCGATGGCGAGCTGATTTACGGCCTCGAAGTCGATGAAGCGGTGGCGCAGATGCGCGGCCCCGCAGGCTCGAATGTCGAAGTGACGATTTTCCGTCCCGGCCGAACCGAAAGTTTTGAAGTCACCGTGACCCGCGGCGTGATCGAGCTGGAGCCGGTGACCTGGGAGCTGATCGGCGATGACATCGGCCATATCAGCGTGAATGAATTCTCCGCCGATGTGGGCGCCGATGTGCGCGCAGCCTTGATGGATCTGCAGCAGCAGGCACCGGGCGGCCTTGCTGGTCTGGTGCTCGATATGCGCCGCAATCCGGGCGGTTCGCTCGATGAAGCGGTGGCGCTTTCCGACCTGTTCCTGACCGACGGTCAGATCGTGTCGCAACGCGGCCGTACGCGTCGTGATACCGTGTTTTACGAGGCAGAGAGCGTCTATCGCGGCGATGTGGCAGACGGCCTGCCGATCATTGTTCTGATCGACGAAGGTTCCGCTTCGGCATCCGAAATCGTTGCGGGCGCGCTGCAGGATCACCGCCGTGCGCTGGTGATGGGTGAACGCAGCTTCGGCAAGGGAAGCGTCCAGACGCTGCTTCCGCTGACCCGCGACACCGCGCTCAAGCTGACCACCGCACGTTACTTCACCCCTTCGGGTCGCAGCGTGCAGGAAGGCGGGATCGAGCCCGATATCCGCGTGCCGCAGCTTTCCGATCCTGATGCCGAACGCCGCCAGCGCCTCGCCCTGCGCGAAAGCGATTTGCGTGGCCACCTGATCAATGAGATCGGCGTTGAAGACGAAGGCCTCGAGCGCGACCGGATCGACGATCCGCGCTTCCAGCTGACCGCTGCCGAATTGGAAGAACAAGGCATCGGCGATTTCCAGCTCGATTACGCCGTGCGCACACTGCGCCGGACGACGGGTGTATCCTTGGCTTCACGCGAGCGCTAAGCCGCCGAGACCATGACCACTCTCAACGACGCGTCTGATCGCCTGGCCCAGCGGCTTGCGCTGGCTGTTCCTGCTGCTCTGCTCGCGGGGGCCTATATTTCGCAATATGGCTTCGACCTTTTTCCCTGCGAAATGTGCTGGTGGCAGCGCTACCCGCATTTCGCTGCCGTTGGTCTCGCCCTCCTGTCGTTCGCTGCTCCGCCGAAGAAGCTCTGGATCGCCCTCGCGGCGCTGGCCATTCTCGTTTCTGGTCTGATCGGGGCCTTTCATGCCGGGGTCGAGTACGGCTGGTGGCGCGGAATCACAGGTTGCGCGACGACGGGTGATGCGATGTCGCTCGATGTCATTCGCTGCGATGTCGCGCCATGGTCTTTCCTCGGTATTTCCCTCGCAGGGTGGAATGCGCTTCTTTCTATCGGCAGCGCCATCACCATATGGGTGTTGCTGATAGCGAAGGAGAAACGCGTATGACCGCCAAGAAAGACCGTTCGGAAATGATCCGCGTCGATCAGGCGGGCGAGTTCGGCGCCACACGTATTTATGCCGGCCAGCTCGCCGTGATGGGTGAGCGCGGCCCGCATTCGGCCGAAATTCGCGCCATGGCAGAGCAGGAAGCCGGTCACCGCGCAGAATTCGATGCGCTGATCGCCAAGCGCGGCGTTCGCCCGACGCTCCTCCAGCCGTTCTGGAATGTCGCAGGCTATGCGCTGGGAGCAGGCACAGCATTGCTCGGCCCCAAGGCGGCGATGGCTTGCACTGCTGCGGTCGAGGAAGAGATCGACCTCCATTATTCGCGCCAGCTCGATGAGCTCGAAGCGGATGGCGACGATCCGGAGCTTGCCGATATGATCCACCGCTTTCGCGAGGATGAGCGCGAGCACCGCGATGCGGCGATTGCACACGGGGCGGAAGAAACGCCGGGGTTTCCGCTGCTCTATTCAGCCATTCGTCTCGGCTGCAAGGCGGCTATCCGCATTTCCGAGAAAATCTGATAAAATCGCGACACAAATGGCTTCATCGCCCGTTCAAGGGATGAAGCGCTCTATGCGCGAAACTTTTGTGACCCGAGGGATTATCATGACTCGCCTTCTCGCTCTTTCCGCCGCTTCGGCCATCGCCATGGCTTTTTCCGCCGCGCCTGCTGCCGCGCAGGATCAGGGCGGTGACCGGGTGAACCAGATCATCGTCTATGGCGATGATGAATGCCCAGTATCGGATGAGAACACGATTACGGTGTGCGCGCGGATGGATGAAAGCGAGCGCTATCGCATCCCGCCGCAGCTGCGGAACAGCGATTCGCCGCAGAATGAAAGCTGGAACAACCGCTTCGAAAGCCTCGAAGTCGTCGGCGCATTCGGACCGCTGTCCTGCACCCCGGTAGGCTCAGGAGCGGCGCATGGCTGCACCATGCAGATGATCGAGCAGGCCTATGCCGAACGTGCCGCAGGCCGCGAAGTGCGCATGGGCGAGCTGATCGCCGCCGCGCGCGAAGAGCGTCTCTCCACCATCGATGAAGATGCGGCGATCTATCAGGAACGCGTGGAAGAGCTGGAAGAAGCCGAGCTGGAGCGCCGCCGCCAGGCGCAGGCCCAGCCGATTGGCGATGAAGTGATCGATCCAGACGCACCGCCTTCCGAAATCGTCGATCCCGATCGCATCCCGCCGCGCGATCTGCCCGCACCCGAATTCGACGATGATGAAGAGCAGGTGCCGCTCGATGCCGCACCGCCGCCCGCCGAACCCGGCGCCGCCTGAGCTTTAGCTCAGCGCGATATCGGGCGCGTCTTCCTGCTTCATGCCGACGACGTGATAGCCCGCATCGACATGATGCGTCTCCCCCGTCACGCCCGATGACAGGTCGGAGCAGAAGTACAGGCCCGCACCGCCGACATCGTCGATCGTGACATTCCGGCGCAGCGGCGCGTTCAGCTCATTCCATTTCAGGATGTAGCGGAAATCGCCAATGCCGCTCGCCGCCAGCGTCTTGATCGGCCCGGCGCTGATCGCGTTGACGCGAATATTGTCCGGCCCCAGATCATTGGCGAGATATTGCACGCTGGTTTCCAGGGCGGCCTTGGCCACACCCATCACATTGTAATGCGGGACGACCTTTTCCGCGCCGTAATAGGTGAGCGTCACGATCGATCCGCCTTCGCTCATCAGCGGCGCAGCGCGCTTGGCTGCGGCGACCAATGAATAAGCGGAGATGTTCATCGTCATCAGGAAATTGTCGAGGCTGGTGTCGACATATTTGCCGCGTAGCTCGCTCTTGTCCGAAAAGCCGATGGCGTGGACAAGGAAATCGAGCTTGCCCCAGCGCTTCTCGATCTCGGCGAAGGCGGCATCCATGTTCGCCATATCGGCCACATCGCATTCGATCAGGAAATCACTGCCGACCTGCTCGGCCAGCGGACCGACGCGCTTTTTCAGCGCCTCTCCCTGATAGGAAAACGCCATCTCTGCACCTTGTTCATGCAGCTTCTTCGCAATGCCCCACGCCAGCGACTTGTCATTGGCGAGCCCCATGATGAGGCCCTTCTTGCCAGCCATCAGTCCACTCATTGCGTCTCGTCCTCCTGCAATTCATTTTCCGCCCGCTCGCGCCGTTGCTTCGCCGAATGGCCGATGCGGTTGCGTTCTTCCTCGGGCGTTTCGGCGAGTGCCGCGTTTAACTCCGCCCCTGCGACCATCCCTAAGCCCACCAGCCAGAAAAAGAAAAGCGCGATCATGAAACCTGCGAGCGATCCATAGGTGAGATTGTAGGCGAACAGGCTGCGCAGGATGGGGGGGAGCGCCACTGTCACCGAAATCCACCACCCCGTCACCAGCAGCGCGCCGGGCCATTTGGGGTAGCGCCGCGTGCGATATTGTTCCGGCGTCAGCGAGACGAACAGCAGGAACAGCGAAAGATAGAGGCCGACGGCGGGAATGATTCGAGAGATTTCCAGCGTGCCCAGCGCATTGCTCAATTGCGGCAAATAGGCCTCGATAAATTCCTGTGCCGCGCCGAGCATGATTTGCGCGAACAGCGACAATACGAGCAGGAACACCGCACCTAGAATGATGCCCGAGGAGAACAGGCGATAGGTCCAGAACGCCCTCGTCGCGCGCGTGCCATAGGCCCGGCGTAAGATGTCGCGGATCGTCTCGACCAGGCTGCCCACGGTCCACAGCGCCACCAGCGCGCCGCCCCATAGTAGCCAGCCGCTGCGCATCTGCACCACGTTGCGGGCCACAGGCTCGATCACATTGGCGACCATGGGCGGCAGCGCGAGCGCCAGCGTGTCGATCGCGGCGGTGCGTTCGTAATCCTCGCCCACGACCGAAAGCACGGCCGCGCCGAGGATGAAGAAAGGAAAGATGGCCAGCACCGACATGTAAGCCAAATTGCCGGCGTGGATCAGCCCGTCATTGAAACAGCCGACGGCGACCCGTTTGGTGATGACCCATGCCCGGCCCCACGGGCTTTCGGCGGTTTCCGCATCGGGGTCCTGCCGGGCTTCGAGAGCCGCCTTGCGCCGCGCCTCGGGCGAAGCGCTTTCCAGCTCCCTGTCCTCGGGCAGCCCCTCTTCTTCGATTTCGGGAAGGCCGGTCACACCAGTCTTGTAACAGCGTCACGCGGCGTGTCGAGCAATGTGTCGACGACCAGCAGGGGTCAGCCGCCCATCTCGCTGCGTGGATTGCTATCGTCGGACCAATCGCAAAGCTGTTGTTGCAAAGCTGAAAGATCCTCCGGGAGCACGATTTCGAGTGTGACGAGCTGATCGCCGCGCCCGCCGCCCTTCGTGCTCCAGCCCTTACCTTTGAGGCGCAGGACCTTGCCCGAACTCGATCCCGGCGAAATCTTCATCATCACCGCGCCATCGACGGTGGGTACTTTGATCTTCGCACCATTCACCGCTTCAGAAAGCGTAATGGGTAGGTCGAGCCGCACGTCATCGCCTTCGCGCCAAAAATGGGCGTGCGACTGGACTTTGATCGTCACGATGCCATCGCCATTACCGCCCGGGCCGGACTGACCCTTTCCTTTAAGGCGCATCTGCGTGCCGTCTTCCACGCCTGCTGGAAGAGAGAGGTCGATAGTCTTGCCATCCGAAAGCGTGATGCGCTGCTTTGTGCGCGATGCCGCGTCGATGAAGGGCACCGTCAGCGTATAGCGAATGTCCGCGCCTTTGCGCGGCGGCGGGGGTGGAGGCGAGCGGAAGCCGCCTGCGCCAGCCCCGGGGCCGCCGCGTGGGCCACCGCCGCGCCCAAACAGCCCTTCGAACAAATCACCGATGTCGAGATCTTCGGTGCCGAAGCCCTGAAAATCGCGCGCGGAATATTGTGCGCCGCCGGGCCCGCCTCCACCGAAACCGCCACCGGGCCGCGATCCGCCAAAGCCGCCATTCATGCCAAAGGGCATGGCGGGGTTGCCGTCAGCATCGATCTCGCCGCGATCGAACTGGCCGCGCTTTTCCTTGTCGGACAGCAGATCATACGCCTGTGTGACCTTGGAAAAACGCTCGGAAGCGTCGGGCTTGTCCTTGTTCCGGTCCGGATGCAGCTCTTTCGCAAGCTTGCGATAGGCAGACTTGATCTCCGCCTCGCTCGCGGAACGGCTGACGCCGAGAAGAGTGTAGGGATCGCTCATGGTGTATTAGCTAGGTAGAGCGGAGGGATTCGGCAAGACATGGCTTTCCTACGGCTTCAAGCCGGTTTAGGTCCCCGTGTATGATACAGCCTGCCGCCATCTCGCATCCACGCATTTCGGACCGGTTTTCGCTCCACAGCGTTTTTGCTTCTGAACACTGTCACACCTGTCACACCCCTGCGAGAAACCATGGCTGAAAACGACACTATCCCGCACGAAAACCCGCTTGCCATCTTCGATGAGTGGTTTGCCGAGGCGCAGGAGAGCGAGCCCAATGATCCCAACGCGATGTGCCTTGCCACGGCGACGCCGCATGGTTGTCCGTCTGCTCGAATGGTGCTGCTGAAAGGCCATGATGAACGCGGTTTCGTGTTCTACACCAATGCGCAGAGTCGCAAGGGTGGGGAAATCCGCGCCAATATGCAGGCCGCATTGCTGTTTCACTGGAAGAGCCTGCGCCGCCAGATCCGCATCGAAGGCCCGCTGGAGGAAGTGACGAGCGAAGAGGCGGATGCCTATTTCCATTCGCGCCCCTTCAAAAGCCAGGTCGGCAGCGCGGCAAGTGACCAGTCCTCCCCGCTGCCCGATCGGCAGGTCTATCTCGATCAGGTCGAGCTATTGCGCGAGCGCTACGAAGACGCAGGCGAAGTGCCTCGCCCGCCGCACTGGACCGGCTTTCGCTGCCAGCCCCGCGCCATCGAGTTCTGGACCGATCGCCCAAATCGGTTGCACGAGCGGCGCCGTTTCACATCTGACGGAGGCGGCTGGACGAGCAGCCTGCTGTATCCGTGAAGACTTGCCTCTCAACATCCGTTCGTCCTGAGCCTGTCGAAGGGCGCGAGCGGCTACGCCCTTCGACAGGCTCAGGACGAACGGGGAGTCGCGCATGAACGACACCCGTGCCGCCCTTACCAAAAGCGCCGCGATGGCCTCTATCGCGGTGGCGCTGCTGCTTGGCACGCTCAAGATCTGGGCGGTCTGGCAGACGAGCTCTACCGCAATGCTGGGATCGCTCGCCGATACGGCGCTCGATTTTGTGGCGAGCCTTGCGGTGCTGGTCGCAGTTATCGTCGCTGCGCAGCCACCCGATGACAATCACCGCTTCGGCCACGGCAAGGCCGAATCGCTTGCGGCCATGTTCCAAGTGATCCTGATCGTATTGTCCGCCAGCGCTCTCAGCTTCCGAGCGGTGCTGCATCTGATCGAAGGCGGGGAGACGCAGGCGGCAGAGGCGGGGATCGGCGTGTCGGTCATCGCCATCATCGCAACGCTCGCGCTGGTGGCGTGGCAGCGGCATGTGGTGAAACGCACCAATTCGATCGCCATCACCACCGACAGCGTGCACTACCAGTCGGACCTGCTGCTCAACCTCGCAGTAATCGCGGCGCTGGTGCTCGACCAGTATCTGGGCTGGCAGAAGGCCGATCCACTATTCGGTCTCGGGATTGCGGCCTGGCTCTTATGGAATGCGTGGCAGGCGTCGAGCGAGGCGATCGATCACCTGATGGACCATGAATGGCCCGAAGATCAGCGCCGCGCCTTTGTCGAGCGCGCTGCGCGCCATCCCGAGCTCGCCAAAATGCACGATCTGCGCACCCGTACCAGCGGCACGCATGACTTCGCGCAGTTCCACGTCGATCTGCCCGCAGACATGACCGTGGCCGAGGCGCATGACGTGATCGAGCGTGTGGAGGCGGATTTGTGCGAGGCTTTTCCCAACACCGAAATCCTGATCCATATCGACCCGGAAGGCCATGTCGACGAGCCGGGCAATACGCTCGTCGAGGCAGACGAGTTCAAGAAGTTGAAGGACGCAGAATGACCAGCACCAGAGCGATCCCCTATTGGCACGTGGATGCCTTCGCGGAACAGGCCTATGGCGGCAATCAGGCGGCGGTGGTGGTGGTCGATGCGTGGCCCAGCGATGAGGTGATGCGCACGGTCGCGGCGGAGAACATGTTCGCCGAGACCGCGTTCCTGATCCCCACGCCCGATGGTGAGGCGGATTACAAGCTGCGCTGGTTCACGCCCGCTCTCGAAGTGGCGCTGTGCGGCCATGCCACGCTGGCCTCAGGCCATGCTGTGCTGTCAGGTGATGAGGCGCGGGAGCGGGTGACATTCTCGACCCGCAAGGCGGGCATTCTGGAAGTGCGCCGCGCAGGCGACCGCTACGAACTGGCGCTTCCCGCGATTCCGACGGAGCAGGAAGCTTTCGATGAAGCAGTGGCGTTGCTTGGCATTCAGCCGCGCGAGGTGTGGCGCAATCCGGGCCGATACAACATCTTCCTGTTCGACAATGCCGCGCAGATTCGCGCGCTCGAACCGGACCTTCGCGCATTGGCAAAGCTGGGCGATCACCAGTTCATCTGCACAGCCCCCGGCGAACAGACCGATGTGATCAGCCGCAACTTCGTGCCCGGCGGCGGCGTGGATGAAGATCCCTTTACCGGCTCCGCCCACGCCGTCCTCACGCCCTTCTGGTGCGATCGGCTGGGAGTGGAAAGCTTCACGGCCTTTCAGGCGAGCGAACGCGGCGGGCACGCAATCTGCCGTCTCGAAGGAGACCGCGCGATCCTGACGGGCGGCTGCGTTACAGTGGTCGAAGGGACCTTCTACCTGACCGGATAAAGCGCGAAGATGTCGGCCAGCTCGTCTACCAGCGCCGGGCGCTCTTCATCCTGCGTCATCCCCATGCGCACCACGGTCAGGCGCTGATCCGGCGATACGATGACATATTGGCCAAGCCTGCCCACCATGGCGAAGGCGGTGTCCGGACCCTGCTCTGCAAACAGGACATTGCGGTCTGCCTCGGTCGTGCGGTTGAGCCAGACCTGCGCGCCATAGTCATTCGACGCCGGGCTGGACGTGCGCATGAAATCGATCCAGCGGCGCGGCACGACTTGCACGCCGCCTGCCACGCCGCCCGTGCGCATGAACTCGCCAAGCCGCGCCCAATCGCGCGGGGTCGCCCAGAAATTGCTGCCGCCCAGCAGTGTGCCGCTCGCGTCATACTCGCCGACCAGCGATGGCACTCCGATCGGTACGGCAATGCGCGCCGCGACATAGTCCGCCATGGCCTGCTGCCGGTCATCGGCATCGCCATCGGGCGCGAGAATATCGGTGGCGATATCGGCGAGGATCATGCTGGTCGCGGTGGAATAGCGGAACGTCGATCCCGGCTCGTCTTCCAGTATCGGTGCCTCGGCCCAGGCCGCCATATCGCCGCGCCCTTCGAGATACATCATGCGCACTTCGGGCGAAGTGTAGAGCGGCGCGGCGGCTTCCTCATGGCGGAGGCCGGAGCGCATCTGGAGGAGCTGGCGGAGCGTGATCTCGCTACGCGGATCACCCGTGCGCTGCCACGAGGATACCGGCGCCGGATCGTCGAGCCGCAAGCGGCCGTCTGCCACCAGCGAGCCGATGATGAGCGCCGTCACGCTCTTCGACATCGACCAGCCTACTTGCGGCGTTTCCGGATCCACGCCTTCCGCATAGCGCTCGGCGACGATCTCGCCTTCGTACATCACGATCAGCGCGCGTGTTTCGCCCACGCCCTCCGCCGTGAAAAGGTCATCGACGGCCCGCGCCAGCTGCTCCTGCGACACGCCCGGCTCGACCACCACGGCATTGAGCGCCTCTTCGGGAAGCGGGGGTATTGGCGGAGGTCCATCCTGCGCGCAGGCGCCCAGCAGCGCGGCAATCATGCCAAGCGCAATCACAGCTCTTGGCGAGCGGCGCAATTGGCGGCTAGGGGAGTGGCGACGCGTCATCGGGACGCATCCTTTCCTGCAGGAACTTGCAAATGGCAACCGGAAATCAGGCCAGAAAGAGCCTCTTCTCCATTCTTCTGCGCGTCGCCCTCCTGTTGCTCGTTGCCGGGGCGCTGATTGCGTTCTTCTTCGGAGAAGCGATTGCAGGATATAGCGATGTCGGAACAGGCTATGCGGCCAGGCAGGCGTGCGGCTGCGTCTATATCGCGGGTCAGGATATCGATAGCTGCTACGCCGATCTGACACCGGACATGTGGCCGATCTGGCTGAGCCAGGATGCCGATGCGCAAAGCGTCTCGGCCTCCATCCCCCTCATCGCGAGCGAGGAGGCGACCTATCGCGAAGGCTATGGCTGCGTGCTGGAACCGTACTCCCGCTGAGGATCAGGCGGGTTGCGTGCCTTCGATCCAGCCGCCACCGACCACGCGTTCCCCTGCATAGATGACAGCGGCCTGTCCCGGCGCAACGCCGAATTCGGGCTGATCGAACCGGATCGTGACCGTAGCGCCCTCGCCAATCGCGCCTTCCAGCGTGACGGGCACCGGCTTGGCGAGCGAGCGGACCTTGGCAGTCAGCGGCATGTCCGGCACCGGCCCGATTCGATTGGTCTCGATGACTTCTGCGGCGACAACGGCGAGCAGGCGCTTCGGACCAACGCGGACCTCCGCCTTCTCCGGATCGAGGCCGACTACGTAAAGCGGCTCCGGCTGGCCGCCGATGTCGAGGCCGCGCCGCTGCCCAACGGTGTAATGGATGATGCCGGGATGGCGCCCCAGCTCCTCACCTGTCTCTGCATGTACGATTGCGCCAGCGCGTGCACCTTCGGGGCGCATCTTCTTGACGATCTTGGCATAGTCGCCATCGGGCACGAAGCAGATGTCCTGACTGTCCGGCTTGCCCGCTACGACGAGTCCAAAGCTTTCGGCAATCTCGCGCACTTGCGACTTCGGCAATCCGCCCAAGGGGAAACGCAGGTAATCGAGCTGATCTTCGGTGGTTGCGTAAAGGAAGTAGGACTGATCGCGCGCCGGATCGAGCGCGCGGTGAAGCTCTACGCCGTGCTCTGCTTCTACGCGGCGCACATAATGGCCGGTGGCGAGGCAATCCGCGCCTAGCTCTCTCGCCATGCGGAAGAGGTCCGTAAACTTCGGCCCCATATTGCAGCGGATGCAGGGGATCGGCGTGCGACCGGCGAGATATTCGTCGGCAAAGGTCTCGACCACCTCTTCGCGAAACGCGCTTTCATGATCGAAGACGTAATGCGCAATGCCCAGCCGATCGGCCACTTGCCTTGCATCGCGAATGTCATCGCCTGCGCAGCACGCGCCCTTGCGCCCCGTTGCGGCGCCGTAATCATAGAGTTGCAGCGTAATGCCAATGACTTCGGCGCCGGTCTGCGCCGCAAGCGCTGCCACGACAGAAGAATCGACTCCGCCAGACATCGCCACGACGATGCGGCATTCGGCTGCCGGGCGCGGCAGATCGAACAGCGCTTCGGCGTTAACTGCCTTTGGCAAGCCTGCAATATCGGTGAGAGTCGCGGTCATGGGCGCAGCCCATACACTCAAGCGCCGCCCGGCAAAACCCCGCGCAGAATGTAACATTTAGTTAAACGGGGTTTTACCTGATCTTGACGCTTGCGGCTTATCGGAAGCTGCATGTTTGAAGGAAAATCACCTTTGCTACCCGCATCAAGCGGTTCGAATTGCGGCGATTCTGCCGGCGAGGATCTGAACGTGCTGAGCTGGTCCGATCTGGTCGCCAAACTGGCGGCCGCTCGCGACCTGCGCGAAGCCCTGACGCAGGATGAGGAAGCGGCACTCGCCAGCTTCGATCCGGACTGCGCTGCGCATATCGCATCGCATCAGGACAAATTCCCTGACGATGGCAAACGAGACGTTAACCCTGATGGTTTAGGCAATAGCAAAGGGACTGGCGGCAGTGTCGTTTCGCCTACTGAACACGATGACCCGGCGATCCGAGGAAATTCATGATTGAGAACCAGAAAATCCGACCGGCACAAGTGATTGGCCCCCTTGGGGAGCCACTGACACTTGATGACCTGCCATCGCCCAAGACGAAGCGCTGGGTCGTGCGTCGCAAGGCGGAAGTCGTTGCGGCCGTCAATGGCGGCCTTCTGACGATCGACGAAGTTCTCGAGCGCTACGGCCTTACGCTGGAAGAATTTGCCAGCTGGCAGCGCGCAGTGGACCGGTCCGGCATGCAGGGACTGCGTGTCACTCGCATCCAGCATTATCGCGATCTGTACGAGCGCCAACTCAAGTACTGATCCAACCCTTTGAAAATACAGCCTTTCGACAGTTAGGCATGTAAAAGCTTCTACCCGCGCAGGGGCGGTCCGGAACACCCGGGCTTCCCCTGCGTTTTCGCATCGACAGTCCCATGGGTGGATTTGCAAAAGGAGCATAGGGTTATGGGTTGGATTATTGCATTGATCGTGGGCGGCGTTGCCGGCTGGTTGGCCAGCATGGTTATGAACCGCAACGCCTCGATGGGCATTTTCTGGAATATCGTGGTGGGCTGTATCGGCTCGGTCGTCGGTAACATGATTGTCGGTCCGCTGCTCGGTATCGGTGGTAGTGTGCAGGAATTCTCGCTAACCGGACTTCTCATCGCGATTGTCGGTGCAGTAGTTTTGCTGGCGATTGTTAACCTGATCCAGCGTGGCCGGGTGCGGTAACTCCGCAACAACAATAGATTACGCAAAGAGGGCGGGGCACTTCGGTGTTCCGCCCTTTTTCGCGTCAATTGCACTTCGTCGGGCTGGAAGCGTTTTTGGCAGATGCCGCCATTGCCGCGCCGGAGGGACATGTCTAGGGGCGCAATGGCGTATAGTCGGTGTTCTCTTGGAGCAGAGGGCCGTGCTATGTGACGCATTGGACTAAAAAGGCTCATGCCGATGAATTTTGAAACGACACTGGACGCATCCGACACGACACCTGCCGATACCGGCACAGCAGGCGGCGATGAAGGCGGCGTGGATCAGACGCGTCAGGCAGGGCGTAAACGCTCGCTCTACATCGCTCTGGCCGTGCTTGTCGTGGCGCTAATCGTCGCAGCCTTCATGCTGTCGGGGGGCGAGGAAGAGCCGGCCTTTGCGCCGGACGATGCAGGGAATCTGCCCGCGGTGACTGTCCTCGCGCCCGGATCGGGCACGATCCAAGGCGTCATCAACGCCACCGGCACATTGGCTGCGCGCCGCGAAATGCCGGTGGGTGTCACCGGCGAAGGCGGCCGTGTCATTGCCGTTCGCGTCGAAGCTGGCGAATGGGTGAGCGCTGGCGAAGTGCTCGCAGTGATCGATCGCTCCGTCCAGAATCAGCAGGCAGCCAGCCAGCAGGCGCAGGTGCGCGTGGCGCAGGCGGATGCCGATCTGGCGCAGGCCAATCTCGATCGCGCTCTCCAGCTCGTGGAGCGCGGCTTCATCTCGCAGGCAGATATCGACCGGTTGACGGCCACTCGCGACGCCGCCGTGGCCCGTGTCGCCGTGGCGCGCGCGCAATTGGGCGAGCGGCAGGCGCGCAATGCGCAGCTCAACATCGTCGCTCCTGCGGCAGGTTATGTCCTGACCCGCAACGTCGAAGTCGGCCAGACAGTCGGCCCCGGCAGCGGGACGCTTTTCAGCATCGCTCGTCGCGGCGAATTGGAATTGCTCGCCCGCATCGGTGAAGCTGAACTTTCTGCGCTTTCGGTCGGCGCGACGGGAATTGTGACACCCGTGGGAACCGACCAGCAGTTTACGTGCCAGATCTGGCAGAAATCGCCGGTGATCGATGAGAACACCAGGCAGGGCACGGCGCGCTGTGCGCTTGCCTATGATCCGGCGCTTCGCCCGGGCGGCTTCGCCTCGATTGCACTTAACGGTGAAACGCTGGTGGCACCGCGCCTTCCCGAGAGCGCTGTCCTTTCCGATGAGCAGGGCAGCTACGTCTACATCGTCAATGATGAAAACGTGGTGGAACGTGTCAATGTCGAACTCGGCGAAATCAGCGATGAAGGCGTTGCGATTGCTTCGGGGCTCAGCGGCAATGAACGTGTCGTGCTGCGCGCCGGCGGCTTCCTGACTCCGGGCGAGGAAGTGCGCCCCGTGGCAGAGGGCGCGAGCTAAGGTCTGATTATGGATTTCAGCCAAATCTCCGCATGGTCGATCCGCAATCCGATCGTCCCGATCCTGGCCTTCATCGGCCTGATGCTGATGGGCATTTTCGCCTTTCAGGAGATGGATATTCAAGACAATCCGGATATCGAATTTCCGGTCGTGCAGGTGAGCATTTCGCAGCCCGGCGCCGCGCCGTCCGAAGTCGAAAACCAGATCACCCAGCGCGTCGAAGCGGCGGTGGAAACGCTCGACGGCATTGAGAACATGTATTCCTCCGCCAGCGAGGGCAATTCCTTCACCAGCATCGAATTCGCGCTCGGCACCGACATCGCCGAAGCGGTGAATGAAGTAAAAAGCGAAATCGACAATATCCGTGGCGAATTGCCCGACGGCATTCTCGAGCCGCGCGTGTTCAAGCAGGCGACAAGCTCTCGCCCCATCGTGAGCTTTGGCGTTGCTGCCGATGACATGACGCTGGAGCAGCTGTCCTGGTTTATCGACGACACCGTCACCAAGGAATTGCTAACCGTCGACGGACTGGCCGAAGTCAGCCGCAGCGGCGGGGTGGACCGGGAAATCCTCGTTATCCTCGATCCGGCGCGCATGCAGTCGCTTGGCGTTACGGCCAGCCAGGTCAACGGCGCGCTGCGACAGGTCAATTTCAATGCCGCAGGCGGGCAGGCGGAAATCGCCGGATCGCGCCAGTCGGTCCGCGTGCTGGGCAATGCCGAGACTGCGTATGAGCTTTCGCAGATGCAGCTCAATCTCGGCGGTGGGCGCACGGTCAAGCTGGCCGATATCGCCTCGGTCAGGGACAGCTACGGCGAAGTGCGCACGGTGGCCAAGGTCAACGGGCAGCAGGTTGTCACTTTCTCCATCACGCGTGCACGCGGCGAAAGCGATGTGCGCGTTTATGACGAAGCGATGGAAGTGCTGGAGCGGGTCGAGGAAGCCAATCCCGGCGTGACTTTTACGCGGCTGTTCACCGAAGTCGACTATACCAAGGCCCAGTATGAAAGCAGCATGGCTCTGCTCGTCGAGGGCGCTTTGCTGGCCGTCGTCGTCGTTTTCCTGTTCCTGCGTGACTGGCGCGCGACCCTGATCGCCGCGCTCGCTATCCCGCTATCGGCCGTTCCGACATTCTATTTCATGGAATGGCTCGGCTTCTCGCTCAACACGCTGTCGCTGCTGGCGCTGGGCCTTGTGGCCGGCGTGCTGGTGGATGATGCGATCGTGGAGATCGAGAACATCGTGCGCCATATGCGCATGGGCAAAAGCGCCTATCAAGCGAGTATAGACGCGGCGGACGAAATTGGCCTGCCCGTGGTCGCCACCACCTTCTGTATCGTCGCGGTCTTCCTGCCGGTTGGCCTGATGCCGGGCATTTCCGGGCAATTCTTCAAGAACTTCGGCCTCACCGTAGTGGTCGCCGTGCTGATGAGCCTTGCGGTGGCGCGAATGATCACGCCGATGGCGGCGGCTTACTTCCTGAAGGCCAAGGGTCAGGCTGAACACGGCGGCGGCAAGTGGATGGACCGCTACATGGGCATGCTGCGCTGGTCGCTCGACACCACCGCTTTTGTCGCTGCACGCCGCCGCATCGGTTCGATCCGCAGCAGCAAGTTTCTGCCGGTGGCTGGTTACGTGGTCGCAGGCCTCGTCTTTCTTGTGCTCTTCTTGGATTATCTCGGCTTAATCGCTACTCCGGCTGCCGAGCCGACGGCCGATGGGGTAAGCGAGGATTCGGGCTCATTTTCTTGGTGGATGTATATCGCCTTGCCAATCTTCGCAGGGCTTGGCGCTTACATTATCGGCAGTCTCATCTTTACGATTGTCGGCCTTTTGCTTGGCTTTACGAACGAGCACGACTCAAACTTCGCTCGCCGCGCACGTTATCGTGCAGCCCGCCTCCTCGATCATCGAATCTGGATGATGCTTTTGGGCGTGGTTTCTCTCATCGCCTCGGTGTTCATTGCCGGATCGCTGCCGACTCAATTCTTCCCCGATGCCGATAGCGACTTCAGCCGCGTCAATGTCTCCATGGTGCCGGGCACCACGCTGGAGCAGACCGAAGCCGTTATCGACCGGATTTCCGCACGCTTGAGTGAGGAGCAGGAAGTGGCCGTTGCGCTCGGTATCGCCAATGAAGGTTCCGGACGGATCAGCCTAGTGCTGCGCGATGACCGTGTTCGCTCCAGCCTGCAATTCGAGCGTGAGATGACGCCGGTCCTGCAGGATATTCCCGATGCCCGCGTCAGCTTCCAGAATAACCAGGGCGGCGGCGGAGGCACGGGCCGTGCGATCTCCATCATGCTGTCCGGCTCTGATCCGGAACTGCTCGAAGAGACCGCGAACACTCTGGTCGAACAGATGGAGACCGTAGAGGGCGCCGTTGCACCACGGATCGAGCGCGATTTGCAGCGTCCGGAGCTGCTGGTCACGTCGCGCGAGGATCTCGCCGCCAGCCTTGGCGTGACCACTGCTGCGCTCAGCCAGGCAATCCGCATCGCAACGCTCGGCGATATCGACCAGAACGCCGCGCGCTTTTCGCTTTCGGATCGCCAGATCCCCATCCGCGTGCGACTTTCCGGCACGGCCCGCCGCGATCTCTCGACGATCGAGAACCTGCCGGTGCCCACTGCCAATGGTGGATCGGTGCCGCTTTCGCGTGTTGCGGATATATCGCTCGGCATGGGGCCAACTTCTATCGAGCGCTTCAACCAGAGCCGCCGCGTATTCGTTGGTCTCGACATGGCACCCAATGTGGCGCGCGGCGATGTGCTGACGGGTATTAATTCGCTGCCGATCATGGAGAATCTGCCCGCCGGTGTGTCAAACCAGCCGGTTGGCGCCGACGAGTGGCAGGCGGACCTTGCCCGAGACTTTCAGACTGCGCTGATAACCGGTCTTTTCCTCGTCTTCGCGGTTCTGGTGCTGCTGTATCGCCGCGTCGTTTCGCCGCTTGTGAACATGGCCTCGCTGCTTCTGGCGCCGCTTGGTGGTTTCGTAGCGCTAGTTATCGCCGGCTATATCCAGGGCTTTTCGACCGGCAATTTCGCGCCGCTGCCGATTTCCATGCCGGTGTTCATCGGGATGCTGCTGTTGCTCGGAATCGTGTCGAAGAACTCCATTCTACTGATCGATTTCGCGATCGAAGAGATGGAGCGGGGAACTGAAAAGCTCGCCGCCATCATGGAAGCAGGTCACAAGCGCGCGCAGCCGATCGTCATGACCACCGTCGCCATGACGGCAGGTATGGTTCCGACCGCGCTTTCGCTCGGCGGTGACAGCGCGTGGCGCGCACCCATGGGCACCACGGTGATCGGCGGATTGATCCTCTCGACCGTGCTGACACTGGTGATTGTGCCTGCAGGTTTCAGCCTTGCCGATGGGATGGAAAAGAAGCTTGGCCCTTGGCTTCGCGATCGACTTCTGACCTATAAGCCGGGTGATGAAGCGAGCAACGGATCACCAGCTGCGCAGCCCGCAGAGTAACAGATGGCGCTGATAGCCGCCGGAGCACCCCTGCCGCCTGACAAGGCGCGGCGCATGCGCATCACCGCAACGCTGATGCTGGTCGCAATGGCGGCGATCTTTTTCGGATCGCACCAGATGCTGGGCGCGCATCCCGCCTGGGGTTATGTGAACGCCTTTGCAGAAGCCGCAATGGTGGGTGGGCTGGCGGACTGGTTCGCAGTGACCGCCTTGTTCCGCCACCCGATGGGCGTGCCCATCCCGCACACGGCAATCATTCCAAAAAACAAGGATCGCATCGCCGATACGATGGCGGCTTTCCTGCGCTCCAACTTCCTCACTCCCGTCGTGGTGGCGCGGCGCATGCGCGAAATGAACGTTGCCAAGGCGGCGGGCGAATTTCTAACCAAAGGCGGCGGCGGAGAAGCGGGTCGCATTCGTGCGGGTGCAGGGCAGCTGTTCGTCGAATTGCTGGAATCGCTCGATCCGGACCGGCTTGGATTGCAGGTCAAGGCAGGGCTCGCCCGGCAGGCGGAGAAGCTCGATGTCTCGCCGCTGCTTGGCCGCGTGCTTCAAACCGCGATTGCCGACAATCGCCATCGCCCGCTGATCGACGGCTTCATCCGCTGGGCGGGTCTTACGCTGGAAGACAATGAAGACATGGTCCGCGACATGGTTCAGCAACGCGCCAATGCCGTGATCCGCTGGACCGGGCTTGATGGGCGGCTGGCGGAGTCCGTTCTCAACGGCCTCTACAAGCTGCTCGCAGAAATGCATGTCGATCCGAACCATCCCGTGCGCGGCAAGGTGGAGGAAGGGCTCGCCAAGCTGGCGCAGGATCTGCAGCACGATCCCGAAATGCGTGCCCGGGTGGAGCGGATGAAGAACGATTTGCTCGCCAACCCGGCGGTCGCAGACTGGTGGATGGGCGTGTGGGAGCGGATGCGCCTCTCGCTCATCGAAATGGTGCGCAACCCCGATGCGGCAATGTCCGGCCAGATGGGCTCGAGCCTTGCTGAACTGGGCAAGGCCTTGCAGAGCGATCCGGCGCTGCAAATTCAGGTCAACCGCTTCGCCCGGCGCACGCTGGTGGGCGTCGTCACGCGCTATGGCGAACAGATTGTCAGCCTGGTGTCCAACACGGTGAAAAGCTGGGATGCAGAAACGATTACTCTGCGCATCGAGCGCGCCGTTGGGCGCGACCTGCAGTTCATCCGTATCAACGGCACACTGGTGGGCGGGCTCGTCGGCCTCACCATCCATTTCCTGATCGAAGTGTTGTGACCGTTCTCGACGCGTCCAAACCCATGCTGGTGACCGAGCGGCTCGAGCTATGGCTGCCGAAGCCGCAGGATATGGACGCGATGTTCGATATTGTGTCCGATTCGCAAACGCAGCGTTTCCTGGGGCCGACACCGACCTATCCTGATCATGTCACCCGCTTTTCGCGCAATGCCGGCAGCTGGGCGCTTTACGGATACGGCATGTTCCTGCTGCGCCGTCGCGGTGATGCGGAGCTGATCGGCAATTGCGGGATTTTCTTCTCGCATCGCGGTTTGGGCGAGGATTTCGACAGCCGCCCGGAAGCAGGCTGGATCATCGCCGCGCCGCATACCGGGAAAGGCTACGCGAGCGAGGCCATGCAGGCCGTGATGCAATGGTTTGATAGGGAGCACGCCAGCGAGACGGTGTGCCTGATCACTTTGGGCAATGATCCGTCATTCCGCCTGGCGGAAAAGCTCGGTTTTCGCGATTTGCGGAAAGCCGAAATGCCGGGCGGCGATGCGGTGCAATTGCTCCGCAGGCCACCGCCCGGCGCTTAGCTTTACAGCTTCTCAGTCAGTTCCGGGACGGCATTGAACAGATCGGCGACAAGGCCGATGTCCGCAACCTGGAAGATCGGTGCATCGGGATCCTTGTTGATCGCAACGATCGTCTTGGAATCCTTCATACCCGCAAGGTGCTGGATCGCACCGGAGATACCGATGGCGATGTAGACTTCGGGCGCGACGATCTTGCCGGTCTGGCCGACCTGATAATCATTGGGCACATAGCCAGCGTCCACCGCAGCGCGCGAGGCACCGATGGCAGCGCCGAGTTTGTCGGCGAGCGGGGTAATGTACTGTTCGAAAGTCTCGCCGTCCTTCAGCGCACGACCGCCGGATACGACGATGCCTGCGCTGGTCAGTTCGGGACGGTCGCTTTCGACCGCGTCGAGCTTCACGAATTCGCTGTTGCCGTCACCCGTGGGGCCGGAAACCTCGTCCACATCGGCGCTGCCGCCGGTGGCTTCGGCCTTGTCGAAGGCAGTGGTGCGCACGGTGATCACGCGTTTCGCGTCCGAGCTTTCGACGGTCGCAATCGCATTACCTGCGTAGATCGGGCGCTTGAACGTGGTCGGGCCTTCAATCGCAATGATGTCGGACACCTGCATCACGTCGAGCAGCGCGGCGACGCGCGGCATCACGTTCTTGCCGGTGGTGGTGGCAGGCGCGAGGATCGCCTCATAGCCATCGGCAAGGCTGACGATCAGCGGTGCGACGTTTTCCGGCAGCTGGTGGGCATAGGCTGCATCCACGGCGCGCAGCACCTTGGACACACCGGCAATCTGAGCAGCGGCACCGGCGGCTGCACCGGCATCATCGCCGCCTGCAACCAATACGTGCACATCACCGCCCAGCTGGCCTGCAGCGGTTACTGCGGAAAGGGTAGCGTCGGCGATTTCGCCGCCATTGTGTTCGGCAATTACAAGAGCAGTCATTTAGGCAACTCCCAGAGCTTTGAGCTTGGCGACGAGCGCATCCACGTCTTCGACGATTTCGCCGGCCTGGCGGACGGGCGGTTCGGAGACGTTCGAGGTGGCAAGGCGCGGTGACACATCGACGCCGTAATCGTCGGGCGTCTTGGTATCGAGCGGCTTCTTCTTCGCCTTCATGATGTTGGGCAGCGACGCATAGCGCGGCTCATTCAGGCGCAAATCGGTGGTGATGATGGCCGGAAGATCGAGCTTCACAGTCTCGAGACCGCCATCGACTTCGCGCGTGACATGCACGCTTTCCCCGTCGATTTCGACCTTGCTGGCGAAGGTGCCCTGCGGGCGACCCATCAGCGCAGCGAGCATCTGGCCGGTCTGGTTGGAATCGTCGTCAATTGCCTGCTTGCCCAGCATTACGATGCCCGGGCCTTCTTCCTCGGCAATGGCCTTGAGGATCTTGGCGACGGCAAGCGGCTCCACATCGGTATCTGTCTCGACCAGGATCGCGCGGTCTGCACCCATTGCGAGGGCCGTGCGCAGCGTTTCCTGAGCCTTTGCCGGGCCGATCGAAACCGCGATGATTTCTTCAGCCTTGCCAGCCTCTTTCAGGCGAATCGCTTCTTCGACGGCGATTTCGCAAAACGGGTTCATGCTCATTTTGACGTTGGCCAGGTCTACGCCTGATCCATCCGCTTTTACGCGAGGCTTCACGTTGTAATCGATTACCCGTTTGACCGGGACCAGAATTTTCATCGGGTTTTCCCTCATTCCAGAAATTGTCTGCCGCTTATGTAAGCAAGTTGACGTATAGGTCAAGCAGAACTCTTTGCCTGCCATGGCGTTGGCCTATAGCAATGTCGTCCCCGGTTTAAGAGGGATTGCCATATGAGATATACGCTTTTCGCCCTCACCCTGTTCCTGCTGCCTTTTTGCGCCGCACAAGTGGAAGCTCAGGAAACGCGCATTGCGCCAGAAGGGCACGTTCCCCCGGCCGCGACGCTGGACGATGTCGCCTTTCTCACCGGCCAGTGGAGCGGCGATGGCATTCAGGGCCAACCCGCGCACGAATCGTGGCTCCCGCCGACCGGCAACACCATGGTGGGCATCTTCGTACAGCAAGATGGCGATGGCGGACTGATGTTCACCGAACACATGTATATCCGCGAAGTGGACGGCTCGCTGCAGGTCAGCCTCAAGCATTTCAACGGCGACCTCACCGGGTGGGAAGAGCGGGACGAAATGCTCACATGGCGGCTTGTGTCGACAGAGCCTTGCGCTGCCTATTTCAGTGGCCTCACCTATCGCTGTGCCAACGGCGAGAATACCGATGACGGCATCCTCGTCGCGGTGCGTATGCGCAGCGAGGGCGATGAGATCAGCGAGCTCGTCTTCAATTTCGCGCCAATGGCCGATGAGGCTGCGGCTCGCGGCAATCCTTGCGCAGATACGGCAACGACGATCGATACGAATGAATGCTATATGGGCGTGCTCGAAGCGGCGGAAGAAAGACGCGCCGAATATCTTGCCGCAGCGCAGGCCCGCTATCCCAATGATGCCGAATTGCAGCAGGACATTGCCGCGGCCAACGCGGCCTACAGCGAATACGTCGATGCTGAGTGCGGCGCGGTATACGATTACTGGATTTCAGGCAGCATCCGCAATGTGATGGCGCTGACCTGCCAGATCAGGCTGGCCGATCAGGCGACACACAACATCTGGCGGAATTGGCTGACCTATATGGATTCGAGCCCGCCAATCCTGCCGGAGCCCGAACCCACACTGTAAACGACTTGGCCGATCAGGCGGCCTGCTTGACCTCTGCAACGATCTTCTTGGCGGCATCGCCCAGATCGTCTGCCGGGATAATCGGCAGGCCGGAATTGGCGAGGATGTCCTTGCCTTCCTGCACATTGGTGCCTTCGAGGCGGACGACCAGCGGTACGTCCAGCTCGACTTCCTTGGCCGCGATTACAATGCCTTCTGCGATGGTATCGCAGCGCATGATGCCCCCGAAGATGTTGACGAGGATACCCTTCACTGCCGGATCGGACAGAATGATCTTGAACGCTGCCGTCACCTTTTCGGTCGTCGCGCCGCCGCCCACGTCGAGGAAGTTGGCGGGGAAGGAGCCGTTCAGTTTGATGATATCCATCGTCGCCATGGCGAGGCCTGCGCCATTGACCATGCAGCCGATGTCGCCATCGAGTTTAATGTAGGCGAGGTCGTGCTTGCCGGCTTCGACTTCCATCGGATCTTCTTCGGTCTCGTCACGCATCGCTTCCACATCGGGGTGGCGATAGAGAGCGTTCGAATCGAAGCTCATCTTGGTGTCGAGCACCAGCAGCTCGCCGCCTTCGGTTTCCACCAGCGGGTTGATTTCGAGCATGTCGCAATCAAGCGTCGTGAATGCCTTGTAGAGCTTCTTGGAAAGCTTTTGCGCTTCCTTGGCGAGCGCACCGTCCAGCTTCAGCGCGAAGGCCACCGCACGGCCATGATGCGGCATGAAGCCGGTGGCCGGGTCGATAGTGATGGTGGCGATCTTGTCGGGCGTGTTGTGCGCGACGTCTTCGATGTCCATGCCGCCTTCTGTGGAGACGATCATGGCCACACGGCTCGTCTCACGATCGACGACCATGGAGAGGTAGTATTCCTTGGCGATATCGACGCCATCTGTCACGTAGAGGCGGTTGACCTGCTTGCCTTCATCGCCCGTCTGCACCGTCACCAGCGTATTGCCGAGCATTTCCTTGGCGTCGGATTCTACGTCGTCCACGCTCTTCGCCAAGCGAACCCCGCCTTTCGCGTCAGCGCCCAGCTCGGCAAACTTGCCCTTGCCACGGCCACCGGCGTGAATCTGCGCCTTTACGACGTATAGCGGGCCGGGGAGCTTCTTCGCGCCTTCAACGGCTTCCTCAACGCTGGTGGCGGGATAGCCCGTGGGTACGCCAATATCGAATTTCGCCAGCAGTTCCTTGGCCTGATATTCGTGAATATTCATGAGGGGATTGCTTTCCTGTCACGAGAAGAGAGTTGTTGCGCCGCGCTAAAGCATCATCGCAGCGTCCTTGCAAACCCTACATTCGTCGATCATCTGATAGGGACACATGATCGACAGTATGAAACTCGAACAAATCTGCCGCGAGGCGGGCCATATGGCCCTTCGCCGATGGCCTGGACACGGGCATGATCTGAAAACATGGGAAAAATCTCCCGGCAACCCCGTTTGCGAGGCGGATCTTGAAGTCGATGCCTTTCTGCGCCGCGAATTGAACGCTCTGCTGCCCGCAGCCGGCTGGCTTTCCGAAGAAACTGCCGATGATGAAAAGCGACTCGAAAAAGGGCTTACCTGGCTGGTCGACCCGATCGACGGGACGCGCGATTTCATCCGCGGCCGTACGGGCTGGGCGGTCAGCGTGGCGCTGATCAGCGGTGGGCGACCCCTGATCGGCACACTGATCGCTCCGGCGCGCGATGAAGTCTGGTCGGCAACGGCTGGCAAAGGCGCATGGCGCAATGGCGAAAGGCTGCGGGCCAGCACGCGCACCCGTTTTTCGGGCGCCCGCGTCCCCGTGCATGATTTGCCCAAGGAAGACCGCGACCTCACCAAGGTCGAGCAGCCCAATTCCATCGCGCTGCGCGTGGCCATGGTCGCCAATGATGAAGCCGATCTCGTTGCCACGCTGCGCTGGGGCTACGAGTGGGATATTGGCGCCGCTGCCCTCATCGCGCGCGAAGCAGGAGCAGCGGTGACAGACGCCTTCGGTGCGCCTCTGGCCTACAACAAGCGCGATCCGCGCGCCTTCGGATTGCTGGCGACTGCGCCTGCGATTCATGCCGATGCTGTCGATCGCCTCGCCGAGCGCGCGGCGCGGCTTTCCTGAGGCTGGCGCAAAGAAAAAGGGGCGCCCGAAAGACGCCCCTCTATCAATTCAGATTGCAGAGTCGCTTTAGTAAGCGGCTTCGACATCTTCTTCGGTAATCGGCGTGATGCGAATTTCCACGCGGCGGTTCTGCGAACGGCCGGATTCGGTTGAATTGTCCGCAACCGGATACTGCTCACCATAGCCGATGGTCTCGATACGCGCGCGGGCAACGCCGCGGCTGACGAGATAGTTGGCGACGGACTCGGCACGGCGGCGCGAGAGATCGAGATTGTACTGATCGCTACCAGTCGAATCGGTGTGACCCATCACGTCGATCAGCGAGTTGGGATAATCGACCATGCTCTGCGCCACGCCATCGAGTGTGTCGCGCATTTGCGGCGAGATGTTGGTCGAGTTGACTGCGAAAGTCACATCCGGGAAATTGACGAGAATGCCGTCACCACCCGGTGTTTCGGAGACGTCCACGCCCGTTCCGGCGGTGACTTCTTCCAGTTCGCGAATCTGTTCGTCCATCCGGTATCCGACATAGCCGCCGGCCGCTGCGCCGATGCCTGCACCAACGATACGGGCGGTTTTGCCGCCGACCAGTCCGCCGAGCAGATAGCCGAGGCCAGCGCCGCCGATGCCGCCGATGGCGGTGCGTGAGATGACCTGATTGCCGGTGTTGGGATCGGTAACACAGGCAGTCGTCGTACCGGCCAGCGCAATGGCTGCCACGGTCGAGGTGAGAATTTTCTTCGTCTTCATGTCCACTTCCTTCCAGATCACACTCGTGAAATGATAGTTTACGCGGTGTGCAGACGGGATAACTCCCGTAGAGACGCAGTGTTCCGTAAATTCGGGTAAAGGCGATCCACGGCTTTGCGCGGGAAACCCTTCGCCTTGCCGGTTTTATCTGCTAGCGCGCGAAGTCTGATGTCACCATTTCCCTGGCATTATCTCGCCGCCCTCATCCTTTTGATCGTGCTCAACGGCGTTTTCGCCATGTCAGAGCTGGCGATCGTTTCTGCGCGCACCGCGCGGCTCAAGATGGCGGCCGACAAGGGCAGCAAGAGCGCCGCTATAGCGATCAGGCTGGCGGCTGAGCCGGGCAAGTTCCTGTCCACCGTTCAGATCGGCATTACCCTGATCGGTATCATTGCGGGTGCAGTGTCCGGCGCGACACTGGGCGCTCCGGTGGGCGAGCGGTTGGAAGGCTTCGGCCTCGATCCTGACACAGCCTACAATCTCGGCTTCGCGCTGATGATCGGGCTGACGACCTTCGGCAGCCTTGTGATCGGCGAACTGGTGCCCAAACAGCTCGCTTTGCGCGCTGCCGTGCCGATTGCGATCATCATGGCGCGGCCCATGGATCTGCTGGCTCGGGTGGCAGCGCCATTTGTCTGGCTGCTCGATACCACCTCGAACCTGCTACTCTCGCTCCTGCGTGTCCGGCATAAAGGCGATCACCGCCTGACAGCAGAAGAGCTGCAGATGATTTTCGCCGATGCGACGCGCACCGGCGTGATCGAAGAGCAGGAACGCGCGATCCTCTCGGGCATCATGCGCTTGCAGGACAGGGCGGTGCGCGAATTGATGACTCCGCGCACGGAAATCGACTGGCTGGAGGCAGACGCAGACGAGTCCCGCATTCGCGAAGTCATCGCCGAAACCCCGCATTCGCTCCTGCCGGTTGCCGACAGCACGCCGGACAAGATTCTGGGCGTTGTTAAAGTGCGCGAATTGCTGGCTTTGTTGCTGGCCGGTGAGAAGGTCGAGCTCACGCAATTATTGCGCAAGAATGAGGTCGTGCCCGACCAGCTCGACGCGATGGATGCGCTGCGCGTGTTGCAGATGTCCGGCACCGGCATGGCCATGGTGCATGACGAATACGGCCATCTCGATGGTCTGGTGACCACCGCAGACCTCCTCGAAGCGATCGCCGGTGATTTCGCCAGCCACCAGGACGAAGGCGACACGCCCATGATGACCGAGCGCGAGGATGGCTCGCTGCTCGTCTCAGGCGCGCTGGCGGCAGATTCCATGGCGGAGCGGCTGGGCCTCGACCTGCCCGAAGGACGCGAATTCGCCACCGCAGCAGGATATGCACTTTACGTGCTCAAGCACCTGCCCACCGAAGGCGAGTATTTCACCGATCAAGGCTGGCGTTTCGAAGTCGTCGATATGGATGGCCGCAAGATCGACAAGCTGCTGGTCAGCCAAGAAGACTGACCAGCACCCGTTCGCATTGCTTAGTGGACGAAACGTGCCACCACATCGCGATAACTGCGCGACACTTTCACCTCTTCGCCTGACTCAAGCACGAGGAAGCATTCGCCATTGGTGTGCGGCTTCACTTGCCGCACCTTGTCGAGATTCACGATGGCGCTGCGATGCACACGCTGGAAGACGCGCGGATCGACGCGTCGTTCGAGGTCTTTCATCGTCTCGCGCAGAATCAGCGAATTCTCGCCGGTGAAGATCACCATGTAGTCGCCTGCCGCTTCGATGCGTTCGATCGTGTCGACATCGACGCGGAAAATCCGCCCCTTGTCCTTCACATTGATCATCTTCTCGTAGCGAGCGCTGCTTTCGTCTTCCTCGCCGATTTCATCCAGGCTTTCCGGGCTTACTTCGGCGAGCACATCCTTCAGCTTTTCCGCTTCATCGGCGGAGCGCTTTTCAGCAAGGCGCTGGCGCACCCGCTCGATCGTGTCGGCGAGCTTGTCCTCATCCACCGGCTTCATCAGGTAATTTACGGCATTGGCTTCGAACGCACGGATGGCGTGTTCCTGAAACGCGGTGACGAACACGATGAGCGGCGGATCGACGTCCATAATGCCTTTGACGACAGAGAAACCGTCAAAGCTCGGCATCTGGATATCGAGAAACACGAGGTCAGGCTTCAGCGTCTTGATCGCGCGGATCGCCTCTCGCCCGTTGGAGCAGGTTTCGATCACTTCGATATCGGTGAAAGGCTCAAGGCGGAGTTGCAGGCCTTGGATGGCCAGCTTTTCGTCATCGACGAGAATAGTGCGAATAGTCATGCGGGGGCTCCGGTCTGGGGGGTTCCGAAAGAGGTTGCCCTGCTCTTTTCAACGGATGAGGCGCGGGGAAGTTTCTTCTCCTCCTTGCTGTCATCCACTTCGTCGGCAGGTTCAAAGGGGATTTCGATGATGACGGTAAAGCCACCATCGGGCGGCGTTTCGATGTCGAAGCGGTGTTCCTCGCCATAGGCCTGAGACAGGCGCTCCATAATGTTGGCGAGACCCACCCCGGTTGAGGAGTGCCCCCTGGCAACCGCTTCGGCAGCGTTCTGATTGCCTTGCAGACCCGGTCCAGTGTCAGTCACCGTCAGGCGAAGGCGAGAGCCGATGACGCGCGCAGCTAGGCTCACACGCGCACCCTCTTCCTGGGCAGACACGCCGTATTTGATCGCGTTCTCGATCAGCGGTTGCAGCAGAAAGGATGGGATTGATCGACACGAAATTCGGTGCGCAGCCGCTCTTCAAACCGCATGCGCTCGATTTCGAGATAAAGTTTCAGCGTTTCGACTTCCTGCGCGACCGTCACCTTGCCGCCCGGCTGGGCCACAAGCGTGTGCCGGAGAAAGCTGGAAAGCTTGGTCAGCATCGCATTGGCAGGAGCGGTCTGCTTCAGCAGCACCAGCGTACTGATCGAATTCAGCGTATTGAACAGGAAATGCGGGTTGAGCTGGTATCGCAACATGGCAAGCTGCGCGCTGGTGGCTTGCGCTTCCAGACGCTCCAGCCGGTCGCTCTGCTCCTCGACCTGCAAGAAGAAATTGATCGCATAATAGAGCGCTGACCACGCGCCGAGCAGGGTCAGCGGAAAGATCAGATAGCCGATCAGCAATTGCGTGAAGCCTACCGGCTCCACTCTCGTCAGCTGGATCACCCACGTCTGCACAAAGGCAAATCCGAAAACCGCGGTTGCAAGAACAAGCGAAGTGGCGGTCCATGTAATCAGCGGGTTGCGCTTGATCAGCGCATTATAGATCACCGAGAGCACGGTGCTGATGGAAAATCCGGTGATTGCCTCAATGAGGATGACGACGAAGAAGGATTGATCCTGTCCGTTCACAAAGCCCGAGACTGCGCGCAGCAGAAATGCGCCCGACCAGCCCAGCAGTTGCAGCCGCCAGAAGGCGCGGTTCTTGTCCTTGAAAAAAGGAGTCGGCTGGAAGGGCAGCATCGCCATGTGGCCCGTTTTAGCCGCAGGAGCGCGCTGCGTCAGAGGATTTTCCATCTGTTGCCCTCCTGCGGTTGGTGTTCGCCCTACGAATCGCGCGCTTCGGCGATGGCCTCGCTCAACAGCTCTACGCCAACCGCCCCGTCGTGCACCTGCTCGCCGACGATGAAAGCAGGGGTGCCAGCGATGCGCAGCGATTGGCCAAGAAAGACATTGTTCTGCAATTGCGCCTCATAGGCGCCCGAACCGATGGCAGCATTGGCTGCTGCCAAATCAAGCCCGGCCTGCTGCGCAGCTGCCTCGATGGTTTCAGCTGACAATCCATCCTGTGCAAACATGGCATTGTGAAATGCTTCGAATTTGCCTTGATCCGCGGCGGCGAGCGCCATGCGCGCGGCATCGGCGCTGCCTGCTGAAAGGATCGGATACTCGCGTATCACTACCCGGAGATCGGGGTTTTCTGCGATCAACTGATTAACGTGTTCCAGGCTCTGGCGGCAGAAACCGCAGGCATAGTCGCTGAATTCCACCAGAGTGAGTGCCCCGTCGGGATTGCCGAGTACCGCGCCGGGGTAGGGCATTTCCAGCTCATCCCGCAGCGGCTCCACCCGTGCCATCATGTCGCGGCGCTGCAATTCGCCCATGGCTTCGGGCAGCACTTCAGGGTTCGCCATCAGGTAATCGCGCGTGCGTTCAGGACCGAGCCCGGAATAATCCCAAGCAGCAGCTCCGGCGAAACCGGCGAAAAGCGCGATGGCGACAGTGGCGAGAATATTTCGCATGACGAGACGCTAGTTGCGTTCCGCGAGGCGTTCAAGCTGGGCGCGTGCCTGAAGTTGCACGTCCTGCGCCCGAATCCAATCGGGCGTGCCTGTGGGAAGCGATTGTTCGGCCGCACTCGCATTCACCAAAGCGCCCTGCGGATTGCCGGAAAGTATCTGCTGTTCAGCGCTGGCGAGTCGTGCACGCGGTGTGTCACCGCGCTGGCCGTAAACGACGCCCAACTGATACCAAGCGAAGGGATTTTCGCGGTCCCGCCCGATAGCGGCGCGCAAGACCGCTTCGGCTTCATCGAGATTGGCAGGATCTTCGGTGGCGATCAGGGCGTGGCCGAGAAGCGTCGCAATCAGCGGCGTCGATCCGGTCAACCGCGTGGCTTCACGCAGCGGCGGGAGAGCCTGTGCCACCCGTCCCGATTCCAGCAGGATCTGGCCTTGCAGCTCAAGAAAATACGGATTGGAGGGCTCTATCGCCAGCAGCGCTTCTGTCTCAAGCATCGCTTCATCCATGCGCGCATCCTTATGGAAAGCGTAAGCGCGGGCGTAACGCGCAGGGACGCCTTCCATATATTCCGGGAAGAATTGCAGCGTGCGCTCAGGCGTCGAGAGGAATCCGAACAGCTTGGCTTTCACCCGCTCAAATCGCTCCTGCAATTCCGGATCGACCGGGTCATCCCATGCCGGATCGGCCTCGTACACCGCTTCGAGCCGCGAAATGCGATTGCCGGAGAGCGGGTGCGTGCGGCTGTATTCACGCTCTTGCGCCTGACTGATGCCGCGGCGGAACTCGTAATTCTGCAACTTGGCAAAAAAGGCGAGGCTGCCGCGCCCGCTGATGCCCGCATCGCTGAGATATTGTGCGCCAGCGGCATCGGCAGAGGCTTCCTGCGTGCGGCTGAAAGCAAGGAAACTGCCGACGGCCGCCTGCTGGCCTGCCGCCATAATGCCCATGGCCGCTTCACCGCCGCCGCCTGCCAGCGCCGCTGCCGCAGCGAGAAGGGCCGAAAGCAGAGTAATGCGCGTCGCATTGCCTGCGCCTTCCGAATAACGATTGATGTGGCCGCCGGTAATGTGGCCCAGCTCGTGGGCGAGCACACCCTGCACTTCCAGCGCGCTGTCGGCAGCGTTGATCAGTCCCGAATGGACAAAAATCCGCTGGCCTCCAGCAACGAAAGCATTGATCGAATTGTCATTCACCAGAACGACTTCGACCGCGCCTTCGCCAAGCCCGGCAGCGTCCGCAAGCGGGTCGACCATGTCCTGCAGCAGCGCTTCGGTCTCCGCATCGCGAAGGATGCTAATGCCCTGCGCAGAGGCAGGCTGCACAAGCATGGCAGAAACAGCCAGTATCGCAATGAAGCGGGCGAACAGGGATTTGATCATGCGCATGAGCTAGCCTGTCATAGCGGTGCCGGCGCTGAACGGGAAATGAAGATTACGCAGCGCTCGGCGCGTCCGGCTTTTTCACGCCGCTGGCGGTTTCGACAACTTCTTCCGCATCCTCTTCATGCGCAAGGCCGATGGAGCGGAGGAATTCATGCCCCTGCCCATAATCGTCGCCCAGCCACAGAGGCACACCTGCATCCTCGATCGTTGTCTTTGCCGATTGCTCATCTGCGCTGAAATCTTCCTCCGCGGCGCGGCGCAGGAAAATGGCAGCGATCTGTCCGGGATTGTCGGCAACGGCTTTGGCAAAGGCCGGCAAGTCACCCTGCGTATCGTCCCCGACGAGGGCAAAGCGCATGTCCGGATACATGCCGAGAATGGAGGCGATCGCCAGATCCTTATGCGCCCCATGGCTGCTGGAGCCGAAGGTCTGCGCATTCAGCCCCCAATCGCGCAACATCATCGGCCCGACGGGTAGATTATTCATTTTCTTGAAGGCGAGCAGGTAGGAGAACAGGTTCCACGGGCTGGAAGACACGTAGAAAAACGGCCGCTTGCTCGCCGGAAGCGCGACTTCTGGCAATTCGCGTCTCGGCCCTGCGAGATTACCGTAAAACTCGGGCGCGCCCGCTACCGTGTGCCGCTCGCTGGGCATTTGCGCGATTACGCGCTGCCAGTTTCGTGCGACATTGCGCAGGCCGCCCGTGATACCGGATTCGATGATCGTGTCATCGATGTCGGAAATGATCGCGATGTCGGATTTTGCAGCGGGCGCGAGTATGTGCGCCTCTGCCTGCTGCGGACCTTCGGCATTGAGCCATTCGATCCGCGCGGTTTCCCAGACGGTGTGCTGCGGTAGTTCGGCCTTTGCTTCGAGTTCGAGATCGAAATGCACGAAGCCTTCTTTATCGCTGGTGCCACGCGTATCCACGTGGACTGTGTCGCCGTGTTCTAGGACCAATCGCACATCGACACCCTCGACTTCGCGGCTGGCAAACTGGCTGAGCATTTTGCGCAGTGACCCGACGCGCGACCTGCGGTGAAAACGCGGCGCAGGAGAGCGTAAGGCTCGCATCGACAGGCGCAGGCGCTCCTGATTGCGAAAGCCCAGATATGGTTGGATGCGAGTGTCGGTTAAGCGGGAAAAGACCATGCCAAGGCAATGGCCAAACCGCGCGCCTGTTCCGACGCGCGGCTTTGGTAAACCGCTTAGTCGATGATCTTGCGGGCAGCTTTTTCGATCAGCGACGCGTCATCGCTGACTTCCCCCAGCACCACCACTTCGCCACTCTCGGTGCGACGGATCATGACCAAGCCGAATTCTTCGCCCACTACAGGCACATCGCTCAGGGGCTTCGGCGAAAGAGCACGCAGCTTCTTCGCAATAGCCCTGCGCGGCGCGGTGCGCGAAGCTTTCACCGGTGCTCCGCTCAGGGCGCGGCGGAAAGCGCGTTCTTCAGCCACGATGGCTTTGAGACCGCCTTCAGCGGCTTTGAGATGCTCCCCAAGCGCGCCTTGGGGGATCCCGTGGCGCTGTGCGTAGGACAGGACAGCGGCATATTCGGTCAGGCGTGTCTTGTCGTAGTCCACGCCGAAAACGAGCTTCACAATCGGCGTCATCGGCGCGCGTTCCTGCGCCGCAATGCCTGCATCCTCGAGCAGTTCGGCGAAGGCTTCGGGCGCGTCGCTCGCGGCGATCGCAAAATCCCATGCGCGGCCGACAGCCTCGTAAAGGGCCGCGCGGGTCCGCTCCTCGCTGCTGCGCGCTTCCTGTGCGGTTTCGCGCGCGGCGGCGAGCCAGTCGGCAAGTGACAGCGGCTCATCGGAGGCCACTGTAACAGCGTCGTGCGCTACATCGGACTGGCCCGAGAGATCGAAGGATGGGCGCACATCCTGTCCATCGCCGTCACCTTTCAGCGCGCTGACGATAGAGGGAATGTCGAAGGAGGCAGCCGGACCGTCGGCCCAGTCCGTCAGGTTCGCTTCGTCGACAGCATTCGCCTGTTCGCCCTGGTCGATATCCAGCGCCTGATCGATTTCGAGCAGCAATTCATTGGCAGAGCGGGCATCGGCCAGCTCTTTCCAATTGATCACGCCATAGATGAAATCGATCGTCTCATCATCGCTGGAGAAAGGCAGGAGGATGCCGCGATAGAGGATTGTCGATCCGTTCGCGTTCACAAACTCCGCCTCGAAACCGATCGGCGACTGATTGGCCAGAATTTGCATGTAGTGATCGGTAATGCGGCTCAGCAGGGAACGCGGAGGCACTTCCGAAAGCCGCTTGGGCATTTCGCTGCTGACCGTCGAGCATTCTTTGGCAAGCTCGTTGCCGATAAAATTGATGCTCGGATCTTCAATACCGCTCGAAAAATCGAGCAACACGCTGTTGGGGCCAAAATCGGGCAGCAGCGTGGGATCGAGATCTTCGATGGAGGGGAAATTGCGGTCTTCCAGCAGGCTTGCCCAGAAATTATAGGCGCGCACCTGCATGCGGCGCTCATCGGTGCCGATGGCGGGAGGCGGCGTGTGATCCACGGCCTCATCCGTCTCGTTCGTCTCATCCACAGGATCGATGTGTTCGGCAAAACCGTCCAGATCGAGTGCGTCGAGCGGTCCGAAATTGTCCCGCAAAGTGTCCATGCCGAAAAGCCTTTCCCTGGTTGGCAGAGGCCTTTGTGGCGCGACGTGGTAAATTTTCCGTGAAGTTGCGCGGGTTTTTCCCGCAGCTATGCAGCGTAAGTCTGCGGGAAATGATGGTTTACTACAGCATGTAGCGCATACGGATCGTCTGCTGGACAGCGCTTGAGCCGACTTCGATTGCGGCATCTTCGAAATCGGGCGGACCCATCCTTACCGGGGCATCTCGCGAAAAGCCGAAGCCTTCGGTCGGCATCATGCCCAGTGCGCGATCGGCACGGCCATTGTCATTCTCGTCATGCAGCAGGGCAATGGCATAGGTGCCGGGTGCGACATTGCGGAAGCGTAGGGTCGCGGCTTCACCCGCCGGCACTACGACGCGGTAACCCAGATCGGAATTCTGGCAGCGCGGGAAGCGGTCTTCATCACGTGTCATGCAAGCGCGCACGACGCCATCGCTGTTGCGCAGATTGGTGATCGTCACAGTCACGTTCACGCCCTCTTCCTGCGCTGTGACCGTTGGCGCGGCAGTAAGGCTACCGAGCAAAACAGCGCTCAGGATTGCGATGCGGGCTGATCCCATGACGGGTCGGCGAGGCCTTTGTCTGTTTTGCACAAGTGATCCCAAAATCTGAAATAGAGCCCATAATTGCAGCGATAGGCATCATGATGGCGCTGGTGATGGCTCGCTGTTATCAGCCACTTCCCTGCTGGTGAATGAACGAGCCAGCGCGGAAACACTTCCCAGCCCATATGATTGGTCACCCCCATCACTGTCATGATGGTCAGCACAGTCGCCAAAGCACCCACGTGGATCGGGATGAGAAAGACCAGCGCGGGAATAACGATTGCGCCCGTCAGCGCCTCGACGGGGTGGAAGCTCATGGCTGCCCAGGCGGTCGGCGGGCGGCTGGCGTGGTGGACTGCATGGGCGATTTTGAACCACTTGGGCCGGTGCATCAGCCGGTGGGTCCAGTAAAACCAGGTATCGTGTGCAAACAGGTACAGAAATACGGAAAGCGGCCAGTACCACATCGGAAATGCGCCGATCTCTGAATAGATCTCCGTCCATCCGTGATTGTGCCAGCCCCAGGCGATAATACCCGCCGGTACGCCGTAGATGATCGCCGACGCCATCGACCAGCCGATTTCGCGAACGATCTGCGGCTGGAGACCTTGATACAGACCTGGGCGGGCGCGCCGCGTAGCCCAGGCGAAAAGACCGCCTGCCAGAAAATAGCGAACTGCGATGATGGCGCTCATCAAAACAGCGGAGAGGACAATGGCGATCAGCATGATAGTGCCGCCTCTATGCCCTGCCGGTGAATAATCCTCTACCCTGAATTGCGATTTATGCGGCCTATCCCGCCATTTCGCTGCCCCAGCTGGCGCATTGCGGGTCCGCTGCGATGATCTGGCGACGCAGGGCAGCGCGCGCGAGCCGCTCCACTTCTGCCTTTCGCCGCGCAGCCGCCAGCGGATGGCTGGGAGCAGGGCGAACGATTTCCGCATCATATTCGTCCGCAACGATGATGCCGCAGCAATCGGGACGGTAATCTTCGCCTTCGAGGACTGCGCGATCGAGCTCGGGCGGCAGGCCCCAATAGAAGCGATCGCAGAAATCGAGGTAATCGGGCCATTTCTCATCGCCCAGCAGATCCGCGCGAGCGGTCTTGATCTCCACGATGACGATCTTGCCCTTGGCGTCGATGCCCATCAGGTCGGCACGCCTGCCATTGCGCAGCGCCATCTCGCCGAGAACCCAGATATCGTTGCGGGCGAACAAACGACAAATGCCGCGCACGACCGCCTGCGATCGCAGCGAAAAGGGATTGTCGGATGGCGCTGTGGGCGCGGCGGAAACGAGCGAATCAGTCATGCCCGCAAACTGGAACGAAATGGGAACACGGTCAAGCGTTCCGCGACCGCTGATGATTTGCTGGTAGGGCGCTCAGGCGCTGCGGCGCGGGCCCATATCGCCAGACGGCGGCAGCAGGCCGAGGATCGATGCCCTCGCGGTGGTATATTCTTCCCACAGGGCGCTGGCCGCCGCGGTGCAATCCGCACCGCGGGCATTGATCGCCAGCAGCGCAGCGATACCCGGCTCCATCACTGCGGCCAGATCAGCACAGCCGGTGCTGGCAAGATCGCGCCGCCAGGGTTCGGCATCGCGGATGAGCGCTGGAAAATTGCGGGCGCGTTTGTCGCTGCGCTCTTCCTCGAATCCGGCAAGCATGCACACGACTTTGCCAGCCTCGCTCAGCGCCGCCCAGCGCATGCTGAGCGCAGAGGCATTGGCCATCGCTTCCGATGCAGAGATATCGCCTGTGTGCCGGACATTCTGCCCAAAAATATGTGACATTGCGCTCATGACAGGCCGTGCTTAGCGCAGCACCTCTTGCCAAGAAGTTAGCGAACGCCGAGCGAACGGCCAACAATTCCGCTTGGCGCGCGCGCCAGCCATTGCTAGGCGGCTTGCCCTGACTGGCACCCGTAGCTCAGCTGGATAGAGCGCTGCCCTCCGAAGGCAGAGGTCACAGGTTCGAATCCTGTCGGGTGCGCCAACGGCGAGGCCTGCATAAGCGGGCCTCGCCCTTGGCGTATCAGGCGCTATTCCCAGCCCTTTTCGAGAAATTGCAGTGCGCAGCCGGCCAGGAAGGCTGTGCCCTTGGGCAGCACGGTTTCATCGAGGATCATGTGGCTGGAATGGAGGCCGCAGCAGCCCTGCCAGTCGACGCCTTCTGCAGCCACGCCAAGGAAGAACATGGCGCCGGGCACTTTTTCGATGACGTAGGAGAAATCCTCTGCACCCATCGTGGGCGCTGGGCGGGTGGCCCATGGCTCATCGCCGCCGAGTGTTCGTGCCACGCTCTCGCCCAAAGTCACTGCGCGCGCATCATTGATGGTCGGGGGAAAGCCCGGCGTGATCGTGATCTCTGCCGAGCAGCGATGAGCGCGGGCGATGTTCTCGGCCACTTCCGCGATCGCTTCCTTCACTGCGGCGCGGCGTTCCGGCGAGAGATTGCGCGCCGTGCCGAGCAGATAAGCGCTGTCGGGAATGACATTGTTTGTCGTGCCTGCCTCGATCTTGCCGAAAGTCAGGACGCTCGCCTCCGTCGCGTTGAAGCGGCGGGTGATCATGGCCTGCAGAGCCAGCACGATCTCAGCGGCGACGGGAATGGGATCGACTGCGTCGAACGGCATGGAGGCATGGCCACCTTTGCCGGTGATGGTGATCTCGATCATGTCGGCAGAGGCGAGCATCGCACCTGTGCGCCCTTCAATCCGGCCGTGCGGAGCGTTGGGCCAGACGTGAAGGGCAAAGGCCGCATCGGGCAGCGGATAGTCGTCCGTGCCGCCAAGAAGTCCGTCTTCAAGCATGAAGCGCGCCCCGTGAAAGCCTTCTTCTCCCGGCTGGAACATGAAGCGCACTTCGCCTTCGATCTCGTCCTGCATGCGTGACAGCAGCCGCGCTGCACCTGCCAGCATGGCGGTATGCGCATCGTGACCGCAGGCGTGCATGCGGCCCGGAATAGTCGAAGCGAAATCGAGGCCCGTGTGCTCGCTCATGGGCAGAGCATCCATGTCGCCGCGAAGCAGCACACTGCGTCCCGGCTTTGCGCCTTTCAGCACGGCTACTGCGCCGGTGCAGCTTGGCCCCTCATGCCATTCGAGTGGAAGGTCGGCGAGCGCGTCTTTGACTTTTGCCAGCGTCTTGGGCGTGTCCAGCCCCAGTTCGGGCTCCAGATGAATGGCGCGCCGCAGCGAGACGATGGCATCTTCGTGTTCGCGCGCATTATCGAGCAAAGCCTCGGTGAGCATCAAATATCTCCGCAATTTGAATGCCTCACGCCCCGCGAACGCCCCGTTCGGTTGCGCAGACAGAAAGGAACCCTATCTCACGGGCGGATGGGAAATGTAACCCGCTTGCTGCTCGCAGGCGAAGCAAATCATGGCGCGCGAGCTATGTTGCACTGCGATGACAGTGCGAATGCTTTCGTGTAAAGAGCATAGCCAGCGTTGGCTGGCGATGTGTAAGGCGAAGGCGAGATGCACAAGACGATCCATCTTTTTGACCGCTTGCCGCAGGTCGATGCCCGCCAGGCAGCGGAGACGGAACTCGTGCGTCCACCTATGCGCAAGGAGCCGCTGATCGGCGTCATCCGCAATGCGCGCAGCCATCGCAACAACAAGGGCGTTGCTAGCAGCGATCTGCCTCCGGGAGTGATTGTCGCCACGCCCGAAAAGCGCAGCGAGCTTCCTGCAATTCTCACCGATTTCGCCGAAAAGCACCTAGATTGCATCGCCATCGACGGCGGTGACGGGACTGTGCGTGATATCCTGACCTGCGGTGCCGGCATTTTTGGCGATAGCTGGCCCGATCTCATCATTCTGCCCAATGGCAAGACCAACGCGCTCGGCCTCGATCTCGGCCTGCCGCCGGGGTGGAGCCTTGATGAAGCGATTGCCGCGGTGAAGCAGGGTAAGACCGTGCGGCGCCGGCCAATGGTCATTGCGCAGCGCGAGAATCCCGCGGCGCAAGTGCGCGGCTTCATCATGGGTGCAGGCGTGTTCAATCGCGCGATTGCGCTCGGCCAGCGCTCGCATGATCTTGGCGCTTTCAATGCTGCGGCTGTGGGTGTGACAGCTGCCTGGAGTGTTTTGCAGGCGCTGTTCGGTCGCGCAGGCAACCCTTGGCGGCGTGGCACCTATATGAAGCTGCGCCGGGCCGATGGGACCGAAATCGCGCATCATGGCGGTCTGCCTGCGGATGAGCGTTTCCTGCTCTTCGCATCGACGCTGCAGAACTTCCCGGCGGGTCTCGATCCCTTCCGCGGAATGGAAGCGCCGCTGCGCATGGCCGTTCTCGACAATCCGCGCCGCGGCCTGTTGCTGCGGATCGGCGCGCTGATGCGCGGGAATGCGACCGAAGCGACGATGCGCCGCGGAGCGCATCTGGTGGGCGACGAAACGCTCGAAGTGGATATCGCCGAAAGCTTCATCCTCGATGGCGAGGCGTTCCCATCGGGCCATTACTGCCTCAGCGCCGGTACACCGCTGCGCTTCGTCGTTCCGTGAGCCTGGCAGCCCGCGTCGAAGCGGCGCTGGCTCGTGACGTCGATCCCGCCATTACCGCCTTTGCAGCGCGGCTCGGTGAAGAAGCGGGCGCCAAGGCCGTTCTCTTTTACGGATCCAATCTCCGCACCGGCTCCTTGGAGGGCGTGCTGGACTTTTACGTACTGACACGCGGACCGGCGGAAAAGGGCATCTGGCCGACCGTGTCCTATCGCGAATGGGAACATGATGGCGAAGTGCTCCGCGCCAAGATCGCGACCATGACCGCCGCGAAATTCGCTTATGCGGCGAAGGGCCTTTCACGCGATACGACGATATGGGCGCGTTTCGTGCAACCGTCAGCCCTCGTTTGGAGCGATGAAACCGGAACAGAAATCGCCACATTGATCGAGCACGCTATTTGCACAGCGGCTCGCCATGCTGTTGCGCTTGGTCCCGCAACCGGCACCGAAAGGGAGTTCTGGCTGGCGCTCTTTCGCGAGACTTACAAGGCCGAATTGCGTGTCGAAAAGCCGGGGCGCGAAAATTCGATCCTCGATCTGAACGAAGCGCATTTTGACGGCCTGCTGGCCGAGGCCCTGCGTTTCATGGACATCCCCTTCACGCGCGACGGCGATTTGCTGACGCCGCATATGGGCGAGACAGAGCGACGCGAGGTGCTTGCGTCATGGAAGCGCTCGAGGAGGTGGGGGAAGGCGCTCAATATCGCACGCTTGCTGCGTGCCACGCGTACTTTCGATGGCGCGGGACGCTATGCGGCGTGGAAAGTGGAGCGGCATACGGGCGTGAAAGTCGAAGTCACGCCGTGGCGCGAAAAACACCCGGTCCTTTCGGCACCGGGTGTCCTGTTCAAAGTCTGGCGCGCAAAACGTCGCGCCGACTGATCGCTTACATGTAGCGCATGCGGATCGTCATCGGCTTCACTTCGCGGCCGATGGAGAAGCGTGTACGATCAACACTCGGGCGACCGAGGTTGAAGATATTGATGCTGGGATTGTTCGACATGCCGCCGCCATCGCTGGTGATGTCGGTGCGGCCATTGCCGTTCAGGTCGTGGCGGATGGCGATCGCATAATTGCCTGTGGAGGGCACGGGCATGCAGACCTGCTGCGATCCGGCGCGGGCAGGCACTTCGATGCGGTGCAGCCAGCGGCCGCGCTCAAGCCAGTCGCCCTCGGTGCCGCGATAAAGCTGCACCCTCAGCGTGCCACGCGAAGCTGCGACATCGGTCACATTGATCCATACCGCCGGGCCATCGCCTTGGCACGGAGTTGTCGAATGGCGCAATTCCTGGCGATATTGCTGCGCTGAGGCCGGGACCGAGAGGCCCAAGGCAATCAGCGCCGCGCCGGCGAATTGAAGAAAACGAGTACGCATAATCTCTTCCATAAAACGGGCGGTAAAGCTACGCTTCGACATACCCGCCAGCATTGCGCAACTTTCCTATAATTGAGGGCAGTTTTATATCTTGGCCACTTAACCGTGGCTGAAGCACTCGTTTCGCGGTGTAAAATACGGAGTTTTCCCCGGAGAAGCGGGCAAAACTGCTTTACGCTGCTTGAGGCGCGATTCGCGCATCTTTAACTGTATTCGCCAACCATGGCACAACCACTCATCTCCCCCTCGATCCTTTCAGCCGATTTCGCCAAGCTCGGCGAGGAAGTTCGCGCCATCGATGAGGCGGGGTGCGACTGGGTGCATGTCGACGTGATGGACGGCCACTACGTGCCCAATCTCACGATCGGCCCTGCTGTGGTGAAGGCCTTGCGCCCCCACACGCAGAAGACTTTCGATGTGCATCTGATGGTCTCTCCGGTGGATCAGTGGGTGGAGGAATTCGCCGAAGCAGGCGCGGATATCATCACCGTGCATCCCGAGGCCGGTCCGCATGTGCATCGCACGGTGCAGCAGATCCGCGGCCTCGGTAAAAAGGCGGGAATCTCGCTTAACCCTGCGACGCCTGCGAAAATGCTCGATTACCTGCTCGAAGAAATCGACCTTGTCCTGATCATGAGCGTCAATCCCGGCTTCGGCGGGCAGAGTTTCATTTCATCGCAGCTGCGCAAGATCGAAGCGGTTCGCAATATGATCGACAAGGCGGGGCATGATGTCCTGATCGAAGTCGATGGCGGCGTAAATCCGGAAACCGCGCGGCAATGCATCGATGCAGGTGCCGATGTGCTGGTGGCGGGCTCTGCCACTTTCAAGGGCGGCCCCGATCACTATGCCGCCAATATCGCAGCCCTTCGCGGAGGCGGCGAATGAACGCGCATTCTCTCGGCCTGAAGCGCGAAACGCGCGAAAATGGCGGAGAGGCCCAGCGTGCGCTCCCGCTCGATAATGTGGCTGAAGAGTCGCTCGTCAGCGATGAAGGGCGCACCGAAGACCTGACGCCCGACCGCGCGCTTGTCGTCACCGATTTCGATCCGCCTGCGCTTTCCGCCAGCGAACGCTTCATGCGCATGGCCTATCGCATGGGTGTTTCCGGCAGCACGCTGGTCTCGCCCTTTCGCAAGCCCGCCCGGCCAAAACTTTTGGCGACGGTGGAAAGCCCCTTACGCGGTGAGCCTGCTGCGGGCACGGCCCTTCGGGCGGGGCACTTTTATATTTACGGTGTCAAAGCGCCGATCGCTCAAGTGGATTTCGGTCCGACTGCCAAGATCACCCCGCCGTTCGAGCGCGTGCTACATGGTTTCACCTGGCTCCGCGATCTGGAGGCTTGCGCGCCGCGCCCGCAATGCACCGCTGTGGCTGAGCGAGTGCTGACGAGCTGGCTGGCAGCCAATCCCAAACCCGGCAAGGGCCCCGCTTGGAAAGTCGAATATGCGGCGCTGCGCCAATTGGGTTGGCTGGTCCATGCTCCGCTGATCTTGTCCGGCAAGGACAAGGCATTGCGGCAAAAGGTATTGAGCGCGATCGAAAGCACAGCGCGCTGGCTCGATCGCAACGCGTCGCGCGCGCCGGATGGGCATGGCGAAGTCGCCGCATGGTGCGCCACTATCGCCGCCGGCCTGCTGCTGCCCGAAGGCAAGCCGCGCCGCCTGTTCGGTGAGGCGGGCCTCGCCCGCGCGCTCGGCGAATTGGTGGGCGACGATGGCGGCGCGCTGTCGCGCAATCCGCTCGCCCAGCTGCAGACAATCGAGAACCTGATCGAGCTCTCCGCATGTTATCGCGCCACCCGCCGCGATGTGCCCGAAGCTGTCGAGACGGTGCTCGCCATGCTAGTGCCACCGCTCCTTGCCGTCACACACGGCGATGGCGGGCTCGGCAGCTGGCAGGGGGCGACTGCGGTTACGGCAGACCGGCTCGCCGCGCTAATTGAAGCGAGCGGCGTGCGTGCGCGTCCGCTCAAAGAAGCGCGCGGCTGGGGCTATCAGAGGCTTTCGGCCAAGCCCGCCGTGCTGCAGGTGGATGCAGCGCCGCCCGCTCTGGCGCGGCATGCGCGCAATGGCTGCGCATCCACGCTGGCGTTCGAATTCAGCCATGGCGACTATCGACTCATCGTCAATTGTGGCGGCGCGGCTGCTGCTGGCGGACAGGTGCCTAGTCGCATCGAACAGGGGCTGAGAGCCACCGCAGCGCATTCGACGCTGGTTTTGGGCGATGCCAATTCCACCGCTGTGCTGCTCGATGGGAAGCTGGGCAATGGCGTGTCCGAAGTCGAAGTGGATGTTCGCGCCGTGCAGCTCGACAATGGCGGCGCGCGGCGCCTCGAGGCCAGCCACGATGGCTATGCTTCGCGCTTCGGCCTCATGCACAAGCGGATTCTGCTCCTGCGCGATGATGGCAGCGAACTGCGGGGAGAGGACGTGCTCCTGCCATCAGGGCGCAAGGGCAAGCGTGGCAAGGTGCCTTACGCCATCCGCTTCCATCTCGGCCGCCATGTCGAGGCGACCCTGTCCGACAACAAGCGCGGCGCCAGCCTGCTTTTGCCCGACGGAGCGCTATGGCAATTCGTGACCGGCGCGGAAGAGCTCGAAATCGAAGAAAGCATGTGGGTCGATGGAAACGGACGCCCGCATCCGGTACAGCAGCTGGTGATTCAGGGACTCGCCTCGCGCGGGGGCGGCAATTTCGCCTGGCTGCTCAAGAAAATGGGATAGAATTCACACAATGACGGACGTTGCGATCAAGCGGGCACTCCTTTCAGTGTCCGACAAGACCGGTATTGTCGAACTCGCCGGACGGCTGGCCAAGGCGGGTGTCGAACTGGTTTCAACCGGCGGCACGGCGCGCGCTCTTCGCGATGCCGGGCTGGACGTACGCGATGTGTCCGATCTGACAGGCTTTCCCGAAATGATGGATGGCCGCGTCAAGACGCTGCATCCCATGGTGCATGGCGGCCTGCTCGCCGTGCGGGACGATCCCGATCATGCCGCAGCGATGGAAGCACACGATATCGGCGCGATCGATCTTGTGATCGTCAATCTCTATCCCTTCGTGAATACGGTGATGAGCGGCGCCGATCGCGATACGATCATCGAGAATATAGATATCGGCGGGCCGAGCATGGTGCGCTCTTCCGCGAAGAATCACGCCTATGTCACCATCGTCACCGATCCTTCGGACTATTCCGAACTCTATGACGAGCTGGCCGAGCACAATGGCGCGACGACGCTCGCTTTCCGCAAGCGCATGGCAGCAAAGGCCTTCGCTGCCACCGCAGCTTACGATTCGGCAATCAGCAGCTGGTTCGCTTTCGCCGATCAGGGCGCGCAATTCCCCGAGGCGCTGACGGTGGCGACCAATCTTGGCAACACGCTGCGCTATGGCGAGAACCCGCACCAGCAGGCTGCGCTTTATCTTCCGGCTGGCCCGGCAAGTCCCGGCGTGCCGCAGGCTCAGCAGGTGCAGGGCAAGGAACTCAGCTACAACAATCTGAATGATGCCGATGCGGCACTGGGCCTCGTCGCCGAGTTTCCGGCAGACAAGCCCGCGATTGTCATCGTGAAGCACGCCAACCCGTGCGGCGTCGCCGTGGCGGATACTCTGCTCGAAGCGTGGCAGCGCGCCCTGGCGTGCGACAGCGTTTCGGCCTTTGGCGGTATCGTCGCCAGCAACGTCCCGCTTGACGGGCCGACAGCTGAAGCGATCACCCAGATCTTCACCGAAGTCGTCATTGCGCCCGGCGCAGACGATGCAGCGCGCGAGGCTTTTGCGAAGAAAAAGAACCTGCGACTACTGATGTTGGACGAGCTTCCCGATCCGGCGCGCCCGGGTCTCGAAATGAAAAGTATTGCGGGCGGCATGCTGTTCCAGTCGCGCGACAATGGCGTGGTGGGCGAAAGCGACCTCAAGGTCGTCACCAAACGCGCACCTACTGATCAGGAAATTGCCGACGCTCTGTTTGCCTGGAAAGTCGCCAAGCATGTCAAATCCAACGCGATCGTCTACGCCAAGGATGGCGTGACGGCGGGCATCGGTGCCGGCCAGATGAACCGCCGCGATTCCTCGCGCATTGCCGCTGTCAGGGCGCGCGAAGCAGCAGAGGCAGCTGGTTGGGACGAGCCGCACACCAAGGGCAGCGCGGTCGCATCCGATGCTTTCTTCCCCTTCGCCGACGGCTTGCTGAGCGCGGTCGAAGCCGGGGCGACAATGGTCATCCAGCCGGGCGGCTCCATGCGCGATGAAGAAGTGATCGCGGCTGCGGACGAAGCGGGCATCGCGATGGTCTTCACCGGGATGCGGCACTTCAAACACTAAACATCCGCCACATTAGCGGCAATTTAACCATGTGCGGCGACAAGCGGCAGATGAACAATTGGCAACGTGCGAATTCAGTCGGTCGTCAGTAACCACCGGCTAAACCGTAGCGAACACTGCCAATAACACTTGCCGCCGGACTACATTACAATGTCTCTCTTTTCTTCTGATCTGTATCGCTCATTTTTCCTGGGTTTTGGAGTAACCGCTGTCCTGCTGGCAGCGAATATCCTTCCGAACTCAGGAGGAGCTTGATGCAAGCCAAACCATTTTTCGCCGCTCTCGCGCTGGGCCTCAGCGCCTGCGCACTGCCCGCCACCAGCGCTTCTGCCGAAGAGGTGTTCGACGCGCCTGTGGCAGCACGCCAGGCCAATGAAAGCGGGTTGCAGACCGCCGTTTTTGCAGGCGGATGCTTCTGGGGCATCGAAGCGATCTTCAGCCATACGCGCGGTGTGACCAGCGCAGTGGCCGGCTATCACGGCGGCACGGCTGAAAACGCCAATTACGGGAGCGTCACCAGCGGCTATACCCGCCATGCGGAAAGCGTGCGGGTGACATATGATCCGTCGGTCGTGCGCTATGACCAACTTCTCCAGATCCTGTTCTCGGTGGGTGCGGACCCGACCCTGCTCAACCGGCAGGGCCCCGATCGCGGCACGCATTACCGCACTGCCATCGTCCCGATGAGCGGGGAACAGCGCGCTGTTGCGCAGGCCTATTTGCGCCAGATGGAGCGTTCAGGCGTGTGGGATGATCCCATCGTCGCGCGGATCGAGAATTATCGTCGGTTCTACGAGGCTGAGGAATATCATCAGGACTATTTGCTGCGGAATCCTAACAGCGGCTACATCCGCCGGTGGGACATGCCCAAGGTGCGGGCGCTGCAGGCCAATTTCCCGCAGCTATTCCGTTCACGCTTCCGCACCGGCTGATTGCTGTTTGACGCGCCAGCACCTATGTAGGGCGCATGGCAACACAGCATAAGCACCACGACCATTCAGAGCACTCTGGCGACCAGCTCGTCGAAGAGGCAGCCGAAGTCCTGCGCGAAGCGGGCGAGCAATGGACGGCCATGCGCGAGGACGTGTTCCGCGTGCTGGCAGAAAAGGCCCGTCCCGCGAGCGCCTACGATATCGCCGAAGATGTGGGCAAAGTGCGCGGCAAGCGCGTCGCGGCCAATAGCGTATATCGCATCCTCGACCTGTTCGTGCGCACCAATCTCGCCAACCGGATCGAGAGCGCGAATGCCTATCTTGTCAACACGCACCCGGGCTGCCGCCATGACTGCATCTTCCTGATTTGCGACGATTGCGGGCAGGCCGAGCATTTCGATGACGACAAGCTAACCAATGCCCTGCGCGATGCGGGCAAGGCGCATGGCTATACGAATGTCCGCCCGGTGGTGGAATTGCGCGGTCTGTGCAGCGACTGCGCGAGCTAGGCTGCGCCAGAACGTGCAGAATTGTCGATAAACCGTTCATCGACAGGCCAGAAAATGCGGTGTAGAGCATAGCCTATGACTGCATCACGCCCTGATACGCCGTTGCTCGATACGGTTGATACGCCCGAAGATCTCCGCAAGCTGAAACCGGAGCAATTGCGCCAGCTTTCCGATGAATTGCGCAATGAAATGATCGACGCCGTCGGCTCCACCGGCGGCCACCTCGGCTCCGGCCTCGGCGTTGTCGAACTGACCGTGGCGATCCATTACATCTTCAATACGCCCGATGACCGGCTGATCTGGGATGTCGGCCACCAGGCCTATCCGCACAAGATCCTGACCGGTCGCCGTGACCGCATCCGTACGCTGCGTCAGGGCGGTGGCCTTAGCGGCTTCACCAAGCGCAGCGAGAGCGAATACGATCCCTTCGGCGCAGCGCACTCCTCGACGTCGATTTCCGCAGGCCTCGGTTTTGCTGTCGCCAACAAGCTGAATGACAAGCCGGGCAAGGCGATTGCGGTAATCGGCGATGGCGCGATGAGCGCCGGCATGGCCTATGAAGCAATGAACAATGCCGAACAGGCGGGCAATCGCCTGATCGTGATCCTCAATGACAATGACATGTCGATCGCGCCGCCCGTGGGCGGTCTCTCCGCCTATCTGGCGCGCATGGTGTCATCGAGCGAATATCTCGGCCTGCGCAACCTCGCCTCGAAAGTCGCCAACAAGATCAGCCGCCGCGTGCATTCGGCAGTCGGCAAGGCAGAAGAATACACCCGCGGCATGGTGACCGGCGGGACGCTGTTCGAAGAATTGGGCTTCTATTACGTCGGCCCGATCGACGGGCACAATCTCGATCACCTGATCCCGGTGCTGGAGAATGTCCGCGATAGCGAGCAGGGCCCGATCCTCGTCCATGTCGTGACGACCAAGGGCAAAGGCTACGATCCGGCTGAAAACAGCGCCGACAAATATCACGGCGTGCCCAAATTCGACGTGGTAACCGGCGAAAAGAAGAAGAGCGCGGCGGGCGCACCTGCCTACCAGAATGTCTTCGGTGAAACGCTGGCGAAGCTGGCGGAAACCGACAAGCGCATCTGCGCCATCACCGCCGCCATGCCGAGCGGTACGGGCGTCGACAAGTTTGCCGAAGCCCACCCCGATCGCAGTTTCGATGTCGGTATTGCCGAGCAGCACGGCGTGACTTTCGCCGCTGGCCTCGCGGCGCAGGGTATGCGGCCTTTCGCGGCGATTTACTCGACCTTCCTCCAGCGCGCCTATGACCAGGTGGTGCACGATGTGGCGATCCAGAACCTGCCGGTTCGCTTTGCCATCGACCGCGCCGGCCTTGTCGGTGCCGATGGCGCGACGCATGCTGGCTCATTCGACGTTACCTATCTCGCCAGCCTGCCCAATTTCGTCGTCATGGCGGCGGCGGATGAGGCGGAGCTTGCGCATATGACCTACACCGCTGTCGAGCATGACAGCGGCCCGATCGCTTTCCGTTACCCGCGCGGCAACGGCGTGGGCGTTGAAATGCCGACCGACCTCAAGAAGCTTGAAATCGGTAAGGGCCGGATCGTCAAAGGCGATGCGGATAAGGGCGGCAAAGTCGCCATTCTCTCGCTCGGTGCGCGTCTCGAAGAAGCGAAGAAAGCAGCGGCAGAGCTGGAAGCCAAGGGCCTAACCACGACCATCGCCGACATGCGCTTTGCAAAGCCGCTCGACGAAGAATTGATCCGCAAGCTCGCTGCCACGCACGATGTGCTGGTGACGGTAGAGGAAGCGGCAATCGGCGGCCTTGGCGCGCATGTGCTGACAATGGCGAGCGATGAGGGGCTGACCGATGGCGGCCTGAAAATCCGCACGATGCGCCTCCCTGACGTGTTCCTCGATCACGATGATCCGGCGAAGCAATATGACGAAGCGCGCCTCAACGCGCCGCATATCGTCGAGACGGTGCTGAACGCCCTGCGGCACAATTCAGCAGGTGTGGAAGAGGCGCGGGCCTGAGCCAGCGATTGCGAAGGGGGCTGAGGATGGTTGCTTACGTCGTCCTGCTCCTTGTCATGATCTATGGCGCGCTCATCGCGCTCGTCTACCTGAACCAGCATCGGCTGATTTACGCTCCACCCGTAACGCGCAACGATGTGCCTGCAGGGTTCGAGCGGGTGAGCTACACAACGCCTGACCGGCTGGAGCTGACCTCCGGCTACCGGCCGGCGCGCGAAGGCATGCCGACTATGTTGTTCTTCCACGGCAATGCCTCCAGTTGGCAGGCTTCCGCCATGGTGACCGATCAGCTTGCTGCGCAGGGATACGGCGTGCTCGCAGCGGAATATCGCGGTTATTCGGGCAATCCCGGCACGCCGTCGGAAGATGGCCTTTATCAAGACGCGCGGGGCGCTTGGCAGTATCTGCGCGAGGATCAGGGCCTTGCCGAGAGCGATATCGTGCTTGTGGGCAATTCCATCGGTTCGGGGGTCGCGGTGCAGCTTGCGACCGAAGTCCGCGCGCGGGCGCTCGTGCTGATCTCACCGTTCGACAGCCTTGAAGAAACCGCTTCGCGCAAGCTGCGCTGGTTGCCGGTGCGCATGCTTCTGACCGATCGCTACGCCAATGACGAGAAACTGCCCGAAATCGGCGAACCGATCCTGATCCTACACGGCGAAGCGGATTCGCTGATCGCGCTGGAGCAGGCGCAATCGCTAGCTTCGGTGCGCGATGATACGGTGATCGAGACCTATCCCGGTTGGGGGCACGACCTTGTAGTGCATGAGCCGGTGCAGGAGCGGATTGCGCAGTTCCTCAGCACCGCCGACGATCAGACGTAGCGCCAGATCCCCGCTGGCACATTGCCGATATGGATATGCGCATAAGTCGCGGCGAGCCATGCGGTGGTGCCGAGCAGCCAGAGTTTCCAGCCTGCTTTCGGCAACGCGCTCCATTTGGGCCAGTAGCTGGTCTTGCTTTCCCATTCGGCCCATGCCTCGCCCATCAGCGCTTCCTTCTTGCGATCCTGCAGCCGCGCACCGACGAGGGCGAGTATCAGGATCGCGAGCGCGACGACATTGGTGCGCCAGCTCCACCACATCACGATGTGTGAGACCGCCCAGAGCGCGATGCCCCACATCATCGGATGGCGCGTCACGAGTAAAGCGCCCGCAGGCTCCTTGCGGGCCGCCTTCTCCGCGCCGGGAGCGGGCAAGGCCGGATTGGCTATGAAGCTTCCGAGCAGCAGCACCATGGCGGGCAGGGTCAGCACAGTCGCGATGACCCATCCCACATCGCCGCTGCCACCGAGAGATCCGCTCTGCACTTCGCCAAAGACATGCGCCATCCAGGCAATCGCGGCAAAGGCCACGATCGAGTAGATGATGGTGAAGCCGAGCTCTCCCACTATCCGCACAATTGGCGCGCGCAAGGGATGCGAGAGCGCGAAATGCGTGCCGACGAAAGTGACGCTCGCGGCAATCAGCGATGTGAGTGCCGGATCCATCCTCTAGCGCCGATAGGCTGGCGGAAGCTGGCTTTCGTCCAGCGTACGATAGCGTTCGCGCAGCCGTGTCTGGTGGTTTTCCAGCGGCTGTTCAACGCCATCGATCCACACGCGGATCGGGGCAGAGCTCACTTCCAGCGGATCGCCATCCCACAGCACCAGATCGCCATGCGCACCATTTCGCAGCACGCCTTCATTGGCATGGCCGGCAATGCGCGCAGGCACCGATGTGATCGCGGCAAACGCCTCACCCCAGGTCAGCCCCGTATGTCCCGGCACATTGTTGATGCTGACCAGATTGCCCGCCATTTGCGGCAGATTGCGCGGGTGCTCTCCGCTGCTGTCATATTGCGCGATGGCGACGGTGACACCGGCATCGACCAAGCGGCCGACATTGCTCTGCGTGGCTGCAAGCTGTTCGAAGCTGGCGGGCAAGTCGCGCAGGGCAGCTGCGATCACCGGAATGCCCGACGCGGCGATCTGGTCTGCGACCATCCAGCCTTCTGTCGCGCCCACGATCACCATGTCGAGCGAGGGGAATTCCTCGCGCAGGGCAATCGCTGCGAGAATATCGCTCGCGCGTTCGACGCGGATATAGAGCTGCTGTTCACCGCGCAGGGCAGGCACCAGTGCGGCGGCATCGAAGCGGGAAAGCAGGACATCGCCCTCGCGCTCTGCCCGTCCTGCCAGACGCGGATCTATCGAGAGATCGTCGCCGCTGCGAACACGGCCATTGTCCGTCACCGTGCGCAGCCGACCCACCTCGTCAAGATCGGCTGCTTCGCGAAGGGCGTTGCGCAGCAGGGCATGCGAAGAGGTTCGGCTGCCACCGGCCAGTCGCGCCCCGCGTTCCCCCATTTCCACCATCTGGAAAGCGCGCGCTTCACGCACAGCGTCGAAATCGGCACCGAGATCGATGACCGCGCCTTGACCTGCAAAGATCGAAGAGCCTGCGCCCGGCGTAACGCTCGCGCGGGTGACGCCGCCCGCGCGGCTGTAGCTGAAATCCTGAGCCTGCGGATTGATGGCGGGCGCGACGTCAAGCGCCGCGCTGAAAGGAGAATCGTCCGCATCGATATCATTGCTCGACGAAACGGCCGCAACGTCCTCCAGTCCGATATTGGTAATCGAGGCGAAGATGCCGGGTGTCACCCATGCGCCCGTGCCATCGAGCACAGGCACGCCAGCGGGCACTTGCACGCCAGCGCCAGCAGCAATCACGCGGCCGCCGCGTACGACGACAGTGGCATTCTCGATCGGATCGCTGCCATCGCCTGTCGCAACGGTCGCGCCGGTGATGGCAATATCCTGTGCGGCGAGCGGGCTGGCGGCGAGCGCTATGGCCGAGGCGGCGAAAGTCAGGAGGCGCTTCATTTCACATCTCCTTCACCGGGCTGGCCAAGCTCGAAATCGCTCACCGGGCGCATCAGCGGATTGTTCATATCGTACATGAGAGCGCCGTCGATCCAGACCATTTCGGGGCGGGAATAAACGGAAAGCGGATCGCCGTTCCACAAGACGATGTCGGCCATTTTGCCGGCCTCTAGGCTGCCCGTCATCTCATCGATACCCATGGCGCGCGCGGCGTTGAGAGTGATCCAACCGATCACATCGGCATCGGAAATATCGAAGCCCATGCGGATGCCGTCTGCCTGCGCCTTGGCGGCTTCCTGATTGAGGCGCTGGATGCCATTCTCATCATCCGAGTGGATGACGACGCAGGCGCCCGCATTGTGCAATAGTGCAGCGTTTTCGGGGATCGCATCATAGGCTTCCATCTTGAAGCCATACCAGTCCGCCCAGACGGCCGCGCAGACATCGTGCTCTGCCAGAATATCGGCGATCTTGTACGCTTCGACGGCATGATGGAATGCGGATACCTGGTATCCAAACTCATCCGCCATATCGAGGACGAGCGCCATTTCATCGGCGCGGTAGCAGTGGTTCTGGATGCCGATCTCGCCATCGAGCACACCGGCGAGCGTTTCCATGGCGAGATCGCGGCCGGGATTGTCCCGCTCCATCCACGCCTGCGCTTCCATCCATGTCTCGCGATTGACCGCGAAATTGCCCATGCGCGTAGACGGCATGCGGCCGCGGCCACCGTAGACGCGCTTCGGATTTTCACCGCAGGCCATTTTCATCGAATAGGGCGCGCCGGGAAATTTCATGCCCTGGACCGTGCGGCTGGGCACGTTCTTGAGCGTTACAGAGCGGCCACCCATGAGGTTCGCCGAACCGGGGAGGATCTGCAGCGAGGTAATCCCACCATTGGCCAGCGCGCGGCTGAAGCCCGGGTCCTGCGGCCAGACCGAGTGTTCGGCCCAGACTTCAGGCGTAGTCGGGCTGGTCGCCTCATTGCCATCGCTATGCGCTGGAACGCTGGGCGAAGGGTAATCGCCGAGGTGCGAGTGGATGTCGATAATGCCGGGAGTTACAAAACGACCGGTGCCGTCGATTTCCAGATAGCCTTCGGGAATAGCGAGATTGGAATCGCCCACACCCACCACTTCGCCGTTCGCGAACAGCACCACGCCGTTCTCGATGCGTCCGCCAGCGCCATCGTAAATGGTCGCGCCGACCAATGCCGTCGGCACGCCCGGATAGCGTTCATAGGTAGACGCATATGGCTCGCTCGATGCGTCGCTTGCGGCAGGCGCAGCGGTGGTTTCGGGGCCGGTGGCGCCCGATGCCGCTGCGCAGCCGGTCAGCGCCAGCGCGATTATGCTCGTGAATGCGGCGGCTGGACCGCCTTTCCAATTGTGACGGTCCATTCGCTTCTTATCCCTTCACTTCGGGGTGGATGCCTGCGCCCTGCGCTTCGCCCGGCCCTTCGGACTGACCGGCAAGATCGTCGCCGACATTGTCGTCTGTCAGCTTGTCGAGATGCATCAGCTTCTTCACCAGCGGGCTGACGATGGTGACGAACACGCCGATGCCGACAGCCACAAGGCCCATGGCCCAATAGACTTCCAACGCGGCTTCGCGAGTCATGTCGCCGCCTTCGCCTTCACCCATGAGCGAGCCCATGAAGCCGGCGACGTAGTTGCCGCCTGCGGTGCCGAAGAAGAAGGCTGCCATCATCAGGCTGGCCATGTGACGCGCCGAGAGGCGGTTGATCGCCGAAAGGCCAACCGGGCTGAGGCAGAGCTCACCCGTGGTCGACAGCAGGTAGAAGAGGAACAGGAACAGCACCGGGGTCAGCAGCGCGCCGCTTTCACCCGTAACGCTGAACTGCTCTGCACCCCATACGAAGACCACGAAGGCGAGGCCCATCTGCACGATGCCGAGACCCATCTTGGCAATGGCGGAGGGTTCCCACCCGCCGCGCGCCATCCACTGCCATGCGGCGGCGAACAGCGGTGCGAGCACGATGATGTAGATCGGGTTGATCGACTGGAAGAATGTGGTCGGGATACCGCCGCGATCGACATGGCGATCGGTGTAGAGGTTCATCGAGCCACCGGCCTGTTCGAACAGCCCCCAGAAAAGCGGCATGAGCAGGATCACGAAGATCATCGCGAACACGCGGTCACGCGCATAGTTCTCGCTTTTCTTCGCTTCCATCGCGCTTGCTGCGATGACTAGGATGAGGCCCAGTCCGCCCACTGCGTTGGAAATCAGGCTCGTGCCGTTCTGGTAGAACATCAGTGCTGCCGCAACCAGCAGCGCAGCCACACCGCCGTAGAAGATGCCGGTGGTCGAGCCCTTGCTGACCGTGCCGTCTTCACCCGGCAGCTTGTACAGCGCCTGTTGGAGCACATAGCCGAGCAGCAGAATGCCCGAGAGCAGGAGAATCCAGCCGACAGTTTCCTGATACTGGATCAGCACCCAGATCACCGCAACACCGACAAGGCCGACGACATACAGCAGCCACTCGAGATTGAGGCCTGCTACCTTTTCCTTGAGCTTGGCAGGAACGGGCGATTCGCCATTGCCGCGCAGCAGCGATTTGCCGAGCACGAACACGACGAGGCCCAGCAGCATACCGAAGCCGGCAAGGCCGAAGCCCCATGCCCAGCTTACCGTTTCACCGATGTAGGCTGCGATCAGCACGCCCGTGGCCGCGCCGAGGTTAATGCCCATGTAGAAGATGGTATAGGCGCTATCGCGGCGAATATCGGTACGCGGATAAAGCTGGCCGACCATCACCGAGATATTGGCTTTCAGGAAGCCCGAGCCGACGATGATCAGCGCCAGAGCGAGCCAGAAGATGTTGACCGTGGAATCGTTGGCATAGCCCGAACCGTCCCCTTCAAATGCCATGAAGAAGTGACCTGCCGTCAGCAGCACGGCACCGAACAGTACTGCCTTGCGCTGGCCGAGGTATTTGTCAGCCAGCCAGCCGCCCAGCACCGGAGTGATGTAAACGAGGCTGGTGTATGCACCATAGATGAGGTTCGCATTGCTATCGTCGAAAAGCCAATGCTTGACGAGGTAGAGCGTCAAAAGCGCGCGCATGCCGTAATAGGAGAAACGCTCCCACATTTCGGCGAAGAACAGCATGTAGAGGCCCTTGGGGTGGCCCAAAACTTCGTCCTGCGGGCGCGTGATGGCAAAGGCGCCGCCAATAAGGAAGCCACCCAGCACTAGGACGGAGATCGCCGCCGCCCAGTCTGCATAATTCCACAGCGCAAGCTCTTTAAGTTCGGTCATATTGTGCGAATTCCCCGTGAAACATTTATCGGCTCTTCCCAAGCCTTCTTGATCGGGCCTCTCTGGCGAGGCCGCATTGCGCGGGCACACTAACGATTGTTTTACCAATGTGAAGCCGTTTCGGTTGCCCGCGAAACTATCCCGCCATCCCGGCTACGGGCCTTAGGCCTACTTGACCTGACACGCTGTATTATGGCAGTGATGCACCATCATGGCTGACACAAAACCCGTTTACCTTCGACTGCGCGAGCAGATTGCCGCCGCCATCATCGATGGGCGGTATGGTGAGGGGGAAATGCTCCCATCTGTGCGCGCATTCGCCGCAGAGCAGGGTGCCAATCCGCTGACTGTCGCAAAGGCCTACCAGCAATTCCAGGCAGACGGTCTCATCCGTGTGCAGCGCGGGGTGGGTATGTTCGTGCGCGAAGGTGCCTCGGCCAAGCTCCTGGAAAGCGAGCGGGACACGTTTCTGCAGGACGAATGGCCGGGCATTCGCCGAAAGATGACGCGTCTTGGCTTGTCGGTATCCGATCTGGTCGAAAACGCCTGATCGCAGCTATAACTCGGCTCCTGCCGACGCTCAGATGAAAAATTTTGTGAAATTTCAGTCGCGGGATTGCGCCGCGTGGCGTTGTCTGGCAATTTACATATGTAAATGCGCTTCTACTAAGCGCACCGATTGCAGTTGATGCGGGTCGCACCATCACCCGATCGGGGAGGTAACATGATCAGGTCCGAGCTACTTCAGGCGCTAAGTGCAGATAATCCAGATCTCAAACCCGAGGAGGTTGAGCAGGTTGTCGACATTTTCTTCGATGAAATCACCACGCGTCTGGCTGAAGGTGGCAGAGTGGAATTGCGCGGTTTCGGCACATTCACCACGCGCCAGCGCGAAGCGCGCACTGGGCGCAATCCGCGCACCGGCGAAGCCGTCGATGTCCCGGCAAAGCGCGTGCCTTACTTCAAACCGGGTAAGGAAATGCGCGAACGGCTGAATCCCAGCTAATCAGCATTACCGACAGACCGCAATTTGCGACGAATTGCGGAACACTTCGGCAGTTTCAGGGGTTTCTCTTGTAATTAAAGGAGATACCTCATGATTGGTAAGATTATCGGTGCAGTGGTCGGCGCACGCGCGGCCCAAAATGTTCGCAGTATCGAAGGCCCGGGTGGCGCAGTGCTGGGTGCACTTGCGGTACCCATCATTTCGCGTCTGCGACTTCCCACGCTGCTCGCACTTGGTGCGGGCGGATATTTTATCAAGAAAATGGCTGACAAGGAAAAGGCCGCCACTGGCACGCCTGTCGGCACCGGGACAACCTCCACGAGCTGATCCCGAGCCATAGGAATTAAGCCCGCCCTTGCTTCATGCAGCGGCGGGCTTTTTCGTTCGCCCAGCTGGTCGAATGCAGGAATCTGCGAGCATGGGCACCAAGGCGATTGCCTTCGTCCGCGCGATCCGTTTAGGCAGCTTGCCCAAGCGGGCGTGGCGGAATGGTAGACGCCGGGGACTTAAAATCCCCTGATCTTTGATCGTGTGGGTTCGAGTCCCACCGCCCGCACCAAGCTTTTCTGCCATTCTCGGCACAAGACGGGCAGCGCAGAAGTAGACTGACCCATGAGAAGAGGTAGTTTTGGTGTAACCGCGGTCAATCGGACACTCACGCTGAAACACTTCGCTCCAGCGCGACCATCGCCTCATCGATGCTCCGATCGGCGAGGTGGGTGTACCGTAGCACCATGGCAAAAGTTTTGTGTCCAGTGACCCTCTGAACAGCTGGGAGCGGCGCTCCTGACGCTACGAGCTTCGTTGCCGCCGTATGGCGCATAGTGTGGGGTGTTACCATTTCCGGCGAAAGACCTGCTGCCCGCACGGCGCGCTTGAAAGCACCATTGAACTCATTGACGTGCCCAGTGGCCGTTCTTGTCGATGGGAATATCCAGCCGTTGCGATCAGTTCTGCGCTCGCGCTCACGTCGCAACAGTTCCACGAGGGATTTCGTGAGCGGTTGTGTGCGGTCACCTGCCTTTGCCTTAGGCAGATAAAGACGGCAATTCTTCCAGTCGATGTGGTCGAAGCGTGCGGAGACAATCTCCGCTGAGCGCATTGCCGTACCCAATCCGAACTCGACGAATAGCCAAAGCAAGGGGTGGCTATCTCGCTTTGCAGCCTCAATGAGGAGATCACATTCGTGATCTGATAGAACTACCGTTCGTCCTTCCGGCTCTGCTAGTTTCACGATTGAGCAGGGTGTTCGGCGCAGCTTGCGTCTACGGACCCCCATGTTCCAGACGTGGCTGAGCGTCGCTAGATCGCGATTGACGGTTGAGGGGGACAGGCCGCTCTGCACCATCTCCTGGCAGTATCTCCCGATGTGTTCTTCAGAAATTGTTTCTAAGACAAGATGGCCGAGCTTGGGGACCAAGCGACGTTCAAGGTGGAGACGCTTCCGTTCGAGGTTCTTTCCGCCAGAGGCTTCGATCTCGTCCAAATACCAAGCCGCGAGTTCGGCGAACCGGAGTGGTGTTTGTCGACCTCTGGGAAGAGTGTCTAGACCGTCGCGGATGTCTGCTCTGATTTGATCTCGAACTTCAAGAGCTCTGGTGGCGTTCCAATTCTCGCTCTTGAGGCCCAGCACCCTTTTCACGCGCTTCCGTAGATATATGAAGGCGAGCGACCACTTCTCATCGCCGTCTACGAGCTTCTCAACCGTGATACCGTACTCAGTGAGGCGTTGCCCAGGCGCAAGATTGCGGCGGTTGGCTGGAGTTATGACTTGCAGCGTCAAGGCGTGATCACCTCAGATCCAGCTTGCGACGGCGGGTCGGCCGCGGCTTTTTGACCGGGGGCGCTGGTTCGTTCGGCAATCCAAGTTCGGCCGCAAGCGCGGCAATCGACTTGGTTAGCTCATCCGACAATCGGTTTACGAGCTTACCTGCGGCCTCTGACCATGCAGAAAGATCATCGGTTGTATCGTGATCGGGCATTGATCTGATGATGGAGGCCTCGAAGGATCGAAGAGGCGGCGCAAAATGCCGCTGGAAGTCGTCCTCCGCGTTGAGCCCCTGAACAAGTATGGCCTCTGCAGCCTGACTGATCGACATGTTCGAGACGATTGCCTTCTTCTCCAACCTTTCCATGGTCTCGTCAGTTAGCTTCGTCGCAAATGATCTCGTCTTGCCTCCGTACGGCCCTCGACGAGGCGCTCCCCTTGCCTTTTTCTCGCTCATTCTACACTTCTCCAAATTAATATCGAAAAGTGTATATTTTTTGTTGCCAAGTGCGTCAAGCAGGTTTAGGTGGCGCCTCACCGACCACGATGAGGAGAAGCAGCCAACCATGATGCAGCGACGTGTGAGAGAACGACAAATGATCGTCACGCCTGACGGAAGGATGACGCGCTCCCACGCTGCGAAGTATCTGGGGGTGGCTGAGCAAACCCTCGCCAATTGGCGCACCAAGGGACGAGGGCCAAAGTCGTTTCGTTTGGGCGGGAAGGTATTCTACCGTCTGACAGACGTACAGGCTTTCATCGATGAGACGATGCAGGGTCAGTAGTGCAACCGGTTGCAATTTCACCATCGATGCGAAGTGCGGATGACCTCATTCGATTGATTGCGGCAGGCAGTCTTGATCCGGCAAGCGTTACCGTCGAGGAAGAGACTTCCATGATGAGGTCTTTCCGCGCGAAAGAGAGAAAGCTACACGACCGGCTGGTAGATGCGTTGGCAAATGGCCGAGGTAGGATTGCGCGCAAGGAAAGCGAAAGACTTCGGCGCAGCTTGTCTACACGGTACCTAGCTCTCTGGCGGGAGAAACCCCGCACGCTGGCGGATCGGCCGAAGGACCCGCAATTGAAACGAGCAATCACGCGGGCAGAGCGCATCCGTCAAATCCTTACTTTGCTGAACCGCGTGGGCCGTCTCAGCGAACCAGCATGTGCGGTGGTCTACGCTAAGCCCAAAAAGAGAAATCAGTCTTTTCGCGATGTACGCGCACCGAAGCCTTCGCTCACGAGCGGCGGTACGCTTGATCGACGCGTAATCTTCAAGTTCGGCTGGACGCAATCAGGCGCGCCAGCGCCTGATTGCGTCCAGCCTCAAACCATTCGCAAACTACCACCCCTCCCAGTACATGTTGACGGGGCGTGGGCGGTCGGCGGTTTGCGAGTATCTGCGCCAAGAGGTTCCGAACCTCTCAGCAGACCATGTGTTTATGCAGGTAGATGTCAAAGATTTCTTCGGCTCTATCAGCTCAGCATGGATAGAAGGCCGTTTCCGTCTGGCGGAAGCAATCATTCGGCGTCAAATGCACTCCGGTGAGATGCGTATTCTCATGGACAGAAGGGCTAGGGCCTACCTTCCAGGTGGCGAACTAAATGAACGGGTCCGGCGCGTGTTACCACAGGGGTCGGCGTTGTCTCCGCTGGTTGCCGAAATGGCGATGGCCGAAGTGCTGGAGGGACTGGCTGACCACCTCCGCTGCACCTTGGTCGTCACCTACTCGGACAATTTGGGTATCTTTCTACCCGCAGCGCAGGCGGCTGCTATTGAGGACTGCCTTCGGAACGCCTTCGGCGTTTCCGGCGTCGGACCGTTCGAACTAACATTCTCTCGCCCGATACCGATTGCAGACGGCTTTTCATTCCTCGGTCATATCTGGAAGCTCGAAGCTGGAGAACTGCACACATTCGTTGATGAGCAGGTGGCCAATATGAGAGCAATCGTGCTTCGGACGCAACTTCTCAACTGTCTGACACATAACGATCTGAGCCGCGTCCGCTCCCGTATCTTCGGGCAAGCCAACGAATGGAAGTTTTGGCCAGGCATTGCAGCTTGGAAGTCGGGGTTGCTCTTAGATTTAGAGCGAGCGCGGGAAGGATTGGCGGCTCGGTCAGCAGCTGACTGCCTCGCGGCCTAAGTTGGGGCACCACAGTACCGATTGACCGTGGATTTTGAGATGGCGAACTCATCCATCGTCTCGCGTATTGTCGCGCGGTTTTGTTCGCGCCACTCCCGGACCGCCGATGGGTCTGCAGCCAGAGGTCTGCCTAGGCTCGCCTTGCCTCGATGCGTTTTGCCGGTTTCGCTGAGTGCTTTGCGCGCGGCTGCTCTGCCTGCCTCGCATCGCTCACGGATGCGTTGCCGCTCCATGTCAGCGATCTGTGCAAGCACCGCTACGATAAGCTCGCCGACACCCTTGCCAATCGGTCCAAGCCCTAGCACGTCAAGCATGATGCCCTCTTCTAGCAAGCGGCGCACAGTCGCTTGAACGTCGAGGGCATCGCGCCCTAACCGATCGAGTGCATAAACGCACACGGTGTCGCCATCTCGAACGTAAGACAGCAACTCCCCGAAGCCTGGCCGCGCGGCGGCCAGCGTGGCACCGCTAATCCCCTCGTCATAGAACTCACGATCGAACGGCCCAGCCAAAGCACTGCGCTGAGCTTCGACACTCTGCGCACCAGTGGATACGCGATAATAGGCGATACGGCTCATTCAATTCTCCAGGCCCCAAAAGTTACCTCGTCTGTTTTGGGCACCCCAAAACAATGATTGCCTATCTTATGGGCCATTGGGGTCAAGCCGATTTACTGGATCCAAAAGTTACAATTTCTGCGACCAGACTTCGCGCTGCCCTGCACATATACGGGCGGTTATTCCGAATGTATGGGAAGATATTCGCGCGTATATCTCGCGTAAATGCACGCATATACGAACATTTCCCTTGCCATAAACCGCCACATATGCGTTCATAGTGTCTGATCGAATCGGTTGAAATTGTGAGACGGAGTGGTGCAACATGGTTGAATCGGCGGAGAAACATGAGAAGTTTCTGGAACTTGCGGAGGGGCGAACCAATAAGGCCTTGCTTGCCATTGGTAGGATCGGGAATCTCTCGAACCGTTCGCTCTATGAGTGGGAAGAAGCTGAGCTCCGCAAGATGATTAAGGCGCTCAAGGATGCCATCTCAGAAGTGGAAAACCGCTTTGCATCTCCGAAGGGAAAAGCGAATGCCAAGTTCAAGTTCTGAAACAGACACCGCGATTGACGCGGATTTCCTTCTCCCGGAGAATATTCCAATCGATCCGGAGGCGACCCTGAACCAGCTTACGGGGCGCTTCCGCTCCTTGCGTGATGGCCTCGCAGAATTGATCAAGAATTCTAAGGATCAGTATTCTCGCCTCGGAATTTTCGAACCTGAATGGCGGCAAATCATTGTCGCTCTCAGCACAACAAAAAAGACGCTAGCAGTAATCGATTTCGCTGGCGCACCATCTCGCAATTTTGAGGGGTGGACTAAGTGGTCAGATCCTTCGGCTGGCCAAGTTGATCTCGCGTCCGACATTGAAGCCGGTCATGGGAACGGCGGGAAGGCGTTTATGGTCCGAGGGGCTACGAGGCGCGCGTTCCTCGACTCCACTTACGAAGGAAGGCGAACCAAGAAGGGCTTTGTGAACGACCAGCCGGGTCAGCGCTATCGCCCTGGCTTCGGGGTCGAGGATGGCCAAATTCTAGATGATGTGTCGAACGCAACTCCCACCGAAACGCTGGAACAAATTCTCCGATTGGTAGGAGCCGACCTCGATGATCTTCCGGAGCCCGCAAAAGCGGCCTACGCCAATAGGAATGCATACACCGCGGCGTATGTGGAGGAAGTTGAAGATTGGCAGCGCAGGAATAAGCGCAAGCTTAGAAGTGCAGCTGCCGCAGAGATCGCTGAGATAATCAGCACTCATGGCCAAACCTCTATGACAATTGAAACCTGCCACGTTTGGGTGCTCGTGGATGGGAATATATATGGCGGCGGCCCCATTCGGCCGGCGCTCATCGAGCCATTTGCTGGATTTGAAGAGCCACGGATATTCGACATTCCGGATGTCCTGCCTGACCCCGAAACTGGCGAGGCTGTCAATATCCTCGAAGGTCAAGCTGGTGATGCGTACCTCAGCCTCCATGCGAGCGCAAAGCAACTTCAGATCTCGCAAGAGACACGCGCCAAGAATGTCATACGGGTCTGGAATAACCGCAACAATGTAGCGACGTGGCCCCTTCAAACATTACACCGGGTGAGCGCAGCTAGCTTCATCTTCGGCGAACTCCGATGCCCTTCGCTTTTAGGTGAGCATCTAGCCGGAGCCGATCGATTGCATCTGAATGACACCGCTCTGGTTCGAGCCCTTGAGCACTGGGCGGGAGAGAAGGTGCAAGAACTTGCGAACGATCTCCATCAAGCAATGGCCGAGAAAACAAACCCCAAAGACCGCGAGAAAGCCCGCAGCGCGCTCAACAACATAAGGAATCTGATGCGTAGATACTTGGAGTCTGACGCTTCCGGTAGCTCTGAAGATAATGGTCAGGACGGCGCGCATGATGGGAATGGAGATGAAGGAGATCAGGAGTATCGCGAGCCAATAAAGTACGGACAACGGGTTGATGAAATTTTGCTTGAGCGCAACCGCAATGATATTTCGCTTATCCGTGGAACGGCCGTGCCATTGCTTTTTAGTTGCATCGAACATGATCCTGAGACGATGGAGAGCCGTTCCGTGCGTAACGCTCCCCTCAAATTTGCTTGCGAACCAGCGGATCAATTCGAATTCGACGAGAACGGAATGCTGGAGGCAAAATACGCTGGTCTGGGCAAGATTTGGTTAGAAAGCTTTGATGGTTCTGTCACATCGAATGCTGTCCAAGTGTGGGTCGCAAATGCAACGGACGTAACGATGGAACCATTGCCTACGGTTCTGAAACAAGGTGAAAAACGCCAACTTCACTTCACATTCGAAACAGATTCAGGGCCCTTGGATGGAGTGCTGGTGGAGGCCGAGGTCCACCATTCTGCGATGGGGCGAATTGGTAGGCATGGGAAGTTTACGGCAGGCCAAGAGGAAGGTGAGGCGAAGGTCCGTGTCCGCTTCGGCGATGATGACGAAGCTTTCCGAGACTTCGTCGTTGAGGTCGGATCTGAGCGAATGCCGCCACCCGAAGGCAAGGCCGACGCCGGAAGCGATGTCCCAGAGATCCTATTTTGCGGCGATGAGGCGCCTGGCATGAATGAGTTTCCTCCCGAGCAGCGCACAGTCACTGGGGGGCCAGAATTGCCCACGATCATCGAAGATCCGCTATTTTCGAATGTCGTTTGGATCAATCCAGCCAGCAAAGAGGCTCTCCGCGTAAGAAGGACTGGGGGCGGCTCAAGCGGAGTAGGCCGGGTCACGTCGCGGACGTTTATCCATTTCGTTGCGCTTAAATGCTTCGATATCCTCAAGCGTCTCTATGTCCGCCAGCAAATCGCAGGCAGCATGGTGACGGAGTTTCAGTATATGCAAGCGGCTACCGAAGCCGAGATGGAGTGTGCAGACTTCATCGATGCGGCTTGGGAGCTTGGCGACCAGCTGCTGTCGAAGGAAGGTCTCGCCGATGCCTAAGATCCAAGCCGCCAGTCTTACAGCTGCACAAGAGATCCTACTCGGTGCATACACCATTGATAGCGCGGGGGAGCGTGAATTCTCAGAATGGGACCTCACGGTTGCGACTTGGCAACGCAATCCCAATCGCTTTGGATGCCGGGGTTACGAGTCGAATTATCCGGACCACAAGCGCGTGATGATGGAGATAATGGGCACGACGAAAAAGGATAATCCCTTGAGGCGTGGGTGGCTGGAGAAGGTGAGGCCAAACACCTATCGACTGACGGACCTCGGCATTTCTGAATCCGAACGTCTAATGCAAGTCCGGGATGGAGCCGATCCTTCATCGACGCGATCACCTCAGGCCATTTATGATGCAGTGGCTCCTCTCTATAAGAGCACGGTCTTTCGAAAGCACAGCCGCGATCCAGAAGAACCAAGAATGTGGCTCGGGGCGGCTTCATTTCTGCAGATGACAAAGAGTGATCCTCAGCACCTCGAAGATCGCCTTCGCGCAACAAAGGCTGCGATTGATAATGCAATTGCTTGGCTCGACGAGAACGATACCGATCATATCAATCGAGGTGTTTCTGGCGGCAGTGAAGCTATCTCGAAGAAGAGTTTGCTGCAGCTGGAAGAATTTTACGAGACGATAAAAAGCAGATTTTCCGGACAGATCAACGTGTTGCTACAATCGAGACGTTAGAGACGCATGACGCGTAGGATAGCCTACCCTCTAGCTTGCTATCCCGTCTTCATATGCATCAAGATCAAGTCTGTTCGCTGACCTTTTGTTGCCGATGCTTCGATGCGTGAGGCACTTTCGTTGGCCCACAATTCTCAAACTCCGAGATATAAACCCCGTCACAGCTTGCGACGATTTCAGAGGGAGAAAATCTTCCGATCGAATGTGTCGTGTAAGCCCAGTCTGCCTCAATCGAAAGCCACTTTCTTTCGAGGGACTGAGCGACAGATCCCGTTGTGTTGCTCCCCGCGAAAGGATCGAGGACCAAATCGCCCTCATCGGTGAGGAACCGAACGAAAAACTCGACAAGTGATGAAGGCATTCTAGCAGGGTGAATTTGCGCTCCTCTCGCCAGGCAAAACTTCCTATAGTCATCGCTAGAAAGTGTGTTTGCGGCCTTTAAGAGGTTTGTGTTTTGCTCAAGATATTCAGCGAAGCCGTTCGGGGTGATTAGTCGATCCAGAGAGGGTACAGCATCCATCCCGCCGACGTTTGGTGGTATTGCCCCCTGGTTGTCAGTCTTGAAGCTATCCGCGCCAATGTTGTGCTCGGAGGGTCTCCCTCCCGCGTTATATTTTCCTGTCTCAATGAGACGCTTCATGCTCGGGCTATACTCCCGTAGCACTTTCCGATTGTCTGCTTTGGGACGAGTGACTGGTGACATCCACCAAATACGAGTGAAGGCATCTTTCACCCGGGATCGCTCCTTATTCACCCACTCGATCGGAGAAGGAAGGCGTGCAGGGTTATACCAGATGAACTCCTGACAAAGGTGGAGGTCACCCTTCTTTAAGAAGCTAAGGAAGGCTTCCAGCACGTGAGTTGACATGACCGGCTCGCCGGGCATCCACGCATTTCCGATCTCGATGACGATAGAACCATCGTCGGTGACCATCTCGCGCAAGAGTGGCGCAAATTGCGCGAACCAATCGATGTATTCCTGCCCTTGCAGGTTGCCATAACTCTTCTTGGTGTTCAGCGGGAATGGAGGCGACGTAAAGGCAAGCTGAACCTTGCCCTTAAATGCCTCAAACGTCTTGGATTGCAGCAACTGAAGGGAGTCTGCGCAGTAAGCCGCCCCCAGTTCGGTTTTGTAGACCGGCGCAGTGGTGTGTCGACCTTGCTTGGGCTCGGGATCGATCTCAATTTGGTGCGTTTCGTCCCAATTCGACATTCTAATTCCTGAGCGACCATTCTGTCTAACTGAACATTGACACCCGCCGGACCTTACCGGTGGCAACTCGCCGAACGCAATGCTTTCAGACGGAAGCCTCACAGCTCATTACTCACCTACTGTCAAGTGGTGCTGTGAAGAGGGGAGGTGACGATAGCCACATTCGCACCAAAGAGGCTGAGGCGTGGTCCGCGATCCTTTGCGGGGTCACTCCTCCGTTTCAGAGCCGGAGATGGGTGGGAAATAGAACGCCCACGACAGGCCGTAGTCGATAATGGTGCGCAGGAGAATAATGCATAGTAGGCAAAGGGCAGTCCAAAACGACCATCCATGGATGCCTTTGACGATGATGACATCTATGACAATTATCAGAATAATCGTAATGACGTTTATGGCCGCCCATTTCATTTCGGCTTTTTGAGCATTTGAACCGGCGATACCAGCCGTCGCAAAGACGCCCCAGACACAATCAATCCCTAGCAGTGTGACAACGCCGAACAGAAACGTCCTTGCATCATCAGCGTGCGCTGCGAGAAAAACGAAGGCGCAACCCTCCCCAAAGAGAACGAGAAAGTCGAAGAAAACCGCCCAAGACTTAACTCGCGTGCTGGCGCTCTGTTCGACATACGTCGCATATAGATGTCGCACTGCCCCATGATAGAAGGGGATGATAAGCGCAATGAAGGCCAAGAAATTTGCTAGGTGGATAGGGGAAATGAGGACCCCGGTATTGGCCGCAGCACCATTTTCGTTGGGCGCAAATGCGTTATACACACCAATCGTTAGCGCGACGCCAACCACAACATTGTAAAGCTCGCACAGTTGTTTAACCGAATTGGCCCTTGCCTCTCTCGCGTTGACGACAGGAGTTTTCATGCCCCCCTCCATTCTCGAAACTTTCCCTCCAAATGGCCGCGACATTATCTATCTCGGCGGTCCCTATACCCATTCAGACCAAGCGGTGAAGGTCGATCGATACGAAAAGGTGACCAAGGCTGCCGCCCATCTGATCGAGAAGAAACTCATTGTCTACAGTCCACTAACTATGACCCATCCGATTGATGTGATTATGGCTGGTGAGGGAGAAACTTTGGGCTCAGATTATTGGGTCGCTTTCGATGAAGCCTTTATGGAACATTGCTGCGGGATGATCGTGCTTCAACTTCCCGGCTGGGACCAAAGCAGTGGGGTGAAGAGAGAGGTGGAGTTTTTTCAAGATAAAGGGCTGCCCGTTATTTTCCTCCAGCCCCAAGAGATAGGGGTTTAGCAGTTATTGGCCCACTGAAGCTAATTGCCAAACACGTTGCAACCGGTTGCAAAGGGGGGCGTGAACCGCCCCCCTTATGTCAACCGCAGTAAGGGGTAATTTTGGTGTAATTGCCCAAGGGAACTTGCAACAAATGTGGGTATCAATCGGTAATCGATGAGGACCCCAAGTTTCCAGCTTGTCGCCGAAATTCGCCACGGATGGGGCTCAGACGGAACGATCGGGATTGCGCGGTAATCCCCCGCGGCGAGACTTAAAATCCCCTGATCCTATAGATCGTGTGGGTTCGAGTCCCACCGCCCGCACCAGAAGTAAAATTGCCAGTAAGGATTACCTGCGGCATTTGCTGAGCCTGACCGTCTGAATTGATCATCCAATGCTTGCTATCTGTTTTCCCACAGGAAACGCGGACTGAAAGGCCCGCTCGACATGATTGGGGAAAGCGATGGCCGAGCAATTACGTCACGAAACAGAAGCCTATGATTTGGTCGAGCGGCCTGCCAAATCGGCTGAGCAGCGGCGGGCCAAGCGCTATACGCTGCTGATCCGTGCTGCGAAGCTGGTCACGCCCAATGGCGAATTCCTCGGCGTTATCCGGGATGCTTCCGAAACGGGTATCTCGATGCGTATATTCCATCGCATGCCCGATTGCGGCTCGATCTGGCTCGAGTTGCAAAATGGCGATCGCTATGGCGTGGAGCTGAGATGGCAGGATGGCGACCGCGCCGGTTTCCGCTTTGCATCGCCTGCCGATATCAAGCGCATTATCGAGAGCCCTTCGCGATTTGAGAAACGCCCCGTCCGCCTCAACCTCACCGCGGCGGCAGAAATCGAATGTCAGGGCCACCGCGAATATGCGACCATCCAAGATATTTCGCAGCAGGGCGCCAAAGTCGCATGCTCCAGCAGTTTCGCAACCGATCAGCGGGTGAAGCTAAGCGCAGCGGGCCTTCCCGGCACCTGCGCGAAAGTGCGCTGGCGGCGCGAAGGTACTTGCGGGCTGGTGTTTGAGGAAACGCTGCAATTCGGCGAATTGGCGCGGATCGCTCGCGATTTGCAACGACGCAGTTGAAGGCTCGCTGCGGTAGCGAATTAACCATCCCCTAACCATTTTCGTTCACTCCCGGTCAGGACCAACAACCGGGGGCTTTCATGTCGCAATCCATCACGCCTGACACCGTAAAACAGACAGGCGAAATCAAGGTCGATGTGGCCATTATCGGCGCAGGGCCGGCAGGTCTGACGGCTGGATATCTGCTGACGAAAGCGGGCAAGAGCGTCGCGATCATTGAAAAAGATGCGACCTATGTGGGCGGCATCAGCCGCACGGTTGAGCACGAAGGCTACCGCTTCGATATCGGCGGTCACCGCTTTTTCTCCAAGAGCCAACAGGTCGTGGATCTGTGGAATGAAATCCTGCCCGACGATTTCATCCAACGCCCGCGGATGAGCCGCATCTATTACGAAGGTAAGTTCTACTCCTACCCGCTGCGCGCGTTCGAAGCGCTGCGCAATCTTGGCTTGTGGCGCAGCGCGATGTGCATGCTGAGCTATGGCAAGGCGAAGGCCTTTCCCAATCGCGATATCAAAAGCTTCGAGGACTGGACGAGCAACCAGTTCGGCAAGAAGCTCTATTCGATCTTCTTCAAGACCTACACCGAGAAGGTGTGGGGCATGCCGTGCAATGAAATGAGCGCGGATTGGGCGGCACAACGCATCAAGGGCCTCTCGCTCTGGAGCGCAGTTGTTGATGGTCTGAAGCGTTCGCTCGGCCTCAATAAATTGAACGATGGCAGCGGTAAGCAGGCCAAGACTCTGCTCGAAACCTTCCGTTATCCGCGTCTTGGCCCCGGCATGATGTGGGAAGCTGCGCGCGACAAGATTATCGCCAGCGGCCATGGCCAGGTCATCATGGGGCATGAGCTGAAACAGCTCGCCGATGATGGCAATGGCGGCTGGCGCATGACGGCCAGCGGACCCGAAGGCGAGGTGGTGATCAATGCCGCACACGCGATCAGCTCTGCGCCGATGCGGCAGCTGGGCGCGCGTCTGCATCCGCTACCTGAGACAACGATCAACGCCAGCAATCTCAAATATCGTGACTTCCTGACGGTCGCGCTGATGATCAAGTCTGAAGACCTCTTCCCCGACAACTGGATCTACATCCATGACGACAAGGTGAAAGTCGGCCGGGTGCAGAACTTCCGCAGCTGGTCGCCCGAAATGGTCCCGGACGAGGATGTCGCCTGTGTCGGGCTCGAATACTTCTGCTTCGAAGGCGATGGCTTGTGGTCGATGAAGGACGACGACCTTGTCGAGCTCGCCAAAAAGGAAATGGACATCCTCGGCCTCGTCTCGCCCGACAAGGTAATCGGGGGCGCAGTGGTGCGGCAGGAGAAAGCCTATCCCGTCTATGACGAGGATTATGCGGCCAATGTGGATGCCATGCGCGAGGAGCTGGAAGCCAAGCACCCGACGCTGCATCTGGTCGGCCGTAACGGCATGCACCGCTACAACAATCAAGATCACGCCATGATGACCGCCATGCTGACGGTGGAGAACATCGTGGCTGGCGAGCGGATCTACGACACGTGGTGCGTCAATGAAGACGCCGAATATCACGAGGCAGGCGACGAAGGCGCTGAAGCCAGCCTGCCATCACGCGGTGTCACAGCCGATCAGGCTGCTGCGCTGAACTCGCTCCGCGATGTGCCGCAGCGTGTCGGTGACAAGGAAGCCGCCTGACCATGATCGCCGCTTTCCAGCGACTGACCGACTGGCGCTTCGCCCGCTATTTGCTCGCGAGTGTAGGTGCGCTGGCGGTGGATGTAGGCACATTTCTGGCGCTGCTTTCCATGGGCATGTGGGCGGCGGGCGCTTCGGCGGTCGGGTATTCGCTGGGCATCGTCGCGCATTGGCTGATGAGCAGCCGCGCGGTCTTCATCGGCAATGTCGCTGAGCGCGGTGCCGAGCGGACGCGGCAGAAGGTGCTGTTCGTTATTTCGGCTCTGGTCGGGCTTGCCCTGACCACCGCGATCGTATGGGCCGGCGATGCGAGCGGCATGGATCCGCGCCTTGCCAAGCTTGCCGCGATCGGAGTGAGCTTTTTCGCAACTTGGCTACTGCGCAGCCGCGTCGTTTTCCGCTAAGCACCTTCCGCTATGGTACAGAGAGGGGCAGATCGTGGTGCGCTGATGCGCTCGGCATGGGCGGTGCTGGCCGTCTGGGCGATCTATTGCGCCGTGCGCATCGCCATCCAGCCGCTGCTCGGCTGGGAGCCTGTCGGACCCGATGACTGGACTCGCCTTCTCGAAGTGCGTGCGCTTCTTGACGGACAGAGCTGGTGGGATGTCACGCAATACCGGATGAACCCCCCTGACGGGTTTTCCATGCATTGGTCGCGGCTGGTGGATTTGCCGCTGGCTCTTTTCATCACCCTGTTTGGCGAGCGCTGGGGCATGGCGCTGGTGCCGCTGTTCTGGCTGCTGCCCGTGCTTTTCGCGCTGCGATCCATCATGCTGCGGCTGGGCTTCTCCAATGCGGCGATGGGCTTCGGCCTCGTTATCCTGCCGCTATTCCCGCTGCTGCCGGGCAATTTCGCGCCGATGCGGATCGACCATCATGCACCGCAGGCGGTCTTTGCGCTGGCGACGGCCGCGCTGATGCTTTCGCCGCGCCGGTGGGGAGCGGTGGGGGCAGGCGCGATGGCGGCAATCTGGCTGACGATTTCGATCGAAGGCCTGCCGCTCGTCGCAATGGTGGCCGCGCTCTATGGCCTGCAATATATCGCGGAGGAGCGGCGGATCCTGCCATGGTTCCTGCTCTCGCTGACCGTTTGCGCCGCCCTGCTGGCGTTCAGCACGCGCTCCAATCTGGAGCTTTTCGGCATCTATTGCGACATCCTGCGCCCCGGCCATATCGCGAGCTTTGGCGTGGCGGCGCTGGTGGCGGGTATGGTGCCTTTCCTGCCGTTCCAGCAGCATGCAGCCGGGCGCACAGGCGCGCTTGTGCTTATTCCGCTGGCGACTCTGCCCTTTGCTTTCAGCTTCCTTGGCGAATGCGCGAGCAATCCGATGGCTGGGCTCGACCCGGTGCTGGCGAGCTGGTGGCATGGGTACATAACCGAAGGCCTGCCGTTCTGGAAACAGCCGGTATCGGCCGCCGCAATGCTGATCTGGACCCTGATCCCGCTAGTCGGCGGTTTCTGGCTCGCTGCACGCGGAGGAGCCTTTGCGGATGGCGCGGGGATGGGCTGGGTGATGCTGTTCGTGCTGGCACTGTCGGCATGGGGATACAGCCTCTTCATCATGCGCGCGGCGGTGATCGCACAATTGCTCATCATCCCGTTTGCGGCCGTCACTTTGGCGCTGCTGCTTCCACAGGCGCGCGCGATACCCTCGCTCCTTCCCCGCCTCGGCGCGACGCTCGGCTGCATCTTCCTCGCGACACCTGTGTTCGTGAGCGCGCTCACCAAGCCGCTCGATCCGCTTTTTCCCACCCCGACCATGGCGCGCGGAGCAGCGGCGCCCATTGCTGCGGGTGAATGCGATTTTGCAGAGCTCGATGCGCTGGAGCCGGGGCTCCTTCTCGTCACTATGGACAGCGCGCCCGAAATTCTCGGCCAGACCCGGCACAGCGTTGTTGCGGCAAGCTATCACCGCAATCAGCAACCGATGGTGGCGACGATCAACGCCTTTACCGGCGAGATCGAAGAGGCACAGGCCATTATCGCAAACTACGACGTCGATTACGTGGTCGCCTGCCTCTCAGCCGGTGACCTCGGCCTTTATCGCACCGCTTCGGATGATAATTTCGCCAATGCTCTCGCGACCGGCGAGGTGCCGAATTGGCTCACGCCCGCTGCCGGTTTCGAAAGCGGAGTCTTGCGCGTTTACCGGGTCGATTAAGCTGGCCGGAACTCCATCGCCACACCGTTGATGCAGTGGCGGTGGCCGGTCGGGCGAGGGCCATCGTTGAAGCGATGCCCCAGATGCCCGCCGCAATCGGCGCAGTGCTCTTCGGTGCGTGGATAGCCGAGGTTGTAATCGGTCGAATAGCCGACTGCGCCGCTATCGATCGGCTGCCAGAAACTCGGCCAGCCGGTGTCGCTGTCGAACTTATGCGCGCTGGAGAACAGGCGATTGCCGCAGCCCTGGCAGTGATAGGTGCCGCGCCGCGTCTCGTCATTCAGCGGCGAGCTGTAAGGGCGTTCGGTTGCCTCTTCGCGCAGGACGCGGAATTGCATGCGCGTCAAACGCCGACGCCATTCGGCCTCGCTGTAAGACACGGGGAAGTTCTGCCGCGCTTGCGCTTCGCTGCCTCCGCAGGCGGAAATGACGGGAAGTGATGCGCCAGCCCCCAGCCAGGCGAGGGCGGAGCGGCGGGTAATCTTTGTATCGGCCATAACATGGACTCTATGCTGTCGGTGTCGAACGGTTCCTGAACACACCCAGCAGAGCTGAAAGAGGACCACGCCGCAACGCGCCGCGCGGGCCCGATTTCATCACGCGGCGGCGGAACATGCCCGCACCCGTGCGCACGAATATCGCCACCCACATCGCCTGCCAGCCAAGCGCCAGCAGATGCGGCCACAGCGTTTCCTCCACCGCCGCCCGCGCCACCATGGCGAAAGGCGAACTCAGCGGGAATGCCATGGCACTATATTCGATGATCCCCCCGCGATCGGTTACAACCAGGCTGGCGAAAAAGAACACGAGGATCTGGAACATGGTGGCGGGCATGGAGAGCGTCTGCACTTCGCGCACCGTCGTGGCGAGCGAGCCGACCGCCAGGAAGATCGAGCCAAGAAGCAAATATCCCATTGCGAAATAAGCGGCGAAGAGCGCGAAGAACATCGGCCAGCCGACACCCGGATTGGCAAAATCGGAAAGCGACATGCCGCCTGCGTAAAGAATGCTCGCGCCCGCTCCGCCCCACACAGCGATACCGACGACGGAGATGCCGAGCATGGCAAACAGCTTGCCCAGAAACACTGCATCCATTGGAATGGCAGCGGCGAGGATTTCGATGATCTTGTTGCCCTTCTCCTCGACGAGGTTGGAGAGCACCATGCTGGCGAGCAACATGATGAGCAGGAACAACAGCACCTGTCCGCCCTGCGCCGTGCGCAAACGGCCGGTGTTCTCCTGCGCGCCGCTGGTCACAACCACGCTTGTGCCCACAGGCGGTGCGGTGGGCATCGCGCCGTCGCGGGCATATCCTGCAACCATGCCGACCGTCCCCTGCCAGCGCGCGATGCGCCCTTCGGTAGCGGTGAGCACAGGCGCATCGAGAGTGCCGGTAACAACAGCGGCCAGACTGCCTTCTGCGGTCTCAAGCACGCTGCGTGCGTCAAAATCCTCACCCGCCTCCAATCGCTCCAGCTCCACCATCGGCGGCACTGCGCCCGGAAGCTGGTTCGCCATAGCACTGCGGGCCGCAAGCATGGCGTCGACATCCTCGCCTTCCATGGCGATGCCGACATCGGCGACCATCGCCTCGCTCTGCACCTGCGCACCAACGCCGCCCGCAAGGCCCATGACCACGACAGGAAAAAGCGGGCCGAGCAGGAAGAAGATAAAGGCGCGGCTGAACAGGATGGCGGTAAAATCGCGTCGCGCGATGACAAAGGCTGCGCGCCACATGGAGAGGCGTCCGCCGGTTTCGATGGCCGACTGGCTCATGCTTGCTCTCCTGCGTTTTGCGAGACCATGTTGCGCGCGGCGGCTTCACCGGCGATGGCGACAAATGCATCGTGCAGGCCAGCGCGCTCGATACTGAGCGAGAGAATGCCTGCGTCTCCTTCGATCAATGCCTTGAGCAGTGGTTCAACGCCGGACGCAGGCAGCGGGAATTGCCAGAAGTCGCCCACGCGCCGCGCATCATCGGGCAGGGCAGCAAGCCAGCGGCCGTCGCGTGCGCGGGTCTCCAGTCGCACTTGTGCAGGGATCCTGTCGCGCGCGACTTCGACGCTTCCCGCGTAGGGGACTTTGCCTCCCGCAATGATGGCCACGCCTTCACACAGGCGCTCTGCATGGTGGATTACATGAGTCGAGAAAATTACGGTCGTGCCTTTGTCCGCCAGATTGCGGATCAGCACTTCCAGCTTGCCCTGATTGATCGCATCGAGACCGCTAAAAGGCTCGTCAAACACGACCAGCTTGGGATCGTGCACCAAAGTGCCGAGTAATTGCACGGTCTGTGCCATACCTTTGGAAAGCTGGCGAATCTGCTTGTCGATCGCGTGACCTAGGCCATGCTCTTCAAGCAGCTGCTTGGCCCGCTCGCGACCTTGTGGCAGCGGCACACCGCGCAGCGCTCCCATGAAAGCAATCGCTTCATAGCTTTTCATTGAAGGGTAAAGGCCACGCTCCTCGGGCAGGTAGCCGATCCGGCGGGCGACATCCTGCGGATCGTCTGCACCCAGGATGCGGCGATAACCCGCATCGGGATCGATGATGCCCAGCAGCATGCGCAGCGTCGTCGTCTTGCCCGCACCATTGGGGCCGAGCACGCCGTAGATCGCACCTTCCGGAATGGCGATATCGACGCCGTCCACCGCCAGCGTCTGGTCGAAACGTTTGACGAGGCCGCGCGCCTCGATCGCCAGCGGGCGCGGATCGCCTGCACCAGCGTTTTCGCTCGAATTGAATTCACCTGTCGCCATATCCATGCCGAAGCCGCTACACGCATAGGATGAACGAGCCGCACCCGCTTTATGGTTAACACGCCGTCAACTCTCTTCCTTGAGGATCGCCTGAAGGCCAAAGCGCGTGAGCTGGGTTTTGCCGCCGTGGGCATTGCGCCAGCCGACGATGACGCGGTGCGCGCAGAGCGCCTGCACGAATGGCTGGGTGAAGGTTTTCACGGCACCATGGGCTGGATGGAGGACCGCGCCTACGTGCGGCAAGGGCCGAACAGCATGTGGCCGGAAGCGCAAAGCGTTATCGCGCTGGGCATGTCCTACGCGCCGGACGTCGATCCACTGGCGCTGGAAGGCGACGAAGAAAAGGCGCGCATTTCGGTCTATTCGCAGGGCCGCGATTATCACGACGTGCTGAAAAAGGCTGCCAAGGCGCTCGCGCGCTGGATGGTGGAGCAGGAGCCGGACAGCCAGCTCAAGGTTTTTGTCGATACAGCACCGGTGATGGAGAAACCGCTCGGCGAGGCCGCAGGTCTCGGCTGGCAGGGCAAGCACACCAATCTTGTCAGCCGCGAGCATGGCAGCTGGCTGTTCCTCGGTGCGATTTACTGGACAGTGCCGCTCACGCCTGATGCGGCCGGAACGGACCGCTGCGGATCATGCCGCGCGTGCCAGGATGCCTGCCCGACCGATGCATTCCCCGAAGCCTACAGGCTCGATGCGCGGCGCTGCATTTCCTATCTCACCATCGAGCACAAAGGACCGATCCCGGAGGAATTTCGCAAAGCCATCGGCAATCGCATCTATGGCTGCGATGATTGCCTTGCGGTGTGCCCGTGGAATAAATTTGCGGATACAGCTGCGCGGCACAAAGCCTTCGCTCCGCGCGACGGGCTGGTCGAGCCCCAACTCGCCGAGCTGCTTCAACTTGATGATGCCGCTTTCCGAGCGAAATTCTCCGGCTCCCCGATCAAAAGGATCGGCCGCAACCGCTTCGTTCGCAATTGCCTGATTGCTGCCGGGAACAGCGGTAATGCGGAGTTATTGCCGCTGGTGAAGAACCTTTGCGAAGATCAGGACGATGTAGTCGCCGAGGCCGCGCAATGGGCCAAGGCCCAACTTAAAGCATCTCCTTGAGCGGCTTTTCGGTATCGGCCAGCTCTCCCGGGTCTACTTCGGCGCGCGCTTCCACGAGCTTGCGGCCCTGGACGTAATCCTTCGTGCGATTGACCGCATCCACGGCGATTACGCGGCCATCTTTCAGATAGATCACCGAAAAGCTTCGTTCATCTAGATCGCCGCGCAGCACTGTCTGGTCGTGGCCGATACTCAGACCTGCGGTTTGCAGGCGCAGATCATACTGGTTCGACCAGAACCAGGGAAGCGCATTGTAGGGTTCTGGATTGCCGCAAATGGCCTTTGCCGCCGTGGTCGCCATGTCATTGGCGTTCTGCACGCTTTCGAGGCGGATCACCGCTCCGTCGGCATAGGGGTTGGCGTGCGCCGCGCAGTCTCCGATGGCGTAAATCTGATCGAGGCTCGTGTGGCAGATATCGGTCACATCGACGCCATTGGCTGCCGCAGCACCTGCAGCAATCAGTGGTCCGACAGCCGGAACGATGCCGATACCGACCACCACCGCATCGCAGGCGATCTCTTCGCCATCGCTCAGCTTCACACCGGTCACGCGCTCCTCGCCCAGCAACCTCTCGACACCGACACCGAGGCGCAATTCGACACCGTGGCGGTGGTGCTCAGCCTCGTAGAAGCGCGAAAGCTCTTCGCCCGCGACGCGGCTGAGTACGCGGTCGAGCGCTTCGACCAGCACGACTTCGCGATCGAGTTTGCGCAGCACTGCGGCTGCTTCCAGGCCGATATAGCCGCCGCCGACCACCACGAAGCGTTTGGCACCGCCTTCAATGTCTTTCAGCAGGGCATCGACATCGCGTTTGTCCCGCACGGCATGCACACCGTCCAGATGCGCGCCGGGGCAGGACAGGCGCCGTGCGTCGCCGCCCGCTGCCCAGATCAGACGGCCGTAGCCAATCGTCTCGCCGCCGCTCAGCTGCACTTCATGCGCTTCGGGCATGATTTTCGTCACCGATTTGCCGAGCAGCAGCTCCACATCTTTATCGGCCCAGAATTTCTCGGGACGGATCAACACCCGCTCGAACGGCTTCTCCCCGGCGAGATATTCCTTGGAAAGCGGCGGCCGCTCATACGGCGGCACATTGTCGCGCCCGATCATCAGGATCGAGCCTTCGAAGCCCTGCTGGCGGAGGGCTATGGCAGCTTGGGCGCCGCCATGGCCGGTGCCGACTATTACAACATCGTGACGCGTCATGGCAGGTGGCCTGCGCAAAACCACCGCCGCCGTCAAGCGGCAGCGGCTTTGTGCTAAGCTCAGCTTTGCAGCAGGTTGCGCGCCTGGCTGGCAATCTGTGCGAGCATTGCGGGCGCGACCGGCGATGCCGTTTGCGCCCGTTCGATCATCCGGCGGAACTGGCCGATGGCGACTTCGCGCTTGTCGGCCCATGCCTGTATCATTGCCTGAGGCTCATCGGCATTCTTGCCGCGCTTGCGGGCAAGGCCGCGCAAGAATTCGATGCGCATTTGCTGGAAATCGCGAGCAAGGCCGGAAACCAGCAAGCGCTCCCAAGGATCGGCGGGGCTCATCACTGCAGCGCGGCCTTGCGCCCAATCGATGCCCAGCAGTTCGCCCAGATCGATGAAGGCGCCCACCAGTGAAGAGGGTGTAATTCCGCTGTCGGCAGAGAGCTTCGCAAGCCCGATCGCGCCATCGACAGCAAACAGATGGGCGACCATGGCGGCCTGCTTCTGGCTGGCCCCGGCTTTGATCAGGCGCGCCGAGATCGTCTCGACATTGGAGCGCGCTTCATCACCCATCAGCGTTTCCACCTCGTCAACGAGTTCGCGCACGGTGTCGCCGATTTCACTGGTCAGCTTGGACGGAGTGATTTTCGTTCCGCCCGCCCGCAGCAGGTCCGCAATGTGACCGCGCAATGCCAAGGCCGCCTGATCGAACAGCATCAATCGCGCCTTTTCCGGCATGTCCTGCGTGTCGAGCGCGTGCCAAATCTGCTCCATGCCGAGAAGCCGTGATGCGGTGACGAAAGCCGCGCCAATGGCGTCGAGCCCCGCCCCTTCCTCTTCGAACAACTCGAAGGGATGCAGCATGCCCATGCGATTGACGATGCGGTTTGCCACGACCGTACCCACGATTTCATTGCGCAGGCGGTGATCGAGCAATTGCTTGCTAAACTGGTCCTGCAACTGCGGCGGGAAATCGCCCAGCACGAGAGTGTCAGACGCGTCGTCATCGGCGAGCGCGCTCGCCTCAATCGCGTCCTGCAGCACCAGCTTGGAATGCGAGAGCAACACGGCGAGTTCGGGCCGTGTGAGGCCCTTGCCGTCCGCTGCGCGCCTGCCCAGCGCTTCATTATCGCCGAGGCCTTCATTGTCGCGGTCGAGCCCGCCCATCTCTTCGAGCATTTCGATAAGGCGCGCATGCGCACCTACCGAGCGGCTGCCGCCCTGCTCGGCAATCGAGAGCGCGAGTGCCTGTAGCCGATTATCCTCGAGCACCAGCTCTGCAACCTCGTCGGTCATGTCCTTCAGAAGCGCATTGCGGCGCTCTTCGGACAGGCGACCGGCTTCGCGTGCAGCGGCCAGCGCAATCTTGATATTCACTTCATTATCCGAGCAATCGACGCCTGCCGAATTGTCGATGAAGTCGGTGTTCACGCGCCCGCCGTGGAGCGCGAATTCGACGCGGCCCGCCTGGGTCGCACCCAGATTGGCGCCTTCGCCGATCACCTTCGCGCGCATCTGCTTGGCATCGACGCGAAGGGCATCATTGGCGGGATCGCCCACGTCCGAATTGCTCTGGTGGCTTGCCTTGATGTAGGTGCCGATACCGCCGAACCAGATGAGATCGACAGGGCTCTTCAGAATCAGGTGAATCAGGCTATCGGGATCGAGCGCACCGTCTTTAAGGTCGCTTTCCTCGATGCCCAGCGCCTTCATTGCGGCTTTCGTCAATTCGATGCGTTTGGTGGTGCGCGGGATCACCATCCCGCCCTTGCTCATCACCTTCTTGTCGTAATCTTCCCAGCTCGACCGCTCGAGATCGAACATCCGCTTGCGCTCTTTCCAGCTTGCTGCCGGATCGGGGTCGGGATCGATGAAAATGTGGCGGTGGTCGAAAGCGGCCACCAGCTTGATCGATTTCGAAAGCAGCATGCCATTGCCGAACACATCGCCCGACATATCGCCACAGCCCGCCACGCGGACCGGGTCCTTCTGCACGTCCACGCCCATTTCGAGGAAATGGCGCTGCACGCAGACCCATGCGCCCTTGGCGGTGATGCCCATCGCCTTATGGTCATAGCCATTGGAGCCGCCGCTCGCGAAGGCATCGCCCAGCCAATAATCGCGCTCCATCGCAATGGCATTGGCCGTGTCGGAGAACGTCGCCGTGCCCTTGTCCGCTGCGACGACGAAATAGGGGTCTTCGCCATCGTGGATCACCACGTCCTGCGGGTGGACGACCTTGTCGCCCGCATAATTGTCCGTGATCGAGAGCAGCGTGCGGATGAACAGCTTGTAGCTTTCCTTGCCTTCCGCAAACCACGCATCGCGATCCACTGCCGGGCTGGGCAATTGCTTGGGGTAGAAGCCGCCTTTCGCGCCGGTCGGCACGATCACGGCGTTCTTCACCTTTTGCGCTTTCATCAGACCGAGGATTTCGGTGCGGAAGTCATCGCGCCGGTCGGACCAGCGCAGGCCGCCGCGCGCGACAGGCCCAGCGCGCAGGTGCACGCCTTCAACACGCCGCGAATAGACGAAGATTTCGCGCCACGGCACGGGCTTCGGCAGGCCGGGTACCAGTGAACTGTCCAGCTTGAACGCCAGCGCCTCGTCGGCTGCCGGGGCGAAAGCGTTGGTGCGAAGGATTGCCTTGATCGTAGACCAGTAGCGGCGCAGCAGGCGGTCATCATTGATGGCCTGCACGGCGGCGAGGTTGGAACGGATATCGGCATCGATGTCGATCGCTTCTTTGGCGCGATCGCCATCGAAGGCGGGATCATGCAGAGTGCGGAAGAGGTCGATCAGCCCGCGCGTTACCTTGCTGGCGCCCGCCAGCGCGTCGACCACCGTGTAGATGGTGAAAGCGATATTGGACTGGCGCAGATAGCGATAGAAGGCGCGCAGCCAGTCCGCTTCCTGGGCATCGAGACCGCTGGAGATCACCAGACGGTTGAATACATCATCTTCCGCCTTGCCGTTAAGGACGCTGGTAATCGCCGCCTCGATCGTATCGGCACGTTCTAGCAGCGCATCTGTCGACATGCCGGCAGGCAGGCCGAGGATGAAATCGTGGATGGTGCCGCTGTCCTCCCCTCCGAGGTCGGTGGGAATTTCGGAAAGCACGCGGAATCCGAAATTTTCTAGCGCCGGAACGGCATCGGAAAGCGGAAGCGAACCTGCATGCTGGTAGACTTTAAGTCTCAGCCGGTCGTCCTCATCCTGCTGGGCGCGATAGAGGCGCGCATCACGCTCAAGGCCGGTCTCCTCCACATGTGCTGCCAGCTGGCGAAGGCGCGAGATGTCGCGCGCAGCCTCTGCTGCGCCATATTCGGTGCGGTAAAAGGCCGGGAAACTGCCAGCATAGCGAGCCGCGAGCGCCGGTGCGCGGCTGGATTCATCGCCCTCTGCCAGCGCATCCTCCACCGCGTCAGACCAGCCGCGCAGCATGTCCTGCAGCGAACGGTCGATCGCGGCGGTATCGAGATCATCACGCTTGCCGCGGTAATCCATGACATAGCGCAACAGAGCTAGCGCGCCGCCTTCGACCATCAAACTCCAGTCGAGCGTCTTCGCGCCGGTGCCCTTTTCCAGCAAATCCTGCACCTGCAGACGCACGGTGGTGGAGAGCATGTCGCGTGGCAGCCAGACGAAGCCGAAAATATGCCGACCAAGCGGCGCGGTCACCAAAGTCGCACGCGGGCGCGGTCGCTCTGCAAGGCCCATCATCGCGGTCGATACGCGGGTGATGTCGTCATCGGAGAAGCTGATAATCAGATCATGCGGCAGTGCGGTAAGCGCGTGAACCAGCGCTTTGTAATCATGGCTGTCGGGCTCGAAATCGAGCCGCTCCATAATGGCTTTGAGCTGCTGGCGCAGCACCGGAACCGTTGCGGGCGGCGCGACGAGCGCAGCACTCGTCCAGATGCCGGCGTGCACGGATATTGCGGCTACGCGGCCATCCTCGATCAAGGGCACGATGAAGAGATCGAGCGGAACGCGGCGATGCACATTGCTGATGCGATTGGCCTTGATGATCAGCGGGGCCTTGCCCGGCTTGCCATCCTTGCCATCGAACCATGCGAACGCCTTTTCATAGGCTGCATCGGCCAACAAATCCGGCGTGGAGCGGCGGCAGATGCCGAGCATGTCGGACTGCTGGCCGTCGCGCGTGCGGGTTACATGGCCCAGCTGCGTCAGCATTCCGCCAGCCAGCCAGCGCAGCAGTGCCGCGCCTTCGGCATCGGACATCCGATCGGCATCACCCGTCATCATCTCGCGCATCTTGGGCCAATCGGCCACAGTCGCACGCACATCGAGGATGGCGATTTCGAGATCCTTTTCCAGCGCGCGGCGATCTTTCGCATCCACGCGCGTGGTTTCGATGTAGACCCAGCTTTCCTTCTTCTCGCCCGTTCCATCGCCTTCGGGCACGTCGGTCAATGCACCGTCGGTGCGGCGGACGGGAAGGATGGGATGGACCAGCCGGTCGATCGACAGTCCGCGCGCAGCCATCGTTGCCGCGATGGAGTCGACCAAGAAGGGCATGTCCTTGTTGATTACCGCAATGCGCATAATGCGGTGGCCATTGGTGGCAGAGCGCGTGAGGATCGAAGGCTTCCCGTCTTCGCGGTGACGTGCGGCCTCGATAATGAAGGCCGCCGCAAGATCGAGCTTGTCCCCTTGGAGCGAAGTTTCGCCCGGCAGGATGGAGCCACTGATGCGCTCCTTCAGCGTCTTGGCAAAGCCGCGCTCCTGCTTGGAAAGGTCGGAAAAAGCGTCACTCTTGCGCTTGGTGGTGGCCATGGCGTCCGGTTCTCCTCCGCCGATCCGAGTTGGCCGGCGCTTCGACTCGTCTTATCGTTGCTCTTCCTAGCGCAACATTGCGCAAGCCTCTAACGCAGCGCGAAACGGCTTGCATCAAAAATGTTTCAACCGAAACTAAATTGAGCGAGTGGCATCGACTGTGCGCAGGAGCAGGGCAACATCGCTGTCCCGCGAAAGCCGATGATCGCCGCCTTTGACCAGCGTGACCTGCACATCCTCACTGGCGAGAGCCGCAGCGAGTCGGAGCGAAATCTCGGGCGGCACGTCCTTGTCTTCCTGCCCGTGCAGCAGGCGCACCGGGCAAGTGACTGGGATGGGCGCGTCCAGCAACTTGCGCCGCTCCGCATCGTGCCAGAACTTGGCATGGGTCGGCATGGGATCGTAGCCGTAATCGCTATCCTCAAAAATGGTCTCGCCCGCGCGCAACTGCGCCTTTTGCTCCTCGTCGAAGCCCCATTCGGAGAAATCGGGAGCCGAGGCGATGCCAACTAGGCTGGCGAGCTGGTCTCCCAACTCCAGCGCGACGAGCAGCATGAGCCAGCCGCCCATTGAGGAGCCGGTGATGACGACGCGTTCGCTCTCAACCTGGTTGGCGATCAGCAGCAGCACTTCATCGCGCCAGATGCCGAGCGTGCCATCGGCAAAGTCGCCGTCACTTTCGCCGCAGCCCGAATAATCGAGCAGCAGGCACTCACGCCCCTGTGTCCGGCAATGTTCAAAAATGGCCGTCGCCTTGCTGCCCGCCATGTCCGACATATAGCCAGGCAGGAAAACGACGGCTGGGCCGCTGCCGGGCGTGTGGCGAAACGCGAGCGGGATGCCCTGTTCGGACGGGACTGTGCGAAGTTCGGTCATATCGCCATCCATGCCTTCTCCGAAAGCTCAGGCCAAGCCGCCTAGTGACTTTCTTGGCTAGCCACCCTATGTGCAGGGCATGGCCAAGCGTGTGACCACCACCACAACTACCACCACCTCGGGCAACCGGGGGCGGATGGTCGTGGCCTGATCACGCATTCCGCCACCCGGTTTCGGGTGGCATCGCGCCAGCTTCCCGCAACCGCAGACAATCCTTTCCGGCGCGCGGACCACTGCAATGCGCTATTTCATAGATACCGAATTCAACGGCACCGGCGGCCAGCTTCTCAGCATTGCGCTGGTGCGCGAGGATGGGGCGCATTTTTATGAAGTGCTGCACGCGCATGAGCTGATCGTGCCGTGGGTGAAAGAGCATGTGGCGCCGCACTTCGGGCAGGAGCCGATCGCGCGCCTGCAAGTGGTCAAGAAGATGCAGAAATTCCTCCGCAAGGATGCAGGACCGCATGTATTTATCGCCGATTGGCCGGAGGATCTGGTCCATTTCAACGCCATGCTTCTGCGCGACCACGGCAAGCGCAACGACCCGTTCCGCTATGCCTGCCTGCTGCTTAACCTTGCGGGCTTCGACACCGCTCTCGCCAGCCGTACACCGCACAATGCGCTGGAAGATGCGCGCGCTCTTGCCGCCTATGTCGAAGGCGCGCTCGCGGGTGAGCATGAAGACATGGACGAAGCCGACCTGGCGCTGGTGCGTCGCGCCTGCCCCGAAGAGTGACTTGCCTAGCTGCGGCGGAAAAAGCATAGGCCGCGTGAAACGGAAAAAGAGACGATGACCGAATTACTGAAGATCAGCCTTCCCGATGGATCCGTGCGCGAGATGGAGCCGGGCTCTACCCCTGCCGATGTCGCGGCCGCTATCGGACCCGGCCTCGCCAAGGCGGCGCTGGCCGCGCGCGTCAATGGTGAAGTGCGCGATATCAATCGTCCTTTCGATTGCGATAGTGAACTGGCGCTGATCACGTCCAAGGATGAGGAAGAGGCGCTCGAACTCGCGCGGCACGATTACGCGCATATCCTCGCCGAAGCAGTGCAGGAGCTTTTCCCCGGCACGCAGATCACTTTCGGCCCCGCGACCGATGATGGCTTTTACTACGATGTGAAGGCGCCAGACACGCGCGATCCCTTCTCGTCGGAGGATCTGCCCGCGATCGAGGAAAAGATGCGCGAGATCATCAAGGCCGACAAACCGCTCAAGCGCGAAGTATGGAGCCGCCAGCAGCTGATCGACAAGTGGGAAGCCGAGGGCGAAACCTTCAAGGCCGAGTGGGCGAAGGAATTGCCCGAGAATGAAGAACTGACGGTCTACTGGTCGGGCGATGACTGGCTCGACATGTGCCGCGGTCCACACCTCGCCAGCACCGGCAAGCTCGATCCGCAAGCGTTCAAGCTGATGCGTGTGGCAGGCGCCTATTGGCGCGGCGACCAGAACAATGCCCAGCTCACCCGCATCTACGGTACCGGCTGGCTCAACAAGAAGCAATTGAACGCGCACCTCACACGGCTGGAAGAAGCCGCCAAGCGCGACCACCGCAAGCTGGGCCGCGAAATGGACCTGTTCCATCTTCAGGAAGAGGCGCACGGGTCGGTCTTCTGGCACCCCAAGGGCTATCGCATCTGGCGCGAGCTGGAAGCCTATATGCGCCGCAAGATGGACGGTGCGGGCTATCGCGAGATCAAAACGCCGCAGCTGATGGATGTGCGTCAGTGGACGCAGTCGGGCCATTGGGGGAAATACGCCGAGAACATGTTCGCCGTCCCCGACATCGTGCCCGAAGTGGACGAGGAGAGCGGTGAGAGCGCGCCAAGCGTCGCGCCCGATGCGAACTGGCTGGCCATGAAACCGATGAACTGCCCCGCGCACGTCCTCGTTTTCAAGCAAGGCATCACCTCCTATCGCGACCTGCCGATCCGGCTTGGCGAAATGGGTTGCTGCCACCGCAACGAGCCGCATGGCGCGCTCCACGGCCTGATGCGTGTGCGCCAGTTTACTCAAGATGATGCGCATATCTTCTGCACCGAGAAGCAGGTGGTCGAGGAAGTCCGCGCCTTCTGCAAGCTGGCGGACGAAGTGTATTCCGATTTTGGCTTCACCTATGACGTGAAACTCGCACTGCGGCCCGAGAAGCGTTTCGGCAGCGATGCCGATTGGGACAAGGCCGAGCAGGAATTGCGCGATGCTGTGGCCGAAGCGGGCATGGACAATGAGGAATACGGCTGGGAAGAGCTACCCGGCGAAGGTGCTTTCTATGCGCCGAAGCTCGAATGGCACCTCACTGATGCCATCGGCCGCACCTGGCAGGTCGGCACCATCCAGGGCGACCGCGTTCTGCCAGATCGCCTCGACGCAACCTATGTGGGCGAGGACGGCGAGAAGCACCGCCCGGTCATGCTCCATCGCGCCATCTTCGGCTCCTACGAGCGGTTCATCGGTATCTTGATCGAGCACTTCGCCGGTCGTTTGCCCGTGTGGCTCGCGCCGGTGCAGGCGGTCGTCGCGACGATCGTCTCCGATGCAGATGATTATGCGAAGGATGCGGTCGCCAAGCTGGAAGCAGCGGGCATCCGCGTGGAAAGCGACCTGCGCAATGAGAAGATCAACTTCAAGGTTCGCGAGCACTCGCTTGCCAAGGTCCCTCACCTGCTTGTCGTCGGCAAGCGCGAGGCAGAGGAAGGCACCGTTGCCGTCCGCACGCTGGGCGAGAAAGAGCAGCGGGTGATGAGCCTCGATGAAGCGATTGCCATGCTGAAAGATGCTGCAACCCCGCCCGACCTGAAGGCCTGACCGCTTGGAAATCCTCGCCGGATTTTCGACCACGCAGATTGCGGCTGCGGCCGGCGCTACGTTGCTGGCGGCGTTTGTTCGTGGACTGACCGGCTTCGGCTTCGGCATATTGCTGGTGCCGATCTTGGCGCTGGCGCTCAGCCCGGTCGAGGCGGTGCTGCTGATCAATATCATGGCGTTTCTGCTCGCTCTCAGCGAAGTGCGCTTCGTGCTGCGTGAGGCGGCACGGTCAGCCTATGTCATTGCCGGACTGCTGGCGTTGACGACACTGCCTGGCCTTCTGCTCCTCGATGCGACACCGCAGCCGTTGGCGCGTCTGTTGATTGCTATCTGCGCGCTGGGCGCCTTTGCCGCGGTCATCATCCCGAAGCGGAAACAGCCGAGGCCGCCTGCGCCGCTCGTCACCGGTCTGACCGGGCTTTCGGCTGGGGTCCTCACCGGATTCGCCGCCATGCCGGGTGCGCCGGTCATCCCCTATTATGTGCGGCAGGATTTGCCGAGGCTTACCGCCAAGGCGAGCATGATCGGCATCTTCGGCGTGGCCGCGCTGGCTGGCGTGGCGTCGGGTACAGTGACCGGCCTTCTCGAATGGCGCACGCTGCTGTTTGGCCTGATGCTGTTCCCGCTGGTCTTGTTGGGCAATTGGGTGGGTTCGCTCGCGTTCGGGCGGATCAGCGACCCGGTATGGCGCGCCTTTGTCGGTATTGTGCTGGGCGCGGCAGCCGTCGCAGCGCTTCTGAAACTATAGGCAGGGCACGCATTTGTTCGGATTTTCACCAGAGGCGATAGCGGTGGCGATCATCGCGGCGATCGCTGCTGGTTTCGTGCGCGGGCTGGCGGGCTTCGGACTGTCGGTGGTGCTGGTGCCGGTGCTGCAACTCGCAATCGCGCCAGGCGCGGCGGTGCTCGTCGGCATCATTTCGTTGTTCCTGATTGGCCTCACCGATATCGGGCGCGTCCGGCGGGAGGCGGACCGGTCCGCCATTCCCATTACCTTGATCGCACTGGCGTGCATGCCACTCGGGCTGTGGGCGCTCGTCTCGCTCGATCCGGCTTGGGCGCGGGTGCTGATTGCCTTGGTCTCACTCGGCGCATTCGTGCTGGTGGCGGTACCCCTCGGGAAAGTCACTCTGCCGCGCTATCCCGCAATGGGCCTGTCAGGGGTTTTCACCGGCTTCTTCGGCGGATTCGCGGGCATGCCCGGACCCGGCATGGCGCCCTTTTACTTGCGCGGACGGCTGGAGCCGCGCGTGGCGCGCGCGAGCATGATGGCGATCTTTCTGGTCGTGACGCCGCTCTCCGCCCTCTTCTTCGTATGGCAGGGCATCGGCGGTTGGGAAGAGCTGGAACTCGCCGCGCTGCTATTCCCCGCCGTGCTTTTCGGGGACTGGTTCGGGCACCGCGCGTTCGGCAGGGTCAGCAAAACGCAATGGCAAGTCGCCACAGCATTGGTGCTGGGCGGGGCTGCATTGGGAGCTGTGTGGAAGCTGCTGGCTTAGAGCGGCAGGAACTGGCCGGCGGCAATCAGCGCGACACCGCAGAAGCTCACGACCGCAAGGCGCGCATATTCCTGCGCGGAAGCGACGTGTGTGCGGGTGAAGGCGATTGCTCTGGCCATGCGGACATTGTCCGCCCAAATCCCTAACGAAAGGTTAAGATGCTCTTTTAGCGGACCGCCGGCACATGCTGGCTGGCACAGTGGAAGCTCCCACCACCCGTCAACACAGCATCGGCGCGCAGGCCCACGACATCGCGATCCGGGAAGAGCGCGCCAATCGCGGCGACCGCATCGGCATCGAGCGGCGAGCCATAGGTCGGTACCACCACCACGCCATTGGTCACGGCGAAATTCATAAAGCTGGCTGGCTCCACATCCTCGCCTTCTCCCATCCGACCGGGGGAAGGGATGTCGCGCACATCCAGGCCGAATTCGCGCGCCCGCAGCCGAGCATCGGTGTAGACCTCGGCATTGGGATCGTCCCGCTCGGTCGCGCTGGGGATGGCGATCACGCCTTCGCCGACCATGCGTGCAAGATTATCGACATGGCCGTCCGTATGATCGCCCAGCAGCCCATCGCCGAGCCAGAGGATCCGATCGAAACCGAGATCGCGCTGCAGATTCGCCCAGATCTGCTCGCGCGTGAGATCCGGATTGCGGTTGTGATTGAGCAGGCATTGCTCGGTCGTCACCACCAGTCCGGTACCATCGGTTTCCACCGCGCCGCCTTCGAGGATCCAGTCTGCCCGCGAATAGGGAAAGCCCCCCGCCTCGGCGAGCGAGGGTCCGGTCTCCTGGTCACCCGGCAGCAGATATTTGCCACCCCATCCGTTGAACCCGAAGCCCTGCGCGCGGCGACCGCCACTTCCATCGGGCAGGATCAGCGGTCCGGTGTCACGTATCCAGATGTCGCCATAGGGATGCTGCTCGATCGCGACCTTGGCGGAAACGAGTTTGCGCGCCGCCTCTGCCGCTGCATCGTCGCGCACCACCAGTCGCACATCCTGTCCGGCTTCGGACACGGCATTGGCAAAAGCCGCCATCTGCTGCTGAGCTGGTACTAGGTCGTATTCCCACAGATCGGCATGGGCGGGAAAGCCGATCCAGATCCAGTCCTGCTTTGCCCATTCGGAGGGCATTCGCGCTGTCATCGGATCAGCATCCGTCATCGCGCAACGCGCAGCTTTCATCCCGGGTGGCGCGGAATTCGTCGCCTTCGTTCCAGTTCGGCCATTCGCCGGTGTCACCCAGCGCACGGGCGAGCATGAAGTAAAGCTCCAGATCCTGCATCACGCCGGCCCAGTCCCAATCTTCGGAATATTCATCGCTCGCGGCGTGATAGTGATTGGTGTTGTAATCCTGATAGGCCGCTTCGCCAGCCTCTGCGCCGCCTTCGGACAGTGTCTGGCCGCTCTTCACATAGAACATCGGCACGCCGCGCTTGGCGAGGCTGAAGTGGTCCGAACGGTAGTAGCGCCCTGCCTGCGGTGCGGCGTCAGCGGTTTGCGTTCGACCCTGTGTTTCGAGAGCATCGGCAAGGTAACTGTCCAGCTCGCTCTTGCCGCCGCCAATCACGGTCACATCGCTCGCTTCGCCCAGCACATAGAGCGCATCGATATTGACCCCGCCCACCGTGCGATCGAGCGGATAGACCGGGTTTGCGCCGTAATATTCGGAGCCGAGCAGGCCCGATTCCTCTGCCGTCACCGCCAGGAAAACCTGCGTACGCTGGGTCGGCCCGGCAGCGACATGCGCCTCGGCCAAAGCGACGAGGGCAGCGGTGCCGGTCGCATTGTCGACCGCGCCGTTGCAGATCATGTCTTCATCGCCTTCCTCGCCGCAAATGCCGAGGTGATCCCAGTGCGCGGTGTGGAGAATGTATTCGGTCGGACGCTGGTTGCCCGGCAGCACGCCGATGACGTTCTGCGACGTGAACCGGCGGATGGAATTGTCGAAACTGGTGGAAGCTGTCTGGCCGAGCGGAATGGCTTCGAACCCCCGCTGGCTGGCCGCTTCGACCAGCTCGTCCAGATCGAGACCCTCAGCGGCCAGAACTCTGCGCGCAGCGTCCTGAGTCATCCAGCCATTCATGTCGGTATTGCCCGCCTCGCCATTGCCGGTGTCGGCATAGGCCTGCGCGCCCGTCCACCCGCCTTCGACGACGTTCCAACCGTAGCTTGCGGCAAAGTCCTCATGGATGACGATGGCAGCGGCAGCACCCTGCCGCGCGGCCTCTTCATATTTGTAGCGCCAGCGCCCGTAATAGGTCATCGCGCGGCCGCCGAAGGTCCCGTCCAGCCCCTCATCCATATAGTCAGGATCGTTGACGAGGATGAGCGCGGTCTTGCCCTCCATGTCGAGGCCTTCGTAATCGTTCCAGCCACGCTCGGGCGCGTTGATGCCGTAACCGACGAAGACGACTTCGCTGTCGGTGAGCTCGGTGCGCTCGACCAGCGGGTAGGACACGCCGACCCACTCGCTGCCGTGCTCCAGTTCGATATCGCCGATTGTAAGCGGGGCGAAATTGCTGCCTGTCACTTCGACGAGCGGGACATCCTGCACCCAGCTGTCGCCATTGCCCGGCTGAAGGCCTGCCGCCTCGAATTGCTCAATGAGGTATTCGACCGTGCGCTCACCGCCCGGTGTGCCCGGCTCGCGCCCCTCGAAAGCATCGGAAGAAAGCGTGCGCGTCACCTCCTGCATGGTATCCAGCGAAATCTGCGGTTCGACCGGCACCTCTTCAGTGGTGCAGGCGGCGAGTGACAGGAGCGCGGCGGGGGCGAGAATGCGGAACATGCGAAACCTCGGATGAGAGAATGTGTCGTTGGCGCATCTCTGGCACCGCGCACGCGCCAGCACAAGCGCACTTGCGAGCACCGCTGCGGCAGGGCAGGAGCTTTGGCTATGGCACCAGATTGGCAATCGGCGATCGATCGCGCGCGGGACTGCTCGCCTTTCCTTCGCCGTGCGCTTGAGCGCCGGGCTGAGCTTGGCGAGCTGCTGTTGCAGGGCAAGGGCGATGGGGCTCTCGCTGCAGCGAAGGTGAGCGGCGCCGAGCTGTCCGATCCGGGCGAAGCGCTGCGTCGTGAGCGGTTGTCATTGGCGCTGGTGCTGGGCATTGGCGACTTGGCTGGCGCGTTCCCGCTGTCTCACGTGATGCAGGAATTGAGCGATTTTGCCGACCGCGCGCTCGACACCGCCATGCGCGCCGTGGTCGCCAAGCGTGTTCCCGATGCCGATAACAGCGGCTTCATCGGCCTGGCGCTGGGCAAACAGGGCGCAGGCGAACTCAATTACAGCTCCGATATCGATCCCATCCTGCTGTTCGATCCGGCGCGCCTCGCAAAGCGGGAGCGCGATGAGGCGGGCGAAGCGGCGCAGCGCTACGCAAGGCAATTGGTCGAAATGCTCTCCCAGCCGACGGGCGAGGGCTACGTGCTGCGCGTCGATTTGCGGCTGCGTCCAGCAAGCGAGGTCAGCCCGCTCGCCGTGCCAGTGAACGGCGCGATTTCACACTACGAAAGCTCTGCTCTCGCATGGGAGCGCGCGGCCTTCATCCGTGCGCGGCCAGCGGCAGGTGACATCGCGGCGGGCGAGGAGTTTCTCGAAGCGATCCGGCCTTTCGTCTGGCGCAAGAGCCTCGATTTCACTGCGATAGAGTCGATCCGTCGCCTCACCGCGCGTATCCGTTCCGCTTACAAGGGCCCGACCGAGCCGGGGCCGGGCTTCGATGTGAAGAAGGGACGCGGCGGCATTCGCGAAATCGAATTCTACGCGCAAACCCATCAGCTGATTTACGGTGGCCGCAACCCGGCGCTGCGCTGCCATGGCACGCGCGATGCCCTCGATGCGCTGGCCGAAGCGGAGATCATCGCGAGCGAGGATGCGCGGGTCTTGGGTGAAAGCTATGATCGGCTGCGCGTGATCGAACACCGCCTGCAGATGGTCAATGATCGCCAAACCCACGCGCTTCCGACAAGCGAGGAGGCGATCGACAATGTCGCCAAACTGGACGGGCTTTCCGATGGTGCGTCGCTGATCGCAGAGCTGCGCGAGATGACCGATGCAGTCGGCGCGCGCTATGACGATCTGCTGGGCGACGATGATCCGCGCCCCGTCGCAGTCAGCGTGCCTGACGATTTTCGCGACCATTTCGACACCCGCGTGAAGCATTGGAAAGGCACCATCCGCGCGCTGCGATCCAACGAAGCGCGCAAGGCTTTCGATGCGATGAGCGATGAATTGGTGCAGGCACTCGCCGACGCGCCCGACCCGGACCGGGCGCTGGCGCGGTGGGAAACTTTTCTTTCCCGCCTGCCGACTGCGATCAATCTTTTCCGCCTGTTCGAAGAGCGTCCGGGCCTGCTCGAACGCGTTCTGCGTATCCTCATCCTCGCCAAGCCGCTGGCCGACGAACTCGCCCGCAGGCCCGAGCTCCTCGACGTATTGTTCGATGCGAGCGGAGGCGCATTGCCGGGGGATGTCACATCGCTGGCACAGCGGATGGCGCGCGCCGAGGAGGATGACTACGAAGTGCGGCTCGACCGGCTGCGCCAGATCGTCGGCGAAGAACGTTTCGCGCTGGGCGCACAGATGATCGAATGCCGCCACGATCCGCTCGATATCGCCGAGGGGCTGTGCCGTGTGGCCGAAGCCGCGATCCAGACCGGTGCCGATGCGGCGATAGAGGAGTTTCGCGAAACCCATGGTGAGATCGAAGGGGCGGAGTTGGTCATCCTTGGTCTCGGTCGACTGGGCGGCGGGGCGCTGACCCATGCGTCCGATCTCGACATAGTGTTCCTCTTCAATGGCGACATCGGACAGGAATCGGATGGCCGCCGTCCGCTATCCTCCACGCTCTATTTCAATCGCCTCGCCACACGCGTTTCCGCTGCGCTGAGCGTGCCGACGGCGGAAGGCGCGCTTTATGAAATCGACACAAGGCTAAGACCGCAGGGCAAGCAGGGGCCGCTCGCCGTCAGTTTCGAAGCCTTCGCCAAATACCAGCGGGAAAGCGCATGGACGTGGGAGCATATGGCGCTCGCCCGCGCGCGGCCGCTGTTCGGTTCAGAGCGCGCGCGGGATGATCTGCGCACCATCATAACGGACACCCTTTCCCAGGATCGCGACAAGACCAAGCTGCGCGCAGATGTGCTCGCCATGCGCGCCGATGTTCTCGCCAACAAGCCGCCGCAGGGCCCGCTGGACGTCAAGCTGCTGCGCGGCGGGCTCGTCGATTCAGAATTCCTGATCCATTACTTGCAGCTGCGCGAGGGCATCGCGCTGAAGCCTGCGCTGGAAAAGGCGATCGGCGGCCTGGTTAAGGCAGACCTGCTCCCGCACGAGCATGTCGACAATCACCTCATGCTCACCCGTTTTCTGGTCGCCGAGCGGCTGTTTGCGCCGGACGGGTCAGAGCCGCCTGCTGCAGCGCGCCCGGTCCTTGCCAAAGCCTGCGGGCATGACAGCTATTCGGACCTATTGCAGGCGCTACGCGATGCGCGGCAGGGAATTGCCGAGCAATGGCAGCGCCATTTCGATGAAAAACTGGAGATAGACTGATGAGTGACAACCGCCCTGATGCCGGAGACACGATGCCCGATGTGGGGATGGAAACCCCAGATGGCGGCAGCGTGAATCCCAGCGATTTTCGCGGGCAAAAGCTGGTGATTTTCTTCTACCCCAAGGACAACACGCCCGGCTGCACGACCGAGAACAAGGACTTTTCGACGCTGAAAGCCGAGTTCGACAAGGCCAACACGGCTCTGCTCGGCGTCAGCAAGGATTCGGCGAAAAAGCACCAGAACTTCATCGCCAAGCATGACCTCAAGGCCCCTCTCGCAACCGATGCGGAGACCGACGGACTGGCAGAGGCGCTGGGCGTCTGGGTCGAGAAGAAAATGTACGGCAAGACCTATATGGGCCTCGAACGCTCGACCTTCCTTGTCGATGCGGATGGCAAGATCGCTCAGGTCTGGCGCAAGGTGAAAGTGAAAGGTCACGCCGAGGAAGTGCTGGCCGCCGCCAAAGAATTGTGAGCTCCGACCTCTCCACGGCAATTCGCGACGCCCTGCTGACCAGCGGCAAACGCGCCAAGGTGATGAAAACCCGCGCGCTGGTGCGCGATTATCGGCGTGGGACGCTGCCTGTTCGCTTTACCGCAGCAATGCCCGATGAGCCCGCATGGCCGGACCAGCTGACGGTCCTGTCACCCGGCCAGATGCCCAAGCGCGGCAAAGGCGGATCGCAGCGCAATCGCATCGCATTGTGGCACAGCATCGCCCATATCGAATTCGTCGCGATCGATCTTGCGCTCGATATCGTCGGGCGCTTCGGGGCGGAGATGGATGAGGCATTCATCGCAGATTTCCTGTCCGTCGCAGCGGATGAGGCGATGCATTTCGCCCTGATCGAGCGGCACCTTGCCAGCATGGGTGCGGCCTATGGCGATCTGCCGGTTCATGACGGATTGTGGCAGTCGGCGAGCGACACGGCGCACGACGTGGCTGCGCGGTTGGCGGTGGTGCCCATGGTGCTGGAGGCAAGAGGCCTCGATGTCACGCCCGCCATGCTGGAGCGAGTTCGATCGCAGGACGATTCGCGCGGCGCAAAAATACTCCAACGAATCCTTGACGACGAAATTAATCATGTCGCCGCCGGATCAAGGCATTTCACCGCGTGGTGCGCCCGTAAGCGCCTGAATCCATCGATTCATTGGATAAATTGCGTCAAAACGCATTTCAGAGGGGGGCTGAAGCCTCCGTTCAACGACTCAGCGCGTCTCGCAGCCGGTTTATCGCGAGAAAGCTACACTTCGCTTGTTTGATTAACTTTTCCGCGCATACCTCAGCATCACACCAAACGGAGGGGTCCGTTATCGGTTCCGGAATTTGCGACGAATTGAGTTTAACTCGAATTGGCGCATGGGACCGCAAGAGAAGAACAAAGGATCGTATGCTGTTCAAATTTACCAAAGCTATCGCCGCTGGCGCGCTCCTTATCGCAGCGCCCGCAATGGCCGAGGACGAGCCGCGCACGGGCGTTATCGACGCTGACAGTGTCACCGAAGGTGGCATGGACGAAGAATTCAGCGAACTTTTTGCCAGCTGGGAAGGCATCGACACCGACGGCCGCGTAAATGCTGCTGGCGGCGTTTCGGTAGTGCCGCAAATGGCGGTGTCCGTGCCGTCACTCATGCCGCTCGCCGATGCCCGCCTCACCAGCGGCTATGGCAATCGCAATCACCCCATCCTGCGTCGCCGCGCCCGTCATAACGGTGTCGATCTGGCTGCACCGACGGGTACGCCGGTCTACGCTACGGCTGATGGCATTGTCGAAATGGCGCAGTGGTATTCGAGCTACGGCAATTACGTGCAGATTGGCCATGGCGGCGAGATGGAAACGCGTTACGCGCACCTTTCGCGCTACACCGTCAGCTCTGGCGAGCAGGTCCGCGCTGGCGATCTGATCGGCTATGTCGGCTCGACCGGCCGTTCCACCGGTCCGCACCTTCACTATGAAATCCGCGTTTCCGGCGATCCGGTCAATCCGATCCCCTACATGACGGCGAACCTCGAAATCGACGAGAGCGCAGCGGCCGCACGCGGCGGCGACTAAGCTGCGGGCATAGCCTCGACGCAAAGGAAAAAAGGCGGGCCGCAACAGCCGGCCTTTTTCGTATCTGGCGATGATTTCGTAGACTGCGTTACCCAGCCAGCAGCCGCTCTGCGATGGATCGGATCTCCGCGCCCATATCCTCGCGTTCCAGCGCCAATGCGAGCGTTGCTTCGACAAATCCCGTCTTGCTGCCGCAGTCGAAGCGTCGGCCTTCGAAGGTGACGGCATGGAAGGCCTGGTTGCCGATCATCCGCGCCATCGCATCGGTCAGCTGGATTTCGCCGCCAGCGCCTTTCCCCTGTGTTTCCAGCGTGCGCATCACTTCGGGCTGCAGGATGTAGCGACCGGAGATAATCTTGTTGGACGGTGCCTCTGCCACCGGCGGCTTTTCGACGAGGCCGTTCACTTCGGTCAGCGCGCCGGAACTCTCGCCCGGATCGATCACGCCGTAGCTTGAAACGTCCTCCTGCGGCACTTCGAGCACCGAGATGAGGTTCCCGCCGACGTCATTATAGGCCTCGACCATCTGCGCCATGCATCCCGTGCCGCCCTTGTGTGCGACCATCATTTCATCGGGCAGCAGGATCGCAAAAGGCTCATCACCCACGATAGCGCGCGCGCACCAGATGGCATGGCCAAGACCCATGGGTACCTGCTGGCGAACGGTGATGATATCGCCAGGGGTGAAGCGACTGGAATCCAGTACGCCCAGATCCTTGCCGCGCTCTTCCATCGTCGTCTCAAGCTCGTAGGCGACATCGAAATGCTCGACGATCGCGGTCTTGCCGCGTCCGGTGACGAAAATCATCTGCTCGATCCCCGCCTCACGCGCTTCGTCGACGGCATACTGGATCAGCGGGCGATCGACGATCGGCAGCAATTCCTTAGGAATGGCTTTGGTGGCGGGGAGGAAGCGGGTGCCGAGGCCAGCGACGGGGAAGACAGCCTTGCGGATCGGTTTGTGTGTGCTCATGCTCCGCGTCATGAAAGCTCATGCCCAAAGGGTCAAGCGCGCCATCCCCGCGGTCGCAATAGCGGGCCTTCTGGCCGCCTGTGCCCAGCCGCTCACCACGCCCGAACAAGTGATGTTCGCCCCCGGCTTCAGCATTGTGTCCGGGCAGGAGACCGGTCAGCCCGGCATTTACGACCTGCGCGTCGATCCGCGCTTTGCGGATTTCGCACAGGATGTCCTCCAGCAACGATATTCTATGCTCGGCAGGCAAGATCTCGCGGCGCGCACCAGCCATGAATACAGTGCCGTCGCATGCGAGCCGCATTCCTCCGGAGCCAGCGGCGAAGATGCGGTCCTGGCAGAAATCGTCAGGCAGGCGCGCGATGCGCGTGTGGTGATAGTCAACGAAAGTCACACGATAAGCCGCCATCGGGGTTTCTCGCGGAGACTCGTAGAGACGCTGCGCCCGCTCGGCTTTACGCATTTTGCCGCCGAAACCTTCACCCACCCGGCGGACGCTACCGCCCCTGTCGAGGCTGGCATCGCGCTTCCCTACCCACGGGATCTTGAGGGTCATTATCTGATCGAGCCTGCTTTCGGCCGGCTATGGCGGACGGCGCGCGATCTGGGATATGCGCCCATCGCATACGAGCAGAACACCGAACGAGACGAGGGGGCTTCTCGCGATGAGCGGGTTGCGGCGCGCGAAGCCTTCCAGGCCCAGGCGCTTGCCGAGGCGATCGAAGAGGCGGGGCCGGATGCGCGCTTTATCATTCATGTCGGCTATTCGCATGCCAGCGAGCACGAAGGCGAATTCGGACCTGTCTGGATGGCGGGCCGGCTGAAGGCCCTGACAGGCATCGACCCGCTCACAATCTCTCAAGTGCAGTGTCGGCAGGAAACCGGCAGCACCCGTCTGGCGGCCGATGGCAGTGACCGGCTCGGGCAGGAATTCGATATTTTCGTCGATCACCCGGTCACGCGCTTCGAAGGCCATCGCCCTCTGTGGCGTGCAGCGGCAGGCGATATCCGCGTTCGGGTGCCCGATGCACTCCTGCCGAGCGAGGGAGCGCATGTCATCGAAGCTCGTCTCGCTGGAGAGCCGGATGAAGCGATTCCGATGGATCGCGTGCTCGTCTTTCCCGGTGAAGAAGTGGACCTGTTGCTGCCACCCGGTCACTATCGTCTGCGCGCGGTCGTGGCGACCACCGAGAACAGCGAGTAGACCGGGGCCGCGCCTACTCTTCGCCCGGCGGTTTCAGCAAGTCCGCGACAAGCCACAGGCGCACGGCGGTCGCGAGCCCGGGGGGCGTATCCGCTTCCAGCCGCTCGGCATCGATCTGCGCGATCACGGCGTTTAGCGGCAGCGCTTCACGTTGCGCGACATCGTTGAGCAGCTCCCAGAACAGGGGCTCCAGACTGATCGAGGTCTTGTGCCCGGCGATTTCGACCGAACGTTTGACCGGTGGATGATAAATCTCGTCCACCGGTCATACTCCTGATGGGTGGTGCGAAGCCTGGCAGGCCTCAATACATGTGCTGGCCACCATTGATCGACAGGGTCGAGCCAGTGATAAAGGCGCCATTTTCCGAAGCGAGGAAGCTGACGCCGCGGGCGATCTCGTCAGCCTGGCCCAGCCGACCGACGGGGATTTTTGCAACGATCTTTTCGAGCACATTCTCGGGCACGGCAGCGACCATATCGGTGTCGATATAGCCCGGCGCAATGGCGTTGACCGTAATGCCGTAGCGGGCGCCTTCCTGTGCCAGCGCCTTGGTGAAGCCGTGAATGCCGGATTTGGCAGCAGCGTAGTTCACCTGGCCATACTGGCCGGCCTGGCCGTTGATCGAGCCGATGTTGATGATGCGGCCCCACTTGCGCTCTTTCATGCCTTCGAACGCGGCCTTGGCCATGTTGAAGCAGCCGCCGAGATTGGTGCGCATCACGTCTTCCCAATCCTGCAGGCTCATGCGCATCAGCGTGCCGTCGCGTGTGATACCGGCATTGTTGACGACGACATCGATCGGGCCAACTTCTTCGGCGATTTTGTTGCAGGCGGCGATGGTAGCTTCGTGGTCACCCACGTCGAACTTGTAGGTCGCAATCCCCGTTTCATCGGTGAATTTGCGCGCGGCATCGTCATTGCCCGCATAGCTGGCGACGACAGTAAAGCCATCCTCTTTCAGCGATTCGCAAATAGCGCGGCCAATGCCGCGGGTTCCGCCGGTGACTACTGCAACCTTACCCATGCATCATTCTCCATCTTTTTGTTTTGAGTCTTTTTATTGTGGAGCGCCTTCTAAGACACGAGGCGGGGAATGCGCAAAGAAAAACCCCGCCGAAGCGGGGTTCTGCATACTTATGTCCGGCTGTTTGGCAGGCCGTGCGCGAAATCAGAAGCGCAATTGCGTGCCGATATAAACGGCCTGGCTGTCCTGCTGTTCGACATCGGGAAGCGGCATGATGTCGCGATCCTGCTCAAGCCGGACACCGGCAGTAATGTCGAGATTGTTGGTCAGGCGATAGCTGCCGCCAACATCGAGCAGCTGATCACCGATCGAACCGCGTGCATCCTGACGGCGGTTCGCATTTTCTTCCATCGCGACCCGGGCCGCGAAACGACTCGGCTCGTCACGCGAGCTGGTGCGCGGGGAGAAATCGGTGATGTCCGGAATATTGGCGCTCGACAATGCGCTGGACAGTTCCGGCGAGCGGCTGCTGGGAGCGGGTGCAAAATTGCTAAAGCCGCGGGCAATGCCGAGGTTGTAACGGGTTGGTGCGACTTGCAGGCTGGAACGCACACTATCGCTATCGCGCCCTGCTGCGACATTCGTACTGGAAGCCAGCGCCTGCGCCGTTTCCTGATCGACGCGCACTGCGACAGTGACCGCGCGTTCTGCGCTGTTCCCGGTGGCGCCAGCAGGTGTGAAGCGCATCATACGCGCCTGGCCCTGGCTGTTGCGCGCCATCATCTCTGCCACCGCCGGATCGGCAGCAGCAGGCGTAAAGGCGATATGTGCAGCAGCGTCAGGAGCGGCGCTTTCGCCATTCAAGAGGCCGATGGCGAGCACCGAACTTGGCAGAGCAACAGCTAGCGCAGCTGCAGACGCGAAAAGCGTCAGCCTGCCTGCCAGTGATGTGCCCTGCTTTTTCATGGCGCCCATTATTCCCCGTGATCGATGGACTCGCGCTGAATGAACGAGTCGTCTCTCAACTTGGTTCCGAGTCGCAGTGGTAGGCCTTTCCGTGCGGGTTTTCCACTATTTGCGCAGCATGCAGAACCGCTTTTGACAAAGTGTTGCAGCGACCACACAAACGCGCCCTTGCGCAATTTCCGCGCATTAAGCCCCCATTCACTGCCTGACCGCGCATTTGCACGCAATTGTGACGCTTCGCCTTGCCGCGCCCCATGGGGCTTGTATAGAGGCGTCACTTGCCGAGTGTTGCTCATTGGGTTTTCGCTCGCAAACGCGTTTTACAGGACAGATAATGCCACAGACCTCTTTCCGCCCCTTCGCCCAGACCCGCCGCGTGGCCGGTGCCGCGCTGCTCGGCCTTGCTACGTTTGGCCTTGCTGCATGCGGTGGTGGCAATGACGAACGGCTGCGGACGGACCTTGCGGCAGCGCAGACGACCTCAATCGGCGTGAACTCCTATCTCTGGCGCGCCAGCCTGGAAACGCTTTCCTTCGCTCGGCTGACCACGGCAGATAGTTCTGGCGGCGTGCTGATCACCGATTGGTACACCAACCCGAACAGCCCGAACGAGCGTGTTAGCGTTTCGGTCGCCATTCTCGATTCGACCCTGCGCGCCGATGCGCTTCGTGTGAATGCCACGCGGCAGGTGATGCAGAACGGCCAGTGGGTCGATGCCCCGGTGCAGGCCGCCACGGTTCAGCGCCTGGAAGATATCATCCTTACCACTGCTCGCGATTTGCGCCGTTCCACTGTGATGTAACTCCCGCTAGGGACACCTCATGAGTAACGAGAGATTCGATCCGTCAGTCGCTGACGGGCGCTGGCAGGCTGCGTGGGATGAAGCCCGCTGCTTTGAAGCGGATAGCAATTCGGACAAGCCCAAAAGCTACGTGCTGGAGATGTTCCCCTATCCCAGCGGGCGCATCCATATCGGCCATGTGCGCAACTACACGATGGGCGATGTGCTGGCGCGCTATCGCAAGATGCGCGGCGACGAAGTGCTGCACCCCATGGGGTGGGACGCTTTCGGCATGCCGGCGGAAAACGCCGCGATGGAAAAGGGCGTGCATCCGGCCGGCTGGACCTATCAGAACATCGAGACGATGAAGGGGCAGTTGAAGCAGCTCGGCTTCGCGCTCGACTGGTCCCGCGAATTCGCCACCTGCGATCCCGAATATTACGGCCACGAGCAGGCGCTGTTCATTGACCTGTTCAACGCCGGCCTCGTCTACCGCAAAGAAAGCGAGGTCAATTGGGATCCGGTCGACATGACCGTGCTCGCCAATGAGCAGGTGATCGACGGCAAGGGCTGGCGCAGCGGCGCAGAGGTCGAGAAGCGCAAGCTCAACCAGTGGTTCCTGAAGATCACGCAGTTTGCCGAAGACCTGCTCGAGGGCGTCCAGGGGCTGGACGACTGGCCGCAAAAGGTCCGCACGATGCAGGAAAACTGGATCGGCAAGTCGCAGGGTCTCGAATTCGCTTTCGACCTGTCGAATGGCGAGAAGCTGCCTGTTTACACGACCCGCCCCGACACGATCTTCGGCGCGAGCTTCGTGGCCGTGGCGGCGGATCATCCGGTCGCGCAATCGCTCGACAGCCAGGAAGCGCGCGACTTCATTGCGCTCTGCAAGAAAGGCGGCACGACCGCTGCGGAGCTGGAGACGGCGGAGAAGCTGGGCTTCGACACTGGCATCACCGCGCGCCATCCCTTCACCGGCGCAGAGCTGCCGCTCTACATCGCCAATTTCGTGCTGATGGATTACGGCACCGGCGCGATCATGGCGGTGCCGGGGCATGACCAGCGCGACTTCGAATTCGCCACCAAATATGGCCTGCCGATCCCGCGCGTCGTTGCGCCCTCGGTGGATGAAGCTGCCAAGCCATTCAATGGCGAAGCCGAGGCGGGCGAAGGTGTGCTCGTCAATTCCGATTTCCTCGACGGGATGAGCGTCGAGGATGCGAAAGCCGAAGTGATTTCCCGCGCCGAGAAGGGCGGCTGGGGCGAAGGCACGACGGTTTGGCGCCTGCGCGACTGGGGCGTTTCGCGCCAGCGCTATTGGGGCACGCCGATCCCCTTCATTCATTGTGCGGAATGCGGCGTGGTGCCGGTCCCCAAGGACCAGCTTCCGGTGAAGCTGCCCGACGATGTGTCTTTCGAACAGCCGGGGAATCCGCTGCTGCGCCATCCGACGTGGAAGGACACGACCTGTCCGAAATGCGGCGGAGCGGCGGAACGTGAAACCGATACGCTCGACACTTTCGTCAATTCCAGCTGGTATTTCCTGCGCTTCGCCAGCCAGCCGGGTGACAAGCCATTCGATGCGGCGGAAGTCGCCAAATGGCTGCCGGTCGATCAATATATCGGCGGGATCGAGCATGCGATCCTGCACCTGCTCTACGCCCGCTTCTGGACGCGCGCGCTGGCGCATGTCGGCCTGCTGGATGTGAAGGAGCCGTTCGGTTCGCTCTTCACGCAGGGCATGGTCACGCATGAGACCTACAGCCGCAAGGACGGCGCGCGCGAGGTGTACTACACTCCGGCAGAAGTCGATCGCACGGGCGATGGCGCGACGTTGAAGGGCGATGGCGAGCCGGTCACAATCGGCAAAGTCATCAAGATGTCCAAGTCGAAGAAGAATGTCGTCGACCCCGAAGACATCATCCGCGACTACGGCGCCGATGCGGTGCGCTGGTTCATGCTGTCCGATAGCCCGCCAGAGCGCGACCTGCCGTGGTCCGAAGCCGGCATCGAGGGATGCGGTCGTTTCGTCCAGCGCCTGTGGCGTCTGTTTGGCCAGTATGATGAAAATGCGAGCGGGGAAGACAAGGACCTCGCCCGCAAGACCCACCAGACCATTGCCGCCGTTGCCGAAGATATCGAAGCGCTGGCTTTCAACAAGGCTGTGGCGCGGCTTTACGAGCTGACAAGTGCGGCGGAAAAGGCTGCACCGTCCGAGAGCCGCAACCATGCGATCCGCTCGCTGTTGCTGATGGCCTCTCCCATGATGCCGCATCTATCCGAAGAGGCCTGGGTGCAGATGGGCGGCAAGGGTCTCGTCGCCGAAGCGGCATGGCCGGAAGTCGATCCCGCGCTGTTGGTCGAGGATGAAGTCACCATCGCCGTGCAGCATAAGGGCAAGCTGCGCGATACGCTGACCGCGCCCAAGGGATCGTCGAAAGAGGATCTGGAGGCGCTTGCGCTTGCAAGCGAGAAGGTCCAGCGTTCGATCGATGGTGCGGACATTCGGAAAGTGATCGTGGTGCCTGACAGGCTGGTGAATATCGTCACATGACGCGGCTGCTCGCCTCGCTTGCCGCTCTGGCGCTGCTGTCGGGCTGCGGCCTGCAGCCGATCTATGCCGGTGGCAGTCAGGGTGTGGTCGCGCAGGGCCTCGCCAATATCGAAGTCGCGCCGATTGAGGGACAGGAAGGCTGGCTGGTGCGCAATGCGCTGGAAGACCGGCTCTATCGAAGCGGCTCGGCCAATGGCAGCGCGCAATATCGGCTCGACGTGTTGCTTGATGACCAGCTCGAAGGGCTCGGCCTGCTGACGGACGACACGATCGGCCGCGAACGCCGCACGCTGCGCGCACGCTATCAGCTCGTGGATATTGCGACGGGTGCAATCCTTGTCGATGCGACTGCCGGGTCGGATGCCGGTATCGACGTGGTGAGTAGCGAATATGCGACCATCGCAGCCGAGCAGACGGCGCTCGAAAACCTGTCACGGGAAGTTGCCGACCAGATCGTTGTCCGCCTGACGCGCGTCTTGCGCGAACAGGACCAGTGAAGGCCACCCAGCGCGATTACGCCCAGGCGGCCAAGCGTGCAGGCGAACAATGCCGCCTGTTCTTCTTCTGCGGGCAGGACGAAGCGGGCGCCTCTGCAGCGATTGCCAAACTGATCGCCGAACTGCCCGATCCCGGCGAGCGGGTCGACCTGTCCGGCGCTGACCTAAAATCCGATCCATCCCGCCTCGTCGATGAAGCCCGTTCGACATCGCTGTTTGGCGATTCTCGTCATATCGTCGCGCGCGTTTCGGGGGAGGAAGCGCATGATGCGATGGCGAGCTGGTGCGAGTTGGTCGATCGCGGCGAGGTGAACGATGGCTGGCCGATCTTCATCGTCGCCACTTCCGCCACCGATAAGTCGCGCAGCGCGAAACTGTTGTTGAAACGCGATGATAGTCTCGTTGCCATCTTCTATCCGCCCGATCTGAGATCGGTGACTGCCGATGTGCGGGCGATGGCGGACGCTGTGGGCCTGCGGCTCGACGGTTCGCTCGCTGAAACGATTGCCCGTGCCGCCAATCTCGATGTCCGTCTCGCCCAGTCCGAAGTCGACAAGCTGGCGCTCTATCTCGACGCATCCCCGCAGACGCCCAAGCGCGCGGACCTTTCGGCATTCAACGACATCGGCGCGAGCGCGGAAGAGGATGGTTTCATGCCGCTGGTAAATGCGGCGCTGAGCGGAGAGCTTTCTAAGCTGCCGGGAGAGCTGGCACGGATGCGCGAGGTTTCGCTCAATCCGGTCGGTGTGGCGCTGGCGCTCGAACGCCGTGCAGCCCAATTGGCAGTGCTCTCGCCCAAGCTACGGCGCGGGGATGACATGAAACAATTCCTCAAGATGAACGGGGTCTTCTTCAAGGAGCACCGCGAGGTGGGCGACCAGCTGATGCGGTGGAATGGCGGCAAGCTGGAGCGCCTCGTGCCGCGCCTCGCCGACCTTCACCGTTCGCTGCTCGCCAACAGCCAGACCGCCGAATTGCTGCTCGCCCGCGAACTCACCCAAATTGCCCGATACGCCGCGGCCCGCCGCTGAAAAGCGGGCGTAACGGTGTAAATTCGCGTCAACTCGCTTGTGCGCGCCCCCTCAATATCAATATCTGCAAGCAATTACGTGGTATTGCGTAAGTCACGGGAAGCATAAGGGCGCGAGACCAATGGTCGAGCAATTGTCACTGCTGGCAGGCGAGCGGGAGGTGGATGATACAGCCGCCGACATCGCTGATCCGTGCGAGGAGTCCGGCACTTCCGTTTCGCCAATGCTGCCACCCGCGCCGCTAAACGGGCTGTCACCATCGCTCGAGCGCAAGCGCCTGCAGGCCTATCTTGCGCTGCTCGTCGGTGATGTCGCGATCTTGCTCGCCGCGTTCTACACGGTCTCGATCCTGTATTTCGGCACGTTGAGCAATTGGGCGATGCTCGAAGGCGGGATGATTTCCGCCTATGTGATCCTGCCGCTCTACCTGACCGTAGCACTGTACAATGGCACCTATTCGCGCCGTTCGCTGACCGAATGGCAGACTTCGGCGTTTCGCGCTGCGACCGCCCTCGTCATTGCGGCCGCCCTGGTCAATCTCCTCGCCTTCTTCGCCAAGAGCAATGCCGAGTTCTCTCGCATGGTCTTCGCGCTAGGCCTCGCATCCACCGCTGTGCTGATGACGGCTATGCGCATTGCCGTTTCGCGCGCACTCATCCGCAAATGGGGCCCGACATCGCTCAACAAAATGGTGCTTCTGGCCGGCGGACCGAAGCTGAATTTGCCTCACGCCCTGCACGTCAATGCCAGCGAGCATGGACTTGAGCCTGCGCTTGACGACCCGCGAGCGCTGGATCGCTTGAGCAAGTATTTGCGCAATATGGATGAAGTGATCGTCAGCTGTCGGTCGGAAGACCGCGCGGCGTGGGCGCAGGTCCTGAAAGGGTCGGGCATCCACGGCGAGGTCACACATCAACTGCCGCACGAAATCGGCGCAATCGGCGTTGTCCACTATGACGCGGCGGGCGTTTCGGCGCTCAAGGTCTCTTCAGGGCAGCTTGGGATACGCGCTCGCGTCGCCAAACGGCTTTTCGACGCGACTGTATCGGGTTTGGTCCTGCTGATCGCTGCGCCGCTGATGCTTGCCGTGGCCTTGCTCATCAAGCTGGAGGATGGCGGACCTGTCTTCTTCGTCCAGAAACGTGTTGGCCGCGGCAATCGCTTTTTTGCGATCTTGAAATTCCGTTCAATGCGCGAGAGCGATGATAACGGCGCGCAATCGACTTCGCTTGAAGACGATCGTGTCACACGCATAGGACGCTTCATCCGCCGGACCAGTATCGATGAGCTGCCGCAGCTGATCAACGTGCTGAAGGGCGATATGAGCCTCGTCGGCCCGCGCCCGCATGCGCTAGGGTCAAAAGCGGGCAGCAAGCTGTTCTGGGAAGTCGATCGCAATTACTGGCAACGCCACGGCCTGCGTCCGGGGATCACCGGCCTGGCGCAGGTGCGCGGCCATCGCGGTGCGACCGATACCGAAACGCAGCTGAGCAACCGGCTGCTGGCAGACCTGGAATATATGCAGCGCTGGAGTCTCTGGCAGGACATTGCGATCCTCGCCGCAACGCTCCGTGTGATTACCCACGAACGCGCCTTTTAGCGCGCAGCTTTACTGCTTGCCTTCGCCTGCCAGAAAGGCGCGATAGGCATCGGCGATCCCTTCGAGCAGTTCGATCTTCGGCTTCCAGCCCATGGCGGCGATTTTGTCACCGCTCATCAGCTTGCGCGGCGTGCCATCGGGCTTGCTGGTATCCTTGGTGATGCTGCCATCAAATCCGACGACATCGCACACCATTTGCGCGAGCTCGATAATGGGCAAATCCGTGCCGGAGCCAAGATTGACGTGTTCTTCGCCCGAATATTCCTTCAGCAGAAACACAGCGCCATCGGCGAGATCATCGACATGCAGAAATTCGCGGCGCGGTGAGCCTGTGCCCCAGATTTCGATACAATCGGCACCGGCTTGTTTCGCCTCGTGCGCCTTGCGAATGAGGGCCGGCAGTACATGGCTGTTTGCGAGATCGAAATTGTCACCGGGGCCATAAAGATTGGTCGGCATGGCGCTGATGAAGTCGACGCCATATTGCTTGCGATAGGCCTGGCACAGCTTGATCCCGGCGATCTTGGCCACGGCATACCATTCGTTGGTCGGCTCCAGTGGCCCGGTCAGCAATGCATCTTCGGGGATCGGCTGCGGCGCCATTTTCGGGTAGATGCAGGAGGAGCCAAGGAACAGCAGCTTCTCCGCGCCATTGCGATAAGCCGCCTCGATCAGATTCGCCTCGATCATGAGGTTGTCGTAGAGGAATTCGGCCGGATAGGTGTCGTTCGCGAAAATGCCGCCGACTTTCGCTGCAGCGACCACGACAGCATCTGGCTGATTATCGGCAAACCATTCGCGCACTGCGGTTTGTTCGCGCAGATCGGTGCTGCGTTCGCTTGTCAGGATTGTGCAGCCTTCGCTTTCCAGCCGCCGCACAATGGCCGATCCGACCATGCCCTTGTGCCCAGCGACATAAACGCGCTTGCCAGCAAGATCGTAAGACATCAGTCGCCGCCTGCGATGGGTTCGGCTTTCATGATTTCCATATCGGCGAGCAGCATTTCACGCGCCAGTTCCCGAGGTGACGTTTCGTGCTTCCAGCCGAGCTTTTCCTGTGCCTTGGTCGGATCGCCGAGCAGCAATTCAACCTCGGTCGGGCGGAAGTAACGCGGATCGACTTCGATCAAGCAGCGGCCGTCATCCTTGGCGTAGCCCTTTTCCTCGACACCTTCGCCACGGAATTCGATCGGGATCCCTGCATCTTCGAAGGCCCAGCGGACGAATTCGCGCACCGGAGTGGTAACGCCTGTGGCGAGCACGTAATCGTCGGCTTCATCCTGCTGCATCATCATCCACATGCCGCGCACATATTCGCGCGCGTGGCCCCAATCGCGCTGGGCATCCAGATTGCCGAGATAGAGCTTGTCCTGGCGGCCGAGAGCAATCGCCGCAGCCGCGCGGGTGATCTTGCGGGTCACGAATGTTTCGCCGCGCAGCGGACTTTCGTGGTTGAACAGGATGCCGTTGCTGGCGTGAATGCCATAGGCTTCGCGGTAGTTCACCGTGATCCAGTAGGCATAGAGCTTGGCCGCAGCATAGGGGCTGCGCGGATAGAAAGGCGTGGTCTCGCTTTGCGGGACTTCCTGCACCAGACCGTAAAGCTCTGATGTGGATGCCTGATAGAATCTGGTCTTCTCTTCCAGCTTCAGGATGCGGATCGCTTCAAGCAAGCGCAGCGTGCCGATGGCATCGGCATTGGCGGTATACTCCGGCGTTTCGAAGCTGACTGCGACGTGGCTTTGCGCTGCGAGATTGTAAATCTCGTCCGGCTGCACTTCCTGCACGATGCGGATCAGATTGGTGCTGTCCGTCAGATCGCCATAATGCAGGTGGAAGCGTTGGTTATCGACGTGCGGATCCTGGTAGATATCCTCGATCCGGCCTGTGTTAAAGCTGGACGAGCGGCGTTTTACACCGTGCACATCGTAACCTTTTTCGAGCAGCAGATGCGACAGATAGGCGCCGTCCTGTCCGGTCACACCTGTGATCAGTGCAGTCTTCGCTTTGGTCATTTTTGGGTCTTCCAGCCGCTTGATTGAATTCAGGGGGTCAAAAGCCTATCGCCTGCGATTATGCAAGCGGCGACTTTGTGCGATGCAATACGAAAGCCAGGGAGCTGAAATGAACATCGTCATTTTTGGCCTTGGTTATGTTGGCAGCACCGCCGCAGGTTGCATTGCATCGCAGGGCCACAATGTGGTCGGCGTGGACATCAATGAAAGCAAAGTTGAGGCCATCAATGCCGGTCGCAGTCCGGTGAAGGAGCCGGGCCTGGATGCGCTGATTGCGAAGGCGCGCGCGGATGACCTGCTAAGAGCTCAGGCCGAAATCGGCACCGCGCTTGCAGGATGTGAATTGGCCATTGTGTGCGTCGGTACGCCGAGCGCGGCAGATGGCGCACACGACATGAGCCATATCTTGCATGTTACCCGGAACATCGCCGCGGCGATTGATCCCAAGCAGGCTGCTCCACTGACTGTGGCCTATAGATCAACCATGCGGCCCGGTTCGATGGATCAGTTGATTCAACCGATTTTCGAGCGGGCGCTGGGAGACGACTGCGCCCGATCGGTATCGCTGGTCTACAATCCGGAATTCCTGCGAGAGGCGAGCGCGATCGCAGACTATTTTGAACCGCCGAAGATCGTGATCGGCACGCGAGATGGTGAACCAAATGCTTCGATGGAAACACTCCACGAGGGCATCGACGCGCTAGTGTTTCGCGTCGGCTTGCGTGAGGCAGAGCTGACCAAATTTGTCGACAACAGTTGGCACGCGGTGAAAGTCGCCTTTGCCAATGAAATCGGCAGGGTATGTGAACAGCTCGATATCTCCGCTGCGCAGGTGCATGCAATTTTTGCCGCCGACACAAAGCTCAATATCTCCGATCATTACACGCGCCCCGGCGCGGCCTTTGGCGGATCGTGTTTGCCCAAGGATGTGCGCGCTTTGCAGCACATGGCGAGCGATATCGGCGCCAATACGCACCTGATGGATTCGCTGCTGCGATCCAACGAAGCGCACAAGCACCATCAGTTTCTGCAGGCGACGCGCGGCCTCGAAAAAGGGGCGAAGTTGCTGCTCGTCGGCCTCGCGTTCAAGCGCGAAACCGATGACCTGCGCGAAAGCCCGGCAGTCGATATGGCGCGCAAGCTGCTCGATGCGGGTTTCGAGTTGGACATTTATGACCCGGGCGTGGAGCCCGATCAGCTGGTTGGCCAGAACCTTGGCTATGCGGCGGCTCTGCTGCCCACGATGGAGAGCATGTTGGTGGATCGGGAGACCGCAGAAGTGGACGATTACGCGCGTGTCATCGCGACGAATTCCCTGATCGAGACGCTTGACCTGAAGACGGCAGATATCGTCGACATCAGCCGCATTACCTGACCATGGCCCAGCCGCCAGATTTCTCATTCCCGACTGCGATCGAAGGCCAGCCTTTGGCGGGCAAGTCGGTGCTGATCGTCGTCGAAAACCTGCCGCTGCCTTTCGATCGGCGCGTTTGGCAGGAAGCGCGAACGCTGGTGGCGGCGGGAGCGACCGTTTCGGTCATTTGCCCAACCGGCAAGGGATATGAAGCGCGCTACGAGCAAATCGAAGGCGTGCATATCCACCGCCATCCACTGCCGCTCGAGGCTAATGGCGCGCTCGGTTTCCTGATTGAATATGGCGCCGCCCTTTTCTGGGAAACGCTGCTGGCCTGGCACATTTACTTCAAACGCGGGATCGATGTGATCCATGGCTGCAACCCGCCCGATCTCATTTTTCTGGTGGCGCTGCCGTTCAAATTGCTCGGCGTGAAATACATTTTCGACCACCACGATATCAATCCCGAGCTTTACGAGGCCAAATTCAACAAGCGCGGCTTTTTCTGGCGGCTGATGCTGCTTTTCGAGAAGCTGACTTTCAAATCGGCGGATGTCTCGATTGCGACGAACGAGAGCTACAAGGCGATCGCTATCGAGCGCGGCGGCATGGGTGCGGAAAGGGTCTTTGTGGTGCGCTCAGGGCCCGATCTGTCCCGCCTCAAAGCCGTTGAGCCCGTGCCCGGATGGAAAGACGGGAAGGACTATCTCGTCGGCTATGTCGGCGTCATGGGAGAGCAGGAGGGGATCGACCTGCTGATCGACGCGGTCGACCATCTGGTCAATGGTATGGGCCGCCAAGACATTCGTTTCGTTCTGGTCGGTGGCGGGCCGAGCCTGGATGGTTTGAAGCGACTGGTTTCTGGAAAGGGCCTCGAGAACTGGATTCACTTCACCGGCCGCGCGCCGGATCAGGTGCTTTTCGAAGTGCTTTCGACCATGGATATCGGCGTCAATCCGGACCGGGTGAACGCGATGAATGACAAGTCGACCATGAACAAGATCATGGAGTATATGTCTCTCGGCAAACCGATGGTGCAGTTCGATGTGACCGAGGGCCGCTATTCCGCGCAGCAGGCATCGCTCTATGCGAAACCGAACGATCCGATTGATCTGGCAGAAAAAATCGCGGAGCTCCTCGATGACCCTGCCAAATGTGCGGCGATGGGGGAATTTGGCCGCGAGCGGGTAGAGAAGGAGCTCAATTGGAACACGCAGGTTCCCGCATTGCTGAGCGCCTATGCCGCTGCTCTGAGAAATGATTAAGCGCGCTTTGCGGCGAGACGGCTGTAGATCAGCGCCATGGCCGTGATCGCCAGCGTCAAGCCAATGTCACCGATCCAGTTTGGCCGCAGCGGACCGGCGTAAAGCACCGCATCGACGCTGTGCAGCGAGATGATCCGCAGCCCATAGAGGGCGGCGAACGAAAGTCCCGCCAGCATCGTCGCCTGGCGCAGAAAGCTGAGCGGTCTGGAGCGTGAGCTCCACAAACGCTTCACCAAAAAAGCGGCGGCCCCGATTGCGATAAGCGCCAAGACCACCACAAGAACAGCCTGGATATCACCGCGATCGGCATAGGCTCCCTGTTCGCGCAGCTGCGCGCGCAGCCATTCGCGCAAGGCATCCTCGCCGGAGAGCAACCGGCTCAACGCGAAAAAGGCGAACAAAGCGGCCGTGCCGAGAAAAGTGCTGCGATGCCGTTTCGGCAGTCCAGACCGCCCGGCTGAAGCCGCGGCGCGCAGGCAGCTTCCTATGGCTGCACAGTAAAGCAGGACCGCAATCACATTGAGCCACGAAATCATCGTTGTTTCCCTTGCACATAGATTCAGCGTTTCGCCACGGTTTTGGCCGCATTTTTTGCACAGCCTCAGGCGAGAACGCTGGTCTGTTTGGTTGCTAAGCGGCCTTGCCTCATTCACTATAAACCTACGCAATCCTGCCTGGGATTCGGGCGCTGACCAGCGTTGGCAGGAAATAGCTTTCAACCTTGGGGTTGCTTGAATGATGGACGTGTCGGGTGGCATTTTTTGGAGATCGAAAGCCCTTGCCGGGATGGTCTGTGCCTGCGCGCTGTCTGCATGTGCCGGGGGAGAGCCCGTTGCACCCGGTATGGCTGTGTCATCGCCAGATGTGGCTGCCAATCAAACAGAATATGCGGCTGATTTTTCAGGGGTTTACGTCCTTCGCCCGACCGATGTGATTTCGGTCACCGTGTACCGGGAGGCGGATTTATCGCTCAGCGATGTTACCATCGGACCTGATGGCGAGATTGCCATGCCGCTGCTCGGCGCAGTGCCCGCTGCAGGCCAGACGGCAGAGCAACTCGCTCAGCAAATCGAAGCGGGATTGAACGCGCGGTTCCTGCGTAATGCCGATGTCGCGGTGAATGTGGTCAACTACGCTTCGCACCGGGTAACGGTGGAAGGTGCAGTGCAGACGCCCGGTGTTTACAGCTTTTTACCGGGCACAAGGCTTTCCGGCGCGATCGCCATGGCAGAGGGTCCGACACGGGTGGCTGCGCGAGAGGAAATCGCGGTTTTCCGGGAAACCCCCGATGGCATCGCCATCGCGAAATTCGATTATGGCGCGATGCAGGCGGGCACCATGCTCGATCCTGTGCTTGCGCCTGGTGACCGCGTGGTCATCGGCACCGATGGCCTGTCGCAATTCTGGCAAGACCTGCTGCGAACGCTTCCCGCCTTCGCTCTCTTCACCAATGTGAATATCTGAGCGGGCCGGGTGCAGCGATGAACGAAGCAGTCAACCTATACGGCTCCCGCCCCGACGATGGGCACGAGGAAGAGGTCTATTACGGCGAGGATGGCGGAAGCCTTTTCACGCTGAACAATATCCGCGCGCTGCTGTGGCGGCAGCGGTATATTCTGGTGGGCGTGACTGCGCTCGCACTGATAGCGGGATTGCTGCTCACGCTCCTGATGAAGCCCTATTACCAGGCAACTTCGCAGGTGCGCGTCGATTACAACGAGAATGACATCGTCGAAGGTCAGGACCTGACGTCGACCTATCTCACCGGCACCGAAGTCGCGCGCTATCTGGAAACCCAGGCCGCCGAGATTCGCAGCCGGAGCATGGCTCTGCAGGTCGTCGATGATCTCGATCTCGCGTCGGGAGACCGGTTGCTCGGGCCTGCATCAGACGATGCCGGGACGGCTCTTTCCGAAGACGCGACGCTGGAAGCCCGGCGTGACCTTGCAGCATCGATCCTCGTAGACAATTTGACGGTTGAAGTGCCGATGGAAAGCCGGGTCATCTCGATCCGCTATTCCGCAGCAGAGCCTGTGCTCTCGGCCGATGTCGCCAATGCCTATGCGCGCGCTTTCCTGTCCAATGACCTCGGCCGATCGCTTGAAGCCTATTCCTACGCGCGGGAATACCTGCAGGAGCAGATTGACGAGACGCGCAATGCGCTGCGTGAAGCGGAAATCCTCGCCAATCAATACGCTCGCCAGAACGCGATCGTCGGCCAGCCATTCACGTCGGTGCGCGGAGATGGCGGAGAAAGCGAAACGGTCGCGACGCCGACGCTGACTGCCAGCAATCTGGCGCAAATCAATCGCCGCTATGTCGAAACGCGCGCCGCCCGCATTGCTGCGCAGGAACGCTGGGAATCGGTCGCGAATACGTCAGCGATGGAATTACCCGAAGTTCAGGGCAGCGCCGTCGCCCAGCAATTGCGCGGCCGCATTGCCGAACTTGAAGCGCGGCTGGCAGACCTGCTCGAACGCTATCAGGAAGAGTATCCTGAAGTGCGCGAAGTGCGCGCAGAAATCGTCTCCCTCGAACGGCAGCTGGCGCGAGTTGCGGCAGAGATCAAGAATTCGATCCGCAGTGAATATCTGATCGCCCGTAATCAAGAGCAGGCGCTGCAGTCGGAGCTGGAGCGTGTATCGGGTGAAGCGCTGGATGAGCAAGACCGGCGCGTGCAGTACAATCTGCTGGATCGCGATGTTGCCGCCTACCGCTCCCAGCTCGCTTCTCTGCTGGAACGCTTCAACGAGATTTCCTCGGCCGCGAATTTGCAATCGAGCAAAGTGACCTTGCTCGACGAAGCGACCGTCCCGCGCTCGCATTACAAGCCCAATCTAATGCGCAACATGCTCATCGCACTGGTTGTCGGTGGTGGCCTTGCGCTTGGCCTCGCCTTCTTGCGTGAAATCTTCGATGACCGGCTGCGCTCGACCTCCGACCTGGAGCGACGGCTTGGTGTACCGGCGCTAGGCCAGACGCCTTTCACGCCCGAAGGTGAAATCACGGAAGCGCTGGAAGACCCGTTCAGTGCCATCAGCGAGTCCTATTCCTCGGTCCGCGCGACGCTCGATTTCGCGTTACCGCCGGAGGCTCGGCAGGTGATCCAGTTTACCAGCGGCCAGCAGATGGAAGGCAAGACCACATCTGCCCTCGCCGTGGCCGCGCGCTATGCTGCAGTCGGCAAGAAAGTTCTGCTGATGGATGTCGATCTCAGGCGGCCTGCGGTGGCGAAGCGACTGACCGATCAGAAACCGAAAGATGGGCTGGTGAGTGCGCTGTATGGCCGTGCCGATTACAAGAGCCTGCTGCTCAAGACGGACACTGCCAATCTGGATGTCCTGCCAGCCGGAAAAGCACCGCCCAATCCGGTAGAAATTCTTTCTTCCGGTCTGATGCATGATTTTCTGGCGCAGGTGCGGGACGAATATGATGTCGTGATTATCGATGGTCCGCCCGTCATGGGTCTGGCCGATGCGCCGCTGGTGTCGCGTTTTGTCGACTGCACTGTTTTCGTGGCTGAGGCCAACCGTGTCGAATTCGGAAAAACACGCGCCGCCGTTCGGCGCCTGCGCGATGCCGGGGCCAATATCGCAGGTGCGATCCTGACGAAATATCGCGCGCTCGAAGCGGGCGAAAGCTACAATTACGAATATCAGTATTACACCTATTCCAAGGGATAGGGAGGTGACCGGAAGGTCAGGCGGATGCCCGTAATGAGCACAGGCGACACAGAACCAGCGGGGCAAAGCGAGGGCGCGGCAGACACCGTGAGCCCGCCATTCTCCGTTGTGATCCCTGCCCATAATGAGGAGCCAGTGATTGCCCGTTGCCTGAATGCGATCATCAATGGTGTCGCGGCGCAAGATCTTCCCGAGATCATCGTGGCGGCAAATGGCTGCACCGATCGCACGGTCGAGATCGCCCGCGAAACAGCGCCGAGCGCGACGGTCCTCGATCTGCCTGCGGGATCGAAAGTGATCGCGATGAATGCGGCGAATACGCATGCGACAGTCACGCCGCGGTTCTTTCTCGATGCCGATGTGCAGTGCGACTACCGATCGCTGCTGGCCACCGCGAAAGTCTTGCGGGAGCCGGGCGTAATGGCCGCATCGCCGCGGTTGAAAATGGACCTGCGCGGTTGTGACAGAAGGGTGCGGGCCTATTATCGCGTCTGGCGCACCCAGCCTTACGTGCAGGATCGCCTCGTCGGATCGGGCCTCTTTGGTCTATCTGCCGAAGGGCTGGAGCGGATCGGGACAATACCGCCGACCTTTGCCGATGATACCTGGGTGCGCACGCGCTTCTCTTACGATGAGCGTCGCAATGTGGCGCAAGACGAGAACGGCGCAGAGGCGTATTTCATCGTAACACCGCCGAGGACGGCCGCTGACCTGGTGCGTATCGAAGCGAGACGCAGGATCGGCAGCGAGCAGGTGCGCGTACTTTACCCGAGCCCGCACAATGGCCGGATTAACCGCCCCAGAGATTTGCGGGCGGCTTTGGCGGACGGCGCAAGCATCTTCGATGTGGTGATCTATCTTGGCCTCAAAGCCGCGGTATTGACGCGCTATCGCTGGAACAAATTGCGCGGAAAATCGCCCCAATGGGTGCGAGACACCAAAGCGCGGCAGACGACGGCATGAACCCTCTTGCTACCTCGCATGTGTCCGGTTTCCGCGATCGCCAGACAGCCCGGCCCAAGGTGAGGCGCCGCGAGGGCCTCCCCAAATATCTCTATTTCCTGATCATCGCAGGGTACGCCTGTCTGCTGCCGCGGGAATTCACCGTGTCGATCGCGGGCGCCAATCTGCCACCCTATCGCCTGATGCTGGTGCTGAGCCTGCCTTTTATCGTGCAGAGCTTCCAGTCCGGAGCCGTCAGGGTGCGCCCCTTCGATGCCGTCGTCGTGCTCGCTGCGCTGTGGTTTCCCATCGCGCTCGCCAATACGGCCACGATGCGCGACGTTTTCATCGTGGGCGGCTCGCAAGGTATCGATTATCCGCTGTCCTACCTGCTGGGACGCGCGTCGATCAGGCATTACCGCGATGTCGGCAAATTCTTCCGCGCAATTATACCGGGGCTAGCGGTGATCGCGCTCATCCTCGCAGCCGAGGCGATAAGCGGGCAGATGATCTTGCGGCCGCTCGCCGCCCAGATCACCGGGCAGGCGCCGCCCGTGCTCTATGAGCGAGAGAGATTTGGCCTGCTCCGCGCCATCGGCCCGTTCCCGCATCCGATCCTCGCTGGCCTGTTTATGGCAACCATCCTGCCATTTGCCTGGTATGTTTTTCGCAGGCCGGCTTACCGCGCGCTCGGTCTCGGCATCGCCTTTTGCGCGGTCTTCACCGTCAGCAGTGCCGCTGTCATCGCGGCGGCGATCTCCGCGGCGGCAATCACGCTTAACTGGCTAAAGCGGGAAACGCGTTTGCCGGTCTGGCCGCTGGCGACATTCGGTGCATCGGCGATCGCGCTTTTCATCGAACTTGCCTCGGGCAACGGCCTGCTCAACTTCCTCCTGCGAAATTTTACGCTCGATAGCGGGTCAGCCTTCTATCGCCGTTTGATCTGGGAATATGCAGGCGCAGAGGCGCTTTCGCATCCGCTGTTCGGCATTGGCCTCAGGGATTGGGAGCGATTGCCCTGGATGGTCGAATCGATCGATTCCTACTGGCTGCTTTTGGCGACCCGCTATGGCATGCCGCTGCCAGCCATGATCATGGTGCTAATGGTGGGCGCGATAGCAATTACCCTGCGCCAGTCCCGCGGACGCTCGCGCTATGAACGCGATGTGGCCTCTGCTTTTGCCATTGCTATCGCGAGCATGATCGTCGCCGGATTCACGGTGTTCATCTGGGAAAACATGACCTGCTGGTTGCTGCTGCTCTGCGGCATGGCGGTGAGCCTTGGCATGGATCGAACCCATCGCGCGCGCCGCGTGAAGAGGCCCAAACTACGTCCCGCCTTCGACCCGCCGATGGCCGACAGGATATCGTGATGAAACGGCGCGTGTGTGTGGTTACCGTGACCTATCGCGGTGACATCGACCTGTTCGAGCAGCTTTGCCAAAGCATGGATGAGACCATGCCTGAGATGGAGCATCACGTGCTTGTCGACCCGTCCGACCTCGATCTGTTTGGGCGCTCCGCCGGGCCAAATCGCCTCATCATCGACGCTTCAACTCTGCTGCCACAATTTCACCAATTCACTATCGGCGCACGGCGGTTGTGGTGGCGCTGGCCGTTCTACATTGCGCGCGGCTGGACCTACCAGCAGCTCGTCAAAATCGCTTACGCCAGCGAGCTTGATCACGATGCAATCTTGCTGGTCGATAGCGATATGGTTTTCCTACGCGCTGTGGAGGACGGTGACGTTTTCGAAGGCGACCGCGTCCGGCTTTATCTTCGTCCAGGCCAGGCGGACGGTCCGGAATTTGCCAAATGGCACGATGTCGCCTCGCGCGCTCTGGGCCTTCCCGAAACAGGCTATACCGGCAGCGATTACATCTCGACCGCTGTGATCTGGAGCCCGCAGGTCGTGCGCGCGATGATTGCGCGGATCGAGGCATCGACGGGCCGCAAATGGCACGATGCGCTGATCGCGAATTTCCGCTTCTCGGAATACATCACTTACGGAATCTTCTGTCAGCACGTCTCCGGGCTGCACACCGATCTGATCGCGGCGACGCAGAAAGAGCTGTGCCATTGTTCGTGGCATTATGATCTCAAGACCGAAGAAGGGGTGGCCGCCTTCGTCGCAGAGCTGGCGCCGCACCACGCGGGCGTCCTGATCCAGTCGAACCTCGGATTGACCGAGGTAAGGCGCGCCGAATTGCTCGCGCGATTCAGGCCATCATGACGGGCCGGGCTCCCAAAGTCAGCGTGCTTGTGCTCGGCTACAACTCGCGGCCTTATCTGTCAGCGTGCCTGCAGTCAGTCGCGGCTGCGGTGGGCCCGTACAGCTTCGAAATTCTCTTCCTCAACAACGGCAGCGATGAATCCGAGGATCTGGTCCGGCGGGAATTCCCGGAGGTGCGCGTGCTGCCTCCCGCGGGCAATATCGGCTTTGCAGCGGGAGTGAACCGTCTGGCCGATCACGCGCAAGGAGAATGGCTGCTGAACCTCAATCCCGATACCGTGCTGGAACCGGAAAGTATCGCCAGGCTGGTGGACTTCGCCGAAGAGAATCCAAAGTTCGGGGCGGTGGGCGGACTCAATGTCGATGCCGAGGGCGAGGCCTTGAGCATCACCCATGCCCGCCTACCAAGCCTGCGTTCGATGCTGCGTCGTTTTCTTGGTGTGCAGTCCCGCTTGGCGGACCATGCAGACACAGGCTCACCCGGATATGCGGAAGTGGAAACGCTATGCGGAGGTTTCTTCCTGATGCGGCGCGACCTGTGGCTGGAACTTGCCGGTTTTGACGAAAGCTTCTTTCTCTATTGCGAGGAATTCGACCTGTTCAAACGCATGCAATCGGGCGGGTACAAGGCTGCACTTGTCCCTGAAAGCCGCGTATTTCACGATGTCGGCAGCGGCACACCGCTCGCACCCGATCGCATCTTCTATCAGGTCGTGGCGAATGCCCATTACGCGCATAAGCATTTTGGGCGAGCAAAGGCTTGGCTCGCCATCATCCTCATCTGGCTTTCTGCGGCTACGCGCTACCTCTATGCCGCGCTGCTTTCCTGGCGCGGAGGGCGCTATCCAGCGATGAAACAGGCCTTTGCCAAGCCAGCGCTCAAACCCCAAAGCTGGATGGCGGGCTTCAATGCACCGGGCGCAGACCCCCGCAAGCAGGCGCGAAGTTAGACCGATGGGCATGATGACCAGCCTCGCCAAGAACTGGCTTCCGAAACCTCTTTTCAATTGGCTCAAGGCGAAACGCGATGCCCGACGCCGCGCAACACTTAAGGCTGCGGGCAGCCGCGCCGAAATATTCTCTGCCGTCTATCGGGAGAAGATGTGGGGTGGATCGGGAGAGAAATTTCATTCCGGCTGGGGCAGTCATCGCGCCGCTGTGGTCGAGCCCTATGTGACCGCCGTGAGCGACTATCTGCAATCGCTGCCGACGAAGCCCGATGTCTGCGATCTTGGTTGCGGCGATTTTGCCGTCGGCGTGCAATTGCGCCCCTACTGCGATCGCTACATCGCCTGCGATATCGTGCCCGAACTGGTTGAGCGCAATCGCAAGCAATTCGCCGATTGCGATGTGGATTTCCGCACGCTCGACCTCGTCACAGATCCGCTGCCTGAAGCGCAAGTTCTGCTGGTGCGGCAGGTTTTCCAGCACCTTTCCAATGGCGATATTGCAGCCACCCTTCCGAAGCTGAAACGCTACCGCGCCATCATCGCCACCGAAGATGTGCCTGATGGTGAGTTCGAGCCCAATCACGACAAGCCCGCGGGCTTCGACGTGCGTCTTTCGACGGGCTCCGGGGTCGATCTGGCAGCGCCGCCTTTCAATTTCGAACATCGCTCTTCGCGTGTGCTGTGCCGCGCTACGCACAATGGCCAGGTGCTGCTGACCACGCTTTACGAGCCGCTATAGGCGCCCGGGCCAGAAACCATTTTCCTACAGTTTGGCAGCATCAATAGGCCCGCCTCTTCTTGATTCTAAGAAGAGGATTTTGCCGTGATTGATGAATTCGACAACACCGCCGACAGCCCGATTGCCCCTGCGCAAAGCTGCTTTGCCATCACGCCGTCGGACACGCTCGACCTGCCGATGGCGACCAAGGGCATCTACATCGGCGTCGGCGGTGACGTGAATGTACTGAGCCTGCGCGGCGACCAGCCGGTGCTGTTCCGCAATGTGCCCGATGGCGCGATTATCGACGTGCGAGTGCAGCAGATCCTTGCCAGCGGCACGACAGCCGACGCGATCGTGGGCCTCGCCTGATGGCAGGTTTTGGGTTTGGCTTCGGTGCGCGCCAGCGTCGTCCCGGCAGCGGAGCGAAGCTTCCTGAGCTGGAGCCCTCCGCCGCGTGGACTGGCCTCGCGGGTAGCGGCTTTGCGACTGCGCCCGCAGATCCTGTCCGCACCACCGCAAAGCCCGTCATGCGTTCGCTCGTGCCGCCCAACCAGTATTTCACTGACAGTCTGATGGTGGGCGTCATGGCGGCGGCCAACAATCAGGGGAAATTGCTGGACAATCTCGGACTGCAGAAAGTGGTGATCCATTACGAAGGCGAAAACTTCGATATCACCGCTCCAAGTTTCCAGAGTTTCGAGCGTTATGACGGAACGACGTATCAAGTGCTCGGCTGGTGGGCGAAGCTCAACAAGCCAGCGAACACAGCGGGTCATGCGCATGTCTATTTCGAGGCCGTGCCGCAGGATCCGACGATGCAGAGCCGCGTGATCGGGCCATTGCAGTTCAGCCCGTCAGATATCTTGCATGATTGGAGCGCGACGATCGCGATCGACGGCAGCGGCGATTACGCAAATGTTTTTGACGCAGTGCAGGCAGCTAAAGCAGCCAATGCGCAAAACCCGCTCTGCACCTTCACCCGTTCGGGCAGCTATGACATTGCAGGTGGCGTACCCAATTACAGCGGAGCGGGCTATCTTACCTTTGCCTGCGCCGACGGGGTCTCGGTCGAATTTGCGAAGCCGGGCTACACCAGTGATGCCGCGATGCAGATGCGCCCGCGCTTTGACGGGCTATGGTTTCGCGGCCGCGGTTTCACTTTCGATTTCGCCTATGTGAGCGAGCTCTATCACGAATCGCAGGTCAGCAGCCCCTTCGCCGCCGGTCGCAGTCATGTTTTCGAAGGCGTTCGCTTCACCCGCTCGCTCGCACCCGATGCGCTGATACGCAAAGCTCTCCCCGGAGGCGGTGTCGCGTGGTCGGTGCGCGGATCGCCGTGGTTTCTCGAATGCGACATTCATAATATGCAGGACCCGGCGATGGCGGCGAGCCTCTACCGCGGCTGCACCTTTCGCGATGGCTTCCACGATGTGGCCTACGGCGCGGCCTGCGTAATCGGCTGCACAGTTGAGGGCTGGTCGTCCGAGGCATATCGCACGCCGGTCCCCGCGCTGCAGTTGCAGTATAACGGCACTGCCGCGAGTGCCACGGTTTCGCTTTCGGGCATCAATGGCGCGGGCAGCCGTACGCTGACGATCAAGGAGGATGGCGCGGCCATAGCGTCTCTGACCCTCCAGGGAAGCGAGGCTGCGTTTCTGACAGACACCAATTACTCGGTTCAGAACGTGGTCGACTGGCTCAGCGCGCAGGCCGGGTGGTCGGCGATGCTGACTGACAATTCGCGCTATGCCGTGCTGCTGACCGATGGCAGCGCGGGCTATGGCGCGTTCACCGATCTCGCTGCGAAGTCTGCGCCACTGCAGCTCTACACCGCTTTCGACCTACACACCGATTTCTATCAGAAAGATGCCTTCAACCTGACCGAGAACGTGATCGTCTACGGCAATTCCGGGATTGGAGTGGATGCGCAAATGTTGATGGTGGGCGGCAATGAAACGCGTGACTGGCTGATCGCCAACAATGCGCTCGATACCGCGGGAGCGACCCTGGACAATCCGGGCGGTGTGACGCTGCGCAGCCAGTTCTCCAAAGCCCACAGCCATGTGATCTTCGCGCACAATTCCTATCCGCGGCAGCAATTGTGGCTGCGGACGGGCGGCGCATCGATCCGGGGCTATGATCCGGACGCCTATTGCCTGGTGGCGAACAATGCGCTCGCCGATCTGCAATGGGATATCGGTGGGCCGAATTCGGCTGTGACGATTTCCGACAACCATCTGCACGCCGGCGCGATTGGCACGGGCGATCTGGGCGAAGCGAAAAGCGGGGATGCGGCGAGCCTCTTTGCCGACCATGCGAGCGGGGTTTTCGCTCCGGCCGGTGACCTTCTCGGCATACCGGCGACGCCGAGCCTTCCGTATGATCTGCGCGGCAAGAAACGAGGCGCGATGGCGGCGAAAGGCGCGCTTGCTTAGAAGCAGCCATGGGGCGGCGGGTGACGGTTTGAACTCGCCCGTCGCCTCAGCGCGAGCCTCACTTGGTGCAGACGAACAGAATTTCCGCCGGATCGAGTTGCCACGCGCGTGCGGCATCAGCGTCATCGGCAAATGCGCTGTATTGCAGCACTTCTAGTCCGGCGGATTTCAGGGTCTCGAGATATCCGCCCAAGTCGAACAATCGCAGGTGATCGTCCTGACCCAGCTTCTCCTCGCGCTCTTTGGCTGTGCTATCGGGTGACAGTTCGATGGCCTGACCGAGCGCCATAGCGATGGGGACCTGCAGGATCGCGGTCGCGCCATCGGCCATGACGCGTGTGATTTCGCCGAGCGCCTGTGCAACATCGGGGACGTGTTCCAGCACATGGTTGCAGACCAGCAAATCGACCGAGCCGTCCTCCATAGGCAACGAACTCAAATCCGCGCGCTGCACATTGGCGGTGTGCCGATAACGCGCCGGGTCGAGGTCATAGGCAGTATAGCCTGCCGGAGCAGCTTGGGAGAGACGCCGCGATAGCCCCTTCTCGGGTGCGAAGTGGGCGATGCGGATGCTGTGCGGAAAGCGAAACCCCTCGCCATTCTTCGAAAGCCACAACCAGATCAGCCGCTCACGCGCGGAAGAATGGCACACCGGGCAGACATCGGCCTCCCGTCGTCGTCCGCCGACAACTTCGAGCCGCTCAAGCACGTCGAAGCCATAGCCATAATCGAGAAAGCGCCGCACGCTGTTCTGACATACCGGACACTTTCGGGAGCCTGCGTAGAGCCATCGCCGCACATTCTCGATCAGAGGGTAGGGAAGCGCGCGGCCGATGGCTTTCTTGAAACGCATTCAGGCCCTCCTTTCCTCAGGTTTCGCGATGCCGAATACACGCCGCACCATATCTGCAGGCCAATGCTTGTGGCGCAGGGCAGGGCGCTCGATCAACCTCCAGCTGAGCCATGCCGCCAGCATGGATAGCGCAAGCCCTGCCCCGAACAGGCCCAGCCATGATTGCAAACCGGTGTAGTGGACCAGCAGCGTAAGCATCACGCTATGCGTCAGATAGACTCCATAGGACAAATCCACCTTCGCCAGGACGCCTCCCCAAGGGAAGCGAATGAGACCGCAGCCGACCACCAGATAGGTAACAAGGAACGGCGCGATGATCCCGCCCACGCCGCTCCATAGAGACAAGAGCAGGGCGACCAGCGCGACGACCATCAGCGTAAGTGACCAGCGGATGATGTCTCTGAAAAGGAAGATCAGCACCCCGCTCCCGAAATAGGCGAAAAGGTACAGGAGCAGATAGGTCCAGGCGTTCTGCGCCGCGTCCGGAGATGGGCCGAAGATGCCGGTCAGCGCAGCGATTGCCGACACGTAGAGCAGCGCAAAAGCCCAGCGATAGCGAAGCATTCCGGTAAACGAGCCGGCGGCGAGGATGCCGTAACAGAGCCATTCGAAATGCAGCGACCAGAGCGGTGAGTTTATCGCACTGCCGCCATCGTAGCTGGTGACCCCAGGCAGCGTGAGGCTCAGCAGCGTGGTGATATTGCGGAGGTAGGCCCACGTCTCTTGCGCGGTGAAATATCGCTCGAGCGGCAGGCTGGTGAGCAGCGGCCCGACCACAAATATCGTGAGCAAAACGACAGTCGCCAACAGCGGCATGATGCGCATAAACCGTCGGCTTAGGTAATCGAGCACGCTGCCGCTTTTCAGCAGCCCCGGCGTCACCAAAAAGCCGCTTAAAGCGAAGAATACCGACACCGCGAGCAGGCCAAGATGGGTGTATCGCTCGGAGAATGCGTAGATCACATCATCGCGCACAATGTCGTGGCTCAGCGCGCCGGCGTGATGCAGGACGACTGCGCTTGCGGCGATCAGGCGTAGCGTGTCGAAGCCCGGTGCCCGGTCTCCATGCGCAGCATAAGCGTCCTTGAACGTCGGCGCGCTGGCTAGCACCGATCGGGCAGAGATTGTGCTTTGCATGGGCGACATATTGGCGACGCGCTCTTTCAGGCCAGCTTTGCGAATGCGCCTTACACCCTAGGCCCGATCTGCTATCGGCTGAAAGCCCCACCGCTGCGCGATGCGCAGATTTCGCCAGGCTGAGCAGGGACGATAACTTTGATGGCTCTTCGGCAGGCCCTTGCTCGCAGTTCGCAAATGGTAGGCGGGACGCTCGGCAATCTGCTGTTCCAGCTGATCCGCAACAAGCTGCTGGCTCTCGCGCTGGGCCCTGCCGGGGTCGGTTGGATCGCTCTGGTCAACAATCTCGTCGAAACGACTGCGACGGTCGCAGGCGGCGGAGTCAGCGATGCATTGAACCGCGAATTGGCGCGCAAGCGACCGGCTTTCACCCAGCGGGAGATTTTCTCGACTGCACTTGGAATTGCGCTTCTTATCGCGGCGATCGCAATGCCTGCGGTTGGCGTGGCGCTAGCCTGGGTCGTTCCGCAGACGCTGAACTTCGGACTGCTGGCGCTGGGTGTGGTGGTGGCGATTGCCGGAGCGACGGGCTGGCGCATCCTCGCCGGACTGTTCCTCGGCCTGGGGCTGGCACGAAGGATGGCGCTGGCGACACTCGCTGGCGCTGCGGCCAATCTGGTGCTCACCGCAATTCTCCTATCGCTGGGCGCGACCGAGCCATTGCTCTTTGTGATGCTCTCACCGCTGTGTGTGGCCATTTGCGGATTGATCGCAGCGCGCAGCCGCCTGCCTGCGCTCATCGAACGCGCCGCAATCCGCGCTCTCCCCGCCAAAGGCCCCGTTCTCCAAATCGCTCTACCGGTATCGATCGGCCTGCTGCTTGATCCGCTGACCTCGCTCTATCTGCGCTCTGCCGTTGGTCTACAGCTTGGCGAGGTTGCAATAGGCTTGCTGCAGCCGGGGTTCCTTTTCGTGCTGCTGGCGGCGAGCATTTTCAACGCCATCGCCGGCATTACCATCGTGCGATGGGACCAATCGCATGAGCGCGCCTTGTCTCGCAGATACGCTTTGCTGCTCGGCGCGGCACTCGCTTTGCCCCTCTTGGGAATATTCGTGATCTGGCTTCTCCAGCCGGTCTACCCGTTCCTCATTTCGTTGCTCTTCGCCGATGAATTCCGCAGCGGGGCAAGTGCAGTCCCGTGGCTGCTTGCAGGTGAAGCGCTGCGCATGGGCGGGGCGCTGTTCCTGTTCACCTTCCTGTCGCGCCAGCTAGGTTATTTGACGATCCTGCCGCGCCTTGCCGGTCTGCTAACCGCCATTGCGATGATCGAGCTGAGCCCGCAGCTAACCATCGAGCTGGCGGCGCAAAGCTATGCCGTTGCCTTCGTTGCGAATTTCGCGCTCTCACTGGTCTTGTGGCTGGGGCTGCAATTGCGGCTTCGAGGCGCAGGCGAGGCTGTCTAGCGAGCGCTAACGGCCCGCCACCACGCCTCATTCTCCAGATACCAGCGAAGCGTTTCGCGAATTCCCTCGTCGAAGTCCCGCTCCGCCCGGTATCCCAGCTCTGTACGCGCCTTGCTGTCGTCGATCGCGTAGCGCCGATCATGCCCCTTGCGGTCGGGCACGAAGGTCTTCAGCTCGGCGGATGAACGGCCATGCGATGCGGGAGCATCGGGGAAGCGCGAGGCGAGACTTTCATCCTCCGCGAAGGCCCGGTCCACCTCGGCGCAGATACGGTCGATCACCGCCATGTTCGCAAGCTCTGCCCCGCCGCCGATATTGTATGTTTCGCCCGCCGTGCCGTTTGTGAGGCAGGCCTCGATCGCACGGCAATGATCGCGAACATGCAGCCAGTCGCGCACATTCATCCCGTCGCCGTAGATCGGCAGCGGCTTGCCGTGCAGCGCATTGAGCAGGAACAGCGGGATCAGCTTTTCGGGATATTGGTACGGCCCGTAATTGTTCGAGCAATTGCTGGTCGTCACTTCCAGCCCGAAGGTCTGATGATAGGCACGCACCAGGTGATCGGACGCCGCCTTGGACGCGGAGTAAGGGGAGTTGGGCTGGTAAGGTGTCGCTTCGCTGAAGGGCGGATCGTCCGGCCCGAGCGAGCCGTAAACTTCGTCGGTCGAAATATGGTGGAAGCGGTGCGGCTTGCCCGATCCCTCATCCAGCCAGACCGCGCGCGCCGCTTTCAGCAGGCTGTTTGTGCCCAGCACATTGGTCTCGATGAAGGGATCCGACCCGCTGATCGATCGGTCGACATGGCTCTCGGCGGCGAAATGCACCAGCGTTGCAATCCCGCGCTCGCGCAGCAGTTTTTCCACCAGCGCCGTATCGCGAATATCGCCGACCACCAGTTCCGCTTGCACGACACCGGCAATCGTTTCCCGGTTGCCGGCATAGGTCAGGCTGTCGAGGACGATCAGCGCATCATCGGGATGGTTTTCGGCCCAGTAATGGACGAAATTGCCGCCGATAAATCCCGCGCCGCCGGTGATCAGCAGATTAGCCAAGATGCTTCTCCGCGCGCAGCATGTGCCACAGGTTTATGCGCCAATGGGTGTAGCCATCCTCCAGCAGCTGCCGCGTCTTGCTGCTGTCGAGAAGAGAGATGGCGGGGCGCTTCGCAGGGGTGGGATAGTCGGCAGACGCGATAGGAGTGATCGGAATGCTGCTTTGCAACAGACCCATCGCGCGCGCTTCTTCCTGAATGGCGACAGCGAAATCATACCAGCTCGCAACGCCCGCATCGCTGTGATGATACGTGCCCTTCGCCTCCGTCGCGACAAGACCCCAGATCGTTTTGGCAAGGCCTGGTGCCCAGGTAGGGCAACCGATCTGATCGGCGACGACGCGCAGCTCGTCCTGCTCGGCCATGAGGCGCAGCATGGTGCGCACGAAATTCTGCCCGCCTGCAGCATAGAGCCAAGCTGTGCGGATCAGCAGATCGGACTCGCGCAGATGATCTTCGCCCGTCGCCTTGGTTCGGCCGTAGGCCGAGAGCGGATTACGGCTATCCTCTGGGCGATATGGCCTGCTTGATGCGCCGTCGAATACGAAATCGGTCGAGACATGCACGATCCTGCCCGCATGCGCCGCGACCAGTGCTGCAACAGCATCGGCATTGATCGCCTGCGCCATTTCGGGCTCGCTCTCCGCCTGATCGACGGCGGTATAGGCCGCGCAATTGATGATCAGGTCCGGCGCGTGATCGGCCACCATCGCCCGCACAGCATTGGCATCGGAGAGGTCGCAATCCTGCTTATCGACGCCAACGACCTGCGCCGCATGCGGGGCCAGATCGATCACCGCGCGGCCAAGCTGGCCCGCTGCTCCCGTCACAAGAACCTTCATGCGAAGGTCTCAATCACGCTGAGCGCTGTGCCATTGCGGTCTTTCTCAGACAGCTGGATGTCATTTTTTGGCATTGGCCATTCGATGCCGAGGGCCGGATCATCCCACGCCAGCGTATGCTCGTGCTGCGGTGTATAATATGCGTCGCACTTATAGAGGAAATCGGTGCCGTCCTCGAGCGTCAGAAAACCATGCGCGAAGCCGCGCGGAAGCCAGAGCATTCGCTTGTTGCTGGCCGACAATTCCATCCCCACCCATTGCCCGAACGTCGGCGAGCTCCGGCGCAAATCGACCGCCACGTCGAACACCGCGCCGTTCACCACGCGAATGAGCTTCGCCTGCGCCTGCGGATTCTGGAAATGCAGCCCCCGCAGCACGCCCCTGTCAGAGCGTGAGTGATTGTCCTGCACGAATCGCGCGTCGATCCCGGCTTCGGCGAATGCAGCGGCATTCCAGCTTTCGCAGAAAAACCCGCGATCATCGCTGATGACGCGCGGCTCAATGATCAGTGGGCCGTCGATGGCGCAGGGCGTCACCTGCATCAGCGCGCCCCTTCACCCAGCAGCCGCAGCAGATATTCGCCATAGCCGGACGTCTCTAGAGGCTTGGCAATCGCTTCCAGCTGCGCATCATCGATGAAGCCCTGTCGCCACGCGATTTCTTCGGGACAGCAGATTTTCAGGCCCTGCCGCTCCTCGGTGATCCGCACGTAACTCGCCGCATCCAGAAGCGAAGCATGGGTGCCGGTATCCAGCCACGCAAACCCGCGGCCCATGATTTCGACCGACAGAGCGTCGTCGTCCAGATAAAGCCGGATGAGATCGGTAATTTCCAGCTCTCCGCGCGCCGATGGGATGAGGCCGCGCGCGCGCTCGAGCACCGTATCGTCGAAGAAATAGAGGCCCGTAACGGCGTATGGCGACTTTGGCGCGGCGGGCTTTTCTTCGATCGATCGCGCTTTGCCCTCTGCGTCAAAATCCACCACGCCATAGGCTTCGGGATGGTTGACCCGGTAGGCAAAGATGCTCGCACCGGTATCTTCAGCGGAGGCGCTTTCGAGCAATTTCTGCAGCCCGTGCCCATAAAAGATGTTGTCTCCCAGAACGAGCGCGCATGGCGATCCGCCGAGGAAATCCGCCCCGATGTGGAAGGCCTGCGCCAAACCCTCGGGCTGAGGCTGAACGGCGTAAGACAACGAAATGCCGAGCCCCGATCCATCGCCCAACAGGCGCTGGAATTGCTCCTGATCCTCCGGCGTCGTGATGATCAGGATATCGCGAATACCCGCCAGCATCAGCGTGCTGAGCGGATAATAGATCATCGGCTTATCATAGATCGGCATCAGCTGTTTGGAGAGGCCGCGCGTCAACGGGTAGAGGCGCGTGCCCGTGCCGCCTGCCAGAATGATGCCTTTGCGTTGCAAGAAATCCGGCCTTTTCCGCCATTGCCATAGGTTTGCGATGGCTGTCGGCATCGCCGCTATCGCTGGTGCCGTCAACCTTTAGCGGTCCGATGGGGTGGGGTGCGTGCGTTGTGGATCAGAGTGCTCTGGCCAGTGGCTCTCAGAAGTTGCAAGGATGGAGGGGATAGAGACCCTCTGCAGAGCACATCCGAAAGGCCGTTCCACGGTGAAATCGCCCGTCGCCGCAAATACCGAGCAAGCGCCCGATTTGCCGGGGCTGGACGGCGCGCTCGCTGCGATGCTGCGCGGCCAACAGCCGGCTTGGCAGGACGCGTGGATAGGGGTGTCAGGCGAAGCGGCAGCTGTAGACCGCATTCGCTATCACGGGGTCGCTCTCGCGCTGATAGAAAGCGGGCAGGAATTTCCGGGCTGGCCCGACATAGTGGTCGAAAGCATTCGCGAGGAAGCGCGGCTTCAGGTCCTGTGGGAAGCGTCACACAAAGACGCGCTTTCGCCATTGCTTGAACGATTTGGCGCGCAGCAGGTCGACTGCCTGATGATGAAGGGAACGGCGACTGCCTATCTGCTGCACGAGACACCGGCCGTGCGCAGGCGGGGAGACAGCGACCTATTGATCCGGCCACATCAACTGGCCGCCGCGCGCGAAACTTTGCAAGAAAGCGGCTGGACGCGTCACGAGGTCGATTACTTCGGTCAGGAAAGCTGGTTGTTCGATACCGGCATGGGGTTCGTTCATACCGTCGATTTGCACTGGCGCAGTGTGGGCACGCCCTTCTTGGCCAAGACATTCGGGGATGATGAGCTTTTCGAGACATCGGTCCCGCTTCCGCGTCTTTGCGCTGAAGCGCGCACGCTTGCGCCGCCGCTCCTGCTGCTGCGCGGTGTGCTCAATCAGGCTCTGCACGGCCTGTCGGGATACATTCAGGGAGATGCGCCAGTGTTCGCCCGGGACCGGTTGATATGGCTGCTCGACACCGCGCTTTTGATGCAGCGGTTCTCCGATGCTGACTGGGATGCTGTTGTTGCGGCGGCGGAGGCGCGCGGAATGCGGAAGCTGTGCCTCGAAGAGCTGCGCAAAGCCGAGATGCACTTCGATGCAACGCTGCCGGAGAGTGTCGCAACACGGCTCGGCGCTGACCGTGATGCGACGGGTGTCGAAAGCTACTTTGCGCGCGGATCGGCTGCCGCGCGCCTCTGGATGGATGTGGGTGCACTTGAAGGCGTTACGCCGCGCCTCGCCTTCCTTCGCCGACATGTATTTCCCGCCGAGGACGCTCTTGCCCGCCGCTTCCCGAATGCCGCGCATTGGCCCGCGCCGGTCCTGCATGCACGCCGCATCGCAAGCGGACTTAAAAACCTGATTGGGCGCAAAGGCGGCTAACGCCCATCAACCAGCGGCAGGCTTGATCAGTCCATTGGCGAGCAGGTCATTTGCAAGCGCGATTACGTCCGCCCCGGCCTGCGCGGCGTCGATATCGTACTCTTCGACCAGAATTTGCGTGATTTCGGCGATCGAGCGGCTCTGGCCTTCCAGCATGGACCATATCCGCCCACCCACCGAATTGAGGCCGAAATAAACACCGTTCTCGAGGTCGAGCAGCACCGTTTCCCCGCCCACGTCGCGCGCGATGACATCGCGGGATTGCGTAAATGTGTCGCCTGCCTCAATCGCCATTATGTCATCCGCCAAATTGCTCGGCGATCGCTGTCACCACCGCTGGCAATCGCGCAAAGTCGCGTGGGTAGTCAAGGTGATGACACGGCACAGCATTGGCCAGCGCGGCGAGCCGCTCGAAATGTGCGGAAAGGCGGGCGCGGTCTTCCACATCGAGGACGAAGCTGTGCTGCATGATTTCGGCTAGGGCAACCGCCGGATCGCACCGGCTGATGGTCACCTGCTCGACATCGCCCTGTCCAAGCAGACAAATGGCGCCAAGCGGTGCCGCATCCTTCGCTGCCGGTACGTCCGCACTTTCCGCAAGCTCGCTTTTCTCACCCCGCGCCGACGCTACCTCTCCAGAGAGATAGGCCGCAGTATCGTCAAATACACGCAGCACCGGGCGCTGCGGCGCGACGCTGTAGTTCGAGCCATCCGGTGTGAGCGCCAGTACGTCTTCGGTCAGGAATGGGTGGCCAGCCTTCGCAAGCGCGCCCGCCAGCGTCGTCTTCCCTCTGCGTGAAAAGCCCATGATCGCCAGTGCCTTTCCGCCGATCATCACCGCGCTGCCATGCAGGTTGAACTCGCCCGCGTGATTGCCGACGACTGGCCGAACCGAATTGGCATAAAGCGAAGCGATAGTCCGTTCGTCGGTGTCCGGCGTGGGAAAGCAGGTGATCGCTTCCAACCCGTCTGCGATGGCGAAGTCGGCCTGATCGGGAAAGCGGAGCAGATAGCCGCGATCACTGCGATGAAATTCGGCCGCGACATCGCCCGCAGGGGTCAGCCAGCGATCATAGGGTGTGCTCGCGAGCACCTGCTGCGCGCGAGCAGTCTCGGTCGCGAAAAACGGCTCAGGAGTCACTCGGATACCGATTTCAGCTCGGAGGCAACGAAGCGTTTCACTCCAGCCTCGGATGGGAAAAGCGGAGGTTCGATTGCCAACAACGCCGCCTCGATTTCCTGCGCACTACGTTTGCCATCGATCAGATCGAGCAGCGCCTTTCGCGCACGACCGAGCGCATTGGCCCGCAGCGGGCTGCCGCTCGGACCGGCAAGATCTGCGGGCGACAGGATCGTGCTGCGCCAGGTTGACATGGACTGCGAATCTTCCCCGTCCTGTCGCGCGACTGTCCAAGACAGGATCGGGCGCTCGTGATCGATGCGGAATGAGACTGTCAGCCGCTCACCAGTGTGGACCTCGATAGGCTTCGCCAGCGGAAAGAACGCCTGCGACCGCGCGATGCTGCGTTTCTCGATGGGCGAATTCGTCATCCAGACATCCTCGGCCAATTCGCAATCGAACCAGCCTGCGATCCCGTGAAGGGTGCCTTCACTTTCAATCGTGATTTCGCTCTCAAAGCGCAGCACATCGGGGCAATCCCGGTCGAGCGGAACAGTGCCAAGCTCTGCAGGGAGGCTGCAGAGCTCGTCCGCACTCAATTCCACGCGGTGCTTGGAATTGGCGGCATAGCTGTCGAGCCAGCTATATTCGCTAGGGACTGGAGCTGTGGACCACGCTGCCGCCAGTTCCGCGCATTTCTCGGAGCGCACGCCCGCGATCTTCAAATCAATGCGCCGTGGCATCACAATGCCGTCAGGCTTCAGAATTCGCTTTCGTGCGTCAGCCAGCATCGCGACGATGCCGTAATCCACGCCAAAAAAGCCGACATGGTCGCAGATGATGAGGTCGACCTTTTCATTCAGCTGTGTGCGGAAGCTGCTGCCGCGGATGCAGTGATAGCGATCGGACAGCCCTTCTCGCCGGGCGGTCTCGCGCGCTATCTCGATCGCGTCTGTGCGGTCGATGCCGTGCACCTGCGCCGCGCCTGCCTCAAGGCACTGGAACCCCAGAACACCGAAACCGCAGCCCAGATCAGCTACGGTAGCGCCCTCGGCCAATACCTTCGCGATGGCCTGCGCATAGAGCTCGTGCCGCCGCTCGGCGGATAAATATTCGTGATGTTCTTCGAGAATGCCGACCATGTCTCAGCCATTGTCTCGGCAAAGCATCGGCGCGTAAAGCCTGAAATCAGGCGAGGGCAATTCCCAGCTGCGCATAGTCGACGCGGGCATAGCCGTTGGCATCGCGCTTGACGGCAGAGGGCACGATGGTTGCCACCTCATCGGCCATTACACCGAACTGGCGACCAGCGCCGTGCTCGGCCTGGAATTCCGGCTTGTAATCGAAGCGATAGAGGCCGAACCCTGCTGGATGCGTTCCGATCCGGACTACGTTCTCTTTCGCGCGCGGATCCGACATACCTGTCCGGGTCATCGATCCGCCGTCACCCTGAAAGCCGAGACTTCCGCCTGTAAGATTGCGCACCGATCCAAAGACCTTCAACTCCGGCCGGACGTATGCGGGCTTTTGCGATGTGTGGTTTTGCATGATGCTGATCCCTTTACGTGATCATCTGAGGTTTGGTGCCTGCTCCAAAAACACGGCAGAGGCGTAACTTCCCCATAGCGACCAGATGGGTATCCGGTCAATTGCGGCCCCCTTCGCGCTGTCGAATGCCCCGCACACGATGTCGCTTTTTACAACCTCGCGAAATTGCGTGTTTTCATCGAGTTGCTCAGCGATAAATGCCTGCATTTCGGGCAGATAGGGTGCGAAGGTCTGGCTGAAATGAGCCTTGTCTTCCCGGTCGACAATCGCTCGCGGCAGAAGGTCGCGCATAGCTTCGCGATGGATGTATTTTGTCGTAAATCCGCGAAGCCGGATATGTTCGGGCGTGCTCGCGCTGAATTCCATGAATTTGCGCGAAAGCATGGGATGGCGATTTTCGACGCCGAGGCGGACCGATTGCAGATTAAGCATGTCATACACCAGCAGGGCGAAGGGTTCGACTAGCTTGCCGCGCTTGGCACGATCATCGGCTGGGAGAGCAGCCGTTTCCGCCTCGAAAGCGTCGGCGCGTTGCTTCAGTACCATTTGCATTTCGTCAGACAGCCAGTCTGCTCCTGAAGCGATGCTTCGCTCGCCGTCGCGCAAGTCTCGCAGCCGGTCGCGCACGACATCGGGCAGTGCGGCGACGAGGGATTGTCTGAGCGCCTGACGAGTCGACCAGCCAAGCCCTCTTGCTCGCCGATCCGCCCCGAAGCTTTGCCTGAAACCGCGCCAGTCAGCGCCGCGCAAGGACTGGCGATAATAATGCGGCAATCCATCGAGCCATTGGTCGCCGCCCTGGCCGGTCAGGCTGATGCGGCAGCCTTGCTCTGACGCGGCCTTGGCCAGACTTCGCAGCATCACCGTGTTGGGCAGGAAGGGTAGGCGCTGGTCACTGTTTGCCTGTGCTTCGAACCACTCGAGATCGGGGCAGAAGAGCGGGACACCCTCGATCGCGCGGCCAGTCGAGCGCACCAGAGCCTCGACATAGCGCGCTTCATCGGCAGGCGTGCCGCGCGGAGCTGATAGCGTGAAACCTGCAAGACCGGGGGAAGGCCATTTGCCCGCCCGATCCATGTGGTTCGCCAGTGCGAATATCGCCGATGAATCGAGCCCTCCGCTGACTTCGCAGGCCACCGGATGATCGCTGCGCCCGGCCTCTGCAACGCATTCCGTCAGCAGGCTCCGGTAATGCTCGATATACTCACCATCGGTGCGGTAGCGCGTGGTTATGTCGAGCGGCAATTCCCAATATTCGCGCCGCTGGAGCTTGCCGTTTGCGACCGTCAGGCAGTGCCCGCGCGGGAGTCTCATAATGCCCTGCCACGGCGTCTCATCACAGGTGAACCAGCCATTGGCGATATGCTCGGCCAGATAGCCAAGGTTTGGATCGGGACGCTCATCCAGCGCTGCCAGAACGCCGGTGATATCGGTGGCCGCTACAAAGGTGCGCCCGTTCCAGTGATAATGCAGCTGGCGAAGCCCGGTGTGGTCGCAGGCGCAGAACAAGGCATTTTCGACGCGATCATAAATGGCAAAAGCGAACTCGCCGTCTATGTGATCGAGGCATTCCTGGCCCCACAGGATGAAGGCCTGCAGCACCAGTTCCGCGTCGGAGCGATTGCGCAAGCGGGCTCCTCGCTGCGTCAGATCGCGGCGCAGTTCGGCATAATTCGCGACGTAACCATCGAGCGAAATCGTATAGCGCGAACCATCATCGCTGAGCGGCTGCACACTGTCGCGATCTTCCGCGCTGATTTGGAGCGCGCAGTGGCCCATTCCGCAAGCGTCCAGCAATTGATGATGCACACCGTCCTGCCCGCGATAGTGCATTGCGGCGGTCATCGCGCTGATCGCCGATGCGGCGGCGGGTTCGCCGTCTGTGTGCAGGATCACCGCGATTGCGCTCATCGGTGCTTTCCATCTGAGTGCGGGAGGTGACGGGTTTCTAGGGTTGCTTGGACACCTGTGTCCAGCGAATGCTTGGCGCGGGCTGCCGCACGCAGCTTGCATTGCACCCTATCGCGGGGTTAAACCGCCACATTGATCGCTACGGGACAGTCCGCATGCTGAAGAACACGCTTGCAATCATTGCCGCGACATTCGTGGCAACTGCACCCATCGCGGCGCAGGCGAATACGCGTGCGGACAGCGCTGGCATCTCGCTAGAGACCACGCAGATCGCTGCCATCACGGACGAGGATGATGATGACGACGAGGGTTTCATCTACATCCTGCTGGGCGCGCTCCTGATCGGCGGAGGACTGCTTGTGCTGGTGGCCGCCGACACCAATGAGGGCTCGAACGCCTCGCCTGGCACGGGTGGCTGACCCAAATCGCCAAAGCGGCGCTAACTTACGTTTCGGACAATCCGCTCGCTGGTTCGGCTCGCCTGATGTACATCTCAAAGTTCTGATATTGCTTGCTATTCTGCTGGGCGGTGGAGGCGTGGCCTATGGCCTCGGCAACATGGTCATTCAGCTCGCTGCCATCGCTGTGCTGGCGTTGAACTTGCGCGCTTGTGCCGACTTCGCCCGCAATGGCCCGCGCGCTTTGGTCGCACTGGTCGCCGTGACGCTGGCTCTTCCGCTCATCCAGCTGATCCCGCTGCCGCCTGCGCTCTGGCAGAGCTTGCCCGGGCGCGATCTGATAGCGCAGAGCTTCACCATCGCAGGGCTGGGTGCGGATCGCTGGTTTCCTGCCAGCGTCGATCCCATGCGCACACTCGTCGCGTTCTGCGGCACGCTTGCTCCCGCAGCGATCATCGTCACGGGCAGCATGCTGAGCCGGGAGCAGAAGCTCGGCTTGCTGCGCTGGGCTCTGATCTGCATTTGCGGGGCCTTTGTCCTTGGCGTTGTGCAATTCGCATCCGGCAACCAATGGGGACTGCTCTATGATGAGCGCTCCGATCCGAATGTGTTCTACGCGACCTTTGCCAATCGCAATTCGACAGCGCTTATGTTCGTCATCGCGCTCACCCTACTGGCGGCGCTGCCTCGTGCGAGGGGATTGGCGGCGGTTGCGAGTGCAGTCGCGGGCGTCCTCTTCGCGGTGGCAGTTGTCCTCACCCAGTCGCGAACGGGCATGGCCTTACTGGCCGTGCCCATTGGCCTGTTGGTGCTTCGACTGGGTGCTGCGGCGCTCGGACGCCGAACGCGGGAGCAAACGAGCCCCCGCATGGCGTTCGGCATGGCATTGGCTGCTGCAGTCGTGGTCAGCGGAGTGTTCGGAGCGTCCTATCTCACAGGAGGCCGAGTTGCCGAGAGCGTCGATCGCTTTGTCTCGGCGGGCGCGGCTGACCGGCCTGAGATGTGGGAAGACAGCTATTACGCAGCCGGACAGTACTGGCCGGTAGGCAGCGGCATGGGCACGTTCGACGAGGTTTTCCAGGTCCACGAATCGCTTGAATACGTCTCGCCGCGCCGCGCGGGCCGGGCGCACAGTGACTGGCTGGAGATCGCTATTGAGGGCGGCGTCTTTGCGCTTCTGGTCGCGGTGCTCTGGCTCGGCTGGGTCCTGCTTTCGGCCCTGCCACGCGGCAGTCGCGAGGGGACTTGGCTGCGGCTTGGCGCAGGCGCGGCGATAGGGGCGATCGCGCTGCAGTCATTGGTCGATTACCCGCTGCGCAACCAGTCGCTGCTCTGCCTCGCTGCCCTGTGTATCGTGCTGCTGGTCTCTCGCAGAGAGCAGGTGTCGTGATGGGCCGGGTCATCTGGATTGGCGCGCTCCTGGCGCTCGCCGCGGTGGTGATCTTCGCCCAACTAGACCGTGCATCGCGCTTCCAGCCGCATCTGGCACCGCTCGTTCCGCGCGCTTTTTCCGGCTTTGCCGCCGAACAGCGCAGCCGCGAGGCCATCGCGGCGGGGTATGGCGAGACCGCTGTGCGTGAGGCTAGCCGCCTCATCGCGCGCCGCCCCTTGCCTGCCGAGCACCTTGCCCTGCTCTCGCTCGCGGCGACCCAGAATGGCGATCAGGCGCTGGCCCTCGCCGCGATGGAAGCGAGCGCGACGCGCGGCTGGCGTGTGCCGGTTGCCCAGCTGGCCTCCGCCCGCGCTGCGCTCTCGGCAGAGCGCTACGATCTCGCAGCGCAGCGCATTGCCGCGCTGCTGTCGACTGGCTCACTACCTGACGAGACCCACGCCCTGCTTGCCGAGCTCATCACCAGCGCAGAAGGCCGCGCCGCGATGGCCGAGCGTTACGCGGCTGAGGGGCATTGGCAGGCCAACTCGCTCACGGTGGCGCTGCCCTCTGCCGATCCGCGCGATGTCGCGTGGCTTCTAGCCGAGGCGCTCGATGCGGGCGCTACCCTGCCGTGCGACCGGCTCGCCATTCTCGCCGCATCCGCTTCATCAGAGGATCGTGCGCTCTTCTGGCCGCGCGATTGTCCTGCTGATTAGTTGCCTTCCGGCACCGCGAAAGTGCCCGACACGCGCCCGTCGCTGTCGCGCGAGCCCTGCCCGTCGACACTCGTCACGCCGGAGTTCAGATCGAGCACCAGACGACCGCCATCGAGCCGGTCGGTCCCGCGATTGATCGCCACCCCGCCAGACAGGATGATCACCCGCCGGTTGAAGTCATAGACTGCCGCATCGCCGCGCGCTCGTTCATCGCCGCGGGTCACTACGACGCCGCCGGTCGCATTGATGCGCTGGATGCGCAGCGTTCCGGCATCGGTGTACGCGATGGTCGTGCGGTCAGCGGTCATCCGCAGATTGCCCTGCTGGATCACGACATTGCCTGAAAGCACCACGCGGTTCTGCCGATCCTGCAGCTGGCCATTGTCGGCAGACCAGCTGACCGGCTCATTCGAGACGATTCCGCCCAGATCCTGCGCCCCTGCCAGCGCGCCAAAGCCGATCGCGCTTGCACCGCCTGCCAGAAGGCCGGCGGCAAGTCCGCGCAGGGCCAGCTTGCGTAAAGGGAGGCGGGAAGCTGTCGTGTCGGTCATCGTCGATCTCTTTGTCATACTAACGTCCCGGCATGCTCATGCCGCTTGGCATGCGCAATTGTCCGGGCACCATGCGTCCGCGCACATTGCCGGTGAGAGTGAATGTGCGCGCTTCCATGTCGGCCTGCATCGAATCCGCCTGGAACGTGCCTGCCGGTATCTCGCCGCGTATCCCGCCTTCGCCCATCAGCGTGCGGGTGAGGAGGTTGATCGTTACATTGCTGGCGGTGAATTCATAGCCGTCCGACGCGGTAAAGCGCACCGTGCCGGGAATGCCCACCTGCTCGTCATCGATGTCATAGCTGCCTTCGGGCGCGCTCAGCACGGCGGGGCCTTCGGGCAGCAGGAGGCGCGCGGTGAGCTCGCGCATTTCCACCACCGGCACCGAATTGCTCTGCTGGACGGCAGAGCCTGCGATCAGCGAAAAGGGCCGGCCTTCGCCGTCCTCTCCGCGGTACATGGCATTGTCGACGCGCAGCCGGTCATCGGCGACGGCGACCTTGTTGCGATCGAGCAGGAAGCTGACTTCGCCGCGCGGCCCCAGCGGGGTGATCAGCATGAGCGCTGCGACCACACCGACCAGTGCAGGCAAGCCGACCGCCAGCGCGCGCACGACCTTGTCGAGCGAGCTGCCCGGGGCGGCGAAAGCCTGGCGCTTTGAGCGCATACGGTCGGCGGCGGCGGTCATGTGTGTCTCTAACGCCAGAGGATGGCCATTTGCTCCTTACGCGTGGCTGAAGATGTCGTGATCCGCCCAACCGGCAATGTCGAGCCGTGCGCGGGTGGGCAGGAAGTCGAAACAGGCCTGCGCCATTGCAGTGCGGCCTTCGCGCTCCAGCCGCTCGATGAAGACATCGCGCATGCGGTGGAGGTAGCGCACATCGGACGCGGCATATTCGCGCTGCGCATCGTTCAGTTCCACCGCACCCCAGTCACTCGATTGCTGCTGCTTTGAGATCGACTCGCCCAACAGTTCGTCGACGAGGATCTTGAGGCCATGGCGATCGGTGAATGTGCGGGTCAGCTTGCTGGCGATCTTTGTGCAGAACACCGGGCCTGCCTCCACGCCCAGATAGTACTCGATCGCGGCAAGGTCGAAACGCGCGAAGTGGTAGATCTTGATGCGATCCGGATCGGCGAGCACCGCCTTCAGATTCGGCGCATCGAAGGTGCTGTCCTTGGCAAAGCGCACCAGATGCTCATCGCCCTGGCCATCGCTGATCTGGACGACGCACAAGCGGTCGCGCGGCGTTACCAGCCCCATGGTTTCGGTATCGACGGCAACGGGGCCATCGGCGAGCACGCCTGCGGGCAGGTCTTCTTCGTGAAAGTGTACAGTCATCGCTGCCGCCTTAGTCGCAATGGGGATAGGAGGGAAGGGCGGACTGGCCCTGCCATCCCGGCGCCCCTATCCGTTCGTCCTGAGCCTGTCGAAAGGCGATGAGAGGTTGATCCATGTCCGATGCCATTCCCGATAGCTGGAAGCCGGTTCTCGAACCTGCACTCGCCACGCCTGAAGCGCGCAGACTGGGCGGCTGGCTGCGAGCGGAGGAGGATGCGGGCAAGCGTATCTACCCGCCGCGCGGCTGCCGCCTGCGCGCGCTGGAGCTGACGCCGCTGGAAAGCGTGAAAGTCGTGATCCTGGGGCAGGATCCGTATCACGGGCCGGGGCAGGCGCATGGGCTGTGCTTCTCGGTGCAGGACGGTGTCAAAGTGCCGCCATCGCTGGTCAACATCTTCAAGGAGATGGAGAGCGATATCGGCATTGCGCGTCCCACCCATGGCAACCTTGAAAGCTGGGCGCAGCAGGGCGTGCTGCTGCTCAACAACACGCTGACGGTGGAGGAAGCCAGGGCAGGCAGCCATGCGGGTAAGGGGTGGGACGCGATTACCGATGCCTGCGTCGCGGCAGTGGCCGAGCGCGATGCGCCCTGCGTTTTCATCCTCTGGGGCAGCCATGCGCAGGCCAAGGCGAAGCGCATTCCGGCACTCGGCGCGAGCGATCGGCATCTGCTCATCACCAGCCCGCACCCCAGCCCGCTGTCCGCACATCGCGGCTTCCTTGGCAGCATGCCTTTCAGCCGGACCAACGCCTTTCTGGAAGCGCAGGGGTGTGAGCCTGTCGACTGGTCGCTCTGACCCGAGTCGAACGCCCGGGGGTGTGACAGGTGTGACAGGTGTGACAGTGTCCTGAAGCAAAATCTCCGGCGTGCGTTTCATGACTGCAAAATGCTGTATCGGAAAGGAAATTTGCATTGCGCCGAGCATGGGGTGGGCTTTGACAAACGCGCAGTTTGTAGGAAAGCTGTTTCGCATGACCGAGGATGACGCGCGCCAAGCTCTCACCGCCCGGCTGGAAGAGCTGGACCGGCTCGATGCGCTGAGCGCGGAGGGCCGAGAGCCCGTCACCCTGCAGCAGGACAGCGTGGGCCGCCTCTCCCGCATGGACGCAATGCAGCAGCAGGCGATGGCCCAGGCCGAGGAGCGCCGCCGCAGCGCAGAACGCGCGCGCATCAAAGCTGCCTTCGCGCGGCTCGACGAGGGCGAATGGGGCTATTGCGCCAAATGCGGCGAGGAGATTGCTGCGGGACGGCTCAGCAACGACCCGAGCGTCGCGCGCTGTGTGGGGTGCGCGGGTTAAAAAGATTCCGTAATTCCATTGCCTTGACTCGCGGGAGGGTCGCTTGCAGTGTACGCGAGAAGGGGAGAGGTCATGCTTGGCGAAGCATTCGTCCATGCCGTATTGGACAGCACTGATAGCCTGATTTTTGTGAAAGATCGCGAATCCCGCGTCGTCTATGCCAATGACGCGTTTCTCGCGCTCTATTCTCCTGAAGAACGCAAGAACGTGATCGGCGCGACGACAGTCGAGAATTTTGCCGAAGATGAGGCTGCGCTTTTCCTTGAGGAAGACCGCAAGGCATTTGCCCGCGGACAATCCGAAATCGTCGAAGAAATCACCGATTGGGAGGGTGAAAAGCGGATCCTCAGCACGCGCAAGACGGTCTATACGACAGAGGATGGTGGGGAATTGCTGCTGGCAATTGCCAAGGACATTACCGCGCTCAAAAACCGCGAGCATGCGTTGACCCGGGCTAACAGGCAATTGCGCGAATATGCCCATTCGGTGGCGCATGATTTGCGCAGCCCGATTGCAGCGATCATCAGCGGTGTGAGCATTATCGAGCGGGACAAGAATTCAAGCCTGAGCGAACGCGCCACACTGGTCAGCAAGGCCGTGAAGGAAAGCGCGCATGGGTTGTCGAAACATCTTACAGCCATGCTTGAGGCTGCGAAATCCGACCAGCTTGGGCTGAGCTTCAAGGAGACCGATCTCAACCTTCTGCTGGAGGAAGTTCGCTTCAATCTGTCCGCGCTGTCGATCAGTCGCGAGGCGAAGATCCATTCGCCGCGCTTGCCGGTAGTCGTTGTCGAACCGACCCTGTTCCGACAAATGCTGCAAAGCCTGATCGAAAATGCCATTCGCCATGCGGGGGTTGAAAAACCGGTGGTAAAAATTGGCGTCCAGCGCGACGGCGGCGAATATGAAATCAGTTTTTGCGACAAGGGCCCGGGCATTCCCACGGAAAAACGCCATCTGGCGATGAAGCCCTTCTCCAAACCCGAAGACGGGCATGTCGGCGAAGGCTACGGTCTCGGACTGATGCAGTGCCAGCGCATTGCCCAGCTCCACGAAGGGTTCCTCGAAATCCCAAACGAAAAAACGGCGCCCGACGATCCGACAATCGTCGCGCGTATCTCCGCAGAGCTGCAAGCGCGCTGAAGCGGGTTTTTGTCGGGCAGATCGCCCGGCGAGGCTCCTCTCCGCGATTGAGAGAAACGCAAGCAATTCGCGCTAAACCCGTGTCATGACGAGGAGTGCGGAGAGATTTCACACGCTTGATGCGATGCGCGGGATCGCGGCTTTGGCGGTGGTATTCTACCATGCCGGGCGGATGGTGCCGCGCGGATACCTCGCGGTCGACCTGTTCTTCGCGCTCAGCGGATTTGTGCTGTTTCACGCCTATGCCCACCGCATGCAAGCAGGACCGTTCCTGATCGAACGGCTTATCCGGCTTGGGCCCATGATGGTGATCGGTGCGGCGATCGGTCTGGCGATCAATGGCGGTTCCGCCGGAACACTGCTGATGATTCCGACAGGCCGGACTTTCCTCTATCCGGCCAATATTCCGCTCTGGTCGCTCCTGTTCGAATTCATCGCGGGGGCTGCATTTGCGTTGCTGCTGGGTTTCGGCAAGCGCGCTTGGGTGGCAGCTCTGCTGATCGGCTTGGTCGGCGTTGTCGCTGGCATCGAAGTGCGCGGGAGTGCCGACCTTGGCTTCCGATGGGACACCTTCGGCTATGGCCTTGCGCGCACGGCGTTCAGTTTCTGCATCGGCATTGCGATCTACCGGATCGTGACGCGTTCTCGCCTGCGCCTCGGCTGGCCCTGTGGAATGCTCGCCCTGCTGCTGCCTTTCACCGTCATGATGATGCCGCAGGATGGCAATGTGCTGGTCGATTACGCTGCCCTGATGGTCGTGATGCCACTCGCCTTGTGGCTGGGCGCGGTGAGCCGGTTTCCGAGAGCGAAAGTGGCCGCGTGGCTGGGTATTCCGTCTTATGCGCTTTATGCCGTTCACCACCCGCTGGTGAAAATGGAGCTGTCCGCCTGGCTGACCATTCCTGCGGCAGTCCTGCTGGCGATAGTGCTGGGTTTTCTGGTGGAGCCACGATGCCGCGCCGCCTTGCAGCCGCTGCAACAACGCTTCGCAAATGCTCACTTTCGCGCTTCGCTGAAAGGCCTATGATGGCGCCATGGCACGCGCCCTGATCGCTCGCATTCCGCGCAATGTCGCGGTGGTTATCGCCACTATCGCTGCTTTGGGTCTCGCGCGGCTGATGACCTATACGGACTGGGCTGCGGCGAATGTGACCATTGCAGCGCTGCTCTTTGCTTGGATCGTCATCGACACGCTGTGCCTTTCAACCATCGCCAAGGCTGAGAATCGCAGGCCCGGTGCCTTTGCAATGCTCAGTGCGGCCGCGATCGGGGCGCTGGTCGTGCTGGTGGGCGGAGCGCCTGCGGTGCGCGAACGCATCCTCGCCATGCCGCCACTGCTTGCAGCGCTGGCGGGCACCATCGCTCTCTGGGCTGTGTGGTCGGGCGTGAAGCTGCTCGCCGCGAGACGAGCTGGCGTAGGGTGGGAATCGGCGCTGGGCAGCGTCCTGCCGCCGCAAATGGTCAGTATGTGGGCCACCGAGCTTCGCATGATGCATCTGGCGCTGTTCGTCTGGCGGCGCGCTCCCGATGTGCCTGAAGGCACGCGGGGCTTCGCCTATCACCGCTATCTAACGCCCATGCTGGTGACGCTGATTGCGTTGCAGGTGATCGAACTGGGTGTCGTGCATTTGCTGCTGATGCTGTGGAACCCGCTGGTCGCATGGATCGCCTTCGCGCTGACGCTGGCAGGATTGATGTGGTTTGTCGCGCTCACCAAGAGCCTGCGACTGATGCCGGTGCTGGTGGGTCCGGACTACGTCCGCATCCGCGCGGGCGCTCCTCTGGATTTCACCGTGCCGCTGGATAACATTGCCGCAGTGGGTGAGACGTTCGATGCCGATACACTCAAGGCCAAATCGACCATCGACACCGCGATCCTTAGCGCGCCCAATATGACGCTCCGCCTTGGCGAGCCGGTCGAAGTTCAGGGCCTGTTCGGCAGGACAAAGCTGATCACCCACATCGCCTTGCGCCTCGATGAACCCGCCGCCTTCCGTGCGGCGCTGGATGAGGCGCGCGGCTAAACCGGCACTGCGGTGGTGAACTTCACCCGCGAATATACGACATGGCTATTGCACCGGCGCACGGCCGGGTCTGACAGGATGAAGTCCTGTATCCATTGTTCGTATGTCGCCATATCGGGCATCGTCACATGGGCGATCAAATCCACATCGCCCGTCACGCTGTAGCATTGGGTCACTTCGGGTGCGGAGCGGATGCGGCGTTTCAGCCGGTCGTATCCCGATGATTGCTCCTCCATCATGGTAATGGCGACGATAATCTCGATGCCGAGCTGCGCGCTATCGACCAGCGCCACCTCGCGCAGCACCACGCCTGCCTTGCGCAAGCGGGTGAGGCGGCGGCGATAGGCGGAGACGGAGATGCCCACCGCATCGGCGATTGCGGGCACCGGCCTGCCGATATCGGCCTGCACCTCGCGCAATATGCGGCGATCGATGGCGTCGGGAGCGGGGTGAACGTTTTCGGTCATTTCATACTTCATTAAGAGCGAAATACGTCAGCAATGTGGTGAAACAGGTCACCTTCGCTTCGCCACGGCTCTTACCCTCGCGGGCATGACGACTTGGAGAATTTCGATGGTTTCACCATATCTTGCCCTGCTCTTCGCCCTGTCCTGTGCTGGTTGTTCAGCCGCTGCTTCGGATGAGGAGGAGGGAGCAAGCGCACAGCCTGCAACCGACACCGCAGTCGCGACGCCGCTTGGGGCACGGCGGCTCGCCCCGGAAGCACTCGGCCAGGACGGACGGATCACTTTCAGCCCAGGCTTCTCACCTGACGGGCAGACGATGTATTTCACCCGCGCCGATTGCGAGCTGATCTGGGAATGCCCGCAATTGCTCTACCGCTCGCAGCGAACCGCCAGCGGCTGGTCGCCCGCCGAGCGCGTACAATTACCCCAAGCAGAAGCGCGCGCCGAATGGCCGAGCGTCAGCCCCGATGGCTCCACGCTATACTTCTCTTGGGCACCGGACCGCCCGCGCCACGCTGGCGAGAATGTTTACGAGGATTTCGACCTCTTCGCTCTCTCGCTTTCCGATGCGGGGGCAGAGCCGGTCGCGCTCGATAATCCCGACATCAGCCGCATTCGCGGAGGCCGCATCCGCCAGACGCGCTTCGTGAACAATGAAACCGCGCCGGTGCTGACGCGCGGGGGCGATCTCTATTTCTGGAGCGAGCGTCTCGACGGCGTGGGCCTGCGCGATATCTATGTCGCGCGCGGGAATGGGAGCGGCGGTTTTGCCGCGCCGATCCCGGTACCCGGAGACATCAATACCGCAGGCGAGAACGACGGATCATGGGTCACCGCCGATGGCCGCGTAATGCTGCTCAGCACCGATGTGGTTGAGGGCGAAGGCGGCGCGGATATCTTCGTTTCGGTGCTGTGCGAAGGCGAATGGAGCGCGCCGCGCAATCTCGGGCCGGAAATCAACACCCCGGACGCCGAGTTCGCCGCCCGGATCACTCCCGATGGCGAGAGCGTGGTCTTCACGTCATCGCGCCCCACCGAAGCGGGCGGCGAGAGCGGGCTCTATCAGGTATGGACGATGCCAGTCGCCGAAATACCGGTGCTGCGCGAAGTCCTCGGCGAAGCGCGCGCGAACTAGCGCGGCAGCTCGGTAACGCCCATCAGCGCTTCGTCCACGCTGGCGGCGCATTGGCGACCTTCACGGATTGCCCATACGACGAGGCTCTGGCCCCGGCGCATGTCTCCGCAAGCGTAAATCTGCTCGTCCGAGGTGCGGTAATCCTGCTCGTTCGCATCGACATTGCCGCGCTGGGTGATCTCCACCCCGGCCTGATCGAGCATGCCCTGCCGGCGCGGGCCGAGGAAACCCATGGCGAGGAGGATCAGGTCTGCCTTCAGCGTGAATTCGCTGTTCGGCACTTCTTTCAGCTGCCCTTCGGACCAGTCCGCGCGAACGCATTTGAGGCCGGTGACCTTGCCGTCTTCGCCAATCACTTCCTTCGTCAGTACCGCCCAGTCGCGCTCCACGCCTTCTTCATGGCTGGAGGATGTGCGCAGCTTCATCGGCCAGTCGGGCCAGGTGAGCAGCTTGTTCTCTTTCTCGGGCGGCTGCGGCATGATTTCGATCTGGGTGACCGAAGCCGCGCCCTGCCGATTGCTGGTGCCCACGCAATCGCTGCCGGTGTCACCGCCGCCGATCACGATCACATGCTTGCCCGTGGCGGTCAGCGAGCCGCGCGGTGCGGCGCGGGTTTCATCGTCGCCCGCATTGCGCTTGTTCTGCTGGGTGAGGAATTCCATGGCCAAGCGAACGCCAGCCATTTCCGCGCCCGGTATCTCGAGCTGGCGCGGATGCTCTGCCCCGCCCGACAGCACGATTGCGTCGAAGTTTTCCTTCAGCGACTTCATTGACACATCGACGCCGACTTCGGTGCTGGTGCGGAAGGTCACGCCTTCGGCCTCCATCTGCACCGCGCGGCGATTGATGAGGGTCTTCTCCATCTTGAAGTCGGGGATGCCGTAGCGCAGCAGGCCGCCCACGCGGTCGCTCTTCTCGAATACCGTCACCGAATGTCCCGCACGCGCCAACTGCTGTGCGCAGGCCATGCCCGCCGGGCCCGAGCCAACCACGGCGACACTTTTGCCGGACTGTTTCTCCGGCGGCTGCGGCTTTACCCAGCCTTCCTTCCAGCCACGATCAATAATGGCGCATTCGATGCTTTTGATCGTCACCGGCTGGTCGGTGATGTTGAGCGTGCAGCTCGCCTCGCACGGGGCGGGGCAGATCCGGCCGGTGAATTCCGGGAAATTGTTGGTCGAATGCAGCACTTCCAGCGCGTTCTGCCAGTCGCCTTCGTAGACGAGGTGGTTCCAGTCCGGGATGATGTTGTTCACCGGGCAGCCGTTATGGCAGTAGGGAATGCCGCAATTCATGCAGCGGCTGGCCTGCTTCTGCAGGGCAGGCTCGTCATGCGGAATGACGAATTCCTTGTAATGCTTCAGCCGCTCCTTGGGATCGGTATAGGTGCGATCTTCACGGTCGACTTCGAGAAAGCCTGTCTCTTTTCCCATTATTCTGACCCTTATTCCGCCGCTTCCATGGCGGCTTCATCGCGCTCAGCCTCAAGCTGCTTCAGAGCGCGCGCATAATCCTTCGGCATGACCTTAACGAATTTGCCCAGCGTGTTTTCCCAATCGTCGAGCATTTCTGCCGCGCGGGCAGAGCCGGTGTGCAGCTTGTGGCGTTCCAGCAGGATCTTGAGCCGCGCGGCATCGTGATAGAGCGGATCGCCCATGCCGAGATCGTCCACGGTGGAGGGGCGCTGCTGCGGCAGGCCCATACCCTCTGGATCGTCCGCCATGGGATCGATCTTTTGCAGCTCCACCTGCGCCATGTTGCAGCGTTCGTGGAACGTGCCTTTGGGGTCGTAGACATAGGCGATGCCGCCGCTCATCCCGGCAGCAAAATTGCGGCCCGTGCGGCCAAGCACGGCGACAACCCCGCCGGTCATATATTCGCAGCCATGATCGCCCGTGCCTTCGACGACGGCGACCGCGCCCGAATTGCGCACGGCAAAGCGTTCACCCGCCACGCCGCAGAAATAGGCCTCGCCCGAAATCGCGCCGTAAAGGCAGGTATTGCCGACGATAATGTTCTTGCGCGGATCGCGGTCCACGCCGTCGGGCTGGCGAACGATCACGCGGCCACCGGACAAGCCCTTGCCGACATAGTCATTGGCATCGCCCACCAGATCCAGCGTCACGCCATGCGCCAGCCATGCAGCAAAGCTCTGCCCCGCCGTGCCGGTGAAGTTCACGCGGACGGTATCGACCGGAAGGCCTGCGTGGCCATGTTGCTTGGCGATTTCGCCCGACAGCATTGTGCCGACGGTGCGGTTAACATTGCGGACTTCGCGCTCCACCTGAACGCTTTCGCCGCGTTCCAGCGCCGGGGCGCAGGCAGTGATAAGCTCGTTGTCGAGCGCGTTTTCAAGGCCGTGCTCCTGCGTTTCCGTATGGAACAGCTCCTTGCCTTCGGGCGGCTCGACCGTGTGAAGCAGGCGGGAAAGGTCCACCCCGTCCGCCTTCCAGTGACGGATGGCGCGGTTCATGTCGATGCGGTCCACCCGGCCGATCATCTCCTCCACCGTGCGGAAGCCCATTTCGGCCATGATCTCGCGCAGCTCTTCGGCGATGAAGAAGAAGTAATTGATCACATGCTCCGGCGTGCCGACGAAGCGCTTGCGCAGCTCCGGATTCTGCGTGGCGACGCCCACGGGGCAGGTGTTAAGGTGACACTTGCGCATCATGATGCAGCCCGCCGCGATCAGCGGAGCCGTAGCAAAGCCGAATTCGTCCGCGCCCAGCAATGCGCCGATCGCGACATCGCGCCCGGTGCGCAGGCCGCCATCCACCTGCACCGCGATGCGGCTGCGCAGATTGTTGAGGAGCAAAGTCTGCTGCGTTTCGGCGAGGCCGATTTCCCACGGGCTGCCGGCGTGGGTGAGGCTGGTGAGCGGCGATGCGCCCGTGCCGCCTTCATAGCCCGAAATGGTCACATGGTCGGCACGCGCCTTGGAAACGCCTGCGGCCACCGTGCCCACGCCCACTTCGGATACGAGCTTGACCGAAATGCGCGCGGCAGGATTCACGTTCTTCAGATCGTGAATCAGCTGCGCGAGGTCTTCGATCGAGTAGATATCGTGATGCGGCGGCGGCGAGATGAGGCCCACACCCGGAGTGGAATGCCGCACCTTACCGATGCGCTTGTCCACTTTGTGGCCGGGCAGCTGGCCGCCTTCGCCGGGCTTTGCGCCCTGCGCCATCTTGATCTGGATATCGTCCGAATTGGCGAGATATTCGGTGGTCACGCCGAAGCGGCCACTAGCAACCTGCTTGATCCGGCTGCGCATGGAATCGCCATTGTCGAGCGGCTGGAAACGGAACGGCTCCTCACCGCCTTCGCCGGTATTCGAACGGCCGCCGATCCGGTTCATCGCGATGGCGAGTGTCGAATGCGCTTCATGGCTTATCGAGCCGAAGCTCATCGCGCCCGTGCTGAAGCGCTTGACGATATCTTCCGCGCTCTCGACCTCTTCGAGCGGGATTGGATCGTTGGCCGGTTTTAATTCCATCAGGCCACGAATGGTCAGCAGGCGCTCGGCCTGTTCGTTCACCGACTTGGCAAAGGCCCTGTAGCGATCCTGCGCATTCTGTCCCGGCTCGCTGCGCACGGCATGCTGCAGGTCGGCGATATTGGCAGGCGTCCAGGCATGCTCTTCGCCGCGCAGCCGGTATTGGTAGATGCCGCCGACATCGAGCATGTTCTTGTAGATCGGGTTATCGCCATAGGCCTCGGCATGGCGGCGCACGGTCTCCTGCGCGACTTCCTTCAGGCCGATGCCTTCGATGGTGGTCGCGGTGCGGGTGAAGAAGCGCTCTACGAATTCGGAGGACAGGCCCACCGCATCGAAAATCTGCGCCCCGCAATAGGACTGGTAGGTGGAGATACCCATTTTGGACATCACTTTCATGATGCCTTTGCCGACCGCCTTCTGGTAATTCTTCTCGACCTCTTTGGTGGTCAGTTCAGGCGCCTTGCGTTGGCGGATGTCCTCCAGCGTCTCGAAGGCGAGGTAAGGATTGATCGCTTCCGCGCCGTAGCCCGCCAGCACGCAGAAATGATGCACTTCGCGCGCTTCGCCGGTTTCGACGACGATGCCGGTCTGCATGCGCAGGCCCTGCCGGGTCAGCTGGTGGTGCACCGCAGCCGTGGCGAGAAGGGCGGGCATGGGAATGCGGTCCGGCCCCTGTGCACGGTCGGACAGGATCAGGATGTTCTTGTCCTGCAGCACCGCTTCGGTCGCGGCCCAGCACATTTCCTTGATCGCCATTTCGAGGCCCTCTGCCCCGCTGTCCACATCCCAGGTGATGTCGATCGTCTCGGTACGGAAGGCGCCGTCGAGCACGCTCTCGACCGAGCGGATTTTCTCCATCCCGCTATTTGTCAGTATCGGTTGGCTGATTTCGAGGCGCTTGTGCGTGCCGGCCTCCCGGCCCAGCAGGTTCGGGCGCGGGCCGACCATCGTCAGCAGGCTCATCACCAGCTCTTCGCGGATCGGATCGATCGGCGGGTTGGTGACCTGCGCGAAGTTCTGCTTGAAGTAATCGTAGAGCAGGCGGCTGCGCTTGGAGAGCACGGCAATCGGCGTGTCGGTACCCATCGATCCGATCGGATCGTCGCCCGCCACCGCCATCGGCTCGAGAAAGCGCGAAATGTCTTCCTGCGTGTAGCCAAAGGCCTGCTGGCGATCGAGCAGCGAGACTTCGTGCTGCTGCACCGCCTCGTCATCGGTCTCGATCGCTTCGAGGTCCTTCAGCTTGTATTGCGCGGCGCGCAGCCATTCCTCGTAAGGATGCGCATTGGCGAGCTCGTTTTTGAGCTCCTCATCCTCGATAATACGCTCTTCCTCGAGGTCGATGAGAAGCATGCGGCCCGGCTGCAGGCGCCATTTCCGGGTGATGTCCTCTTCCGCGAAAGGCAGCACGCCGCTTTCCGAAGCGAGGCAGACGAGATCGTCCTTGGTCACGCAATAGCGCGCGGGGCGGAGGCCGTTACGGTCGAGCGTGGCGGCAATCTGGCGGCCATCGGTGAAGGCGACCGAAGCGGGCCCATCCCATGGCTCCATCAGCGCAGCATGGTATTCGTAAAAAGCCCGGCGCTTGGGATCCATGAGGTCGTTCTTGGCCCATGCCTCCGGGATCAGCATCATCATCGCATGGGCGAGGCTGTATCCGCCGAGCAGCAGCAGCTCGAGCGCATTGTCGAGGCAGGCGGTGTCGGACTGGCCGTGCGGCACGATCGGCCACAGCTTGTCGAGATCGGCACCCAGCAGCTCGCTTTCCATCGTACGGCGGCGGGCGTTCATCCAGTTCACATTACCGCGTACCGTATTGATCTCGCCATTGTGGCAGATAAGGCGGAAGGGCTGGGCCAGACGCCAGCTGGGGAAAGTGTTGGTAGAGAAGCGCTGGTGCACGAGGCCCAATGCGCTCTGGCAATCGGGATCGCGCAGATCGTCGTAGAAACTGCCGACCTGATTGGCGAGCAGCAGGCCTTTGTAAACGACGGTGCGGCTGGAGAAGCTGGGCATGTAGAGCTTGGTCAGGCCCGGCATGTCATGCTTTTCAGCCAGCTCTTTCAGCGGGTTCTGCGTCTGCTTGCGGATGACGATGAGCTTGCGCTCGAAAGCGTCCTGGTCGGGGCAATTGTCTCCGCGCGCGATGAAGCACTGGCGGATCACCGGCATGCTTTCCAGCACGGCCTTGCCAAGGCCTGTCTCGGTCGTCGGTACATCGCGCCAGCCGATCAGCTGCTGGCCTTCCTTGGCGATGAATTTCTCGAATTGGCCGGTGATGAAATCGCGGGCCTCTTCATCCTGCGGCATGAAGCACATGGCGACAGCGTAATCGCCCGGCTGGGGCAGTATCAGGCCTTCGCCATCCGCCCAGCGGCGATAGAGCTTGTCCGGAATCTGGATCAGGATACCTGCGCCATCGCCCAAAAGCGGGTCCGCACCCACGGCGCCGCGGTGATCGAGATTGGCGAGGATTTCCAGCGCCTGCGTAATAATGTCGTGCGATTTCCCGCCTTTGATATGCGCGACGAAGCCCATGCCGCAATTGTCATGTTCGTTTACGCTGTCATACAGGCCCTGGGCCTGGGGAAAATCGGCACGATACTCGGTCAATTGCAATACTCTTCCATGTTGCGAGACGGATAGAGCGCGCGTCCGAAACCGGTTTCATCGGTAACGAATTGCGAAACTCCAGCACGCGGCTGCACGAAAATGTCGTGAGCCGCCGCTATGGCGACATGAAACGTCTTTTGCAAGTTTTGCTGCAGCGCACAAGGGGGTAGAAGGGCGGTGCAAACCTATGCACGCCCTGACCCCGAGGCTTCGTATTGGTAGTGCGTTGCGGCGAGGGAGCGGAATGCCCCCGCGCGCTGTGCTTATTTGCTCATGCGTTGTAGGTTCATCAGCGCTTCGCGCAGAGCGCGCTCATTGTCATCGTTCGATGCCGATTTGCGCGGCTGCGGTGCAGGGGCTGCGCTTGCCTCAGCCAATGCTTGCGGCTTGGGCTGGCGTGCCTCCTGATGCGGAAAGACGACTGCCGGACGCGGCGCTTCTGCGGCCGGCTCGGCCTCTTCAATGCGCACGAAATCGGTGGCGTTCTGCTTGAATGGATTGTTGATCGAAGAGAGCGAGCCATAGGCGGCATCGCGCGAATAGCCGGCTGGCTGCGTGCCTGGCTCGTCTTCAACAACGCTTTCGCCAGCCGGCTCTTCGGCTTCGTCAAACTCGGCCACTTCAGCCGGTGCGCTCGGCGAAGGAGGCGGAATATCGAAAGAAGGCCGCGGCGTAGGCGTTGCGGTCTGAGGAGCGGGCGCAGGCGCAGGCGTAGCGCTTTGCTGCTTGAGCGGCAGAGAGAAAGACGCGGCAATCTCGGACAGATCGTCGGCATCTTCTTCTTCATCATCCTCGACATCGTCGCTCAGACGCATGCTGGCCGACAGCGGAGCATAAGCCTCGCCCGGCGCAGGCCGAGGCACGCTCGGATGTTCCGGATCGCTTTCGGCAGGCTTGTTGAAATAGGCAGCCATGGCTTCGGCAGCATCTTCAGGCGGGGCAGCTTCGAAAACCTGCGGAACGGGAGCGGGAGCGCTTTCCTCTGCTGCTTCCTGCGGCGCGGCAAAAGGAGCGGGGGCAGGCACGGGTGCGGGCGTTTCCGCCGCGCGCTGGGCGCTCCACTCGCGATGCTTTTCCAGCGTATCGCCGAGTTTCTGCACCAATTGGACAAGGCCACCACCGTCTGCTTCGGGTTCGACCGGCTCACCGGTTTCGGCTTGCTGGACGGGTGCGGAGCTCTCGCTGGTCTGCTCGTCAAAAGCGACGGGCACTGCCGGGGCTGCGGCATTGAAAATCTGTTTGTCCGGCATGGTGTCCTCAGGTGATTCGGTTTCGCCGCTATCCTCTTCGCTGGCGTCTCCTGCAGCGTCCGACTGGTCGGCAGGCGCATCGAAGGGGCGGCTATCGCCTTCAGCGTCCGAATTGTCGAATTGGCGCATCATCGAAGGGGGTGAGAACGGCAGTGGTTCGGGCATCTGCTCGGATTCGACCGCTTCGGGCTCATCGACAGGCGCTTCCTCGTGAGAGATCGGAGCAGGCGCGGCGACAAATTCCTGCCGCCCGGACTGGTTCTCCAAAGTAGCCTCGTCTTCTTCCTCGACCGCTGACTCGGCATCGAGATCGAGCGGCTGATCGAGGTCGATGTAATCTGTCTCCTCGGCTGCGCCCGGAAGGGGAGCGGCAACGAGGAACTCGCTCGGCCCTTCTTCCTCCTCCATCGCCAGCGCGCGGCGGCGCTTTGTCAGCGCGGGTGCGGGCTCTTCGTCGATTTCGTCGAAATCTTCAGCATCGGGCTCGATGCCGTCTTCTTCCAGATCCATTTCGGCGTTGAAAGGCTGGCGCGCAAAGCGAGGCTCACTGGCGTCCTCCAGCAGGTCATCGTCCAGATCATCGCTGGCTTTGATGGCTGCAACACGGCGTGCTGCGACGACACCGATCAGCGCGCCAAGGATAGTGGCGACCAGCGCAATGGCGGCACGGGCAGTGAAGCCAAGTGGCGGTGCAGCTGCGGGGATGAGCGAGGCGATGCCAGTGGCGGTCACCAATCGTTCAATCAATTGCACAGGCAGGATAAGGCTGCCGAGGCCCAGCAGCGCAGCAAACCACAGCGCCACAACGGCCGGAAAGGCCGGATGCGCGCTGACCGGCGGCTTGCCGCCACTGCGTGAACTCTGCTTTTGATCCATCGGCATTGATGCCACGATCACATCCTATTCTGGCGCCCGGTCACCTGCATGCTGAGTATCACGCAGCAGCCGACGTCTGGCTATTCACCGGGTGCCCTAGCAAGCTTTGGTAAACGACCTGATAACGCTGTGCATTGCGGTGCCAGTCATGATTGGTGCGGACATGCGTGCGGCCGCGCTCGCGATAGGCATCCCAATCCCCGCGCGCATCGAGCAGATCGGCGAGCGCCTTCGCGCAGTCTGCCGCATCGTCGGGCGCGAACAGCACGCCGGTTTCGCCATGGGTGATCAGCTCCCGGTGACCGCCGACATCGCTCGCGGCGACGAGCTTCATCTGCGCCATGGCCTCCAGCGGCTTGAGCGGGGTCACGAGATCGGTCAGGCGGCTTTTCTTGCGTGGATAGGCCATGATGTCGGTGAGCGCGTAATAGCGTTCGACTTCGGAATGCGGCACGCGCCCGGTAAAGCAGATCGCATCGGCGACCGGAGAGACCTCTGCCTGTGCTTTCAGCTCGTCTGCCATCGGCCCGCCGCCGACCATCAGCAGCCGCGCGTCGGGATGGCGCTCTATCAGCATGGGCATGGCGGCGATCAGATCGTCCAGCCCCTCGTAATCGTAGAAGCTGCCGATAAAGCCGATCACCGGACCTGCGCCAAGGTCAAGCTGCTCAGTGAGCGCGTCATCGCGCGCGGCTGGCTCGCCGAACATCGTTAGGTCGACGCCGTTGGGCATGATGCCGATCTTGTCCGGCGAGACACCGCGCGAGACGAGATCGCCCTTCAGCCCTTCGCAGATCGTCATCACATGGTCCGCTCCGCTCACCGCCATGTTCTCGAGCTGGCGCGTCAGGCGGTATTTGATTGAACCTTCGGCCGAGGTGAGATTGCCGACAGCGGCATCTTCCCAGAAGGCGCGAATTTCATAGACCACCGGTATTCCGAGCTTCTTGCCTGCACGCACCGCAGCAAGGCCATCGAGCGCGGGCGAATGGGCATGGAGAATGTCGGGCCGCCATTCCTTGGCCAGCGCCACGATCGCATCGGCAAGCGCGCCGATTTCCCGCCATTCCTTCAGGCCAGCGGGTCCTTCCGCCTTGCCCGGCGTGCGGTGGAAAGTGAGGCCGTCCACTTCTTCGACTGGCGGGCCGTCCATGCTGTGGCGCAGACCGGTAATGCCGCGCACTTCCAGCCCCATCGCTTTCTGCGCGGTCAGGATTGCGCGCGTGCGAAAGGTATAGCCGCTGTGCAGCGGCAATGAATGGTCGAGAACGTGCAAAATCCGGGTCATCGCCGGTGCCTCTGCCACATCTTGCTTAACGCAGCGTCAAGAGCTTGCGCGTATGGGCGAGGCTGAACCGCACTCGGGAACAGCTTTTGTGATCGATATTTTCTCCATCCTGCTGACGCACGGCCTGATCCTTCTGGTCGGCTGGCGCATGCTGTTCCGGGAAGATCTCGATTTTGACAATCCGGGGGATGGCAAGGCGCTGCGCCCGTGGGAGCGTGGGTCTGGCGATAGCCCCGCAGCGGCCGAACAGCCGGAGGGCGCAGGCGATGCGTGATATCCTGCTGTTCGCCTTCATCGCGGCCATGCTAACGATGGGCTTCAAGCGCCCCTTCCTGTGGGTGCTGCTCTATATCTATGTCGATATCGTCGCGCCGCAGAAGGTTGCGTGGGGTTTCCTCACCAGCCTGCAGGTCTCGCTGATCGTCTTCCTTGCAGCCTTCGGCGGCTACATCCTGCTCGACAACAAGCAGGGCAGCAGGCCCTCTGTCCGGCAGGGGCTGATCATCATGCTGTTGCTGTGGTGCGGCTACACGACCCTGGGCGCGGAGTTCCAGGATTCGGCATGGGAGAAATGGGACTGGGTCTGGAAAGGCCTCGTCTTCGCCGCTTTCCTGCCGCTGACATTGCGGACCAAGTTAAGGCTCGAATCGGCGGCGCTGGTCATGGTGCTGAGCGCGGCGACGATCATCATTCCGGCTGGCATCAAAACGGTGTTCTCCGGCGGGGGCGGGTACGGAACGCTCGCATCGCTGGTGCAGGAAAATAGCGGCCTTTATGAAGGCAGCACGCTGTCCACCGTGGCGATTACAATGATCCCGCTGATCCTGTGGGTCGCGCGCTATTCCACGATCATTACCGAGAGGCGGCTGGCCTGGGCTTTCGCCCTCGCGCTGACTTTTGCCGCGCTGCTCACCCCCATCGGCACGCAGACTCGCACCGGGCTTGTCTGCATCGCCGTGCTGGCGGCGCTGATGCTACGCAGCGTGAAGCACAAATTCCTTTTCGCCGGCATGGCTGCGGCTGCCGTGCTGGTGGCGATTCCCTTCCTGCCCGCGCAATATACAGAGCGCATGGCGACCATCACCGATCACCAGTCGGACCAGTCCGCCTCGACGCGCGTAGCGGTCTGGCAATGGACGCTCGACTATGTGGCGGCCAATCCCAAGGGCGGCGGTTTCGATGCCTATCGCGGCAACAGCTTCACCTACAACACCCGCAATGTGACCGAGCTGGGCGAGACGCAGCAGGTCGAATATGTCGAAATTACCGAGGAAAGCCGCGCCTATCACTCTGCCTATTTCGAAGTGCTGGGCGAGCAGGGCTATTTCGGTTTTGCGATCTGGCTGGCGATCCATTTGACCGGCCTTATCAGCATGGAGCGCGTTCGCCGCCGCTATGCCCGCTTCAAGGATGAAGAGGCGGTGAAATGGCGCGGCTTCGCGACTGCATTGCAGCATGGCCACGTCATCTATCTGGTCGGCGCGCTGTTTATCGGGGTGGGCTACCAGCCCTTTATCTTCATGATGGTGGGCCTGGAAATTGCCCTCGCCACGATCCTGCGCCGCGACAAGCGGGATGAGACCGCCGAAACGCGTCCGTGGCTGAAGAACCGCCAGCCTGCAGAGGCTTCTGCGTGACCACCGTCATCGCTCCACCTGAGCGGCCCCCGCACCTGCCCGCGCTCACGGGCACTCGCGGGATCGCTGCCTGGTTCGTGGTGCTCTACCACGCGCGGCTTTCGCTCACCGGCTGGGTGCCTGAGCCGCTGATCGGCGTGTTCGCGCGGGGCTATCTCGCCGTGGACCTGTTCTTCATGCTCTCGGGCTTCGTCATGTGGCTCAACTACGGGCCGCGCCTCAGGGCAGGCGGTCTGGCAGGCGCCCCCGATTTCTGGTGGCGGCGCGTGGCGCGTATCTGGCCGCTGCATATCGCCGTGCTGCTGGCGATGGTGGGATTTGCCGTGCTGCTCGTGGTGACCGGTCGCCCGACCGATGGCTATCCCTTTGCCGAACTGCCGCTGCACGTGCTGCTGCTCCAGAATTGGGGCTTCACCGACGCGCTAAGCTGGAACCACCCGGCTTGGTCGATCAGCGCCGAGATGGGCGCCTATGTGGTGTTTCCCTTCCTCGTGCTCGCGGTGCGATGGGAGGAATGGCGCGTGCCTGCGCTCATCGTGATGATTTTGGCCTGTGCTTTGGCTCTGGCAGGAGTGTTCACGGCATTCGGCGCCGCGACTTTGGGGGAAGAGATCACAAGGCTCGGCTTGCTGCGCTGCGTGCTGCAATTCACGATCGGCATGATGCTCGCGCTGCTGTGGCTGCGCTGGCGCAATGGCGCGGTGAAAGCGCTGTGGCCCGCATTGCTGGGCTTCGCACTGCTCGCCTCCTGGGCGCTCACCCAACGCGCCGAGACGTTGCTCGTCCCGTTAGGCTTTGCCGCTTCCCTGATCGGCCTCGCGCTTTCTACTGGTCCCGCCGCCCGGCTGCTGGGTGGGCGCGTCTTCGAGTGGCTGGGCGATATCAGCTATGCGACCTACCTCATCCACTTCCCGCTTTTCATCCTGGCCAAGATCGTGCTGGCAGACGATGCCGCGCAGATCGGTCCCGGCGGATTTGCGATCTATTGTGTGGCCCTCCTTATCCTGAGCCACCTCGCCTATGGTTTGCTGGAAAAGCCGGCCCAGCGCGCGCTCAATCGATTTGCGCCATCAAAGCGGCGCAGCGCAGTTCCCGCCGAATAGACGCGCAATCTCGACATTTGCGCAATGTGCGGGAATACTCACGCGCATGGATGGGACAGCGTCGCTCGGCATCATGGAAATCATCGGCATAGCGGGCAGCATGAGCTTGCTCGCGGGCTGGCGGCTGTACCTCGTCATTTTCGCGACCGGGCTTGCAATGAGCACCGGCCATGTGCCGCTCCCCGAACATCTCGAATCGCTGCAAATACTCGCCAATCCCTGGGTGATGGGCGTGGCCGCTTTCGGCGCGCTGGCGGAATTTTTTGCCGACAAGATACCATGGCTCGATAGCGCGTGGGACACGGTCCACACGCTGGTGCGCCCGATTGGCGGTGCGCTGTTGTCGCTCGCCATCGTCGATCCCGGCGATCCGGCGCTGCAAGTGCTCGCCTTCCTCCTCGGCGGCGGCGGAGCACTGCTTTCACATGGCGGCAAGGCAGGCGCCCGCGCGGCGATCAACACAAGCCCCGAACCCGTCAGCAATATCGCCATGTCCACCGCAGAGGATGTCGCGACAATCGGTCTGTTGTGGTTCGTCTACGAATACCCCTGGGCCGCAGCGGGCGTGGCGCTGGTCCTGCTGGCGCTGGCTATCGGGACGGTGATCATGCTCAGGCGCTTGCTGAAGCGGGTGTTCGGGAAGAGGGATGTAAGCGAGGGGTCGGTTTGAGTTTGTTTGTTTTTCGAAAGCGCATCCGCGCTTTCGTCCTCGCTATACGCGCAGGCAAGCTGCGCCCGCTGCGGACGGCCGTTCGGCCTTGCCCTCGGCTGGTCGCCGAGCGTGCTCCGCGAAATCGATCAATTGAAGTGCTGGTCTCGCTGGCCGAAGGTCAGCGACCGAGCGCACGGCGCGACCCGCAGGTGCCGCGTAGGCGGAACGCAGTCCCGCCGGAGCGAATAGCACCGAGGACGAGGGCGCGGATGCGCCCTCGAAAATCAAGAATTCGCCCGCATCCATTCCTCGACAACCGGCGCAATACGCTCGCGCCATTTGCTGCCGTTGAAAATACCATAGTGCCCGCAATCGCGTGCGAGGTGGTATTTCTTCTTGGACATCGGCAAATGCTCGGCGAGATCGAGCGCGGCGCGGGTCTGGCCGATGCCGGAAATGTCATCCAACTCGCCCTCGATGCACAAGAGCGCGGTATCGCGAATGGCATCGGGATCGATCGCCTTGCCGCGATGGACGAATTCGCCCTTGGGCAGCGAATGTTCCTGGAACACATGCACGATGGTCTGCAGGTAGAATTCCTCGGTCATGTCGCAGACGGAGAGATATTCGTCGTAGAACTGCTTCGTGCGATCGGCGCTGTCGTGATCGCCAATCGTCATGTGTTTGAACATTTCGTAATGGCTCATCATGTGATCGGCGAGGTTCATGCTGATGAAGCCGGCAAGCTGCAGAAAGCCCGGATAGACTTTGCGCCCCGCGCCCGGATAGTTGATCGGCACGGTCGCGATCACATTGTTCTCGAACCAGCTCAGCGGCTTTTCCATCGCGAGGTCGTTCACGCTGGTCGGGCTGGCGCGAGTGTCGATCGGTCCGCCCATCATGGTCAGCGTCTTGGGACGGCACGGATCCTTTGCTGCAGCCATCACTGCGGTGGCCGCGAAAGCGGGGACCGAAGGCTGGCACACGGCGAGCACATGCGCACCTTTTCCGATGAATTGCAGAAATTCGATCAGGTAATCGATATAGTCATCGAGGTCGAAATGGCCTTCGGACAGCGGAACCGTACGTGCATCGGCCCAATCGGTAATCCAGACTTCCTGATTTTCCACCATGCGCTGCACCGTGCCACGCAGCAGCGTGGCGTAATGGCCGCTCATCGGGGCAACGATCAGCAGTTTGGGCGCGTCTTTCGGCAGGTCGTCCCGCTTGAACCGGCGCAGCGAACCGAAGGCCTTTTCCAATACCACAGTTTCAGAAACGGGTGTCAGCGTGCCGTCCACGTCCACCGGCTGGATGTCGAAATCGGGCTTCCCACGCTCTTCATAAAGATGCGCGAAGAGCTTCAGCGCGCTGGCGGCGGCGGGTCCCATGCCGAAATATCCCATCGGCAGTGATGGATTGTCGAGCAGCCGTGCACCCACGGTCGCCCAGTTGCTGGCCGAGCTGAACCAGGCCTTTTGCATTTCATATGCGGAATAAAGCAAGTTGTCGCATCCCCTGCGTGTGGTGGCTCCGCGTCATGGCTGGACGGTAATGTCCTCTCCCCGCGGGCCGGATTCGTGCGCCTGCCATTATGGGCATGTGCGCGAGTTGCGCTGACATGCCCCTTTTTTAGCGATGTTGCAATGCGGCATGACGATTCCGCACTGCGGTAGTGGAAAATTCATGGCTGGAGGGTCGTTGGCAGACCGCAGTCCGGGTTGACGGGGCCGCGCATTGGGCTACGTCCGAAAACACTTATGGCGCTTCCCCAAACGGCAGACGATCCGAAACCGGCCAAGAGCCTGAAGCCCCTGCGCATGATTGTGCGGGAGGCTAAGAAGTATCCGACGCAGCTCACCTTCGCGATTATCGCTCTATTAGTGACAGCTGCCGTGATGTCCCTGGCGATTCCGTTTGGCCTCAAGCTGGTGGTCGATCGCGGCTTTGGTGGTGACGGCGATATTTCTCGCTGGTTCCGGTACCTGTTGCTTCTCGTTTGCGTGCTGGGCGTCGGTACGGCGCTGCGCTTCTATTTCGTCAGTTGGATTGGCGAACGCGTGGTCGCCGACATTCGCCACCGGGTCTATTCGAACCTGTTGCGCCTCTCGCCGAGTTTCTTCGAAGAAAACAGTCCGAAGGAAATCAGCAGCCGGATGACGTCTGACACGGCGATTATCGAAACGATAGTCGGCACGACCATTTCGGTCGCGCTGCGCAATTCGATCATGGCGATTCTCAGTATTGGAGGCCTGTTTTATCTAGCCCCGCAGCTCACAGTCTGGTTGCTGGCCGGAATCCCATTGGTGATTATCCCCATTGCGGTATTTGGACGTCGCCTAAGAGCGGTGAGCAGGACCAGCCAAGATCGGGTCGCCGATGTCGGCGGGATCACCACCGAAGTGCTTTCTTCGATGAAAATCGTGCAGGGTTTCAATCAAGAATTTCGCGAGGCGGAGCGTTTTCGCGGCGCGGTAGAGGACACGTTTGCTGTCGCCAAAAGACGTATTTTGCTGCGCGCGGTGATGACCGCGACCATCATGACACTAATCTTCGGGGCCATCGTGCTGCTACTGTGGCGGGGCGCGATACTCGTCAGTGAGGGGGCAATTACGGGTGGGACGATCACCGCATTCGTCACTGGTGGAATTATTGCAGCAGGGTCTTTGGGCGCGCTGACCGAAGTCTATGGCGACCTCTTGCGCGGCGCGGGTGCCGCGAGCCGTTTGGCCGAATTGCTGGAGGAGGAGCCGGAAATCACCGCTCCCGCCCGTCCGCAGTCCCTGCCCACACCGCCGCGCGGCGGCCTTGCATTCCAGAACGTCACTTTCAGCTATCCCACCCGCCCTGATGAAGAGGCGCTCGCCGATTTCAGCCTGACGGTGGAGCCGGGTGAGACAGTGGCGATCGTCGGCCCGTCTGGCGCGGGCAAATCAACGATTTTCCAGCTCGTCGAGCGATTCTATGATCCCAAGGCCGGCACGATCAAGCTCGATGGCGTGCCGCTGACGCAGGCCGATCCGGCCGACATTCGCCGGCGCATCGCTCTGGTCCCGCAGGAAGGCATCCTCTTCGCGGCGAGTGCCCGCGACAATTTGCGCTACGGCGCGTGGGATGCCGATGAGGAGGCGATCTGGGATGCGGCGCGCGCGGCCAATGCCGAGGACTTCCTGCGCGCTTTGCCCGATGGCCTCGATACATTCCTGGGTGAAGGCGGCGCACGGCTTTCCGGCGGGCAGCGGCAGCGTGTGGCGATTGCCCGTGCGCTGCTGCGCGATGCGCCGATCCTGCTGCTCGATGAAGCGACCAGCGCGCTCGATGCCGAAAGCGAGCGGCTGGTGCAGGATGCGCTCGACCATCTGATGGAGAACCGCACCACGCTTGTGATCGCCCACCGCCTCGCCACCGTGCGCGCAGCCGATCGCATCGTGGTGATGGAAGATGGGCGCATGGTGGAGCAGGGCGATCACGCCAGCCTGAGCGAGAGGGGCGGGCTCTATGCGCGCCTCGCCTCGCTGCAATTCGATGAGCCTGCGGCGAAGTGAGCCACACGCCCGTTGACTTGCGTCGAGCGGATTCAACGCTACATCGATATCGTAACGACAGAAACCGTCCCGCACTGCTGTGCGAAACTGGTCATAGCTTACCCTGACATCAACGAGAGGACTGCTCGGATATGATCCGCAAGATTTTGATTACCTCGGCATCGGCATTGAGCCTTGCCGCAACTGCGCCCGCCTTGGCGCAGGACGAACACCAGCACGATGGCGACATGCATGGGTTGGTTCATGACGAACTCGTCGGCCAGGACGAAGGTGGCAGCGATACGCCCACCATGGACTTCGGCGAGTGGGGTGTGGGCCTCGATTACGTCAACACCGATCTCGATCCGGGCGATGATTTCAACGCCTATGCCAACGGCCTCTGGATCGACCAGAACGAGATCCCGGCAGACCGCCAGCGCTTCGGTGCTTTCGACATGCTGCGCGAAAAATCGGTTGCCGACGTCCAGGGCCTGATCCGCCAGCTGGTCGATTCCAACCCCGCCGAAGGCACGACTGCTCGCCGCATCGTGGATGCCTACAACGCTTATGTCGATGTAGAATCGATTGACGCGAGCGGCCTCGCGCCTGCCCAGCCTTATCTGCAGAACATCTTCACCGCGCCCGATCTGGAAGCGCTGGTGCGGATGATGGAACAGCCGGGCTATGCGAGCCTGGTGAGCGCAGGCGTCGGTATCGATGCGCGCAACCCGACCAACTATAACGTCTCGATCGGCTTCAACGGCATGGGCCTGCCCGACCGCGACTATTACCTCGTCGATTCGGAGAGCAATCTCGAAATCCGCGCGGCCTATATCGAATATCTGAGCACCATGCTTGAAGCTGCCGGTTACGCTGACGGCGATGCCGCTGCGCAGGCCGTTTACGCTTTCGAGCGCAACGTTGCCGAGCTGGAATGGGCACGCCAGATGCTGCGTGTGCCGCAGCTCACCTACAATGTGCTGAGCCGTGACGAGCTCGTCTCCATGGCCGGTGACTTCCCGATCGAAGCGCTTCTTGAAGCCGGCCAGTTCGGCGAAGAAGACCGCTTCCTCGCCAGCCAGCTGCCGCCGACCGATGAAGAGATCGAGGAACTCGGCCTCACGCAGGCGCAGCTCGACATGATTGGCGGCGGCCTGCCGGCAATGATGCAGCTGCTGACCGAAACTCCGCTGGAAACGATCAAGGCCTATATGGCCGTGCGCTTCCTCAGCAGTAATGCCGATGTGCTCTCGACCGAGCTCGATGCGGTCAACTTCGCTTTCTACGGACAGACCATCAATGGTCTGGAAGAGCAGCAGCCCCGCTGGAAGCGAGGCATCTCCGCTGTCGAAGGCATGCTGGGCGAACAGCTTGGCGCGCTTTATGTGGAGCAGTTCTTCCCCCCCGAAAGCAAGGAGCGCATGGATGCGCTGGTCGGCAATCTGACCATCGCGATGAGCGGCTTCCTCGATCAGAACGAGTGGATGACGCCCGAAACGCTCGCTGAAGCGCGCACCAAGCTGGAAGGCTTTGTGCCGATGATCGGCTATCCGGATGAGTTCGAAACCTATGACGGTATCGAAATCAGCAGCGATCCGCTCGCCAACCGGATGAGCGCCATCCAATGGGGCATCAATGATAACCTCTCGCGCCTCGGCACGCAGGTTGATCCCAGTGAATGGGGCATGCTGCCGCAGACGGTAAATGCCTATTATTCGCCGCTCACCAACCGCATCGTCTTCCCCGCCGCGATCCTGCAGCCGCCGTTCTTCAATGGCACCGCTGATCCGGCTGTGAACTATGGCGGCATCGGCGCGGTGATCGGTCACGAAATAGGCCACGGTTTCGACGATCAGGGCTCGCAGTTCGATGCTACCGGCACGCTGCGCAACTGGTGGCAGGATTCGGACCGTGAAGGCTTCGAAAACTTCACCGCACGCATGGGCGAGTATATCGAAAGCTTCTGCCCGGTCGACAGCCCGGAAGGCCCGGTCTGCCTGCGCGCGCAGCAGTCCATGGGTGAAACGCTGGGCGATGTCGTCGGCCTGCAGATGGCATACCGCGCCTACCAGCTTTCGCTGGGCGGTGAGGAAGCCCCTGTGATCGACGGCCTGACCGGCGACCAGCGCTTCTTCCTCGGTTACGCGCAGATCTGGCGCGGCATGGAGCGTGAGGAATCCCTGCGCAACCGCGTGATGACGGCGAACCACCCCCCGGGTGAATTCCGCCTCAACAACGCGGTGCGTCACACCGATGCATGGTACGAAGCGTTCAACGTCTCCGAAGACGATGAATTGTACCTGGCCCCGGAAGAGCGCATCCGCATCTGGTAAGCGCTTGCCATACCAAACTCGAAAAGCCCGTCCTCGGCATTGCTGAGGGCGGGCTTTTCGTAAGCAGCCCACCCCGCTGCGACTACGCCGCGCCTTCGGCTTGGCAAGTCTCGCTCCCCTCCCGCTTGCGGGAGGGGTTGGGGGTGGGCAGCCACTTCCGCTTGACTTGGCCTGCCACCACGCCATTGAGCTACGCCCATGACCTTTCTCCAGCTGCTGCTGATCGCCATTGTCCAGGGGATCACCGAATTCCTGCCGATTTCGTCATCAGGCCACCTGATCCTGATCCCCTATCTCACCGATTTTCCCGATCAGGGTCCGCTGATCGATGTGGCCGTGCATGTCGGGTCGCTGCTCGCGATCATGGTCTATTTCTTCAAGGACGTGGTGATGCTGGCGCGAGGCGGTTTTGCCAGCATTGGCATCGGCAAGGCTCCCGAAGCACGCCAGCTGTTCTGGTGGATCGTGCTGGGTACGATCCCTGCGGTCGCCTTCGGCCTGTCGATCAAGCTCGGCCTGTTCAACGGTATCGCGACCAGCCTGTTCGGCATCACCATCGTCGATGACGATCTGATGAGCTCGATCCGCTTTACCGATCTCATCGCGTTCAACCTGATCTTCTACGGCATCCTGCTCGGCCTTGCCGACCACTTCGGTCGCGAGGTGAAGAAATTCGAGGACATGACCTGGCGGGACGGCCTGATCGTCGGGATCGCGCAGGCGCTGGCGATCATTCCGGGCACCAGCCGATCCGGCGTGACGATGACGGCAGCGCGCGCGCTCGGCTACAACCGGTTTGAATCAGCGCGCTTTTCCTTCCTGCTTTCCATTCCCGCTGTTGCGGGCGCAGGCGTGCTCATCGTTCCGGAGATTTTCGAAGCGGGCGCAGGCCTCGCCATGGAAGCGCTGATCGCAGGCGTGCTCACATTCATCGCCGCTTTCGTGACGATGGCGTTCCTTATGAACTTCCTGAAAAAAGCGAGCATGCTCGTCTTCGTGCTGTACCGCATCGCGATGGGAGCGGCGCTGCTCGCTTTCTTCTGAGCGTTTTGCGTGGGCATCCCGCATCCAGGCTTGTCGGAACAAACGCTGTCCCACCCTGTTTTCGCTCTAGGTCGAGAGTTATAAACACAGGTTTATTTTCGTGGGTATTGTTTTCATGATTGTTGCAGGAGCCGTCATCGGTTGGCTGACGGCTTTCGTGCTGCGTGCCGAGCGATTGTCCCGGGGCATCGGCATCAATGTCATTGGCGGAATTGTGGGTTGCCTGATCGGCGGGCTGATCGTGGCTCCGCTGCTGGGCGCCGGCAATCTTGCTGCAGGAAATAACACCATTGCGGCGGTGCTTATCTCAATTCTGGGGGCAATCGTCGCGCTGATTGTGGTGAACCTGTTGCACGCCCGATTTATGCGTTAGGCATCCTCACGCATTTGAAGAAGGTGCGAAGTGATCCGGGATAGCGCCATGGGGCCGACCGGATGCAATGTGGGTCGTGCCACGAAATCCAAGAGGATGCATTCATGAAGAGAATTGTCGTATTCGCCGCTGCCACTGCGCTCGGCCTGACCCTTGCTGCCTGCGGTGAAGCCGCTGACGAGGGTGCAGAGGAAATGGGCGCGGAGAGCGAATACTCCGCCGAAGCTGCTGACGACAGCGTTGTAATGTCCGACGCCGAAGCCGATGCCATCGTCGATGAAGCCGCTGAAGACAGCGCCGCCATGGAAGCTGAGGGCATGGAAGGCGAAGACATGGAAGAAGGCGACGCGATGTAATCGCTGCGCATCTGCCGCATATCAGAAAGGGCCGGCGCCAGCGATGGCGACCGGCCTTTTTCTTTGCCTCGCGGTCGTGCGCTTATACCGGTTTGGCGCTGCTGCCCCGGCCACCGCGCAGGAAGTATTCCTGGGTGCCGCGATGCACCACATTGTCGACATCGATCACCGCCGAATTGGCATAGGTGAAGCTCGGGCCGAGGCTACGGTACAGGCGATCGAAATCGCGCTCCACCGTCTGGCGGTAGAGGTCTTCAAAGCTCTCGATGACGAAATAGGTCGGCTGCAAATCGTCGATCACATAATCGGTGCGCATGACGCGGTCGACATTCAGCATTATGCGATTGGGGCTGTCCGCCTCCAGCGCGAAGATAGCTTCCTGCGGGCCGGACAGAATGCCTGCACCGAAAATCTTCGGTTCGTTCTTCTCCATGATCAGGCCGAATTCGACGGTGTACCAATAGAGCGCGCCCAGCGCCTTCAGCCGGTTGTAGCGCATGGCCTTCCACCCGGCGCGGCCATATTCCTGCATGTAATCGGCAAACACCGGATCGGTCAGCAGCGGCACATGGCCGAATACATCGTGGAATACGTCGGGTTCCTGGATGTAGTCGAATGTCTCGCGCGTGCGGATGAAATTGCCCGCCGGAAAGCGGCGATTGGCGAGGTGCCAGAAGAATACGTGATCGGGGATCAGCATGGGCACGGGGATGACACTCCATCCGGTCATCGCGCCCAGTTCTTCGCTCAGCCGGTCGAAATCGGGGACGCCGCCTTTGCCAAGATCGAGCTTTTCCATGCCTTCCATCATCGCACTGCAGGCGCGGCCGGGCAGGACTTCCATCTGACGCGCGAACAGATCGTTCCAGATCGCGTCATCTTCCGATGTGTACTGGGTCTGCTGAGGCTCGATCCAGTCCTCACCCACATGTTCGGGGCGCTTCAGCGGAGCGGTAAACACGTCGCTGGAAACTTCTGGAAGCGCGGAGAAATCCTGCGCCTGATCGGAATTGTGAGTCATCGTTGCCATGCGCGGCAAATTATCACACTTCGTGACGGCTATCCAGTTTCATCTGATACCAGATTGGCCTCAGGGTGCCGGACTAACGGGCGGTTGGGGTGCGTCCGGTGAAGCGTCCGCATCGCTCCCATTGCCGGTTCGCTCGTCGAGCATTTCCGCTGCTTGGGCAATGGCGCGTTCTTCATCGCGCGTGGGCGCTTCGGGCGCCTCGGTGCTGTTCTGCGGAGAACAGGAAGAAAGCGCCGCACCCAGCACGCAAGCGATAAGGGTGCGGCGCATCATGGGCTTATTCAGCCGCTTCCATTTCGGCCTCGGCAGCTTCGGCTGCTTCGACAACGCTCATGGCGTCGTCGCCAGCCTGCTCGGCCATGTCTTCGTTCATGTCCATTTCGGCATCGGCTTCTTCGTCGGTCATCATCTCTTCATCGGCGACCGGCTCAGGCACGTCGTCCATCGCGTCATCGGCAGGCACTTCGACCGTGTCGGCGACTGCGTCGTCCGAAGCGTCGGTGGTTTCCCCGCAGGCAGACAGCGCGAAAGCAGCGCCAGCGGCGATAATGGCAATTTTCTTCATGGATGAACCCCTCTCTGGTGGTGGTAAACAAGGCGAGCACGTTTAGCGCAGGCAATCCCAAGTGGAAATGCACTTTGCAGTGCTGGTGAGGCAGGGTGCGATCTGGCAGGGACGAATGGCGATGCCCGCCGCCTCAACCCTCACTTTGCCCGATGCCATTCACGCGCATGATCAATTGCGCCGCATTTTCGGCTTCACCGACTTTCGCGGGGTGCAGGTCGATGTCGTCGCGAGAGTGCTGCACGGGCAATCGACGCTGGCGGTGATGCCGACGGGTGCGGGCAAGTCGCTGACCTATCAGCTGCCCGCCACGATGATAGATGGGACCTGCGTGGTGATTTCCCCGCTGATTGCGCTGATGCACGACCAGCTGCGTAGCGCGCGCGCCAACGGCATTCGTGCAGCCACGCTCACCAGCGTCGATGCGGATTGGCGCGAGACGATGAGCGCGTTCGAAGCGGGCGAGCTGGACCTGCTCTATGTCGCGCCCGAGCGCGCCAGCCAGCAGGGTTTTCGCGATCTCCTGTCGCGCGCGCGCATCGCCCTGTTCGCGGTGGATGAAGCGCATTGCGTGTCCGAATGGGGGCATGATTTCAGGCCCGACTACCGCCAGCTGCGCCCGCTGATGGACGCTTTTCCGGATGTGCCACGCCTCGCACTCACCGCCACGGCAGATGCGCATACAAGGGCGGACATTCTCACCCAGCTGGGCATTGCCGAAGAGGGCCTGATCGTTGCCGGGTTCGATCGGCCCAATATCCGCTACGCTTTCGCCCCGCGCGATTCGCTCGCTCGGCAACTCGCCGGGCTGCTGGAGGAGCATACGGGGCCCGGCATCATTTACGCGCCCACGCGCAAGAAGGTGGAGGCTCTGGCAGAGCAATTGGCGGCGGCGGGCGGTCGGCCTGTCATGCCCTATCACGCAGGCCTCCCGCCGGAAGAGCGCGCTGCCAATCAGGCCGCATTCGTCGCCAGCGAAGACATGGTGATGGTCGCAACCATCGCGTTCGGCATGGGCATCGACAAACCCGATGTGCGCTTTGTCGCCCATGCGGGCATCCCCAAATCGATCGAGGCCTATTACCAGGAGACGGGGCGGGCGGGCCGCGATGGCGATCCGGCGCTCGCGATAACGCTATGGGGCCCCGGCGATTTTGCGCAGGCCCGCGCGCGTCTGGGCGATGTGGGTGAAGAGCGCCAGCGCGGAGAGCGCAGCCGGCTCGATGCGCTGGCCGGACTGGTGGAGACCGCTGGCTGCCGCCGCGCGGTGCTGCTCCGCCATTTTGGGGAAGACCCGCCCGAAACCTGCGGCAATTGCGACAATTGCCTCGATCCCCCAGAGCAGATCGACGTGACCGAATTGGCGCGCAAGCTGCTGTCCGCCGTCTATCGCACCGGGCAGAGCTTCGGCTTCGGCCATGTGCAGAAGGTGCTAACCGGCGCGAGCGATGAGCGCGTGATGCAGCGGGAGCACGACAAACTCTCGGTCTTCGGCATAGTCGAAGGCGATGAAGCGCGGCTGCTGCAACCCGTCGCGCGGGCGCTGCAGGTGCGCGGCAGCCTTGTCCAGAACGACTATGGCGGGTTGAAGCTGGCAGGCGATGCGCGGGCCATCCTGACGGGAGAGGCCGAGTTGACAATGACGCGTCCGCCTGCGCGCTCGACGGGCCGCAAGCGTCGGCGTGAAAGCACGCCCAATCCTGTCGGCGATCCGCTGTTCGACGCACTGCGTGAACTGCGCCGCGATCTCGCCGCGCAGGCGCAGGTGCCGCCCTATGTCGTGTTTCACGACGCGGTGCTGCGCAGCATGGCTGCCGACCGACCAACGACACTCGCCGAAATGGGTTCGATCCCCGGCGTGGGCGAAAAGAAACTCGCCGCCTATGGTGAGGCATTCCTCAAGGCCATTCGCGACAATTGATCCATCGAAATCCGGTTTTGCTTGCGCAGATCCGAGCTTTGATATAAATATGATATCATAATTATATCAACAGGAGGATTTATGACGGAGATTTCGTCTGCAATGAATGCCAGCCAGGAGCGCAAGTCCGGGGGCTATAACGGTTTTGTCATGCTGGCCGTCGCCACGGCGCTGACAGGGGCGATGATCTGGGCAATCGGCTCGGCAATTTATGCCAAGGAAACGGGGCAACCGGCCGGCATGTGGCTGGGGACCGCCGGATTTTTCCTGGTGGTCGGCTTCCTGTCATGGTGCGGTTTCTACATGATCCAGCCCAATCAGGGCGCGGTGATTACGCTGTTCGGTGAATATCGCGGAACGGACCGCACCGAGGGGCTGCGCTGGGTATGGCCGTGGATGGGGCGCAAGAAAGTGTCCGTGCGCGCGCATAACGTTCACTCCGAACGCATCAAGATCAATGACAAGCGCGGCAACCCGATCGATGTCGCCTGTAACGTCGTATGGCGCGTGCGCGATACCGCGCAGGCCGTGTTCGATGTCGATGATTACAAGGAGTTCGTGAATATCCAGATCGAGGCGGGCCTGCGCACCGTCGGCGCGCGTCACCCCTATGACGATTTCGAGGAGAACGAGACGACGCTGCGAGGGCACCCGGATGTGGTGAATTCCGAATTGCAGGCAGAGCTCAATGACAGGTTGAAAGTCGCGGGCATCGTGGTCGATGAAGCCGGCCTCACCCACCTTGCCTATGCATCCGAGATTGCCGGAGCGATGCTTCGCCGCCAGCAGGCCGATGCCGTGATTGCCGCGCGCAAGAAAGTGGTGCTGGGCGCTGTCGGCATGGTGGAAGACGCGCTGCAAAAGCTGGCGAGTGATGACATCGTCCATCTGGATGATGAGCGCCGCGCGGCCATGGTGTCCAACCTGCTCGTCGTCCTGTGCGGCGACCGGGAAACACAGCCTGTCGTGAACGCTGGATCGCTGTACCAGTAGTCTGTCATGGCCCAAAAGCCGAAACCCAAGAAGGCCTTTGCCCTGCGGCTCGATCCGGCGCTCCACGATGCGGTGGAGCGCCTTGCCGCGCGCGAACTGCGCTCGGTCAATGCCGAGATCGAAGTGCTGATCCGCGAGGCGCTGAAAAAGCGCGGCGTAGACGTGAAAATATCCGAAACACCACGCCGAGGTCGACCGCCGAAGGAGGATTGAAAGTGCTGCACAGCATTTTGAGCGATGAACCCTGGTTTGAGCCAAAGCGCCTCGGATATGGTTCTGGCTTGCCATGTGCGTGGCAAGGCTGGGCTCTGCTCGGCGTTTATCTAGCGCTTATGATTGGCTTTGGAATGATGGTCGAAGGCGACTTGCTCGCTGTCGGAGCGATCGGCATGGTGCTTTCGACAATCATCATGGTGCTGCTCGCCAAACGCCACACGCGGGGCGGCTGGCGCTGGCGCAGCTAAGCTGGGCGCAGCCAAGCCCTTAGCGGGCAATTAACCCTTTTTCGCTACAGCTTGCAGGGTGATGACCTATGCCGCGCCTACGCTCGCTCGCCCCATGGTGAAACGCCTCCCGACGAAGGCTATTCTGGCCATCTTCGGCCTCGCTGTGGCGGCCATTCCTGCCGCATCGCTTTTCGCGCAGGATCGGGTGTCTCCTTACACTGTGGTGGAGACAGGGCAGGGCTTCGAACGCCTGCAGGATGCCGTCAATGCGATCGGCAGCAATACCGGCACGATTGCCATTGCGCCGGGCCGTCACGAACAATGTGCGGTGCAGATTGAGGGGAACATTTCCTATTTCGCCAGCGAACCGGGCAGCGCCATTTTCGATGGCGTTACCTGCGAAGGCAAAGCCGCGCTTGTCCTGCGCGGCGAGAGCGCTGAAGTTTCAGGCCTCATTTTCCAGAATATGCGCGTGCCGGATTTCAACGGATCGGGCATTCGCCTTGAGACGGGCGATCTGACCGTCGCGCAAAGCTGGTTCCGCGACAGCCAGCAGGGCATACTGACCGGCAGTGACGGCTCTGCGCGCATGGTGGTGGATCGCTCCACCTTCACGCGGCTCGGCACCTGCGATGGCCCGGGCGGCTGTGCGCATTCAATCTACACCGGCGATCTCGGCCATGTCCGCATCACCAATTCGCGCTTCGAGCAGGGACGCGGCGGGCACTATGTCAAATCGCGCGCGGCGCGTGTCGACATCGCTTCCTCCAGTTTTGACGATGCCGCAGGCCGCGCAACCAATTACATGATCGACCTGCCCGGCGGCGCGTCGGGCCAGATCAGCAACAATTGGTTCGTGCAGGGCGCGGACAAGGAAAACTACTCCGCTTTCATCGCTGTTGCTGCCGAAGGCCGCCAGCGTTCCAGCTCCGCTCTGCAGGTTCTCGGCAACGATGCCCGCCTTGCACCGGGCGTAAGCCGCAACACCGTGTTCGTTGCCGACTGGTCGGGCGATATGGGCGGTATCGGCGACAATGCGCTCGGCCGCGGCCTTTCGCGCTACGAGGTGCGATAGCGTCGGAACACATGCCTGCTGCCGCCCGTTGATCGGGCAGGAGATACAATATGGCAGGCGGTTGGTCGCGCGATGGCGCGGTTCAGGATCAGATTGAAGACAGTGTAAACGATGCCGTGGCTGCGGCGCGTGCGCGCCTGCCGAAAGGCGAAAGCGCGCTCTATTGCCGCGAATGCGGGGAGGATATCCCGGAAAAGCGCCGCATTGCCGTACCCGGCGTCCAGACCTGCGTGGCCTGCCAATCGGGCAAGGATGCAAGCGTGCGCCACTCGGCCATCAATCGCCGCGGTTCCAAAGACAGCCAGTTGCGCTAAGGCCGCCTTCATGTCCAAACCCTTCATCGCTCTCCAGCGGATTGTGCCGCATCACGCCGTGTCGCGCTTCGCCGGAAAATTCGCTGGCAGCACGACGCCCTGGATCAAGGATAGCCTGATCCGCCGCTTCATCGCATCATACGATGTCGATATGAGCGAGGCGGCGCGGCCTGTCGAAGCTTACGATAGCTTCAACGACTTCTTCACCCGCGAGCTCAAACCCGGCGCGCGCCCGCTAGCCGATAGCCAGACGCATGTGCTTTCCCCCGCCGATGGCGCGGTGAGCCAGATCGGTCGCATCACCGAAGGGCGCATTTTCCAGGCCAAGGGCCGTGAATTCACCGCCGCGCAATTGCTGGGCGGCGATGCGGAAGCGGCAGAGAAATTCGCCGGCGGGCACTTCGCCACGATCTACCTCAGCCCGAAGGATTACCACCGCGTCCACATGCCGGCAGAGGGCGATCTGCGCTCGACACGCTACGTTCCGGGGGACCTGTTCAGCGTCAATCAGGTCACGGCAGAGAATGTCGATGGCCTGTTCGCGCGCAATGAACGCCTCGCCTGCCTGTTCGACTGCGCGCGCGGCAGCTTTGCCAGCGTGATGGTGGGGGCAATGATCGTCGCCGGGATCGAGACTGTGTGGGGCGGCCGCGAAGCAGCGCATAGCCCGGAGGCGCGCGAATTCGGTTTTTCGTCCGGCACGCATAAGCTTGAAGCGGGCGCGGAAATGGGGCGCTTTTTCCTCGGCTCTACCGTCGTCTTGCTGTTCGAGCCGGGCACGCTTGAATGGGATAGTGCGCTGAAAGCCGGAGACAGCGTGCGCATGGGCCAGGCCATCGGGCGCTGGCTCTGATCGCGATTAGCTTCCGGCGCGCAAATTGGCCGGATAGCCGAATTCGGTCGCGATCTGGTTGGCGCGCTCCACCGCCTTGGTCATGTCGACATCGACATTCGCGAGATTGGTGTTGAGCAGGAATTCGGCGCGCTCGCTGCCATTCACCATGGCAAGCAGCAACCATGCGACCGCTTCTTCAAGGTCCACCTCAACGCCTTCGCCGTTCACATACATGACGCCGATTTCGTTGAGTCCATGGACGTTGCCGGCGCGCGCGCCTGCCTCGAATTGCTCCCGCGCTGCGGCGTAATCGACCGGTGTTCCGCGTCCCGTCGAATGCATCACGCCCAGGCTGATAATGGCATTGCTCCAGCCCTGCGCTGCGGCCTCCTCAAACAAGGCGAACGCCTCTTCGGGTGAGCCGCATTCGCATTCGCCCGTGTCCATCATCACCCCAAGCCGCCACTGCGCATGCGGCTGGCCAAGCTCTGCCGCACGGCGATAGAGGCGCACCGCGCGCTGCGTGTTCTGCTCCACGCCGCGGCCATTGTCATAAAACCAGCCGAGATATTCGATCGAACCGGGATCGCCGTCTTCAGCGCCCTCGGAGATCATTTCGAATGCCTCTGCCTCGCGCCCTTCTTCCATCAGCACCCGGGCCTGATCGGCAATGGAGGCATCCTGCACGGCGAGTGCGGCGAGAAAAGTGAGGAAGGTCAGTTTCATGCGCGGCAGTCTGCGCGGGCCATCCGCAGTTTGCAAGCGGGCTTAGCCAAAGGCGGGCGCGTAGCTCACCGTGCCGCGCGGCTCATCGCCTGCAAAGAGGAGGCGCTGGAAATATTCCTGCGGCACGCCGGGAAAAACCAGCTCCGGATCATGTGCGAAGCCGAAGCGGCCGTAGTAATCGGGGTCGCCGAGCACGACGCATCCGCCAGCCCCCTGTTCGCGCAACCGGGTGAGGCCTGCCTCGCACAGCGCGCTGCCTATGCCGCCGCGCTGACGGTCCGGGGCAACGGCGAGCGGACCGAGGCCGAACCAGCCCCTCGTTCCATCGCTGATGCTGACGGGCGAGAAGACGATAAGTCCGAGCAGCACATCGCCAGCCTCAGCGACAAGGGACAGCGTCGGCGTCCGCTCGCGCCGGAGCCGCTCGATGATCTCAGGTTCGACGCCTTCGGAATGGGCATGGCCATCGAATGCGGCGGAGACGAGCGCGCGTATTTCGGCTTCGTCTGCCTCCGTCTCTGCGCGGATCGAGACGCTCATTTGAGCAGATGTCCTGCCCGGTCACGCTTGGTTGCGAGATAGCGCGTATTGTGCGGATTGGACGGCAGCTGGTGGGGCACGCGCTCGATCACCTTGACGCCTGCATCTTCCAGCGCGGTGACCTTTTCGAGATTGTTGGTCATCAACCGCACTTCGCGCACTGCCAGCAGATCCAGCATGCGCGCGGCGAGCGGGAAATCGCGCGCTTCCTCCGGCAGGCCGAGCCGCTGGTTCGCTTCCAGCGTATCCACGCCTTCGTCCTGCAATCGATAGGCGCGCAGTTTGTTGATCAGGCCGATGCCGCGCCCCTCCTGCCGCATGTAGAGTAGCACGCCCCAGCCGCCTGCCGCCGCTTCGGCAGACATGGCCGCGAGCGCTGCATCCAGTTGGGGGCCGCAATCGCATTTCAAACTACCGAAGATGTCGCCCGTCAAACATTCGGAATGCAGCCGCACCAGCGGAGGCCTGTCCGATGTCTGCTCGCCCAGCACCAGGGCGACATGTTCGCGCATGTCATTGGCGCTGCGGAAGGCGATGATGTCGGCCTCTTCCTCGCGTGCAATGGGCAGATGCGCGCGGGTGGCGATGGAGAGATTGGCGGGCGCACTCCAGGCCGCGAGATCGGTCGGCTCCAGCCACACTGGCTCTCCGGCGGGATCCGGATCGACGAGGAAGGCGGGGAGGATGCCGGCGATCCGCGCCAGCTCCATCGCGGCCTCGGCCTCGGCGAGCCACGGGAGGTCGAGCGCCTTGAAGGGCCCTTTCAGCGGATTGGCGGTGTCGAGCGCGGGGTCTGCAATCGGCAGGGCTGCGCGCACGTCCAAAGCCTCTGCCGCGCGAATGAACACCGGATGGTGCCCGCCCGCCGCAGCGCGCTGATTGCCCAGCCGCAGCGTCTCCGCCCGCGCCGCCGAAACCAGCATCTGCGCCGATCGCGCCGCGCGCTCGGCTGCGGTTTCGATGGGTAGCAGAACAGGGCCATCGCCGATGCGCAGCGGCCAGCCATGGCGCAGCGCGTCTACCGCCTGCGCCACCCGCCGCTCGGGCGAGGGAGAGGCGGCCGGATCGCTCAGAGATCGAACTCCGTGATGAGCGGAATGTGGTCGCTCGGCTTTTCCCAGTCGCGGGCATCCTCACGCAGCCAGTGGCGGGTCGATTGCGCGGCAAGATCCGGGCTCGCCCACATGTGGTCGAGCCGCCGCCCGCGATCGTTCACTTTCCAGTCCTTGGAGCGATAGCTCCACCAGCTGTAATAGCGCTCCGGATCCCTGATGTGCTCGCGCCCGATATCGGTGAAGCCGTGGGCATCCTTGAAACGTTGCAGCGTTTCCACTTCGATCGGCGTGTGGCTAACGACCTTGAGCAGCTGTTTGTGGTTCCACACATCGCTTTCCAGCGGCGCGACATTGAAGTCGCCCACGATCAGAGTGGGCCGGTCAATCGTATCCGCCCAGCGCGTCATCCGCTCGAAAAAATCGAGCTTCTGGCCGAATTTGGGGTTCTTCTCGCGATCAGGTTCATCGCCGCCCGCGGGGATATAGACATTTTCGACAATCATCCCGTCATGATCGGGCAATTCGACACCGACGTGGCGTGCCTCGCCATTGTCCTGCCAATCATGCCGGGAGAATTCTGTGATCGGCACCCGGCTGACCGTGGCGACGCCGTGATAGCCCTTCTGGCCGTGGATCGCGAAGTGGTTGTAGCCCAGCTCCTCAAACGCCTTGAACGGGAACTGGTGCTCCTGACACTTGATCTCCTGCAGGCACAGGACGTCAGGCGCTTCCTCCTTCAGGAAACGTTCGACGATGGGCATGCGCAGGCGGACGGAATTGATGTTCCAGGTAGCGATTGAAATCATGGGGGGAGGGATAGGGAGCGTAAACCCAAACCTCAAACAAAAACCCCCACCGCGGGGGCATTGCGGTGAGGGTTCCTATTAAGCGTTCGTCACGCTTTGCAAAACGCGGCTTTGTTGAGAATCGGGCAACAGGGGGGAAACCCGCCTCAACCGCGTCTTGTTTGGGTAAATTAGAAGTTTACGCCTGTCTCGCCAATGAATTTCGGCGGCCATTTGTCGCAAATTTACAACCACTCGACCCCGAGACGATTATCCTGGACGACGACTTGAGCGGCGCGGATCGCGATAGCGGAAGGTGCTGTCGGGTACCGAAGCGCCGTAGCGATGGTTGCGCAGCCGCACTGTGGTGCGGGTATTCTGGGAATCGAGCGCCACCCAGCTGGCGAGCTCCAGTCCGCCCGGTGCGCTTGCATCTTCAACGAAGATCAGCGTCATCGAGCCGAATTCGGGCCGCTCGGGATCGCGCACATTGATGCTGATCACATTGTCGGTATCGGTGGGCTGCACGGTGCCGTAGCGGGTCATGTCCCGGTTCGGATCGAGCAGCGCGCCAAGCGGGGAATTGCGGATCGGCCAGCGTTCGACCTGCTGCACATCGTAATCGACCAGAGTCAGCGCCCGCCCGTCAGACACGACGAGCATGTTGACGCTTTCCTCATATTCGAAGCGAATACGACCGGGATTGCGCAGGGTCAGCTCGCCCGAAACGGTGTTTCCGGCGCGGTCCGTCTGCGTGAAATCCGCCTGCAGCGTCGTAATGGCGCGCAGCGCCCGCGTGGCGCGGGAAAGGTCGTTCGCCTGCGGCTGGGCCGTGGCAGTCGCCACTGGCAGCGCCAGCGATGCAGGGAGGGTAACAGCCATCGCGCCCGCCATTACGGCAGCGAGAGGCTTCTTCGAGAAGAGAGTTTTCGCGTTCATACTGCAATCCTTAGTGATGCAGCGTTGAACTGTCACTGAACTGGCGTGGTTCCCGCCGTTCATAAATCTTGTAAACACACCGCGGCAGAGCGCGCGGATTGCTTACTTGATTTTGCCTTCCTTGTACTCGACGTGCTTCTTCGCAATCGGGTCATACTTGCGGAAGGTGAACTTTTCCGTGTGGTTACGCGGGTTCTTCTTGGTCACGTAGAAGTGGCCAGTGTCCGCGGTCGAATTCAAGCGGATCTTGATGGTTGCGGGCTTCGCCATGGTCTTGCTTCCAAAATTGCTTTGAGGGGCTGGCCGAATCGCGTCCGGGGCGCCCGAAAAAATACAGGCGGCGCACCGGTGCACCGCCGTTCCGGCGCGCCCAATGGGTGAGAATCGGGGAAAAGTCAAGCGTGGAACGGCATGAGCGACGCTGTCGCTATAGGTCGATCTTTCCGCGCAGCGCCTTCTTTTCGCCGTGCGCCTTCTTGTTGGCGAGGCGTTTCTTCTTGTTGAGGCGGTTGACCCGCGTCTTCGCGCGCCTCTTGGGCTCTTTCAGCGCCTCTTCGATCAGCTCGCCGAGCCGCTCGCGCGCATCGCGGCGATTGGCTTCCTGCGTCCGGTGGCTGCGCGCATCGATCAGGATTTCGCCCGCCATGTTGAGCTTGCTTCCGGCGAGCTTCTTCAGCCGATGGAAGACCCGCGGCGTCAGGCCGAGCTCGTAGATATTCACCCGCAGCTGCACGGCTGTCGCCACCTTGTTGACGTTCTGGCCACCGGGGCCGGACGCGGCGATGAAATTTTCCTCGGCAATCGCATTGGCCCGGGAGAGCAGCTCTTCCAGGCGACCGCCCATTATTCCGCGCCCAGCTTGATGAAATCTGCGGGCAGGGGGGCGTGGGCGACGATTTCCGGCTTGTTCTCGCGCGGCACTACAAGAGCGCTCGCATGCAGCATGGTGCGGCCAACGCGCGCATCCTTGTTGCCGTAAACAGGGTCGCCAAGCAGGCTGCGCCCGAAAGCATGTTCGGCATGTACGCGAATCTGGTGGGTGCGGCCGGTTTCGGGGCGGAATTCGACCAGCGTGATGTCGCCTTCCAGCTCCTTGCGCTTCGTCCAATGCGTGACCGAAGGCTTGCCCTTCTTCGCCACGATCATGCGCCAGCCTTTCGCCTCGCTGCTGATCTTGCTGAGCGCGAGATCAATCGTGCCTTCATCTTCAGCCACCGGCCCGGCCACGATGCCGAGATAGGTTTTCTGGACGAGCTTCTCCTGAAAGGCAGCGTTGAAGCGCTTCAGCGCCTTGGGATTGCGCGCGAGGAGCAGGCAGCCGGACGTATCGGTGTCGAGCCGGTGCACAGCCTGGGGCGCGCGCTGGAAGCCGAGCTTCAGCTGCTCGATATGGTCTGCCAGGCTCGATCCGCCCTTGCGCGGCTGTTCGATCGGCAGGCCTGCGGGCTTGTCGATGACGAGCGCTTCGCCGTCTTCGTAGATAATGGGAATGTTGATCATATCAGGGTCGCCGGAATGAGGCCGCGCAGCGCGTTGCCGAGGAGGAAGCCGTCCGCGAGGTCGTCCAGCGTCAGTTCCGCCTCGCGCGCCTTGCCCGCTTCGAGCAGGGAACGGCGCAATACGCCCGGCAAAAGGCCGAGCGAAGCGGGCGGGGTGAGGAGCGTGTCATCGCGCTCGATAAAGATATTGGTCCAGCAGCCTTCGGTCAGCTGGCCGTCATCGCGCACCAGCAGCGCTTCATGCGCGCCGGCATCGCGGGCGCACTCTAGCGCCGCTTCGTAAAAGCTGCGGTCGGTGCTCTTGTGGCGCAGGCGCCAGTCATGCGCGACGGTGGGATGGGGCAGGGCGATACATTTGGCCGGCCCGTCCAGCGCTGCAGGGAGCGGATGCGTTTCGAGCGAAACCGCGCCCGACCGGCTGAGCATCAGCCGGACTTTCGCCGCGTCCTCTAGCTCGAAACACAGCGCCTGGATGCGGTTGCGCGTTTCGTGGCGGTCGAAGGCAAAGCCCAGCTCCGCCGCGCTCGCTTTCATGCGCTCAAGGTGCAGTTCCAAGAGCGGCATGCCGTCCTGCGGATCGAAGCGCATGGTCTCGATCAGATCGTGGCCACCCGCAGCCCCGCGCACGAAAGCGCCTTTGACAAGGCATTCGCGCCATTCGCCCATCGCATCGCTGTCTGCGACGATTGCGCTGCCGACACCGAGCACGGCCTTGTGTTTCTGGTTTTCACCCGGGGTCAGGCGGATTGTGCGGATCGCGACATTGAAGGCGGCATCGCCGTCCGGTCCGATGCGACCGATCGAGCCGCAATAGGGGCCGCGCGCATCGCGCTCCACCTCGTAGATCAGTTCCATCGCGCGGATTTTCGGCGCGCCGGTGATCGATCCACAGGGGAAGATCGCACGCAGCATGTCCACCGCGCCCTTGCCATCCTGCAGCCGCGCGCGGACGGTCGAAACCATCTGGTGGACGGTGGGATAGGTCTCGACTGCGAAGGGGTCTTCCACCCGCACGCTGCCTGCCTCTGCCACGCGGGAGAGATCATTGCGCATGAGGTCGACAATCATCAGGTTCTCGGCCCGGTCCTTCACCGAGGCGGCAAGCTCTTTGCGCATTGCATTGTCTTCCGCCTGATCGGCAGCGCGCGGCCGTGTGCCTTTCATCGGCTTGACCTTGGCCTCGCCCGATCTCAGCGAAACGAACAGTTCCGGGCTGAAGGACAGCAGGTAATGCGACCCATCGAAAATTAGTCCGCCATATCCCGCTGAGGCATCGGGCCGGATCTTGGTATAAAGCGCCAGCGGATCGCCGCGCGCGGGGCCTGCCAGCGGGAAGGTGAGGTTCACCTGATACATGTCGCCCGCGCGGATCGCTTCCTGCAAGCGCTCGAACGCCGAGACGTAGCCGCCGGGGGAGACCTGCGGATCGAGGGGACCGATACTCGCTCCCTCATCGCGCGCGCGGTCGGCCAACCATGCGGGCATGTCCGTCGCCGGAATGATCTCCGGCGCATCGAACAGGCCCAGCCACACCAGCGGCCCGTCCGCACCGGCGCGGCGCTTGGCGAGCGGGGCCAGACGATCTTCAAGCGCAAGGCCAGCCTCGTAAGACACATATCCCGCCAGATGTTTGCCGGATTTTACACGCGCGGCATCGGCAGCGGCGAGCACCGCGTCCGCCTCCTCCGGCAGGCGCGCGACGAACACCTCCTCGGGCGCGGCGAAGAAATGCGCATCGCTCGCACCAGAAGCCCTTGCATCATCCAGAAGTACGAAGGGGGTCTTGCCATCCATTAGCTCTGCCCTAGTGTCACTGCCCGATCACGGCAACACACGAATAGGGGCCAAAATGGCAGACATCTTTCTCGGCAACGATCTCGAAGGCAACCGGCAGGCGCTCGATCTGGGCCGTGCCAACCGGCACGGGCTTATCGCGGGCGCGACCGGTACCGGCAAGACGGTGACTTTGCAGGGCATGGCGGAAAGCTTCTCCGCGCACGGCGTGCCGGTATTCGTGGCCGATGTGAAAGGCGATCTCTCAGGCATCGCCATGCCGGGATCGCCCACTTTCAAGCATGCCGACAAGCTGGAAGGGCGGGCCAAGGAATTGGGCATGGATGACTATGCCTATTCGGACAATCCGGTGGTCTTCTGGGACCTCTACGGCGAGCAGGGCCACCCGATCCGCACCACAGTGTCCGAAATGGGGCCCTTGCTGCTCGCCCGCCTGCTCGATCTCAACGAGACGCAGGAAGGCGTGCTGCAGATCGTGTTCCGTGCAGCGGATGAAGGCCTCGCCACCGATGGCAAGCCGACCCTGCTGCTCGATTTCGACGATCTGCGCACGATGCTCGCCTGGGCCTATGACAATGCAAAGGAGCTGTCGGGCGAATATGGCAATGTCTCGAAAGCCAGTGTTGGCGCGATCCAGCGGCAATTGCTGAGCTTCGAAAGCCAGGGCGCGGACAATTTCTTCGGTGAGCCTGCGCTGGAAATCAGCGATTTCCTGCAGACCGATGAAAACGGCAGGGGCATCGTAAACGTTCTCGCCGCCGACCAGCTGATGCGCAGCCCAAAGCTTTATGCGACTTTCCTGCTGTGGCTGCTCGCCGAGCTGTTCGAGAGCCTGCCCGAAGTGGGCGATCCCGAAAAGCCGACGCTGGTGTTCTTCTTCGATGAAGCGCATTTGCTCTTCGACGATGCGCCCAAGGCGCTGCAGGAGACCATCGAACGCGTGGTGCGCCTGATCCGCTCCAAGGGTGTTGGCGTGTTCTTTGTGACGCAGAACCCGATCGACATCCCTGAGGAAGTGGCGGGCCAGCTCGGCAACCGCGTGCAGCACGCGCTGCGCGCTTTCACACCGAAGGACCAGCGCGCCATCCGCGCAGCGGCGGAGACATTCCGCATCAATCCCGATCTCGACGTGGAAGAAGCGATCACCGAGCTGCGGGTTGGTGAAGCGCTGGTCTCCACGCTGGACGACGAGGGCGCGCCTACGGTGGTGCAGCGCACGCTCATCAAGCCGCCGCGCAGCCGACTTGGCCCGGTGACCAAGAAAGAGCGCGCGATCATCCAGTCGGTCAGCCCGCATGACGGCAAATATGACGAGCGGATAGACCGCGAAAGCGCCGAGGAAGTGCTCGCGCAAAAGGCGCTCGATGCGGTCGAAACCGCCAAAGAAGTCGACGAAAAGGGCGAGGAAGAAGTCCGCAAGCGCGAACGCAAATCGACGACGCTATGGGGTATGGATCTTGGCACAGCAGGCAAACGCGCCGCGCGCGCCGCTGCTGGATCGCTGGTGTCCATCGGAGTCGCCAAGGCGCTCGGCCGCCGATCCAGCGCCGATCCGGTGCGGACGGGCCTGAACGCCTTCGTGCGGAATATCGTTGGCGGGCTGATGCGCTAAGGTGGACCGCTCGCTCGCCGAATTCCTTGACGAAAGCGGCCTCACGCAGCCGGGCGATACGAGCGCGCTTTACGATGTGGAGCGCATTCGCGCGCTGCTGATCGAGGCCGCCAAGAGAGGCGAAGCGGTGAGCTATTCCGAAATGCTCGGCAAGCTGGGCTTCCGCTTCACACGCCCCAAAATGCGCACCTTATGCCGGACACTCGATGCCATCGATGAAACGGCCCGCGCCAATGGGCAGCCCGAACTGGCGGTGCTGGTCGTGCGTGAAAGCGACCGTCTGCCGGGGCAGGGCTGGTGGACCGGGCGTACCGATTATCGCGGCGAGTGGACGGGTCGCGAGGCGCTGCGCCATGTTGAGAAACTGCAGGAACAGGCCTTCGATTATTGGAAGCGTCGCGAGGCCTAGGCCGAACCGTCCATTGGCAAGCGGATTTCCGCAACCAGCCCCTCGACCTCGCCATCCGCACCGCGATCATTGGCAAGCGTCAGCGTGCCGCCATGTTGTTCTGCAATCGCGCGGGCGAGCGTCAGGCCTAGACCCGCGCCGCCCGTCTCGCGATTGCGCGATGCCTCGCCGCGGGTGAAGGGTTCGAGCATTTCTGCGATCTGGTTGTCGGGAATTCCCGGGCCATTATCGGCTATGCGTATCACTGCTGCGCCATCCTCTCTGGCGAGGCTGACGCGCGCCTGATCGCCATAGCGCAGCGCATTGCTGATCAGATTGCGCAAGGCACGCCGCAGCCAGGTGGCGCGCAGGGGAATGGCGATGCGCTTGCTCTCGCTCAGCACCACATCGCGGCCCCTGTCTTCATATTCCTCGACCACACCGCCGATCAGTGCGGCCAGATCGGTCCGCTCCAAGGGATCGCTCGGCCTGCCGACGCGGGCGAGCGACAGGATATCATCGAGCGAGGTCGTGATATCCTCGATGCTGGCAGCCATCCGCGCTCGCTCGGTGTCATTTTCCACGCTCTCGATCCGAACCCGCAGCGCGGCGAGCGGGGTTTTGAGATCGTGACCGATTGCGCCCAGCATCACGTCTTTCTCGTCGAGCAAAGCCGCGATGCGCGCTTCCATCGCATTGTGTGCGGTGATCAGGCGGCGCGTATCGGCGGGCCCGCTGGGAGGCAGGGGTTCACCTTTGCTCCGGCTGCCGTCGAAGTCCTCTACTCGCGATGCCAGCGCACCGAGCGGCCGGGTGATCCGGCGCAGCATCAGGTAAAGGATCGTCATGACGATCACGAAGATGACCAGCGTCTGGAAAATGATCGCGGCGACAGCCCCTTGCTGCCGTGGAGGCTCAAGAATGCGCGCGGTTTGCCAATCGCCGCCATCGTCCAATTGCACGGCGGCAATCAGCAACCGGCGCGAACGCCAGTCATCGAGCCGGTTAAATCGCGGGCGCTCCGCGGCGAAGGCATTGAGCGTGGGATCTTCGCCCGCGCGGACCACCGCAACCCGCACAGCGTTGGGATCCGCACCCTGCCGGGCGAGCAGCTCTCGCAGGAATGCCTCCCGATCGCCTTCGGATGTGTTGACAGCGAGACCCGCTGGGGGAGTTTCCGTCCGTTGGTAGCGCAGGGCAGGCGGCAAGCCGCTCTGCCCACGATCACGGGCGCGCCTGCCTTCGCGGGCGCGGCGGACGGGTCGCTCACCTGCCTCGCTACGCGCGCCATTCACCAGCTGGAAGGCGGCACCGGTCAGGGCGGCCGCCTCGCGCCGCTGCTCGCCCGCCCGAAAAAGAAGGACAGCAGAGGCCATTTGCGCGAGCAGCAGCGCGCCGGCAACGGCCAGCATGACTTGCCCCAACAGGCTTTGCGGAAACATACGGCGGAGCATTGCGGGGCTCTTGTGCCCTATTCCGCGTCCGGCACAAAGCGGCGCACGTCGCTGGCGAAGCGATAGCCGCCGCCCCACACCGTCTGGATAAACTTGGGATCGCGCGAATCTTCTTCGATCTTGCGGCGCAGACGGCTGACCTGATTGTCGACCGCGCGGTCGAACAGATGAGCCTCGCGGCCCTGCACCATGTCGAGCAGTCGATCACGGTCCAGCACTTGCCTTGGGTGTTCGAGGAAAGCGGTCAGCAGGCGAAACTCTGCCGAAGAGATAGGCACCACGGTGCCATCGGGATCGGTGAGGCGGCGCTTCAGCGGATCGAGCTGCCACCCTTCGAATTCGTAATGGGCCTCGCTTTCGCTGGCTGCGCCCTCCGCGCCGCTCTTCGCAACACGGCGCAGGACGGAGCGAATGCGGGCGACCAGTTCGCGCGGCTCGAAAGGTTTGACGACATAATCATCCGCCCCGATTTCCAGTCCGACAATGCGATCGGTCGCTTCGCCTTTCGCCGTCAGCAGGATCACCGGCAGACCCTTGGTTTCGACCAGATGGCGACACAAAGACAGCCCGTCTTCGCCCGGCATCATGATGTCGAGCAGCACCAGGTCGGGCGTCCAATCGAGAAGGGCAGAGCGCGCCTTCGCGGCGTCTTCAGCCTCTTTCACGACAAACCCCTGGCGCGAGAGATACTCGGCCAGGGGTTGCCGCAAAGCTGGCTCATCATCGACGAGCAGCAGTTTGACGGGGTCGTCAGCCATTACCGGCGGCCGCGGTTCTCGCGCATCTGGCCACGCCGTTCGGCGCGCTGGGCCCGGCGTTCTTCCACCGTCACAGTGCCATCATTGTTGGCATCGGCACGGTCGAAACGGGCGAGGGCGGCAGCGGTAAATTCCGCCTGGCTGACGGCATTGTCGCCATCGGTATCGGCATTACGCAGCATGCGCATGGCCATTCCGCGCCCGCCGCGGCGACCTGCACGCTCACCGCGCTGATCACGTCCACCGCGCTCGGCGCGCTGCCCGCGACGTTCTTCGCGCGCCTCGCGGCGCTCTTCACGTGCGGCCTGCATTTCTTCGAAAGTCAGAGCACCGTCGCCATTGGCATCGGCCTGAGCAAACCGTTCTCTCGCGCGGGCCTCACGGTCCTGCACATTGATCACGCCGTCTCCGGTCACATCCATGCGATCGAAGGCTGCGGCAGCGCGTTCGGCAACATCGGCGCGGGTCATATCGCCGCGCGGCATATCCTGCGCGGCAGCCATGCCGGTGGTGGTGAGGCCAGCGAGAGCGGCGGCTAGTATAAGAGGCTTTTTCATGGTTCTATCTCTACTCCAGTTTGTGGGTAGAGCAACGAGTCGCCGCGTTGAAGGGGGACATGGGAGGACCGGCAACCCGCTGCTCTATGACTGCAGTTCTAGGAGCCAAGTGTCGCAGCATTTTGCCGGGATCGCGGGAAATTGTCGCAAATTGTAACGAAAAAGCCCCGCCGTTCAGCGGGGCTTTATCTATTCGCACTTCCGTTCGGAAGCGGCGGTCTCAGGCAGGCACGCTGGTCATGCAGAAGGCATTGAGCTTGTTGCCGTCCCGATCGCGGAAATATCCGGCATAAAAGCCGCCTCCACGCTGGCCGGGTGCGCCCTCATCACTGCCGCCCATTTCCAGGGCGAGTGCATGGATCCGGTCGACCTGTTCGGGATCCTTCGCCTGCAGCGCGACCATCATGCCATTGCCGACCGTCGCCTTTTCTTTGTCGAACGGGCGTGTGGCAGCAAAGCCCGGTGTATTGTCCGGCCCGGTCCAGGCGATGAAGTAGCCTTCTTCCTCCATCATGCGCGAACCGCCCATCTCCTTGGCGATGGCGTCGTAGAATTCCGCCGCGCTGTCGAGATCATTTGTGCCGAGTGTTACATATCCGATCATATCTGTTCCTTCCGCAAATCGAGTTGCGACCCTCGAGTCCCGGAAGGAACATTACATGAACATACGCTAAGTTACAATGGCTGACACGCGTCCTCGAGCCAGGCGAGGTTGTCGCCTTCGAGCTGCGGCGCGAGCACTTCACGGACCTTGGTGTGGTAGTCATTCCACCAGGCGATTTCCGCTTCGCTCAGCAGGCTGCGATCGACAAGGCGCTTTTCGATGGGAACGAAAGTCAGCGTTTCAAAGCCGAGCCAGTCGCCTTCCATGCCGTCGATCTCGCGCTCTTCGACGAGCACCAGATTCTCGATCCGGATGCCGTATTCATTGGCCTTGTAATAGCCCGGCTCGTTGGAAAGGATCATTCCGGCGATCAGCGGCTGGTCGGTGCCGGCCTGCGAGCCGGAGCCCTTGGCGATGCGCTGCGGCCCTTCATGCACGGCGAGGAAGCTGCCGACGCCGTGGCCCGTGCCATGGGCATAGTCGACGCCCGCTTGCCACAGGAATTGACGCGCCAGCGCATCGAGCGCGCTGCCCGGCGTGCCGGTGGGAAATGTCTGCGTGTCGAGCGCGATATGGCCCTTCAGAACGCGGGTGAAGCGATCCTTCACTTCGGCAGGCGGTTCGCCGGGGCCGACCCACACGGTGCGGGTGATGTCCGTGGTGCCATCCTTATACTGGCCGCCTGAGTCGACGAGGTAGACGCTGTTGGGCTCAAGCGGCAGGCACGTCTCTTCGCTCACGCGGTAATGGCACAGCGCACCGTTGGAGCCTGCACCGGAAATCGTGTCGAAGCTCAGGTCAAGCAGCTCGCCCGTCGCCTCGCGAAAGCTTTGCAGCTTGGCGGCGGCGGAGAGTTCATCCACCGTGCCCTTGGGCGCTTCGCCTTCCAGCCAGTGGAGGAAGCGGCTGACAGCTGCACCATCGCGCGCCTGTGCAGCGCGGTGGCCGGCCTGTTCGGCCTCGGTCTTGATCGCTTTGGGCAGCACGGCGGGATCGGTCTCCTGCACAGCCTTCGCGCCAACGTCTTCAAGCCGGTCGAAAATCGCATAGACGCTGCGTTCCGGGTCTACCGCGACGCGCTTGCCTGCAAGCTCGGCAAAAGCCGCTTCGAAGGAGTCGCGAGGCCGGATGCGCACGGCATTGCCAAGCGCGCTCGCCACTTCGTCGGGCACCTTATCGGGCGCAATGAACCAGTCTGCCGTGCCGTCTGCCTGAACCATCAGGTAAGACAGGGCGACCGGCGTGTGATCGACATCCGCGCCGCGAATGTTGAGCACCCACGCGACCGAATCGAGCGCGCTGATAACGACGGCGTCGAGCTTTTCTTCCTTCAGCCAGTCGGCGATCTCGCCGCGCTTTTCCGCGCCCATGCGACCGGTAAACTTGTCATCCTGGATGAACACTTTGGCAGGCGAAGGCTCGGGCTGGTCGGCCCACACCGCATCGATCGGGTTGCTGTCCAGCGCCACAAGTTCGATCCCGGCCTTGGCGAGGCGCATTTCCATCGCCTTTGCCCAGCCGCGCGTGTGCAGCCACGGATCGAAACCGATCCGTGCGCCTTCTGCGCATTTCTCGGCGATCCAGTCGCCTGGCTTGTCTGCGGGCACGCTCTTGTAATCGTACAGCTTTCCATCGACCTGGTCGCGCACCTGAATGGTGTAGCGGCCATCCACGAACATGGCGGCGTGATCCTTCAGAACCACTGCGCTGCCTGCGCTGCCGCCAAAGCCGGTCAGCCAGCCGAGGCGCTGCGCGTAGGAGCCGACATATTCGGACAAATGTTCATCGCTGATCGGCACGAAAAACCCGTCAATTTCACGGCGGGCAAGCTCTTCTCGCAAGGCGGACAGGCGGGCTTCGTGGGTTTGCATCAGCATGGTAATTTTTCCGGTTTCTTGTAACGATTTTTGTCTCTACCCAGCCCACATAGTCTTTTGCCGGGCGGCTTTCCACCCGGACCCACGTTGAAGCGAGCCGGGAGCGACGGGAATTGAGTAAAATCACCATCACCATTCTGGCGGCGCTGGCCGTTACCGGCCTTGCCATTCCGGCCAACAGCCAAGAAAGCGATTCTGTGACTTCGACAGCCAATTACGACACATCGATTGAGCCGCCGCGCGCAGAGCAGCGCCCGCATGAATACACCTATCACGGCATCACCATTTCGGATCCTTACAATTGGCTGCGCGATGAAAGCTATCCGACCATCGATGATGAAGATGTGCTCGATTATGTCCGCGCCGAAAACGCCTATTTCGAAGCGCAAATGGCCCCGCAGCAGGATCTGGTCGAAGAGCTGTTCACCGAAATGCGCGGGCGCATCAAGGAAGACGATTCCACCGTGCCGCAGCGCGATGGCGACTACGAATACTGGTCCGAGTTCGAGGAAGGCGGGCAATATCGCCAATATTATCGCCGCCCTGTCGGCAGTGATGAGCGTCAGCAAATCCTCGACGGGCCGGCGCTGGCAGAGGGGCTGGAGTATTTCAGCCTCGGCTCACTCTCGGTCAGCGAAGACGGGCGCTATCTCGCCTATTCGACCGACACGACGGGCGGCGAATTCTACACCGCCTTTATCAAGGACCTCGAGACCGGAGATCTGCTGTCCGACCGGATCGAGAACGTCAATTCAGGCCTGATCTGGGCCGCTGGCGATTCCATGATCGTTTATGGCCGCGCCAATGAAAACTGGCGCGTCGATCGCATCTTTGCGCACCGCGTGGGTGAGAGCGGCGAGGACGCGCTGATTTACGCTGAAGAGCAGTTGGGCTTCACCGTATCGCCCGGTCTTTCCAGCAATCGCGAATGGCTGATCCTGTCGACCGGCGACAATGAAACGAGCGAAGTCTATTTGCTGCCCGCTTCGGACCCGATGGCGAGCCCGATGATCGTTCGCGCGCGCGAGACGGGCGTCGAATATGATGTCGATGTGCGGCCAAATGCCGATGGCGATGACACGCTGTTCATCCTCACCAATGACAACCACGTCAATTTCCGCCTCGCCACAGCGCCCATGTCCGCACCGACACAATGGACCACGCTGATCGAGGGGTCGGACGAATTCTATCTCACCGATTTCGACCTGTTCCGCGATTTCTACGTCACCGAGGGACGCCTCGCCGGTCTCGATCAGGTGCAGGTGCGCTATTACGATGATCCGGTGCGGGTGGAGACCATCAGCTTCCCCGAGGCTTCCTATTCCGCAGGGCTCGGCAACAATCCCGAATGGGCGATGGACCGGCTGCGGCTGAGCTATGAAAGTCCGATCACGCCCGACACGGTCTATGATTATCACGTCGCGAGCCGCGAGCTTGAGACGCTGAAAGTGCTGGAAATCCCGAGCGGTTTCGATCCCTCGCTCTACACGGTCGAGCGGCTGGAAATCCGCGCGCGTGACGGCACGATGATCCCGGCGACTGTCGTGTACCGTAGCGACCGCGAGATGGGCGGCCCTCTCCACATGTACGCTTATGGCGCTTACGGCTTTGCCTATCCGCCCAATTTTGCGACCACGCGTTTCTCGCTGATCGATCGCGGTGTCGCCTATGTCATCGCGCATATTCGCGGCGGCGATGATCTGGGGCGCGAGTGGTATTTGCAGGGCAAGATGGAAGAGCGGACCAATACGTTCAACGATTTCGTCGACGTCGGGCGCGGTCTGATTGAGCTCGGCTACACGTCCGAAGGCCAGATCAGCGCGAGCGGCGGCTCGGCTGGCGGCGAGCTGATGGGCGCAATCGTCAATCAGGCACCCGAGCTATACGGTGCGATCGTGGCGCATGTGCCCTTCGTCGATGTACTCAACACGATGCTCGATGAAAGCCTGCCGCTGACGCCGGGCGAATGGCCCGAATGGGGCAATCCGATCGAAAGCAAGGCGGCCTTCACCCACATCCTCAGCTACTCGCCTTACGATCAGGTGGTGGCGCAGGACTATCCGCCGATGCTGGTGACCGCCGGTCTGAACGATCCGCGCGTCACCTATTGGGAGCCGGCCAAATGGGTCGCCAAGCAGCGCGAGCTGCGCACGGATGACAACATTCTGCTGCTGAAGACCAACATGGGTGCCGGCCATGGCGGCCGCTCGGGCCGGTTCGAAGGCCTGCGCGAAACGGCGGAGGAAGTGGCGTTTATCCTGTGGCAGCTGGGTGTTGAGGAGTGAGCAATAGCTACGCGCGCACTTTCACCGCGCTGCCCGAACACATCGATGTAAACGGGCACGTCAACAACACCGTCTGGCTGCGCTGGATGGAGGATTTGTCCGGCGAGCATTGGGAGCGTCAGGCGCGCGAAGAGGATCGCGATATCTACGCGTGGTTCGTCCTGCGGCACGAAATCGATTATCGCGGCAATGTGACCGAAGGGGCCGAAGTCACCGGTCTTACCGAAATCCGCGAAGGGCCGCGCGGGCCGCGCTTCAACCGGCATTACAGCTTCACCGACAGCGACGGCAAAGAACTCGTCCGCGCCAAGACGACTTGGGCGATGATCGAAAAGGCGAGCGGGAAGCTGATGCGTGTGCCGAGCGAGGTGGCCGCGCCCTTCATGCCCGAAGGCGGGTGGGACACGGCGGCCTGACCAGGTTAGGCGGCTTTGCGTCGATCCTGTCGACGGCGGGTCTTGCTGCGTCGCGGCTCGAAAGCTTTGAGATGCTCGCTCATGGTCCGATCGCGCCCTGAAGCCTTGGCTTCGTAAAGCAGGTGATCGGCGCGATCGTACATCTGGGTAAAGCCAATGTCGGAAAGCGTTTTGCCCGGAGCCACCACAATGCCCATGCTGGCGGTGACAGCGCGCGGTAATTTCAATTCTGCGTGAATTCGTGCCGAGATTGCGAGACGCAGCCGCTCCGCTTCGATAGCTGGACTCTCACTCTCGATCAGCAGCAGGAATTCCTCACCGCCCATGCGTGCAGCGAGCACACCCTCTTCGTTATTCAGTGATGCGCCCACGATGCGCAGCACGGCATCGCCAACAGCGTGACCGAAAGTGTCATTGATCGATTTGAATTTATCGAGATCGAGGACGGCAAGCGCCGAGTAACCGCCGCGGCGCAACTCCATGAAGCGTTCTTCAACCACGCGGCGATTGTAGAGGCCGGTCAGCGGATCCCGCTCGGACAGTTTTTCCAGCAAACGAGCTTCCGTGCGTGCTTTGTCGCGCTGGTGCTTCAACACCATCATGCGGTCGGCAACGCCGAAGCTCGCCACCGCCGTGCCCATGGTGCAGCCGACATAGAACAGCGTCATCAGGTCGAAAGAGGATGCGTAAGGAATGAAGTGGTCGGTCATCGTCATGGCCACGGCGACCAGCACCATGGACCAGCCCATCAATTGCACGCGCGCTTCCCTGCTGCCACGCCGCATGGCGGCGAAGAGCATGATGATGAATATCGCCAGCACCGGGACGAAAGCGGCATTGTACAGGCTGTGATGCCACGGGCGAAGCGCGAACGGGAAAGCAGCGTGCAGCACGCTGACAACAACCATCCACGCCGCAGCTATCGGGAACGCCAGCCGCAGCCGGGTTTCGAGGCGTGCATCATCGAGGAATGTCCAACCGAACATCCCGCCCACGGCCACCGACATGCCCAGCATGAATGCATCTGCCGTTGCGAGGAAAGAGACGCCCAGCGGAAGGAAGAAAGTGATGATGCCGGAATCGACCAGAAGGGTCAGCAGGACCACTGTCGTCAGCACGCCATGCCAGATCACAAATCGCTGTTGCAGGACGCGGTAGAACGCCACGTTGAAGAACAAAGGCATGATCAGCAGGCCGCACATCGCCGCGATCAGCAGCGTTTTGGCCTGTGTTGCAGGAACCGCGATGGGATCGTTTTCCGCCAGCTGCGCACGCCTGATGTTCGCAAGCGTGGTCGGCCTGTCGATCGCGACATAGATATACCGGGCATCTTCCGCACGCTCTCCGAGCGGAAATTTGACCATGGCGCCGGCTTTCGAATGTTCGCCTTCGCCGTGCAGCCAGCGGCGGGTGTCCAATGTGCCGTCCGCAGACTCGGTCACGATGTTTACGGCTTCAAAGCGGCTGCGATCGGTAAGAAACCAGGCGATCCTTTCTCCGCCTTCGCTCTCGCTCAGGTCGTAGCGCAGAACTATGCGTTCGGGGTCAAGGGACGCGCTGTGGGCCGCAGGGTCGCAATCCCATTGCAACGTGCGGACAATCGCTTCGATATCGGCACCAAGCGGCGCGGGCGCGCGGCAGGCCTGTTTGAGCGACGCGCGCGCTGGTGGAGAGGCGTCCGTTGCCCCCTGCGCGAGCGCGTAGGAAGAGGGTATGGCGAGTAGCAATACCGCCATCCACGCGGCCACGCGCGTGAAAAGAAAACTGATCCAATTCCCCCTCATCGAGAAGGGGATAGCGGAATACGCCTAAACGTAAGTTAAGATGCGGGCGAAAATATCGCATTTTTTCGTTTTATTTCAGCGTTGGCGTCGCATCGGCGGATAGGTGCGATACCTCAGCCGATGGCTTGTTCAATCGGCAACAAATCATAGCCCAATTCGCTCGCTACGGCTGGATAGGTCACGCGGCCTGCATGGACATTGAGGCCCTGCGCGAGATGCTTGTCCTGGCGCATAGCTTCTTTCCAGCCAAGATTGGCGATGCGCAGCGCATGCGGCAGAGTGACATTGTTGAGCGCATAGGTGCTGGTGCGGCTGACCGCGCCCGGCATATTGGCAACACAATAATGCACTATGTCATCGACGACGTAGGTCGGATCGTCATGCGTGGTCGCCTTGCTCGTTTCGAAGCAGCCGCCCTGATCGATGGCCACATCCACCAGCACGGCGCCCGGCTTCATGGTCGACAGCATCGCCCGGCTCACCAGCTTGGGAGCAGCGGCTCCGGGCACGAGCACTGCGCCCACAACCATATCCGCTTCGGCGACGGCTTCTTCCACGTTCGCCTTGCTGGCAAAGCGGGTGCTGGCACGCGCTTCGAAATGCGTGCCGACTTTCTCCAGCACCACCGGATCGAGATCCATGATGACCGTGTCGGCGCCAAGCCCGGCAGACATCTGCGCCGCGTTGAAGCCGACGACACCGCCGCCGATGATGACGACCTTGCCCGGCATCACGCCCGGAACGCCGCCCAGCAGCACGCCGCGGCCGCCCTGCGCTTTCTCCAGCGCGTGGGCACCTGCCTGAATGCTCATGCGGCCAGCCACCTGGCTCATCGGCGTAAGCAGCGGGAGGCCGCCGCGCGGGCCGGTAACGGTTTCATAAGCGATGGCGGTGCAGCCGGATTCGACCAATTCGCGGGTCTGGTCGGGGTCGGGTGCGAGGTGCAGGTAGGTGTAGAGCAGCTGGCCTTCGCGCAGCATGGCGCGCTCGCTCGCCTGCGGCTCTTTCACTTTCACGATCATCTCGCATTCGGCGAAGATTTCCTCGGCGGTATCGACCACCTTCGCGCCGCGATCGCGATATTGCGCGTCATAGGCACCGATGCCTTCGCCAGCGCCCGCCTGCATCCAGACTTCGTGCCCGGCATTCACCAGTTCGCCCGCGCTTTCCGGCGTCAGGCCGACGCGATATTCGCGGTTCTTGATTTCCGTGGGACAACCGATGCGCATGGGGGGACTCCGATGGATGAGATTTGCGCGCTCGTTACAGACGAAACCGGTTTTGGGCAACGCTTATCGGATGAGCCGTTTGCGCTCAGGCCATGACCGCTTCGATGCCGGGGACGGTGATCGTCCGATCGCCGCCGAAATCCTCGTGCACGCTGATGAGGCCGGTCTTTTCCAGATGCTCCAGCAGGCGCCGGATGCGGCCCGGGCTGGCAGTGCCATAAACGCGGGCGAGCGTATCCTCATCGGGGGCGCGCTGGCCTTTGGCGGCGGCGACCACGATGGCGAGATACGGCGCGAGCACATCGTCAGCCACCTGGCTGGCCATCTCCTCGACAGCTTCGCGCGCTGCCGGATCGAGCTGGTCCACACCGGCGCTGGCAAAGGCGAACATACGGCGGAAAGCGGCCATGTCGATGTGTGCAGAGGGAATTGCGCGCTCGCGGCAACGGGTGGCGAAAGTGCGGAACAGAGTGGCGATCGGCTTGAACGTCGCGCCATCTTCCGCCGCCATTTCCCGGAGGAGACCGTCGACATCCCCCTGCGGCAAGGGAATGGCGGGCTCGTCACCTTCACTGTCCGGCAGCGGCTCGGCGCGCTTTGCCAGGCTTTGCGCAATCTCTTCTACAGGCGGCGCAGGCGGGGGCGAAGGCGGCGGGGCGCGCACTGGCTCGGCGGCTTCCTCGGCAAGGTCGGCGTGCAGCAATTCGCCCATGGCGGCTGCATCGGCCTGCGGTAGGGGGGTGAGGGCCGTCGCGGCATTCTTCCCGCCCGATTTCACATCGCCGATGTGCACCGCCACCGGGCGACGGCTGACAGCGGGGCCAAGCCCGAGAAAATGCCCGCATTGCAGATCACGGATACGCTCTGCCTGCTTGCGATCCATGCCCAGCAGATCCGCCGCGCGCTGCATATCGATATCGAGGAAGGTGCGGCCCATCAGGAAGTTGCTCGCCTCTGCCGCGACATTCTTGGCGAGTTTGGCGAGGCGCTGCGTCGCCACGATCCCGGCGAGCCCACGCTTGCGGCCCCGGCACATCAGGTTGGTCATGGCGGAAAGCGTCATGCGGCGCGTGTCTTCGGCCATCTCTCCGGCGGCAGCGGGCGCGAACATCTGCGCTTCATCGACCACCACCAGTGCGGGAAACCAGTGCTCGCGCGGAGCATCGAACAGGGCGGTGAGAAAAGCAGCGGCGCAGCGGATTTGCTGTTCCACTTCCAGATCGTCGAGCGAAAGGACGACGCTTGCGCGGTGCTGGCGGATACGGCCTGCCAACGCTTCGATCTCGCGAACCGAATAGCTGCCGCCTTCGATCACGACATGGTCGAAATGATCGGCCAGCGAGACGAAATCGCCTTCGGGATCGATAACGATCTGCTGCACCATCGCGGCGCTCTTTTCGAGCAGGCGGCGCAGCAGATGCGACTTCCCGCTGCCCGAATTGCCCTGCACCAGCAGCCGCGTGGCGAGCAGTTCCTCCACATCCACCGGCACCGGCGTGCCGTGGGCATCCTTCCCGATTTCGATGTCCGTATTCACGCTGCCGACACTAGGCGAGCCATGAGCCGGGTCCTAGCGCGGCGGCGTGTTTATCCAGCGGAAATTGGTTCGGCTCACCGCTTCCAGATTCAAGCGAGAGACCGCTTTTTGGTACGAGGCCGTGATTTATGGTAAACGGGCCATGCTAAAGGGTCGCTCCTGAGCGCGGAATTCCGCGCTTTACCGCAAGGCATTCAGTAGCCGGTCTTTTTTGCTGGGGGGCATCATGAAAATCACGCGACTCGCAATCACAACAACTCTTGCAATCGTCATCGCGGCTTCGGCGGCCACGGCGCAGAGCGGAAATGGGCGCGGCAATGGTGGCGGAAGTGGGGGTGGAGGGAATGAAGAACCGCCCTCGGCATTCGTTCCGGCAATCGCCTATTTCGACCAAGGGCGTAAGTATAAGGACATTCGCATCGCCAATGTCGCAGGTGACCAGGCGTGCCTTGTCCTGCGAACAGGCGACGGCCAGCGGAACCTGCGGGGTTTCGATTTCGATGCGGCCAATAACCGGCTTGCCTATTCCATCGACGAGACTGGAATCTTCGTCACCACCTGGGAAGACGCGGACGGACCCTGCAATGTTGCCAGCGCAGGCAATGTCACCGATCCCGCATCGCGGGTGCGCGTACTGGGCGCGGGCGATTATCCCGAGGTCCTCGATTGGTCACCGGACGGCAGGTTCCTGCTGTGGACGGAGCCCGACCAGGAATACACCGGATTGGGCAGTTCCACCCATGTGATGATCTACGACACGGTGACGGAGCAGGTCTCGCTCCTCCCGCTCGAAAGCTGGGGAGGGACAAGGCTCGCATGGGGCGTCGATGGAGATTGGGGTGTTGGCGGCATACGCTTCAGCCCGGATTTCGCGACGACCAACGAAGTGGTCTTCGTGGGCGCATCGCTGGACGGAAGCCGGGGCGAATATAACAGCCTCTTCGCCTTCGATATCGCCGGAACTTCCGCACCGCGCCTGCTCTATGACGGTGCGAGCACGACATTCGACCTGTTCATCAACGTAACCAATCCGCAAGGCGCGGCGCCTTCGCGCGTCGTGTTCGAAAATGTCGATCGCGGGGAGCTGGTCCAGCTGCCGCTTGTCAATGGTAACACCACGCGCTGGACCGGAGGCGAAGCCGAATACAGTTGCGACAATGCAAGGCTCGTCCACCAGGTGGCGGGGCGGCGTGGCCGGGCGAGTACCTATATCACGTCGGCTGACGGCAGTGGCTCGACTCTGTTCTCAAGCGACGGCTTGCGCTGGCTCGACTGGCTCTGTCCCTAGGCGATGCGAATAAGGATACTCATCGCCGCCCTCGCGCTGGTCGTTGCGCTGACCTTGTATTGGCACCCGTGGAATTCCGATCTTTCAGCAGACGCAGGAGATGCGGCAGGAACTGGTTCGCCGGAGAGCGGCGCAGCGGGTGATCTTGCGCGCGTGAATGCATCTTCGGCTGGTGTCGATCCGCAACATCCCTCTGCTATCGACCTGCCGCCCAATGACGTCGCGCCCGACCCGCAGGTGCTCGAGGGGCGTCCCGAGCTCCAGCAGGCATTCGATGAAGCGGCAGAGCCGGGCGAATTCGTGACGCCGCCTAATGTTGCGGTCGGCGACGAATAGCGGGATTGGTGTTGGGCAGTCTGCGCGGCAGCTCCCGAGGGCTTACCATCGTTTGGCGCCGTAAGCACCCTTGCCGATTTTGATATCCGAATTTTAGCAGCCGACACCAGGCGAGGCGTAACCCATGTCCTAGCGCGGCGGCGTGTTTATACAGCGGAAATTGGTTCGGCTCACCGCTTCCATAGCCAATAGAGTATCGCTGCATTGATCAACGGCGCACCGATGCCGAGGGCCGGTCCTCGTAACCCTGCCTGCTCACCGAGCAAGTTCCATGGCAAGCCAAGCGGCATCAGGAAAATGGCCGACAGCGGATCGCGCTCCTGCCCGAACCACCCATAAGTGCCGACGAGGAACAGGAAGACCGCGATCACATAAAGGATGGCAAAGACCACGAATGCCCATTTCGCCACCGGCCGGCGTGGCGCCTCCGCCGTCACGTCAGCCACCGGTGATCAGCGCATCGACGATGACATAGCTTTCCGGGCCGTACTGAATGGTCACCTGATCGCCATCGCGCGTGTAATCGAAATCCCAGCCCGCCGAGCCGTCAGCCTCTGCGCTGTCCGCCCCGACAGGCGTCGTGCCATCGAAGAAAAGGGCGCGTTTGAATCCATCGGGTTTCTGCACTTCGACGAGATGCGAGCCGTCTTCCATCCAGTTGCGCACGACACCGGCATCGCAGCTTTGGGTGGGCTCTGCGCCGTCGAAGCCGCAGTCGAGTATCGTCGTGGCATTGTATTCCGTGCCATCGACCAGAGCGTCCTCCTCGTCTTGTGTCGCATCGACTGAAGAAGCGTCCGTCGTCGTTTCCGCTTCCGCTGCCTCGTCGGCCTCAGGCTCCGCAGTTTCGTCGCCACTGCATGCGATAAGGCTTGCACAGGCGAGGCTCGCCCAGATCAATTTCCTCATGAGAATGCTTTCCTTTCCAGACCCGATGGGGCGAGCCTAAAGCGCGCCTTCATCACCGGTGAACATCACTTCACCGATCGTGCCGTCGCGATAGGCCAGGCAACGCCATGGGGCGGTTGCACCTTCCACATTGACGTAAATGCCGATCGCTGCCTCGGACTCTTCGATACGGTTGGTCCCGATGACATTGGCCCCGGTATCGGCGGCGACACGATCTGCACACCGCGATTCCAGGCTGTTAGGGCCGCGGATCGCCACTCCTGCATTGCCCCCCGGGGCATCGCGCTCAGGAGGTGGCGGGGGGCCATTTTCGCCCATCCCGACATTGGCATCGCCCATCGGGACCGAGACCAGCCGCACGCCTTCCACATTGCCGACGATGTCGCCGCCGAGCGCCTCTGCCGAGGCTTCGCTTGGACAACCGACGAGCAGCGCGCTGTCATCGAGATAGTTCGAGGTTGCTGCGCTTTCGCCAAGCTGGCGGCAGGGGTCGCCAGAGGCCGGATAGCCATCGCCGAAAGGCGCGAGGATTTCGGGAATTTCCGCGAGTTCTTCCGGCGTCTCCGGATCAAGCGTGTCGGTCTCCCCGCTACAGCCAGCAAGCGGGAAGGCGAGGGCAGCGCCCAGCAGTGCAATTCGACGCATCACGCTCTCCTCAGCGGCAGTTCGGGTTCTGGCCGATATCGCGAATATCGTAGATGTGGCCATCGGCGATGGTCATCTGCACGCATTGGCGCGTGTTCCGATTGTACTGGATCGAATAGCGCGTATTGCCGCTCGTGAAATTGTCCACCTGGCGGAAGCCGCGACTTTCCATCGTGTCCATGGCGCCGGCTGCGCGCGAGCCCTGCAGGTCGCTGATCTGCGCTGCCTGATGGTATCCGCCACGCCGGCTGTGATGGCGCAAGTTGGTGTTACGTTGATCCACCCCAGCCGAATAGCCAGCGGAGTACCCCTCCGACCGGTCGCGGTTGTGATAGGATGCGTTGTGCAGTCCGTCATTGTAGCCGCGTTCGTAGTCGCGTTCGTATGCATGATCGTCGCTGTGGCGGTTATCATCGTGATGGTTGCTGCTGTGCCCGAAGATCGCGCCAAGAACGGCTGCACCCGCCGCAACACCCAAAGCTGCCGTGGCATCAGCGTTCATGTGGTGGCCGCAGTCCTGATCGCTGGCATCGGTGATGGATTGGATGCGACCGCGGTATTCCTCGACCTGCACGCAATCATCGTCCTCTTCGTCCCACCAATAGCTGTAATTGTAGCCCTGCGAGTTCCGGTTGTGGCTCACAAAGCCGAAGCCGCGATTGCGCAGCTCGGTCTCCGCATCGGCAGCGAACATACCATTAATATCAACAAGCTGGGCTGCATCTTCGGCCTGTGCGGCGATAGGCATAGCCATCATCGAAGTGGCGGCAAGCAGGCAGGCGGTGGAACGGATTTTGCAAAACATCGGTCTCTCCCCTTTTAGGGAAGCGAGACCTGCTGAAAGCGACTCGCTTCCAAGACGGGAAGAGGCTGTTCCACCGGAGCAGCGCAGTCAAGGTGTTTAAGATTCTTCGCTGAACGCGCCGAAGGTCGCGGCGTGGTGTCCTGTTTGCCGAATGACTGTAAAGTGGATACAACTGAGTCAATTCGGTTTTTACCTTGAACAATGTTGTATTCCTCGGCCCTGGCAATCCTCGCATTTCTCTTTTCCGGCAGCACTGCCGGTGGAGAGCCTGCGCCATCAGCCACGGCAGCGCCGCTCGCACCTGCGTCGGTTCGCATTACGCCCGAAAGCGATCTGCATTTCGGGACCTTCATGGTCTTCGGCAGCGGTCGGCGCACGGTCGATGTGCGTGGAGGAGTGATCGACGAAGCGATCGTTCCGCTGGAAGGGTCGATCCCTGCACCCGCGCGCTTCACCGTCACCTATGACCGCGGCAACCAGAACCGCCAGGTGCTCGACATTGAAATAGACCTTTTCCTGTCGACGGTCGGTGCCGTCAGGATGCAGGGCGTCGAAGGGCGGCTGTCCGCCTTGCAGACGGATCTTCCCGGCGCGTCCCTGCCCGACGCGGGGCAACCCATCCGCCTGAGCATACCCAATTGTCGCACCCGCACCTGCTCGCGGACTTTCCATGTCGGGGGAACCCTGAATGTGACGCGGGGCCCCGGCGGCGGTGCGTCGCTCGTCATTCCGATCCCGATCTATGCCGACCTTGTGTCGGACGACAGGCAACGCCGTTGATTGCGCGTGCCTGCCTCGTGGCTCTGGCAGGCTTTGCCGCATTGCCCGTGCACGCTCAGGACGCTTCCGGCGATACCCACCGACAGTCCGGCTCTGCCAGCGCCAGAGTGGCGCTGCCGCTCCGCGCGACTGCAGAGCGGGACCTTTCATTCGGCGTTTTCACGGTTGCGGAAGGCCAGAACGGCGAAATTGCGGTCGGCGCCTTGCCTGGCGATGCGCAATTTTCAGGCGGTGTGCGCCCCGTGTGTGCGGGAGGCGATGCTTGCAGCCCGCATGCGGCGCTCTTTGCAATCTCGGGTGACTCGGATCGTCTATACGTCTTCCGGCTTCCGCGCGATGTCAGCCTGACAGGGATTCGCGGCGGGCAGGCGATGATCGTGACCGACCTCACCGGCAGCAGCCAGAATGCGCGGCAGACCTCAGGCGCCGGGGCATTAGACGGTGGGGGCGAGGATGTGTTTTCTGTCGGCGGGCGGCTGGATGTTCCGGGCAATGCGACGCCCGATAGCTATAGCGGCGAGTTCACCGTCACCATCGATTATTTGTGAGTTATGGTTAAGATGAGACTACCGTCAGAACACGTAACAATACGTAGCCCCGTGTAAATTTGTTAACGATTAGGGGTTAACACGTAGCCCATCGGGACTTCGCCACGGCTTGTTCCCGTTCCTGTCCGCCTTGGGGGGTGGGCATCATTTGAGACAAAATGAAGGGTACGATACGTGAAAAAATTTGCTGTTCTCGCGGCTGTTGCAGCTGCATTTACTTCGACCTCCGCTTTTGCGCAGGCTCTTGACGACAACCAGGCAGAAGGCTCGGCCACTGCTGAAGTCGTCGCTCCGATCACGCTGACCCACGTCGTGGGCGCAGAGCTTGCTTTCGGATCGTTCACCGCCGGTACGGGTGGTACGGTCGTCGTTTCGCAGGCTGGCGTCGGCTCGGTGACGGGTGACGTGGTCCACATGTCCGACTCGATCGAATCCGCAGACGAATTCGACGTTGCAGGCGACGCAGGCCGTCAGTTCTCGATCACCACCACTCCCGACGTGATCACCCACACCGATGGCACCACCACCATGTCCTTCGTCCCGAGCGCGCCGGCAACCGGCACGCTGGACGTGAATGGCGACGCCAACTTCGCGGTCGGCGGCACGCTGACGGTGGGCGCAAGCCAGCTGGCTGGTGACTACGCAGGTACCTACCTCGTAGAAGTCGCCTACAACTAAGATTCCGGTGCGGGCCGTGGAACTGTTCTGCGGCCCGCCCCTGATCGCTCTCCGCCATGTCGATGCGATACCATCTGGTCCTCTTCGCTGCGGCGAGCATTGGTCTCGCGGGCATAGCGACACCTGCCCAGGCGCAGCAAAACGACGCGCAGATGGAAGGCAACGCAGGCGGAACCGTCGTGTCCCCTTCGCGGGTCAGGCATCTGGCGGATCTTCGCTTCGGGGCATTCGCCAGCCCTGAAACAGCCAGCACGATACGGGTCGATGTTGACGGTACGGTCGTGCCGACAGGCGCTGTCGTTGCCGGTATGAACGTGGACCAGCCTCCTGAAGGCAGGGGGCCTGCGCAATTCCATATCGAGCAGGATCGAAGCCGCTTCTTCACTGCTTTCTATCCGTCGCAGATCATCATCACCAACAGTGCTTCAGCCAGCATGCTGGTGAACAATACGACCGCACGGCTCGTGCGCACGCGGCAGCGCGGGCGGAATTCGGAATGGCGGCTCGATATGGGCGGAACGCTCAATATCGTCGGCAATCAGCCGACCGGAAGCTACTCCGGCGACTTCGTGATAACGGTGGCTTACTTCTAGCACGTGCTTGCCAGCGACTAGATAGTTTCCCATAGAATCTGCCGTCTCAAATACGCGGATTGCCTTGTGAATTTTAACCAGAATCTCTTCTCGCCCATCTTCCGCGGCGCCGCCGGGCTTGCTTGCTTGTGCGCGCTGATGGCTCCTGCAAGCCTCCATGCGCAGCAGGACGCGATCTCATCTACGCAGGCGCAGGACGAGACGGTCGAGGTGGCCGATCCCTACAGGGACGATCCGCAGGTAACGCCTATTCCCGAAGGCGCAGTGGGCGGCATGGGCGACATCAACCTCTATCCACGCCGCATTATTGTCGATCGCCGACAGCGGATTGCGACCGTCGGCCTCTACAACCGTGTGCCTGCCGTCGGCGAATATGAAATCTCGGTGCGGGATCTGGTGATGACCGAAGAGGGCGGCCTTGTCGCGCTCGACGATCCCCGCGCCGCACCCACGCTGGAGCGTCTGGATGCCGCCAGCCATATGTTGCGCTGGTCACCGCGCCGCGTCCGCCTGCTCGGCAATGAAGCGCAGACTGTTCGCATTATGGCGCGCCCGGCTGCCGATCTGCCCGACGGCGAATATCGCTCGCATTTCACCGTGATATCCGTGCCGGATACGGATGAAGGCCTGTCGATCGAGGACGCCGCCGGCGGTGCTGCGGGCAACAATGGCATCGGTGTCGTGATCCGTCCGCGCTTCGCCATTTCCATCCCCGTCATCGTCCGCATCGGCGAAACCACGCTTGATGTCGGCATGGAGCCGGCAACTGTCATCGCCAGCGACGATGGATTGACGCTGCGTATCACGCTCACCCGCTCCGGCACGCGCTCTGCCTATGGCGATCTGATCGTCACCGCTCCGGGCATTTCCGAGCCGGTGGCGCTGGCGCGCGGTATCGGCATCTATCCGGAGATCGATAGCCGCACGGTAGAGCTATCCGTGGGGCCGACCTGGGAAAGCGCGCTGCGCGCTCCCGGCACGGTACTGACCGCGACTTTCGTCGATGACGATGTCAATCCGGGCGAGACCCTTGCCAGCCAGGAAATCGTGGTGCCGTGAAGCCTCGCCGACCCGGAAGGTTGCTGGGCGGCATTTCTGTCGGCACAGTCCTGCTGGGCCTGACGGTTCCGGGTCATACTGGCCCTTCCAGCAAGGCTGATAGCGGCGCAAGGCCCGGCAATGTCGAAAGCAATCCGCGCACTCCCGGCATCGAAGAGGCCAATGCGGACGCGCCGCTGACCTACAACTGGCTGGATTTCTATCCGCCACTGCCCGAGCCGCCGCATCCGACATTCGGCCCGCGCCCGAAAGACGTTGATGCTGCGCCGATAGCCCCCCCAATAGCTTCGCCGCTCGATGACCCGCCGCGCGCGCTTGCCCCCGCGAGGAGGAGTATCGGGCGCATCGGCGCTCCCGACAATGCGCCAGCCGTCGAAAATCCGGCCGAGTTGCAACCCGACGTGGCGGCCGCAAACGCGAGTCAGCCCGAAGAGCGGGAACCCCTCTTCACCCTCTCATCCGTGGAGCGCGAGGCCGTTTCCTTCGCCCCGAGAAGCGAAGTGTCGGTTCCGGTCGAGACCTCGCCAAGTCATGGAGAGGAGCAGACCGCGTTTGCCGCTTCATCGCGGACCGATCTGGACGAATTCCTTGATCTGCTTCTCGCCGAGATGGGTACTGGCGCCGAGCTGGAGATGTCGCTTGCCGAAGACACGTCGGTTGCGAACGAAGACGAAGCTGCGCCCGCGCCGATTGTCACCGCAGACGATGACGACGCTGAGCTGGAGCCTGCACCGGTCGACGAGATCAGCGTGGTGGAGGGGGCTGATGTGGTCGCGGAAGCTGACGCGACTCTCGCAGCTGAAGTTGAGCCAGTGGCAGAGCCACCGCCTGAGGCCGAAGTCGAAGTCGAACGATTGCCCGAAGCGGCAATTCTTACGGATGTCGAGCCAGCGGAAGAGGCGGAAACTCCGCGCGCGGTCGAGCTGGTGTCCGCCATTGAAGATACGACAAACGAAGAGAGTGTATCCGAGACAGGGGCACCAACAGAAATCGAGCCAGCAACCGCGCCCGAGCCTCAACCAGCTCCCGAACCGGTGCCAGCGCCCGAAACCGTTGCGCTGGCCGAAACGGAGAGCACGAGCCCGCCGGCAAATACGGCCGCTTCAGACGACAGGCCGCTCATTGACCAGGTGCTGGATGCCGTGCTCGCTCCCGGTGCGGAGCCGGGCGCAACCGGCGATGCGGCCGCGCCCGCGCAGACTGGGCAGCCCAGTACCGACATCACTCCCGGCACCCAGACATTTCCTGCAGAGCCGGGACAGGCGCTGTTCGATTATGATGACGAGCTTATCCTGCAACTGCGCGTCACCGGGACGACGGCTACGGATACGATCATCGCATACGGTACGCGCGGAGGCGTGTATCTGCCGCTGGGCGAGCTCGCCCGTCTTCTCGATCTGCCGATCCAGATCAGCGACGATGGCAATTATGCAAGCGGCTGGTTCCTGTCGGAAGAGCGCACGCTCGCCATCAATTTGCGCAGCGGCAATGTGCAAACCGCTTCCGGCGCGTTCACGCTCCCGCCCGATGCTGCGCAGGCCTTCGAAGGCGAGGTTTTCCTGCGGTCGGATATATTCACCCAGCTTTTCCCGCTCGAAATCGAAACCGACCTGCGCTCGCAGGCTGTAATCCTGACCACGCTGGAGCCGTTCCCTTTCGAAGAACGCATGCGGCGGCAGGCTGAGCGCGAACGGCTCGGGCTGCGCAACAATATGCCCGAGCAAGCCCAGTGGCCGCGCGAAGATCTGCCGTGGGATGCATTCACCGTTCCGATCGTCGACACAGAACTGCGCGCCGTGTCGGACACCGCGCGCGGCGAACGGCTGGAGACCGATCTCCGCGTTGCGGGGGATCTGGCTTTCATGACCGCGCAGGCTTTTATCAGCGCGACCACGCGTGACGGGCTGACCGCCGCAATCGTCGAATTGGGTCGCCGCGATGCCGACGGAGACCTGCTGGGTCCGCTTCAGGCCACGCAATTCCTGGTGGGAGACGTCGCTACCGATGCGATGCCGCTGGGGCTGCGCGGGGCATCGGGGCGGGGCGCCTATGTCAGCAACCAGACGCTCGATGGCATTTCCGTTTTCGATGAAATCGACTTCCGCGGAGTCCTGCCTGACGGTTACGAAGTCGAGATCTATCGCAACGATATCCTGCTTGGATCGACCCGCAGCCGCGTCAACGGCCAGTATGAATTTCTGCAAATCCCCGTCGATTTCGGCCTCAATGTCTTCCGGCTGGTTTTTTACGGGCCGCAAGGGCAGCGGCGTGAAGAGGTCCGGCGCATCAGTGTGGGTGACGGCAGGCTTGCTGCGGGCGATTTCACCTATTCGGCTGGTGTGGTCGAGCGAGGGGTCAATCTGCTCGGTGTGGAAGGCCCGGATTTCCGGCGCGATTTCCGATACGGCGACTGGCAGGCGAGTGCGGAAGCATCTTACGGTATCAGCGCCGATGTCACCGCCAATGTCAGCGCCGCCTTTTTCCAATATGACGGGCAGGACCGCTGGCTGACGACGGCAGGCTTGCGCACCGGCCTCGGCGGTCTCGCCCTTCGCGCCGATGCCGGGTTATCCGAAGGCGGAGGTGCAGCGGCCGGAATCGGTCTCGGAGGCAGGGCGCTTGGCGGCGGGTTCCGCCTGACCCATTTCGAATATTCCGGGCCCTTCATCGATGAGTTGCGCGGCGCTGGCAACTTACCGCTCGACCGCGCGACGGAATTCGATTTCAACACCTCGCTCGATCTCGGGCGTGAGCTGTATGTTCCGCTTTCCCTGCGGGCGCGCAGGTCCGAATTCCAAGACGGGAGGGTGCAGACAAGTGCTGCCGCCCGCGCGTCTGTGCGACTTCCAGGCTATATCGCGTCGTCGACGCTGAGCTATACAGGCACATCGTCACCTGACGCGCCCTCCTTTTCGCAGCTGATCGGCAATTTCGACCTGGCGACATTCAATCGCTCCTCCACGCAGCTACGGGGCTCGGTCGGCTTCAGGGCCTATCCCGATGCGGCGATCACTCAGGTCGCGGCAGAAATCAGCCACGCGGTCGATGATCGCACGGTGGTGCGCGGATCGGCCGGATATGCTTTCGAGAATGGCGGCGCTTTCCTCGGCCTGTCGGCGATCCGCGAATTCGACCAGTTCTCCCTCGCGCTCGATGGTCAGTATGATTTTGAGCGAAAGGACCACTCGGTCGCCCTGAGAGTCAATTTCAGTTTCGGCCGCGATCCGCTGAGCAACCGGTTCTTTGTCGCGCCTCCCGGAATGGCATCATCGGGTGCAGTCGCGGTGCGCGCTTTCCGCGATGTCGATGGCGACAGGGTTTACAGCGCGGCGGACGTTCCGCTTCCAGACGTTACCGTGAGCACGACCAGCGCCACAGCCACCACGGACGAACAGGGCCACGCGCGGCTGGGCGAGTTGGGCAATGGCAGCAGGGCAGTCGTGCAAGTCGATCCGTCCAGCTTGCCGGATATCTTTATGGCGCCGGTTAATCGCGGGATCGAGATCGTCCCGCGTGCAGGGCGATTCCAGACCCTTGATTTCCCCGTGATTGAGCTGAGCGAAGTCGAGGGAACGGTGGTCTTCAGCGAAGATACCGGCGCGCGTGGTGTCTCCGGCCTGCGCCTGCAGATGCTTGATGGAAGCGGCGAGCTGACCGATTTCGTGCGCACCGAGCGCGGTGGATATTTCTTCTTCGAGCGGGTGGAGCCCGGCACCTATACGCTGGTGATCGACCCCGAACAGGCCGAACGCCTGAATCTCTGCCTCGATACTCTGGCGCCCGTCACAGTCGGACAAGCGAGCGACATCATCAGCCTGGATCTGAGCGTACGTAGCTGCGACTGATCGGCTGCGATCTGCGGCCGGTCCCGGACACTAACCCTTGCCGCGGGTCTTGGTTTTTCCGTCCTTCGCATTGTCCTCGATGAACTTGATGATCGTGCCCGCGACATCCTTTCCGCTTGCCTTTTCGATCCCTTCGAGACCGGGTGAGGAGTTCACCTCCATGATCACCGGGCCATGATTGCTGCGCAGCATGTCCACCCCGCAGACATTGAGACCCATGCGCTTGGCTGCGCTAACCGCAGTCGATCGCTCGGCGGGCGTAATTTTAACCAATTCGGCACTGCCGCCACGATGAAGGTTTGAACGGAAATCATCCGCTGCACCGGTGCGCTTCATGGCGGCGACGACTTTACCGCCCACTACCAGCGCGCGGATATCGGTGCCGCCCGCTTCCTTGATGAATTCCTGCACGAGGATGTTCACATTGGCGCCGCGGAACGCCTCGATCACCGATTTGGCGCTGCTCATCGTTTCGGCAAGCACCACGCCGATGCCCTGCGTCCCTTCGAGCAGCTTGATCACGACCGGCGGTCCATTGACCGCTTTGATGATCGCTTCGGCTGCTTTGGGATCGTTGGCATAGGCTGTCAGCGGGAGGCCCAGCCCATATTTGGCGAGGATCTGCATGCTGCGCAGCTTGTCCCGGCTGCGCCCGATGGCGACGCTTTCATTGAGCGGCCAGCAGCCGCGCATTTCAAACTGGCGCAGGATGGCGAGGCCGTAATTCGTGATCGAGGCCCCGATACGCGGGATAACGGCATCATAACCGACCGCAGGCTCGCCATTGTAATACACCTCTGGCCGGTGGCTCGCGATATGCACGGTGCATCGCGTGGTGTTGAGAATATCGAGCGTATGGCCGCGCTCCTCTGCCGCCTCGACAAGGCGTTTGTGCGAATAGAGATTGGCATTGCGCGCCAGCATGGCAATTTTCACGGCTTATGACCTTTCACCGGCTCCATGCCGGGTGTTTGTAACCAGGAATGGCCTGAATCGACGACAAACCGCCGCCGCAGGCTCGACCTGCCGATGAGCATCGGGAATTTCATGTCCGAGCGATCCGCCAAGCTGATCTCGGCGCGGAAAGTGACGCTACCGATCGTCAGCGGCGTCTTGATGACATAGCGGCGTTGGGTTTCGCCATTGGAACTGGTGATGCCGCGAATATCGACATGAATTGCCTCGCAAGTGTGCCGCTCGCCCCCCCAATCGACGCAGAAGCGGACATAACGCTCGCCATCACGCTCGAAATCTTCGATCACCTCTGCATGCAGCGAGGAAGTTCGCGCGCCGGTATCGATCTTCGCGGGAATGCCGGAAAGGCCCAGCTCGGGCAGAGCGACTTTCTCCCGCCAGCCTACAGGCATTAGTTCTTTCCGTTGCACGCGCGTGTCCGTTCCTGTTCCCATGGCGTGGCGATAGACCAATAGATGACGGCCTGCCAGTGCGAATGGGCGAGCCCCTTTCGCCTGCCGGCGCTACGCGCTAGGGCTACAAACATATGGCCGGCGGCGCTGAACTTCCTGATAGACTTGTAAAATCCGTCGAGGCCGCCGGGTTCGGGGATGCGAGCTGGGCCGATGTGCTGGAGACACTTGCTCATTCCGTGGGCGGCGTGCGCGGCATTTTGCTCGGCGGCAGTGGCGCGGCCCGCTATTCCTATTCCTGTATCTTCAATCACGATCCCGACGTCGCCAAGGCGTACAACCGGCATTACAATCGCTTCGATCCGCGGGCTCAACCGTCGCTTCGCGTGGCTGTCGGCCAGACCCGGCTCGGGCAGGAGCTGATGCCCAACAGTGCAATCAGTCATACCGAATACTATGCCGCGATCAGCGAAGCAGGAGACATCGCGGATTCGGTATTCGGCGTTATTTCCAACGATCCTGAAATGGGTCGCCGGACCATCAGTCTCCAGCGCAGTTTCTCGCAGGACTTTTTCGATACGCGGGACGCATTGCTGCTGAAAGCGCTGCTTCCCTTGCTCGGCGGAGCAATGCGCAGTTCCTTGCGAGTGGGCAGGATCCTGGCGGAGGAGCGCGGTGATGAGACCATCCTTTACGGCCTTGTCGATAGCGACCTTTCGCTCACTTTCCTGCCCGGAAGCGAGCCCGATTCGCCGATGCTTACCGGGCCCCTGCGTTTCGGCCGGGATCGGCTTACCTGCGGTCTCCCTGCATTGCGAAACGCCCTGATCGCGGCGATCGCGGAAGCGCAGTCAGCGCGTTCCACCACTGTGCGCGCAGGTGCGGTTTCGCTGCGGTTCGATCCGGTGCCATCGGCGCTGCACTGGTATCGCAGCGGCAGGACGCAGGTATTTTTCACCCTCTCGCGCGATTCGGCCCGCGCTCACGACAGTTCGGGACTTTTTGCCGAAAGTTTTGGCCTGACACCGGGAGAAACAAAAGTGCTGGAAGCGCTCATGCGCGAGGGCGGGGTGCGACCGGCGGCAGGGGCGCTGGGCATGTCGGTGGAAACCGCGCGTTGGCATGCCAAGAACATTTGCGCGAAGACAGGCCATGCCGGCGTCCGAAAGCTGGTCGACGCGGCGCGCGCGAACGATCTTTCCAACCTCATTTAAAAGAGTGGTCGGTAAGGGATGGCCGCCTCGCAGAGGCAAGCCGGCCATCCCCTGTATTCCCTTGCCCCCCAAAATAGGCGCGCGACCGGGAACAGCCGCGCGCCAGGTTGGATCGAAATCGGTCTCAATTGAAACACGGGTCGCAACCGATCCGGCAACCGGGCTAGCGGCGATGGAGATGGTCTTGACCACCCAATTGGGTGGGATCACGCAATTCTCGGCTAAACCAGACTGCTTCTATCGTCGCCGCATTCTTCAGCGACACTCGACGCGGTCCGAGTTCGCGGGCTGGGTAACACAGGTGCCACCTCCTACGACTTCGACGCGTCCGCCCCGATCCCTTGTGAGCGCGATCTGCGCTTCACCCGATACATTGGCGTAGTTTGAGCCTGCGCCGGAGATTTCAATTTCTGCATCGGTCACGCGCAGACGCATCGCGTCGATCGATCCCGCTCCGCCAACAGAGTAGTCCGCCTCACGCGCCGATCCGCTCACGGTGATGCCTCCCGCGCCATGCGTGGACAATTGAACCGTTCCAACATCTAGCTCTGTAATCTCGATCGACCCTGCCGCTTGTGTTGACGCTGTGAAACTTTCGCCCCGGGGTTGCATGACCTCGGCCAGCACAGGCCCGTCGATATGAATGGCCGACAGGCTTGGTGTCCGCACAACGACGTTCAGGCCCGACCCGGGGTTCCAGCTCCAGTTTGCGCCTTCGCGGAAGCGGATGGAGAGCCTGCCCTCTTCGACGTCCACAATGGCATCTTCGATCAGCGCGCGAGGGCCGTGCAGTCGCACCCCATGTGCGTCTGCACCAGCTATGACGAATACCTGGATTGCGCCGGAGACCTGCACCTCGTCGAACTGACCGACGGGTACGTTGAGCACCGGATAGGGACTGGGATTTCTCTCGGCGGTGCTGGCGGGAACCTGCTCGGACGTGGCGGCATGGTCTTGCATGGGCGGTTCGCTATCCGAAAAGGTAAGAGCGAGTGCGGCAGAGGCGAGCAGGATCATGATTGTGGCTCCAATGAAAACCAGCGTTCGTTTTGTGCTGGATTGAACCGCTGGGTTAGCTTCCGCTGCGGGAGCGCCCACCCCCATATCGCTGTGTCCCAAATCATTTGGGGGTCCTGCCTCAGCCTGCGCAAGCATGCGCGCCGCCTCACGACTGTTTGAAACGCCCAGGTGACGGCGCGCCTCGCGCAGATGTTCGGTTACTGTGTGGACCGAAATGTCCAGCTCGCGCGCAATCGACTTGGTATCGAACCCTGCCTGCAGAAGCCGCAAAACCTCTTTTTGGCGAGGCGTAAGTTTCTGAAGATCGGCGCCAATCATCGACGCGGTTATTCCGCAAAATTCTGATCGCGGCAATATTGGGTTACCGGGCCGGTCGATACGCCTGCCCCGTTATCGCGCCGATCAAATCGGATTGCCGTCCTTGTCGCGGTAGATATCGCGGCGACCGACATGGTTTGCCGGACCGACGAGGCCTTCGCTTTCCATGCGCTCGATCCAGTTGGCGGCGGTGTTGTAGCCGACTTTCATCTGGCGCTGCAGCCAGCTGCCGGACGCCTTCTGGTTCTCGATCACCATCTGGCAGGCCTGGCGATACTTGCGCTCTTCAGGATTGTCGCTGGCGGTGAATTCGTCCTCGAAGGTGAAGCCGCCTTCTTCGGGCTCTTCGGTCACGGAATCGATATATTGCGGCGCGCCCTGCTGGCGCCAGTGCTCGGCGACTTTTTCGACTTCCTCGTCCGAAACGAAGGGGCCGTGGACGCGGGTGAGCTGGCCGGAAAGCGGCTTGTAGAGCATGTCGCCTTTGCCGAGCAGCTGTTCTGCGCCCTGTTCACCGATGATCGTGCGGCTGTCGATGCGGCTGGAGACGGCGAAGCTGATGCGGGTCGGCAGGTTGGCCTTGATAACACCGGTGATGACATCGACGCTAGGTCGCTGCGTTGCGGTGATCACGTGGATGCCTGCCGCGCGGCTCTTCTGACACAGACGCTGGAGCATGCCCTCGATCTCCTTGCCGACGACGAGCATGAGATCAGCCAGCTCGTCCACGATCACCACGATCTGCGGCAGGACTTCGTATTCGAGCAGTTCTTCTTCGATGATCGCTTCGCCGGTCTCCGGATCGAAGCCGGTCTGCACGGTGCGCTGGAGCGGCTTGCCCTTGGCAGCGGCGGCGCGGACGCGGTCATTGAAACCGGCAAGGTTACGCGCACCGACATCCGACATCTGGCGATAACGGCGCTCCATTTCCTCCACCGCCCATTTGAGCGCGCGAACGGCCTTGGGCGGCTCGGTCACCACTTCGGCGAGGAGGTGGGGGATGTGTTCGTAGCTCTTCAGCTCCAGCACCTTGGGATCGATCAGGATCATTCGGCACTCTTCGGGCGTGAAGCGGTAGAGCAGGCTCAGCAGGATGGCGTTGAGGCCGACCGACTTACCCGCACCGGTCGTACCCGCGACGAGAAGGTGCGGCATGGCGGCAAGGTCTGCGACGATCGGATCGCCCGAAATTCCCTTGCCCAGGATGATCGGCAGGCTGCCCTTGTTATTCACATAGGCTTCGCTTTCGACCAGCTCCTTGAAGCTGACCATCTGGCGGTCTGCATTGGGCAATTCGATGCCCATCACCGTCTTGCCCGGGATCGGCGCGACGCGCGCGCTGATGGCGGACATATTGCGGGCGATATCCTCGGCAAGGCCGATGACGCGACTGGCCTTGATGCCGGGAGCGGGCTCGAGCTCGTACATGGTGACGACGGGTCCGGTCTTCACCGCCGTAATCTCGCCCTTAACGTTGAAATCGTCGAGCACGTTTTCCAGTAGGCGAGCATTGCGTTCGAGTGCCAGCTTGTCGAGCGGGGCGGTGTTGCCGGAATCGGTGTCTTCGAGAAGCTCTATGCTCGGCAGATCGTATTCGGCGAACATGTCCTTTTGCGCCGCCTTGGGGGCAGGCTTGGCACGGCGCGGGGGTGCGGCGGGATCGGAAATCTCGGTGGGGCGACGCTTGGCGAGAGCGGGGATGTCGTCATCTTCGTCGGTCTCGCTATCATCGCCGTCGGCAGTGCGCATGTCCGGCTTGCGACGCTGCTTACGCTTCGCCTCTTTCTGGAATGGATTAGCCGGTTTGGTTAGCTGTGGCGGATTTTTGATCCATTCCGGGATCGAAAGGAAGCGTGACCAGTCGAGTGCAAAGATGCGTCCGGCAAGTACCGCCCCGCCAATCAGGCTCAGCGCGCCGCCCGCAAGGATGGCCCAGAAACGCCCGCTTTCGGGCAGTAGACCGGCGAGGGCACGGACCCCGCCTTCGCCGAGAAGTCCGGCGAGGCCACCAAAGCCCGCTGGCCATGAGTGATCGCGCGGATCGGTGATGAGTGAGAAAGCAGTGGAGAGCAGCGCCATCGCCAGCAGCATGATCGCCACCGTGCGCCACCAATTGCCGCCCCAGCTTTCCTCCTCATCGGCATCACGCCACAATTTGCGAGCAAAAACATAGGTGAGCGGGAGGAATAGCACCGAGACCCAACCGAATGCCGTCAGCGCCAGATCGGCGACAAATGCGCCGGGCTTGCCCATCCAATTGTCCACCACATCGCCGGCTGCGGTGGAGAGCGAGGGATCGGTCTGCGTGTAGCTGAGCAGCGCAATCGCGAGGAATAAGGTGAAGCCATACAGCACCACCGCACCCGTCAGCTGCGCGCTGCGGGCGAGCGATTTACGGAAAGCGGCTTTCCAGTCCGCGCCGTGATTGGCGGCTCTGCTGGCCATGTCTGATCCCTTTGCGAATACGTCCCGTGGGGGAGAATCCCATAGCCCGAGTCCCCGGTCAATGGTGTTGGGTGATTAACTCAAACCGTCGATGGCCGCCCAGCGTTTGGATTTGAGGACTTTCGCCTTCTCGCTCGTCATGCCGCCAAGCGCAATGACCGGCATGACTGCATGACGTGCCAGCGCATGCCAACGCATCGCGCCGAGCGTCTTCGTCCCCGGATGAGAGCGGGTGGGGAAGACGGGAGACAGCATCACGGCATCGGCCCCCACGCGGTTCGCCTGCGCTATCTCGCGCATATTGTGGGCGGTGGCCACGTGGATCAGGTCGCGGCGGCGCGGATAGAGACTAAGCGGAGCGCCGTAGATCCCGTCCGCACCCCATTCACGGGCGGTAAGCGCGCTGTCCGCAAGGATCATGTAATGTCCCTGCGCTCGAGCGATCCGGTCCAGCTCGCGAAAGCGCGCATACCGCTCGGCATCGGGAAGGTGGTAGTGACGATAGACGAAGCCAACAGGCTCACCGAAGCCTCTCAGGCGCTCCTCCAGCACATGATCGTTGCGCTCATCCGACAGGAGCCAGAGATCGGGAAGGGGCTGGAAAGCGGCCATGGCCCCGCTATAGCGCACACATGACCGAAACCGCTACCTTCCGCCTCGCAACTGTCAATGCGGAGATCGCCCGGGCCTCCCAGATTTCCCGCCGCAAGCCGGAAGGCGTGACGCTCATCGCTGTCAGCAAGACGCATCCGGCAGAGAAAATCGCCCCCGTCATCGCCGCCGGCCAGCGTGTGTTCGGCGAAAACCGGGTGCAGGAAGCGCAGGACAAATGGCCAGCCCTGCGTGAGGAAACACCGGACATCGAGCTGCACCTCGTCGGCCAGCTGCAATCGAACAAGGCGGAGGATGCCGCGGCGCTGTTCGATTGCATCCATTCGCTCGACCGGCCCAGCCTCGTCAAAGCGCTCGCCAAGGCGTTCGACAAGACCGGGCGGCAAGTGCCGTGCTTCGTGCAGCTCAATATCGGCGATGAAGACCAGAAAGGTGGCTGCGCGATAAAGGATCTGCCGGACCTGCTGGAGAAAGCACGCAAAGCCGACATTCCGCTCGCTGGCCTCATGTGCGTGCCTCCCTTCGGCCTCGAGCCCGCGCCTTATTTCGCGCTGATGGCGAAGCTGGCGGACGATCACGGCCTCGACGGTCGAAGCATGGGCATGAGCAGCGACTTCGCCACCGCCATCATGCTCGGCGCAACGCATATCCGCGTGGGCACGGCGCTGTTTGGCGAGCGTGGCTAGCGCGAACTGCGGGCGAACCAGCTTGCCCGCATCTCTTCCAGCCTCAAGGCCAGCGCCGCTAGGACGAGCGGGCTGAACACAGCGCCCGTCCAGAAATAGTCGGAGCGGAAAAGTCGTCCGCTATAGGAAATAGCGAATGTCAGCAGGACAGCGTTGATGCCGATCCAGTGGAGCCGTCGCCACCATTTCCCCATGCGTCTCTGCGCACTTTCATTCGATGTCAGCGCCATGAGAGTGATCAGAAAATAGGTGATGCCTCCCCCTGCAATCTCAGCGAAAGTACGCGGAGCGAATTGCCAGAGATTGATCGTCAGTGCCGCAAGATGCAGGAACATCAGCGCCGCGAACGCAAGACCGAGATGCCGCCGTTGCCGCGCTAAACTCCGCCAGAACGCAGATTTGAGATAACGCGAAGCGGGGCCAGCGCTGACAACAAGCAAGAACATAAGAAAGGCGGCGCGTGCGCTGTAGCGCGCGGATAGCAATGCCCATTCGGAAGGCTCGCCTGACAACGCAAGAGCGCTCGCTAGCGCCAGAAAGGCCACTACGGTCGCTAGCGCGTAAATCCTGGCTGGTGTGATGGGTTTGCTCTCCATGGTCGATGTCTAACCGATAAAGCGCAGGCGGCAATCGCTGTTGTTGACGCGATCTGGCGCGCGGCGCAAAAGGCCCGAAGCGCATTTTAGACGGACTTATTCGATGATCAGACGCCTTCCCGCACTTACTGCCACGGCTTTCATGGCCTTATTCGCTCTCCCGGCAACCGCTCAGGACAATCCCTACGCCGGTTGCGCAGCGATCAGCGACGATGCCGAGCGGCTGGCTTGCTTTGATCGCACTTACGCAGAGCAAGTGGTCGTGATCGCCGAACGCGAAGAGGCCGAAGAAGAGCGGCGCGAGGAGGTGTTTGGATTCCGCGAGGAGGATGCTGTTCTCGAACGCGAGGAAGCGGCCGAGGCAACGCTGACGGTCACCGTTCAGGAAATCCTTCAAGGCTCACGCCGCGATCAGGTGCTGTTGATGGACAATGGCCAGCTCTGGCGCGAAATCGACGGCTCGACCCTGCGCAACCGCGTGCGGGAAGGGTGGACCGGCACGGTCTCTCGTCATTGGAGCGGTGCCTATGAAATCCGCTTCGAAGGCCGCTCGGGATATCTTCGCGTAGCGCGGGTGCGGTAAGCCGCGAATTGGCTAAGCGCAAACGCCGATCATCGTGGAAACTTAAAGTTAACCGCGACGCAATATAACCCAATTTCAGACATTTCCTGTCCGGAAAAGGGTTAATGCCATGATCGATTTAGCTGACACTGCAGCCGAGGAATTTGCGGCGGGGGAAGCGGAAGAGCGCCGTGGCAAAGGACGCGCATCCGTCAATCTGGAATGCGAGATCAAAGTCGGCTCTCGCGCATGGCGCAAGACGCAGATCAGGGATCTGACTCCGGGCGGTTTCCAGGTGCAAATTCTGGATATGCCGCCGCGAGGCACGCCGATTTTTGTCCGCATGGCGAATTTGCAGATGATGCAGGCAGAAGTGTGCTGGACAGACGTTGACAAGGCGGGATGCAAATTCACTGCGCCGCTCAGCGAATATGTCTTCAATCACATCCTGGAATTCATTCGCAGCTGAGACTTGATTACGCCGCTTTGCTCGCCGCCTCCGGTTCGCCGGCGGCAATCGCATCGAGCAGAGCCTGCTCTACCTTGGCCAGCCTTTCCGGTGATTCCAGCTTCAGTCCCAGCAGATCGGTGACGTAGAATGTGTCGACTGCGCGCTCGCCATAATGGGTGATGTGCGCCGAATTGATCAGCAGGCTTTGTTCGAACATGGCGCGGGTCAGGCGGTTGAGCAAAGCTGGCCGATCGGTGGCATTCACCTCGATCACGGTGAAGCGATTGGACGCATCATTATCGAACCCGACTTGCGGAGCGATGCGGAAATTCTCCGCGCGCATTTGCTTCAGCGGTCGCTTGGCAAGGCTGGGCACCATATCGATGCGATTGGCCAGCGCATCCTCGATCGCCTTCTTCAATCGTTTAAGCTGCTGAGCTTCGCTGAAGGGTTTACCCATCGGGTCCTGCACCAGCAAATTGTCGACCGCCTTGCCTACGCGGTTCGTGTGAATGCGCGCATCGATGATATTGCCGCCTGCAAGGGTAATCGCGCCGGCGATGCGATAGAAAAGCCCCGGATGGTCGTCTCCGATCACTGTCACCAGCGTAGCGCCGAGCGAGGCGTAATATTCCGCATGGATCGAGAGCGAATGCTCCATATCGAGCGCGGCCTGATAATGCGGCAGGTTGATCGCGATCACATCTTCGGGCTCGGCAATCCAGTAACTGTCGCTGAAGGCATCCGAGAGATCCTTGACCAGATGCGCCTGTTCGCCGAGCATTTCAGCAACGCGCTCCTTCTTGGCTGCCACGCGCTCTGCCCGGCCATGGGTTTTGTGTCCAAGCCGCAGGCGCTCCTGCGCGGCCTCGAACAAATCGGCGAGAAGCTGGCGTTTCCAGCTGTTCCACACGCCCGGCCCCACGGCGCGAATATCGACGATGGTCAGGATGGTGAGCAGCCGAAGCCGCTCCAGCGAGTGAACTTCGGTGACGAAATCGGTGATCGTCTTGGGGTCCGACAGGTCGCGCTTGAAGGCAAAGGCGCTCATCCAGAGATGGTAGCGCACCAGCCAGCTGACGAGTTCTGTCTCCTTCGCATCCATGCCGAGCCGCGGGCAGAGTTTGTTCGCGACTTCTGCGCCAAGCACCGAATGATCGCCGCCGCGTCCCTTGGCGATATCGTGCAGAAGCGTGGCGACATAAAGCACCCGCCGGTTGATCAGCTTGGGCAGCAGGTCGCTCGCCAGCGGATGATCTTCCAGCAGCTTGCCGCGCTCGATTTCGCTCAGCAGGCCGATGGCGCGGATCGTGTGCTCATCCACTGTGTAATGGTGGTACATGTCGAATTGCATTTGCGCATTGACCTTGCCGAAATCGGGCACGAAACGGCCGAACACGCCCGCTTCATTCATCCAGCGCAGCACGGTTTCGGGGTCCTTGCGCCCGGCCAGAACGTCCATGAACAGGGCGTTGGCGCGTTCATCCTTGCGCGTTTCGGCAGTGATCAGCGCGGCATCGCGGCGGGCGATGCGGATTGTTTGCGGGTGGACTTCCAGCCCTTCGCGCTCGGCGATGGCAAAGACTTCGATAAGGCGCACCGGATCGGCCTGAAACCAGTCATCCTTGGGCGCTGCGATCGTGCCATCGTGGACGAGATAACCGTCCACTTTCTTGGCGCGACCTTTCCGCATCGCCGCGAGCAATTCGGAAAAGCGGCTTTTCTCGGCAGTCTGTTCCTCAAGCTGGGAGAGGAACACGCCGGTCAGGTGACCGACATGTTTCGCCTGCAGGAAATACATCTGCATGAAACGCTCGACCGCGCTTTTGCCCGGCCTGTCGGCATAATTCATGCGGCCAGCGACTTCGCGCTGCAGGTCGAAGGTCAGCCGATCCTCGCCGCGCTTGGCAATGGTGTGCAGATGCGCGCGCACGGCGAGCAGGAAACTCTCCGCCCGGCGGAAGCTGCGATATTCCTTCTGCGTGAACAGGCCCTTGTCGACGAGCTCTGCCGCGCTCTGCACGCGGTGGACATATTTGCCGATCCAGTAGAGCGTCTGGAGGTCGCGCAGGCCGCCCTTGCCGTCTTTCACATTGGGTTCGACGACGTAGCGCGAATCCCCCATGCGCTTGTGCCGGGCGTTCCGCTCTTCCAGCTTCTCCTGGACAAAAGTGCTCTGCGATCCGGGCACGACATCGCCCCAGAATTGCTCTCGTGCAGCATCGTAGACATCCTGATCGCCCCACAGGAAGCGTGCCTCCAGAAGAGCCGTACGGATGGTGAGATCGCTTTTCGCCATACGCGCGGATTCGGCGAGCGAGCGGCTGGAATGGCCAACCTGCAGGTTGAGATCCCAGAGGTAATAGAGGATCGCCTCGATCACCTGCTCACACCAGCTGGTCGGCTTGTCCGGCGTGATAAATGCGAGGTCGACATCCGAAAACGGTGCCATTTCGCCGCGTCCGTATCCGCCTACCGCCAGCAGGGCGATGCGTTCGCCGCTGGAGCGATTGCCTACCGGATAGACATCGGTGATGACGTGATCGTGGATCACCCGGATCAACTGGTCGATCAGGAAGGCCTGGCCATGCGCATGGACATGGCCGGTGCCGGGACGCTTGGACAGGCGTTTCGCCAGCTCCGCACGGCCCGCGTCCAGCGCATCGCGCAGGCGCTGGACCACTTGCTGCCGTCCTGCCTGCGCGCCTTTGTCCTCGACAATAGATGCGACATCGGCTGCCAGCGCGCGCCGGTCGATAATCTTGCGTTGCTTGGGGATCTTGGGAAGGCTCACTCATGCAAAATACGCATTGCGAGCCGCCATTGCAAAGCGATGTTTGGTGTTTGCACGTTTAGCGGGGCTTTAACCCGCGCGTGCTCTATGCCAAAGCGCAGCCCACAGGGCCGATCACGGCGCAATGCAGCCAAAGGGCGAATTACACATGCTGGACATGCTGGCGAGCGCCACAGGCGATGTCATCCATTGGAGCGAGCTGGGCCTGCGTCCCGGCATCGATCTCGGTTTTTTCGAGCTGAAATATTATTCGCTCGCTTACCTGATCGGACTGATATTCGCCTACTGGCATACTTCGAAAATGATCAAGCAGCCCGGCGCGCCCATGGCGCAGGTGCATGTCGATGATCTGTTTTTCTACTGCATGCTCGGCGTGATTGTCGGTGGCCGGCTCGGCTATGCGACATTCTACGATCAGAGCCTGTGGTACACATTCGAGCCCGACACCTTCGTCAGCTGGCGCGTACTCAGACTGTGGGATGGCGGAATGAGTTTCCACGGCGGGCTGATCGGCGTTGTGGCGGCGATTGCCTGGGTCAGCTGGCGCGGCGGACTGCCCTTCCTGCGCGTGTGCGATTACATCGCGGTCAATGTCGGCATGGGCATGATGCTTGGCCGCCTCGCCAATTTCGTCAATGGCGAGCTGTGGGGCCGCGTTGCAGGACCCGATGCGCCGATCGCGATGATTTTCCCGACCGATCCATTGGGCCTGCCTCGCCATCCCAGTCAGCTTTACCAGGCCTTCGGAGAGGGATTTGTCGTCCTCACCGTGATGCTCGCCCTGTTCTGGCTGACCAATGCGCGTTTTCGCACCGGCCTGCTGGTGGGTGTCTTTACCGTGCTCATTTCGCTCGCGCGCTTCGTGAACGAGTTTTTCCGCCAGCCCGATGTGCAGCTCACTGAATTTGCCGAGCGGACCGGTCTTTCCATGGGCCAGTGGCTCACTGTTCCGTTGATCCTGCTGGGGCTCGGCCTGATCATCTGGTCGCTTACGCGCGCGCCTGTGGGCACTGCGCGCACCAAACCCGCGCAGCCGAAAGGCGCGCCACCGGAAATCACGACGGAGCAGCCGTGAACGACCTGCGAGACGAGGATGCCAAGCGCAGTCTTGGCGATACGTTCCGGCGGCTGATCAAATCCACCGGGCCAATCAGCCTTGCCCATTACATGGCGGAATCGAACGCGCGCTATTACGCCGACAAGAAAGCCATCGGCGGGCCGAGCAGCTTTGGCGGGGGCGATTTCATCACCGCGCCGGAAGTCAGCCAGATGTTCGGTGAATTGATCGGCCTGTGGCTGGCGGACCTCTGGATCCGCGCAGGCCGGACGGAACCAGTCCACTACGTAGAGCTTGGCCCCGGCAAAGGCACGCTGGCGCGCGATGCGCAGCGGGCGATGAAGCGATACGGGCTGGAGCCGAAAATCCACCTCGTTGAAACGTCGCGGCGTATGCGCGACGCGCAATTGGCATCGGTGCCCGGCGCCATCCACCATCACGATCTGTCGCGCATTCCGACCGAAGGCCCGATCCTGCTGGTCGCGAATGAATTTCTCGATGCGCTGCCGGTGCGACAATTGGTGAAGACCGATGACGGCTGGCGCGAAGTCATGATCGGGCTGGGCGAGGATGAGCAATTCGTCGAAGTGCCCGGCCGCCAGCCGATGGACAGCGCCGTACCCGAAGCGCGCCGAAATGATCCGCCTGGAACGGTGATCGAAACCAGCCCCGCCTGTGCCTCGATCATGCTGGAAGTTGCCGGGCGGCTGGTCGATCAGAAAGGTGCCGCGCTGTTCATCGACTATGGCTATCGCCATGGCCGCAGCGGATCCACTGTGCAGGCAGTGAGCGGTCACCAGAGCGTCGGCGTGTTCGATGCTCCGGGCGATGTCGATATCTCCGCCCATGTCGATTTTGCGCAGATGGAGCAGGTGGCCAGATCGCGCGAGGCGCGCGTGCTGGGCACGGTGACACAGGGCGAGTGGCTGCGTGCGCTCGGCATTCGTGAGCGTGCCGATGCCCTGGCAGAACATTCACCGCAGCACCGCGAGGCGCTGATGCGTGCGCGTGACCGGCTGATCGATGCAGACCAGATGGGCGATCTTTTCAAGGTGATGGGACTGGTCGCGCCGCATTGGCCAGAAGGTGCGGGCTTCCCCAATTATCATGCGGACCGGCCTACTACAGGCTGAACTACTGGCTGATCGCGGCCTTTGAAATCGTCAGTTCGGCAATTAGCCCGCTTTCATGGAACTGGCGATCGATGGACCCGCCAAGCTGTCCGCTGACGCTCATCTCCAGGAGGCGCGTGCCGAAACCTTCTTTGCCGTTGTCCGAAACCTTCGGACCGCCGATCTCCGTCCACGTCAGCGCGATGTTGTCGCCTTCGTCGACGACTTCGAGCGTTACATGTCCATCATCGCTGCTCAGCGCGCCATATTTGGCTGAATTGGTGGCGAGTTCATGGAACACCAGCGCCAGAGGTGTTGCCGCCTTCTGGCTGATTTCCGCATCGCTGCCGGTGATAATGACGCGCGGCTCATCTTCGCCAAAAGCGTAGGGTGCGAAAAGGGCAGACAGCAGGCCGGTCAGGCTCTGCTGCACCACGCCGCTCTCCGGCCGTACAAACTCATGCGCACGGCTCAGCGCGCGCATGACTTCCATCAGCTCGCGCGCGAAAGGCTCATGCTCGGGCGTGCGTTTTACTTTCAGCGAGGCGAGGCCGATCACCACGGCAAAGATATTCTTGATCCGGTGCGAAAGCTCGCGCGCGAGCATGTCGCGCTCATGCAGCGCATTCTGCACTTCATCGATATCGGTAATTGTGCCGAACCATCGCATCGTGTGATCGTCAGCGTCGGTCACCGGAACGGCGAGTGCCAGCATCCAGCGCCAACTGCCATCGCTCTGCTTCATGCGGAATTCGGTGCTGTATTGCTCACCTTTTGCAAAGGCTTCGTACCAGCCGCCGAATGCCTCTTCCTGATCCTCTGTATGGATGTAGGTGCGCCATTCCTCGGCGGTAGTCGGAGGCTCGGTGCCGATGCGCTCTTCCCAGCGCGAATTGAAATAGTCGAAATTGCCGTCGCTGTCGGCAGACCAGGCAATCTGCGGCACGCCTTCGATCATCCGCCGCAGCCTTTCTTCGCGTTCGGCGATGGCGAGGGTGGCTGACAGGCTTTCCCGGCGTGCATTGAGGCGACGCATCACCGCCTGCGCGAGAACTGCCATGCCTTCGCGCTGAATTTCAGTTAGGCCCTCAGGGCGCGGTTCTTCGTCGATGACGCAAAGCGCGCCGAGCGGAGCGCCCTCTTCGGAAACAAGCGGTTGCCCGCCATAGAAGCGAATATGCGGTTTGCCAGTTACGAGAGCATTGTCGGCGAAGCGCTCATCCTGCGTGGCATCACGAACTTCCATCAGCTCGGATGTCTGCATCGCATGCTTGCAGAAGGAATGGCGTCGCGGGGTAGAGGTGACGTCCAGCCCCTCGCCTGCGAGAAAATGTTGACGGGTTTCCTCGACCAGGCTGACCTGCGCAATCGGCACATTACAAAGGCGCGCAGCGAACCGGACTATCGCCGCCAATTCCGGGTCTTCTTCCAGCGCATCAGATTGAAAACTTTCGAGAATCGGCAGGCGCGCCTGATCATCCGTAAGATCCGGATCAGGTTTGGGCATCAGCCGGTCATCGGGCGTATCGTTCAATATCAAATGTTTTTCCTGCAAGCCGGATTAGCGTGCGTTTGCGAAAAAGCAATTGCCGCGCGGATGAAGTTTCCTCTGTAACCAGTTTCCCTTTGTTACGCTGCTTGCTATGGGCTGGCGCAAAGACAAAGGAACACTGAAATGCGCGCCACACCCGACTTCGATTTCGGCCTGACAGACGAAGCCCAGATGATTCGCGAAAGCGTCGCCCGCTTCGCCGACGAGCGCATTGCGCCGATGGCTGCAGAGATCGACGCAGCTGATCGCTTCCCTGAAGAGCTGTGGCCGGAAATGGGCGAGCTTGGCCTGCACGGCATGACCGTGAGCGAGGAAGATGGCGGCACCGGCCTCGGCTATCTCGAACACACGATTGCGATCGAAGAAATCAGCCGTGCAAGTGCTTCTGTCGGCCTATCCTACGGCGCCCATTCCAACCTCTGCGTCAACCAGATCGCGCGCTGGGGCAATGCCGAGCAGAAAGCAAAATACCTGCCCGGTCTCATTTCCGGCGAGCATGTGGGCAGTCTCGCCATGAGCGAACCTGCCGCCGGGTCGGACGTGGTCAGCATGAAGCTGAAGGCAGATAGTGTGCAGGGCGGATATCTGCTCAACGGCACCAAGTTCTGGATCACCAATGGCCATTATGCCGAAACGCTGGTGGTCTATGCCAAAACCGATCCGGCAGGCGGGTCCAAAGGCATCACCGCTTTCCTGATCGAAAAAGACATGGCGGGATTCTCGGTCGGGCAGAAAATCGAAAAGCTCGGCATGAAAGGTTCGCCCACCAGCGAGCTGGTCTTCGAAGATTGCCATGTGCCCGAAGAGAACGTGCTCGGCGAAGTGGGCAAGGGCGTGCAGGTGCTGATGAGCGGCCTCGACTATGAGCGTGTGGTGCTGTCGGGCGTGCAGCTCGGCATCATGCAGGCCTGCCTCGATACGGTCATCCCCTATGTCCGCGAGCGCAACCAGTTCGGCAAGCGCATCGGCGATTTCCAGCTGATCCAGGCGAAGGTCGCGGACATGTATGTCGCGCTGCAATCGGCGCGCGCCTATACCTATGCCGTTGCCAAGGCGTGCGACAATGGCAAGACGACACGCTTCGATGCAGCGGGCACAATCCTGCTTTCGAGCGAAAACGCATTCCGCGTCGCAGGCGAGGCTATCCAGGCCTTGGGCGGCGCGGGTTATACGACCGACTGGCCGGTCGAGCGCTATCTGCGTGATGCGAAACTGCTCGATATCGGCGCGGGCACGAACGAAATCCGGCGCATGCTGATCGGTCGGGAGCTGATCGGGGCGTAGGTTTCGCGAGAGCGGTCAGGGGGAAGAGCGTGGTCGATCAGATTGGCGGTACACCAGATCCGCGCAGCGGGATTCCCGACCTGACCGGGATCGATATCGAGAGCCTGCCTGATTTCCAGGGGGATCCGCTGTCGATCTATTACGAGCCGATGGAGACCGAGTCCTGGGCGCTCACCCGCTGCCCGTTCGTGGTGGCACTCGGATATTTCAGCGGCCTCCAGCGGGTCTGGAACCTGCCTGTCCTGACCCGCGGAACCGATGTCTGGATGTCGCTCGTCCCGATGGAAGTCGAAAGCCAGTGGATCGGTATCGACAATGCCAGCGGTCACACTGTCATCTGCGGGCTGGGAATGGGCTGGTCTGCCGCGATGACCGCCTTCCACCCGCTGGTGGAGCGGGTAACGGTGGTGGAGCGCGATCCCGAAATCATCGAGCTCAATCGCCGGATCGGCCTGTTCGATCGCCTGCCAGATGGATTGGGCGACAAGATCTCTGTTGTTGAAGGCGATGCTTTCACCTGGAAACCCGACGCCCCGGTCGACCTGCTGATGCCCGACATCTGGCTGGAAGTGGTGAGCGATGGCCGCGCCGGGGAAACGCGGCGCATGCAGGAAAATGTCGGCGCGAAGGGTGTATATTTCTGGGGGCAGGAGCTTGAACTGGCGCGCCACATCGTGCGCGATGGCAAGCCGATCACGGACGCGACGCTGGCAGAGCAGGCCGAAAAATTCCAATTGCCGCTGATCGGCCTCGACACCGAAGATTATGCCGAGAATACCAAGACGGCTGTCAGGCAATGGATGAAGGGGCGCTGGCTTGAAGGGACCGAAGTGCCCGATGACCTGCGCAGTCCGGCAGACGATATGGAGCCCAGCTAATGCCAGCCTACATCATCGCCCGCTTCCGCATCCATGATCGCGAAAGCTACGACAGATATGACGCGGCCTTCATGCCGGTATTCGCCAAATTCCAAGGCAAGCTGCTGAGCGTCGATGAGAACCCCGACGTCCTCGAAGGCGCGTGGGAATTCACCCGTTCAGTGCTGATCGAATTCCCCGACAAGGCCGCAGCGACCGCATGGATGACCTCACCCGAATACCGCGCCATTGCCAAGGACCGGATCAGTGCCAGCGAAGGGCAGGTGATTATGGTCGAGGGCCTTACTCCGCCTCTTGCCCCGACGGGCGGGTGACCCACCCCACATAGGCGAAGCGCCTGTCGGCAAACGCGCCTGAGGGAACGCACACTTCGCGCACCTCGTGCATCGCATAAGACGGGAAAAACACCGCCATATTGTCCTGCGGCTCGATATCCACGCTGGCCTTCTGGTCGAGCGCATACAGCCGCAAATTGCCGCCGCTGAAGGCTTTGGGCTGGTTGTGGGCATACCACACGAGGCTGATCAGCCGGTGGTTGTTGCGCGCATCGCCGCGACGAATATCGCGATGGGCTCGGAAGAAATCGCCGTCACCATGCGCGACGCAGTGCCCTTCGGTGGCGTAATTTTCCGGTATGACGACGCCGAGCGTATCGAGCACGTGCGACATGTGCTCCGCCACGATGTCCCACAGCGCATCGGCGTGCGGACATGACCGCGAACTGCTCATCGAGCGCCGGGCCGCCGCATTCACCCTTCGATCGCGATCGGCATCTTCGGGCACACCGCCCCGCACGAGGCTCGGCTCCATCCCGGCTTCTTCGGACTGCATGAAGTCCAGCATCGCCTGATGCAGCTTCCCAGGCAGGAAATCGGGAATGCACAGATGCGCGGGGATGCGCGAAAAGGCGGACTGTTCGGATGCCATGGTGGGGTGAGATACGGGAAGTCGCCTCGGCGCGACAATGAAATTTTGCGCATTTGCCAATGACCTTGCTATGGGCGCTCGCAAAGCGCGCGTTCCGACGCGCTGTGCCATCCAGGGAAGTGCCAAGACGAATGACTGCACCTGTTCTCACTTCGACACTCGACCGCGAAGCACCCGATGTGAAGGCGCGGTTCGAGCATAATAAAGGCCTCGCTGACGAGCTGCGCGAGAAGGTTGCCGAGGCTGCGCTGGGCGGGCCCGAGCGGCATCGCGAGAAGCATGTTGCGCGCGGCAAGCTTCTGCCGCGTGAGCGGGTGGAGCGCTTGCTCGATCCGGGCTCTCCCTTCCTCGAGATCGGCCAGCTGGCGGCGAACGGCATGTATGGCGGGGACGTCAACGGCGCGAGCATGATTGCCGGGATCGGACGCGTGTCCGGCAGGCAGGTGATGATCGCCGCGAACGATCCGACGGTGAAGGGCGGCTCCTACTACCCGATGACGGTGAAGAAGCACCTGCGCGCGCAGGAGATTGCGCAGCAGAACCGCCTCCCTTGCGTTTATCTGGTGGACTCTGGCGGGGCGAACCTGCCGTTCCAGGCCGAGGTCTTCCCGGACAAGGAGCATTTCGGGCGCATCTTCTACAACCAGGCGCAGATGTCCTCGATGGGCATTCCGCAGATCGCCTGCGTCATGGGCAGCTGCACCGCGGGCGGCGCCTATGTCCCTGCGATGAGCGACGAGAGCGTCATCGTGAAGGAGCAGGGCACGATCTTCCTAGCAGGACCGCCGCTGGTGAAAGCCGCGACGGGCGAGGAGATTTCCGCCGAGGACCTTGGCGGCGGGGCGCTGCATGCGAAGAAATCGGGCGTGGTCGATCACCTGGCCGAGAATGACGAACACGCGCTCACCGTGGTGCGCGATATCGTCAGCCACCTCGGCCACAATGAAGGTGCGAAGCTGGACATACGCGAGCCGCGTGCGCCCAAATTCGATGCGGACGATCTCTACGCTATCGTGCCCGAGGATGTGCGCGCGCCTTATGATGTGCACGAGGTGATCGCGCGCATCGTCGACGGCAGCGAGTTCCACGAATTCAAGCGCGATTACGGCTCCACGCTGGTCTGCGGCTTCGCGCATATCTGGGGCATGCCGGTGGCGATCCTTGCCAACAATGGCGTGCTGTTTTCGGAGAGCGCGCAGAAGGGCGCGCATTTCATCGAGCTCGCCTGCCAGCGCGGCATACCGCTGCTGTTCCTGCAGAACATCTCCGGCTTCATGGTCGGCGGGAAATACGAGGCGGAAGGCATTGCCAAGCACGGCGCGAAGCTGGTGACCGCTGTCGCTACCGCGCAGGTGCCCAAGATCACCGTGGTGATCGGCGGCAGCTTCGGCGCGGGCAATTACGGCATGTGCGGGCGGGCATACTCGCCTCGCTTCCTGTTCACCTGGCCCAATGCGCGCATCTCCGTGATGGGCGGCGAACAGGCCGCATCGGTGCTCGCCACCGTCCACCGCGATGCCGACAGCTGGACCGAGGAACAGGCCGAGGAGTTCAAGGCCCCGATCCGCCAGAAATATGAGGATGAAGGCAACCCTTACTACGCGACCGCACGGCTGTGGGACGACGGCGTGATCGACCCGGTGCAGACCCGCGACGTGCTGGGGCTGAGCCTGGCCGCGTGTCTGGAAGCGCCGATACCGGAGCGCCCGCAATTCGGCGTGTTCCGGATGTGACGATGGTTACGCTTAATGAAATTCTGAACAATTTTCACGAAAGCGCGCCACAGTCGCTTGGCATGGCTGCGATAAGTGACCTCGAGAAGCAGGGCGGCATATCCCTGCCCCGGCCTTTGCGCGTCATGCTCCAGAATTTCAACGGCGGCCAATTGAACATCGGGTATACGATTCAGTGGCCAGACAGTGGCTTCGTCGGCGGCTTCGGCGCAGCACATCTTGTGCAATTCTACGGCATCGACAGGGCGGAACACCTCTCGATCAGGCCGCTGCAGGACTATTTCGATGCCACCGGACACGCTGTTTCTGGAGTGCCTGCCAGCAAGTACGTCTTCGCCGATGACTGGGGCGGCAATCCCATGACCTTTGATGCTATCGACGGTTCGATCGGTTCCGTCGATCATGAGACCTTTGGCGAGCGTTTCACCGATCCGGAAACCCACTGGACCATCGCCGAAGATTTTGCAGACCTCTTTCAGAAATTGTTCCCAGCCGAATGACCAAAGACACTCTCTTCATCCTCGAACGCAGCTACACATCGGACGATGGCGGCGAGTTCTTTTGCCGCGATTGTGTCGAGATCGACGGGCTGCTCGCGCTCTTCCCGGAGCTGGCGGAAAAACTGGATATTGTCCGCGTCCCCTGGGCGAAACCGCGCAAGGCGGTCGTCGAGGCTCTTGGCGAAGACAACCAGAATTGCCCCGCTTTGCTGTTCGCGGAAGGCGGCTTCGTGAATACGCAGGATGATCTGCTCGCCGCGCTTCACAAAAGGCACGGTTTTCCGCTGCGCAATTCCTGAAGCGCATCTGGCGCGTTTGTGTTCGCCCAATGCGCGATCCGTTTCGACCAGCGACATGACGCACCCTTGCAGCCTTGGCCCCGCTCTCCGATAAACGACTACAGATGTAGTCTTTCGGAGAGTGTCATGAAATCAGTTGTTAACACCGCCACCGCACTGGGCCTCGCATGCGTCGCAATCGGCTGTTCCAACGTCCAGGCGCAGGATGAAGGCGGCTGGCAGAGCGCCACCTATCAAGGCGGATCGGAGCAGATCGTCGGTTCCGGTAATGTCATTCAGGAAACGCGGGACATCGGAGCTTTCCGCAATCTCCGGACTGTCAGCGCCGTCGATGTGGTGATCCGCCAGGGCGCAACGGCAGACGCAGTGATCGAGGCGGAAGACAATCTCGTCGATCTGGTAGAGCTGCGGATGGAAAATGACGGGACGCTGGTCGTCGATACGTCGGGCAGCTTTCGCAGCCGCAGGGGGCTGACTGTCTACCTGACCGTGCCTGAAATCGAGAGCGTTGGCATCGCTGGCAGCGGAGACGTGAGCCTCGAAGACTGGTCGGCTGACCGGCTCACGCTCAACATCGGTGGCTCCGGCGATATCCGGCTCGATGGCGATGTGCGCGATGTCACTGCGTCGATTGCCGGTTCGGGCGATATCGACCTGCGCCGCGCGCGAATCGAAGATGCCAGCGCGCGCATTGCGGGATCCGGCGATATCCGCCTTGCTTCGCTGCGCAATCTGCAGGCCACCATCAACGGTTCGGGCGATGTCGATGTCGATGATGTCGACACCATCCAGGGAGTGGTGAACGGCACCGGCGAAATTGAATACCGCTCCGCACGCACCGTGACAGGCCAGTTCGGTCGGTAAGGTAATCTCACCGCTGCGCAATTCCTGATCGGCTTCCGGAAACAAGCGCCCGCTTCTTCGTTGGCAAGGTCAATGAAGGAGATATCACAATGAACAAACTGACAATTCTTGCCGCCGCAGCCCCGCTTGCCTTGCTGGCAGCCTGCGGAGACAGCGATACCGAAGAGAGCATGGCGGATGACGATGCCACCATGGGCGAGACGGCAGCGAACGATACCGCTCCGATGGAAGGCGAAAACGCCGACACCGCAACCGCAGTCGCCGATGCCGGCGATTATTCGGGCGTCTACAGCTACACCGGGGAAGACGGCAATCAGACCGCCTTCCGCGTCAATAGCACCGACATGACCTATGAATACGTAGGAAGCGATGGCGAAATGCGCAGCGGCACCTATTCGGTCGCCGAGGATGGATATCGCCTGCAAGTATCCGACTGGTATGGCGAGCCGGCAAATTTCGCCATTTCCAACAATGAACTTGTGCGCCTGCAGGGCGATCTGGAAATGACCAACAGCATGACGGCCGAAGGTGAACGGTATGCGCGCGCGCAGGAAGGCGATGCCGTGTTCTCACGCTTCCCCGAACCCGGCAGCCCGGTTGCCCCGCAGGACTGATGCGCCTCACCATTGTCGCTAACAGTAGTAATCCTCGCCCCGGCTGCTAGGCAGTCGGGGGGAGAGATTATGAAAGAAACGCGAAAGGCCAGCCTGCTGTCCCGCATCGTCTGGCGCCTGCTCAAGGCCCTGTATGACAGTCAGGGCTTCAAGCTGGAAAACCATCCGCCGAAGCTGAAGAAATTCATCCTCGCCGGATCGCCGCACACGACCAATTGGGATTTCATCTATTTCGCCGGCGCCGTGCAGGAAGTCGGCATCATGCCCAGCTTCATCGGCAAGCACACGCTGTTCAAATGGCCGATGACCAACTTCATGCTCGATATGGGCGGCATGCCCGTCGATCGCAGCGCGCCGCGCGGCTACGTCAATACAGTGGTCGACAAGATCAAGGCGGCAGACGAGATCGCGCTGGTTATTGCACCCGAAGGCAGCCGTACCTCCGACGGGCGCTGGCGCAGCGGATTTTACCACATCGCGCTGGGCGCGGGCATTCCGATCGTTCCTGCATGGGTGAATCATGAGACCAAGGCCGCAGGGTTCGGCGATCCGGTCATGCCCTCTGGCGATTTCCATGCGGACCTTGCCAAAATCGCTGCCTATCTGAAATCCCGCAGGCCTGATTGCGAGCGCTTCGATGTCCTCGCCGCCCAGGCGCGCGGAGAGCTCGAAGCACCGGGAAAGAAACGTGACTGAGCTTATTCCCAATGCCCTGGCGCTGCTCGCCGCGATGGCCGTTCTGTGGCTGATAGCTGCGACAATTGGCAAAGTCAGCTTTGTCGATTCGGTCTGGGGTTTCTCCATGGCCGCGCTGGCAGCACTCTCGCTTTGGCGCGCCGACGAGCCGGGGACGGCCGCCTATCTGCTCTGTGGCATGACCGTGCTGTGGGGAGTGCGGCTTGGCATTCACCTGTTGCGACGCTTCCTCGGTGGCGGGGAGGACAGCCGCTACCGCAAGATACTCCCCGATCCGGACGACCGGATGAAATATGCGCTGACGGCGCTGTGGAAGGTATGGCTGCTGCAGGCCGTGCTGATCATGCTGGTCAGCAGCCCTGCGCAGCTTGGCATCCTCGGCGCCGAAAACCCTCAGGACGTGAATGCGCTCACCATCATCGGCCTTGCGCTTTATGCTGTTGGCCTGTTCTTCGAATGGGTGGGCGATTGGCAGCTCGCACGGTTCAAGGCTGACCCGGCGAATGAAGGCAAGGTGATGAATCAGGGCCTGTGGCGCTACACCCGCCATCCCAATTACTTCGGCGATGCCTGCGTGTGGTGGGGCATCTGGATCGTCGCTGCCGGGGTGGATACCGGCATCGCGCTCTGGACGGTCGCCGGGCCGATCTTCCTCACTTTCACGCTCGTCAAATGGTCGGGCGCAGCGCTCACCGAAAAGGGCATGCGCAAGAAATATGGCGAGGAGTTTGTCACCTACGTTGAGCGAACATCCTCCTTCATCCCCATGCCGCCAAAATCGGAAAGCTGACGAATGCTCGTGACACCGATGCGCTCGCGTGAGACAGGCTGAGCCGTGACTATCTGGATCGCCCGCTTCGCCCGTCTGCTGATCATACTCGGCGTGATTGCGACGATCGTTGCACTGGTCGCGGCGGACAAATGGTGGATCCGCAGTTTCGATTTCCCGCGCTTGCAGATCGCTGTTCTGCTGGTGTTGGCGCTCGCCACGCTATTCGTGCTGCGCGCGAAGCGGCTGGTGATCTGGAGCGCAATCGGCGTGCTCGCGCTCGCCTTCCAGCTTTACCAGATATTTCCCTACAGCGCGCTCGCGTCCAAGCAGGCGGTCGATGCCGAGCGCTGCGATCCGGTCAACGCGCTGTCGATTGTTTCGCTCAATGTCCTGCAGAGCAATACCGATTACCAGCGCACGATCGATTACGTGCTCAGCGCCGATCCGGACATTTTCCTGGCGATGGAGAATGACCAGGCGTGGACTGACGCGCTCTCCGCCGCGCTTGACGAGCGCTATCCGCATTCGATGAAAATCCCGCTCGATAACACCTATGGCATGGCGCTGTGGTCCCGCTTCGAGCTGGTGGGTGCCGAGCGCAATCAGCTGGCGGGGGGAGGCACGCCTTCGATCCGCACGCGCCTGCGCCGCGAAGATGGCAGCCTGCCGACCCTGTTCGCGGTCCACCCGCGCCCGCCGAGCCCCGGGCAGGATAGCGGCCAGCGCGATGCCGAACTGGTGCTGCTCGCCGATCTCGTTCGCGAATCCGGTCGTCCGACCGTTGTGATCGGCGATTTCAACGATGTCGGCTGGTCACGCGTGACCGAGACGTTCCAGCGCATCGGCCAGGTCGTCGATCCGCGCATCGGCCGCGGCTTCCACGCCACTTTCAACGCCCGCAATCCGCTGATGCGCTGGCCGCTCGATCACGTATTTCACACCGATGATTTCGGCGTGATACGCTTTGCTGTCGGCCCCGATGTGGGATCGGACCATTTCCCGCTCGAAGTGGATTTGTGCCAGCAGCGCGCGCGCTTTTCCGGGCAGCAGGCAGCGCCCGAATTGACCGAAGAGGCGATTGATGATGCGCGTGAAGAACTGGAGGCAGCTTCAAAGGGCGGCGAAGGACCAGATGCGGAAAACCTCACGCTTCCCGATGGCGATGAAGATGAGGCTTTCAGCCCTGTCGATTGAGCGCGTATTTCAGGCTGAAACCTATCAGCGCGCCTGACATCGCGATAATCAGACCTGCCCATAACCAGTGCGGCAGGAATAGCGCCTGCTCCATGATCGCCGTGTCAGACGGCATGGCGCGTCCAGCGATCACCCCGCCTTCGGAGAACAGATAATCCCAATCGCGGAACATGCTGAGCGCGGCGAGCACGCCGAGGAATTGCAGCGAAAAGCGCTGCAGCCACGCTTTGCCCTTCAGCGCAATCCAGCCCAGCCCTGCGGCGAGAAGCGGCAGGACGACCAGCCCGGTCAGGCTGCGCACCCAAATGAGGACGGATAGGGCGATGATCGCTGCAAGGCCCAGCAGGGCCGGTTTCCACCACTCGCGCCGACTGCTGGCTATGATCAGGCCTGCGCCAAATACGCTCGGACCGATCGGGCCTCCCGCTGCAATCAGAGCCCGCGATGGGGCGGAGAGCGGACCGCTCGATGTGCTTTCGGCATAGCCGGAGCCGTTTGGCAGGAGCACCAGCCTTTCGAAATCGAGGCCCAGAAGCATGGCGGTCAGGCCATGGCCCATCTCGTGAAACCAGGTGGTGAGAATGGTGAAGGGGAAAAGCAGGTAATTGCCAAACGGCAGTGCCGGCAGGGCGACAACCAGCACTCCGGCAAGCACCAGCCTGCCGACCTGTTCTTCCTGACTGCCTTTGCGGACGCCGTAATTCATGGGCGCTATATCGGTATCTCACCTGCCAAGGTGCAAGGCCTGTTCTACGAAGTGGTCTCCACAGGCCGACCGGCGGCGGTTCCCTCTTCGGTGCGCATTTCGAGCAATATGCCCCATCCGGCGAGGAACAATCCGGCAGCCATCGGGCCGACCACGATCCCGGCAATGCCCATCGCCGCGATGCCGCCCAGCGTGGTGATCAGGATCATCCAGTCGGGGATGCCGGTATCGCGGCCGACCAGGATTGGGCGCAATACATTGTCGACCATGCCGATGATCGCGACACCCGAAATCAGCACGACCACGCCTTGCCAGATATCGCCCATCGCCAGCAAATATGCGGCCACAGGCACCCAGACTATGGCGGGGCCGATGGCGGGCACAAGCGAGAATAGCGCAGTCAGCAGGCCAAGCAGCACGACCGAGGGCATTCCCGCGATCCAATAGGTGATCGAGCCGAGCAGGCCCTGCACCAGCCCCACCACGACCGAACCCTTGATTGTCGCGCGTACGATGGAGAGGAAACGCTCTGCCAGGCGCTGGGCTACATTGTTGGCGAGGGGCAGGTGGGCAAGCACGCGCTCGCCGATATCCTTGCCATCGCGCAGCAGGAAATAAACGACATAGAGGCCCACACCGAAGGAAAGCACGAAGCCCACCGCGCTGCCGGTGATGGCAAGCGCCTCGCGCGCGATCAGGCCGGATGATTCAAGCGCCAATTCCTGTGCGCGTTGCTGGGCGAGTTCGGCAGTGCCCAGCCCCTCCATATCGAGATTTTCGCGCACCACGTCGGGCAGGGCTCCGTGCACGGCATTGAACCAGCCGATGAGGTCGATTTCGCCGCGCTGGAAAGCCAGCACCACCGCAGTCGCCTGCTCCACGACCACGCTGCCGATAAACAGCGCAGGCAGGATCACCGCGAAAGTGATGACCAGCAGGGTCGCAATAGCCGCACGATTGCCGCCGCCGCCAAGCTTCCTGAGGAACCATTGGTACAGCGGCTGGAACATGATCGCCGCCAGCGTTGCAAACAGCAGCGGCGACGCGAACGGCCATGAAACGAAAACAAAGCCGGCGGTTACCAGCAGCAGGAACAGCAGATAGCCGCCGGTTTCCAGATTTGCGCGACTGCCTGCCGAATTCACGAAGCGCTCCGCTTACACATCGAGGTTTGCGACATTCAGCGCGTTGTCCTGAATGAATTCGCGGCGGGGTTCGACGACATCGCCCATCAGGCGAGTAAAGATCTCGTCCGTTACATCGGCGTCTTCGACTTTCACCTGCAACAGCTCGCGATTGTCGGGATCGAGCGTGGTCTCCCACAGCTGTTCTGCATTCATTTCGCCCAGACCCTTGTAGCGGCTGACCGAGAGGCCCTTGCGCCCTGCGGCCAGCACCGCTTCGAGCAGCTGCGTCGGGCGCAGGATGGCGGTTTGCGGATCGAAGGCGGGCGCCTCTGCATCGGTTTCGTCCGCATCGGCGTCCACCGGCTGCGCATCGCCGGAGCCGATTTTCACGAGCCGAGCAGGGGACGCATAGGTTTCGGCCTGCTCCACCCCGCGGCGATGCAGCTTGCGCGCCTCCGCACTGTCGAGGAACTTCGCTTCGACCAGATGCACATCGGTGACGCCGCGCCATACGCGGTCGAACCGCACATCGCCCGCATCGTTGAGCTTGGCCGACCAGTCGGCTTCAGGGTCAGACTTCTGCATCTGGGCTGCGGCATCGGCAAGGCGCGCATTGCGCGTGTCGGTGCTGAGGTCCGGCTCGAGCGCGCCGGACATGGCCATCGCCTCGATCACAGCGGAATCATATTTGCGCGGCGCAAAGGCCAGCAGGTTCTTCAGCAGCAGCGCCTGCTCGACGAGATCGGCCAGATCGGCCCCCGAACGCGCGCCGCCAGCCGTTTCCAGCACACGGTCCTGTAAGCCGGCCTGCACCAGATAACGGTCGAGCGCTGGCTGATCTTTCAAATAGACCTCGCTCTTGCCTTTGCCGACTTTGAACAGCGGCGGCTGGGCGATGAAGAGGTGCCCGGCCTTGATTATTTCGGGCATCTGGCGGTGGAAGAAGGTCAGCAGCAGCGTGCGGATATGCGCCCCGTCGACGTCGGCGTCGGTCATGATCACGATCTTGTGATAGCGCAGCTTCTCAAGGTTGAACTCGTCGCGCAGGCCCGTGCCCATCGCCTGGATCAGCGTGCCGACTTCCTTCGATGAAATGATCCTGTCGAAGCGTGCGCGCTCCACATTCAGGATCTTGCCCTTCAGCGGCAGGATCGCCTGATATTTGGAATCGCGGCCCGACTTTGCGGAGCCACCGGCCGAGTCACCCTCGACCAGGAAGATTTCGGACTTCGCCGGATCGCGCTCACGGCAATCGGAGAGCTTGCCCGGCAGCGAGGCGACGGACATCGCACCCTTGCGGCTCATCTCGCGGGCCTTGCGCGCAGCTTCGCGCGCGGCGGCGGCATCGATAATCTTCTGGATGATCGTCTTCGCGTCGTTCGGGTTTTCTTCCAGCCACTCGGACATTTTCTCGCCAATCAGACTTTCCAACGGAGAGCGCACTTCGGAAGAGACCAGCTTGTCTTTCGTCTGGCTGGAAAACTTCGGATCGGGCAGCTTCACCGAAACGATCGCGGTCAAGCCTTCGCGCATGTCCTCGCCCGAAAGCGAGATCTTGCCGCTTTTCAGAAGGCCCGAGCTCGACGCGTAATTGTTGAGCGTACGCGTCAGCGCAGCGCGGAAGGCCGCAAGGTGCGTGCCGCCATCGCGCTGCGGGATGTTATTGGTGAAGGTAAGGACGTTCTCGTAATAGGAATCATTCCATTCGAGCGCGACGTCGATGCCGATGCCGTCCTTCTCGGCGGACACCGAAATCGGTTCGGGCACGAGCGGCTGCTTGTTTCGGTCGAGCCATTTGACGAAGGCTGCGATGCCGCCCTCGTAGAACAGATCGTGCTCCACCGCCTCTTCCGGGCGATTGTCGCGCAGCAGGATGCGAACGCCCGAGTTGAGGAAAGCCAGCTCACGGTAGCGGTGCTCCAGCTTCTCGAAATCGAATTCGGTGACGTTCTTGAACGTATCCGTGCTCGGCATGAAAGTGACGCGCGTGCCCTTTTTCAGGCCGTTCTCATCGCCGTTCGATGCAACCGGCGGCGCATCACCGACGATCTCCAGCGAATTGACCGCGTCGCCATGCTCGAAGCGCATCCAGTGCTCTTTGCCATTGCGCCACACGCGCAGCTCCAGCCATTCCGAGAGCGCATTCACGACCGAGACGCCCACGCCGTGGAGACCACCCGACACCTTGTAGGCGTTGTCGTCCGACGTGTTTTCGAACTTCCCGCCTGCGTGCAGCTGGGTCATGATGACCTCGGCAGCGGACACGCCTTCTTCCTTGTGGATGTCCACCGGGATGCCGCGACCGTTATCCTCGACCGAGACAGAGCCATCGGCGTTGAGTTCGATTAGCACCAGGTCGCAATGACCGGCCAGCGCTTCGTCGATCGCGTTATCCGAAACCTCGAACACCATGTGGTGCAGGCCTGACCCGTCATCGGTATCGCCGATATACATGCCGGGGCGCTTCCGGACGGCATCGAGGCCCTTCAGGACCTTGATGCTGTCAGAGCTATATTCGCCGTGACGTTTGTTGGGATTTTCTGCGGGAGTTTCCGGACCGGTTTCTGGTGTATCAGACATGGCTATTATATAGGCGCACGGGGGCGCTTTCGGAAGCTTTGCAGGGCATAACCCCCCGGTCTTTTCCACCGACCATCGCCAAATGGCCGCTGTTAAGCATTTTCGGGTGCAATTGATCCGATTTGAGACGCTCGGATTTCGTCCATGGCTTCCCAGGCCATCATCGGCCACCCCACCATCAGCGAATTGGAATCACGTCCGATGGGGGCAGAATAATGAAGACGAAACTTGCACTTTCCGGGGCTGCGCTGGCGATTTGCGCTGTTGCCACGCCCGCACAGGCCGATGTCCTGAACTACGGTGTCACCAATGCGACCGGCGGCTCATGCCCGCATGGTCTGTGGACCAACAGCCTCGATAGCGGCTGCTCGCGTTACTACTCCTTCCAGGAAGATGCGCGATTCTCGGTCGATACCGATGCTGGAACCGGTACCTTCACCGGCACTGCGATCAACCCTAACGGCGAAGTCGCAACGCTCGACCTCTCGCTCAGCGGTCTCCTCGATTCGCTCAACGGAACGGGCTTTGGATACAAGGCAGGCGGCGGAGCTTACGATCCTTCGGTCCAGGATTACTTCACCAATGCATCCGGTACGATCACCGTTGACGGCGTGACCTACACGCTGAACCCGAGCGATCCGTTCGCTGGCAACACCGTGTTCCAGTTCGGTACCGGCGCCAATGACAAGACCGGCGACTTCGGTGGGTCCTCCTGGCTCAACATGCTTGACCCGCACCTCAACAGCCTGCCGCATTTCGACATCAATTTCGATCTCGCACTGATCCCGGGCACGCCGGTTCCGGCACCTGCCGGCCTGCTGCTGTTCGGTCTCGGCCTTGCCGGTGCATGGGGCATGCGTCGCCGCAAGCAGCTCGCTGCAGCGTAACAAGACTTCAAACCAAACGATCAGGCGGCGGTGGCTCGAAAGAGCTGCCGCCGCTTTTGTTTGCGCCTCTCCTGCAAGCCATGCGCCTTTAGCGGCATTTTAAGACCCGGAAGCTACGGCGAGGGCATGAAAATCCGCCCATTCCTTCTCGCTTCAGCGCTTGCTGTGTCGGTTGCCGCTTGCGGTGTGCTCGACAATGCCGATCCGCTTGAAACAGGCCTCGCTGCCTTTGGAGAGCGGGACTATCAGACGGCGCGCGTTTCGCTCGCCAATGCGATGAACGCAGAGGGTGCCGATCCCCGCGCCGCCGAGTATTACGCCCGCACCTTGCTGGAACTGGGTGACGGCGAGTCGGCAGAGCGGATCATCGCCATGCTGCGGGATCGCAGCGATCCCCCTGCCGATCTGGACGGACTGTGGGCGCATGCTGCCCTGTTGCAGAACGATTATGATGCGGCGCTGGAGCGCGCTGAGGCGGCAGGCGACACGCCGCTGGCGCAATGGGTCGCCATCCAGTCGCTCGGCCAATCAGACCGGTTCGACGAAGCCCTGGCGCTCGCCGACAGCGCGATTGAAGCACATCCCGAGGATGCGCGCCTGCTCGCCCTGCGCGGAGCGATGGCGATTTCACAACGCCAGCCAGCCTTTGCCAAGGAAATGGCGGACCGCGCCCTCGCTGCCGATGACGAGAATCTGGAATCCTTGCTGCTCGCCGGACAATTGCGCCTGCTGCGTAGCGATTTCGCTGCCGCGCAGGAATACTACGAGCGCGCCGCAAGTGAGCATCCCTCCAGCATGCGCGCCCGCTTTGCCATCGCCGCGGTAGAAGCCGACCTTGGCGATTACGATGCCGCCGATGCGCATTTGCAGACCATCCTCGACACATCGCCCAACCACCCGCTCGCCCTGCTGCTGCAGGCGCGGCTGGCATTCGCGCAAGGCGAACTCGACGATGCCAACGACATCATCCAGAGCGCAGAGGCCGAGATTGGTGCGATCCCGCAGGGCCGCCTGCTGATGGGCGAGATTGCCTATCTGCGCGGTTTCCCGTCTTTGGCGATTGCCCATCTGCAGGACTTCCTCGGCCAGATGCCCGGGCACCAGCACGGCAGCACTTTGCTTGCGAGCGCCCTGGCGGAAGAGGGCGATGTGGATGAGGCATGGGACATCGCAGCCCCGCTTGCAGATAGCGCAACAGCAAGTCCGCAGCTGCTGGCGCTTGCGTCATCCCTCGCACAGGAGCGCGGGGTTGAGGATCGTTTCGCAGCGCGCCTTGCGCCCAATGATCTGCCCGACGACTTTGCGAATCGCGCGTCGGCTGCGCAGGCCGCGCTCAATGACGGGGATGATGCGGAGGCTGACCGGCTCTATTCCTCGCTGATCACAGACGGCGGCGATCGGATCGCCGTTATCATGAACAACGGTGCGCTGGCAGCGCTCGGGGCCGGACGCAATGCCGAGGCGCTGCAGCGTGCACGCGCCGCGCATGCCCTCGCTCCGCGCGATCCGCGGGTGCGCGACACGCTGGGCTGGGTTCTGCTGGAAAACGGTCAGGCCTCTGCCGGGCTGGAACATCTTTCCGCAGCCATCGACGGCGCGCCGGGCAATCTCCAGATCCGCTGGCACTACGCCAACGCCCTCGTCGCCAATGGCCGGAATGCGGAAGCGCGCGGGATTATTCGCGGCATTCGCGAATATGCGACGGCAGAACAACGCGCCGCGATGGACGCCCTGCTGGAGCGCATCTGATCTGTTGATTTTTCGGCTTGTCGGAGCCCCAAAGCAAAAATGGCCACCCCGAGGGGACGGGGATGGCCATTCTGCTTTGATCCGAAAAGCGGGAAGGGGGGAGAGAGAAGCCTTCCGGATCAGGGGTTCTGGTCCGACGCGCCGCTTACCCTTGGCGCGTCCGATGACCGCCAAATAGGCCGCGCAATAATATTGTGCAAATGCGAAATAAGCGACATGTGTTGCGTGTTTTGCAACAGATATGCTTGGAGCACCCAAAACTCTTATGTGACCAGTGCGGCAAAACGTTTTACATTTGCCCGCTGTGGTCCTTTAATTCTCACGATGGCGGTCGCTATCGGCGGCAGCCGCAGCTTTTTGCATGAGGCCGAATGTGGAAGGTGGCGTCGGTATTCTGATCTTTGGCGCGGCGCTGAGCGTCATCGCGATCATTGCGCTGATCGCCCTCTGGCGCCTGCCTTCCGAGCTTGCCGCGCTCCGCCGATCCAGCCAACGGACCAAAACCACCCTGCTTGCAGCCGAGCGGCTTGGCGGAATAGGCACATGGTCGATCGACTTGCAGACGCGCGAGGTCTTCTGGTCGAAACGTGTGTTCGACATTCATCGGCGTGATCCTGCCAAAGGCGCACCGGCAATCGATGCCGCCATTTCCTATTACCACCCTTTGGATCGCGACATGGTGAAGCGATCGGTCGATATGGCGCTGGCACATGGCGATGATTACGAATTTACCGCGCGGATCATTCGCGACGACGGCGTACAAAAGCGCGTCGTGTCGCGCGGTATGTGCCAGAAGAATGTTGCCGGCACGGTAGTCGCAGTCTTTGGCATTTTCATCGAAGCAGACAAAGTTCGCAGCCTTGAGGACGTGATCCGAAATGCGCCCGAGTCAGCCGGCACACCTCCAGCACAGCGGGGATAATGCGGCGCCTCGCCGGGCTTGGATGCTTGCCACTGCGGGCTTCGCGCCTTAACCCGCCGCAATGCAGCACGACCATCTCCCTGATTCCATCCTCATTGTCGATTTCGGCAGCCAGGTAACCCAGCTGATCGCGCGCCGCGTGCGCGAAGCGGGCGTCTATTCCGAAATCGCGCCCTTCAGCATGGCCGAAGAGGCGTTTCACCGGATGAAGCCCAAGGGGATCATCCTGTCCGGGTCGCCTGCCAGCGTTCCCGACGAAGGCAGCCCGCGCGCGCCGCAAGTGCTGTTTGACAGCGGCCTGCCGATCCTCGGCATTTGCTACGGTCAGCAGGTGATGAGCCACCAGCTCGGCGGCGAAGTGCGCCCCGGGCACGAGACGGGTGAAGGCGGCGAGTTTGGCCGGGCGTTTCTCACCGTCACCAAGGACTGTGCGCTGTTCGATGGTCTCTGGCAGGAGGGCGAGCGCCACCAGGTCTGGATGAGCCATGGTGACAAGGTGACGAAGTTTGCGCCCGGCTTCGAAATCGTCGCCACCAGCGATGGCGCGCCCTTCGCGGTGATCGCCGATGAGCGCCGCAAATATTACGGCACGCAGTTCCATCCCGAAGTCGTGCACACGCCCGACGGCGGCAAGCTCCTCGCCAATTTCGTGCACAAGGTGTGCGGCCTCGCCGGTGACTGGACCATGGCTGCCTACCGCGAGACCAAAGTCGCCGAAATCCGTGAACAGGTGGGTGATGGCAAAGTCATCTGCGGCCTGTCAGGCGGGGTCGATTCCTCGGTCGCAGCCATCCTCATCCACGAGGCCATCGGCGACCAGCTGACCTGCGTTTTCGTCGATCACGGACTGCTGCGATTGAACGAGCGCGAACAAGTCGAAACCATGTTCCGCGACCATTACAATATCCCGCTTGTCGTCGTGGACGCCGAGGAGCGCTTCATGAAGGGCCTCGCGGGCGAGACCGATCCCGAAAAGAAGCGCAAGTTCATCGGCGGCGAATTCATCAATGTGTTCGAGGAAGAGGCCAAAAAGATCGGCGGCGCGGATTTCCTGGCGCAGGGTACGCTCTATCCGGACGTGATCGAATCCGTCTCTTTCACTGGCGGGCCGAGCGTCACGATCAAAAGCCACCACAATGTCGGCGGCCTGCCCGAACGCATGAACATGAAACTGGTCGAGCCCTTGCGCGAGCTTTTCAAGGACGAGGTCCGCGAACTCGGCCGCGAGTTGGGGCTGCCCGATATCTTTGTCGGCCGCCACCCGTTCCCCGGCCCCGGCCTCGCGATCCGCATTCCGGGCGAAGTCACGAAAGAGCGCTGCGATATCCTGCGCAAGGCCGATGCGATCTATCTCGAGGAAATCCGCAACGCCGGATTGTATGACGCAATTTGGCAGGCCTTTGCCGTACTGCTCCCAATTCGCACGGTCGGCGTGATGGGCGACCACCGCACCTATGACAGCGTCTGCGGCCTTCGCGCCGTAACCAGCACCGACGGCATGACCGCGGATGTGTACCCCTTCGATGCGAGCTTCCTGACCGGCTGCGCCACCCGCATCGTAAACGAGGTGAAGGGCGTGAACCGCGTGGTCTACGACTATACGAGCAAGCCACCGGGAACGATCGAATGGGAGTGAGTTGGTGAACCGCCGCCAAACTCGACATTTTGGTAAAATTTACGCGCCAGAAACCGTTGACGAACTGCTTAAGCTTGTTCTGCAACCGGAGCACCGTGGCCGTGACAACGTATGGATGTGGCGTGGCCAAGCTAACATCGCTTGGCGCGTGGATAGCTCGGCCTATCGGAGGCTCAAGCTAACGAAGCGCAATCCATCTGACCGCGATCTCATTTCGTACGAAAAACAGCTTATAAAGAAGGCACGATATCGCGGCTATGATTTGCTCGAAGGTCAGCCGATGTCCGATTTCGACGTCTTGGCTCGTTTGCAGCATCACGGCGCGGCGACCCGACTGCTCGACGCGACTAGAAATGCGCTGATCGGATTGTATTTTGCCTCGGAAGCTCATGAGGACAAAGCCGGAGTTTTGCTTGGGTTTCATTGCTGGCACTTAGGCGGCTACGAGGATAACGGTGAGCCTCGAGGATACGACGAGGTGGTAGCAGAGTTGGGAGACCAACAGTATTCATGGACTTGGCAGCCACCAGACGTATCAAAGCGCATCGCTGCTCAGCATTCGCAGTTCCTGTATAGCTCAGTAAAAACCCAGGCGCATGGGAGCGTCGGGGTTGATGACGACAGCAACAGTATGGTGGCAATCGCTATTGAGCCGGATTTGAAGCATCAAGTTTTGAGCGTGCTCTCTGATACATTTGACATTCGATATCCAACCTTGTTCCCCGATCTTGAGGGCTTTTGTCAGTCAAATTCAGTTCGATATTCGGAATACCATTTCCATCGCTGGTAACGGATTTCAATCGCGCAAGAAACCTCTCAGTTACATGCCCACAATTATGACACACGCCATCGTCCCGCTCGCCATTGCAGCAGCGGCTGGGCCAACGCGCATTCCGGCGCGGGTGGCGTTGGCGGGCGCGGGGTTGGCGATGCTTCCCGATGCGGATGTCATCGGATTTGCGTTGGGTATCGAGTATGCCGATCCATGGGGTCATCGCGGGGCGAGCCATTCGCTGGTGTTTGCTGCGCTCACTGCTGCCGGGATTGCGCTCGTGTGGAAGCGGGCGCGCAAGGCATGGGCTTTTGCTTTTCTCGCGCTGGCGATGGCGAGCCACGGCCTGCTCGATACGCTAACCGATGGCGGACTGGGCGCGGCTCTCTGGTGGCCTTTCGACAATGCCCGCATCTTTGCGCCGGTCACCCCGGTGCGCGTTTCGCCGATCGGTGCGGGGTTCTTTTCAGCCCGCGGGCTCGAGACCATGCTGTCAGAGATAAAGTGGATCTGGCTGCCCTGCGCCCTGCTTGCGCTCGGCGGCTGGGCGCTGCGATCGCGGCGCGCGGCTGATCAGTCGGCTTCGCGGCGCACAAAAGTCTGATTGCCGTCGCTCGCGATCAGCGTGCCGTCTTCGCGATACTCGAAAGTGATCAGCTGCGCGTCGTTCGGATCGATCCAGCTGGCATTGCCGACGCGAACCATCGTCCAGCTCGCGCCGCTGGGTGCGGTGATGCGCAGCTCGCCATTCTCATCCGGGCGAATGGTCACGACGATGCTTTCATTGCCCTGCAATTCATACACGCCTGAGAATGCCTCCATCTCGGCCTCGCTTGCCGGAAGCCGGTCTCGCACAATCAGAGGCGTGGTCGGCCAATCGTAAGTGACATTCGCCGTCCGCCCGATATCGCCCATCAGCGGCCAGCCATTATCCGCCCCCGTCATAGTGACGATGACGCTGTCGGTGGCGGGATAGGCCATGAAATTGCTCTTGTACCCGCGATTGGAGCCCGAATGGCTGAGCCGCACGGCGCCGTCCATGTCGGAAACCCCGATGCCAAGGGCGTAGCCATCATCCACCACACGGGTCATCTCGCGGACCAGTTCCTCCGAAAGCACGGCATCGGGGTCGCCCTCCAGCGCATCCATCAGGCCGAGCGCAAACAGGCCGTATTCGCGCGGAGTGGTCCACAGGCTGGCCGCAGCGTGTTCGGGATAGACATTCCATCCGCCGGGAATTTCCGTGCCATCACCATTGTAACCCAGCGCGACATTCTCGCGCGGGAAGTCTCCCCGGCGCAAGGCTGCGAACAGGCTGCGCTCCATGCCCAAAGGCTCAAGGATGAGGCGATCCACGATTTCCGGAAAAGGCTCGCCCGTCACAGTTTCGGCCCAGTGCTGCGCAATGGTGTAGCCGCCGCCCGAATAGTTGAACGTGCCTTGCCGCTCGGATGAAATCACGACGCGCGCGGTATTGGTCGGCTCCTCGCCCATCACCACCTGCGCGGTGGTCGGCACATCGGTTCCATCGGCATAGCCGGGAAAACCCGATACGCCCGCGCCATTTGTGTGGGACAGCAGCTGCCGCAACGTGATCGGCAGGCCCGCGGGGTTGATCAGCTCCAGATCGAGTCCGGCAAGCTCGCCCGAAATATCCGCATCCAGCGACACACCGCGCTCCATTGCCAGCGCGATAATGCCGGCAGAGGCTACGGCCTTGGACAAGGATGCAGCCTGAAACAGCGTGTCGGGGTCGATGCCTTCGCCATAGCCGCGCGCCCATTCGAGCTCGCCATCGCGATAGACCGCGACGCTGGCATTGGCGATGCCGAGCTGCTCCATCCGCTCTTCAAGGCTGGGCCGCGCAGCTTCCTCCCCGCGGAATGTCACCAGCGGTGTCAGCGCGCTTTCGATCTCCACCTGTTCAGGCGGCGCATCCTGCGCATTCGCGGGCTGGGTCAGAACGAGCAGCGGAGCTGCGGCGAAGAGGATGGTATGTTTCGTCATGCGAGGATCATGGCGCAGCTGTATTGCCAATGCAAGACACCTGATGCGTAGCTGGCGGAGCATATTTGCAACTTTGGCTCGCCATCATCCGTATCTGCACCTACGCTCACAGACATTGAGGACGGAGAGGATCATGAGAAATCACATCGTTTCTGCGTTTGCGGCCATTGCCTGCACGCTTTCGCTGCCAGCACTCGCCCAGCCACTCGACGATGCGGAAAGCGCTGCAATCGACGAGGTGATGGGTGAACTGACCAGCGAAGGCGAGCCCGGCGTTGCAGTCGGCGTTGTGCGCGGCGGTGAAGTGATTCTGGAAGCCTACACGGGCGAAGCGGATCTCGCGCACGGCATCCCGCTCGGGCCGGAGACCCGGCTCAACATCGCTTCCAATGCCAAGCAATATGTCGCGCTGATGGCGCTCGATATGGCGAATCGCGGAATGGTGGATCTGGACGAGGATTTCCGCACCTACCTGCCCGGAGTGATGGAAGGAGTTGATCAGCGCATCACCGTTGCAGACCTGATCAGCCATACCAGCGGCATTCGCGACATTTACAATCTCTGGTCGCTCACCGGGGTTACCTGGTATGAACGCCCGTATCGCAATCGCGATGCGATGGAGCTGCTCAATCGCCAGACCGGGTTGAATTTCGATCCCGGCAGCGAGCATCTGTACAGCAATTCGAACTACATCCTGCTCGCCGAGCTGATTGCAGCAGTGAGTGGGCAGGACTTCCATGAATATGCGGGCGAATTTTTCGCCCGGATCGGCATGGAGGATACCGGCTGGCGGCGGCGATATGGCGCCTTCTTCCCGAATCAGGCGCGCGCTTATGGCCAGTGGAACGGTTGGCTGGAAGATCCCGCGATTGCCAATCTCTTCGGGGACGGTTTCCTCTTCACAACGCTCGGCGACCAATTGGCGTGGGAGCAGCAATTGCAGGGCGCGGCTTCTGCGCTCGATGCGGGCGTGATTGCGGCCAGCCAGGCCCGCGTGGATGATGCGCTGCCGGGCGCTTACGGCTATGGCCTGGAGCACGGCACCTATCGTGGCCTGCAGGAAATCTCGCATGTCGGCAGCACGGGCGGTTTCAACGCCTATGTGCGCCGTTTTCCCGAGCGCGATCTCGCCATCGTGGTGATGGGCAACACCACCCAGATCAGTGTGGTCGGCTTGGGCTATACGATCAGCGATATCCTGCTGGATGACAGCTATCCCGAGGAGCAGAGCTATGCCGCAGGGCCGGAGGCGGTGCTGGCGCGGCCCGCGACTGAGGTGATCCTCGGCCTTTACGAAGGCAGCAATACTCTCATCTGCATCACCGAACGAGACGGCGAGCTGTACCGCGAGATCGAGGGCCGTGACCCGGTTCGGTTGATTCACGAGGACGGCAATGTGTTCGCCTATGAGAGCAATGCCGATCTGAAGATGGTGTTCGAGCCTAGCGGTGATGGCGGCAGGCAATTCCGGATATTTCTCTCCAGCCAGCCGACCTCTAGCTACCGCATGCTCGCCCCGCTTCCCGAAAGTGATGCCAGCTTTGCCGAGCTGGAAGGGCGCTTCGTCAATCCAGAGACCGATACCGAAATCGTCATCGAACATGTGTCGGGTACGGATTTCGTCATGATCAAGAACGGCCGTCGCCGCGATGCGCAGATGGTGCAGGGTGATGAGCTGCGCTGGAATGACTATCGCCTGCGCTACCAGCGCGATGACGGCGGTCCGATCACCGGCATGCTGGTGGATAACGGCCGGATGCTGAATGTCGATTTCCCCCGCGTCGAGTAAACACAATTCGTGCAGCTTCCACTCGGCCCCGATCCGCGAACGCAAACGCTCGAGCGTATTCATGCGGCGCTGATCCGGGCTTTCGGGCGGATCGTCCGGCCTGACGATAAACGCCGCGATCCGGTGTGGGTGCTGGTGCAGGGCGTGATCGGCGCGCAGAGCAAGACCGCGATTTCCAACGCCTCCACCGATGCGATCAAGGCGCGCTATGGCAGCTGGGATGCGGTGGCCGATGCCGACCTCGGTGAGCTGGAAGAGCTGCTGCGGGGCCAGACTTTCCCATCCGTCGCGGCAGAGCGGCTGCGCGCCAGTTTTCGCAAGATCCGCCTTGAGCGCGGCGCGGTGGATTTGCGCCACCTCTCCAACCTGCCCGACGATATGGCAATGCAATGGCTGGAGGACCTGCCCGGGGTCGGCCGCAAGATTGCCGCTGGCGTCATGAACACCAGCATCTTTCGCCGCCGCGCGCTGGTGATCGATGGCCACCACCGCCGCGTGATGCAGCGTACAGGGCTTGTCCCGCCCAAGGCAGATACCGCGCGCGCCTATGACGCTCTGATGCCGCTGCTGCCGGAAGAGTGGAGCGCCGAGGATATCGATGAGCATCACCTGCTGGTGAAACGCCTTGGCCAGGTCCATTGCCGGCCGCGCGCACCGCGTTGCGAGGCCTGTCCGATCCGGCAAGATTGTGCCACCGGTCAGGAATGACGGAAAGCCGCCCACTGTCAGCGTCGCAAAAACACAGGGCGAGCGCGATCGCCTACCGGCCGGAGATTGACGGGCTGCGCGCCATCGCGGTCCTTGCCGTCATCCTGTTCCATGCGGGCATCCCCGGCTTTTCCGGCGGCTTCGTGGGGGTCGATGTATTCTTCGTCATCAGCGGCTTTCTGATCACCTCGATCATCGGGCGCGAAATTGCCGACGGGGAATTCTCGTTGTCGGGCTTTTACGAGCGGCGCGTGCGGCGGATCTTGCCCGCGCTGTTTTTTTACGCGGCCTTCGCTGCGGTGCTGACGATCTGGCTCTACCCGCCGCATTTCCTGAAGCAATTCGGGCAATCGCTCGCCGCGCTTGCGCTGCTGGCGTCGAACATACTGTTCATTCGCAAGACCGACTATTTCAACGACTTTCAGGAAACGGCGCCGCTCCTGCACACGTGGAGCCTGTCGGTCGAAGAGCAATATTATCTGATCGCGCCCTTGCTGCTGATGCTGCTGCTGAGGCGGTCGCGGATGTGGGCACTGGCGGGCTTGGCAGTGCTGGCGTTCGCCAGCCTCGTCCACGCGCAGGTCATGCTCGAATACAGCGCGACCTTTTCCTTCTATTCGGTCACCACGCGTTTCTGGGAGCTCGCGGTCGGCGGTTGTCTCGCTCTCGCAGCGCAGAATTGGCGGCTACCCGCGGCCAATCCGCTGGTGGCCCTTGCTGGTCTGATCATGATTGGGTGGGCCGTGGTTTCCTACGACCCGCTTATCCCGTTTCCCGGTCTTTCCGCCGCGCTCCCCGTGCTCGGCTGCGCTCTCATTATCGCATTCTCGCATGGGCGAAGCCTTTCGGCGCAGATCCTCGGGCTCCGCTGGCTCGTCTGGATCGGGCTCGTCAGCTACAGCTGGTACCTCTCGCACTACATGATTTTCGCGGTCGCGCGATCGCTCGGTTATGAGCTTGGCGCGAATGCGCTGACATTTGGCCTGATCGGGGTCAGCCTGGTCATGGCCATCGCGACATATGTGCTCATCGAGCAGCCCGCGAGAAAAGCCGTGGCGAGCCGTAAGACCGTATTCGGCCTCGCCCTCGCAGCGTCGGCAGGATTGGCCGCATTGGGCATGACAATCCACTTCACCGACGGCCTGCGCGATTTCAAGCACAGCCGCTTGTCGCCCGAAATGCGCGAGACGGTTCTGGATGTGGAAACCGCGCAGCGATCCCGGCGTGCTGACCGCAGCCGGATCATGTCCGGCGCGCGGCGCCCTTTTGCCGATGACGATCTCCGCAAGGTTGTGGTGCTTGGCGACTCCCTTGCCATCGACTTCTATGTCGCGACGCAATTCGGCGATTTTGCAGAAACGCAGTTCCGCTACACGCGCATGGATGATGAATGCATGGCGGCTTCATTCGAGGACGCGCCGATGAGACAGCGTTGCCAGAGGACCTGGGGAAAATTACGCGACCTCGGCTTCTTGGAATCTGCCGATGAGATCGTGCTGGTGGCGAACTGGAATGCGACCACCACCAGCAACGTTGCGGACTTCGCGCAGATGCTGGAGGAGCGCGGCAAGGCGGTGACCGTGGTCGGCCCGGCAGATTTCACCCATGCCTCCTCGCTTAGCTACAATATGGCACGCCGGGGGATCACCGGTGAGGAAACGGAGCGTGTCATGTTCGACAATATGCTCTTCAGCCGCGATCGCTTCTTCCGGACGCTCGAGGAGGAATTGCAGCGTCGCGGCGTTGCCTTCCGCACAATCGAGAAACGCGATGCATTCTGCGCAATGGCCGAGCAGCGTTGCGCCCTGATCGCTGACGGAGAGTGGCTCATTTTCGACAGGCATCATCTCACGGCGGCAGGGTATCGCCATGTCGGGCAGCGCATGCGCCCGCTCGGCTGGTTTCGCTGATGCGCGCTTTTGCGAACCGGAACCGGCAAGGCGACCAAACGCTCAATTGGCATGCTCGATAAAAAACAGGTTGAAGAAGTTTACCGCCGCCTGGCCGAGGCCATGCCGGGGCGCACGAAGGACGCGAAAGGGCCCAAGGGGCAACCCGATCCGTTCCGCAGCTGCATTTCCTGCATGCTGTCCGCGCAGTCGCTCGACAGCAATACGGCCAAGGCCAGCAAAGCGCTGTTCGCCCTCGCGCGCACGCCGCAGCAGATGCTGGAATTGAGCGATGAGGAGGTCGCGGCAGCGATCAAGCCGTGTGGGCTCTACAACAACAAGGCGCGCAATATTCGCAAGTTCTGTACCGCGCTGCTCGCCGATCACGATGGCGTGGTTCCGCGCACGCGAGAGGGGCTGCTCAGCCTGCCGGGCATTGGCCGCAAATGTGCCGATATCGTCATGAGCTTCGTCTTCGATGAGGACGTGATCGCGGTCGATACGCATGTCCACCGCGTGTGCAATCGCATCGGCCTGACAAAGGCGAAAACCGCCGACAAGACCGCTGAGCAGCTCGAAGAAAGAACCCCCGACTGGGCCTTGCGCGATGGGCACTTCTGGCTCATCCAGTTCGGCAAGCGCATCTGCACATCGCGCAGCCCCAAATGCGGGGAATGCCCGGTCAGCGAGATGTGCGAATATTATGCTGAAACGGGCGGGACCGATTGAATGAGCTGGGATGATTACTTTGCCGAAGATGCCGGTGCGGATGAGGCGGAGGCACGGGGCAAGCCGCGCACGGTAACCGTCGGCTGGACGGTGCGCTGGCCGGGCAATGGCGATGCCATCTGGGCGCCGCCCAAGACCTTCAGCCGCTCCGATGCCAAGGCGGCCAGCGCCAAGAGTATCCAGGCTTGCCCGGCTGCTATCGATTTCGACCGCCGCCATTTCGTCGTGCCGTGCCCCGTCGACCTGACACTCAAGTTCGAAAAGAACGCGCAGGGCAAAATCCAGCTGGTCGATGCCGACGGCGAACAATCGGCCATGCGCCCGCAAGGCCGCGCCAACCTGTTCATCGTCCAGCCGCCCAATGAATGGCGCGATCCCAACCGCCCGATTGTGCAGTTCACCGCGCCCTATGTCTTTGTGGCGGACCAGCCTTGCTACGTGGTGCAGACCGCGCCCTATCTGCACTGGTTTCCCACCCCGCGTCCCGGCGTGCAGATGGGCGGGCGTTTCCCGATCCATATCTGGCCCCGCCCGCTCGCATGGGCCTTCGAGTGGTACGATATTTCGCAGCCGCTGGTTCTCAAGCGCGGCGAGCCGTGGTTCTACGTCTCGTTCGAGACCGAGAACCCGTCTGCGCGCGTTCGGCTGGTCGAACAGGAAATGACCGAAGAGCTGGAAAGCTATGTCAATTCGATCACCGACGTGTCGAACTATGTGAACAAGACTTACGGCCTGTTCAGCGAAGCACAGCGCATGCGCCCCGCCAAGCTGGTGAAGCCCAAGGGCTGAGTTACCAGCTGAACCCGGCGTCGATTGCGCGTTGCTCTGCGGCTGTGGTTTTCCGGCCGAGGATATCGTTTCGGTGCGGGAAGCGGCCAAAGCGCGCGATCATGCGGTGATGGCTGCGCGCGAAGCTGAGATTGCGTCCGCCATTGATCCGCCGGAAAGCTTCCAGCGAACGCAATTGGTCTGCGATATCCTCACTATGCATCAATGGCATGGCGAGGAATTGCGCATGTCGCGATGGTAACGCCTGCTCGAAGCCGCAGTCCAGCGCGGTATGGGCGATGCCCCGGGCCAGCGGATCGAAAGCAAAGGCGTTTGGAGTACCGCGGAAGATATTCCGCGGCATCTGGTCGAACAACAGCACGCCAGCCAATGCCATTTGCGGATCGATGACGAAATTTTCGGGCCGCAAAGACGAAAGCGCCTCCAGCTCTCGCCGGAAGCGCTTTTCGCATTGTGCGTCTATGTGGTCGGAACCGCCCCACCAATCGGCGGGTGTGAGTTCGTAAAACCAGAAGTGGAGCAGGCTCGCGGCCCATCGCCTGTGTGCGAGTGCCACGGAGCGCGCGCTAAGCCTTAGCCTTCGGCGCTTTGCACTTCGGTATACGGCACCCAGTCCTCAAAGAAGACGACGCCCGAGAAAATGCCGCTCGTGCGGTCGATCGTGCGTGTCACATCGTGGCGGCAAAGCTGGCTGCCATACCGCTCGATGATGGGAACATCCCACGGGCCGATGGCGTCAGGCTGCGTCGTGCGCGCGACCCACAGCGTATCGCCGATGCGATAGGCAAGGCCTACATTCTCGACCACGCGCAGGCGATTGGAATTGAAAATGCTGATGCATGATTGCGCTTCACCGGAAACCTGGCGGTCTTCAACCAGTTCGGCAAAAGCTTCATCGGAGCGCTGCTGAATGCGCTCAGCGCGATCCTGCGCCATGGCCGGGGCGGAGAGCGCCAGCGCGGCGGTGGCTGCTGCTGCGAATGCGATTTTCATCAAAAGTCTCCTAAACGGTCCATGTGAGCGGCAATATGTAACACTCTATCACTGAACCTAAGCTGACAGGAGGCTTTTGTTCCTCAGTAAGCCGGGTTCTTGCGCGCCGTCTTGGCATCTGCGCCGGTGGCGGAGACATCGGGCACATTGCCATCATCGGCCGGGCCGCCCTTCAGCACGAAACGGCGATCGCAATAGCCGCAATCGGCAAATCCCGAAGCATCGATCTGCATCCACACGCGTGGATGGCCAAGGCTGGCGGGCAGATAGTTCTCGCCGCCGCGAATATCGCCGGCGCCATCGCACCAGACGCGGGCGGAATCGACAAGGGTGGTTTCGGGTGCGTCAGTCATGGCTTTGCCTCTATCGCTTTACGCCGCTCCGGAAAAGCCCCAAAGAGCGCAGCGATGTCAAACACCGAACCGTCAGCCGCAATCGAAATCCGCGACCTGAAAAAGGTCTATGCCGGGACCAAGAAATCCGGTCCGAAAGAAGCGCTGAAAGGCGTCAGCTTCGATGTGCCGGAAGGACAGGTTTTCGGGCTGCTCGGTCCCAACGGGGCGGGCAAGTCGACGCTCATCAACATCATGGCCGGGCTGGTGAACAAGACCGGCGGCAGCGTGAAAATCTGGGGTCACGATATCGATCGCGATCACCGCAATGCGAAGCTCAACATCGGCATCGTGCCGCAGGAAATCGTCTTCGATCCGTTCTTCACGCCATATGAAGTGCTGGAAAACCAGAGCGGCATGTATGGCGTTGCGAAAGCGCTGCGGCGTTCGGAAGAGCTACTCAAGGCCGTGCGGCTGGAAGACAAGCGCGATGCCTATGCCCGCACGCTGTCGGGCGGGATGAAACGGCGGCTGCTGATTGCCAAGGCCATGGTCCATTCGCCGCCTATCCTCGTGCTCGATGAACCCACCGCTGGCGTCGATGTCGAACTGCGCAAGCAGCTATGGGACTTGGTGGGCGAATTGAATGCAGAGGGCGTGACCGTGGTGCTCACCACGCACTATCTCGAAGAGGCCGAAGAGCTGTGCGAGCGCGTCGCCATCATCAATCACGGCGAGCTGATCGCCAACAAGCCGACGCGCGAGCTGATCGGCATGATGGGAGAGAAGATCGTCCGCGTGCAGGTGGACAAAGACCTTGGCGGCCCGATCATGGAAGAGGCTTTCATCAAGGCTGAAGTGGTCGAGCCGCGCGTCCTCGAAGTCACCTATGACAAGGGCGAAACGACCGCCGGGCAAGTCCTCGCCAAGGTGCAGGAGCACGGCTACGCAATCGAGGATGTGACAACCCGCGAGGCGGATCTGGAAGACGTGTTCGTGGAGTTGACGAAGGCGACGCAAACCCCTCAATAAGATGCGTATCACCTGTCAGTGTGGCAGAGGTCCAGGAGGGGGAAAGCCATGAAAACTCGCAGTATTGCCATAATTCCGATCATCGCCATGCTTGCTGCCTGCGGCGACACGGGCGCTGCCACCGAAGATGGTGACAACATGTTTGGAGCACTCGTAGAAGAGTCCGGTGAAGTAGGTTCGGAAGGCGATACGGCAAGCGAAGCGACAGGTGCTACAGAACCCGCCAGAGAAAGCGCGCCCGCACAATCGCGGCCCGAGCTTTCGGATGTTTTTTTCTATGTCGACCCTTCTGACTGCATGACCGATCCCAATCTGATCATGGCGAAAATGACCGTCATGCTCGATCCGGATGCCAACCCGATTGATCGGCTTCCCACCGTCGCCCGCAACGCCGCCACGGGCTATGATCGCGGATCCGAAGGGGAGGTGGCCTATGGCTACATTCGGTTCGACGCTACGTGGCACGGGCTCAAGCTGGATGCCATCGGCTGGAACAATGTGAACGGTGACTGGGGGCAACCGATTTTCGAATTTGACGAACCCTTCCAGCGCGTGGCCGAAGTGCTGGCCGCGGAGGGTTATTTGGTAGGGCCAAGCGGCACCGAATACGGAATGGAGCACCCGGCGCAAGGCTACCGCGCCATGATAACGGTCTCGTCAATGCCGATGGATGAAGAGATGTCCTTCTACGAGTGCCAATACGTGCCGATGCAGTAGGCTCTTGCGCCGCAGCCCCGGCGCGTGTTCAAGCGGGGCATGACAGCAATCCAATCAGACGTTCTCATCATCGGTTCGGGCGCGGCGGGGCTTACGGCGGCGCTGACGCTGGCGGAAAAGTGCAAGGTTCTGGTCCTCGCCAAGGGTACGCTTCACAGCGGCTCGACCGCCTGGGCGCAGGGCGGCATTGCGGCAGTGCTCGATGCGGGCGACACGTTCGAGGACCACATTCGCGATACCATGGTGGCAGGCGCCGGGCTGAATGATCGCGACACGGTCGAATTCGTTATCGAGGGCGCACCTGCCGCGATTGATCGCCTGTGCGAGCTTGGCGTGCCTTTCAATCGCGAGAGCGGCGATTTGCACCTGACGCGCGAGGGCGGCCATTCGCATCGCCGGATCGTCCATGTCGATGATGCGACCGGCTGGGCAGTTCAGGCGGCTCTCCTCAAGGCGGCAGAGGAAAATCCCAACATCACCCTGCTGCCCGATCGCACCTGCGTCGATCTCATCACCGGCCGCAATGCGGAAAAATATTCAGGATCGGGCCGCGTTTGGGGTGCCTATGCGCTCGATGTGACGACCGGAAAGGTGGAAACCTACACCGCCAAGGCCACGATCCTTGCGGCAGGCGGCGCGGGCCGCGTCTACCAGTTTTCGACCGCTCCGCGCGGCGCGACGGGAGACGGGATCGCGATGGCCTGGCGGGCAGGCGCGCGCGTGTCCAACATGGAAATGATGCAGTTCCACCCGACCTGCCTTTACAATCTGGAGGTGAAAAACTTCCTCATTACAGAGGCGGTGCGCGGCGAGGGCGGGCGGCTGTTCCACCCCGAAACCGGTCACCGCTTCATGGAGGATTACGACGCCGAGCGGATGGAGCTTGCTCCGCGCGATGTGGTTGCCCGCGCGATCGACGACCAGATCAAGCGCTACGGCCTCGATTACGTCCATCTCGACATCAGCCACATGCCCGCCGATTTCGTGACGCATCATTTCCCGACCATTCATGAAAAGCTGATGGGGCTGGGGATCGATATGACCAAGGGGCCGATCCCTGTCGTGCCCGCACAGCATTACACCTGCGGCGGCGTGGTGATCGATCTGGACGGACGCACCGATTTGCCCGGCCTCTATGCTGCGGGCGAAGTCACTGAAAGCGGCCTGCACGGCGCCAATCGCCTCGCGTCCAATTCCCTGCTCGAATGCTTCGTGTTCGGAGAAGCGGCGGGCAAGCATATCCTCGAAAACTGGGACGGGTTCGAAGCGCCGCCAGCGATCCGCGAATGGGATGAAAGCCGCGTCACCGATTCGGACGAGGAAGTCGTCATCAAGCAGAACTGGACCGAAATCCGCCGCATGATGTGGAACTATGTCGGCATCGTGCGCACCACCAAGCGGCTGGAACGCGCGGGCAACCGCATCGATCTGCTCGGCGAGGAAATCCGCGACTACTACGGCCACTTCCGCGTGACGACCGACCTCATCGAACTGCGCAACCTCCACCAATGCGCCGACCTGATCGTAAAGAGCGCCCTCAAACGCCACGAAAGCCGCGGGCTGCATTACACGCTCGACTATCCGGAGACAGCGGACGTGGTGGAGGATACGGTGCTGGTGCCTTAGGTTCGGACCGGCTTAACTAGTCCAATCTACAACGGATGAGACCAATCCGGAAGGCTCAACGCTGCGGGCTACATTCAAATACTGAGCACGATATCAGCGATTTCACCTTCGGGGCCGGCAAGAAGCCCACCCCAATCGAGGGTAATCTGCCCGTGGTCCGAAATGATTTGCATGGTGTGATAAGAGGTTTCGGTCGCTGGCGTCCCAGTTCTGTCTAGATACGCGTCATATACAGATGCACTCTGAAGTAGTGCCTCTAAGCGCTCGACAAGCGCAGTGTCGAGCATTTGACTATCATGACCCAGTAATTCGTATTCTGTACGGATCGACCCCCACGGATCCAACTGACGGATTTGCGCGAGCTGCCATAGGCCGTCGCCGTCTTGCCAAGCCAATGTGCTCGCGGTGCGGCTAATGTGGTGAGCTTCCGTGCTTGTGATGACTATCACCGGTTGCTCAGTGGGCATCTCAACGTTGAAGCGGGCCCAGATCTCCAACCCCCTCTCGATCTCCGCAATAGCCTCTGCGTCTGGCAAAACAGCGTCTTGCGCCACAATGGGAGCGATCGGGGCTGGTGTCGCCTGACAGCTAGCGAGAGCAACAAACAGAGTGCACGGGATAAGCCTGACTATCTGCAAATCCCTCAATCCCCCATCATCAGGATGAAGACGAAGGCAAGGAAGGTTCCGCCCAGGAACAGCATCCAGCTCCAGTAGAAATCGAAATCGATCCCGTATTCGGGCAAAACCACATCGACCTGGAAGATGTTCAGCATGCCGCCCGTCGCGCCGCCTGAGCCCATGAACAGGGCGACGATCAAGGCGAGCAATGCGCCGAAGGGTATGGCTTTCAGAAAGGCGATCATGACAAGGCTGGCTCCTGCCTGAAAATGATTGCCCAATGCTTAGCGGCTTCGCCCCTCGCGTCCAGCGCGGGGAGACGAGCGGTGGACAAATCGAACGAAAATTTCACGCCCGGATTCGATTGATTCACGGATCGCTCATTTTGAATCGCATTTGTGAAACTGCACAGATTTTTTTCCGCAGATTGATTTTACCCCTTGCGCATCGCGCGAGCCGTGGACTTTCCACGCGTCGCGGTGTCTTGTCGTTGCAACACACCGCAAATTCGCGGCACCAATTGGCGGTAAATCGCTTTTAACCCTCTTGCGTCTCACCCGCTGCCGATTCACTATGGGTTGTGGTCGTGACTGCGGGGCTACCCACTAGACCTTGTTTTTCCTCCCTACGTGCGGATTCGCACGAGGGGCCCGGATTCGGCGAATTCCGGCGGAGAGAACAGGGACATTGTGGACGATGCAGTGGGTGATCTGGTGATGGGCGGGGGATAAAGATTCCACGCCCATCCATGTGAAAAAGCGTTGTGAATGACTACATAGGGGTGACAACCCCGAGTCGAACACAAGCGGAACAAAAACGCAGGCGGCTGGGGATCATCCCCACGCCTGGCAGAAACGGGAACGGGGCAAATGGAATTTCGAAACGGAGACGATGCGGCAATGGGACTGGACGAAAACATGACGACCGACGCTCCTGAAAAGCCCGCATCTGAAAAAACAGCTCCGAAAAAGGCAAAGGCAGTAAGCATGGATAAGAAAGACGCCGGAAGCGAAGAGCTGGTGGCCGAAGCTGCCGCTGGCGCCATGGCCGAAGCGACCAAGGCTGCCATGACGGAAGCCGTCAAGCCCAAGAGCGATTCCAAGAGCATCCTGCCGCGCCGTTTCGACGTGAAGATCGACGAATCGCGCGATGCGAACCTGACCGAATTCGGCAAGGAAACGCTCACCGATCGTTACCTGTTGCCGGGTGAGAAATATCAGGACCTGTTCGCCCGCGTCGCCGATTATTATGCGGACGATGCCGAGCATGCGCAGCGCTTGTATGATTACATTTCCAACCTGTGGTTCATGCCCGCAACGCCCGTTCTCTCGAACGGCGGCACCACCCGCGGCCTGCCGATCAGCTGCTACCTGAACTCGGTTTCGGACAGCCTCGATGGCATCGTCGGCACGTGGAACGAGAATGTCTGGCTCGCTTCGAAGGGCGGTGGCATCGGCACCTATTGGGGCAATGTGCGCGGCATTGGTGAGCCGGTTGGCCTCAACGGCAAGACCAGCGGCATCATTCCCTTCGTGCGCGTGATGGACAGCCTCACGCTGGCGATTTCGCAGGGCTCGCTGCGGCGCGGCTCGGCGGCCTGCTATATCGACATCCACCACCCGGAAATCGAGGAATTCCTCGAAATCCGTAAGCCCTCGGGCGACTTCAACCGCAAGGCGCTGAACCTGCACCACGGGGTGCTGGTGACGGACGACTTCATGGAAGCCGTGCGCGCTGGCGAAAGCTACGATCTCGTCTCGCCCAAGGATGGCAGCGTCCGCAAGACGGTGGATGCCCGCTCGCTGTTCCAGAAGCTGGTCGAAACGCGTCTCGCCACGGGTGAGCCCTACATCGTCTTCTCCGACACGGTGAACCGCATGATGCCCAAGCATCACCGCGATCTCGGCCTCAAGGTCTCGACCTCGAACCTGTGTTCGGAAATCACCCTGCCGACAGGTGTCGACCACCTCGGCAACGATCGCACCGCCGTTTGCTGCCTGTCCTCGCTCAACCTCGAAAAGTGGGAAGAGTGGAATGGCGACAAGCAGTTCATCGAAGACGTGATGCGCTTCCTCGACAATGTCCTGCAGGACTATATCGACCGCGCGCCGGACGAGATGGCCCGCGCCAAATATTCCGCTGCGCGAGAGCGTTCGGTCGGCCTCGGCGTCATGGGCTTCCACTCCTTCCTGCAAGCCAAGCAAATCGGCTTCGAAAGCCCGATGGCGAAGGTGTGGAACCTGAAAATGTTCAAGCACATCAATGCCAAGGCGAACGAAGCATCGATGATGCTCGCCAAGGAACGCGGCCCGTGCCCCGATGCAGAGGAAATGGGCGCGATGGAACGCTTCAGCTGCAAGATGGCAATCGCGCCGACCGCGTCGATCTCCATCATCTGCGGCGGCACCAGTGCCTGTATCGAGCCGATCCCGGCGAACATCTACACCCACAAGACCCTGTCGGGCAGCTTCGTGGTGAAGAACCCGCATCTGGAAAAGATCCTCGACAAGAAGTCGAAGAACTCGACCAATGTGTGGAACTCCATCCTCGAGAAGAACGGCAGCGTCCAGCATCTCGACTTCCTGACCGACGAGGAAAAGGCCGCGTTCAAGACCAGCTTCGAAATCGACCAGCGCTGGCTGCTCGAATTCGCCGCCGATCGTGCGCCCTTCATCGATCAGGCGCAGAGCCTCAACCTCTTCATCCCCGCCGATGTCGACAAGTGGGACCTGATGATGCTGCACTTCCAGGCGTGGGAAAAGGGCATCAAGTCGCTCTATTACCTGCGCAGCAAGAGCGTGCAGCGCGCCGGTTTCGCCGGCGGCGTGGAAGCGGACAACACCGCCGATGCGCAGAAGTTCGAGCTGGCCGCAGAGCAGACCGATTACGAGGAATGTCTCGCCTGTCAGTAGGAGGTTTTCGATCCAGGCCGGATCGATACGGAAACACAATCGCCCTCCCGAGCTTAGGCCCGGGAGGGCGATTTGCTTTGTGATGAATTGGTCGTAGGCGGCGCAGCAGAGCTTCCCCGCGCCAGAAATCACCGTTAGGCTCTGCCGTTCCAGCTGACGGGGATGAGGGGACGCGCGTGGACGGGAATATACCGATGATTGTCGGGATCGTGGGCACGGTGCTTGCGGTGCTGGTGTTCGTGAATGGCTGGCGAATGCGCAAATCGGGGCGCTCGGGCGCCGCGCTGGGCTGCGCGCATATGGTGCTGGCGGTGATCTTCGTGCCGATGATCTGGTGGATCATCAACAACCTGCTCACCGCTGCATAGGGGGAGGCAATCATGGACAATGACACGCTGTTTATCTCCGCCATCGTCGTGGTTGGCGTGCTCGCCATTCTCAATGCTTGGCGCGGATCCGTATTGATGCGCGGCGGCGACGTGGCGGGCGCGCGCAAGTTCTTCATCATGGGGCTGACCATGCTGTTCATGGTCGCCTTCGCGATCTATATCAGGCCTGTGGGATGAAACGCCGGGAGGAGAATTCCGCCATGTTCCAGAGAATTGCCATCGCCGTGGGCCTCGCCCTGCTGCTGTCAGCCTGCGCGAGCCAGATCGATGCGGGCGTCTCTGCAGAGCCTGCCGCACCCGGCTTCTGGTGGGGCCTGCTGCACGGATTTATCTTCCCTTGGGCATGGATCGGCTCGCTCTTCAGTGACGACATCGCGGTCTATGCCGTGCCCAATTCGGGCGGCTGGTACGATTTCGGCTTCTTCCTCGGCATCACCGTGCTCGGCGGGGGCAGTTTCTTCGGGTCGAAGAGCAGGGGCTGACACCACAAACGCGAAGCCCGGCCTCGCCAGCCTCCTTGAGGCTTGGCGAGCGCCGGGCTCCTGTTGCTGCCGTCCTCGCGGACTGGCAGAAACTGTAGTTCTATCAGACGGTGGCGTCGGCCTTGTTGCCGAGACCCGTCGGGATGCGTGCGTCCTTTTTCAGGTATACGCGATTGTCGTCCACGCGGTCCACATCGTCCATGCTCAGGAAGTGGTGCATGTCATCCGAGCTGTCCGACTTGGTGAGCTTGATCTTGTCATTCTCCACCGCGTCCACGGTGCCGACATGCTCGCCTTCCGAATTGGTGACTTCCATGTGTTCACTGATGCGTAGCTTCTCAAACATAAAGTAATTAGCCTTTCAAATTAGCGTCTTACTTAACCAACGGAGGGGCGCGGGGCACGTTCCTCAACTCGTCGTTTCTGATGCACGCCTCGTTTTTCGTAAGGCCTTTTTAACCAATCCGGGCGTATGGAAATCGCATGGGTAGCAGAGCCAACAAACGCTTTCCGACGCACCATGGATACGGCGAGATCGGCGTGTCGCGGTTTTTCGTCCTTTACGTCGCGCAAGTGGCGTGGTTCGGGCTGGGCATCTACCTGTATGCGGACGCCTATTGGCCTTCGACCTGTCAGCCACAGAACCTGCTGGAGATCTACGGTTGCTCGATGCGGCTGCCCGAAAACGGCGGCTGGCGCGAGGCCGGTCTGCTGACCTGGCTGTGGGCGACACCGATCCTGATCGGTCTCGAAATCTCGCGCCGCATCAACAAGCCGGAACGTTGAGACTCCTTTAGCAGGGCGGGGTGAGTCGGCGAGCTGTCCCTACTTCACAAAACCATTGGCGAGCGAGCCATCCGCATGGCGAGCGCGCGTGCTCTGCTTGTGCTGCGGGCCCCGACGTACTTGTGGGGCATTTTCGGCCCGCACACCGACCTGATGCATCTGGGTGACCGATTGCGCAATTTGCGGCGGATCGATTTGCTGTGGGGGCGGCGGCAATGTGTCTCGGTTCGACTGATCGGCAGGCGATTTCGTAGTCATTCTCTCTCTCCAGCGCGCCGGAATTGTTCACGCATGGAGAAAACGTTCGACGGTAAAACCGCGTTCCCACGGCCGGTCGCAAAAACCCATCAATTCAAACGCAAAGGGGCGAGCCGAGGCCCGCCCCCTGTATCAGCGCCGCGAGGAGTCTTACTCGCTCGCGAACTTCTTCCTGATCGCATCGGTCAGGCCCTCGGCGCCGTCTTCGATCGCGCGTTCGATAATGTCGTCGTCCGGATTGTTCTCGATATCGGGACGCTCGCCCTCGGCGCGCTTGCGGGCTTCGTCTTCGCGCGCACCGGTGGCGACAAGGCCTGCGCCATCGGGCTCTTCCTGATGGGTAACGGCGCGGCTGTCTCCGGGTTCGTAATCGTACTTTTTCTCGGCCATGGCGGGGTGCTCCTGAATTTCAGCGGGTTCGTACCCCATCAACCCATCCGCAAGGCCGCCTGTTCCGGCACCTGACCTAAAGCATGCACCTTATCCGGCGAATTATCCCCGACACAAAGTCCATGCTTGCTATCGAATCACGCCTGTGATTCCCTATATGAGTCATTCGCACAAACACCGGAGACCACCACATGTCGTTGCTCGAAGCCCGCAAGACCTACAAGCCCTTTGAATATCCCTGGGCCTATGAGTTCTGGAAACGGCAGCAGCAGGTGCACTGGATGCCGGAAGAAGTGCCCTTGGGTGAGGACTGCCGCGATTGGGCGCAGAATCTCTCCGATCATGAGCGGAACCTGCTCACGCAGATCTTCCGTTTCTTCACTCAGGCCGATGTCGAGGTGCAGGATTGCTACCACGAGAAATACGGCCGCGTGTTCAAGCCGACCGAAGTGAAGATGATGCTCGCCGCCTTCTCCAACATGGAGACGGTGCATATCGCGGCATATTCCCACCTGCTCGATACGATCGGCATGCCCGAAAGCGAATACGGCATGTTCCTCGAATATGAGGAAATGAAGGACAAGCACGACTATTTGCAGGAATTCGGCGTCGACAATGACGAGGATATCGCCCGTACGCTGGCGATGTTCGGCGGCTTTACCGAAGGGCTGCAGCTCTTCGCCAGCTTCGCCATGCTGATGAACTTCCCGCGCTTCAACAAGATGAAGGGCATGGGTCAGATCGTCAGCTGGTCGGTGCGCGATGAAAGCCTGCACTGCGAAGGCATCACCCGCCTCTTCCACGCCTTCTGTCAGGAGCGTGACTGCCTGACCAAGGCGGTGAAGGAAGACATCATGGACATGTGCCAGAAAACGGTGCGCCTGGAAGATGCCTTCATCGATCTCGCTTTCGAGGACGGCCCCGTGCCCGGCATGACGGCGAAGGAAATCAAGAAGTATATCCGCTACATTGCGGACTGGCGCCTGCAGCAGCTCGGCCTGCCGACCATCTACATGGTCGAAGACCACCCGCTGCCCTGGCTCGCCCCGCTGCTGAACGGTGTGGAGCACGCCAACTTCTTCGAAACCCGCGCCACCGAATATTCCAAGGGCGCGACGACGGGCAATTGGCAGGACGTATGGTCGAGCTTCGACAAGCGCCGCACCGCCAAGGCCGCGAACGAAGAAGAAGTCGCGGACGAAGGCCCGGACATGTTTGGTGAGACCAGCGCTAAGGGTGTTGCTGCGGAGTGATTTGATCCGTTTCGGCGGTGTCGCCTTGACACCACCGTCTGAATGATTCAGATCTCGTTTTGTTCTACAAGCGGAGGATCAAATGCTCGACCCGAATGGCCATAGTTCTGCCGGAATGTCGCTGCTGGAGACCGCCGGTAGTCAGCAATTTGGAACGATCCTCGCCGATCCTCCTTGGCAATTTCAGAATCGCACCGGGAAGGTGGCGCCAGAGCACAAGCGCCTGAACCGCTATGGTACGATGACGCTTGACGAAATCTGCGAATTGCCGGTGTCAGAGATAGCTGATGATCCTGCGCATCTGTATCTTTGGGTGCCAAACGCCCTTCTCCCGGATGGTTTGCGCGTGATGGAAGAATGGGGTTTTCGCTACGTTTCCAACATCATTTGGGAGAAGGTCCGCAAGGATGGTGGGCCTGACGGGCGCGGTGTGGGTTTCTATTTCCGCAATGTTACCGAAGTTCTTTTATTTGGCGTTCGCGGGAAGAATGCACGGACCCTTGCACCCGGGCGTCGGCAAGTGAACATCATTCGCAGCCGCAAGCGTGAGCACTCGCGCAAACCTGACGAGCAGTATCCTATCATAGAGGGTTGCAGTTGGGGGCCGCGTATCGAACTTTTTAGTCGTGGGGCGCGTAAAGACTGGACGGTTTGGGGTAATCAGGCTGACGAAAGCTATGAGCCTAATTGGAAGACCTACGGCTACAATAGCGCCGCACCAGCTGAATAGGCCGCTATTTAGTGATCTGATTCCTCGTCGAAGAGATCGTCTGCCTTGATGCTGTCATCGACGACCGGGTTTTTCGCCCTCCATTGCTTGAGTTCCGTAAAGATGGGCTCTCGAAAGCCAAGCGCGAGAATCGGGCATCCTCCAGATCTCCCGGCATTCACTCGGTAGTCCAACTTACCCATCCAAGTAGTGCTCGCACCGTATTTGTCTTTGAACGATTTCTTTTTGTCAGCGTTGGTACTGATGCGTGAACCTATGTCAGCGAACATCGCAGATAAGTTAGTTGAACGAGTTAAAATTATTCCGACATCGATGATGCCGCACTCGTAGAACATGCGCATTGCATAAAGGTCACGATCAAAGGTCTGATCCTTGCTGTTCCATTCAAGATCAAATGCGACTCGCCCTTTCACGAAGTCGATTTGATGGCCGTCCAAAAAATTTTCTAGGACGGATTGGTCTTGAGACGTCAGAAACTTTGATTTGCTATTCTTCTTGTTGAGGACCTTGGCCGATTTCTTAACGAGAAGATCGGCTGATATTCTTGTTTCATTCCAGCCTAGTGGATGCAGGAGCCCTTCCAATTTTTTAGCTATACGCGATTTATTTCCCCCGCCTTCCAAGATATCCCGCATTTCAATTTCAAATGGAAGCAGGACATCCAACAACTCTTGAAAGAGTACAGGGTGTGCTGACCGTGCAAGCGTAGCGGCATTGCGGAAACTTCGGAATTCGTATTTGTCGGTAAACCCATCTGGAAGCGTGTTTTCTATGATTTTGTCTTCAACCTTGATCTTTTGGAGCGGTCGAAGTGCGGCTTGCAGGTTTTCGTCGTCCATAAGATCTCCGTAGTCGATTGGAATCGAATTAGAATTACACTTTTGCTTTCTTTCCTTCCTAACCCCTTTCCTACATCCCAAACAAGCTCCCACCCTCCGGCGCATGAGCAGCGCCACATCACCTCGCCACCCGAAACCCCGCCGCCGCATTCCGGCGTTCCACCCCGTGCCCGTGCGCGCACGCAAGGACGGGTGGACGCCCGACAGGCAGGGCGCGTTTATCGGTTATCTTGCGCAGACGCTCTGTGTGGCGGAGGCCGCGCGGCGGGTCGGGATGGACGTGACCAGTGCCTATCGACTGCGCCGCCGGGCAGGCGCGGCGGGGTTTGCCAATGCCTGGGATGTGGCGCTGGGCAAGCGGGTGAGCGGGGTCAATCGCGCCTCGGCAAAGTCCACGGGTCTCTCGGCCGCCTATCGCTTCCACACGGGGCTGGTGCAGGTCGTGATGCGGCGCGGGAAATTCCGCAGGATTCTGCGCAAGAATGACGACAATGCGATGCTGCAATTGCTCGCCCAATGCGACAGGCCGGGGGTGCATTATGGCTGAGGGACGCGTGTCTTACACTTGCGATCTGTGTTCCACCCTCGCGCACCGCCCACGCCAGTTTGATCCAGCGCAAAGAGCGCCGCGCGCTATCGCCCTACACTTGGCATCATCAACCACAGGAAGGATGCCAAATGTCGCAGCACACACCCAACGAACTGACCACGATCTTCAAGCGCGATCGCGATCTCGTCACCCGGCTCAAAACCGAGGATGGCCATTTCGCGCGGCTGGCGGAGGACTATCACGCGGTCAATCGCGAGGTGCACCGGATCGAGGCGGAAACCGAAGCGGCGAGCGACGAGCGGGCCGAAAGCCTGAAGAAGCAGCGTCTCAAACTGCTCGACGAGCTGACCGCCATGGTGACCGCGGCGCGCTCGAACGCCTGACGTGCTCAGGTGGGTGCGGGCTACCAGCCCCCAAGTCACCAGCCCCCAGTTTACCAACCCCAGGCGGGCGGGGGCGGCTCTACCGGGTCGCTTGCATCGAACTCCACGCGGAACAGGCGGGTGGGATCGTTGCGGCGGGTGAGCTGGTAGGTGAAGCGGGCGCCGGGCGCGTCTGCATCGTCGACCTCGATCCGCCAGACATTGGTGAGCGAGGCGGTGAGGCCCTCGCGCTCGAACAGGGCGATGGAGTAGGCATCGACGGGGAAGTCCTGCACCCGCGCCGTGCCGGTGGACAGCGTGTCGCCGCCATACTGGGTCAGCACGTCCTCGCTGCCGTCCTCATGCCGGTGATCGTGCTTGAGGCGCAGGCCCTCTTCGGTGCGGGTGACGAGCCAGGTGCGGCTGCGGTTCCAGCCACCGGGATAGGCATCGTCCTCCACATGGAAGGCAATGGCGATGCGGGTGTCCGAACACTCAGCCCAATGCGCGATCATCCGCTTGCCTTCCCAGTCGGCATCGCGCTCGTCACTGCTGGCAAGGCCGCCTTCGTAAGCGCTGCCGCAATGGCTGGAGAGCGCATTCCAGAACGCCTCCTGCGAAGCGGGAAGGGCGGGGACATCCGAAGTGCTCGCACAGCTGCTCAGCGCAAGCGCGGCGGGGGCGAGGAGGAGTGCAGAGGTGCGCATCAGAACAACAGGGCCTTGGGGTTGGGCATCGGGCGGCGCTCGCCTGCCTTTACCAGGGAGAGGATGCTGCGGATGGCGAACCATGCCGACATCGCGAAAAAGAGGAGCATGCCGAACAGCATCAGGAGGAAGAACCCGCCACGCGGCGCACCGGTCGTCGGCCCTCCATCGAATGCCCATGTCGTGGCGAAGATCGTAAAGAACATCCCGAAGAAGAACACGAGGGTGACGACAAATCCGATCCAGAACGTGCGGATGAGATAGGTGAAATGGGTCTTTTCCCATTCGCTCGTCCGCTCTTCCCCGCGCCAGACATAGGCGAGGATCACGCCGATGAAGACGGAGAACCCCAGCACGAAATTGGCAAGATACAGGATCGAAATGATCACCGGCCGCTGCATGTTGAGCGAGTTGTCCTGCGGCGTGCTGGCCGTCTGCGATTGCGAAGTCTCGTCCATGGTATCCCCTTCCAAGAAAAGCTGTTTCAGCAAGTCTACGCGGTGGCAAGGCGGGTGGAAAGGGGCATCGCAACTGCATCCGAATGCAAAAAATGCGATTCTGCTTGAAACCAATCGCGATGATATACATTTACATCATGCGGACCGGGCCCCTCTGGCAAGCGTCTCATTTGCGCTTGTGATGTCGGACCGCATCGGACAGCCGATGCGTGTTTGAACGGAGAGCCGGGCGCTTCTCCCCACACAACACGGCAAAAGCTGACCGATCATCTTCAACCCGTATTTTGGGAGAATTTGGATGACGGCCCGTTTCTACAAACTCACCGAGCTTCACCAGAAGCTGGATGCAGCGCTGCGCATGGAGACCATGCGGCGATTGCCCGATCAGCTGAAAGTGATGGCGCTCAAACGCCGCAAGCTGCGCGTGAAAGACCATCTGGTCCGCCTGACGCCAAGCCACGTGCTGGCCACTTCTCGAGGCTGAGCCTCGGCGAGGGGCGGGGCGGAAGCGGCGTGTCCACTTCCCCTCCCCATCCAACGGCTGCGACCGTTCCGCTCCTCGCACCTGTCATCTGCTGCCACCCGCCACCCGATCCGCTGACGAGACGAAACCATGATTAGCAAAGTCGCTCCCATGCTCACCGATTTCCTGAAGAAGGAAAGCGCCGGCGGCATAACCCTGATCGTTGCGGCTGCACTCGCGCTGGTGATTGCCAATTCGGCGCTGGCCGAGGGCTATTTCAGCGCGCTGCAAATCCCCGTGGTGGCAGGCATTGGCTCGGCAATGATCGACAAGCCTTTGCTGCTGTGGATCAATGACGGGCTGATGGCGGTGTTCTTCTTCCTGGTCGGGCTGGAGGTGAAGCGCGAGGCGCTGGTCGGCCAGCTCAACAGCTGGAACAAGGCCAGCCTGCCGCTTGCCGCTGCCGTGGGCGGCATGGCGATCCCGGCAGCCATCTTCATCGCTTTCAATACGGGTAGCCCTGAAAACCTCTCCGGCTGGGCGATCCCGGCGGCGACCGATATCGCCTTTGCGCTGGGCATCCTCTCGCTACTCGGCCCGCGCGTGCCGGTTGCGCTGAAAGCGCTTTTGTTGGCGATTGCAGTGATCGACGACATTGGCGCGATCGCGATCATCGCCCTGTTCTATACTGCCGAAACCGACATTAATATGCTGATCGGCGGAGCGATTACGCTCGCAGTGCTCGCCGCATTCGGTCGCGCGAAAGTCGGCTCCAGCATTCCCTACGTCATTCTTGGTATTGTTCTCTGGGTCTTCGTGTTGAAGTCGGGCGTCCATGCGACACTGGCGGGGGTTGCTGCGGCGATGTGCGTCCCGGTGCAGGCGAAAGACGGCTCGCGCCCGCTGGAGCGGATGGAGCATGCCCTGCACCCCTATGTCGCATTCCTGGTGATCCCGATCTTCGGCTTCGCCAATGCTGGCGTCTCGCTCAGCGGTGTCGGCCTCGACACTCTGCTCGCGCCGCTGCCGCTCGGCATTGCGCTCGGCCTGCTGATCGGCAAGCAGATCGGCATTGTGGGATTTGCCTGGGCCGCGGTGAAAACCGGTATCGCAACGCTGCCCGAGAATGTCGGGTGGAAGCAGGTGCACGCGGTTTCGCTGCTCGCCGCCATCGGCTTCACCATGAGCCTGTTTATCGGCAACCTTGCTTTTGCTGACCCTGCGCAGATTGACGCGGTGAAGATCGGTGTCCTGTCCGGATCTCTGATTGCAGCCATTGCAGGCTTCCTCCTGCTTAAGGCCACGCTGCCATCTGCACCGGCGGAGCCTCGCCGGGAAGAAGTTGCGGGAACTGACGAGGGCTGAATCTGCTTTTATCGGCAAGAGTGCTATGCCCTTGCGCATTGCGATCCGTTAAAAAAGGAGAAGGTAGAATGACCAGCTTGAGCAAAAGTGCAATCGCCCTCGCGGCCCTTGCGCTGCCTCTGGCAGCTTGCGGTGAGGCGGAAGAAGAAACCACTTATGAGGCCGATGCAGAAGATCTGAGCGGCAGCGAATTGCAGGTGGCGGACCCCGATCCTGACGCGGTTCCGGTCAATATTCCCGAGACCGAAATGACCAATGTCCCGCAGGATGAAGTGCCCGAAGATATCGAAGGCGGCGCTGCGGAAGAGTAATCGCCTCAGGGCTCAGGATTCGCTCGCGCACCAGTCCCTGTCAAAGCCGCTGCGCCGGGCGAGATTGCGTGCCACCATGTAATCGGCCACATCCTCGCCTGCGCGGCGTGCGCTGCGCAGTTCGCGGCCATATTGATCGCGTGGCGGCTCTGCTCCGCCGTCCATTTCGAAGGGGCCGCGATTGAGCCAACGTGTCAGCTCGTAGCGCGCAACGGACGCGAGTTGCCGTTCGGCTTCGCAGGCACCGTCGCGTTCGGGGGTGTCGAAGCCCGTCAGGCGAATACGCCTGTCGCCAATCATCAGCGTATCGCCATCGATGACGCAGGCGGCCCCGCTTCCACTGCCGCATTCGCTCCAATCGTAATCGACCGTGTCCCAGTCCGCTGACCGATATCCAAATCGATCGTAGGCCCAGGCTGCGGCGACTATGATCACGATAAGCAATGGCCAGCGCAACCGCCGCCAGAAGTGCTTCCTGCGCCGCCGATCCTGCCATTTCGCATCGAAGCGCGGAGGTGTGCCCGCTTTGCGGAACAGCGCTCAGTCCTCCAGCGGAAATGGAGCGATGGGGTGAAGCAGGCCATGCTCTTCGCCGAGAGGTTCGTGGCCGAGGTCGGGCCACTCCAGCTCCTCGTCCGGCACATGGGTATCGGGGAGCCTGTCCAGCAGATTGCGGATCAGTGTCAGCCGCCCGTGCTTCTGGTCGTTGTAATCGACGACGGTCCACGGCGCATGCTCGGTATGCGTGGCGGCAAACATCGATTCGCGCGCTGCGGTGTATTCGGCAAACTTGGTGCGGCTCGCCACATCGATGGGGGAAAGCTTCCAGCGCTTGAGCGGGTCTTCTAGCCGCTCGGCGAAGCGTTCTTCCTGATGCTCCTGATCGGCGGAGAGCCAATATTTGAACAGTCGGATCCCATCGTCGACCAGCAGTTTTTCAAAAGTCGGCACTTCGCGCAGGAACTTTGCCACCTGCGCTTCATCGGCAAACCCCATCACTTTCTCGACGCCTGCACGGTTATACCAGCTGCGATCGAACAGCACGATTTCTCCGGCGGCTGGCAGATGCGGAACATAGCGCTGGAAGTACCACTGCGTGCGCTCGACATCGCTCGGCTTGGGCAGGGCGACTACGCGGCACTGGCGTGGATTGAGGCGAGCGGAAATCGCCTTGATCGTGCCGCCTTTGCCTGCTGTATCGCGGCCTTCCAGCAACACGCAGATGCGCTCGCCATTGGCTTTCGCCCAGCGCGCCATGCGCACCAGCTCATGCTCGAGCGGTTCGAGCAGCGAATTGTAGAGTTTGCGTTTCATGCTGGCCAATCTGCCGCAGCTTGGCGGCCTTGGCCAGATCAATAAGCGCCCAGATCAATCTGCAATTAGATCAATCACCGCGAATAGACGCGCGGCGTGGCGCGGCGGTCTTCGCCGCTGCGACGATCACGGCCTTTGCGCCGGTCCGGCCCTTCGAACGGGAGTTGCGCTTTGCGCCGATCTCCGCTTTTGCGGCGGTCTCCGCGTCCTTCTTTTGGCTCACCCATGATGCCCCCAAAGGCTGTGAATACGATCTACGGCGAGCCGTGTTTGGCGCTCACCTCAGGGAAAATTCGCAGAGGTGGGTTAGTATACCGTTAAAATCCACAGGCGCGGACCGGGATCGGAAAAGCTGGCCCTCTGCGCAGATGCGGCTTATGCGGTGGCGGCATGAGCGAGACACTATCCGATCCCATGCTGGCCAAAGCCGAAACGCTGATCGAGGCGCTGCCCTATTTCCAACGCTACGCCGGGCGCAGCTTTGTGGTGAAATATGGCGGCCACGCGATGGGCGATCCCGCTGCGGCAGAGGATTTTGCGCAGGACATCGTTCTGTTGAAAGCTGTCGGCATCAACCCGGTGGTTGTGCACGGCGGCGGCCCGCAGATCGGCGCGATGCTCGCAAAACTGGGAGTTGAAAGCACTTTCGTGGATGGCCTGCGCGTTACCGACAAGGCGACTGCCGAAGTGGCCGAAATGGTCTTGTCGGGCGCGATCAACAAGGAATTGGTCGGCTGGGTCAATCAGGCAGGCGGCAAGGCGATCGGCCTCAGCGGCAAGGACGGCAAGATGGTCCTCGCCGAGAAAGTCAGCCGGACGGTGAAAGATCCTGATAGCCAGATCGAGCAAGCAGTCGATCTGGGTTTTGTCGGTGAGCCCAAGGCTGTAGATACGACCATCCTCAAGACCGCGAGCGATGCGGGCATGATCCCGATTGTCGCGCCGATCGCCAGCGATGGGGAAGGGCAGACCTACAATATCAACGCCGATACGATGGCGGGCGCGCTCGCGGCAGCGCTGGGAGCCGCACGGCTGTTCCTGCTGACCGATGTACCCGGCGTGCTCGATAAAGAAGGCGCGCTGATGACTGATCTCACCCCTGCCGACATTGCCCGCCTGCGCGAAGATGGCACGGTCAGCGGCGGCATGATCCCGAAGCTGCAAACCTGCGTCGATGCAGTGGAGGCTGGCTGTGAGGCGGCGGTGGTGCTCGATGGGCGCGTGCCGCATGCGATGCTGCTTGAATTCTTCACCAGCCGCGGCGCAGGCACGCTCGTCAGCGCGGGTTGAGCCTTCGCTTCGCGATCCCTAGATAAAGCGACAGGGACATCATCAGGGCGGCGCTTCTCGCGTCCCTGCCCCATAGGTCGAAACAGGAAACTCATGGCGCCTCTCATCGAAATTATCAGCATCATCACCAGCGCGGTTATCATGCTGATCATCGTGCAATTCATCATTGGGCTGCTGTTTGCGTTCAACGTGGTGAGCCCGAGCAATGACTTCCTCATGCAAGTCTATCGCTCGATCAACGCTTTGCTCGATCCGATCCTGCGACCGATCCGGCGTATCCTGCCTGACACCGGCGCAATCGACTTTTCGCCGCTTGTGCTGATCATCGGCCTGCAGATTCTCGACACGATTATTCGCAGCCTTGCCTAGGGGCTTTGACAAACGCTTCGCACCCGCGCAGGGGCGAATCATGAACGCAAAAATCCTTGTTTCTGCTGTCGCGCTCGCCGCCATGCTGGGGGCGTGCACGTCTCCGCGCGAACAGGCGCTCAACCGCCAATCCCGCGCTGCTGAACGCACTCTGGAGCGCATCGGTTCGATCGGCGACCCGGGCCGCGTGGCCGCCGCCGATTTCGCGTTCGCCCGGCAGGCAAGAGAGAGGGGCCAGTGGACTGCCTTTGCCGCCACCGCCGCACCCGGCGCGATGCTGCATGGCCGGAACGGCCTGATCGAAGCCGCACCATGGCTCGCCGCGCAGGATGATCCGGAAGAATCTGTCGTGTGGGGCCCGAATACGGTCTGGTCCAGCTGCGATGGCACGCTGGCGGTGACCTTCGGCCGGTTCCAGGACCCCGAAGGTCTGGTCGGCAGCTATGTCACCGTGTGGGAATTGCAGGGCGATGGCAGCTACAAGTGGATTTACGACATGGGCGCGCAGGATAACCCGCAGCCGCCTCCGCCAGAGGACCCCGACATTCCCGAAGGTGCCATCGTGGTGCCAGGGCTGACTGCGATCAATGGCATGGTTGCGGATTGCCCGCGCGCTGGTGAGGAGCAGCCCGAAGTCTACGTCCCGCTCATGCCGATGGCCGAAAGCGGCGGGCGCTTTTCCGAAGATCGCACTTTGCGCTGGGACTGGTTCCAGACGGCCAGCGGACAGCGCAGCGTGATCGTGAACTGGATCAGGGACGGTGAAGTGCAACGCGCTCTGGGCTGGACCGCGCCGCTCCCGTTGGAGAATTAGGCATGACACCGGCCATGACCGAACTCTTCCTGTCCGCTTTCATCACCCTTTTCGTGGTGATCGATCCGCCCGGCTGCGCGCCGATCTACGCCGGACTGACCAAGGCCGCCACCGCCGCGCAGGCGCGAAACATGGCGATCCGCGCGTGTTTTATCGCGCTCATCATCCTGCTGGTTTTCGCGCTGTTCGGGCAGGATTTGCTCGGCGCGCTGCATATTGAACTCGACGCTTTCCGCATCGCAGGCGGGCTGATGCTGTTCTGGATCGCGTGGGAAATGGTCTTCGAAAAGCGCACCCAGCGCCGCGAGGAGCGTGCTGAGAAAGTCGCCTCCTCCCCGCAGGTGGAGGATGTCTCCGTCTTCCCCATGGCCATGCCGATGCTCGCCGGCCCCGGCGCCATCGCCGCGATCATGCTGCTGCAGAACGAAGCGGAAGGTATCGAGGAAAGCCTCGTAGTCCTCGGCGCCCTTGTCGCGGTGCTGTTCATCACAATGCTCGCGCTCATCGCCGCCGGACCGCTTATCCGCCTGCTGGGCGACAAGGTGGAGGCGGTAATTACCCGCCTGCTCGGCGTGCTGCTGGCCGCGCTCGCCGCGCAATATGTGATCGACGGCTTGCGCGGTAGTTTTGGTATTTAGGGTAGCTTGTTTTGCGAAGCCGCATACGCGGCTTCGTCCTCGGCAAATGTTTATTTCCTGCGGCCACATCCGTGGCCGCGTCCTTGGCGCTATTCGCTCCGGCGGGCTTCGTCCGCCTGCGCGGCGCCTGCGGGCTTCGCGTTCGCTCGCTGTCGCTGACCTTCGGCCCGCGAGCCCAGCGCTCCATTCAATCGGTGTCGTGGAGCACGCTCGGCGACAAGCCGAGGGCAAGGCCGAAAGGCCGCCCGCAGCGAGCGCAGCTTGCCTGCGCGTCTAGCGAGGACGAAGCCGCGGATGCGGCTTCGCAAAACAAACTACTGAAGCGTCACCGAGCTCTCATCGGGATCGCCCTTGCCGAAGAATTCCAGCAGGCTCGCGAGCAGGTCGCATCGCTCGCGCAAATCCTTGGCTTCGAGCAGGCCCTGCTTGGCGGCGGCGTCGAATGGTGCGATCTGGGAAATGCCGTTTACCAGCGTCACATCGTCGAGCTGAGCCACCGAATCCCAGTCGATCGCGTAGCCCTGGCTATCGGCAAATTTGCGCGCTTCGTATTCGAGGCTGGCCCGCTCGCCGAGCGAGAGGAACTCGTCCGCTGGCTCTTCGATCAGTTCTGCTTCCACCTGGCGGAAGGGCGTTGCCACTTCCAGCTCATGCTTGATGCGGAAACGCGATTCGCCGAGCAGGATGACGTTGTAGCGCCCATCTTCGCTCGTCTCGACATCTTCGATCTTGCCCACGCAACCGACCGAATAGAGCGGCGCATCGTCGACAGGATCGGTGGGCTGGATCATCGCGATGCGGCGATCGCGCGCTAGCGCATCGCCCACCATGGCGCGGTATCGCGGCTCAAAGATGTGCAGCGGCAATTGCAGCCCGGGGAAGAGGATCGCCCCGGTCAGCGGGAAAATGGAAAGGCGTTTTGTCTCGCTCATCCGAACAGGATCAATGACAGTTTGCGGCGCTGGGCCGAGACCCACGGATCTTCCAGTCCGACCGCTTCGAAAATCTGCAGCAGCTTGGCCTTGGCCGCTTCATTGCCCTCTTCGCCGCCACCTTCAATGGCGCGCAGCAGTACTTCGGCCGCTTCATCGCGCTCGCCAGCGGCAAATGCGGCTTCGGCAAAGGCCAGCTGCGCATCTGTATCGGCGGGGCGCTCTGCCGCGGCAGCGCGCAAGTTTTGCAATTCGGTATCATCGACCTGCTGCCCGGCAAGTTCGATCGCCGAATAGGCCTGCTTTACAGCGGCATCGTTTTGGACCTCTTCGGGCAGTGCGTCATGCGCCGCTTTGGCGGCATCAGCCTGATCATTGGCCACCAGCGCGCGGATGTATCCCGACTGGACATCGGGCCGCTGCGCGATTGGCGGTGGCGCCTGCGTGGCGAGCTGGGTGAACAGCTCCAGCGCCCTGTCTTTCTCTTCGCCGGCCAGCATCGCTTCGCCCGCCTCGATCATTTGCGCGACTTGCGCTTCCATCTGCGCCATCTGATCCGCACCTTCGCCATCATGCGCGCCTGCCTGCACCGGCAGCTGCTCAAGCAATTGGTCGAGCGCCTGCTTCAGCTGCGATTCGCTGCGCATCGGCGTCAGGTCGGCAACCGGCTGACCCTGGAACATGGCATAGATTGTGGGGATCGACTGGACCTGGAACTGGCTGGCGATGAACTTCTCTTCATCGACATCGACTTTCGCGAGCATGACGCCCTTGTCGGCATATTCTGCCGCGACTTTCTCCAGCATCGGGGCAATCGCCTTGCACGGCCCGCACCATTCCGCCAAGAAATCAAGGATGACAAGCTTGGTCTGGCTTGGCTCGACAACCTGCTTGCGAAAGCGGTCGACTGCCTTCTGTTCGTCCATATTGAGGCCCATGCTTGCCAAGGTGATGCTCCTGTAAGTCTTGTGATCGCGTAAGCATGCAATGTGGCGTTTCTGTGCGCTTTGTGAAGGGGGCAGGGCGCAGGCGGGCCGACTTTTCGCAAAAGCGCAAGATTCCCTCTTGCAGGGCGTGATAACCGTTGCTAACTGCGCCGCTCCCCACCCGGAGCGTGTCTTCGGGTAGAGCGCCAGTGAGCGGGCGTAGCTCAGGGGTAGAGCACAACCTTGCCAAGGTTGGGGTCGGGCGTTCGAATCGCCTCGCCCGCTCCATTTTCCCATATGTGAAAGCGTTATGGCCACCCGCCCGCGGGTGCTGTAGCCTTGCGCTATGCTGATTTCCCTCGCGTCTCTCGCCCTGTTTGCAGCCGCGCCGCCGCAGGACTTTGTCCCGCGCGACTACAATCCTTTCATGACTTTCACGCGCAATCCATCACAGGTGGGTGACGATGTGACGGTGGAAGTCGGCGTATTGCGCGGAGAAGGGCGGCTGCAATTCTGGTTTCGCCGCGTATCGATTGCGCAGGATGACCGGACGAGCACGATCCAGTGGACGGATACGCAGCGCTGCCCCGCCGCGCGCGATGCTGTGGTCGCCTCGACCCAGATCGCGCCGCCGCGCGTACTGGTGCCCGGCATACCCGTGCGCCCCGATGGGTCAGTGATCCTGAGTCTCGACGGCGTCCAATACAGCCTGCGAACGAGCGCGCATTACGATAGCTACGGCGGGAATGAACTGTACTTCACGTCGAATATCGACACGCCGCTTGCCAATTGGGTGGAAGGCAGCCTGGCGATACTGGAAGAGTGCTGGTCAGATGATGCGCCGCTCCATCAGGATGATGACAGCGCGACACCTTGAGACTGGCAGCTGAATGCGCTGCGTGCTTGGCGCTTTCCCTGTCCTATAGCTGCGAGCAAGAGCCGCTCTGCGAAAGCACTTGAAGCGATTCCACAAGTCGGGCGCTTGGTGGCAGGACGAAAAGCGACAGATCATTCGACAGGGTGCAAAGTGCCCGCGAAGCCTCGGGCGATCCTGCGAGAATGGCTGGAGTAAATGTCGTTTCGATAAGGACTTCTCGTCCTTCAATTATAGCGCGCCCCGGTTCAGGGAGCTTTTCTCCGTCGGAAGATGATATGCGAATTGCTCCGGTGTCCTGATCAACGAGCACAGGCGGAGTATCATCGCCCAGATACAGGGCGACAACGATGATGGCCGCAATCGCTATCGTGACGAGTGCCAGCAGAAGTCTTGCCTGGGACTTCGTCTTGGTTGGCGTATTTGTGTCCGATGCGACCTCAATAATCCGCACTCCCGTAAGAGCATAGCCCCGGCCCCTGTCATTGCGCAGTTCGGCTTGGGCCAGTCCGGATTCTGCCAGCGCTTTGCGAAGCATTGAGACGCGCTGGGTCAGCCGCTCATCCGAGACCACTTCTCCGGGCCAGATTCTTTGCGCCAGATCGGTTTTGGATGCGAAGTCGGGTGCGCTTTCGCCAATCGCGACAAGAAGGTCGAAGGTCCGGTCCCCCATCGAGATCGCCTTCCCATGGACCGTTGCCGAACGCTCCAAACGGTCAATTTCAATAATGGGAGGATTATTGGACATTTGGGGGCGCACCTGTCGCAATCTTCAGTCTTCTTTGGTGTTCTTCACATGCCTGCATGCAGCAACTCTGGGAGAAGCCCGCACATCTGACAAGTGAAAGAAGGACAATCCAATGATGCGCATCACGATGATGGGGGCGACAGTGTTGGCAGCGGCTGGCTCTGTCCCAGTTCAGGCAAATTCCGGCCCGGTTGTGGCCGTGCATCCGGTCAGCGGACTGGCCGAGCTGGTGGAGCGCAGTGAGGATTGCGAACCGCTCCGCCAATTCGATCCAGACCTGCCGCAGCCTGTCTCCCATTCGGATATCTCCGCCTGTTTCGTCGCTGGCTACTCGGTCGATTTGCAGGCGCTCTTTGTCGTGGTCGATGTCGCAGATGATTTGTGCGTAAGCGACAGAAGCGCGTTTTCACTGCCAAATGGATTGGGTCAAAATCCAGATGGAGCATTGCTTTACTTCGACTTCGAACACCGTTCCTCATTTGCAGAGAAAATGGAATTTTCTCTGGTGGAGCGACCGATTGCAGCAGTCGACGATCGCTTGCTGCCGGAGGGGGCCGTGCAGGTCTCGCGCGAGCAGACAGGCGGAATGACGAGCCGCTACATCTGGGAGATCGATCTTGCAGCGATTTGGCGGGACCAGAATCTGCCGCAGGAATGGCTTACTTCTGGAGCACTGATCTTCGGCTTTGATATCGTGATTTTCGATCGAGATGCTGAACGCGATGGGTCCATCCTCAAATGGACTTCTGGACCGAATGACGGCGCAGAGAACCGCGATCTTGGCGATCTGGTGATCTGGCCAGAGCCGTTCGCGCCCGTAGCGATCTCAGGCCGTACACATTGGCCTGAGGCGATGGGGGAAACAGAGCCGCCGCGCTTCGCTCATTTTCGATCTGAGCAATTTCCACATGTCACTTTTCGCACCCTGACCGATCCGCAGGGCAACTTCGCTCTTGATCTGCCGCGCGGTTCCTATCGCGCCTTCACTTCGGACAGTCGATCGCTCGGGCGAGCTGCGGAGCTGCAGGGTGAGGATGTACAGGTGAGTGGTGCCCAACAGGATCTCTCACTGACAGGCCCTCAGCCAGAGCGCGAGCTCTCCGATTTGATGTCCGGCATTGCCATGGAGCACAATATTCCCGCTCTGGGCATCGGCTGGGCGGTGAATGGTGAGGAGCAGTTTGTCCGCACCTTCGGCACACAGGCGAATGGCGAACTTGCGGATAACCACACAGTGTTTCGCACCGCCTCGATCACAAAACTCGTCACGACCATGACGGTGCTCTCTCTAGTGGACGAGGGGAGCTGGGACCTAGACCGGCCCCTGGCAGATTTCCGGATGGAACCCGCGTTATCCAATGATCCGCGTTCTGCCGAACTGACGACTCGTATGGTGTTGCGGCACCTTACCGGTCTTCCAAACTGGCGGATGGGAGATCCACTTCGATTTCAGTCGGATCCCGGTGAAATGCAGGGCTATTCTGGCGAGGCCTTCGAGCAACTGCGTCTCGCTGTGGAAGCCCACACCGGCGAAAGCCTCGAGGCGCTCGCCCAGCGCTACGTTTTCGGGCCAGCAGAGATGCACGACACATCGTTTCGCTGGTCCCCCTACGTCGCAGACAGGTTTGCCGGCGAGCATTGGGCGACTGGTACGCCTCTTCCACATTATCGCGGTGACAGTGTGAATGCCGCGGCCAACATGCTTTCAACGCCCCAAGATCTGCTTCGCTTTGGGCTCTGGTTTCTCGACTGGCGCGAAGCTCACCCAGAGCTGGCAGAAAGCCTGGCGCGTCCGAATGAGATTGAATTGATGCCGGAGGACATGCCAGGCCTTGCGCCACACGGTCTTGGCTGGATCGTGCAGGATCGTGACGGGCGGACACTGCTTGAGCACAGTGGCGGCCAAACGGGCATCAATACCCATCTGATCGTCGATCCCGAGACGCGGTCAGTGTTGGTTGTTCTTACCAATAGCTCGGCCGGCTGGCCCGCCATCCGCGCGGCTTTTCAAGCGACGCTCAACCGTAATCGCGATCTGCCTGAAACACTTGAAAGCCTCTATGGCGATATTCGCTTTTAGGAGTTTAGTCCCAACCCTCAAGCTCGTCGCCCTGAACCGTCACCACATGCACGAGGTTCGTCGCGCCGGATTGGCCGAAGGGGACGCCCGCCATCACGGCGAGGCGAGAGCCGCTTTCGGCAAAGCCATGGCGCAGAGCCATACGTTTGCCCTTGGCGACCATTTCTTCAAAGCTGCCGATGTCCTTGGTCGCCACCGGATGCGCGCCCCACAGGAGAGCCACGCGGCGGGCGACGGCCATACTGGGAGTAAGCACCATGACGGGCACAGCCGGGCGTTCACGCGCCACGCGCCGGGCGCTGCTGCCCGATGACGTAAACACACCGATCGCGCCGAGCGTCACTGTGTCGCCGATGGTCATGCAGGCATGCGCCATCGCATCGGCAGTGGTTGGATCGGGCGGCGTATCGAGCATGCGGACGCGGTCCTTATAGGCCTCGTCATTCTCGACCTGGCGGGCGATGCTCGCCATCATCAGCACGGCTTCTTCGGGCCAGTCGCCCGCAGCGGTCTCGGCTGAGAGCATGACGCAATCCGCACCATCGTAGACGGCATTGGCAACGTCGGACACTTCGGCGCGGGTGGGTGCTGGGCTTTCGATCATGCTTTCCAGCATTTGCGTCGCCACGATCACGGGCTTGCCCGTCAGGCGGGTTTTGTTGACGATCTTCTTCTGCAGCGGCGGCACTTCTTCGGGATTGAGCTCCACGCCCAGGTCGCCGCGTGCCACCATGATCGCGTCCGACTGCTCGATGATTTCATCAAGGCGACGCACGGCTGAAGGCTTCTCGATCTTGGCACACAGCGCACCGCGCGGTTCGCCATTGGGGCCGCGCATCAGGCGGCGGGCTTCGGCAAGGTCATCGGGGCGCTGGACGAAGGATAGTCCGATCCAGTCCGCACCCTGATCCATGGCAAAGGCGAGATCCTTGCGATCCTTCTCGGTCAGCGCGGGAATGGGAATTTCGGCATCAGGCACGTTCACGCCCTTGCGATCGGAAATGACACCGCCGACTTCGGCCTTGCAGGTGATGGCCTCTTCGGAAGCCGACAGGACGCGGAAACGCATCTTGCCATCATTGACCAGCAGGCGCTGGCCTTCCTCGATCACGGCAAAAATTTCCGGATGCGGCAGCTCGACGCGGGTGGCATCGCCCGGCTCGCTCGACCGGTCGAAGGTGAACTTCGCCCCGTGCGAGATGGTCGCTTTGCCGTCGGCAAATTTGCCCACACGCAGTTTCGGCCCCTGCAGGTCTGCAAGGATAGCGATGGGGCGGTGAAATTCCTTCTCCAGCGCGCGGATATTGGCGATGGTCTTGGCGTGCATCTCATGCTCGCCATGGCTCATATTCACGCGAAAGGCGTCGGCCCCGGCCTTGAATAGGCTGCGCAGTACGTCCGGATCTGCGGTGGACGGGCCGGTGGTTGCGAGGATCTTGACCTTGCGGCCTCTCGGATCGAGCTTTGCGCGTGTTTCATTTGCCATATGCCCAGCCTATGGCACGCTAATGTGACAAGACAAGAGCACTTTGGATGAGGCATTGCTATGCATGACACAACTGACCCGCTGGATGCGCTCCCCGATGACGTGGCAGCGGCCGCCTTCCGCCGGCTGGTGCGCCATTTGCGCCATCGCCACGACGCGCAGAATATCGAGCTGATGGGGCTGGCAGGCTTCTGCCGCAATTGCCTCGCCGACTGGATTCGCGATGCCGGATATGAAGGCGACAAGGCCGAAGCCCGTGCGCTCATCCACGGCATGCCCATTGAAGAATGGAAAGCTACGCGCCAGAGCGAGGCGAGCGAAGAACAGATCGCCCGTATGCAGGCGAGCATCGCGAAAAACGCGGCAGACCTTCGTTGATTTCTTGGCGCTGACCTTTCGGCGCTAAAGTTTTCCCGACCAAATTTCGGGCCTTGTGGATTGCACTCTTCACCGCGCCATGATGCGCGGCTAACCAGCGCGGCAACTGATTCTCATTCCAACCGGAGTAAACCCACATGGCTGAAGCCACCGACGACCGCCTGCGCCTGCTGATCGAGCGTATCGAGCGCCTTGAAGAGGAAAAGAAGGGCATCGCCGACGACATTCGCGACGTTTACGCGGAGGCCAAGGCAGTCGGTTACGATGTGAAGATCATGCGCCAGATCGTGCGCCTGCGGAAGATGGACACCAATGACCGCAGCGAAATGGAAATGATCCTCGACACCTACAAGGCCGCGCTCGGCATGGGCTGATCGCCCTTTGTCTTGCCCCTTCGCCGGTGATGTGCCAGCCTTTGTAGTGAAGGGGATAGGGTCATGATTTCACGTATTTGTTTCGCAGCAGCGCTCGCCTTGTCTGGCGCGATGCTCAGCGTGCCTGCGGCCGCGCAGCAGTCCATTTCCTTGGCTGCGGACGAGGCCTACGTACACCCGCACAGCGAGATTACGGTACCGCCGTCGCTGGGCGGGCTGCAGCGCACCCGGATCAATGAATATGCCGAGAATGCGCTCGATCTCGGCATGAATTTCGCAAGTGCCGACAATGGGCAGGTGCTCAGCGTCTACATCTTCCGCAATACCAATGGCTCACTACCGCTGTGGTTCGCGCAAGCGGAGTCGGTGATCGCCATGCACCCCAATTTCGACGAGCCCGATGTCAGCATTGCGCCGCGCAGCTTTGCCTTGCCTGGGAGCGACACGGCGTCCGGCCTTCTCGCCGTTTTTGAGCCCGGCGCGGGCAGCCCGATGCGCAGCACGGGCGTGGCCATGTTTGCCGTCGGTGATTGGTATGTGAAATTGCGCGCAAGCTCTGTCATGCGGACCAGCGATGGCCTGCTGCACTGGATGGAGAGCGCGCTGGCGGAGCTGCAATTGCCGGCTCACGAAGCGGTCGCGGCCACTCCCATTGCAGATTGCGAGAACGAGCTGCGCTTCCGCGGTCGTTCGCGCGATGTTCGCGGTGATGCAGCGGACAATGTCGTGAACAGCCTGCTTGGCGGGCTGCTTCAAGGGCTCGTCGCGGAACGGCAAGCCGAAGCCGGGCCCGTCGCCTGGTGCCGCGATTCTCAGCTCGAGATCGGCCAGGCCGTATATCGCGCGAACGAAAGCGAAAACAGCTATCTCCTGGCGCTGGGTGACAATGGCAATGCCGTCCATGTAGCGCCGCAATTGCGGGTCGAGGGAATTTCGCCCGATAGTGAAAATGACGAGGCCTTTTCTCTCACGCTGCACCGTGCGGCGGAGGATGTGATGCTGGTGTCGCAGGATCGCCTGCCGTCGCCACGGCGCGTCATCGATCTGCTCGACAACAACCGGATCACCTCGAGCCGCAACACTTGGGGCGATGATCGCACAGTCACAGTGCGATCCGGTGAGCTGGGCAAGTAGGCCAAGCCGCGAACAATAACCTCTCGAGCTTGCGTCTTGCTTCGCCATCGGAGTAAGGCGCTCGCATACCGACAACTTAGAGTAGTACGATGGCAGGCCATTCCAAATTCAAGAACATCATGCACCGCAAGGGTGCGCAGGATAAGAAGCGTTCCAACCTATTTTCCAAGCTGAGCCGCGAAATCACCGTTGCGGCGAAGATGGGAACGCCCGATCCGGACATGAACCCGCGCCTTCGGCTCGCGGTGAATACCGCCAAGGCCCAGTCCATGCCGAAGGACAATATCCAGCGCGCCATCGACAAGGCGAGCGCGGCTGACGGCGAGAACTACGAAGAAGTCCGCTACGAAGGCTATGGCCCCGGCGGCAGCGCGATCATCGTCGAGGCGCTGACCGACAATCGCAACCGTACCGCCACTGCCGTGCGCACCGCGTTCAGCAAGAACGGCGGCAATCTCGGAACCGAAGGCAGCGTGCAGCACGGGTTCGAGCGGCGCGGCCTGATCGAATACCCGGCCTCTGCCGGGGATGAGGAAACCGTACTGATGGCAGCGATGGAAGCTGGCGCGGACGACATCGAAAGCTCCGAAGACGGCCACACCATCTGGACCGAGCCCGAAGCGCTCCACCAGGTCGCCACCGACATGGAAAAGGCTTTGGGCGAAGCAGAGAACGTAAAACTCGCGTGGAAGCCCAACATCACGGTCGATATGGACGAGAAGGCGGCGGGCACGCTGCTGAAGCTGGTCGATGCGCTGGACGATGACGACGATGTGCAGACCGTCTGGGGCAATTACGAAATCTCCGATGAGATCATGGAGAAGCTGGAAGCGTGAAGGAATGGGTCGGCGGATTTTTCGTTGGCCTTCTTTGCTTCGCATTCCTGCTTGCCCTTACATGCCGGCTCGGCTGGCGGATTGGCCTAGGGTGAGATCGCGCGCGTGATCATTCTCGGCCTCGATCCATCGCTGAGCTGCACCGGCTGGGGCGTAATCCGGGCTGAGGGCAGTCGCATCTCGCATATCGCCAATGGACAGGTGAAAACGGACTCCAAGACACCAATCGCCGCGCGGCTGACGCAGCTGCATGCGGCGATCGCCGAGGTGATCGCGCTCCACACGCCTGATCGCGCGGCGGCGGAGGAAATCTTTGCCAACAAGAACGCACAATCGACAATCAAGCTGGCGCAGGCGCGCGGCGCAGTAATTGCGGCATGCGGAGGGGCCGGGCTGGAGGTGCGCGAACATGCCGCGCGCCTCGTTAAGAAAGCGGTGGTTGGCACCGGCGGCGCGGAAAAGGCGCAGGTGCAGGCCATGCTGAAAGTCCTGCTGCCCGGCGTGCAACTTGCTGGTGCCGATGCAGCGGATGCGCTTGCTGTCGCGATTGCCGACGCCAATCTGGGATGAAATATCCGGTAGTCTCGCCATGAATGCTTTTCGGAACAAGCGCTTGCCAGTCTCGTAGTGAATACAAACCTTGAGCGGGGACGGGTGTGTCGAGGCAATTGGAGAGACTCGACATGCGCAACAAATCCCTGATCGCCCTTGCAGCATCGGCCCTCGCATTGAGCGGCTGTGCCAATACCTATGGTGGCAATCCGCTCGGAGACCTGCTGGGCGGGATCCTGGGCGGCAGCGGTGGCTACAATGATCGCAACCTCAGCGATTTCCAGCGTGCCGCTGTTCGCGAATGCGGTCAGGAAGCCAGCCGGATTGGCCGGGTCCAGATCACTGACGTGCGGCAGGATGATCGCGATATCGTGGTGGTTTATGGTCGCATCGATACCCGCGATTCGCGCCGCGACGAATTCGCCTGCGCCTTCCGCAGCGATGGCCGCATCGTCGAATTTGACCTGGGTTAATTCCGTATCGCGCGCAGCGCGCGCTAGTCTATAGCTTTAGAATGTTCACGAGGTCGGGGGCACAGTTCGCGCCCGACCTCAATTTGTCATAGCTGAAGGTTAGTGCGAAGAGACCATGATGATCCACATTTACGGCATCCCCAATTGCGACACGGTGAAGAAAGCGCGCAAATGGATGGACGCGCAGAGCATCGATTACACCTTCCACGATTACAAGAAGGAAGGCGTGTCTGAAGATGACCTCTCACGCTGGGCGGACCGCTGCGGCTGGGAGGTCCTGCTAAACCGCCGCGGCACTACATTCCGCAAATTGGACGAAGACCAGAAAGCCGACATGACCCGCGAAAAGGCGATCGCGCTGATGGTCGAACACCCGAGCATGATCAAGCGCCCGGTCATGGAACGCGAGGGCGATGAGCACGTGCTTGTGGGCTTCGCAGAGAGCGAATGGGAGAACGCGCTTTGCTGACACGTTTTATCGTGTTTACAGCACTTTGCTGCGCAGCATTGGGTGCAGCATTTTCTCCTGCTTCTGGGCAGGAAGAGGGGGAGGGTGGCATGCTGATAATTGCCCATCGCGGCGCGAGCGGAGAGCGGCCCGAACACACGCTGGAAGCCTACGATCTCGCCATCGATTTCGGTGCGGATTTCATCGAGCCCGATCTGGTGGTGACAGCCGATGGCGTGCTCGTCGCGAGACATGAGAATGAAATCTCCGGCACAACCGACGTGGCAGATCGGCCCGAATTTGCAGAGCGGCGGACGACCAAGGTGATCGATGGTGAAGAGGTGACCGGCTGGTTCACCGAGGATTTCACTCTGGCTGAACTGCGCACGCTACGCGCTCGCGAGCGATTGCCCGAAATTCGACCGGACAATACGCGCTTCGATGGGCTTTACCAGGTGCCGACGCTTGCAGAAATCAACCAGCTCGTGCGTGCGCGTGAGGCCGAATTCGGCCGCGTGATCGGCATTTATCCCGAGATCAAGCATCCAGCCTATTTCGCGACACTTGGCCATGACGTTGCCACGCTGCTGGTCGAGCAATTGCATGCCGCCGCATATGAGGGCGCCGATGCGCCGGTCTTCATTCAATGTTTCGAGATCGAGCCGCTGCGCCGCTTGAACGCGATGACCGATCTGCGGCTGGTCCAGCTCGTTTCAGACGAAGGCGGACCAGCCGACGATCCTGCAATCGATTATGCGGGCATGGTATCGCGGCAGGGGCTTGCCGAGATTGCCACCTATGCGGATGGCATCGGTGCAGCGATACCCTTGCTGGTGGACGAGCGGGCAAACTCCACCGGCGTTGTTGAGAATGCACATGAGCAGGGCCTGCTTGTCCATGCGTGGACGGTACGCAAGGAAAACGCTTTTCTACCCCCTTCTTTGCAGCGCGGAGACGACCCGCAAGGGCTTGGAAGCATGCGCGATCTCGTCGCAGTGCTCGTCGGCATCGGCGTCGACGGGATTTTCACCGACGATCCCTATTACGCGCTCGATGCGCTGGGCAGAGCGTGGCGCGTCAGGCCGAACGAGCAGTAAGAATATAATTCAGCGACCTATCATCGCTCACATGCAGGCCCTTCAGCGGTGAAAAGGCGATGCCTTTGGTGCGCGTGACCTTGAGACACGCCACGCCAAGCAAATCCTCGAGCTCTTCGGGTGTCACGAAATCTTCCCAATGATGCGTGCCCTTTGGCACTGCGCCCAGCGCTTCCGCGCCTTCGACGAGGAAGGCCTTGCTTATCAAGGTGCGATTGGGTGTCGAGAGGACCATCAGCCCGTCCGGCGCCAGATGCGCGGCCAGCTGTGCAAGGAAAGCCGCCTTGTCCGCCACATGTTCGATCACTTCCATGCAGGTCACGAGATCGAACTTGCCGAGCCCGAGTGAACCGAGTTCTCCCGGCACGTAGCGAATATCCAGCCCTGCACCTTCTGCATGCAGCGCGGCGACTTGCGTATTTTCCGGCGCGGCATCCACGCCAGTCACTTCGGCTCCCATCCGCGCCAGCGGCTCGCACAGCAGCCCAGCACCGCAGCCGACATCGAGCGCGCTCTTGCCAGCCAGCGGTTTTATGCTCTCCACATCGCCTGCCCAATGCATGTCGATCGCTTCACGAATGAAGCCGAGGCGCACAGGGTTGAGCTTGTGCAGCATGGCGGATGATCCCTTGGGATCCCACCACTCTCGCGCCAGCTTGCCAAAGTGTTTTGCCTCTTCCGGGCGGATAGTTGCAGATGTGACAGTTGCGTCGGTCATGCTCTGCCCTTAACAGCCCCGGGGGCATTCAACCATACCGACGAGAGTTACCGTGGCACGCATTGTGATGAAATTCGGGGGGACATCGGTCGCAGGGACCGAGCGCATCCGCCGTGTCGCCAATATCGTGCGCGCGCAAGCGGCTGCCGGGAATGAGGTTGCCGTCGTCGTCTCCGCCATGGCGGGCGAGACCGATCGGCTGGTGAATTTCTGCCGCGAAGCGAATCCGCTCTACGATCCGGCAGAATACGATGTAGTCGTCTCAAGCGGCGAACAGGTGACGAGCGGATTGCTCGCGCTCACCCTGCAAAGCATGGGGTGCAAGGCGCGCAGCTGGCTCGGCTGGCAGGTGCCGGTCAAGACTTTCGCCAATCACGCCAATGCCCGCGTCGGCGACATCGAAGCTGCGCAGATGATCGAAGCGATGCAGGGCGGCGAGATCGCCATCATTCCGGGTTTCCAGGGCGTATCCGACAATGGCCGGATTACGACGATGGGGCGCGGGGGATCGGATACCTCGGCTGTCGCCGTGGCCGCCGCTATCGAGGCTGACCGCTGCGACATCTACACCGATGTGGACGGCGTCTACACCACCGATCCGCGCATCGTGGCGCGCGCGCGCAAGATCAAGCACATCGCCTTTGAAGAAATGCTGGAGCTGGCATCGGTCGGTGCCAAGGTGCTGCAGACCCGCAGCGTCAGCATGGCGATGAAATACAACGTCCGGGTGCAGGTGCTTTCATCCTTCGTGGATGAGAATTCGCCTGCGGCAGACAATCTGCCCGGCACCATGATCGTCTCCGAAGAGGAGATGGGAAAACTTCTGGAGGAAGGCCAAGTGGAACGCCAATCCGTTACCGGTATCGCGCATGACAAGAATGAAGCGCGCGTTGTGCTCACCCGCGTGCCGGACAAGCCGGGCGCCGTCGCCGATATTTTCACCCCGCTGGGTGAGGCGGGCATCAATGTCGATATGATCATCCAGAACGTCGGCCGCGACAAGGGTGAGACCGACGTGACTTTCACTGTCCCGCAGGCAGAGCTCGCCCGAGCGCAGGCAATGCTGGAAGACCGGCAGGAGGCTCTCGGTTTCAATCGCCTGATCACCGACAGCAAGGTCGCCAAGATCAGCGTTGTCGGCATGGGCATGAAGAGCCATGCGGGCGTCGCCGCAACCATGTTCAAGGCGCTCGCCGATCGCGGCATCAACGTGCAGGCGATCTCGACGTCCGAGATCAAGGTTTCGGTATTGATCGACGAAGATGAGACCGAGCTTGCGGTCCGCGTGCTGCACACGGCCTATGGTCTCGATGCTGAAGACGATGCGGCGTAAGGCATGAGCCACACCGCGAAAATCCTGTTGCTTGGCTCGGGCGAGCTGGGCCGTGAATTCGTGATTTCGGCCAAGCGGCTGGGCGCTTATGTCGTGGCCTGCGATGCCTATGACAATGCGCCTGCCATGCAGCTGGCAGACGCTCGCGAAGTCTTTTCCATGCTCGACGGCAGTGCCTTGCGCGAAGTGGTCGAGGCGCATCAGCCCGATTATATCGTGCCGGAAATCGAGGCGATCCGCACCGAAGTGCTCGCCGAACTGGAAGAGGATGGCTTTACCGTCGTCCCCTCCGCGCGCGCCACGCAGCTGACGATGAACCGCGATGCGATCCGCGATCTTGCGGCGCAGGAATTGGGCCTGACGACTTCGCGCTATCGTTACGCGGAAAGTCTTGCCGAAGTACAGGCGGGGGCGGAGCACACCGGCTTCCCGCTTGTCATCAAGCCGGTCATGTCATCATCGGGCAAAGGCCAGAGCAAAGTCGACAGCGCGGCTGACTTGGAGGCTGCATGGAATTACGCGGTCGAGAACATGCGCGGCGATCGCCAGCGCGTCATCGTCGAGCAATTTATCGCTTTCGATTACGAAATCACGCTGCTCACCGTGCGTCATTCGGGCGGTTTCACTTTCTGCGAGCCCATCGGCCACCGGCAGGAGCGCGGCGATTACCAGGAAAGCTGGCAGCCCGCCGCGATGAGCGAAGCTGCTCTCGCCAAAGCGCAGGACATGGCCGAAAAGGTCGTGACCGCGCTGGAAGGCGAGGGCCGCGGCTGGGGTCTCTACGGCGTCGAATTCTTCGTGAAGGGAGAGGAAGTGATCTTTTCCGAACTCAGTCCGCGCCCGCACGATACCGGCATGGTGACGCTGATTTCACAGGGTCTGTCCGAATTCGACCTGCACGCCCGCGCAGTGATGGGCCTGCCGATCTTTGCCGACGAGCCCGCGATTCCCGCCGCCTCCGCCGTGATCCTCGCCGATCGCGAGAGTGCGGATTTCGGTTTCGAAGGCGTGGCCGATGCGCTCGGCCTTGGCCCCGATATCGATGTCCGCATTTTCAGCAAGCCCACCACACGCCCTTACCGCCGCATGGGCGTGGCGCTCGCTGTGGGTGAGACGACAGACGATGCCCGCTCCCTTGCCGCAGAAGCTGCGGGCAAGGTGCGGATCGACTATCGCGACTAATTCGTCCTAGCCCAGATCGTCCGCGCTGAAAGGCAGCTGGCGCTTTTCATGCTGCACACTGATCCAGCGTGTGGTGGTGAAGGCATCGATGGCCCAGCGACCGTTGAAGCGACCGATGCCCGAATTCTTCACGCCGCCAAAGGGTGACATCGGACTGTCGTTCACCGGCGCATCGTTGATGTGGCACATGCCGGACTGAATTTGCTTGGCAACGCGAAGCGCGCGGCCTTCATTCTCCGAAAAGACCGAAGCGGACAGGCCGTAGCTTGTCGCATTGGCGAGGCGGATCGCGTCGTCCTCATCCTTCGCGCGTGTGATCGGGCAAAGCGGGCCGAAAATCTCATTATCGACCAGGCAATTGTCCTCTCCCACATTGGTGAAGACATGCGGCGGGATGACAAGGCCGTCGGGCTCTCCGCCAAGAGCACAGGTCGCGCCCTGTTCCTTCGCCTTGGCGATCATGTCGGTTATCCCGTCGAACTGGTCGCGATTGACGATGGGGCCGATGAAACAATCGGCGGCATCGCGCTTGCCCACGGGCAGTTTCTTCACTCGTTCGACGAATGCCTCGACGAAGGCATCGTAAATGCCGTCTTCCACCACGATGCGATTGGCAATCATGCAAATCTGGCCCTGGTGCATGAACTTGCCCCACACGCTCGCCTCGACCGCGTAATCGAGGTCGGCATCGTCCAGCACAACGATGGGCGAATTGCCGCCCAGTTCCAGCTCGACCGACTTGATGAGATCGGCATCGAGCGCCGCCTTGCCCACGCCGCGCCCCACGCCGGTGGAGCCGGTGAAGGAAACGACCGAGGGGATATCATGCGCAATCAGCGGGTCGCCGATGTCGGAGCCGCCGCCCGGCAGCACGGAAACAAGTCCCTTGGGCACTTCGGCTTCTTCGCAGATCGCGGCGAAAATGGTGCCGCCAGTGACGATGGAATCGCTCGACGGCTTCAGCACCACGGCATTGCCAAGCGCCAGCGCGGGCAGCAGCGTGCGCCCAGTCAGCTGCAGCGGGAAATTCCACGGGCTGATGAGTGCCACGACGCCAGCGGGTTGGCGATAGGCGCGGCTCTCCTTGCCAGGAATATCCTCCGGCAGGATCAATCCTTCGACCATGAAAGGCAGCACCGCGCCCTTGCGCGCCACATCGGTGCACAGCTTGTGTTCGAGCGCGGCCTTCACCTGCGTGCCGCCGATTTCGCGCACGATCCATTCGGCAATCTCGTCCTTGCGCGAGTCCATCACCTCGGCGATGCGCGAGAGGACGGCAGCGCGCGCGGCGGGCGGCATTGCGCCCCATTCCTTTTGGGCTTCGGCAGCGGCCTTGCAGGCCTCATCCACATCATCTGCCGTGGCGCCTTTCATCGTGAAGATGGTGCTTTCGTCCCACGGACAGATATTGTGCATCTCCTTGCCGGAGCCTGTGCGCCATTCACCGGCGACGAAGATGCGATCGAGTTTTTCGTAAGCTTTGTTCATGACAGGCAAACGGCATGCGGCAGGTGCAGTTCCGCTTGCGGGCCGAAAGCCCGTATCATAGGGAGCGGCCATGACTGATTATCCCAAGACATCTGCGCTGATGGCGCGCGGCCGCGAATTCCTTGGCACCGAGCATGCGATCATGTGCGGTGCCATGAGCTGGGTATCGGAGCGCAATCTCGTCTCCGCGATCAGCAATGGCGGCGGCTTTGGCGTGATTGCCTGCGGAGCGATGACGCCCGATCTGCTCGATGCCGAAATCGCCGCGACGAAAGAGATGACGGACAAGCCCTTCGGCGTGAACCTCATCACCATGCATCCCGACCTGTTCGAGCTCATCGCGGTCTGCGAGAAGCACGCCGTCGGCCATGTCGTGCTGGCAGGGGGCATCCCGCCAAAGGGCAGTGTGGAAGCCATCAAGGGCGGCAAGAACCCCGCCAAGGTTATCGTCTTTGCGCCGACACTGGCGCTCGCGAAGAAACTGCTGCGATCGGGCGCGGACGCCTTGGTGATCGAAGGCAGCGAGGCGGGTGGCCATATCGGCCCTGTTTCCACCAGCGTCCTGGCGCAGGAATTCCTGCCCGAACTGGCGAAGGAATTCGTGGTGTTCGTCGCCGGCGGCATCGGCACTGGCGACATGATCGCCGCCTATCTGGAAATGGGTGCGAGCGGCGTGCAGCTCGGCACGCGTTTTGCCTGCGCCACCGAAAGCATCGCCCACCCCGATTTCAAGAAGGCCTTCTTCCGCGCCAAGGCCCGCGATGCGGAAATGAGCGTGCAGGTCGATCCGCGCCTGCCGGTTATTCCGGTGCGCGCGCTGAAGAACAAGGGCACCGACGCCTTCACTGCCAAGCAGCGCGAAGTCGCCAAGATTCTCGATTCAGGCGAGATCGAAATGGCCGAGGCGCAATTGCAGATCGAACATTATTGGGCAGGCGCGCTGCGCCGCGCAGTAGTGGATGGCGATATCGAAAACGGTTCGCTGATGGCCGGGCAAAGCGTGAGCCTCGTCACCGAGGAAGAGCCTGCTGCGGACATCATCACGAAGCTGATGGAGCAGAGCGAAGCCGCGCTGAAGCGCCCCTCGCGCGCAGCATAAGCGGGGCGGGATCCTGGGATCACGCCCCGCGGTGTGTTGCACGGGCTGTCAAGCTATCTGCTTCTCGATCAGCCAATGCGGTGATGCCCTGGCATCACAGCGCGCCCTCCGCAGCCAGACGGCCGCGATGCCAAGGCAAACTGCGACTGGCTGCGTCAGTGACGCGATGCCGGCACGACGTTCAGCGCCAGGATATGTGGCTCGTAAGTCCGTTCGCTTTCCTCGGCTTCGAGACGACGGGTCAGGCGCCCGAGCTCATACTCCGAATTGGCGAAAATGATATTGGCCTGGACTTGCTGGCCGTCTTCACTGCCCCACGGAGCTGGCCCCACGCTATCCATACGACTGACGGCCTGCACGGCGGCTCGGTCAAGAAAACGGCTGCCCGAGCTTTCGTAGATATAGGCTTCACCCGGCGTTCCATCGTCATCGGTGACGAAGCGAACCCGGACTATGCCGGTATCTTCGACCCGCAGCGGAAACCGGACCCGTGCAAGTTGCTGATCAAGCTCCTGCGTCAGCCGTCCGGCAAAAACGGCTTCGCTGGATGCCGGTTGCACGATGATGGTGTCTTGCGCCTGGTCCTGCGCGTGTAGCGGCACGGAAAGGCCGCCGGCGACCAGAGCGATTGCGAATGTTGCGTTGAGTAGTTTTGTCATGTGATCATCCTTCTTGTTACAAAAGATGATCGGCCACAGAAAAAAGCGCGCCTCCCCGCGTCCCGATAGTTTCGGCGTGTTCGATCCAAGGTCGATCACATCCAGCGGTGTCTGCGGAACACTGCGGACGGCTTCTCTTAGCGCAATTCAGAATAAATGGAATTTGGTCCGCGAAATTCGCAAGGATCAATCCGGGCGGCTCTCATTCATTTCTGATCGAAGCAGGGATTCGACGCTGTCACAGCAGGGACACATCGCGTGACTGAACAAAAATTGCGGCGTCTTTTTTTCGCCATTTTCCGACTCGCATGTTGGAGAGTTGGACGGATCAGCCGTACTTTTCCCAGAACCGCTCATCATCCATCGTCAGGTAGATAATGCCCTCGATCAGGCCGAGCAGTCCGGGAATGCCGGTCCAGAAGAACAGCGTATAGAGAATGCCTTGGCCGACACGACCAAGATAATATTTGTGCACGCCGATCCAGCCCAGCAGAATGCCGAAGATTGCTGCCGCCACCTTGCTCTTGTTGCGGGTGTAGGCACGGCCGCCGCCGGCGCGACGTTCGGACATTTTCTCGCGGCGCATATCGGGATCGAGCACTTCACCGCAGTGACGGCACTTCTTGGCCCTTGCGGAGATATCCTCGTCGCAAACCGGGCAGTTGATGCGCCCGTCCCGCTCCGCGATATTTGCCGGGCGCGTGATGTCCGCGCGCGGTAGATTGCCGCCATCGTAGGAGCCGCGATCCAGCTGGATCGGCCCCTTCTGGCTCATTTTACGAATTTCTTCCGCCCTCTTGTCCATGACTGTAAAATGCCGATTGCGGCGGAATAATCAAGGAAATGATCGACAAGCGACATATGCGCCGGACGAGGGGCAAATCGCGCCAAGCCCGCCACATCCATTGGTCCGCTTTGCACAAGTGACTGACAATGCTACGCCCACTGCGGACGGGAAAACAGGAGAGTATCTGCCATGTGCGAACGCGATCAGTTTTCCGCGATCAATCGACCCGTGAATCGCCGCCAGTTCGGCGCCCTGGGCGCAGCAGGGGCAGTTGCTGCCTGTGCTCCCATGGAGCCGATGGATACCGAGGCGACCGGCCTGGTCGAGCGGCAAGTGACCTTCGCCGCCGATGGCGGGACGATGGACGGCGTGTTTATTCATGCGACAAGCGGCTCTGCCCCCGCCGCAATCCTGTGGCCCGATATCGCAGGCCTGCGACCAGCCAAGATCCAAATGGGGCGACGGCTGGCCGAATCCGGATACAGCGTGCTGGTGCCGAACCCTTATTACCGATCAGTCGCAGGTCAGCAGTTCGAGGACTTCAGCGACTGGCGCAACAACAATGGCTGGGAACGCGTGACCCCGTGGCGCGAAGTGAACACGCCCGCTGCAGTCATGGCGACCGCACGCAGTGTGGCTGCATGGCTGGATGATCAGCATGCCGTCGATTCTAGCAAAGGGATCGGCAATCTGGGCCATTGCATGACGGGCAGCTGGACGATTTATTGTGCCCACGCCGTGCCTGATCGCATCAAGGCGGCGGCCAGTTTCCATAGCGGCGGGCTGACCCGCGGTGAGGATATGGCGCCTGTTAACCTCCTAGGCGATCTGCCTGCAGATAGCGGCGTTCACATCGGCATCGCCCGTGATGACAATGCTAGCAGCGAAGGCATGAAAGCCGAATTGGAAGCTGCCGCCGCTGCCGCCAGCGCTGACGTGTCGGTCGAGCTATATGACGGCGATCACGGCTGGACCGTCCTCGATAGCCCCGCCTATGCCCGCGAACCCGCGGAACGCGCGTGGAGCAACCTTCTGGCGCTGTTCTCCCGAACACTCTGATTCGCTGGGCATTCCGACCGACAGAGACCGCTGAGCGGCGAAGCGATTTCGCGAATGGCGCTTATGCGCGACATTCCCAACGTTTCGTCGCGAGCAGCGCACAGCTTTCTCTGATGATCGGCTTTCGCGCCCTATTCGGCGCGGGCGCAGTTGTGATGCCGCGGCGCCAGGCGCAGCTTTCCTCTCGGGGGCGTGACAAACGCTACTGAAGGACGATCAAATGAAATACTGGATAATCAGCGCGGCGGCAGCGGGGTTGCTGGCGGGCGGGAGCGCGGCTGCGCAGGACATCTCACCCATTCCGCCCGTACAAACGCCCGAACCCATGCAGGAAACACCCATCCCGCCTGCCGACCCTGAAACTGATATGGAGCTGACCGGCGAAGACATCACCGATGCCGAAATCGCAAGCTTCGCCGCAGCGGGCATCCGCATGCGCCAGGAGCGCGATCCGGGAATGACGGATGAAGCGCGTCTCGCGCAGGCTGAGGGCATCGTCGTGGAAGAAGGCCTCGATCCCGCAAGATACGCCGCCATCGGCCGCGCCGCGCAGGCTGACCCTGCGGTCGCCATGCGCATACGCCAGGCAATAGAAGCGATGATGAACGAGACGCCCGAAACGCCCGAACCATAGACCGGCACAAAAGCCGGCGTGGCCGGACGTGACGATCGGCCACCACAGCAGCAGGCCCGGTCCATGCCTGCACATCCGAGCCCTGGCCCCGCCATCCACTTGCTGGCGGGGCCATTTTTATGGGCTTTCCTCAAGGCCAAAACATTGCTTCACTGTCTCTTGGTCGAGATCAGCCCATACCTATATGGATTCGACATAAGTCGGCGCGAATGACCGGCACACAGATGGAGAGAATGACATGGTCGAGCAGCGCCTCGAAAAGGCTCATTGCGATTGGTACGCCGATGAGGAAATCCTCGATACCACGATAGGCGGATTGCTGCGCGAACAGGCCGCGAAGAACGGCGACGCAGAAGCGCTGGTCGAAGGGCTGATGGATGGCAGCACCGGCCGTCGCTGGACCTATTCCGAATTGCTCGCCGATGCGGAGCGGATGGCCAAGGGCCTTGCCGCGCGCTTCCAGCCGGGCGAACGCATCGCCGTGTGGGGCCCGAACATCCCCGAATGGGTCCTCGTCGAATATGCCTGCGCGCTCGCTGGCCTCACTCTGGTCACTGTCAATCCCGCCTATCAGAAGCGCGAGCTCGACTATGTGCTGCGCCAGTCCGGCAGCGTTGCCCTGTTCCTGATCAAGGAAGTGCGCGGCAATCCGATGGCTGAAATCGGCAAGGCTGTGTGCGAGGAAATCCCTGCCGTCCGCGAAGTCGTCGACATGCACGATGAAGCGGCCATGTTCACCGATCCGAGTGGCACTCTGCCAGAGGTCGAGACGAACGATCCCGCGCAGATCCAGTATACTTCGGGCACGACCGGCTTCCCGAAGGGAGTCGTCCTGTCCCACCGAAACATCACCAACAATGCGCGCATCTTTGCCAAGACGGGCAATCTGGAGGACCGCCAGTCGACCATCGGCCTCACCCCGCTGTTTCACACGATGGGCTGCTCCATGGGCGTCCTCGGCTCGCTCCAGACCGCTTCCAAATATGTGCCGCTGCCTTTCTTCGAGCCCAACGCAGCGCTCGACATCATCGAGCGTGATAAGGTCACCTGGACGCTCACCGTGCCGACTATGGCCGTTGCGATGATCGCGATGCAAAAGGCCAATGAGCGCGATCTGTCTTCACTCAAAGTGCTCGGCATGGGCGGGGCAATGGTTGCCCCGGAACTCGCCCGCGCCGCAGAAGCCGTGCTGGGCGCGCAGGCGCTGGTCGCCTATGGGCAGACCGAAAGTTCGCCGGTCATCACCAGTGCGCGGCCATCGGACTCGGTGGAGGATATCACCACTAGCATCGGTCGCCCGGCGCTCGGCTGCGAAGTCGGCATTTTCGATCCGGCGACGGATGAGATCGTCGATTGCGGCGTGGTCGGCGAAATCCGCTCACGCAGCTATGCGACCATGCTCGGCTATCACGAGAACCCGGAAGCCACCGCTGAAGCAATCGATGCCGATGGCTGGCTGCACACCGGTGACCTCGGCACGATGGACGAGCGCGGTTTCGTTCGCATCACGGGCCGGGTGAAGGAAATGATCATTCGCGGCGGCGAGAACCTGTTTCCGGCGGAAATCGAGAACGTCCTCGCCGAACATGAGGGCGTCGCCGAATGCGCCGTCTTCGGCGTGCCGGACGATGTCCTGGGTGAAGCCGTCGCCGCCTATGTGCGGATGGAAGACGGACACACCTTCGATCCCGAAGAACTGCGTGCCTATTGCCGTTCCGAGATCGCGCCGCAGAAATGCCCGGCCTATTGGGAAGTGGTAAGCGAATGGCCGCTCACCGGTTCGGGCAAGATCCAGAAGTTCAAACTGCGCGATCAGTGGATCGCCAAGAACGTGAGCGCAAAGGCCGAAGGCGTTCTCGGCGGATAAAGATGCTCTTTGGCAGTCGCCCCCTGCTCAGGCGGGGGCGACACCTCGCTTTCCGTATCGCGATTACAGGATCGATTGCCCGGTGGTTTCCCAGTCCTTGAGGAAGCCCTCGATGCCCTTGTCTGTCAGCACGTGCTTGAACAGCGCATGGATCACTTTGGGCGGCGCGGTCATGACGTCTGCGCCGATGCGCGCGCTTTCGAGAACATGGACCACATGCCGCACGCTCGCAACGAGGATTTCCGTGTGGAAATCGTAATTGTCGTAGATCAGGCGGATGTCGCGGATCAGGTCCATGCCATCCGTGCCATTGTCATCATGGCGGCCGACGAAAGGTGAAACGAAAGTCGCGCCAGCCTTGGCAGCCAGCAGCGCCTGATTGGCCGAGAAGCACAGGGTGACATTCACCATCGTGCCGTCATCGGTCAGCGCCTTGCAGGTTTTCAGGCCATCGACCGTCAGCGGCACCTTGATGCAGACATTGTCGGCAATCTTGCGCAGCTTTTCGGCCTCTTTCATCATCGTCTCGTGATCGAGGGCGACGACTTCGGCGCTCACCGGGCCATCGGTGATGCCGCAGATTTCCTTGGTCACTTCCATGAAATCGCGGCCCGACTTGGCGATCAGTGACGGATTGGTGGTGACGCCGTCCAGCAGGCCAGTGGCCGCCAGTTCGCGGATGTCATCGAGTTCGGCGGTGTCGGCGAAGAATTTCATGGTCGTATGTTTCCCGAAGTTGGCGCTGTCTGGAAGGTTCGAATCGTTGGCGCGACTATAGGCGTGGCAAAGCCCGGCGCGCTACCGATGCGCACAGGATTTCCTCACTTGGCTAACGGTACGCCGCGTTCAACCGGCCTTGCGCTTGCTGCCGAAACGCCCGTGCTTGCGATAGCGGACCATCCAGCGATCGAGGAACAGCGACAGAGGCTTGGGATCGATGCCGAGTTTGTCGAGCTGCGGCACACCCGTGGTTGCCGTGCTACCTTCTTCCAGCATCGCCAGCTGATCCGAATTGATCGGTGTGAGCGGCAATGCGGCGAAGCCCTTCGCCAGCGGAGTGGGCATGGGGAAGAACACACGCTCGCGGTTTTGCCCGTCCGCAATCATCTCATGGATTTGCATCATGGAAAGCTCTTCGGGGCCCGCAGCTTCATAGGTCCTACCGCCGTGCTTGCCGACATTCTCCAGAGCCGCCGCAACAGCTGCCGCAACATCATCGACCCACACGACCTGAAACTTTGAATCGGCACCGAACACCGGCATCACCGGCATCATTTGCACCATGTCGGCGAACATCGGAACGAGCCCTGCGTCCTCACCGAACACGACCGAGGGACGAATGACTGTCGCCTTGGGGAAAGCTGCCAGCACCTGCAGCTCACCGTCACCCTTTGTGCGATAATAGCCGGTTTCCTTCTCCGGGTCGGCGCCAATCGCGGAGATGTAGACGAAACCCATCGCGCCTTCTTCGGCGGCGATTTTCGCGGCGTGCCCGGCGCTGTCTGCCTGCAGCTTTTGCTGATTGCCTTCAAACGTGCCGATCAGATAGACCACCGCATCCGATCCGCGCACGCATGCCTCGACGCTGGCCTTGTCAGCCGCATTGCAACGGGCGAACTGGATCTGCCCGAGATTGGCGAGCGGCTTCAGCTTGAAGGCTTTCTCAGGCTCGCGCGCAGCGATGCGCACACGCGCGCCGCGCTCGAGCAAATCCTGCGCAACATGCGATCCGATAAATCCGCTGCCGCCGATCAGGGTGACGAGCTTGCCTTCGAGCGGAGATGATTTGGCCATGAGAGGCATGTCCTTCGAGCAGAATGGATGTGTCGCAACGCCCTATGCACAGCCAGCGGGCGGCGGGCAATGCTTCTATTACGCGTAAAACACTCAGGCCGTTCCGCCGTTGCTCGGCGATCGCGGCAGAAAACCGTACGCGCGATGCAAAACCCGCGTTGACTCAATCGCAGCCCTGCCTTAGAGGCGCGCTCCTACCACACGGCGGAGCCACGCTTCGCCCTACAATGTGTGCCCAGATGGCGGAATTGGTAGACGCGCCGTCTTCAGGTGGCGGTGGGGGCAACCCCGTGGAGGTTCGAGTCCTCTTCTGGGCACCATTTCTCGAAAAATTCGCTGCTAGCGTTCGACGCGATTCTCGCGGCGGTGGCTAGTCTGCTTGCAGTGCCTCGAACACCGCATCTGCGTGGCCTTTCCGGCAGATCAGCAGGTCTGGCAGATAGGTGTCGCGCTGGTTGTAGAGCAAGGGTGAACCATCGACGCGGCTGATGTGGAGGCCGTGGGCGGCGGCGACTGCGGCTGGGGCGCAGCTGTCCCATTCGTATTGGCCGCCGGTGTGCAGATAAATGTCGGCCTCTCCGCGGATGATCGACATGGCCTTGGCGCCCGCACTGCCCATGGGGACAAGTTCAGCATCCAGCGCTTCGGCGACTTTGACAGCCTCGGGAGCAGGGCGGGTGCGGCTGACGACCATGCGCAGCTTTTCGGGCGCGCCGGGCAAAGCGCAAGGCTGATCGGTTCTCAGCACTTCGCCAAGGCCGGGCAGGGCGACTGCGGCGATCTCGGGCCTGCCATCGACAGCAAGCGCAACGTGAACCGCCCAATCGGTCCGCTCCTCACCATATTCGCGCGTGCCATCGACGGGGTCGACGATCCATACGCGGCTCTTATCAAGCCGCTCCATTGTGTCCTTGCTCTCTTCGGACAGCAGGCCGTCTTCGGGGCGCTGCGCACGCAGGGCATGGACGAGGAACTGGTTTGCCGTCTCATCGCCAGCTTTGCCGAGAGCCTTGCCGGCGATCATGCCAGAGGCGCGGACTTCCAGAAGGATGCGCCCGGCGCATTCGGCAAGGTGGGCGGCGAGTTCGGCGTCGGTCATAGGTGTGGCACTCACTTCAGCGGAAGGATCTGGCCGATGATGTAATCGGCGGCTTCTTCGGGCGTCATTTCCACCGTGTTGACGGTGATTTCCGGCTTTTGCGGAGGCTCATACGGGCTGTCGATCCCGGTGAAGTTCTTCAGCTCTCCGGCGCGCGCCTTTTTGTATAGGCCCTTTACGTCCCGCTCTTCGGCAACTTCCAGCGGAGTGTCGACGAAGATCTCGATGAACTCGTGATCCTCCAGCATGTCGCGCACCATTTGCCGTTCCGCGCGGAAGGGCGAGATGAAGGCGGTGAGCACGATCAGGCCCGCATCGGTCATCAGCTTCGCCACTTCGCCGATGCGGCGGATGTTCTCGATCCGGTCGGCCTCGGTAAAGCCCAAATCCTTGTTCAGGCCGTGGCGGACATTGTCGCCGTCGAGCAGGAAGGTGTGGCGGTTCATCAGCGCCAGCTTCTTCTCGACTTCATTGGCGATGGTCGACTTGCCGCTTCCCGAAAGCCCGGTGAACCAGAGCACGCGCGGCGTCTGGTTCTTCATGCCCGCATGATGCTCGCGGCTGATGTCGGTCGCCTGCCAATGCACGTTCTGGCTGCGCCGCAGGCTGAAGTTGAGCATGCCCGCACCAACGGTCGCATTGGTGATCTTGTCGATCAGGATGAAGCCGCCCAGCGTACGGCTGTCGGCATAGGGCTCGAACACGATGTTCTTGTCGGCATAGACTTCCGCCACGCCGATATCGTTGAGGCTGAGCGTCTTTGCCGCCATGTGATCCATCGTGTTGACGTCCACACGATACTTGGGCTGCTGCACCGTGGCTGAAACTGTCTGCGTGCCGATCTTCAGCCAATAGCTGCGCCCGACATGCAGGTCTTCATCGTTAAGCCACACTAGCGTCGCTTCGAACTGGTCGGCTGTTTCGGGTGGATTGTCCGCCACGCACAGCACGTCGCCACGCGAACAGTCGATCTCGTCTTCCAGCGTGATGGTGACCGACTGGCCGGCCACGGCCTCGTCCAGCTCGCCATCATAAGTGACGATCGATTTTACGGTGCAGGTCTTGCCCGATGGTAGCGCGCGCACCGCATCGCCCGGCTTGACGGAGCCCGTGGCGATCAGGCCAGAGAACCCGCGGAAGTCGAGATTGGGGCGATTGACCCACTGCACCGGCATGCGGAAAGGCTTTTCCGCCGCCACTTCCGACAGGACTTCGACGCTTTCGAGGTGGTCGACAAGGCTCGGCCCGTCGTACCACGGCGTCTTGTCGCTCGGCGCCGAGGTGATGTTGTCGCCCTTGAAGCCCGAAATGGGCAGCGCGGTGAAACTCTCGATGCCGATTTCCTCGGCAAAGGCGCGATAGTCGGCCACGATGTCGTCGAAGACCTGCTGGTCGTAATCGACCAGGTCCATCTTGTTCACCGCCAGCACGATGTTGCGGATGCCGATCCGGTGGCAGAGGTAGCTGTGCCGCCGCGTCTGAACGAGCACGCCCTTGCGCGCATCGACGAGGATGACCGCAAGGTCGGCGGTGGAGGCGCCGGTCACCATGTTGCGCGTATACTGTTCGTGCCCCGGGCAATCGGCGACGATGAACTTGCGCTTTTCGGTGTTGAAGAAGCGATAGGCGACATCGATGGTGATGCCCTGCTCGCGCTCTGCGGCGAGGCCATCCACCAACAGCGCAAAGTCGATCTCCTGCCCCTGCGTGCCGACCTTCTTGCTGTCGTTGCTCAACGCTTCGAGCTGGTCCTCGAAGATCATCTTGCTGTCGTAGAGCAGGCGGCCGATCAGCGTCGACTTGCCGTCATCCACGCTGCCGCATGTGATGAAGCGCAGCATGGTCTTGTGCTGGTGCGTGTCGAGATAGGCGTCGATATCCTCGGCGATGAGGGCGTCGGTTTGGTAGATCGTGTCTTGCGACATCAGAAATAGCCCTCCTGCTTCTTCTTCTCCATGCCGGCACCGCCCGCATCCTTGTCGATCACGCGGCCCTGCCTTTCGCTGGTGGTGGTGAGCAGCGTTTCCTGAATGACTTCGCTGAGCGTCGAGGCTTCGCTTTCGACTGCGCCCGTCAGCGGAAAACAGCCGAGCGTGCGAAAGCGCACGGACCGGGTGGTGATCTCGGGGCGCTTACCCATGACCTTCTCAAGACGCTCGATATCGTCGGCCATGAACAGGCCGCCTTCATATTCGAAAGTCGGGCGCGGCGCGCTGAAATAGAGCGGTACGATCTCGATATTCTCGAGCTGGATATACTGCCATACATCGAGCTCGGTCCAGTTGGAGATCGGGAAGACGCGGATGCTTTCGCCCTTGCGCTTCTTCGCGTTGTAGAGGTTCCACAGCTCCGGCCGCTGGTTCTTCGGGTCCCAGCCGTGGCTCGCGGTGCGGAAAGAAAAGATGCGCTCCTTCGCGCGGCTCTTTTCCTCGTCGCGGCGGGCACCGCCAAAGGCCGCGTCGAAACCATGCATGGTCAGCGCCTGCTTCAGCCCCTCGGTCTTCCACATGTCGGTGTGCAGCGGGCCGTGATCGAACGGGTTGATGCCGCGTTCCTGTGCCTCGGGGTTCTGGTGCACGATCAGCTCCATGCCCGCTTCTTCGGCAGACCGCTTGCGCAGATCGTACATATCCTTGAACTTCCAGGTCGTATCGACGTGGAGCAGCGGGAAAGGCGGCGGCGAAGGGTAGAAGGCCTTCTTCGCCAGATGCAGCATCACGGCAGAATCCTTGCCGATCGAATACATCATCACTGGCTTGTCGGCTTCGGCAGCGACTTCGCGGATGATGTGAATGGCCTCTGCCTCGAGGCGCTGGAGATGGGTGAGCGGTGCAGTCATGGCGCGGGATGTAGCAAGCTCGCGACAATGTGGACCTCCCAAATGGGAGGTGGTATGACGCGTGCATGCGTATTCCCAATCTGGGCGAGATAGAACTGCTTGTGCCGCTGCATGATGGCATGTTCGAGCAACCGATGTGGCAGACCTTCCTCTCGCGGCTGCAGTCGGCCGCGAATGCAGAGGGAGCGGCGATCATCCTGCAGTCGGGCGGCGATGTGGTGCGGCTCTCAGCCGGCGAGGTGGAGGAGGCAAACGACCTCTCCGAGCTTCGTCCCGGGAGGCCCTATGCGCCCGAGGAACTGGGCGCTCAGCAACATGCGATCCGGCTCACTGGCGAAGGAGGATTGGTGGCAACGCTGGTGGTGCAGCGCGGTGAGGGGGGCACTTCATCGCTGCTTGCGGCGCTGGCCCCGCATTTTGGCGCTGCCCTGCGCGTGCTCTCCGGTCTGGAGCGCGAGCGCGCCCGATCCGCCATGAGCGCGCAGGCCTTTGCCCGGCTCGATTTCGGTTGGATCAGCCTCGATGCGAAGGGGCGCATTGTTGACAGCGACCAGCAGGCCGAGCGGTTGCTGCGCGAAAGTGGGCTATTGGCGCGCGGCGCCTATGACAGGCTCGTCCCCTCCGACCCGGCAGTGGACCGCCAGCTCACTGGGCTGGTGAAGGCCTTTGCCGCGAACCCCAGGGCTCGACCTCGCGCAATCAATCTGAGCCACGATCCGTGGATCGACATTCTGGTATCCCCCCTGCGCCTCGCCGCACTGGCGGGGGGCAAGGATGCCGTAGCCGTGGTTTACCTGCGCGGTGACCGATCTTCCTCCGAAACGCGCGCCGAACAGCTAGTCGACCTCTTCAACCTGACGCCGAGCGAGGCGCGCATGGCGTGGTCCATGGCGCAGGGCCTTTCGATTGCCGAGGCGGCGGAAGAGCACGGCCTGACCATCGAGACCGCGCGCAATTACTCGAAGAAAATCTATGCCAAGACTGGCGCGCGCGGGCAGGTCGACCTTGTTCGCCACGTGCTCACCGGAGTGCTTGCGTTGGCGTGATCTGGCCCTTGCATAGTTTCATCTGAAATGAGAAGCGCAGGCCCAAGGAGAGAATCGCCATGAAAATCGCATTTATCGGTCTTGGAAACATGGGCGGCGGCATGGCCGCGAACCTGGCGAAGGCGGGGCACGATGTGCGCGCTTTCGACCTTAGCGGGGCGGCGCTCGCGGCGGCAAAGGAAAAGGGCTGCGAGACTTTCACATCGGCCAGCGAGGCATGCAAAGGCGTGGATGCCGTGGTCTCCATGCTGCCCAATGGCGAGATCGTGAAAGCAGTCTACACCAGCGACGTGATCGGCCACGCACCGGAAGGTGCAGTGCTGATAGATTGCTCCACCATCGACGTTGCGACCGCGCGCGAAGTGGCCGATGCCGCTTCCGCCGCTGGTTATCCCATGGTCGATGCGCCGGTATCGGGCGGGATCGCGGCAGCCGATGCGGGCACGCTGACTTTCATGGTTGGGGGCAGCGAAGAAGGGTTCAGGGGCGCTGAAGAAGTGCTGAAAGACATGGGCAAGGCGGTGATCCACGCCGGAGATGCGGGTAACGGTCAGGCGGCAAAAATCTGCAACAACATGCTGCTCGCCGTCCAGATGATCGGCACGGCAGAAGCCTTTGCCATGGCGCAAAGGCTCGGCCTGGATCCGCAGACCTTTTACGACATTTCCAGCGTCAGTTCGGGCCAGTGCTGGTCCATGACGAGCTATTGCCCGGTCCCGGGTGTCGGTCCGAAGTCGCCTTCGGATAATGATTATCAGGGCGGGTTCGCGACAGGCCTGATGCTGAAGGATCTGAAGCTCGCCATGGAAGCTGCCGAGACTGCGGGCATGAACACCCGCATCGGTGCCAAGGCGAAAGAGCTTTACGAAGCGTTCGACGCAGAGGGCAACGGCGCGCGGGATTTCAGCGCGATCATCACCGAATACGACTGATGCGGGGTCGGGGGGCGGCTTAACGCACCACCGGTATCGTGCCATCCCCGACCACGGCGAAAGCGGCCCAGTAAAACGGGTGCGATGTCTGCGCCTCGTCCATCAGACCGAGCTGCGCGCGGCGTAAGGCCTCGCCGGTCGTATCGCCCGGCGCTGCGGAGAATACGCCCGTCACCAGTCGCTGGGTCGCGTTGAAATCGTCTGGCACCGGCCAGTGGCTGGCCATCACCGTGCGTCCGCCAGCGCCCACAAAGGCACGGACAAGACCGTCCAGCGCGAAATCGCCAGCACCGCTGATACCGGCTTCGCGGCTCGCCACCAGACCGCCTTCACTTGCCGTATTGCAGGCCGAAAGGATGACCAGGTCGGCGTCGATCTGCAGGTCGAAGATTTCTGAAAAGCTCAGCAATCCGTCCGAATTCTCACCGCCGAAGCTGGTTAGCAATGCGGGGCGCGGCGGGCATTCCGACGCGGGGGCCGTCACCAGACCGTGCGTGGCGAAATGCAGGATGCGATATTCGTCGAGCTGGTCCATGCCCAGCAGCGCACTGTCATTGAACGCCGCATCGGTTAGCAATCGCGCCTCGGCGCCATTGGCTTGCAAGGCATCTTGCGCAGCACGCAGCTCGGTCGCTGCAATCGGGTCGTTCCAGGCCGACGCGCCCCAGCGGCACCGATCGCTGACCATGCCGAGCGAACCCCTTGCAAGCGCTGGCAACGGCGATGCCCCAAGCGGCTGGTTTTGCCCAAGACCCAGGTAATCGAGCCGAGCGTCCGAAGCTCTCGCCGCGCGCACGTCTCGGAAGGAGCTTGGCGAAACCGATGTGGTGATGGGCATGTCGCGGCCCATCCATGCGGTGCCGCGATAGTCGAATTCGTCCCCTCCATTCGCCATCCGCGCGCCATGGGCGGCCACGCTGGCGTCATCGGTGACGAGGAGATTGACCGGCAACCGCAGCATCGCGCCGTCAGGCTCAAAAACGAGGTGCCGCGCATCGTTCAGATCGCTCGCCACTGGACCGAACAGCTGGGCATGCAGCGTGCGCGCGGTTTGGATCTCGAAGGGATACGTGATGGTCTGGCCGGCCAGGTCGACCGCGATGGAGTCCCGCAGCGTATCGACCATGCTGCCGATTTCATCACTGTCGGCGTCAATGCGGAAGGCGCGAGCCATGTCGGCTTCGGCATAGATGGCGTAGCTCGCCTCATCGAGCATCACCAGCTTGTAATAGGCTTCACCCGGTTGCAGCGTCGCCTGCAGGCTTGCCAGATCCATGCGGCTGTCTTCGACTACGCGGTAGCGCGGATATTCTGCCAATTGCTGCTGCATTTCCAACTGGCGAATTTGCAGAGTGTCCAGCTGCTGGCGCAAGTCTCCGATTTGCGAATCCGGCGCTGCACCCTCGACATTCGCGTCCAGCTCGGCCTGGGCGATGCGGACACGCAGCTGCTCGATCCCGCGCGAGACGTTGAGCGACTGGCGGAATAGCTGCGCTGCCTCGTCACTGCCAGCAGACAGTTCGCGCGCCAGCACCGCCTGCGTCTGCGCAAGGCCGGGGCGTAACATCAGCTGGCTCGCAGCGAACATCTCCTCTGCAACGCCTTGCCCATCGCGCTCTGCAAGCAGCGCAAAATAGGGCGCGAGCAATTGTCGCAGGCTTGCGGCAGGCTTGCTGTCGGCGGATTGGACGAGCGTGCGATAGACGGACAGGGCCTGTTCCTCACGTCCGTTGCGCGCCAGAAAACCGGCATATTGCGCCTGCGCGCTGACGAGTGCGGGTGAGCCGGGATAGAAGGATTCGAGTAGCGCGATGGCCTGCTGGTGGAGCGCTTCTGCGCCGCCGAGATCACCTGCGCGTTCATCGATTTCGGCGATTTCGCCCAGCACTTGCGCGCGCAGCCATAGAACCGTCACCACCCGTCCATCGCGCACGGTGAGCAATTGCTCGCGCGCCTGAACCAGCGCGGCGCGTGCATCCTGCGGGCGGCCCTGTGCCCTCAATGCAGTCGCGCGGATCTGCAGCGCCTGCGCATCGAGCAATTGGGCGTGTTCAAGCTCCGTCAGAGCGCCCGTCGCTCCGCTAATGGCATTGCCGTTTTCCGCGGCGAGGCGCTCTGCCAGTGGTATGGAGAGTTCCATCCGTGACAGCGCATCGAGGTCCGCTGCATCTCCGGGCAGGGGAACGTCGAGCGTCATGATCGCTTCTGCCGGACGTTCGCGATTGAGCGCGTCCAGCGCTTCAAAATTGCGCGCCATGCGGGTGAGGATCGGGTCTTCTCCGATCAACGATCGGATATCGATAAAGAGGAGCGCGGCTTCGAGATAATTGCCCAAATTGCTTTGTTGCAGCGCCGTGTTGAGCAGCGCTTCGGTGGCTTCTTCCCCTTCAAGCCCGTCTGCCGATGCGGAAAAAAACTCGGCGGCCTCTGCATAATTGCCCGCATTGGCGCGGCGATAGGCCTCTTCCAACGCGCTGTCCGGGCCGATGGCTTCGGCCTGCGCGCGGGCAAAAGCGCTGGCATCCGCGGCGAGCGTCAGCGGAATTTCAACGGTGCCCGCAATTTCGCGATCGCTTGCCAGCGTGGCCATGCCGAGCCGCAAGGCGTCCTGATAAATGGATATGCCCTCCGCCACATATGTGTAGCCATTGGCGCTGCCGACAATCAGCAGGCGGTTGAGTTCGTTTCCTTCCTCCCGGCAAGCAAAGGCGCGCGCGCTTTCGATGCCCTGGGGCAGATTTGAAAGCTCGCCCTCCCGGCAGGTCCTGCCATCATCGGAAAGCGCAGAGAGAGCGGCTTCTGGACCGGTTGAAGGGAGCACAGCCAGGCTGCCAACGGCGATGGATGCATCTTGGCAAATTACCGCATAGCGGCGGTAGAACAGGCCATCCTGCGCTGTCGGGGACTGGATCTGCATTTCGCACAATCCGTCCGATCCGATAGGCACGCTGTCGCGCAGCGATACCGGCACTTCCTGCGCGCTGGCCGGAAGGGCGAGGACGAGTCCGGCGAGACCCGCAAGCGCGAGCATCAGCCGCCCTGTGAGAGACCGTGACTGCTGCGCCATCATTCGTCTCCCTCATCATCGTCAGCCGATCCGCTGAGCGCGTGAAGCGCGCTGTCCGAACCGCTTGTCACGGGTTCGCGCACCAGTTCGTCTTCGCTGATGAGCGGGGCATCCATCAGGCCCGGGAAGTCAAAGCCGAACCCGAAATCGAACGCCGTTCCTTCATCGATGACGAACTTGGGTGCGAGTGGTTGTTCGATCAGGATCTGGTTGGGAACCGGAACCTCGATCTCCTCTTCCACCGGGTCTTCCGGACAGGTCGAGGTGACGATGATGCAATTGTTGAACGTGGCATCGGGCGTGTAGGTGCCCACTCGATCGGTCGCGAATTCGACCACGAAGAAGAAATCATTATTGGTCAGCTGGCCGGTACCATCGTCCTGCGTACCAAAGGCGATTACTCGAAGCTGGCCGGGGAAGGCGGACGCTTGGGTGATCAGTAACCCGCCAGGACCAACTTCGATGCCGCCATAGATGCCGTTTGCTCCGGTGTTCTGCCCGTAAACAAGGCCAAGCGCGTTGATCTCGACACGGTCGGCCGAGATATAGCTCGATGCCTCGGCAGCGCCGCCATCATCGAGCAGCGCTTCTACCACCGCAGCGCTCGCGGGATCAGCGAGGATGTCGGCGATCAGATCGGCATCTGCGGCGATGAAATCGGTGGCGGAAATCTGCAGCGTGCCGGCCAGCGCGGACCCGCTATCGAGGCGGATGCTGCCTGTCGGCAGGGTCAGGAACAAAGTCCCTTCCGCCCCAATGGAAAGCGTGTCTCCGGACCCTGTCGAGGTGTAATTGAACGCGCCGAAAATATCGAGCGATCCGTCCACGAAGAGGTCGATGCTTGCAAAGCGCTGATCGCCGCTGCCAAGCAGGGTCAGATCATCGATCACCGCATCGACATCGGTGCCGCCGACATTGGGCAAGAAAATCGAAAGGCTGGTCGCATCTATCGCGGCCGCCTCGTCCGCTAGCAGCGAATAGCCGCTGCCAGCGCTGGTGCCACCAAGCACGGCCTGCGCGTCGACATTGGTCGAAGTCAGCGCAACTGCATCGCCGCCGAACAGAGTATCGGCGCCGACTTCGATGTCATGGGATGTAAGAAGGGTGTTCAGCGCGGCGATATTGCGCGCTGCGCCGTCATCGCCATCCAGTGTGATCGTCCCGCCTGCGGTGACATCGAAAGTGGCGGTCAGGTTCGCGCTGTCCGGCCCGCCGATGATCGTGCCGCCGGTGAGATATTGCAGCAGGATATCGCCCGTCACATCTGCGGAGAGCGTATCGAGCACATTGAGCGCGCCGCCATCGGCGAGGATCTGAGCCTGCGGGCCGGGATCGCTGCCTAGCGCCGAAATCGTCAGCGTGTCTGCGGTGACGCTGCCAGTGTTGCGGAACAGCGCAAGTCCCGGCGTCCCGGTTCCTACGCCAAGCGCATCTGTGTCGAGCAGGATATCGCCGATAGTGATCGGCCCCAGATCATTGTCGAACTCTGCCGAGCCGGAATTGGCAATTGCTCCCGCGCCCGCTTCGGCATTGGATATCAGCGAGAGAACGACGAGGTCGACCTGGCTCGTGCTGCCGAGGCTGAAGAACCGGGCGAGGGCGGAAGTTGCATCGCCATTTGCCGCCGTGCCCGTTCCGCCCAGCGCGCTCGATCGCACGGTGACGTTGCCGCCGGAAAGCGTGCTGTCGCCATTGGATAGCAGCGCGTCTCCGCTGGTAGCACTGCCGCCGTCCACCCCGTCACCGCCAACTGCTTCCGAAGCAAGCAGCGTATTCGTGCCAAGGTCGATATCGGAGAAGCCTGCCTGCAAGGTCACTGCCCCACCGCTTGCGTTACCGCCTGTCCCGGTCGCGGTGCTGCCGCCAGTTGCCGTGCTTACCGCGTCGATCGCGATGTCGAGAGTGCTGCCGGTGAGGGCCGTAATCAGGATTTCGCCGGTTTCGGCTGCGCCGCCATCCACTGTATTTGCCCCCACGGCGTTGCCGCCGTTGGCGATGCCGGTCAGCGTGATCGAGGTGCCTGTGAGCGTGCCGTTGGCAATGTCGATATCGATCAAGCCGCTCGATGCAGATCCACCCTCTCCCCCGGTCACCGAACTGTCTCCGCCGGAACCCGCGCTCACCAATTGTGCCGCCGCGCCGGTCAGGTCGACCACCCCGCCGCGAAGGATGGCCAGTCCGACATCACCGCCATCGCCGATGCCACCAATCCCGCTGCCACCATTGGTCAAACCGCCGACGCCTAGCGATTGGAGCGATAGCTGGCCGGTAAGTGTCAGGCTGCTTGGCGCATCCGCTACGGCGATACCGGAGAAACCGCCGCTTGCATTGCCGCCGACAGCTGACGCGCCGCCGTCTCCCGCAAGCGCATTGCTGTTCGCCAGCAGGCTGGTGAGGCTCGCGCTACCGCCGTTGACGATGTCCAGCGTGGCGCTGCCTCCGCTCGCCGATCCTGCGGTGAAACCGGCACCCGCGACGTTCCCACCCTGGGCCGGTGCAATCAGGCTCACTCCTGCACTTGGTCCATCAAGTGTGCCGCCATCGATGGTGATCGCCGCCGATCCGCCAGAGGCTGAGCTTCCATCGCCGCCGTTGGCAGTGGATACCGAACCATTGGCAGTGGCGGCCATTGTCAGGCTGTTGGCCAGGGTGAGAGTCGAGCCGGTGCCTATGAGAAGGCTGGTTTCTCCGCCGATGACATCGCCGCCAGCGCCGCCCGTCGCATTAGCACCGAGGCCGATGGCGTCGCTCGAAATCGTCGATGCGCTCCAGCTACCGCCATTGAGCAGGTTGATTGTAGTCGAACCGCCAGCTGCATCGCCGCTATTCGCGCCGCTTCCAGCCTGCGCATTGGCAGAGAGCGAAGTCGCGCCGGTATTGATGAGATCGCCGCCATCGAGCAAGATATTCGCACCGCCGCCGAGCGCATTGCCGCCATCGCCCGAGCCGCTGGAGGATCCGGCGACGGCATTTGTGCTGATCGACAAGCTCCCGCCGGCATCGAGCGATCCATTGGTCACCGACAATCCCGCCGATCCCCCCACCGCATCGCCGCCGCTTTCCCCTGCACCAGCGTTCCCCAACAGGTCCATCGTAATGCCTGTCGCGACCGTCATGTCCCCGTCCGTCACCGTGATGCTGGCGCTGCCTCCTGTCGCATTGCCCGCCGCCGCACCGCCGGCCGTCGTCGATGTCTGGGCAGAGGCATCGCCAGTCAGGCTGCCGCCGATATCGACCGCCGAGAAATCGATCGACTGCACATCTATCGTACCACCAAAGGCCGAGCGATCGACGCCCAATCCGATAGTTGAGGAGGTGATCAGTGCGCTCGCATCAAGTGTCACGTCACCCGCAATCGAGACCGATCCGCCGCCCACACCCGTGCCGATGGAGATGCCTCCTCCGGTCGCGTCTCCAGCCACAGGTGCCACTGAAGAGACAAGCTCTGGCGCGGTCGCACTGGCGTCTACAGAAAGCGTGCCAAGCGTGCTCAGCGATCCGCCCTGCGTGGCGAGGAACTGCACTTGTCCGCCCTGCATCGCGCCATTGCCATCGAAGGTACCAAAGGTTTGATCTGTGCGGGCATAGGATTCCATCCGCACATTGCCGCGCAGGTCGATCGTTCCGCCTTCTGACAGGATTTGCGCCTGTCCGCCGGTACCCGAACCGATGTTGTTGAAGATGAAATCGAGCCCCGGAACGGCGCTTGCCGCAACCATGGTTTCGCCCAGCACAGTCAGCAACGCGTCACTAGCCACGCGAATTGATGCGAGGCCGCCGGTCGCGTCTTCCTGGCCAGTCGCTTGGGTGTTCAGTCCGAAATTTCGCGCCGAGACAAACAGGTCGCCGTCCACCAATACTTGCGGGCCGCTGCCGACATCGATGACGGCCTGCTCCCGCCCGACAAGCGACAGATCGCCAGCAAAGGTGGACGTTGCCGTGGTAGCATCGAGGTTCGTCTGATGCGTTGAAATGGCGAGCAGATTGCTGGTGGCGACGATGCCGCTCAGCAGAATATCGCCGCGCTCGCCGGGCACCTGGCTGCGCCCGTCGAAGAAAGAATCGGCCCCTTGCCGACTGTCATCGCCATCCACAGTGCGACCGCTGACATTATAATTGGCGGACAGGATAACGTCGCCGTTCACAATGGTGGCGCTGGCGGCGGGCTGGAAACCCAAATTGCCGCTGAACAGCATGGAAACGGGACCGCCGCTAAAGGCAGAGGCCTGAGTGACGCCGTAAATCACATGCTCGTCACCCGCGCCCGTGCTCGACGGTCCGCCTGATGAACCGGTGTGTGTGATCGTCTGCCCGCCAGCCGTCACACCTTGGGTAATGATGATGTCGAACAGGCCAGAGGAATGGTTGAGGAATACTGCCTCGGACGCGACATAGGCAATCGAACCATTATAAAAGGCGCTTCCCGCCATGCTGATCTGCGGCGACGCAACGATCAGGAAGCTGTCCTCCGGCCCGCCAGTGCCGGGCGCTCCTGTCAGAACCGCGCCTGCCTGGATGTCGATGGCCCCTGATGCGCCACTCATAAAAAGTGATCCGGTGCCATTGGCGAAACCGCTGATGGTAGTGATGTCGACCGCCTGCGTGGTCAGCATCAATTGCGGAACTTCGAATCGTCCGGTCGGCCCGACAATGATGCCGGTGGGCGAATAGAAAGCGACGAAACCGCCCGGTGTGGTGACGCCGAAAGGATCGGTCAGAAAAGACTGCACCAGGCCTTCGAAAAGCGCAGGGGCGTTATCCGGCCCGGGAATAATCCGGTTGAGCACAGCAAAATTGAAGTTGTTGGCGCCGTTCTGGAAAATCGCGGTGTTACCCGCCGGTAGGAAGGTTTCGGTGGTCAACAGCGACGGATCGAAATCGGCTCGCCAGTCGATGACGGTGTCGAGCGTGTCGACCGTAATGCGCGTGGTCCCCATGACGCTTTCGTCGATTTGTGCGGAACCTTGAACGACGGCAGGTGTCGCCTGGATGCCCTGTGCAGAGGCTTCGGTCGCACCGAAGGCAAGACCCGCCAACATCGCCGCTCCGGCACACGAATGCAGCAGGCGTGATCGGATCATGGATGGCTTCGTCATGATGTTTGTCATGATTATCTCCAGGGCAGCAGGCGGGCCGTTATCGAGAACAGGATGCGCCAACCGGGGCGCTCACCGGTGGAATCCAGACGCTGCAGCGGGATCGCCACATTCACATCGCCTTGGATGTTGGCGCCGCGCACAAAGCGCATGCCGGCACCGGCGGACCACAGTTCGTCCGTCGGATCGAACAGCCCTGGGTCTTCATTGTCGGTCCAGGCGGCATCGGTGAAAGCGTATGCCTGAAAGCGCAGCGAGTCCGTCGAGGTCGGGATAAGCGAGCCGAAGCGCAGCTCAAGGCTGGTCGCCAAAGCGGAATCGCCGAGGATAGAGCTTGGATCGTAGCCACGCCCGATGCCGTAATTGCCCGCGCCATATTCCTCGAATGCCGGAAGCGGGCTGCCGCTCAACTGGCCTTCCAGATCGAAAGCGATCGCGAGCAGCGGAACAGGGCGGAACTCGGTATTGATGGATCCGCGAAGAAACAGCGGGGTGGGGTCCTGCTCAATCCGGGCAGGGCCAATGCCGCCATTGATCAGGCAGTCGGCCGGATTGTCCCGGCAATCGTCAGATGCACCGAAGATCCCAAGGCCCTGTCGCACTTCGCCGGTCGCGGAAAAGCGGAATTTGGGCTCGTACGGCGAATATCCATCGCGCCGCGCAATGCTGTCCGCATCGACATGCAGATAGGTGCCGCGCAGATAGACGGCGCGCACGCGATCTTCGGTGAAGGGATTGCCGTTGAGCGTGACATCCTGATTAACGAAATCGAACCCTGCCGCGCCCCAGACGGAATCGGTCTGCGTGCGCAGGAAAGGATAGCTCGCCTCCACGCTGGCGAAGACCGTTTCGGATTCGATGGTGAAGCCGGGCAGGGCATCGGGCTGCGTCCAGCCCAGCGTTACCTGGCCGGACAGCACAAGCCCATCGCTTCCGAGCGGCATATCGTGGCTGAGTTGTAGCGTCTGCTGCTCTTCGAATTCCAGCGTGGAGAAGGCAGCGATGGCGGTGCGATCACCCATGCCGAAGACATTATAGGCCTCAGCCCGCAGCAATCCGCCGAAACGGCCAAGCGCGCGGCTGCCCCAGTTCTGGATATTGGCATCAATGGCAAAACTGTCACGCAGGACGGCGACTTCGCCGATCAGGTCTCCCGGCGCGCCTTCGGGCGCGGGGCGCAGCGACAGGCGCACTTCCATGCCCGGCACATCATTGGCCAGCAGCAGATAGCGCTCCGCCTCCCCGATGTTGAAAACCTCCTGCCCGACGAGCCGCTGGAGATACCCAGCAATCAGGCTTTCGGCACCTTGCGTATCGCCGCGCGCACGTACCGCGACGAGCCGCCCCAGCACGACGCGCATTTCCGCGCGGCCATCACCCAGCGATTGCGCCGGGATTTCGACGGCGGCGAGATAGCCAGCGTCCTCCAGCAAGGCCGCAGCGCGATCGCGAATGTCGCACAACGCGCGGATCGGCAGTTCGCGGTTCAGATAGCCATCATGTGCACGGGCGAGCGCGACGTCGGATGCGCGCTCCGCTCCGGTGTAATCGACGCCGCTTAGCGTTACGGTCAGATCGGCGTATTCAGGGGCATCGAGCGCACAGGCGCGGCGTTCCATTTGCCCGTCGACCGTGAGCGTGAGCCCATCGCGAACCTCGGGCCGTTCCTGCGGGCTTGTCAGCTCCCCGCGAGTCGGTGGCGCGGTATCCTGCGCCAGCGCGGGCACAGCGCATGCCGTGAGCGAGCCGGCAAGCAAAACTGCCGCGCTTTTCCGTGACTTGATTGTATGCACCGCACTCGCAAAAGCGTGCTGGTGCCCCACCCTTTTCATTCGGCCGCCTCCCTTCGCCCCCTCATGGGTCAGCCTGCATGGCACGGATCATGCGCCCATTACGGACCTGAGTCCAATTTCCGCCTCCGTGCCCGTGCAATACCGCAAGCTAGATCGATGCGATTGTGCAAAGGCGACACGCCCAAGCCAATTTCAATCGATGCCGAGCGTTGCTGCCATGCCTTCGATCTGCTCGCGGGCGTCCGGATGCGCAGCGATCGCCGCGGCCTTGGCCCGGCGTGCATCGCCGGTGCGGCCCAACTGGTTGTAGCTGCGCATCAGCATGATCCATTCCTCCACGCTGCCGCCCTCTGCATCGATGCGGGCGGCAAGCCGCGCCACCATGCCTTCCGCCATGGCCTGCTGCTCGCCCGGAGGCATGGAGGAAGCTGCGGCCATCTGCTCCGGCGATGGACCCGGCTGGGCATTTACAAGGCCCTGTGGGAGCAAATCGCGTGTGCCGGCAGCTTCTGCAATCCGGTCCGTCACGTCGATTTCATTGATCGCGCCGACCTGCTGGATCGTACGCACCAGATCATTTTCCCACGGCGCGCTGGGCGGCGTATCGGCCAGCAGCGCCAGCCAATCGCGAATCGCGCCTTCGTGATCGCCGGTGAGATCGCGCGCGACAGCCAGAAAGTATCGCGCGCGCGGATCGGTCGGGTCGAGCTCCAGCGCGCGGCGGAATGCCTGCTCTGCGGCATCGGGCATCGGATCATCCTCGCTCGCCATCACCCGCGCTTCGCCAAGTGAAGACCACAAAGTCGCCGTCTCCGGATCGAGTGCCACTGCGCGTTCATAGGCATCGGCGGCTTCGGCAAAGCGATTGGCGAGGAACAGGTTCACCGCAAGCTCCTGCCACGACTGCGGATTATCGGCATCGGCCTCTGCGCGGGCGGCAAGATCATCCAGTGTTGGTGGCACGCTTATCCCGGCGCTTTCGGGAGCATCGCCTGCATCCGCACCGGCCTCGCCATCGACAACGCGCCAGCCGATAACGCCCGCCAGCAGCGCGCAGCCCGCCAAAGTTGCGATCGTACCCTTGCCAATTTTCGCCATACAAGACGCCCCCTCAACGCCGCTTTGGCCAAGCCTAGCGAAGCCCTGCAAAGGCGCAAGCGCAAGACACGGTTTCCTTTCGGCCCGCTTTTATGCATAACTGCAAGCAGGGGGGAAAGTGATGGGGGAACCTCTACAGGTTCAAATTGCCATTGTCGGCTCCGGTCCGGCGGGCATGAGCGCTGCGGCCCATGCGGCGGCGCTCGGTCTTTCCCATGTCCTCATCGAAAAGACCGATCACCTCTCCGATACGATTTTCAAATACCAGAAGGGCAAGCACGTGATGGCGACGCCCAGCAATCTGGTGCTGCGCAGCGATCTCGATTTCGATGCGGGCAAGCGTGAAGCCATTCTGGAAACATGGGACCGGCAGATCGAGGAGGGCAAGGTCAAGGTCCTCTACAATGCCGAAGTGACCGAGATTACCGGGACAAGCGGCGATTTCACCGTGACGGCCAAAGGTGGCCAGGTGGTGAAAGCGCAGGCCGTGGTGCTCGCCATCGGGACGCAGGGGAACCCCAATTTGCTGCGCATTCCCGGCGCAGACTTGCCGCATATCCAGTACCAGCTCGATGATCCGGGAGAGTATTTCGACGAGCACATTACCGTGGTCGGATCGGGTGATGCGGGGATCGAGAACGCGCTTGGCCTCGCCGCCGATCCAGCGCAAGCGAACACCGTAACCATCCTCAACCGGCGAGACAGCTTCGCCCGCGCCAAGGGTGCAAATGTCAAACTGCTGGAAGAGGCGGAGGCGGATGGACGGATCGTCGTGCGGCGAGAGACCTCTCCCATCGAAGTCCGACCGGGCGAATTGGTGCTGGAAACGCGCGATGGCGAGGTAACGATCCCCTGCGATCGCATCATCGCGCGCACCGGCTCCAAACCGCCGCGCGGCTTTGTCGAGGCGATCGGCGTTGAATTCACAAGCGAAGAGCGCGACGCCTATCCGACGCTCAGCCAGACATTCGAGACCACCAAAAACGGCGTCCATGTTATCGGCGCGCTGGCGGGCTATCCGCTGATCAAGCACTGCATGAACCAGGGCTATGACGTGATCGAATTCCTCAACGGGAATACCGATTTGAAGCCCGCCGACCAGCCGATCTTGGAAGAGAAACTCGCCGGCCTGCCGGGGCGCCGCAGCGTCGAGGAGTGGCTCGATGTGTTCGGCGAGAACGTCGTCATCTTCGAAGAGCTCTCACCGCTGCAACTGCGCGAGCTGATGCTCGATTCGACAGTGCATTACTTCGAGCGGGGCGAAACGGTGTTCACCAAGAATGAGCCGGGCAGCTCCATGTTCGCTATCGCCGAAGGATCGGTGGCGGTGCAGGTGAGCGAGGATGATCCCTCCATCACCGTGCCCATCGAGCAAGGCTCCATCTTCGGCGAGGTCGGGCTGATTTCGGGCCGTCGCCGCGGCGCGACGATTCAGGCGGCAGAGCCGCTCGTGGCCATCGAATTGTCCCGCAATGCCGCATTGAAGCTGATCGCCACCGTGCCGAGCGCCGGTCGTGCGGTAAACCGCATCTCCATCGAACGGCAATTCCTGCAAATGTTCGGCAGCGGCCTGACGCGCGAGGATGTCGCCGAAATCGTCGAGGCGGGCGAAGTGATGGACGTTCGCGCAGGCGAAGTCGTTGTCGAAGAGGGCGCGGACGACAAGGACATCTTCGTCATCCGTCGCGGCTCGATGATCGTCGAGAAGAACATTGGCGGCCATCCGGTCTTTCTCTCCTACCTGCCGGCAGGCTCCTATTTCGGGGAAATGGCGGTGATCGACGGATCGGCGCGCACCGCAACGGTCAAGGCCGCGATCAAGAGCGAGGTCGTGCGCTTTCCGGGCGAGAAATTCCTCGCGCTGATGGAAGCCAAGCCGGAGCTGAAAGGCCGCGCGCTCGAAGACATGCGCTCGCGGCGCGAGGTCAACGCTTTCGTCGAAGCGCGCAAGGACAGCTTCGGCAGCGCGGCGGACATGTATTCCGAAACCGCGCAATTCCTCGTCGACAACGGCATCGGCGAAGCGACCGACGTATTGCTGATCGACGAGAAGCTATGCGTAGCCTGTGACAATTGCGAACGCGCCTGCGCGGACAGTCATGATGGCCTCAGCCGCCTCGACCGTGAGGCCGGGCGATCCTACGCGCATCTCCACGTGCCCACATCCTGCCGCCATTGCGAGCATCCGCATTGCATGGCCGACTGCCCGCCCAATGCCATCCAGCGCGGCCCCGATGGCGAGGTATTCATCGACGACACTTGCATCGGCTGCGGCAATTGCCAGCGCAATTGCCCCTACGGTGTGATCCGCATGGATGCGGTGCCGCCTAAGAAGCCTTCGCTGCTGAGCTGGCTGCTGTTCGGAGCCGGACCCGGCCCGGGCGAGGCAAGCTATGGCTGGCGCAAGAAACACGCCGATCCGGAAAAGCCCAAGCAGGCGATCAAATGTGACATGTGTGCAGGGATTGACGGTGGCCCTGCCTGCGTTCGCGCCTGCCCCACCGGCGCGGCGATCCGTGTGTCGCCCGACAAATTCCTGACAGTCACCAAGCTGACGGAGGATGTCGAATAATGGCGACGGCTCCGGACAATCGCTATGCTCTCGACGAGGCGCGGCGGGACAGTGATCACGTCAGCTTCCTGAAGCATCGTCGCTGGCGTTGGGCAAAACTGGCCACGATAATCAGCGTGGTTGCGATCCTCAGCCATTTGCTGGTCGATGTAGAGCCACGCCACAATGGCGGCAGCTGGTATGGCTATACGCTCGGCACGATCGGCGCGGGCCTGATCGTCTGGCTCAGCCTGCTCGGCGTACGCAAGCGGAACATGAGCGAAGGCAAATGGAGCCTGAAGGCGTGGACCAGCGCTCATGTCTACCTTGGCCTTGCGCTGATCGTGATCGGCACGCTGCACACCGGCTTCCAGCTCGGCTGGAATGTCCATACGCTCGCTTGGGGGCTGATGATGGTGGTCATCGTTTCGGGGCTTTACGGCGTCTTCGCCTACGCCACGATCCCTTCGGAAATTAACGCCAACCGTCGGCAGATGACCAAGCGCGAAATGCTCGATGCACTTGCCGCCATCGACCGCCAGCTCGAAAGAGCTGCGCAGCCGCTGGGGCGCGAGGATGCCGACCTCGTTATCGCCGCGCTGGAGCAGGACCCCTTCGATTTCGGTGTCGGCACAAGGCTTTCGGGCCATTATCGCAAGTGCCGCACGATTGCCGCGCTCGATCAATTTGGCGTGTCCGGCCACGATGACGCGCTCGACAAAGTCGTAAGCCTGCTGCGCAAGCGCCGCGCCCAGCTTGAACAAATCCGCCGCCAGATGCGCCTTCGCGCGCTGCTAGATATCTGGCTTTATGTTCATGTGCCCGTCACCATCGCGCTACTCGCAGCGCTGACGGCGCACGTGATTTCCGTTTTCTATTACTGGTGAAGGGGGCTGTGATGGAATTACGCATTCGCAGTATCGACTTCACCGAAAGCGGCCGGGAAATCGTGCGCGAGCGCGAGGTCGGCACCGATGCGATTACCATTGGCCGCGCGAGCGAGAACACCATCCACCTGCCCGACCTTGCAATCGAGCAGACGCATATTGTCGTCACACAAAATGCGAGCGGAATGCTTGAGGCAAAAGCCGCCGGGACGCTCGGCTTCACGCATGACGGCGTGCACACTGAAGCTGCCAGCCTCGATCCTGCAAAGGGTGGGGAGCTGGGCCTCGGTTCCTATCTGCTGGCATTCGGCCAGGGTGATGATGGCAAGCTTACGATCACGCAGCGCAAGGCCGCAAAGGACGATGGCGAAGCGAAAGACCGGCTCGCCGGCTTCGGGCTGAGCGGGGCGCTGCCCGGTAAACGTCCGATGGCCTGGGCGGCGCTCGTCGCCATACTCGTCGTCTTCCTTGCGATCCCGATTGTCTCCCATCTTTCGCGCGACCGCGTGGCGGAGCCCAGCGTGGAGGATGAAGGCAGTGTGATGATGGACGCCAGCTGGTCCACCGGTTCGCTTTCCAGCGTGCATCACGGATTGGAAGACAATTGCGAGGCTTGCCACACCACCCCCTTTGTCGCCGTTCGCGATGAGTCGTGTCTGACCTGTCACGAAGGGCTGGGCGATCATGCCGAGCTTGACCGGCTGCGCACCGGAATGCCCGAGTTCACTGGCGGCGAAGCCTTCCTCTGGTCCGTGGCAGAGGCCTTCAACAAGCCGGGTCCGGGTGCCTGTACCGATTGCCACACCGAGCATGAAGGCGCCGGCCAGATGGAGCCGACCAGCGAGCGTTTCTGCGCCGATTGCCACGAAACGATGGACGTGCGCCTCACCGATACCTCGCTTGGGAATGCGCATGATTTCGGCACCGGGCACCCGCAATTCCAGGCGCTGATCACACCAGCGCGCGGTGAAGAGGAGCGCCGCACGGAACTCTCGGCCGATGGGGCGCATTTCAACGGGCTGAAATTCCCGCATGACGAGCATCTCTCGACCACCAACGGCGTCGCCCGCATGGCTGGCCGCCTCCGCAAATGGGAAATGACAGACGATGGCGCGCTCGCGTGCAGTGCCTGTCACACACCGACAGCCGATGGCGTACGCTTCATGCCGGTGGATATGGAGCAAAGCTGCGAGAGCTGCCACAGCCTTGTCTACGATCAGGTGGGCAGCACTTTCCGCTCGCTCAGCCATGGTGACCTCGATCAGGTGCGCGCCGATCTTCTCGCCGCAGACCGCGCGCCGCGTCGTCCCGTCCAGACCGGTCGGCGTCGTCCCGGTCAATATGCCGAGGGTGGCATCTATTTCGGTAATTTCAGCCGGGTGATTGTTCCGACTCTCGGCAATGCGCTGAGCGATGACGGGGTGTGCGGCGAATGCCATTACCGCGATACGAGTGCGAGCGGCGCATTGGCAGTACATCCGGTCGTGCAGCAAACCCGCTTCTTCCAGAATGGCTGGTTCGATCACGATGCGCATACACAGGAAACCTGCGTCAGCTGCCATGCCGCCGATACATCGGGCGATGCGGCAGACCTGCTGCTGCCCGACCTTGAAAGCTGCCGCGATTGCCATTTGGGAGAGACCGCGCTGGAGGCCGACGTGCCGTCGAGCTGCGCCATGTGCCATTCCTACCATCCGCGAGACAGCACCGGTGCCGCCGCGCCTCCGCGCATCGCCAGACGGGAGAGGTAGCGCACATGCTGATCGCGCAGATGACCGATATCCATATCGGGTTCGAGCCCGACGCAAAGCCGGAGGAGCTTAATCGCACGCGCTTTCGCGCAACGCTAGACCGGCTGCTCGCGCAACCCAATCCGGTCGATATGCTGCTGGTCACAGGTGACATCACCGACCGCGGGGACCGGGAGAGTTTTACCCGCACGGCAGAATTGCTCGCCGCATGCCCGTTTCCGGTGAAAGCGCTGATCGGCAATCATGACACGCGCGAGGAATTGCTGCGCGCCTTTCCCGACACCGAGACCGATGCGGATGGCTTCATCCAGTCCGCGTTTGTGCAGGATGGACTGCTGGTGGTGATGCTCGATACGCTCGAGCCGGGGCGCCACGGCGGCGCTTTTTGCGAACGGCGGCGCGACTGGCTGAAAGCGACGCTCGCTGCGCATGCGGGCACGCCCACGGTCATTTTCATGCACCACCCGCCGGTGGTTTCCGGCATCGAGTGGATGGACCCCGATCCGTCGGAACAATGGATCGCCAATCTGGCCGATGCGCTGGAAGGCCATGCCGATCAGGTGCTCGCCATCCATTGCGGCCATCTGCATCGCCAGCTGGTCAGCCGGTTTTGCGGCATTCCGGTGTCCGTCACTCCGTCAGTCGCGCCGCTGGTGAGCATGGATATGCGGGCAATCAGCGGGGACACTCCCGACAGCCGCGCGCTCATTACGACCGAGCCGCCCACCTATGCGCTGCACCGTTGGAATGGGACTTCGCTGGCGAGCCACTATGAGCGCGTCAGCGATTGGGATGTCATCGCGTACTATGGCCCCCATCTGCAGCCGATGATCCGCGAAATGGAGCGAGAGAAGGGGACGGGTTGAAAGCCTAAACTCCGTTCGTCCTGAGCCTATCGAAGTACTGCTTTTCTTTTGTTGTGGCGCCGAAAGGAAGTACTATCCTACGACAAGCTTAGGATTAGCGGGCTTTTTGGTCTTCGCTGACATCCTCTTCGCCGCAATTCACTTCAGGATGATGGAGAAATTGGCCATCAGCGCCAATCTCCACGATCGCCACACATGGTGCATGATTGACCTCGATCATCTCTTGGCTATCGCCATAGACGGTCCTGCTGGGCGTCTGGCTCGACAGATAAATTCCAATAATCGCTTTGTCGGCTGGAATGTCTCCAATCCCAAAAAAATTTTCGATTTCTTGCTCTTCGAAGAGAGCGTAGTGGCGTTCGTAATTGCCGAGGTCGATCCGACCTTCTTCAATGATTGTAGCCTCTAGCCGCTCGACGAGCTCATTGGTGTCCGGCTGTTGCTGGCAGGACGTCAGAGCAAGGGCTCCAAACAGCATTGCAAGCCCGAATCTCATTCTCCCGGCCTCCGTCGCCCAGCCACTGGCCCCGCACCCGGAACCCAGGCTTCTATATCTGCCTCGTCACTGACGCGCCATGGGATGCCTGCGCCGGTGAGGAACAGGTTTTCCATTTCCTGCCGGTTGAAGGGCCGCGATCCGAGCCTGCCGAACACCGCCATCTGTCCGCCCGTCTCGTCCACCGCGCGGTCACGGTCGAGGCCCTTGCTGAGCGAGATCGCGGGGCTGGGGGTACGGCGAAAAGCGATGAGTTCGGGCACGGGGGCAGGGCTGAAACCGTAGAAATTGGGCTGGCTCGATGGGCTGGTGAGCTGGACGACTTTCATCCCGTTCACTCCGTCCGCGACATAGGCGAAGAGGCTGGCATTCGTCGATCCGACGATCACGTCCTCGACATCGTTCATCGTGCCGCCAAAGGTCTCTCGCCGGTAGATTTCAGGTGCCAGTGGACGCGTCACATCGGCGATCACCAGTCCTTCGCTCTTCCCGGCAATGTAGAGATAGGTGCGCGCGATATACATGCGCTGCGCATTGGCGAGTGGGATCGTGCCTTCGGGCCGCGCGACCGGATTGCGCAGGTCTGTCACGTCGAAGAGCTTCACGCCCTCGGCATCGGAAACCCAGAGATAGCGGAACTGGATCGTGCTCGCGCGCGCATCGGTGATCGGACGCACTGCGGCGAGCTGCGGATTGGATGGATCGGCGAGGTCGACCACCACAAGGCCTCGATCGGCGGTGATGTAAGCCACTTCACCCGCAAGATGCACATGCCGCGCGCCGTTCAGCACGCCATCGGGGTTCCACGCATCAGCGCCGGTGCCGAAGGTCAGGCGATCGAGGCGGTTGTTGCGCAGCTCTCCATCGGCGAGAGTATCGACATTGACGAGGATCAGCCCTTCCTCGGCATCGGTGACCACGGCGTAGGAATAGATCGGCAGGAAGGCCTGCTCCTGGTTCATCTCGCGCATTTCGGCTGTATTGCGATGCGGAGCGATGGGCTGGTTGGTAGCGAGCGCCATGCATGACGCGTTTTCGCTGCTCACGTGGGTGTCATGGCCCAGCGGCGAGAAAGGCGCGGTAATGATGCGCTCGGAGAAGCCTTTGTTCGCCACGCTGGCGATATCGTAGACGCGGAAGCCGCCCGATCCTTCCGCCACGAACATATATTCGCCGCGCATCTGCAGGCAGCCGACGCGGTCCGCCGTGCCTTCGTGGACATTGGCGAATTCTTCCAGCGCGCGGGTTTCGCCCGATAAATCCTCATCGAAAATCTCGCCACGCGTCCAGTTGATCAGCTCGCGGCCATTGTCCTCGACATGGTAGCGGTAATAATCGGGGTAGGCGTAGCGATGGAGGTAGCTGCCGAGTACCGCCTGCGGCTCTTCCCATTCGGTGACGCGCACGGCTTCGAAACCGCCCTCAAGCCCGGTCCAGGCGTGCATGCCGACAAAGTTCACGTAATTGGTGCCGAGCAACAGCAGCTGGCTCATGATTGCATTATTGTCCTCGGCCTCGGAGAGATGGCAATCGCTGCATTGCTTGGTCTCGGTCAGGCGGACGGTGTGCGGGAAATGCGGCGCGAAGGCCTGCGAGGAGAATCCCGAGGCGCTGACGGGCGGTTGCTGAATGTAGATCCGTTCGCGGTTGATATTGGTGGAGCTGAGTACGAGCGCGCTGGTCGAGCGGATCGGCGCAATCTGGTTGCCCTTGGTCGACTGGTGGATGCCCAGCTGGAACATCTGGTCGCGCGCGACCTGCGGGTTGTAGGTCGCGAAGTTACGCGTCGTTTCGCCGTCATAGCGATGGACTTCGCTCTGCCAGTTGGCCTCGATCGGCAGATGGCACCCGCCGCACGAAGTGGTCCACGAAAGGTGGCAGGTGAAACACGCCATTTCCTGCTCGCCATGCGCGCGGTCTTCCACCGCGACGCCGGGACCGAATTCGAAATTGCCGGTTTCTGCGCCATCCGCGCTCATCAGCTTGGAGCGGGCGGAAAGCGCGTTGAAATTGGGTGAGGCGGGATCGACGCTGTCGCGCACAAGGCTGACTTCCCATTCGAGGTTGGGGTCGACGATGCTCCGCTGGATCAGCGTGCGGCTGCCATTGGCGTTCTCGGTCCATTCGAAACGGCGGCGGCCATCGGGATTGCGCAGCAGCGTGAGGTCATGCCCCTCGGGCGGCGCGGCGGGGCCGGAGGTGCGCAGCGCGGGATAGGCATCGGCGGTGCCGTGGCAATCCTTGCAGCCGATCTCGATAGCGTTTGCGACTTCACCATAGATCAGCCCGTTGCCATGACTGTCCTGCGCGTAGTGGCAATCGGCGCACTGCATGCCGTTCTCTGCATGGATGCTCATCATGTGGACGGCTTCGCCCGGATTGGTCCCCGGCTCGACGAATTGCTCTTCCCCGTCGCGGCGGAAGCGCTGGCGCCAGCGATCATCGTGGCGTGCAGCCTCTTCGGGCGTGTCGCTTTCGTCGGCAGGTCGAATGATTTCGCCATCGGCATCGAGCAGATTGCCCTCGCGGTCGCGGCGGAAGATGCCGCGGAAATTCCAGCCGTGACCGTGATAGTCGGCCATCTGCGTATCCTGCAGCTCACTGTTCAAATCATAGACATTGCGCAGGAAATCGAGATCCGCCCACAGCCCGCGCGGGGCCGCGCCTTCGGGGTTGCGATCGAGCACTTCGCGCACCTGCTCTGCCGTGGGATAGCGCTGCTGGAGATACATCTCCCGATATTCCTCGTCGCTCATGCCCGGCGGTCGCGGCGCGGTGTTTTCCGGGCCAGGCCACATCATCGGCGCATCGCTCTCGTAATCCCACATGGTGTAGCCGAGGTAGGAATTGAGGAAGATATTGGGCTGGTGCATGTGGCAATTCATGCATTGCGCGGTCGGGATGGCGCGGGTGAAAACATGGCGCAGCGGGTGGCCGCGCTCGCGCTCATCGGGGCCGTAGCCGTCATCCTCTTCGGCATGATCATCATCAGGCCCGATCAGATCGCCGTGGCCGCTTGGCTCATCGGCGTGGCTCTCATCCCCGTGATCGTCATGAAGGCGATTGATCTGCGCAGCGATAGTCGGATCGGAGGTGACCGTCTGCCCGTCACGCCCGTATTGCGCGTAGACCAGCGAGTGGCGCGGTTCGCGATCGTTGGCGTAGATCACATGGCAGCTGGCGCAGCCCGAATGGCGATAATCGCCCGGCTGATCATTGGTGCCCATGAACCAGGTGAAGGGATCGTTGAGCCGCGTCTTGTGGATGTTGAGCACCGGAATGGCGGCGCGAAGGCCGGTGCCCGGGCCGCGGTTCGACTGGCGCAGGTCTGGCCGGCCGGGCTCCTCCAGCCGCTGGATCTGGCCCGTCGGATTGGGAATGCCGATTTCGGGGAATTGCGTGTTGATCGTGCGCCCGCCACGCTCGAACACGCGGAACACGTCTGCCGGAGGAACAACTTGCCAAGTGGGGAGCGGATAGAGAGCCGCGAGCGCGCCGCGTTCCTCTTCTTCCGGAGTGACCGTGCCCGGCTCGGTATCGCTCGGGCTGAGGATCATCGCGGCCTCGCCATCGCGCGTATAGGCCTCGCCGACAACGTAATTCTTATAGGGCAGGATGCCGTTGTTATAGGCCGCACCGCCCCACAGCATGGCGCCCGTTGCCATGAGTGAGCGTTCCGCCGCCTCGATCACCGGCATGTGGCAGGCCCCGCAGGCCTCGCGCGCAACGCGGTAATCCGACGGGTTCACAAAGCGGATGAAGATCGGATCTTCGCGGTTGAGCAGCGAATAGCTGCGCTCTGGATTGGCGCTGCTGGGGTAATGCCAGCTGTCCGGATAGGTCGGCAGGACATGTGCTGCCTCGCGCGCGGCAACATAGTCCTCATGTTCGAATCCGAGTGTGGGATCGCCATAGATTTCCGCATTGCCGCCGTGGCAATCGATACAGCCGAGCACTACCGCATCGGAAACATGCATGGTCGGCGCATCGGTCTGCACGTGGCAGCTGTTGCACCCGGCGGATTTCTCGTCTGCCTCCAGCTGCGTCTGGTTCTGCGGAGCGGGAGGAGCGATTACGCCTGCCGCCTCGTAATCGCGGTCGACCGCGGTTTCATAGCCTTCCGCCGCCAGCAGCGACCCACCACCAAGCAGCGCTGCCCCGACCGCGAATATGCCGGTCACGAGATTGGTGGGGGAAAGGCGTTTCAGCATCAGTAGCTCAGCGTCGCATTGGCGAGGATGGAGTAATAGACATTGTCGCCCCCGCGATTGTCGAACAGGTCCTGAAAGCCGTCGCCCGCCACCAGCGCCGCGCCGGAGAGGCGGAAGACGAGGTTCTGATTGGCCCGCGGCCGCCAGATGGCCGAAACCGACACGTCATAGCCGATGTCTTCGGGGATCGACCCTTCCACGCGCAGCGCTTCGAGGACGCTGGTATCTTCGAACCACAGGTGATTGGCATTGCCGGAGACGCGCAATTCCGGTGTCAGGTCGAAATCCGCGCCGACGCCCGTCAGGATGAGGCCGGGATTGTTGAAATTGCTCTGCCCCTGCTCCTTGGAACTGCGCAATGAATTGAGCAGGCCATTGCGGCCATTCAGGCTGACCGCCCGCCCGCCGCCCGCGAAGGGAATGGTCTGGCGCATCCAGTATGAGGTGTCCGCGCCTGCAAAGATGGGATTTTCAAAAATCGCGTCGAACCCGCCTTCGACATTGTTGAACGGATCGCTGTCTCCGCTGGCGAACAGGCCGGAGAGGCGGAAGCGCATCCAGTCGCGGTCATAGCTCAGCTCCGCCGCGCCGAAGAAAGCGCGGATTTCGGCAGGTTCGCTGGTGAAGATCGAATTGCGGTCTTCGCCAAACGCGCCGTAGAGGCTGGCGGTCACATTGATCCGCCCGATGCGGCCATCGGCGTTGTAGCCGACATAGAGCACATCGTAGTCGCGCCCGCGCAAATCGCCGAGCAGGGCGGGGCGCACAGGGAAGCCGTTGTCGTCGATCTCCACGTCACCGCCTTCGCGGTTCATATTGTAGACGAGCGTGAACTGGCTGGTGAGCGCGGGGATCAGGAAGTCCTGGCGATAGGCATTGGCGACGAACACGAAATCGCTGCGCGGCGTTTGCGTGATGTCGTTGAGGCCCGAATTGGTGTCTTTCTCCAGCCGCCAGAAGGCACCGAGATTGTACTGGAAACGATTGTTGTCCCGCGTGCCGAAAAAGCGCAGGCCCAGCTGGCTATCCTGAAACAGGAATCCGCGGAAATCGGCCTGGAACGGCTGGATGCCGATGCGGAAGCTGTCGAAATCGTACCGCTCGCTGGTGTTGCGGATGTGGTAGTCGAAAAAGGCTTCCTGCACGCCGAGAAAGTCGTCGGTGCGATTGCTCGCGCGGCTGGGTTCGACCAGCAGCACGCGCCGCTCGGGAACATCGACATGGTTGATATTGTAGGCGAGCGTCAGGCGGTATTCGACATCGGGCGGCTTGTACGCGGTCGAGCCCTTGATCAGGGCAGCACCGAAGATGAAGGTCTGCGAAAAGACAGGCGAATAATCATTGCCGAACACATCCAGCCGGTCCGGGTCTTCGGTCGTCTGCACGCCGACGGGTATCGGGAAAGTGCGCGGCTCGATCACCGTGTCGGAAATGGCGTTGATGACAAAGAACCAGTCATTGCCCTCGAGTCCAAGGAAGCGCGGTGTCCAGCACTCGTCCGACCCATAGGGATATTCGACGCGCGTGGGATCGTAGGGCCTGCCTTCCGCAAGGGCGCGGCTGCGTTCGGCCTCTTCCGCAGCCCGGCGCAGGCCGGCGCGATATTCGCGCTCCTCATCCGAATTGATGCAGATCGGGCGATCGCCCTTGTAGGTGTTCTGGCGGTAGGGATCGAAGGGGTCTTCGGTCACGAGCCCCAGGTTCTGGATCAGCCGCCAGCGATCGGGAATGGGGATCTGCTCGGTCGGAAAAGCTTGCGGCGGCGGCGCGCGAATGGCTCCGGCGTTCTCCTGCGTCACAGGATCGGGAAGTTCCCCCACAAAGCCGGGACGGCGGCGTCCTTCGATGATCTCGGGATCGACCGGTTCTGCCGGATCGACCTGGGTCCCCAGACCGCCATCGGGCCGCTCCTGATCCTCGACCTGCTCCTGCTGTTCCTCGGTTTCCGGATCGCCCGGCACATCCTGTGCCTGCAGCGCGAGGATCAAGGCGAGCGCGGTTTCCATCACAGGCCCTGACACACATTTTGCGCGTCCGTATCGAGGAACGGCGCGAAGGGACAATTGATGTAGCGAAGGCGCGTGTTGCGGCCATTCACATTCACAACGATCCGGTCTGCGCGGATCGCCGGATCGGCATTGTTCACACTGCCTGTCCGCACGCCCGCATTATGCAGGCCGAGGAAGCTGACCATGTCATCCTGGTCGATCCCGTCGCCCGACACGCCGATACCGCCGACCAGCACGTTGCCGCGATAGATCGGGACAGAACCGGGAAAGATCTGGACGCCATTGGCGATGCGCGGGCTTCCAGAGGGCGAGTTCGGCGCAAGCGTACAACCGCGCGGCGTATCGCTCGCCGCAGTGCCGCTCACAAAGGCGAGATGCGCGCCGATATTGGGCACCACCAGATCGGTCTGCAGGCCCACTGCAAAGGGACTGAAAGTGGCGGGCACCTGCACCGACAATGGGCCGGCCACGGCGCTGACTTCACCATCGGGGAAATAGGGCCGCGAAAGGTTGCCGCCGGAGCGATCGGCAAAGGCGAAATTGCCGGTCAGTGCGGCAGGATCGCCGAGGAATGTGCGCACGCGGTTCACGTAATCCGCGCCGGCCAAGCCGCCGGGCGGGGCAGGGATCGGAGCAAGGTCTGCGGCAGCAACAGGATTGGAGAAGAAAGCGGCCGTACGCGCCTTCTGCAAGCTGACATCGACGCCGAAAATCGGCCCGTCGGGGGAGCGTACGATGCCGAGAACTTCGCCATGCGTATCGACCAGGCTGATGCTCGCCTGCATGCGGCTGTCGGTGGGGCGGCGAATTTGCGCACGGGCGCGGCTGAGGATGGTGAAAGCCTCCTCCAGGATCGTGCGCACTTCGTCTGCGGTCAGAGGCTGCGCGACGCTTCCACCATCGGTCCCGGAACGGATCGGGTAGCGCGGAATGCCCGCACCATCGGTGAGCACCCAGGCATCGCGATTGGAGAATTCGGCCGCTGTCGAGGCGCGAATGCCCGAGGCCTCGCTGCCATAGGCTGTCCCTGAGCGCAGCGTACCGTCCGTGTAGCCGGTGACCGGGACCAGATTGCCTGCGGTGCCATTGATCGCCGCAAAGCTGCCGCCCCCGCCGGTGATCTGGCTTTCGCTGACATCGGTGAAGCGTAGCGAGGTGCCGTCCACGAAAATGCGGTTTGCGCGAATATTGGTGGGCGGCATGAAGCCCTGCGCCCCCGCAATAGCGATAGCTTCCTCGGCATCGTTTTCGACATCGAGGATATTGGGATCGAAGCCATAATCGCCATCGCCCATCACGCCAATGCCGCCGACCACGACCCCGTTCTTGTACAGCGGCAATCCGCCCGGATCGGCCGCGAGGCCCAGCGGCGAACGCTTGGGTCCGATCAGCCCGTCGTCCGCACGTGCGGAAAGGTCGGAACACGGCAGCTGGCTGAATTGCACGCCGAACAGCGGCCCGCTTTCGAGCCCTACTGTAGTGGGCGCGGGCGGGAAATGCTCCTGCACGATCATGCTGGCGGTGCGGCTGGTGAAGGCATTGCCGCTGCTCGAAAGATAGGCTCCGGTCAGGGCCTTGGCGATGGCCGCCGCCGTGCTTGGCACCATCGCGCCTTGCAGGCCGATCTCGCTGCCGCTGGCCGCCATTCCGCCGATCTGTCGGCGGCTGAGCGCGGCCATGTCGGGCGCGCCGTTCATGTCGAATACGGCGAGCACATTGCCGACGCGGTCCGTCACGGCGATGACCGATGGCAGATTGCGGCTCTGCGCCTCCGCCACGGCCTGTGCGATCACTGCCTGCACGTCGGTGATAGACAGGGCTTCCTGTGCGGGCGGAGTGAACAGCTGGCCCGACGGCGGAGGCGTGGGTGACGGTGTCGGGACGACAGCATTGCCGCTGCCATTCTGTCCGCCATCACCGCCTCCGCCGCACCCCGCAAGCACCAGCGCGCTCGCGGACAGCAATGCGGTGGCCCCCCTCCAGCGCATTACCGCAGCCTTCCGATCGCACTGACCGCATCGCCCAGCGCCGTCCGGAACGCAGCGGGGCGATACTCGCCGGGGCTGCTCACTGCCGAATAGGCGCGGTTGATATTGGCGCGAATGCCCGCGGCGGCTCCGGTTGTCACGCGGCCATCGCTCACCAGCGCATTGAGCAGCGTATCGATCGCCATCACCGCCTGCACGCTGCCCGCATAATCGGTGAAGCGGGGCGAGACGGCACGGCTGCCAATCCGTTCTACAATGGTGAAGGCATCATTCGATCCATAGCCGCGCGAAGAGAGGGCAGCAGAGAGCGACTGCGCTTCGCTGCGCAAGGCAATCGCGGCGCGCTGCGCATCGGCGCGGCCATCGTCCATGGCATCGTGGAAGTCGCGGCTGGCGGCGCGGAAGGCATCGCTGCGGCCCGGCGCCAGCACATCGGCCACGGCGGACAGCATGATGATATTCTCATCGTTGAAAGGCGGTTGGCCGAAAGTGATCGGTCGGCCCGGATTGGTTTCGAATGTCAGTCGTCTCTCGTCGCCATCGGTGATGGGCCGGTGGCACGAATGGCAATCGTAGAAATAGAGCTGCGGGAAGACCCCCTCGGTCCCATAGGCAGGCCGCGCAAACAGATCGGTCGCGCGCGCGACGGCTTCGGCCTGCCCCACTGCCCAAAGCTGCACGCTGTCAGGCTGGCCTTTGCGCTGCACATAATCGGCATCGACATCGTGATGCTGCTGGAATGCGCTGAACAGGTCGAGCTCGAATGTGAGGCGCGGGTGGCCTGCCGCCATCATGGCGTGGGTGACGAATTGACCGCGATCGGTGCTGCCATAATGGCAATCGAGGCAGACCCGCGCGCGGACCTGCGGATCCTCCAGCGGGGTAAGGCCATTGCGCACATTCGCAGGATGTGTGCCGCGCACTTCGTAATGGCTCGACAGCCAGCCAATGGCCGCTCCGTGGCAGCTTTCACAGCCGACACCATCGTCCAGCTGGAAGCGCGGGCCGCGCTCGCTGGCGGGGACGTAGGTCGCATGACAGCCGAGGCATGATCCTGCCGAACGCGCGTCACCCAGGCCGAGCGAGCTGGAAATCTGCTGCCCGCGCCGCCCGCCCAGCAAAGCAAAGGCGCGGCTGTGCGCTCCGCTGACCGCGCTGGGTGATTGCCATGTGGCGATTTCGTCCTGCCGCACGATGGCACCATTGCCCTCGCTACGCCCGTGGCAGGTGGACCCCGCGCAGGAAGCAACACCGGTGTAGGAATAGCCGCTTTGCGCATTCAATGGCTGGCCTGCGGAAAGTCCGGCGAACAGGGCAATCGCCAGCGTCAACGCGGCAGTCGGCAGGAGAGTGAGAGGTCGCGCAAAGCCAAACGCAGCACGGACCCCGGCAATCAACCGGCGTATCGCGGAACCGCGTTGAGCCATCGCTTTCCCCCCTTCATCGGCACCCTTGGGTGCGATTGGCAACTCCCCAGCTGCCGTCCCTCCATTCGGACACTAACCCATCACCCGCCGTTTGGCGAGACCGCTATGGCACCCGATCACTCAGCCAGCGCGCGGGCCATCTGATCGAGCTGGACGGTGCAGTTGTTGGCGAGCAGTGTCAGCGCCAGTTCCTCGCCGTCCTCAGGGATATCCTGCAGGAAGACGAAATTGACTTCGGTCGGCGTGGTGCCGCCGGAAATGACATAGGTCTCGCCTTCGCGCAGCTGCACCGCTCCATCCCAGATGCCCAGCATTTCACGCTCCGGGAAAGTGACGGCAATCGCCTCACCTTCGGAACCAGCCCGGCTGACCGAATAGGTCGCTGCTTCGGAGGTATCGGCGCGCCACAATTGCAAGGGATCGGGATTGGCGAGGCAGATCGTCCCGCTCTGGCTGATGTCGACATACCAGAGGTTGGGATTGGTCACATTTTCGCCGTCGCCGCGTACGGCACCGGTGCGAGCCCGGTCAGACGAGCGGCGCGTGGTGAGCGCAGCCAGCGTGCGATTGTCCGATCGCGCGCCGCGCCGGGCGAGGACGAAGGTGCCCGGTCCGCGAAATGTCCGGGTGCGTCCGCCATCCAGTACAGTCAGAACATCGCCGTTTCGCAGGGTGATGCGCTGGGTATCGCCGATCTGTGTACCGACAGGATATTGCTCGGAAGATGGTCCGCTTGAAGCGACAACAGTGCCGGCATGCGCCGCTTCCGGCACCAGCATCAGCGCCGCTGCGGCTCCGGCGATTGCCAGCAAAGTCTTGTTTGGCAAACCCATGGTTCCCTCCTCACACCTTCGGTTTCGTCTTCCATACCAGATTTGCACCCGCTTGTGCGCGCTGAATAGGAAATTTGCGAAATCGCCGTCACTTGCCCGCCATGACATAGGCACCATCCGCATTCAGATCGCGGCAGCGCTCGAGCAGCGCGGCAAGGCCCGTATCCTCGGGATATTTCGCCGCCATCGCCCCAATCGTTCGGATTGCTCCCTCTCGAGCGGTATCGAGCATCTCCACCGCCGTGTTCAGCGTGCGGCGATCGTGCTCGGCAAAGTCGGGCGCGGGCTCATACAATTCGACCGGTCGCGAGCGACCGGACAAGATTACGCGGCCCATCCGCCGCCACCATTTGAGGCCGGACCGGCTGGCAAATTCCTCGCTCGCCATCACCGATGTGCGGAACGTCTTGTTTCCCGACTCGAGCCGGGCGGCTGTATTCATGCTGTCGCCCAGCGCGGTATACTGGATGCGGTTTTCGCCGCCGAAATTGCCCACGACCGCTTCGCCGAAATGCAGTCCCACGCGGGTTTTGCCGATCGGGGGCAGGCTGGGGTCCATGCGCGCCACTTCTTCGCGAAATGCCTCGCCCGCCTGCCAGATGGCATAGCCACATTGCGCCGCGCGCGTCGCATCATCGGGCCGTGCGATCGGTGCGCCCCAGAAGGCCACCACTGCATCGCCGATGAATTTGTCGAGGATGCCGCCATGGGCCAGTACCACGTCGGAAAGCATTTCGAGATAGCGGTTGAGCAGTTTGGCGACCATCTCCGGGGCAATGGCGTGGCTCATCTTGGTGAAGCCCTCAAGGTCCGAAAACAGCACGTAGATTTCGCGCTTCTCGCCGCCAAGGCGCAGCAGTTCGGGTTTTTCGATGATCTCTTCGGCAATGCTTTGCGGCAAATATTTGCCCAGCGCGCCTTGCGCGAATTTTCGCTGCACCGCGCCCGATGCCCGCGCCGCGCTGGTGACAGCGGTAAAGGCCAGGATCCAGCCGAGCGCCGGCCCGACGGCGGGGAAGCCGTGGGTGTCGACGCCGCGTTCATGCAGGAAGAATGGCAGTCCGATAAACAGCAGCACCTGCGCCACCAGCAGCGGGATGAACTTCCAATTGCGCAGCTCCAGCAGGGCGGTCAGCGTGGCGGCGATGACGACCAGCATGGCAAGCGCCCAGAGATACCATGGGGATGGCTGGCGCAGCCGATCACCATCGAGCATTTGGGCGATGGTCGCCGCGTGAATGGCGATACCCGGTGGCCGTACGCTGCGCCCGCCCTGTTCCACTGCGGCGTCGGTGAAGCCCGAAAGCGGCGTCAGCGCGCGGTCGTAATCGGTAATATCGCCGCCGATCAGGACATAGGAATCGCGGACAGCCGTTTCGAATTCGGCGCGCGCCTCCGGGATCGCAAAGATCTCATCCATGCTGAAGACCATGATCGAGAGGCTGGGAACCACCGGCTCATCGGCAAAGGCGGGCCGGCGGAAGCGGATCGCACCTTCATACCCCGCAAAGCGCTCTGCTGCCGGATCGCCCGCCATTTCCAGCATGACTCGCCCCAGAAGCGGCGGGCTGCCGTCGATAATGTCCGGCCACAGCCGCGTGACACCTTCGTTCTCGGCCAGGCGGATGCTCGCGCGTCGCACATTGGGCCCTTCCACAGCGGCCATGAACTCGTCGAGATAGAGCTGCTGCTCATATTCGATATCGAGCGCATTGGTATCGACGCTGGCATAGCCGACCGCCGTGGGTGTTTGCATGGCTCGCAATGTCTCGATCAGCTCGGCATCCTCGGCCTGCGGCTGGTCGAACAATATATCGACGCCGATCGCTTTCGCGCCCAGCGTGTCGATATTGCGAAGCGCGGCGGCGATGGTGTCGCGCGGCAAGGGGGATCTCTTCTGCAGCTCGATCAGCGCCTGATCGTCAAACGCAATGATCACCACCCGCATGTCCGGTTCGACCAGTTCGGACAGGTAATATTCCCGCGCATCATACAGCGCCCGCTCGGCCGTATCGGTGAACCAGATCTGCCAGCTGAAGCGCGCGAGCAGCAAAGCAAGGATGAGCATGAGGCCAGTCAGCACAAGCCGTCTGGGACCCGCCTCGCGCACGCTGCGCCAGCCGGTGGCAAAGATCCGCATTGGTCCTGCTTGTGCCAAATCAGCCCCCCTTGGCGGGAACAATGGCACAGGCGACGGATTCGTCAAACATCCAAAAAGCAGGCATACATACGCCGATGACTCGCGTGGTCGCGGGTCTGCAGAAGGGGGGAGGGCCAGAGCATGGCATCAGTTTACGACCGTCACGTCGATCTCGATAAATTCATGGAAGGCGTGAAAAAGCGCAATCCCGGGCAGACCGAATTCATCCAGGCCGTCCACGAAGTTTCGCAGGACGTTTTCGAATTCATCGAGGACAAGGAAGAATATCACGAAGCGCAGATCCTGCGCCGGATTGCAGAGCCCGACCGGGTCGTTTCCTTCCGCGTGTGCTGGGAGGACGACAATCACAACATCCGCGTACAGCGCGGCTGGCGGGTGCAGAACAACAATGCCATCGGCCCTTACAAGGGCGGCATCCGCTTCCATCCCAGCGTGAATGAAAGCGTGCTGAAATTCCTCGCTTTCGAACAGACGTTCAAGAATTCGCTCACCGGCCTGCCCATGGGTGGCGGCAAGGGCGGCTCCAATTTCAACCCCAAGGGCAAGAGCGACAGCGAAGTGATGCGCTTCTGCCAGAGCTTCATGACCGAACTCTACCGCCATATCGGCCCCGACACCGATGTGCCGGCTGGCGATATCGGCGTAGGCGGGCGTGAAATCGGCTATATGTTCGGCCAATACAAGCGGATCACCAATCGCTGGGAAGGCGTGCTGACCGGCAAGGCCACCGAATATGGCGGCAGCGCCATGCGTCCCGAAGCGACAGGCTACGGCGCGGTCTATTTCCTCAGCAACATGCTCAAACATGCAGGCGAAGACATAGAAGGCAAAACGGCGGTCATTTCCGGCTCGGGAAATGTCGCAACGCATGCGGCGGAGAAAATCTGTCAGATGGGTGGCAAGGTGCTCACCCTGTCAGACAGCGGCGGCTTCATCCACGATCCGGACGGTATCGATCAGGAGAAGATCGACTGGGTCAAACATCTGAAGAATGTGAAGCGCGGGCGCATCTCCGAATATGCCGATCACTTCACCAATGCGAGCTACCACGACGGCAAGCGCCCGTGGAACGTCGAAACCGATCTTGCTCTGCCCTGCGCAACGCAGAACGAACTGAACGAGGACGAGGCGAAAGCGCTGGTCGACAATGGCTGCATCGCAGTGAGCGAAGGCGCGAATATGCCGACCACGCTGGAGGGTGTGAAAGTCTTCCACGATGCCAAGATCATGTACGGTCCGGGCAAGGCTGCGAACGCTGGCGGCGTCGCTGTCTCAGGCCTCGAAATGAGCCAGAACTCGGAACGCATCAGCTGGAACCAGGAAAAGCTCGGCGACATGCTGACCGAGCTGATGCAAGGCATTCACGAGAAATGCGTCGAATACGGCAAATGCGAAGACAGTGACTATGTCGACTACGTAAAAGGCGCGAATATCGCGGGTTTCAAGAAAGTGGCCGATGCAATGCTGGCGTTTGGGGTGGTGTGAAGCAGGCTAGCGCTAATTTCGCGCTCCTTTTCAGCGCGCTTGTTATATCCGGCTGTCAGCAAGATAATTGCCAGCGCGGCGATGCAAGCTGCAACGAGTTGGCCAATAAGCACGAGTATTCCATTTTACAGGCCGCTCATTTCCAAGTGGGGCAGAGCTCGGAAAATGAGCAGCTGATTATCCTCCGGGACGTCGGCGGAACCGGCAAGGCCGTGCTGGCCTTCCCATCGCGAGAAGGCGGTGGTTACGTAGTCATGCTTGCCGATGCAGAAGTTTCGCCGAGAGACAAAACCATCGGACTTGAGGATTTCTATGTAACAGCTGAGGCTATCGCCGGGCTAGAAGCGAGCGGTCTCGTACTTACGCCTGAGATCGATCGTTTGATTAGCGAAATGGCCGAAAAAAGTGGCGAAGTCAGCTGACGCAAGGCGCCGTCACCAGTGCCTTGCCATGCGGGGCGAAGGTGACGCTGGCGAGGCTCGGGGCATAGGCGCATTCGCCGGGCTTCACCACTTCGCCTGTCACCAGGACCTCTCCTGACAGCGGGACCACCAGCAGCTTTTCCGAATAGGCGTAGAGCAGCGCGTCATCCGCGACGCCGTCGACATAATCGAGCGTGAAGGCCGGGCCGGATACGAGATTGGCGTGGCCGGAGGCGGGCAGGGACTTGCGCAATTCGGCAGGGTAGGGCGAGCCTTCGGCCACGGCGACGCCGCGCTCCAGATGCAATTCCCGGTCGCGCCCGTAGTCATACAGGCGATAGGTAATATCGCTGGTTTGCTGCACTTCGATGATCGAGCAGCCCGGGCCGATGGCATGAACCGTATTGGCAGGGATGTAGAAGAAATCACCCGGCTGCACATCGTGCCAGACCATCAGGTCCTCGATACTGCCATCGCGCGCGGCGGCGCGCATTTCTTCGGCTGTCAGCTCGCGCTCGAAACCGATGCCCAGCGTTGCGCCGGGTTCGGCAGCGACAACCAGCCAGCATTCTTCCTTACCCGTGCGGCCAAGCCCTGCCGCCTCAGCCTGATCGGCATCCGGATGGCACTGGACCGAAAGCTTCTCGCTCGTGAAAAGATATTTCACCAGCAGCTCGGGCAGGTCGGCAGGCGGCTCAAACCAGATCTCGCCGATACGCTTGCCTTCGGGCGAGACGAACGGCGCGGGGAGTTCGTCCCGGCCCCATACTTTCTCAACCGTGCGCGTAGGCAGAACCATGGGTGACCTTGTGAATGAGTGAGCAGCGTCCATGCAAGGATCGCTTAACCATGAAATGTTGCCGTTTGCATAACGCTGCACACAATTCCAGTACGATAGTGGGCACAAGGCGTTTTGAATTCGTGCGATACCTGCCGTAAGCCACGCTCATGACCGATTTCACCGTCATTCAGGCCGATCCGCACTGGCTTCCCCATAGGCTCGATCTCGCCGGACAGCGCATGCTGTTTTTGCGGATAGAGAGGGACGCGCTGACGGAGAGTGGCTTTCTCGCCGATCTCCAGTCTGAGCGCGACGAAGATGCGCAGTGGCTGCCGCTCAATTCCGTGCGCAGCATGCAAGTGGAAACCGGCCCGCTGCATTTCATATTTCACACCGCTTTCTGCCGCTCGACCCTGCTGGCGCGGGCGATGAACATACCGGGCGTCAGCGTGGGCATGGCAGAGCCGGGCATACTCGCACAGCTGGCGGGTGCAGGCGACGCAGCGAAGGATCTGGTGAAGCCCGTGTGCGACCTGCTTTCCCGCCCGTGGGTTGCCGAGGGAGGAGAGCGTGAGGCGGTTTTCGTCAAGCCCACCAATCACGCCAACATGCTGATCCCCGCTCTGCTTGAAGCACGACCGGATGCGAAAGCCGTCTTGATGACCAACCCGCTGTCCACCTTCCTGCATTCAGTCGACAAGCGTGCGCTGATGGGCAGGCGCTGGGGGCGGCAGCTCTATCTCGAAGTCATGGGATATGCGGGCATGGACCTCGGCATGGATGCGCGCGAGCAGTTTTCGATGACCGATCTGCAGGCGGCAGGGCTCGCGTGGTTCCTGTCACAGCGGATGTACGCGATGCTGCAGGCAAGCTCGCAGGGTGAAAGACTGCGTGTGCTCGATGGAGATCGTTTCGCGCTCGACCGCGCCGATACGGTCGAGGCGGTGCTGGAACTGGCGGGCCTCTCCTACGATCCGCGAGAGATAGAGACCGTGGTCGATGGCCCTGTATTCCGCAAACACGCCAAATTGGGTGGTGAGTTCGACGAGAAGGCTCCGCCTGCATCGCCAGTCCTCAAGCAGGAAATCGGCCAGGTCCAGCAATGGCTCGGCATGATCGCAGAGCAGGCAGGTGTGCCAATTCCCGCCCGCCAAACGCTGTTCTAGTCGGCGAGGAAGTTGAGAACCGCTGCCTCGAATGCAGCAGGCTGGTCCACCATCACGAAATGGGCAGCAGGCGAGATCACTTCGAACTCCACCTCTGGCAACGCATCATACTGCTGAGTGTAGAAGGCGATTGTCGCCTCTTCAGTGCGAAATGCCGGATTGTGCGGGACGACGACGGTCGCGGGAGCGGTAATGGCGGCGATGTTCTGACGCATGTCGCTCACCATTAATTCGTACGCAAGCTGCGCTGTAACGCGCAGATCCGCACCGCTGGTAAGCTCCCGCAACCGCGGCAAATTGGACTGATCGATCGTGTAGCCTGAAAGCAGCGCGTCATTGGCACCTTCGGGCATGTCGCGCCCGTGCATGGAGAGCATCATGGCCCGCATTCCCACGGCCTGCGCTTCCACCTGCGCCATGTCTGGCTCTGTTCCCGGCGGCACCATGATGGCGGCGAACCACGGCAAGCTGTCGACGATCATGATGCGACCCGGCAGGCCGGGATGTTCCGCAGCGAGCGACATGGCGATGAATCCGCCCATCGAATGTCCAATAATGGCCGGGTTCTCGATCCCGCCCGCTCCGATATAACGCGCTAGTTCGGCGATCAGGCCTTCGAGGATCGGACCTTCCCCATTTACGCCAGCATCCTCACCAAAGCCGCGCACTTGCAGCAGATGAACGCGATGACCCTCCAGCGCGCCGAGATGTGGTCGCCAAACTTCGCGCGTGGTCGAGAGGCCGGGGATGAGGATCACATCCGGCCCCTCTCCGACGACCTCGACGCTGAAGCGCGTCGGCTCAAATGCCTCCTGCGCCTTGGCGGGCAGCGCCAGGAGAGCGCCGAAACCGAGCAAAATGATGCTCAGCGAGAAGGCAAGAAGATGGCGTGCTCGCAGAGGCGAGATTCCAAAAAACATCATTCAATTTACCCTTTGTCTCGAGCGCTTATTCCGCCGCCTGTTCGCCCACATCGCGAAGGAAAATCTCCTCGATCGCCAGCTGGAAAACGTCGGCGATCTTGAAGGCGAGGGGGAGCGAGGGATCGTATTTGCCTGTCTCGATCGCATTCACGCTCTGGCGGCTGACTTCGAGCCGGTCGGCAAGGTCCTGCTGGCTCCATTGCCGCTCTGCCCGCAGGACGCGGAGGCGATTGTTCACGAGGCGTCTCCGCCACCGATTGGCTGGGCAATCATGCCGATGCCAAGACCGATCGCCCAAGTCGGGAAAACCCACCACGCCCACACATGCGGCACGAGGCCAAAGGTTTCGAGAAAGCCCCATCCGGTGCCGAGCACCAGCACCAGGCCGAGCCCGACCAGTGACGCATTCACCGCGCGCAATCTGAGGTACTCGTCCGTCTCTTCCTGAAGGTAGCGGAACATCGTCCAGATCATGCCGAACACGGGAAACATCGGCAGTATGGCGAGAACCCACATTCCGGGCGATCCGTCTGCCAACTCGCCAGCAATCGTGCCTGAAACAAGCATGACAACCATATAGGCCAGAGAAAAGCCGAGGAAGCGCTGGTTATAGCTGCGCATGGCTTTGGACACGGCACCTTTCTGTTCCTGCGCTTTCGACGCTGCACGGACCATGGGGATCAGCAGGATCATATTGAGGCCAATCAGGATTGCCGGGGTCGGATGCTCCAAGGCTCCGGTGCCTGCAAGCACGGCGATCAACGCCATGTTTACCGCAAACAATCCGCCCCACAGACCGGGCTTCGGGTTCTTTTGAACAGCATCGGTCATCATGCACACTCTCCATAGGTGCCCATGGTGATCTTGTTGTAGATCGCCCCCACGCCGAGGCCGAAGCACCAGATGGTCGGCCACCAGAAGGCGCGAACATGCGGCACGGGCATATAGGTTTCGAGGAAGCCCCAGACCGCTGCGGCTGTCAGCGCAAGGCCGGTCGCGACAAGCACCTGGCGGATGTAGAGCATGCGGAAAAACTCATCACGCTCTTCCACGATCAGGCGCACGAAGATCCAGAAGACGGCAGCGAAGGAAAGGCCGGGCAGGGCAGCCAGCACATAGGCCCGCCACCCTGACATGCCCTGATCCTCGATCAGGATTTCTGCTGCAAACAGCGAACCGAGATAGATCACCATCGCGACTGCGATACGGATCAGATAGCGAAGTTTTTCAGGCTTTCCGAGGCGAGAGAGACTCATGGTTTTTCTCCCGTTCTGGAGATCGGGCAGGGCAGGCAGCTACGCCGCTGGCCGATGGTTGCCCATGCGAGCACGGGCAGCATGAAGAACATGGACTTGAACGTCTCGTTCTCTACCGGGCCGAAGGCACCGATCAGCGCAAATGCGATGATGGCAGCGCCCCACAAAAGCGATTTCTGAATGTAGCTCATGTCAAGCTCCCTTGAATTGATGTAAAGGACCCTAGACATCGAGTCGACTTTTGTCAAGCGACCTTGTCAAAAGGATTGGGGTGCTTGACGTGTTGATGTGATTTGCCGGATGGCGAGGGCGATTTTGGCTTTCCTACAGTGGTGCTCTTTTCGCAGGTGGGTGGCATGCCAGTGCGCCCGTTCCAAATTGCCTCGAAACCCCGCTTTTCTGCCGCTTTGCCCCATCAGGAGATTTTGTCTCTTGAACACTGTCACACCTGTCACACCCCTCGCGAGAGCGATCCCGCTCACAGTGATCGGAAATCCCGCCCCAAAAGCGGTATCGCCGTTATCTTGTCATTCACTGCGGCAAGCCTACATTGTCAGGACGAAAGGATGCCAACGAGCATGGATGAGAATCGCGAACCCGAGAACCAGCCTAACCCCTGGATGAAGAGCCTCTTCGTATGGGGCGGTATCTTTCTGGCCCTGCTGCTGACCGTTTCGATGTTCAGCGGAGACCGCGAAGCACCGGGCACGCAGATCCCCTATTCGGACTTCAAGGAACGCGTTGCGGAAGGCAGCGTCACCGAAGTGCGCATCTCGCCTGACCTGATTGCCGGTACCCTGGGCAATGAGCAGAACTTCACCACCGTTCCGGTGGCGAACGATCCGCGCCTGATGGAGCAGCTGGAAGCAGCTGACGTGCAAGTCACCGCAGCTCCGGCAGAGCAGATGAGCCTGTTCTGGGTCGTGCTGATCAACTCGCTGCCATTCCTCCTCATCCTCGGCATCGCCTTCTTCGCGCTGCGCCAGGTGCAGAAGGGCGGCGGCGCAGGCGGCGCAATGGGCTTCGGCAAGTCCAAGGCCAAGCTGCTCACCGAAAAGCAGGGCCGCGTGACGTTTGAAGACGTCGCCGGCATCGATGAAGCGCGCGAAGAGCTGCAGGAAATCGTCGAGTTCCTGAAGGACCCGCAGCGCTTCTCCAAGCTCGGCGGACAGATCCCTAAGGGCGCATTGCTGGTCGGCTCGCCCGGTACTGGTAAGACGCTGCTCGCCCGCGCCATTGCAGGCGAAGCGCGTGTGCCGTTCTTCACCATTTCGGGCTCCGACTTCGTCGAGATGTTCGTGGGTGTGGGCGCAAGCCGCGTACGCGACATGTTCGAACAGGCGAAGAAGAATGCGCCCTGTATCGTCTTCATCGACGAAATCGACGCCGTGGGTCGCCACCGCGGTAATGGCATCGGCAACTCGAATGATGAGCGCGAGCAGACTCTTAACCAGCTGCTGGTCGAGATGGATGGCTTCGAAGCCAATGAAGGCATCATCATCATCGCCGCCACCAACCGTCCCGACGTGCTCGACCCCGCGCTGCTGCGCCCGGGCCGTTTCGATCGCCAGGTCGTGGTGCCGGTTCCCGATATCGATGGCCGCGAGAAGATCCTCGCCGTGCACATGAAGAAGGTGCCGCTGGCGCCCGATGTGAACCCGCGCACCATTGCACGCGGTACGCCGGGCTTCTCGGGTGCTGACCTCGCAAACCTCGTCAACGAGGCTGCCTTGCTCGCGGCGCGTCGTAATAAGCGCCTCGTCGCCATGCAGGAGTTCGAGGACGCCAAGGACAAGGTGATGATGGGCACCGAGCGCAAGTCCATGGTGATGACCGAGGACGAGAAGAAGATGACCGCCTATCACGAGGCTGGCCACGCGCTCGTCTCTCTGAACGAGCCGGCGTCCGATCCGATCCACAAGGCGACCATCATCCCGCGCGGCCGCGCGCTGGGCATGGTCATGCGCCTGCCGGAGCGGGACAACTACTCCTATCACCGTGACAAGATGCACGCGAACCTGGCGGTCGCCATGGGTGGCCGTGTCGCCGAAGAGATCATCTTCGGCCATGACAAGGTCTCGAGCGGTGCATCGGGCGACATCCAGTATGCCACCGATCTGGCCAAGAACATGGTCACCAAATGGGGCATGTCCGACAAGCTCGGCCCGCTGATGTACGAGCAGAGCCAGGAAGGCTATCTCGGCATGGGGCAGTCGAGCCGCACGATGGCTGGTGCAGACACCAACAAGCTGATCGATGCGGAGATCAAGGAGCTGGTCGAAAGCGGTCTCAAGCGCGCCACCGACGTGCTGACCGAACAGGAGGACAAGCTCCACCTGCTCGCCCAGGCGCTGCTCGAATACGAAACGCTGACGGGTGACGAGATCACCCAGCTGATGGAAAACGGCAAGATCGACCGGCCCGATGCGCCGAGCGGCCCTGTCATCCAGCAGCCGACGCACGGCTCGTCCATCCCCAAGGCGGGCAAGCGCTTTGGCGGCGGCGAGGCGCCCGAAGGCGCGTAAAGCGCTTTCCTACAGCTTTTGAACACGCGAAGGGCGGTGCAGCGATGCGCCGCCCTTCTCGCATGGGCGATCGGTCTCGGAACCGCTCACGGCCCTCGCCGGTTTACATGGCAAAGACACTTTCCGGAGTACCACCAATGAAAACCGCAATCGTAACGACCCTCCTTACCGCATCAGTCGCCAGTTTCGGGCTCGCCGCATGTTCCGAACAGACCGAGGCAGACGCGGAGCGCACAGCGGAAATGGCAGCCGAAGATACGGCCGCCAATGCCGAGGTTGCCGGCGAAGTCATCGAAGAGGGCGCGATCGACGCTTCCGAAGCTGTTGCTGAAGGCGCGTCCGATCTCGCCGAGAACTTGCGTGAAGGCGATGAGGAAGAACCCGGTCCGGCACCGATTACCGGCGACGATCTCAACGAGTAATCGCCAACTGCCAGCAGAAGTGCCTGCGGGCGGCCCTTGGTTGGAACAAACGGTGAACTGAGGGGTTACTGGGGAAAGGAGTAAGACATGACTGCACCAACCCCCAATGAAACGCCCAAGAGCGATCCTGTATCGAATGCCGAAAAGGCACCCGAAAACTGGACGACGGGCGATGAGCGCATGACCGGCGCACAGGCGAGCTATCTGAAGACGCTGAGCGAAGAAGCAGGAACCCCGGAAGCGTATGACACTGAATTGACCAAGGCCGAAGCTTCAAAGCGGATCGACGAATTGCAGGATGCGACCGGGCGCGGCAGCTGAGCGCGCTTAATAGGCCCCGATCATCAGCAGCAATTGCACGAACAGCGCGATCACAATCCAGATAAAGCCACTCAGCACAATCAGTCGCCAGAACGCGCTGAACCGGCTGAGCTCATAGGTATAGCGGAGCTGTTTGTAGAGGTGGAACGGCGGGATGAAGATCATCGGCAGCAGCCAGACCGCCGGATTGAAACCCGCCACACCGAGCATCGAGACGACGACGAACAGCAGCGTAACGAAGCTGAGCGAATAGGTGATGAAAATCGCGTGATCGTAGGCTTTGAAACGCCGCTTCCAGAAAAACAGCAACCAGACGAAGGGTATCGAGATCGGAATCAGCAGCCAGCTGAACTTGTAGGCATTGGCCTGCAATTTGTAGAGCATGAGTCCCGGGTTCTCTCGCCATTTGTCACCAAGCGATTCCAGGAATCCGTCATGCGTTTCCACCGTAGGAGCTGTCGTCTCGGCATCTTGGGCGTTTCGCGTCGTACCCGCCTCGCGATAGCCTCGCTCGAAGCTTTCGATCAGGCTCTCTTCACCGTCATCGGTTTCGGGCTCGGTCTGGCCCATGAAGGTACGTAGCAGCGCCAGCTCGGATTCGATCCGATCGCGCTCGGACTGGTCCAGCGTTTCATCGGCGAGCTGCTCTTCCAGCTGAGTGATTTCAGCGGCTGTGGATTCGCGCACCCGTTCTTCGACCACATCGCCCGCCGGCACGTCCGTAGGGGTCGAAATGCCGGTCAGCTGAAACACTGCGAACATAAGGAAGACGGTGAACAGGAACAGCGCCATCGGCGAGACGAAGCGGGCTCGTTGTCCCTCGATATAGCGCCGCGTCAGCTGGCCCGGTTTGAAAATGAGAAGCGGCAGGGTCCGCCAGAATTTGCCTTCGAAATGCAGCGCGCCGTGCACCAGCTCATGCAGAAACGCGCCGATCGTGCGGTGGACGTGTCCGCGCTGTCCGCAAGCATGGCAATAGGCACCGGTAAGCGCGGTGCCGCAATTCTTGCATTCTTCAGGCTGTTCGGGGTGCGGCGGCTTGGCTCCGGAATCCGGCTCGAGCGCGCGCGAGAACAGGCCGCCTTCGACCGCGCTGCCGATACCGCCCAGAATGTCGCTCATGCCGCAAGCCCCCGTCCTTGGTCATCGCTTACTATAGGCGGCGCGTAGCAAGACACAATCGGGCTACCTTGTGAAACCTATCGCGACAAACCAAATAGCACCCATGCCCGATACGGACAGCATTTCGCCCACTATCGGCCTCGCCATCATGGCAGGCGCTTTCGCCGTATTCGCGCTGATCGAGTGGCTGCTGCCGGTGCGAGAGGCCAGGCAATCGCAGCCGCGCCGCTGGTTTACCAATATTGCGCTCTTCGCTCTCGATACGCTGGCGATCCGGCTGATCTTCCCGCTCGCCATGGTTGGCGGCGCGCTATGGGCGGCAAAAGCGGGCTGGGGCCTCTTCAACCTTTTCGCGGCGCCATACTGGCTCGCCTTTGTGGTGACGCTGCTGGTGCTCGACCTCGCGCTATACCTGCAACATTGGGCAACGCACCGCGTACCGCTGCTCTGGCGACTGCACCGCGTGCATCACAGCGACCGCGATTTCGATGTGACCACGGCTGCGCGCTTTCATCCGGTCGAGATCGTGCTGTCCATGCTTTGGAAACTGGGAGTCGTTATTGCCCTCGGCGCACCGGCACTGGCGGTATTCGTGTTCGAGGTCGGCTTTGCCGTCGCCACGCTGTTCACCCACGCCAATTTCGCGCTGCCCGGACGCTGGGATAGCAGAACCCGTACACTGCTGGTCACACCGAGCATGCATCGCATCCACCATTCGGACCGCGAAAAGGAAACAAACAGCAATTACGGTACCGTCCTCACGCTGTGGGACAGGCTGTTCGGCACCTACGTTTCCAGCGCGGCGAAGGGACAGCGCGATATGACCATCGGGCTGAAGGAATGGGAAGGTGAGCAGACCGCCCGCCTCGGTTTCAGCCTCTGGCTACCCTTTACACGCCGCTAAAAACAAAAAAGGCCGCAACCCGAAGGTGCGGCCCTTTTGCAGTTCGTATGATCTGGAAAGATCAGCCGTCGTAATCGGCACCGATCGACGTCGAACGGGTCGGGGCTGCGGCGGAGAGGCGCATGGCCTCTGCCGACTGGCTCAGCGAACCGACATCATCGGCTTCGTCTTCATCATCCGGCAGGATTTGCTGCAGCGACTGCACCAGCGATTCTTGCAGATGCTTGGGCTTCACAGTCTGCTCGGCGATTTCGCGCAGAGCCACAACCGGGTTCTTGTCACGGTCGCGATCGAGAGTGATTTCCGCACCGCCCGAAATCTCGCGCGCACGCTGTGCGGCCAGCAGGACGAGGTCAAAACGATTAGGAACTTTGTCGACGCAATCTTCGACTGTAACGCGCGCCATGGGCACTCCGATATTCTGGTGTTGTCGGAAAGGGCTTCAGATAGGCGGTGAGGGAACAAGGGTCAAGGTCTTTGCGTAGAGGCAACGGTGGCCCAGTCCCCGCCACGAGCCCTTCAAGGACCACCGCATGTATACAGAGCCCGATGCCAGCGCCCACGACTTCCCCGAACCCTTCACGGTAGAGGCGCAGGGCCACAGCTTCACTTTCATGCCCGATGGCGTGCATCGATACGCAGCGCTGCTCGCCTGCATCAACGATGCGAAAAACAAGCTCGAAGTGTTCTATTACATGTTTCAGGATGATCCAGCAGGCCGCCCGGTGCGCGATGCGCTGGTTGCGGCGGCAGAGCGCGGGGTGGATGTCAAGCTGGTGGTTGATCGTTTTGGCACCGATGCGGACGAGGAGTTCTTCCAGCCTATCGTCGATGCCGGTGGCAGCTTCTGTTTCTTCAATCCCAAGACCACGCGCCGCTATCTGATCCGCAATCATCAAAAGATGTGCATCGCCGATGAAGAGATGGCGATCGTCGGCGGTTTCAACATTTCGGAGAATTACTTCAAGCCGCCCGAGGAAAACGGCTGGACCGATCTCGGCGTGATTATGCGCGGCCCCTGCGTCGAAAAGCTGCGCGAATGGTACAAACTCGTGCGCGACTGGGCGAAGAACGACAAGGCGCAGTACCGCGCGGTGCGCGACATGGTGCGCGAGTGGGAGCCTGGCGACGGCAAAGTCCGGCTGCTGGTCGGCGGGCCGACGCGCGTTCCCAGCAACTGGGAATATTTCATCAAGCGCGATTTCAACGATGGCAAGAAATTGCACATGGTGATGGCTTATTTCTCGCCGCCGCGTAGCTATCGCCGCTTGCTACGCAAATTTGCCCAGCGCGGTGATGTCAATCTGGTCATGGCGGCAAAATCGGACAATTCGGCCACAATTGCGGCCGCCCGCGCAACTTATTCCAAATTGCTGAAGGCAGGGGCAAAGATTTACGAATTCCAGCCCAGCAAGCTGCATATGAAGCTATTGGTGGTAGATGATGTGACCTATTTCGGTAGCTCCAATTTCGATCACCGCTCGATCCGGCTGAACCTTGAAATGATGTTCCGGGTGGAAGATCAGGAACTGGCTGACCGGATGCGCGAATTCATCGGCTCAATGCAGGACGCATCGGAACACATTACGCCCGAGCTTCACCGCGAGCGATCCAATCCGTGGGAGCGCTTCAAACGCTGGATCGGCTGGAGCCTCGTTTCGATTGTCGATTACACGGTCACCCGCCGGCTCAACCCTTGATCGACCGTGCCCGCGCTAACTTGTCACGCGCGGGCCGATAATCACGGTGTCGGCATGGCTGGAGGTCAGCAGGCTGTTGGCCTGACTGCCAATAGTGGCATGGCGGAAGCCGGTTTCTCCGTGCGAGCCGAGTACGACCAAGTCCACGCCCTCACGCACAATCAACGTATTCATCGCGCTGCCAAGCATGCCGTTTTCGACATGTGTCGTGATGCGGCCCTGCAATTCTTCGGGCAGCGCTTTCACAAACTCGGCCATTTTTTCGCGCGCATAATTGCCGATTTCGTCGGTGACATAGGCGGCATTGTTCCAGGCGGCGAAGGGGACATGGAAAGCATGAAGCAAATGCAATTTTGCCTGCGGGAACGTGTCTGCCGCCCAGCGTGCAGCCCTTTGGGCGAATTCGGAGAAATCGGTGGCGATGGCGATCGTTTGGTAGGGCTGCTGCGGCCGCTTCTTCACCACCAATACCGGCAGATCCGTGCGGCGGATGGTGCTGTCGACCGCGGTGCCAAGGAAATAATCGCCGATTGAATTGTGCCTTGCGACGCCCAGCACGATGAGGCCTGCGTTCTTCTCATCGGCGAAATCGGCGATAGCCTGCGGCGGGTTTCCGCCTTTGTAGGCCAGCTGCACGTTCTTGGCACCGCGCGGCAAGACCTCACGCAATTGCGCGTCGAGATCGTGATTGTCCTCTGTGGGATATGGCGGCAGGTCGCGCGCATGAAAGACGATAACCTCGTGGCCAAGCTGCTCTCCCAGCGCAATGGCGCGGTCGATCGCGCGGTCTGCGCGTGGTCCGAAATCGGTTCCAGCGATGATGGGGCCTGACATGACAAATCTCCTCCTGTGATGAGTCGACTATGCCCTGCCGAGGCTATCAGCGATTTGATCTGGCGCAAAATCGCGCGCTTTTCACATCGATCATTCGAACCCGTAGTCCGAATAATCTTTCATATTGGGCGAGGTGAACTTGGTGAACTCGGCCTGGAAATGTAGCGGGACATTGCCGGTGGAGCCGTGGCGCTGCTTGGCGACGATCAGCGTGGCGCGATTGGCGAGCTCTTCCATGCGGCTGGCCCAGACCGAGTATTTCTCCTTGTCCGCTTCCGAACTGGTTTCGGTCGGCACATCGGGGCGCAGCGCCTCGTGGTAATATTCGGCGCGGAAAATGAACCACACCATATCGGCGTCCTGCTCGATCGAGCCCGATTCGCGCAGGTCGGACAGCATCGGTCGCTTGTCCTCGCGCTGCTCCACCGCACGGCTGAGCTGGGAAAGTGCGATCACCGGAACCTGCAATTCCTTGGCGAGGGTCTTGAGGCCGCGGCTGATTTCGGAAATCTCGTTCACGCGGTTGTCATTCGCGCGGCCGGAGCCTTGGAGCAACTGAAGATAGTCGATCACGATCAAGCCGATGTCGTGCTTGCGCTTCAGACGCCGAGCCCGGGCGCGAAGGCCTGAAATAGTTAGCGCAGGCGTGTCATCGATATAGAGTGGCAGCTCGGCAAGGCGCTGCGCGGCAAAGGAAAGCTGCTGAAATTCATCGCGCGACAGCTTACCCATGCGCAGCGCTTCGGAAGAAATCTCCGCCTGCTCGGCGAGGATACGCGTCGCGAGCTGGTCTGCGCTCATTTCGAGGCTGAAAAAAGCTGTCGGGGCTCCGTAATTGTGCGGCCCGCCATCGCGCATCCAGTTGAGATGTTCCTCGGCGCAATTAAACGCGATATTGGTGGCGAGCGAGGTCTTGCCCATGCCGGGACGCCCGGCAAGGATCACGAGGTCCGAATTGTGCAGACCGGCGGTCTTGCTGTCCAAGGATGCGAGGCCGCTGGTCTTGCCGGACAGGCCGCCGCCCGAGCTCATGGCGGCTTCGACCATGCGGATCGCTTCCATCGAAGCAGCGCGGAAATTGGTTTCGGCCTTTTCGCTCGTTGCGCCTTCGGCCACCTGGAACAGGCGTGCCTCAGCGCCCTCGATCTGCTTCATCGGCTCAACCTCTTGCGAGGTATCGAGCGCGCTTTCGACCAGATCGCGGCCGACGCTCACCAGTTCCCTGAGCAGCGCCAGATCGTAAATCTGCTGCGCCATTTCGCGCGGGGCGAGCAGGCCCTGCCCGTCCGCAGTCAGCTGCGCCAGGTATGCGGTGCCGCCAAGTTCGGCGAGGCCTTCGTCATCCTGGAAATAGGGTTTGAGCGTCACCGGAGTGACGACCATCTGCTTTTCAACGCCGATCAGGATGCGATCGAAGATTCGCTGGTGGATCGGCGCGAAGAAGTGCTTGGGCTGAATTTCAACCGGCAGCTCTTCCAGCACCCGGTTATCGATCAGGACAGCGCCGATAAACGCAGCCTCTGCCTCGAGATTGGCGGGAAGCGTGCGGCCCTTGGGCTCGCCATCTGCTGGTTTCGCATCGGCTTTGATGAGGAGATCTTGGTCTGACATTATGGGAGCCTTCATGCGGTGCGCGCGCCGTGCAGGCAAGCCATGGTGCCCTGCAAATGTGCACCACCCCCTGTGGAAAGCGGGGACGATTGTGCACCGCATCCTTTTCGCAATTGCAATGTAGGGCGCGGGTGGGCCAAGAGAACGCTGTTATGGCGCAGGACGAAGACGACCGGATTGATCGCATCACGCTTGATGAAGCGACTGTCATCGCGCGCAATGACGATATCGAAAAAGAGCGCGAAGTGGCGCTGCGCGATCTGGTGGAGGACAATCTCTTCCGCCCGCTGCGCGCCAAGGAGGCCGGCCATTCCGGACCGTGGCTGGTGCATCTTGCAATTATAGATGGGATGCTGGCGCTGCATTTGTCGGACCGCGCAGGCGAATCTGCGGGCACGATCGGTCTTGGCCTTGCGCGCCTTCGCCGTGTGGTTCGTGATTACTTCGCGATTTGCGACAGCTATTACAAAGCGCTGCGCCGCGCCTCTGCGCAGGAAATCGAGACTATCGATATGGCGCGCCGTGCCATACATGATCGCGGCACGCGGCAATTGCTCGATTCGCTGGAAAGCAAAGTCGAAACCGACTTCGAGACTGCGCGCCGCCTTTTTACATTAATTTGCGTGCTGCATATCAAAGCCTGAGGCTAGGGTGCACGAGCGCATCAGGCACGAAACGAGCAGGGTCGCCCCATGGGCAAGAAAAAGAAATCCGCAGTGCGCTTCTGGATTGAAGCCCTGCTGTTCATCGTGCTCGTCGCGGTGGGCGCGGGGCTGTGGTGGTACAGCAAAAACTGGGCGCCGCCTCGTGCTGAATTCCCCATACAAGGCGTGGTCATGGGCGAGGCGGAAGGCATCGTCGACATCTCCGCCCTGCGCACCGCGCGCGCCGATTTCGTTTATCTCGAGGCCAGCAGCGGCGCAGAAGGTCGCGACCAGAATTTCGGCCGCAATCTTGCGGCGCTCAGCGAGACGGAGATTCCACACGGCGCGGTCCACACTTACGATCCGTGCATTCCGGCAGAGCAGCAAGCCGCCAATTTCGTGACTATCGTGCCGCGCGATGCATCACTGATGCCGCCTGCCATTTATCTCGACAAACAGCCGAGCGAATGCGGCGATCCGGTGCTGGAGGCCGCGCTCGAAAGCGAGCTGACGACTTTCATCAACCAGGTCGAAGGGCATGCCGGACAGCCGGTGGTGCTGAAGATCAGCGAGGATTTCGCCCGCCAGTATCAGATCGCCACCCGCATTGAGCGGAACCTCTGGCTTGATCGCGACTGGCTGCAGCCTGACTATGCAGGCAGGCCTTGGACGCTGTGGACTTCCAATTCTGCGCTTACCAATCCAGCGAACGGCGAGCCGATGCGCTGGGTGGTGGTGCAGAACTGATCGGGCTCAGCCTTCCTCGCCGTCAAACCATTCGACCATCGCCGCAAGGCAATCGCGCGCCAGCAGCTTGCAGCGCTCGGGGCTCCAGCCCTGGGCTTGGTCGGGCCAGTCGTCATTGTCCTTGAACGGCATTTCCAATGTCATTGCAGTCGCATTGTAGCGTTCTGCCACCTGGTTGGTGCTGACGGTCATATTGGCGGTGCCGGGCTTTGACTTCGGATAGCCTTTCGCAGTCTGGAAATCGGGGCAGCGGCGATCGAGGATTCGCTGGTAGCGATAGAATCGCTCACAGAAATCGTCGGTCCAGCTGGGTATGCCTTCATAGCCTGCAAGGAAGACTGCGGCGATGGCTTCATCGCCGTGCACGTCCATTGCGAAATCAACACCGCTTTCATCCATAGCATTGCGGATGGCGAGCACTTCCGGGGAGCGATCGGTCGAGGGTTCGGCCCACTCACGATTGAGGTTCACGCCTTCTGCATTGGTGCGCAGATGGCCGCGTGCGCTGCCATCGGGATTGCAGTTGGGTACCACGTGGATGCGGCATTTGGCGCGCAGGGCCCGGCCAACGACGTCGGCGGGATCGGTGAGCACTTCGAGCGCACCTTCCATCCACCATTCGGCCTGCGTTTCGCCGGGATGCTGGCGACCGTAGATCCAGAGCTGCTTGTCGCCATCACCCATTTCGAGGCAGTCGATCGAGCGCCCGTCAAAGGTCTCACCCAGACGGCGATAGGTCACGCCTTCCGCGCTCGCCGCCTCGGCGACGAGATCGTGGTGACGCTCCATCGAATAGGGTGCGAAATAGGCGAAATAGGCCATGTCCGATGCGGGCGTATAGCGCACCGTCATCGTGCCATTGCCGCTATTTGCGTCGTATTCGGTATCCGCGCGGCCCCAGAAGTCGCGGTCTTCCGACACGCAGGCGCGGTATCCGGGCCAGCCTTCGGGATAGGCAGTATTCTTCAGGTCCTCGAAAACCAGCGTCAGTTCGCGGCCCGCGGCGCCCGAAACGCGGAAGTGGAACCACTGCGCGAACTCGCTCTTGCGGTCTTGCGGAATGCGCAGGCGTGCGGTGGCGCCATCAATGGAAACGATCTCGACATTGCCGCTGTCGAAAGCGGCATCGATGGCAATATCAGTATCTGACATGAATTCTCTTTTTACTCGATTTCGATGGTTTCGCCGGAATTGCCGGGGAAACCTGCAAAAAGCGCGTCCGCCATTCGGGCAGCGGCTGCTGCATCTTCGGCATAATCACTATTGCTGGTTGCGACCATAGTTGCGCGGCCTTCCCACAGATTCGTAGTCATTTCGTTACCCTGCAGCGCAACAAAAATCTCACGCTCGATCCGTTCCGGCGGCGGGCCGGACAGGCTGCCGAGGTTGATGCCCACACCGACGCCGACGCCGCTGCCATATGTGCCGGTCGATCCGCCGGCACCCACGCTGACCGGAGACCTGCGGCCTTCCTCTGCGCCGACAAAGATTTCGACCGAAAGCATCGCCGTCTGATTGCCGTCATCCATGACTACGCGGTAGCCAAGCTCTTCGAGCTCCTGCCGGATGGCCTCGGCATAGATTTCATATTCTAGTGATGCGGTATCGGTGCCGGGCGCAGCGACCACTTCCACTGTTCCCTGCCCGAGGAAGGCTGGTGTATCTCCGACAAATCGCGTCACTTGCACGGGCGAAACATAGGCTGGCGCAGCACATCCGGTGGCTAGCGCGCATGCGGCGAGAAGGAAGAGGGGGGCTTTCATCATACGGGTTATAATGCACCAGAACGGGAAAGTGCACCAGAACGCGGTTCTGGCCCATGATCGGTGCCCCAGTCATTATCCGTTAGGCCATTTCTGTTAAGGCGCTGATCCCATGACGACGACAAAAATTCCCGTTCTGGTGACCGGCGGTGCCGGCTATATCGGCAGCCATGCCGTGCTGGCTTTGCGTGATCGTGGCTGGCCGGTTGCAGTGATCGACAATCTCACCACCGGCTTTCGCTTCGCCGTGCCCGATGATGTGCCTTTCTATGAGGGCGATATCGCCGACGCCGATCTGCTTGCGCGGATTTTCGAGGAGCAGGGCACGCGCGCGATCATGCATTTTGCGGGCTCCATCGTGGTGCCGGAAAGCGTATCAGACCCGCTCAAATATTATCGCAACAATACGGTGAACAGCCGGGCCTTGCTGGAGGCTGCCGTCGGGGCAGGCGTGCCGCATTTCATCTTCTCCAGCACGGCGGCAACATATGGCATCCCCGATGTCTCACCGGTGACCGAAAATACGCCGACCGTGCCGATCAATCCCTATGGCTGGTCCAAGCTGATGACGGAGCAGATGCTCGCCGATACGGCTTTCGCGCATGACATGAACTATTGTGCGCTGCGCTATTTCAATGTGGCCGGTGCCGATCCGCAGGCGCGCAGCGGGCAGTCGACAGCGGGTGCAACGCATCTCATCAAAGTGGCGGTTGAGGCGGCGCTCGGCCAGCGTGAGAGCGTTGCGGTGTTCGGCACCGATTATGACACTCCCGACGGAACCGGCGTGCGCGACTATATCCATGTCAGCGATCTCGCTGCTGCCCACGTTTTGGCGCTGGAAGAATTGATGGCGAAGCCGGATACTTCGCTGACGATGAATTGCGGTTATGGCCGCGGCTTCTCCGTGCTCGAAGTGCTGGACGCGGTGGACCGGGTGACCAACCTCAAGATCGAGCGCGTGATGCAGCCGCGGCGCGCAGGCGATTCCGACTCGCTCGTTTCCGACCCAAGCCGCATCAAGAGGACGCTCCCGTGGGAGCCGCAGCATGACGATCTCGATGAAATCATCGGCCACGCCCTCGCATGGGAGCGAAAGCTCGGCGATATCAGGGGAAATTCGGGCGGCGACTAGCCGACCGCAAGGGCAAACGCCCGCCCGCAGGTGCCGCGCAGCGAAGCGGAGCGAGTGGCACCGAGGAGCTCCGGCGGATGCTGGAGCGTGAAACAAGCAGGCTGCAAGCTTGACTCAGTAAGTTCCTCCCCTTATCGGCGCGGCTTGAATTTCCGGCATCGGGGACTATCTCCGGTGCCGTAATATTTTCGGGAAAAGACCATGAAGATCCGTAACAGCCTCAAGTCGCTGAAGAACCGTCACCGTGACTGCCGCGTGATTCGTCGTCGCGGTCGCACCTATGTGATCAACAAGACCAACCGTCGTTTCAAGGCCCGCCAGGGCTAACCGGCGCCGTGCCGCCAGCTTTGCGCGGCACAGGTCTTTTGCAAAGCCTCCGCCATTGCGGGGGCTTTTTGCATGTCTGAGATCCGTCTGCCTTCTGCCGTCGTCTGGGACGTTGGACGTGTGCTGATCCAGTGGGATCTGCGCTGCCTGTTCGCGAAGATGATCGACGATCCCGTAGAGGTTGAGTGGTTCGTCTCCAATGTTGTGACCGAGCGCTGGCATCACCAGCAGGATGAGGGCCGCCCTCTATCCGAGATGGTGCCCGAAAGAATCGCGCAATATCCGCAATATGCAGAACACATTCGCGCCTATGCGACGCGTTTCAACGAGACGATCCCAGGTCCTGTTCCCGGCACGCATGATCTGGTCGCGCAGTTGGATGCGCAGGGCGTTCGGCAATTCGGGCTGACCAATTTCGGTGACGACTTCTGGCCGCTCTTCCGCCCGACGCAGACCGTGTTCGACGTGTTTGAAGATGTGGTGGTCTCCGGCACGGAGAAAGTCGCCAAGCCCGATCCGGCGATCTACGCGCTCGCAGAAGAGCGTTTCGGCCTGCCTCCGTCAGCTCTTTTCTTCATCGATGACAAGGCGGAAAATATCGCCGCTGCCAAAGCGCGCGGATGGCATGGGCATGTGTTCGAGGACGCTGCAAGGCTCGAAGCGGACCTTACCGCTCACGGCCTGCTCGGCTGATCTGTCCCAAAAAAGTGCCCCGACAGCCGCGAAGGCGCCGGGGCAATGGAGTGCCGCCCAGATGGAGAGGGGGCGGCGGGACCGGTGGCGGCTCAGCCGTTGCAGCGAGCGAGCAATTCATCCGAAATCAGTTCACCGCGAACTTTGAAGCTGGCGATCTGGCCAACTTCGCGCCGCAGCTGCGTGCACACGCGCAGCGGCCGGTGCCCGCTGCGGGGGCCGGTGCAGCTTTCGCCATCGCATCGGAACACGACGCCGCCGGCAATCGGGGTGGTCTCGTCAGTAGGTTCGGTCAGCGTCGCTTCGAAATAGTGTCCCGTGCTGCTCGTCGCCTGAGTGGCGGCGGGCGCGGCGAGAGCAGCGAGTGGGAGAAGTGTTGAGAGTGCGATCGTGGCGAAGCGGTTCATGGGAGGCTCCTTTGACAGGCAGTTCAGTTGCAACTAACAACCAGTTGCGACTCGCTACCTATCTAGGTAAGTTTCGATTAGCAACCCTTATTTGCGAAAGTTTTTGGCATTCTCGCAATTCCCTGTAGGAGGGTCACGGGACTGAGATGATTATATGGGCATAAGAGAACCACTGAGCGAACTGGGCTGCGGCCTCTCGCATGCACTTGAAGTGATGGGAGAACGCTGGTCGTTCCTCATCCTGCGCGCCGCGTTCAACGGCCTGTATCACTTCGAAGAATTTTCGCAGGAACTGGGCATTGCCCGCAACATCCTGTCCAATCGCCTCGTCAAAATGGTCGAACACGGTGTGCTCGAACGCACGCCGTGTGAAAGCGATCGCCGCAAGGTGGAATACCGCCTGACGGAAAAGGGTCTCGCCCTGCTCCCCGCCATGCTCGCGCTCCGCCAGTGGGGTGAGAAATACGCAGATATCTGCAACCCGAACCTGGTACTGGTCGATTGCCGCGACGGGCAGCCGGTGCAAACCATCGGCATCCATGCGCATGACGGCCGCGCACTGGGGTGGCACGAACTCGGCTGGCAGACCCCCGACAAAATCGGCACTCCGGTGGAGCGGCATGAGGGATACTACACCAAGGAAGACGCCTGACGGGCGCTACATCATCGTCGATGGACGTTTGTGGCGCGCGAGCAATCCTGCCCTGTCCGAAGAACGCCGCCAACACCTGGTCAACGAGCTGATGGACGCCCGCCGCGCCGTGCGCGATGCGAAAGGCGATCCGGACAAAGTCAAAGCCGCCCGCGCCAAAGTGCACGAGGCCAAAGTGGCCTTGGGCGAACGCGGCCCCGTGTGGTGGGACGACGGCGCGCCCGACTACAATCGCAAGCTGGTGAAGAACACGCCTTATGGGGACGGATATTAGCGGCATATTAGATGACCCTGTTGAGCTAGCTAATCAGAGATGCCGCTCACGATTCTGTGCTGCGGGATCGAAGGTCCACATTCGATAGCCGAGAAATATCAGTGCCGCGATTAAACCGGCGACTGCCGCGTAAGCGATTGCAGCTGGCGGTTGCATCTCAGCTTTCAGCAGCCAGAGGAATACTACAGACGCAATCGCCACCAAGAGGCTCGGTAGACTCATTCCTGCGAACCACCGGAGTTTCCCGGCTTTCTCGGCAATGCAAATCAAGACATTTGGAACAAGCGTCAAGACAATCCAAGGACTGCTAAATTCGCTTACGCCCATCCCACCCAGCAGAAACCAAGCAGCTGCATTGATCAGAAAAAGCGCACCCACCTTGGGGCTATTTTCAATTTCTAGATTGAGATGATGATGGGCCCGTTCGAAGATTTTCATACCTCTATTCGCTTTCCGCTAATATGAAACAAACCGCTAAGCCCGCGGCGGCTGTCTGCGATAACTCAGCGCCTCAGCGATATGCACGCGGCCCACGCGTTCGGCGCCGGCCAGATCGGCGATCGTGCGGGCGACGCGGAGCATTCTTGTGTAGCCGCGGGCGGAAAGGCGCATCGCTTCGGCGGCCTGCATCAGCAAAGTGCGGCCTGCGTCATCCGGTCCGGCGTATTGCTCCAGCGCGTCGCCTTCCAATTCGGCGTTGCTGCGTACGCCGCGCGCGGTTTGCACCCGGCGCGCTGCCGCCACGCGGCTGGCCACTTCGGCGCTGCCTTCTGCAGCCGGGGGCAGGGCAAGGTCCGCAGCGGAGACAGGATCTACCTCGACATGCATATCGATCCGGTCGAGCATCGGGCCGGAGACTTTGCTCTGGTAATCGGCGGCGCAGCGCGGGGCGCGTGAGCAGGCGAGCGCGGGATCGCCAAGATGGCCGCAGCGGCAGGGGTTCATCGCCGCGATCAACTGCACCCGCGCCGGAAAAGACACATGCGCATTGGCGCGCGCCACATCGACCTTGCCCGTCTCCAAGGGCTGGCGCAGCGAATCGAGCACCGCACGCTGGAATTCGGGAAGCTCGTCGAGGAACAGCACACCCAGATGCGCGAGGCTGACTTCGCCCGGCTTCACTTTCAGCCCGCCGCCGGTCAACGCAGCCATGCTTGCTGAATGATGCGGAGCGCGGAATGGCCGCTCCCGGCTGATGCGCCCGCCCTCCAGCGTGCCCGCGACCGAGGCGACCATGCTCACTTCCAGCGCCTCTGTCGGGGAAAGCGGCGGCAGGATGCCGGGCAGGCATGACGCGAGCAGCGATTTGCCCGCACCCGGAGGTCCATTCATCAAAAGATTATGTCCGCCAGCAGCCGCGATCTCGAGAGCGCGCTTGGCGGTTTCCTGCCCTTTAACCTGTTTCAGATCCGGCCCCGGTGCGGCTTCCTCCACTTCTCCCGGCTGCGGTTCGGCGAGCTGGGCCGTTCCGCGCAAATGATTGAGCAGGCTGGTGAGATCGGGCGCGGCGCATACGCGAATATCGCTCGCCCAGCGCGCCTCGGGTCCTTGGTCCGCGGGGCAGATCAGCCCCGACTCCTGCTCGCTTGCATGGAGCGCTGCGAGCAACACGCCGGGCGAAGCTGCGATGCGGCCATCGAGCGCGAGCTCTCCTACGGCGAGCCACTCGCTCATCGCTTCTGCGTCCACCACGCCCATGGCCGCTAGCAGCGCGAGCGCGATGGGCAGATCGTAATGCGAGCCTTCCTTGGGGAGGTCCGCAGGTGACAAGTTTACCGTGATCCGTTTGGGCGGCAGCGAGAGACCCATGGCAGAGAGCGCGGCGCGCACCCGCTCCTTGCTTTCACCAACTGCCTTGTCGGCCAGCCCGACGATATTGAACTTCGGCATGCCCGGCGCGAGCGAGCACTGTACTTCCACGCTGCGCGCCTCGAGCCCCAGATAGGCAACCGTGCTGACCATTGAAACCAATGTATTTTTCCCCCTTGTTCTATGGTGATAGCGGAGAACGCCGCGCTGTCGAGGGGAGGTGTCGTTAATTTAATAGCAACCCCGTCTCTTTGGGATTGCGCAGCATCGGCCTGCCACTTTGGCTGGCATGTTCCGGCATTTGTCCATCCTTGCAGCACTTATCGCTCCGCTATGCGCTGTGCCTGCAGCCGCGCAGCAGGGCGAGGTCGTGGTGGTTATCGAGGAATGGGTCGAGGTGCGCGGTGCCTCCCGTTACGTGTCGCCCGAGCACGAGGCGGCGGATCGCGATGCGCTGGCCGCCTTCGGACCCTTCCGCGTCATCGATGATCGCACGGCCGCGCTGGTCGATATCACCGACGGCCGCTCGCCTTCCCAATTTGCCGCCATGTTGTCGGCATTTCCGCAGATCGCGGTGCTCGAATTTATCGAAGCTCCGGGTACGCATAACGATCTCGCCAATCTGCGCGTCGGGCGCATGATACGCGAGCATGGCATTGTGACCCGTGCGCCAGAGGGCGGCTCCGTACGCTCGGGCGCGGTCGAACTGTTTCTTGCCGGTGTCTCCCGCGAAATCGCCGCCGGTTCGAGCTTTGCCGTCCACGGATGGCTCGACGATTACGGGATGGGTGCCGAAGATTATCCAGCTGGTGCTCCCGAGCATCGCCGCTATCTCGATTACTATTCCGAAATGGGCATGGATGAGGCGTCTGCGCGGGCATTTTACGCCATGACCAATTCAGTGCCCTTCGAGGATGCGCTGTGGCTGACCGGCGCGGAAATGCAAAACTGGATGAGCGAATCGCCAGAAGCTGCTAAGCAAGCCGCAGATGGTGCGCAGGACATGCCAATCATCGAGGCGGAAGAGGTAATTCCTCGGCTCGCCTATCTTGACTTGGACCCCGTCCTCCAGTAAGCGCGCCACCAATGTTTGCGGCCGCCCCCGTTTGGCGGCCCTTTTTGTTCATATTTGAAGGTATTTGCCATGAAGCGCACTTTCCAGCCGAGCAACCTTGTGCGCGCTCGTCGCCACGGTTTCTTCGCCCGCAAGGCCACCCCGGGTGGCCGCAAGGTCCTGCGCGCGCGCCGTCGTCGCGGTCGCAAGAACCTCTGCGCGTAATTTTCTTTGCGAACCCGCATCCGCGGGTTGGTCCTCGCTAGGCGCGCAGGCAAGCTGCGCCCGCGACGTTTACCCTGAGCGACTGCCGCAGGCAGGCAGTCGAAGGGGGCGGCCAATTCGGCCTTGCGGGCTCCTCTCGGAGCCCGTTTTTGCGTTTATAGAATAGGGTTTAGTTCGGGCGCGAAGCGACCGACCGAGCGCACGCCGCGACCCGCAGGTGCCGCGCAGCGGGAACGAAGTCCCCGCGGAGCGAATAGCACTGAGGACGAAGCCGCGGATGCGGCTTCGCAATAAAAGACTCCCCCAAACGTGCTGCACTACCTAGATAACACACCATGACCCCGACGGTCCTCACCAAACGCGCGGATTTTCTCGCGGCGAATCGCGGGCTGCGCGTTGCGCGGCCGGGTTTCGTGCTGCTTGCTCGACCTAATGGCGGCGAGGGTGTGCGCTACGGAATTACCGTCACGAAGAAGATAGGCAATGCGGTGGTGCGCAATCGCATGAAGCGGCGCTTTCGTGAATTGCTGCGTGCCGCACTGCCGGAGCATGGTCTGCCCGATCACGATCACGTGCTGATTGGCCGAGATGGTGGGGTGGAGTGCGATTTTGCGCAGCTTGGCGTGGAGCTGGAAGCCGCTCTCACCCGCGCTCGCGAAGGCAAAGGGGACCCGCCACGCCGCCCACGCAAGGGCAGCAGGAGGCCGCGCCGGTGAAGCGCGTTTTGATCCTCATCGCGCGCTTCTGGCAAGTGGGGCCAAGCCGCATTCTGCCGCCCACCTGCCGCTTCCAGCCCAGTTGCAGCGCCTATGCGATCGAGGCTCTCGAAAAACATGGTGCAATCAGGGGTGGATGGATGGCGCTCAAGCGTATAATGCGCTGCCATCCCTGGGGAGGGCATGGTCACGATCCGGTCCCACCGGCGCGCGCCGCCGCCACGCTCCCCGACACAGATAATCGCGACGGATAATTCATCTTGGACAATCAGCGTAATCTCATTCTCGCCGTAGTGCTGAGCGCGGTCCTGCTTTTTGGCTGGGACTTCGTCATGCGGACCTATTATCCGGAGCCGGAAGAAACGCCCGCCAATATGGCCGGGCGCGAAGACACGCAGATTGGCCGCGCCGATGGCAGTGTCGATGTGGCCGGGTCTGGCGAGGATGTCAGCGCCGAACAAGAAGTCGATCTCGACACCGCGCTCGCCAGCACGGAACGCGTCGTTATCGACGCGCCGGAGATTCACGGATCGATCAATCCGGTAGGTGCGCGGGTCGATGACATCGATCTCAAGACGCACCGTGAAACGGTGGATGCGGATAGTGACAATGTGCGCATGTTCTCGCCTGCCGGCACCAGCGCGCAGCATTATGCCGCGTTTCGCTGGGATGGAGATGGCGTTTCATTGCCTGGGCCTGAGACCGTCTGGAGCGTGGCCGACGGCGATCAGCTGACGCAGGAGACGCCTGTCACCCTGTCATGGGACAATGGTGCGGGCCTCACTTTCCTGCTGCGCTATGAAATCGACGAGCACTACATGCTTACCGTCACGCAGGCCGTGCGCAATGCGGGTGAATCCTCTGTCGCCTTGCGCCCCTTCGCCACCGTGACGCGCACAAGTGAGACCGCCAGCGCCAGCACTTGGAACGTCCATTCCGGTCCCATCGCGGCCACCGGAGAGGGCGTCGATTTCGATTGGGACTACGATGAAGTCCTTGAGGAAGGGCCGATCAATTTCGGCGGCGATACCGACTGGGTCGGCTTTACCGATATCTACTGGCTCTCGGCGCTTATCGCGCAGGAAGGCGAAGCGACCAGCGGCTATGTCCGCTCGCTCGGCAACAACCTTTATCGCTCCGAACTTCTGTATGATGCGGTGAACGTGCCCGCCGGCGAAACCGTATCGCGCACCACACGCCTTTTCGCGGGCGCCAAGGAAAGCGGAGTGCTCGATGAGTATGAGGCGCAGGGTGTTGAGCGCTTCGGCCTCGCTATCGACTGGGGCTGGTTCCGCTGGATCGCCTGGCCGATGTGGCAGGTGCTGATCTTCCTGTTCGGCCTCGTTGGCAATTTCGGCATAGCAATTATCTGCCTGACGCTGATCATCCGCATGATCCTTTTCCCGATCGCGCAGAAGCAGTTCCATTCCATGGCGCAGATGCGCGCGGTACAGCCGAAGATGAAAGCGCTGCAGGAACGCTACAAGGACGACAAGGCAGAGCTGCAGCAGCAGATGGCGAAGCTCTACAAGGATGAGAAGGTCAATCCGCTCGCGGGCTGCCTGCCGATTTTCATCCAGATCCCGATCTTTTTCGCACTGTACAAGGTGCTGCTGCTGGCGATCGAGATGCGCCATCAGCCTTTCACCTATATCGAAGACCTTTCGGCGCGCGATCCGGCAACGATCCTGAACATGTTCGGCCTGCTCGATTTTACCCCGCCGGGCTTCCTGGCGATCGGCGTGCTGGCGGTGTTGCTGGGCTTCACCATGTGGCTGCAGTTCAAGCTGAACCCGGCGGCAATGGACCCGATGCAGCAGCAGATCTTCATGATCATGCCGTGGGTGCTGATGTTCGTGATGGCGCCATTTGCAGCGGGCCTGCTGCTTTACTGGATCAGCAACAACATCCTGACGCTCGCCCAGCAGAAATATCTCTATTCGCGCAATCCGCAGCTAAAGGCGCAGATGGAGAAGGAACGCGAAGAAAAGGCCCGTGAGGCCGAGCGCAAAAAGGCGGAACAGGCGGAGGGGTAATCCCTTCGCCGGTTCGGAGACATCGCAATGACCGAGGAAGAAGAGCAGTTGGCAGAGGAAGCGCGGCGCCTGTTTTCAGGCCGTGTTGAATTCCTGCTGTCTGCACCGCAGCTTAAATTCCTGCCTGAGCCGGATTATCCGGAGATCGCCTTTTGCGGCCGGTCCAATGTCGGCAAAAGCTCGCTCATCAATGCGCTGACCGGGCGCAAGGCCATCGCGCGCGCATCGGTAACACCGGGACGCACGCAGGAGCTCAATTTCTTCGAAGTGGGAGAGCCAACGCAGTTCCGCCTCGTCGACATGCCGGGCTATGGCTTTGCCAAGGCACCGGTGAAAGTCGTCGCGAAATGGAAGAACCTCGTCAAAACCTTCCTGCGCGGCCGGGTGCCGCTGAAGCGGACGATGGTACTGGTGGACAGTCGCCATGGCTTGAAGGATTCAGACCGCGAGATGATGAAAATGCTCGATGAGGCCGCGGTCGGATATCGCGTCGTGCTGACCAAGGCGGACAAGATCAAGGCCAGCGCATTGGAAGCGGTGACCGCGAAGACCGAAGCTGAAGCGCGCAAGCACGTGGCGGCTTTCCCGCAAATTCATGTCACTAGTGCGGAAAAGGGCATGGGCCTCGATGAACTGCGCGCTGCGCTGCTGCGTGATGTGCGGCTTTAAGGGCCGAATTTGTTCGCGAGATTGCTTCTAAAGCGAACACAAAAAAGGGCGCCAGCGGCGCCCTTATTCGTATCTATAAAATCTCTTGGCTGAGGTTAGCCGCGCTGACCGCCACGACCAAAGAGCCAATCCCAAATGCTTCTACCCATGGGTTTTCTCCTGTTTGAACAGGATGAAACTGCATTAACCAAAGGTATTTGTAAAGTTTAAACTATGTTTTCCAGAAGCGTTTTTGGGTTATCCTTTTGAAATTTAATGATTTTATCGAAATCGACGGGCCGGGAAATGCCAAATCCCTGCGCCACGAGGCACCCGGAATCACGCAAAAGGGTTAACGTTCCGCTGTCTTCAACCCCTTCAGCAACAACGATGATTCGCAAATCCTTGCCCATCTGAAGGATGGAGCGAACGATGCCTTCGGCCTTGGCGCTGGTGGTCATTTGCGAGACAAAAAGCCGGTCGATTTTCAGCTCTGAAAACGGCAAGCGCAGCAGCGCTTCGAGGCTGGCCGCACCCACACCAAAGTCGTCCATCGAAATCTTTGGCCCGAGCTTGTGCAAGCTGTTCAGCACCTCGGCCGCGCGATCGATATTCGAAATACGATAGGTTTCGGTGATCTCCAGCGTCAGGCGACGCGGATCGAAACCTGTCTTGTCCAACACGTTGGATACCATGGTGACGATTTGGTTTTCGTGCACCAGCGTGGCCGAAATGTTGACTGCAATCGGCAGGTTGAGGCCTTTGTCTTCAAACGCATTGCCAGCCTTGCAGGCCTCCTCAAGGACAAAGCGCGTGAGCTGGGTCATCCGTCCTGCAGTCTCGCACTGGCGGATGAAATTGTCTGGCGGGATGTGGCCTTTTACCGGGTCTTTCCAGCGCACGAGTGCCTCGACGCCGATAATTTCGCCGGTCTGCACCATCACCTTGGGTTGGAAGGCGAGATAGATTTCGCCGTTTGAGAGCGCAGCATCGATGCGGGCTTGTAGCGAGATATTCCAGATCAGATCATCGTCCGATGCGGTATCGGCGATCGCTATCGGCTCATAAGTCTCATTGGTTTTTTCGGCGACTTCGACCGCTGATGCCAGTCGCCGTGCGACATTGGGGCTGGGTGAAATATCGACGCCGAAGGAAATTCCGACATCGACTTGCTGGTCTGACACAAGCAATGGAGCAGAGAAAAGGGCGCGCAAGCCTTCCAAATGCTCACGCAACAGGGCCGGATCCTTCTCATGCATGACCCATGCGATCAGGTGTCCCTGGCCAAGATAGATCGTAGCATCCTGCGTTGCCGCCTTCAGCCGGTTGGTAATGCGCAGCATATATTCGGCGTGCAGGTCTTTTGGCAGTGATCGGCGCACCTGCTCAAACCGGTGAATCTTGGCGACAATGATAGCGGGTACGGTCTCCGATACGTCTTTGTCGGTTTCCAGCGCCGCAAAGCTCGGCAGATTGGTTTCGAGATCGACCAGAGCGAAGGATTCTTTCCAGACGGTCCGCAGTCGGAAAATCGCGAAAATTGCCGCGAAAGCGAGAGCATCGGCAAATCCCATCCGCCAGCCGAGCACGGCAGCAAACGCGATGAAACCAAAGAGCGTAACAAGCAGCGATGCATACAAGGCCCGCCGGACCGTTCTTTCTGTTACCAAGCCGGCTATCAACACCAATAGCGCAAGAACGCCCGCGGCATAAATGCCAGGGACGAACCTTGTAACGCCTGCCTTCAGCGATTCTGCGGCAAACACATGGGTCAGAACGGATGGAATATCCCTCACGCCCGGAATGCTGAAGCCTTCGACCTGCGAAGCTTCAATGATGACTACCGTCCCGGCGAAGCGCGAAAGGTCGGCATCGGCTGGGCGAGCCTCTCTAAAGCTCATTGAAGGGATTGTGCTCAAGTCGAAGGAATAGTTGATTGGGAAATGGTTTGTTTCCTGTGGCTCAACACCGGCGGCCTTCATCGCGATTGAAGGACGCGGGCCTTCCGGTGTATCGACAAGTAATTCACCCTCCCAGTCAAACCCGAGAAAATTGAAGAATTTGTCGGAGGCCACTTCGGGAACGCCCTCTGCGATTTGGGCGACCGATTGCTTGGTTTCGAGTTGCAAAGAAACCGATTCAAAAACGCGCTGCGCAAGGTATGCTTCGCCGCTGAAATTGCGAAGCGAATTGTTCAGCGCTAAGTCCGCTTCGTTGGAAGTTGCTTGGGAGAACACCCCATCTACGTAGATTTCTGTCGCACCGGCTTCGTCGAGGCGATTGATCAAATCTGCCAATTGTATGCGGCGTTCTGGGAAATTGGGATCGGTGAGGTCGCTTTCCGTCCAGATGTAAGCAACCTCTCCAGAAGCTTCCTCGGAAATCGATAGATGCTGCGCGACCCAAATCGTCTGATCGACGGGGCTAAACAGTCCCATTACAGCGCACAGGCACGCAATCAGCCCTGCCCAAAGAGCATGCTTAAGGCGTTCAATACGCCGGGCTTTCGCCCTTCCTGTCGGTTTTGTGCCGACCACTCATACCCCTCATTTGAACGGGACTTGCCCGAAGGTCAGTGGCTGTCATGGCAGAGGATGGTTAACAAACCGGGAAGGCATTTTACATTTTGTGCGATAACCACGTCGGCCAAACCGGTTGAAACCGTGTTTTGGGCGGGCTTTCGTTCAGCCTCGACAGCGCCAATCTTAACCGTTAGGCCTCGCTGAAACGGGGAAAGAGCACTGCATGAAGCTGATTATCGGCAATAAGAACTATTCCAGCTGGTCGCTGCGCGGCTGGCTGGCGGCCAAGCAAAGCGGCCTCAATTTTGAAGAACTGATCGTGCACATCGCCGGGGAGGAATGGGAGGCGACAAAGTCGCAGCAAGGCGAATTCCAGCCCTCCAACGGCAAGGTGCCAGTGCTGTGGGATGGCGATGTCGTCGTTTGGGACAGCCTCGCCATCATGGAATATCTTGGCGACAAGGTCGGGCGCGATCGCTTCTGGCCCAAGGACGACGAAGCGCGCGGCATGGCGCGGGCGATGGTGGCGGAAATGCATTCCTCCTATCAATCGCTGCGCCGCAATTGCCCGATGAACATCCGCGCGAAAGTCGCGGTTGAGCTCAGCGATGAGACGAAGTCCGATATCGTGCGCATCCTCGGCCTGTGGGCAGAGGCGCGGGCGCGCTTCGGCAAAGGCGGGCCGTTCCTGTTCGGCACTTTCAGCGCGGCGGATATCTTCTACGCGCCCATCGTCAGCCGCTTCGTCACCTACGGCATCACCGTCCCGGGCTTTGCGCAGGCCTATATGCAGGCGGTGTGGGAACATGACTGGATGCAGCAATGGATCGATGCCGCGCTGTCCGAGGAATGGACCATTTCCCAATTCGAAATCGGTGATGCGCGGGAGAACGGCGCGTGAGCAAGGATCCGCTGGCCAATGCCCAGCACCTGATGGCCTGCGAAAGCGTGACGCCTGCGCGTGGCCCCGTCTTCGCCATGATGGAGGAAATGCTTCAGGCTATCGGCTTCGATGTGCATCGCTTCACCCGCGGAGAAGGACCAGAAGGTTCGGATGAGGAAGCGGTAGAGAATCTCTTTGCTATCCGTCGCGCACCAGCGGATTCGAAGCATTTCGCCTTTGCCGGTCATCTCGATGTGGTGCCGCCGGGCGAGGGCTGGTCGAGCGATGCCTTTGAACCCGAAATTCGCGGGGAGCTGCTCCATGGGCGCGGTGCGGTGGATATGAAAGGCGCGATTGCCTGCATGGTCTCCGCGGCAGCCGAAGTGCCGCAGGATGCAGGGACAATCAGTTTTATCATCACAGGCGATGAGGAGGGACCAGCGCTCCACGGCACACGCGCGCTGATCGACTATATGCGCGAAGCGGGCCAGACACCCGACCTGATCCTTGTCGGCGAACCCACCAGCGTAAACCGGCTCGGCGACATGATGAAGATCGGTCGACGCGGTTCGGTCAATATCTGGATCGAAGTCGATGGCACGCAGGGCCACGTCGCCTATCCGCACCTTGCCGATAATCCGCTGCCCAAGCTGGTCGCGATCCTCGCCGAACTGGATGCTCTGGTGCTTGATGAGGGGACCGACTGGTTCCAGCCGAGCAATCTCGAAATTACCGAGATCAACGTGCCCAACAAGGCGCATAACGTGATCCCCGGCAAGGCCAGCGCACGCATTTCGATCCGTTTCAACGACCAGCATACGGGCGCGTCGCTTTCCGAGAAGGTGACAGCGATTGCCGAGAAGCACGGCGGCACTGCACGCCCGATCATCAGCGGAGAGCCATTTCTCACTCCGCCGGGTGAATTTTCCGACATGATCGCAAAAGCGGTAGTAGCAGAAACGGGCGTCGATCCGGAACGCTCCACCACCGGCGGCACTTCCGATGCGCGTTTCCTGAAGGACATCGCGCCGGTTATCGAATTCGGGCTGGTCAACGCGACCATGCATAAGACGGACGAGGCAGTGGCCATCGCCGATCTTCATGCGCTAAGCCGCATTTATACGACCATCGCCTGCGAGGCGCTCAAGGCGAGCTAGGGAAGGGACGCATCACATGAAATTCTGGTTCGCAATTCCGCTTTGGCAGCGCGTGATCGCGGCGCTGATCCTGGGGATCGTCGTCGGCTATTTCTGGGGCGAGGATGCGACTAGCATCAAATGGATCGGCGACTTCTTTATCGCTTCGATCCGCATGCTGGTGGTGCCGCTGATCTTCTTCAGCCTGGTGGCAGGTGTCGCCGCCATCGGCGATCTTCGCAAGCTCGGCTCCGTTGGTGGGCGGGCGATCCTCTTGTTCATTGTCACCGGCCAAATCGCCGTGTGGCTGGGCCTTGGTCTCGGTACAGTGCTCGCCCCCGGTTCGGGCGTCGATGCGAGCGGCATGGATCTCGACCAGACGCGCCTCGAAAGCGCGCAGGCCGCACAGGAAAACGCCAAGACCTTCACCGACATGATCGTTGAGATCGTCCCCGCCAGCCCGGTGCAGGTGATGGCTGATGTGAATGTGTTGCCGCTTATCGTATTCTCGCTGCTAATCGGCATCGGCATCCTCATGGCGAAGGAAGAAGGCAAGCCGGTCCAGAAGGTGTTCGATTCCGGCGCGATCATCATGCAGAAGGTCACGATGGTGGTGATGGAACTCACCCCCTTTGGTGTGTTTGCACTGATGGCGTGGGTCGCGGGAACGCTCGGCCTCGATGCGCTGGCGGCGCTCGCGCAGCTGGTCGTGCTCAATTACGTGGGCTGTCTGCTGATCATCCTCGTCATCTATTCGGCGATGATCAAATTCCTCGCAAAGCTGCCGGTGATCGACTTCTTCCGCGGCATCGTGGATGCGATTGCGGTCAGCTATTCCACCGCCAGCTCCAACGCGACGCTGCCGGTCACGCTGCGCTGTGCGGAGCGTAACCTCGGCGTGTCGAACTCGGTCGCGGCCTTCGTGATCTCGCTCGGCGCAACGATCAATATGAACGGCACCGCCATGTATCTGGGCCTCGCGACGCTGTTTGGCGCGCAGGTGTTCGGCGTGGATTTGAGCTGGGGCCAGTATTTCCTCATCTCGATCCTGGCGACGCTGGGCGCAATCGGCGCAGCGGGTATTCCGGGCGCAGGTCTCATCATGATGGCGCTGGTGTTCGGCGCAGTCGGCGTGCCGCTGGAAACCATCGCACTGGTCGCTGGCGTGGACCGGATCATGGACATGATGCGAACCACCACCAACGTCTCCGGCGATGCTGCCGTGGCAACGACCGTGGCGAGCATGACCGGCGATCTCGATCGCGCGGAAATGATCAGCGCGGACGATGTTTAGGACAGCTCTACTACCGGTGATATTCGTCGCGCTAGCCGGGTGCGCGCCGCTGAACATGCCTGTCGACAATCCGTCAGACCTGGCTGTGGCGGGTGTTCCTGAACCGCAGGAAATCATGGATCAGTGGCTTGCTGCGCACAACGCAAATGATGCGGCTAGATTGGCATCATTATATGAGCCAGACGGCCGCCACTCGACAAACCTCACCTATCGAGGCCGAAACGAGCTAGAGGCTATGTTTGCCCGCAGCGTCTCGGATGTCGACGAATTCGAGGCACTAGACCGGCGGTTCGTGTTACAAGGCGAGTATGCTTTCGAGACCGGAATCGCCGTTCAGCGGGGCAGTGTTGATGGACAACGAATCGAGGTTCGCGGCGACTATATGATGCTGTTCGCTAGGCAAGCGGACGGGACATGGCTCATCCGTCACCTCGTTGCGGGCAATCCGCAAATGACCCGGATCAACTAACGCCCCTTAGGCTTCTCCAGAACCTTCTTCCGGAAGCTGCACAGATCGACCAGATCGCAGCGCCAGCATTCGGGTGTGCGCGCCTTGCACACATAGCGGCCGTGGAGAATCAGCCAGTGGTGGGCGTGCAGGCGGAAGGGCTGGGGCACGCGTTTTTCAAGCTTGGCTTCGACCTGTTCCGGCGTTTTGCCTTTCGCCAGACCCGTCCGGTTGCCGACGCGCAATATGTGGGTGTCGACGGCAAAGGTCTCCTGCTTGAACCAGCAATTGAGCACGACATTGGCCGTCTTGCGGCCCACGCCAGGCAGGCGGACGAGGTCTTCGCGCGTGTCGGGCACTTCCCCGCCATATTCGTCCACCAGCAGCTGGCTCAGGGCGATCACGTTCTTTGCCTTGGAGTTGAACAGGCCGATGGTCTTGATGTGATCGGTAAGCGCGTCGATCCCCAGATCGAGCATTTGCTGCGGGGTCTCGACCTTCGCGAAAAGCGAACGCGTCGCCTTGTTCACACCCACATCGGTTGCTTGTGCCGATAGCGCCACGGCGACGACAAGCTGGTAGCAATTGCCATATTCCAGCTCGGTCTCCGGCTCCGGATTGTGCTCGGCCAGCCGGCGGAAGAATTCAAAAATCTGGTCTTTGGTCATGGAGTATCCATTAGCGCAGCCAGCGCGACATGCCCGGAAAAGATTCAATGCCCTGCGCCATCGCCGTGCGAAGATCGGCTGTCATCCCGTAATAGCCGAGCATCGGCGCGCCGATATAGTGGCCGGTGGCAAAGGCGGTGCGCAATCTGGCGCTGTCATCACGGTAGCCACCGTCATGAAACAACTGTTCAAGCGTGACGCAGCATTGGCGGGCGGCGGCGAAGGACCAGGCAATGGCCATCATCTCGTCGGTCGGATCCGCCTCGATCGGGCCAAGGCTGGTGCGCTTGTCAGGATCGGCCACTGCGATATGCCCGCCTTCATGCAGCAGATCACTCGGCCAGACAGGCGTATCTGGATCAATCAGTAGCCTACCTTCGTAAATGGCGAGCCCATCGAGCAGCTGCGCCTCTTTCTCGCCTAGCAGGTCGACCTCAATGCCAACGTCCGCGAGGAAACGCAGACAGCGCCGGGCGACATCCTCACCCCCTCCCTCTTCGCGCCATGAGCAGTTTTCAGCAGCAACCATGCGCCTGACAAAACCATTTTCGCGCGGGCTTGCCAATCGTTTCGCGTCGTTGAGCTAGAGTTACTCCGCGCCGCCGTTGTCGGCTTGTGGATTGGCAGCTTTCCATTCCATTGCGCGGCGCACGCGGTTTTCGACCGTGGGGTGGGTGTAGAAGATCGCCTCTTCAATGGGGCCTGCGAGCGGATAGCGATATTCTGCCGTCTTGATCAGCGCGCCCGACAGGGCATCGGGGAGGCCGACATTTTCGAGCGAATAGGCATCCGCTTCACGCTCCCCGATGCGCGTCATCGCATTGGTGACGGGCGTTGCCAGCAGGAAGTAGAAGCCGAAAACGAAAGCGAGGACCGGCAGACCGCGAGGATCGGAGAGGGCCGCATCGGTGCCGAATTTGCGCGCGAACCAGCCATAGGTGCGGTCGGTCAGGAAGAAGACCAGCACTGCCAGGACACTGATCACGATTAGCGTGCGCCAGATATGGCCGAGGACGTAATGGCCGATCTCATGCCCGGTCACCGCCTTCACTTCATCAAGCGAGGCCTGATCCATCGCCACATCGGAAATCGCGATGCGCGCAGAGCCGCCCACGCCCGAAACGTTGGCCGTGAAATTGTTCGACTGGCGCGAGCCATCGAACATGAACACACGATCTTCGGGCACGCCTGCATCGGCGGCGAGTTCCAGCACGGCGTCGCGTACTTCGCCCTCGGGGATGTACTCATACTGGTTGAAGATCGGCTCGATCACGACGGGTGACAGCAACAGCAGGAAAGAAGTGGCGCCCGCCACCAGCGCGCCGCTCCACGCCCACCAGAACCGTCCCGCCTTGCGGATGAGGAAATAGAGGCCGGTCAGGAAAAGCCCGCCAAGCACGGCGCCAATCACCGTGCCGATGGCGCCCTGGCTGATGAAGTCCGCGAGTGGCTGGCTGGTGCGGCCATATTGCGTCTCGCGCCACCAATCCTCGTAAATGCCGAAAGGCAGCGTGAGGAGTGAACTCACGAAGACGTAGACCACGGCAATCGAGAAAGTGCGCAGGAAAAAACCGCGCGCGACCAGCTTCTCCGCGACTTTGTCCAGCACGCCGCTGCGCACGATGACCCAGGTGATGAAGGCAGAAACCAGCAGTCCTGCCAGAAGCAGCCAGTGATTGCCCGTGGTGTAATCGCGAGCGAGGGCCAGCTCCTCGGCGCTCAGCGTGTCGATATAGGCCTGTGTGGCAGCTGCCGGAACCAATGCCATGTGAATTCCCCTCCCCAAAATCGGGTATCAGAGATCAAGCACATCCTTCATCGTATAGCGTCCCGCTTCTCGTCCAATGAGCCATGCCGCTCCACGAACGGCACCGCGGGCGAAGATGCTACGGTTTTCGGCGCTGTGGGAGAGGGTGATGCGCTCTTCCTCGCCGGCAAGGATCACCGAATGCTCTCCGGCCACCGTACCGCCGCGAAGGGCTGCAAAGCCGATTGCCCCTTTCGCGCGCGCGCCCGTATGCCCGTCGCGCCCGCTTTCGGTTGTCTCGCTCAGTGTGATGCCGCGCGCATCCGCAGCCGCTTGGCCAAGCAGCAGCGCCGTGCCCGATGGCGCGTCGACTTTCATGCGGTGATGCATTTCGAGGACTTCGACGTCCCAGTCATCGCCAAGCCTTGCGGCGGCTTCATGCACCAGATGGGCGAGCAGGGTCACGCCCAGCGACGTGTTGCCGGTCTGGAGCACGGGAATATGCTTTGCCGCCTCGTCGATTGCTGCATGATGTTCGTGCGCCAGCCCCGTGGTGCCGATCAGGAGCGGAATGCCCGCTGCGCTCGCGGCATCGAGATTCGCCTGCAGCGCGGCGGGGGAGGAGAAGTCGACCAGCGCATCGCTGCGTTTGGCCAGTTCCGCAACGTCGCCATCTTTGTCCGCGCCGCCCGCGCACTCATGCTCGCCTGCGTCCAGTACCGCTGCGATGGCCTGCCCCATGCGCCCCTGGCTGCCGATGATTCCGATACGTGCCATTGCCACTCCTATGTGTGACATGCTTCATGCAGCGCATGAGCAGCATCCGCAACATCGTGATCCTGACAGGCGCAGGGATTTCCGCCGAAAGCGGTCTCAAGACGTTCCGCGCAGAAGACGGTCTTTGGGAAAACCATCCCGTGGAACAGGTCGCCACGCCGGAGGGATTCGCCCGCGATCCCGATCTCGTCCAGCGCTTCTATGACGAACGGCGCGCCAATGTGCTCGCCGCGCAGCCCAACGCCGCGCACGAATCCCTCGGGCGGCTCGAGGCGGAGTTCGATGGCGAAGTGCTCCTCGTCACCCAGAATATCGACGATCTGCACGAACGCGGCGGGGCGCGAAACACGCTCCATATGCATGGCGAAGTGCTCTCGGCATGGTGCCGCGCTTGCGATGTCCGGCACAAGTGGGAAGGGACATTGCGCGACGGACCGGATTGCCCCGCCTGCGGAAAAGCGAGCATGCGCCCTGACATCGTCTGGTTCGGTGAAATGCCGTATCAGATGGATCGCATCTTCGCCGCGATCGCGCAGGCCGACCTGTTCGTCAGCATTGGCACCAGCGGCGCCGTCTATCCGGCGGCAGGCTTCGTGCAAGAGGCGAACCGCGCAGGAGCGCGCACGCTGGAACTCAATCTGGAACGCAGCGCCGGATCGCACTTCTTCGACGAAACAAGGCTCGGCCCGGCGAGCGAGCTGGTCCCGGAATGGGTGGAGGAGCTATTGGCGGACAGCCCCACTTGAGCTGCCCGCCAATCGCTTGCGTCGTAGCTGTTATTCGGCGCCCAGCATGTTGATTTCGCGCAGCAAATACACGCCCTGTATTTCGCGAATTTCATTATACAGATTGATCACGGTTTCATTCGCTTGGTCCATATTGGCCTCACCCCAAGCTGCCATGAACTCGTCATAACGTTCGCGCGAAGGCTGCATGTTCTCGCCCGGAAAGGTGATAACCAGCATCAGGTGAAAGGATCCGCCAGAAGGCGCCATATTGGAGTAGATCCCGTAATCGACGATGTGGCCAAGTTCTTTCGCCACTTCGTTGCCCGCAACCCATGTAGAGTTCAGGCCTTCGAGATAGGTTTCCAATTGCCCGGGCTCGATGCGGACGGTGGTCAGCTCGACCACATTCTCCGAATATTCGTAATCCTCGTACTCACGCACCTGTGCCGCAGCCGGCGCACTGATTGCGGTCACCGCGAGCGCAGCAGCCATAGTAGCAAGAGTTAGTTTTTTCATATTTCCCCCCATAGGTTCGGACGCGCGTAATCGCGCAGGATTAACCAATGGGCGAGCGACCCTCCCCCTCACGAAGGTCGCCTAATGGTGGACACTTTATGAAGTTCGAGCGCGTTTGAGTCAATCGCGGTGGCTTGGATTGCACCCCCTGCACTCCGGATCCTTGGCAATCGTGATAGGCCGCATGCCGGGTTTCATCCCGTCCATCAGCTGTAGTGTACCCCAGGCGGGATCGCCCATGTTCGCAGCCTTGCTCACCAGAATGCGCACGGCCTGCATCGCAGCGAACGTACCGACCCAGCCGACCATTGCTCCGAGCACGCCGTCTTCGGCGCAGGTGTCGCAATCCTCCGCATCAAAGGCATCTCCGACGAAGCAACGGTAGCAGGGCTCACCTTCAAGGTGCCCCTGGAAGGCTGCGACCTGACCCTGAAAGCGGCCCACGGCGGCGGAGAGCAGCGGGATTTTCGCGTGGACGCATGTGTCGGATACGGCGAGGCGGGTGGCGAAATTGTCCGTTCCGTCAATGACAAGATCGGCGTCGCCGAACAGCCTCTCCGCATTTTCTGCGACTATGCGCTGGTCGTGAATCTCGACGCTCAGCTTGTCATCGAAATTGGCCAGCCACCGGCGTGCCGAAACGGCTTTGCCATGGCCTATATCGCGCGTTGTATAGATGGTCTGGCGTTGGAGGTTGCTCGCCTCCACATCGCCATCATCGACCAGAGTGAAGCGCCCCACGCCTGCTCCTGCAAGATATTGCAGTACTGGAGCACCGATGCCGCCGAGCCCGATGAGCGCGACATGGCTGCGCGACAAGGCCATCTGCCCCGCGCCGCCCAGTTCGGGCAGGACGATATGCCGCGCGAAGCGATCGATCCGTTCTTGCGACAGGGGGTGGGGTGGTTCGTCCATGCGCGCCTGTTGGCATTGGCGGGGCGCAGTGTCGACACTTTTGCTCAAGCCCGTCTGGAAGACGCGCACAAAAAAGCCGGCACTGTGGCCGGCCTTTCTGGATAAGTTTCGCGCTTGCCTAGACGGGCGCTTTATCAAGCCGCTGCTCGTCTTGGCGTAGGCGCGGCTTTTCCTCCCGCTCCTCTTCGAGGCGCTGCTCCTGCAGGCGCTCTTCCGGGTGGATGTCGTTATTCTCCGGCAGCTTGCGCTTCATCTTGCGATACTGCTGCACGCCCACGGCGGCACCTGCGCCAAGCGTCATGAGGGAAAGTGCAATAAGTGGACCAGCCATGTTAAATCTCCTGTAGTTATCGATTTAATCGATCAGGAGGTGCCTCGTTCCGAACCCAGCATCGCTATCACGACCAAGCGTTGCCGGAACGCGGCAGGGCACATTATCCAAGCAAAAACCGAGTCTTAAGTCTGTATCCAACCCAGCGGACGCGCATGTGCGCAAGGCTGTGCATAGCCCTGTGCAAATGCCGTCGATTTGCGGTGGATAGGCTGTGGTCCGGCGACGCAGGCAGGCCGCGCCGCCGGTAACCGGTCTCAGCTTTCGAGCTGGCGCAGCAGGCTGCGCACATCGCCGTCCATATCGGCATCACGCTCGCGCAGGTCCTCGATCAGGCGCACGGCGTGGATCACGGTCGAGTGATCGCGGCCACCGAATTTGCGACCGATTTCAGGATAGCTGCGCGGCGTTAGCACCTTGGCGAGATACATGGCCACCTGGCGCGGACGCACCACGGCGCGTGCACGGCGCTTGCTGCTCATTTCGCTGCGGTCGATGCGGTAGAATTGGCATACGGTGCGCTGGATCTCGTCAATCGTGATGCGGCGGCGATTGGCCGAAAGGATATCGGTCAGCTGCTCTTCGGCGAGCTGGAGCGACACTTCCTGCCCCGTCAGCTGTGCGTAAGCGATCAGCTTGTTGAGGCCGCCAACCAGTTCACGCACATTGCGCGACACAGTGCGGGCGAGGAAATCGATCACATCGGCGGGCACTTCGAGCGGCGCGAAACGCGTGAGCTTGGATTCAAGGATCGCGCGGCGCAGTTCGATATCGGCAGGCTGGATGTCGGCGACAAGGCCCATCGACAGGCGGCTGAGCAGGCGCGGTTCGACACCGTCGAGCGCCTGCGGCGCGCGATCGGCGGCGAACACCAGTCGCTTGCCTTCGGCGAGCAGCGCATCGATCGTGTAGAGCAATTCTTCCTGCGCGGCGGCCTTGCCGATGATGAACTGGATGTCGTCCACCAGCAGCAGGTCAAACGCGCGCAGGCGGCCTTTGAACTCGATCATCTCGTTCGACTTCAGCGCCTGGACGAATTCCACCATGAAGCGTTCTGCGCTGCAGTAGAAGATGCGGGCGCGGGGGAAGGCCTGCAGGTAGCTGTGGCCGATGGCGTGCAACAGGTGAGTCTTGCCCTGGCCTGTCGCGGCCTTGAGGTAGAGCGGGCTGAACTGCGGCTTCTCGGCCTTGGACATGCGCTCTGCGGCATTCTTGGCGAGCACATTGGTGCTGCCGGTCACGAAAGCGGCAAAGGTCTGGCTCGGGTCGAGGCCGACCGAGCTGGTGAAGCCGTCATCGCCGATCGATTCCATCGCCAGCGTCGCGTCATTGGCGGCGCGGTGGCCAAAGCCGTCATCCCCGCGCAGATCGAAATCGGCGATCTTGCGGCGGCCAGGATGCACTTCGACCTTTACGTGACGAACTTCGCCGCGGGCGATCTTCCAAGCGAGTGACAAGCGGTCGTGATAGCGATCGCGCACCCAATTGGCGGAAAATTCGGTCGGCAGGAAAAGCTGCAGCGTGCCGCTTTCCTTGTCGATCTTGCCCAGCTGGATCGGCTTGATCCATTGGGTGAAAAGCTGGTGACCAAGATCCTTGCGTAGGCCCTGGCTGATATCTGCCCAATCGGCGGCCAGGTCTACTGCTTCGTGATCTTCCATATTGTCCTCAACCGCTGTTTTTTTGGTGGCTCCAGAACGCCCGCTGTGCGGCCCCATTCTTATCATCTTGTGAACCCCGTCCCAATTATCGTGCGCCTTTGAAGGCTGCCCCTCTCATCGACGACACAGGCACAACTTCCCCAACCTGAAACCCGAGTATGGGAGCTTCAGAACCTTTGTCGTCGATAACTAAATATTTGCCGGCTGCGGTGCGATGCGCCGCGTCCAGAACCCTGTTATGAACGTCTCACGCCGGGGGGCAAGAGTGTGGTGACAAATTTATTAAAATATAGGTTCTTGACTCGCCTGTAAGCCGCAGCCTTCCGTTCAAGTCGCTGATTTCCCACAATAGTTATGTGACAGTCTCGCGAATCGCGGGAATCCCTAGATTTCTTGGAAGCGCTCTCGGGCAAGTTCGCAGGCGCAAAAAAAGAGGCCCGGGAAAACCCCGAGCCTCGTTCTGATTTCGTTCCGTTCTGACGAGCCGACTGCGCGCGAATCGCAGCCGCCGTGTCAGCGAATCAGAGAGCGGCGACGCGCTTCGAAAGCCGGCTCATTTTACGAGCGGCCGTGTTCTTGTGCATCACGCCGCGCGCAACACCGCGAGCGATTTCCGGCTGCGCAGCGCGCAGTGCTTCTTCAGCCGACTTCTTGTCGCCTTCGGAAACGGCCACTTCGACCTTTTTCACGAAGCCACGGATGCGGCTCTTGCGGGCACCGTTGATCTCGGCGCGGGTATTGTTGCGACGAATGCGCTTCTTGGCTTGCGGCGTATTGGCCATGTATAAATCCTGTATCTCAGCCGTCCGCGAACGGCCGGTCCATTGTCTCGTTAGAATCGGTAAAAGGGCGCAAAAAGCGCCGCATCGGCGGGGCATTTAGTGTCGCGAAGCGCTCAGGTCAAGGATTCGCTACGTTTGGCATTTCGGACAATACCACGTGCTGCGCCCGCCCTGCACGACCCGCCTGATAATTCCGCCGTCCCCGCGCACGCAGGGCTCGCCTTCGCGTCCGTATACCTGAAAGCGCGTGGCGAAGTAGCCGAGTTCTCCATCGGGGCGGGCGTAGTCGCGCAAGGTGGAGCCGCCATCGGTAATCGATTGGGTGAGCACATCCCTGATCGCGGGCACCAGCTTTTCCAATGCCGGCCGGAACACACGTCCGCCAGCCTTGCGCGGATTGATACCGGCGCGAAACAGCGCCTCGCACACATATATATTGCCGAGCCCTGCTACCACGTGCTGATCGAGCAGCAGCAGCTTGATCGCCTGTTTCCGGCCGCTGATCGCTGCGCGCAGATGCTCGACCGTCAGATCATCGCTCAGCGGCTCCGGGCCCATAGCTGCAAAGGCGGGCCATTGCTGGAGCGCTGGCGTGTCGACGAGATCGACATAGCCGAACCGTCTCGGATCATTGAGTGCGAAGCGATTGCGCGCGGTCTCTATAACAAGGTGATCGTGCTTCTCATCGGCTTCGGGATCGATCCGCCATCGTCCGCTCATGCCGAGATGAAAGATAAGCGTGCTGTCCCGGTCCGTATGAATAAGGCCGTATTTGGCGCGGCGTCCAAGGCTGCTCACTCTCGCGCCGGTGAGCGATTGAACCAGTCCTTGCGGGAAGGGAAAGCGCATGTCCGGACGATTGAGTTGGACGCGCGTGATCCGCTCGCCATCCATAAAACGCGCCAATCCGCGCACGGTTGTCTCGACTTCTGGCAATTCCGGCATGGCTACAGCCTTTAACACCCTTTGCGCGGGGCACAATTGCCCCTAAGTGAGCGGCCATGAGTGAAAAGGTATCCTTCGGCTACGAAGACGTGGCGCCCGATGAGAAGACTGCGCGCGTGGGCGGGGTCTTTTCCAATGTCGCGGCCAAATATGACATCATGAACGATGCCATGTCGGGCGGGATGCATCGGCTTTGGAAGGACAAATTCGTCAGCCGCGTGAAACCGCAGCCGGGCGAGGCGATTCTCGATATGGCCGGCGGCACGGGTGATATTGCCTTCCGCATGGCAGATCGCGGCGCAGATGTGGTGGTTGCCGACATCAATCAGGACATGCTTGATGTCGGGATCGAACGGGCGATGGATCGCGGGATCGATGGCTTGTCGTGGTCCTGTCAGAACGCCGAAGAGCTCACCTATCCCGATCGCCAGTTTGATGCCTACACCATCGTTTTCGGCATTCGGAACGTCACCTATATCGAAAAGGCGCTGGCCGAAGCACACCGCGTGCTGAAATTTGGCGGACGCTTCTTCTGCATGGAATTCAGCAACACCGAATGGAGCGGCTTCAAGGAAGTCTACGATCTCTATTCTCACAGGCTGATGCCGCAGATCGGCAAGGCGATCGCCAATGACGAGGACAGCTATCGCTACCTTGCCGAAAGCATCCGCCGCTTTCCCAAGCCGCCCGAATTCGAAGCGATGATCCAGCGAGCCGGTTTCGCGCATACGAAGGTTGAGAGCATTCTTGGCGGCGCGGTAAATATCCATTCCGGGTGGAAGATTTAACGCGTGACGCGGCCTTCGACCCATATCTGGCGGCTTCTCAAATGGGGCCGGACGCTGGCGCGGCATGGCGCGCTGCGGGGGATCGAGCGCGATCCCAACACGCCTGCCCCTGTCAAACGCTTGGTGCGGATCGCCCGTTTCGGCACCATCCAGCCGCGTGAACCCGACTATGCCGGAGCATTCCGTGCTGTAGGGCCGGCGGCGATCAAGCTCGGGCAATCCCTGGCGACGCGCCCCGATCTTGTGGGCGATGAAGCGGCGCATAATCTGCTCAGCCTGCAGGACAATCTGCCGCCCGTTCCCTTTGCAGAGATCAAGCGCCATATTGAAGCGAGCTTTGAACGGCCGCTCGAAGAACTCTTCAGCCATGTCGATCCTGATCCCGTAGGTGCCGCCAGCATCGCGCAGGTGCACAAGGGCATCACGACCGAAGGCCGCGAAGTCGCGATCAAGGTGCTGCGCCCCGGCATTCGTGAGAAATTCGCCGAGGACCTCGCGACCTATGAATGGGCCGCTGCGCATCTCGAGGCGCTTGGCGGAGAAGCATCGCGCCTTCGCCCGCGCCTGACCATTGCCAATTTCAAACGCTGGACCAATCGCGAGCTCGACTTGCGGCGCGAGGCGGCTTCGGCTTCGGAACTAGCCGAGGCGATGCGCGGGATCGAGCGCTATCATATTCCCGACATCGACTGGGATCGCACCAATGGCCGGGTGATGACCATCGAGTGGGTCGACGGGATCAAGATTTCCAATCGCGACGCGCTGGTTGCGGCGGGCCACGATCTGCCTGAACTCGCCAATCGGCTGGTGCTCGCTTTCCTGACGCAGGCGATTGCGGGCGGTTTCTTCCACGCCGACATGCACCAGGGCAATCTGTTCGTGAAGGATGATGGCACCATCGTTGCCATCGACTTCGGGATCATGGGGCGCATCGATACGCAGGCACGGCAGTGGCTGGCGGAAATTCTCTACGGCCTCATCACAGGCGATTACAAACGCGTCGCCGAAATCCATTTCGAGGCGCAATATGTGCCGAGCTATCACGATGTCGGCGAATTCGCGACCGCGCTGCGCGCCGTGGGTGAACCGATGCGCGGCAAACCGGTGAGCGAGCTTTCGGTCGGGCAGATGCTCGACGGGCTGTTCGCCATTACGCGCGATTTCGACATGCAGACACAGCCGCACTTGCTGCTGCTGCAAAAGACCATGGTGATGGTCGAAGGTATCGCCACCCAGCTCGATCCTGCAATCAACATGTGGGAGACGTCTGCACCCTATGTCCGCAGCTGGATGCGTGACGAGCTTGGGCCGGAAGCGGCGATTGCCGATCGCATTCGCCACGATACCGAGACATTGCTGCGGGTGCCGCAGCTCATCCGCCGGCTGGAAGAGAAATTCCCGCCCAAGGGCGGCGCGCCCGAACAGCCGCCGCTCGACGACGTGGAGCTCATCTGGGATCGCCGCGAAAGACAGGGTCGCGGCTGGCTCGGCTATATAATGGCGGCGCTTGTGGGAGGCGCCTTGGTGTTCGGGGGCATTGAAACAGGGTGGCTAGGCTAAGATCACGGTCCAAGCCGTGGGACAGGTTTGCGCATTGGGCGCCGGGTGCGGCCATGCTGGCGCTCGCGCTGGTGGCTGCCGTGCTGCTCGCTGCAGCGATTACCGCGCAGGACACGCAGGCAGGGCTGGATGTGACCGCCCCTGCCGATGCGGGCCCTGTCGAGCTGGTGGAAGAGCGCGCCGAGGATGTGCAGAGCGCAATACCCCGCGATACCGATCTCCAACTTTATGACCGGATTGCCGAGCGCGTTGCTGCCGGTGAGAATTATTACGAAGTAGCGGTCGAGGAACAGCGCGCTCGCGACTTTCCGGTGCGCCCGGGGCTGGCAGTGCGCCTGCCAACGCTCGCGCATATTACTGCACTGGTCGGGCAGGGCGGGCTGATTGTTCTCGCCATAATCCTTGGGGTCTCGACCGTTACGGCCTGGCATTTCCGCCTGCGCGACGTGCAGGGCGGGCCGGGGCGTCTTCGCTATCTCCTTCTCCTGCTGGTGATCGGATCGGTCAGCGGATTGAAGCCGCAATATCTTGCCCTGCACGAAGTGTGGGCAGGCATGCTGATTGCGCTTTCGATCGGGCTCTACCGGCCTGAGCGATGGATTTGGGCAGTGCTCGCCGCAGCGCTGGCGGTATTCATCCGCGAACTGGCCTTGCCTTTCGTCCTGCTGATGGGCGCGATCGCGCTGATGCGCGGAAAGCGGGCGGAGGCGGCGACATGGGGAGCGCTGGTGCTGGTGTTCGGCGCGGCGCTGACCATGCACCTTCTCGCGGTCGGAGCCGTCACTTCCGAGGCAGATCCCGCATCGCCCGGCTGGCTGTCCCTTCGCGGTCTGGGCGGGTGGACGGCCAATATCGTGCTTTCCAGTCCGCTCTACCTGTTGCCGCCTGTTATCGCTGCACCGCTCGCGCTCCTGCCGCTGCTCGGCTGGGCGGGCTGGCGCAGCTGGTTCGGGCTGACCGGTTTCCTCCTGTGCCTCGGCTATGGTGTGCTGTTCATGATCGCGGGGCGTGACAACAATTTCTACTGGGCGCTGATCGTCATGCCGGTGTGGTTCGTCGGCCTCGCCATGGTGCCGCGTGCGCTTTCCAGCCTGTGGAATTCGGCGCGTGGACATTGAGGCGGCGCGCTTCCCGGTTCAAAGTCAGGATTATGAGTGTTTTACGCGATCCGATTGGCTGGTGGGACGGACTGGACCGCCCCCTGCGCCATTTGCCGCGCGCTGCCGCGGCTGCGCTGCTCCTACTGCTCGCCTTTGCGATGGCCTGGGCGGCGTGGAGCGCCTATCCGGTCGCAGCGCCCGAGAACGATGCGGCTGAAGCGCAGGCCGATCTCGACGAAGGTGACGGCGATATCGCGCTTTACCAGCGTATTTCGGAACGGGTAATCGCCGGCGAGAATTACTACGCCGCCGCCCTCGCAGAGCAGCGCGCGAATGGTTACCCCACAGTCCCCTTCGTGACCGTGCGCCAGCCGACGCTCGCGATGCTGCACCGCTGGATCGGCGTGGAAATGCTCGGCTACATCCTGTTTGCCGCGCTGCCCGCGATCATTCTCCTGCTCGTCAGCAAGCTGAAGGATCGCACCCGGCTGCCCGAATGGGTTTGCGCGGCGCTGTTCACCGTGCTCGGAGGCGTCGGGCTGATGATACCGCAATCGGCGATGATCCATGAAATTGCGGCGGGCGCTTGCCTAGGCCTTGCGCTCGTGACCTATACGCCGGAACGCTGGTGGATCGCCCTGGTCTTTGCCGCCCTCGCTCTGGCCCTCCGCGAGCTTTCCCTGCCCTTCGTCCTCCTCTGGCTGGCCTTCGCTCTCGCCGGTCGGCGCTGGAAGGAGGCGGCGGGCGTTACAGCGGTGCTTGCCCTCTTCGCGATCGGCATGTTCGCCCATTACCTCGGTGTCGAGGCGGCGCGGTTGCCGGGCGATCCCGTGTCTCCCGGCTGGGATGCGATGGCGGGGCCGATGCTGTCGCTTGGCGCCCTGTCGAAGCTCGCCGCCATCCCCTTCGTGCCCAAATGGCTGGAAATCGCGCTGATGATCCTGCCGCTCGTCGGCTGGTTGGCACTGGGCGGACGGCTGGGGCTCTTCGCCACGCTCTGGTTTGCAGGCTTTCTCACCGCAGTCGCCCTGTTCGCCCGGCCGGAGAATTTTTACTGGGTGCAATTGACCCTGCCGGTCTACCTTGCGGGCCTGGCATTTGCGCCCCGCGCGCTCGCCGATCTTTTCGCCGCCACGCGGACACAAAAACCAACACTATCTTAACCATCATTTGCGAAGGCGCACGCTTGGACTAATAGTGGACAGGCAAAGTGCTCCAGCAGCGCATCAACAAGGACGGAGAACAGGACATCTCGACCAATCCCCGCATCCTGCTTGTCGTGGGTGGTGGTATTGCCGCTTACAAGAGTTGCGAACTGGTCCGCCTCATCAAGAAGGGCGGGGCCGATGTGTCCTGCGTGCTGACCGAAGGCGGGGCGCAATTCGTCACGCCGATGTCGCTCGCCGCGCTTTCCGGCAATCAGGTTTTCACCACGCTGTGGGACCTGAAGAACGAGGCCGAGATCGGCCATATCCAGTTGTCGCGCGAAGCCGACCTTGTGGTCGTATGTCCCGCCACGGCAGACCTGCTCGCCAAGATGGCGGCAGGCATTGCAGACGATCTCGCGACCACGATGCTGCTCGCCACCAATACGCCGGTCCTGACCGTGCCTGCCATGAATGTAAAAATGTGGCAGCATGAAGCGACCGTGCGCAATGTGCAGACCCTGCGCGATAGCGGCGTCAATGTGATGGAACCCGACATGGGCAGCATGGCCTGCGGTGAATTCGGCCCCGGCCGCCTGCCAGAGCCTGAGGCTGTGTTCCTCGAAATCGCCGATGCGCTCGGCCTTGATGCAGCCGCTGCCAGCACCGATATCGCTGCCTACCTCGCCCGTCGGAATGACGTTGAGCTCGGCGAAGAGGACGAAGGCGAAGATGGCGGCATGGGCCTTGGCGGCCTGCTCGGCAATATCATCCCGCGTGCAGCGGCGAAGGAACAGGACGAATTCGACGACGACGAATTCGCCGATATGGAATTGCCCGAAGGCATCGTGCCTGGCCCCGAATTGCCTGAGCCCGACTTGTCCGGCGCGGAGCATCTCTTCGCGAAGAAAGGCAAGGCCAGCGCCGCCCCGCCGACAGACCGCGAGGCAATCAATCACGAAGTCAACGCCCGCCAGCAGGCCCCGCAGCCCTTCGAAGGCGAAGATGCCGCAGCACCCGTCGGCCCTATGGCTCGCGGCCCTGCCAATCCGGTGGATGCACCGTCCGAAAGCGGGCTTGGTCCGGCATTCGATGCTTTCGATCCGCTCGAAGGCCAGCCTGCATTCGACGAAGACCCCGAGAAGCGCCCGCTCTACGGCAAGCATGTGCTTGTCACCGCCGGGCCCACGCATGAACCGATCGATCCGGTGCGCTATCTCGCCAATCGGTCGAGCGGCAAACAGGGCTATGCGATCGCCGCCGCCGCCGCTGCTGCCGGCGCGAAGGTCACACTCGTCTCTGGCCCTGTAAACCTGCGCACGCCGCTGGGCGTAGACCGGATCGATGTCGGCAGCGCGCAGGACATGGCCGATGCGGTGAAGAAAGCGCTGCCCGCCGATGTCGCAATCATGGTCGCTGCCGTCGCCGACTGGCGCCCGCGCGACTACATCGAGAAGAAGATCAAGAAACGCGGCGCCGCACCGCCCGCACTGATCCTCGCTGAAAACCCCGATATTCTCGCAGGCGTCGCCGCCAGCACGGATCGGCCCGAATTGCTGATCGGCTTTGCGGCGGAAACCGACGATGTCGTCGAAAATGCCCGCAAGAAGCGCAAGAGCAAGGGCGTCGACTGGATCGTCGCCAATGATGTCTCCGAAGATGTGATGGGCGGGGATGACAACCAGATCCACCTTGTGCGTGAAGGCAAGGTCGAGCACTGGGATGAAATGACCAAGCAGGACGTAGCGATGAAGCTCGTCACCCAGATTGCCGAGAGACTGACTGAGGATGCCTGATAAAGTACCGGTGCAGATCAAGCGCCTGCCGCACGGCCACGGCCTCGATTTTCCCGTTTACGCAACGCTCGGTGCTGCTGGCATGGATGTGGTCGCCGCCGAAAGCCTGACGCTCCGCCGCGGACAGCGCCGCGCGGTTGCGACCGGCTTCGCGATTGCCATTCCCGATGGATATGAAGTGCAGGTTCGCCCCCGCTCCGGCCTTGCGCTGAAGCACGGCATCACTCTGCCCAACACGCCCGGTACGATCGATTCCGATTACCGCGGCGAGCTGAAGATCATCATGATCAATCTCGGCGATGATGACTTCCCCATCGAGCGCGGAGACCGGATCGCGCAATTGGTGCTGGCCCCAGTCACACTGGCGGCATGGGAAGAAGTCGAAGAATTGAGCGTGACCGCGCGCGGCAAGGGCGGCTTCGGCTCAACAGGTGGCCACGGGAAGCTTTAGGCTGCCATCCTCGCCGCGCGGTCGAAAAACCACGAGGCACCGCCCCAGATAAGCGCAAATACGGCGAGCACGCCCCATTCGACAGCGTGGCCGGGCATCGTAAGCATGCCCACGAACCCCATGACGATCTGCGAGACGGCAATCACCGCGGTAACGACCTGCATCGGCCTCACCCGGAGCCGGGTCACGGCGGCTGCTGCAACCGCGCCGAGCGCGAGCACCGTGAAGCCGAAATTCACCGGCTCACCCTCGTCCCCGATGATGCCCACGGCGCCATTCGCCCACAGCGTCAGGAACACCGCCAGCGCGGTAACGACGATTGCGACCCGGGCCGGTGTGCGCCGCGCGCCATGAACGGCGAATTCGACTGCGCCGCCAAGAAACGACAGTAGGACGGCTGCGAAGACGAAATCACTGCCCGTCCACCCGACTTCCGTCGTGAATTGCATGGCAATGGCGGGCAGCATCAGCAGCGCCAACAGGCTGCCCCAGCCAGCTATGCGCCAGCCATTGAGGAATTTGCGGGGGCGGAAGTTGTGGACAGACTTGGTCATGGGAAAAAGACTTTCATGGCAGTTGCGATGCCATTTCCCTGCACTGGCCTGCGCCTGAGCGGCATGAGCAATTTGTGAGGAATGGCTGAAAACCTTCCCGAACCGTGTCGATAACCCTAGAAGTCTGGCTGATGGACGCAGATCCCAATATAGCAAGTTTCGGCCGCTTCACGCTCGATCGCAGCAACCGTCAGCTCATGTATGATGGGGCGCCAGTGGAGTTGGGCAGCCGCTATTTCGATGCGCTCGCGCTGCTGGTGGAACGACGCGGCGAGCTTGTCACCAAGGACGAGTTCATGGACCGCGTCTGGCGCGGGATACCCGTCACCGATGAAGCGCTGACCCAATGCATCCGCTCGCTGCGCAAGGCGTTGGGAGACGAGGCCGGTGCACCGCGCTTCATCCAGACAGTGCCGAAACACGGCTATCGCTTCGTGGCCACGATCGCGGAGGAGGGGGAAAGCGAAACTGTTGTGGCAGCTCCGGCTCAGCCCGCGTCCCGACTGGCCGGGACATGCACAGTGGGCGGGCTGGTGGCAGGTTTGCTCGGCGGCTTCGCTTATGGCGTGCTGGCAGGCACGGGCGGTGCGGCAGGCAGCCTCATGCTCGCAGCCATGATTGGTGCGCTCGGCACGCTGGCGGGTGCGGCGCTGGGCTTGGCGATGGCAGCGATGCTGGCGTGGCGCAAAACGGCGGATCCGATGCTGGTGATGGCGGGAGCGGTCGGCGGCCTACTCGCGGGGCTTGTCGGCAATATGCTCGCCTATCAGGGGGTGGGCCTGCTGACCGGAAGAAGCCTTGGCGATGTGACAGGCCCGCTGGAGGGTCTACTGATCGGCAGCGCTACCGGCTTTCTCGCATGGCTCGCGCTGGGCGGGAGAGCCCGCGGGCTTGTGCTGGGCTGCGCGGTTCTCTCGGGTATCGCCACCGGTATTCTCATACGACTGACAAACGGTACGTTGCTCGCCGGGTCGCTGCTCAGCCTGCAATTGGAAATGCCGCGTATGCAGCTCGATCTGGCGCGACTTGGCCTGAGACTGGGTGACGCCGGATGGGCAATTCCTGCGCATCTGTGGGCCACCGTAATCGAAGCGACCGTATTCGTCGTCGCGATGGCCTTCGCCGCCCTGTCTGCGCGCCACCGGCAATAAAAAGGGCCCCGCGATGGAGGCCCTTGTTCTACTCGATAAAGTCGTTCCGATCAGTCGCCGCGGCGCTCTGCGCGATCTTCCGGAGCAATCGAAATGCGTACCGTTTCGCCCGAATTGCCGGGGAAGTCGGTAAACATCGCCTCCACCAGATTCGGCACGAGATATTGCAGGCGATTGGACTGCGACAAGGCCTGGGCATTGCCTTCGAACAGGCGCTCCCCCGTGGCAGCATCGTCGATCTTCAGGTCGATGCCGCTGGTGTAGACCGTGTAGCTGACGACGTCATTGCCAAAGAATGGATCGTGCCAGCCGTAACCCCAACGACGGGTGGGCACGTAGGCAATGCGTACGCGGCCCTGCCGATCACGATACGCGACGCGGCGACCGTAAGTGCGCCATGGGCTGTAGAACGGATCATTGCGGAAGCCGGTCGAGCGGACACGCTCACGGCCATTGTCTACGCCATAGTCGAAGCGGACCAGCAGGGTGGCGTCTTCGGCAGAAGCGGCTTGCGAATAGCCAAGCGCGGCCATTTCTTCTTCGACTTCGTCGGCATAGAGCGAGAATTCGAGGCCGCCCGCGAGAGCCGGATCATCGGCGACGACGTAGAAGCTCTGCCCTTGCGGTGCCGGAAGCTGGCTTTCGAAGCGCGATACGTCGGCGCGGAAAGGTGATGCGCAGGCTGCGAGCGCCAGCGCGAGGGCAGGCACAGCTGCCAGTTTCAGATTGCGCATGCGCGCCTTTGTATGGGTCATAATAAACCTCTTGCAGTCCCTTGCGCTACCCGAGCGAAGCCCGACTCAGCGCCCAATAATGTCTACGATGACCCGGTGTTTATCAAGGGCGGGCTGAATACGCCTTGAACCAGCGCATTGACAAATGTTTACAATTCAGAGATTTGCAGGGTTCCGCTTAGCCGCGCACCAGGCCGAGCGCCTTGTATGCGGCATCGAGCGTAGGCGCCGCAGCTTCGCGGGCCTGTGATGCGCCGCGCGCCAGAATGGCGTCCAACGCCTCGCGATCTTCCTTCAGCTCGACAAAGCGATCGCGGATCGGGCCGAGCGTGCTCACCAGCAGTTCCGCCATGGCCGGCTTGAACTTGCCGAAGCCTTCGCCGCCAAATTGATCGAGCACAGCCTGCGGGCTGGAGCCTTCCAGCGCGGCGTAAATGCTGACGAGGTTGAGCGCTTCTGGGCGATCGGCGAGGCCCGCCACTTCGCTTGGCAGCGGCTCGGGATCGGTCTTCGCCTTCTTGATCTTCTGGGCCATGGTGTCGGCATCGTCTGTCAGACTGATGCGGCTCATATCCGACGGATCGGACTTGCTCATCTTCTTCGAGCCATCACGCAGGGACATGATCCGCGCAGCCTCTTCAGGGATGTAGGGATCGGGCAGTGTGAAGACGGGCGCGTCTTCCGAGGCGAAATCATTGTTGAACTTCTGCGCAATGTCGCGCGCCAGTTCCAGATGCTGCTTCTGGTCTTCGCCCACGGGAACGTGGGTCGTCTGGTACAGCAGCACATCGGCGGCTTGCAGCACGGGATAGCCGAACAGCGCGACCGACTGGCCTTCGCGGTTCTTGCCAGCCTTGTCCTTCCACTGCGTCATGCGGTTGAGCCAGCCCATGCGCGCCGTGCCCATCAGCAGCCATTGCAGTTCTGCATGCTGCGGCACCTGCGCCTGGTTGAAGAGCACCGACTTCGCAGGATCCAGCCCGCAGGCGACCAGTGTGGCGACCATTTCCAGCGTGCTTGCATGCAGTTCAGCCGGGTCATGCGGCATGGAGATCGCATGCAGGTCAGCCAGGAAGATGAAGCATTTGCCGCCATTCGCATGCGCTTCATCCTGCAATTTCACGTAATTGCGGATCGCACCGAGATAATTGCCGAGATGCGGCTTGCCGGTGGGCTGGATTCCGGAAACGACGATCATGATGCTTCGGGCACTCTCTTCTTTGTGTAGGCTTTCAACCGATCCCGGCTGACCGCGCCGATGGCAAAGGCCACGGCGAAATAAACGATGCCGGCGCAGCCGACGAGCGCGCCTACTGCCACGAGACGGGCAAAGAGGCCAGCCGCGTAATAATCGGCGAGATAGTCCTGTGCGTAATAGAGCGCGACGCCCATGGCGGCGGCGGCGATCAACTGACGTGCCACGCGGCCGATCAGGGACCAGTCCGCCCGGTAATATCCGCGTAAGCGAAGCACGGTGTAAAGGATCGTTGCATTCAGCCACGCGCCGATGGCAGAGGCCGCCGCTACTCCTTCCACGCCGAAGCGCTGCAGGAAGGCGACGTTGAACCCGATGAACACAGCCAGCGCGGCGAAGGCGGCATAGACCGGCGTCTTCGTGTCCGACCGGGCGTAGAAGCTCGGCACCAGCACTTTCACCAGCACGTAAGCGGGCAGGCCGAGCACAAGGATCGCGAGGATACTGCCCGACATGGCGGCATCTTCCATGGTGAAGCGTCCGCCCTGGAAGATGATGGTGATGAAAGCCTCTGCACAAATCGCCAGCGCCACGGCCGCCGGGATCGTCAGCAACATGCCCAGCTCGATGGCGTTCGACTGGATGCGCGCTGCGCCAGCGCCATCATTCGCGCCGATGAACTTGGAAAGGCTCGGCAGGATCGCGGTCGACAAGGCAATGCCGATGATGCCCAGCGGCAGCTGGTTCAGCCGGTCGGCATAGTTCATCCAGCTCACCGTGCTGCCATCCAACTGGTTGAGGAAATAGACCTGCAGCAGCGTATTGATCTGATAGGCGCCGCCCCCGATGGCTGCGGGCAGCGCGATGATGCCAAGGCGCTTCACCTCCGGCGTCAGGCGCGGCCGGGTGATCCAGCGCGGGCGAAAGCCCTCGACATGCGCCCAATACACCAGCCAACCGAGCTGCAACACGCCCGCCGCAGGCACCGCCCAGGCGACGATATAGCCCATCGCTTCCACGCCCAGCCCGGTCGTCTCGACATAAAGCAGCGTGCCGATCAGCACGAGGTTGAGGATGATCGGAAAACTCGCCCCGGGGCCGAAGCGGCTCACCGAATTGAGCATGCCGGTGAGCAGCGTCACCACGCTGACCAGCAGGATATAGGGGAACATGATCCGTGCGAAATCGACCGAATAGTCGAACTTGCCCGGGTCGATCGGCTTGTCTGAGAGGAGCCAGATCACCCCCGGCATGGCGATTTCGAAAATGGCAGTGAGGAGGATCAGTGCGGGCACGAAGACGCTGATCACGTCCTGCGAGAAGCTGCGCGCGGCGTCCAGATCCTGCGCGCCGCCTTCGCCCGAATGCAGACGCTTGGAGAACATCGGCACGAAAGCCGCCGAGAACGCGCCCTCCGCGAACAGGCGGCGGAATACGTTGGGAATGATCAGCGCCTGGAACCAGGCATCGGTCACCTCATTGGCGCCGAGGACACGCGAGAAAATCATCTCGCGCGCCATCCCGGCGACCCGGCTGACCATCGTCAGCGAGCCGATCGTGCCGACATTCTTGAGCAGGCTCATTGCTCGCTGGCCCGCTTCATCTGTGGGGGCTTAGCCTTCGCCGCCGGGCGCGGGAGCCTGACCGGCCGCCGCTTCCTGCGCGCGCTTCTGCTGCAGCTGCTGCACATACAGGCCGTTGAAATCGATCGGATCGAGCATCAGCGGGGTGAAGCCTGCATCGCGCACGGCATCCGAAATCACGCGGCGCGCGAAAGGAAACAGGATGCGCGGAGCCTCTGCATAGAGGAAAGCGTGCTGCTGCTCTTCGGGCAGATTGCGCATACCGACGAGGCCGCAATAGGACAGGTCGACGATATAGGCGGTGCCTTCCGACGTCTTGCTGGTGGCGGTGACCTTCAGCTCGACTTCGTTCAGCTCGTCCGAAATCTTGCGCGAAGCAATGTTGAACTGCACGTCCATTTCGGGCTGCTGGCGCCATTTGAAGCTGTCCGGCGCCTTCGGGTTTTCAACCGAGAGGTCTTTCACATATTGCGAGATGATACCCGCCACCGGCTGGTTGTCTGCGCCATTGCCGGCATTTGCGGCATTGCCATCATCGAGGTTCTTCAGGACGTCGCCTTCATCGGCCATGATCTGTGTTCTTTCGCTGTCTGTAATTGCGCTGCGGATGCGGGACCCGGCGCTATGGAAATTCCGGCTGCGCGCCTATCACCCTTGGCCATGCGTTTCAACGCAATGTATTGCTCTCGGACCCGTGATTACCGCTCTGTTTACGACGAGACGGTATGGAGGCGCTTCAGCAAGGCTTAAGTCGGCCTTGCCCATTTGCTATTGGCACTTATCTGGTTCACATATGTTGTAATCCTGCGGGCAGCGTTTCGGCGCTCGTAAAGTGCAGGGAAGAAGTGGGAAATTTATCGCGTGATTTGGGAAATCGTCATCCTCGCCATGATTGCAGCCTTTCTGGGCATGCGTCTGTATTCCGTGCTGGGCCGCAAGGCCGAGCATGAGGAGGAGCTGATTGCCAACCGGCTTGAACGTGCGCAGCAGGAAGCCGACGCGGAAGCAGATGCGCAGCAGAAAGCTGCCGCCCCGGCTGGTGAACCTGCGCGCACCGAACGTGCGCTAGCCGGTTTCTCGCCCGCTATCGAATCTGGCCTGCGCGATATCCAGGCCGCTGATCGTAGCTTTGAATTGCTGCCTTTCCTTGAAGGTGCGAAGGGCGCTTACGAAGTCGTGCTCGATGCTTTCTGGCGCGGCGACAAGGAAGAGCTGCGCGATCTATGCGATGACGATGTGTACGAGAGCTTCGTTGCCGCGATCGATGATCGCGAAGCCAATGGCCTGAAGCTCGACAATCGCCTGATCCGCATCGAAGACGAAACGGTGCATTCCGCCGTGCTCGACGGCAAGATCGCCCGCATCGCCGTGCGCTTCGTGGCCGATATCGCCAGCGTGACGCGCGACAAGGATGGAAATGTGGTGGCCGGTTCGCTCGATGATGCGATCGAAAGCCGCGATATCTGGACCTTCAGCCGCGATACGCGCTCCAGCGATCCGAACTGGCTGCTCGACGAGACCGACGCTGGTTGATAGCAGTGGCGGCGTGACAACGATGCGCCACCTCCTCCCATTATGTGCCCTAGGCCTGCTCGCTGCCTGCGCGCGGGTTATTCCTGCAACTGACGGACCTGGCCCTGTTCCGCCTGTAGGCGCGACGGCTGCGGCGATGGGCGCGGTGCAGGTACCCGCGCTCTCCTTCGCCAGTATCCCGGCAAGCGAGCTTCGTACTGATTTCGACGCGTTTCGCCTGTCCTGCCGCGTCGCGACGAGCCGCGAAGACCAGTCCGGTCTCACGCGCCCCGAAGACTGGCAGATCCCATGCAATGCCGCAGCAGAATGGCCGCGCGAGCGCGCAGCGGAATTTTTCGCGACGCAGTTCGTGCCCGTTCGCGTGGGCGATGGCAGCGCTTTTGCGACCGGCTATTTCGAGCCCGAAATTCTCGGCAGCCGCACTCGCCGTTCGGCCAGCGATGTGCCGGTCTATGCCCCGCCGCGCGATCTGGAGCGCTGCTGGCGCGACGATATTCCCGAGAGCGAACGCACGGGCCGCGCGCCCTTGAGCCGACGCACGGCGGACGGACGCTGCGTGCCGCATTATACGCGGGCGCAGATTGAAGATGGCGCGCTCGATGGCAGCGCTGAAGTGCTCGCCTATGCCAGCGATCCGGTCGAATTCTTCTTCCTCCAAATCCAGGGCTCCGGCCGCTTGCGCGATCCGCAGACAGGCGAGATCATCCGCATCGGCTATGCCAACCAGAATGGTCATGCCTACACCGGCATTGGCGGCGTGATGCGAGAGCGCGGCCTGCTGGGAGACGGGCCGGGCCAATATGCCGGATCGATGCAGGGCATCATGCAATATATTCGCGAGAATCCCGAAGAGGGCGCGGATCTGATGCGTCTCAATGAAAGCTGGGTGTTCTTCCGCGAGCTCGAAGGCGAGGGCCCCATCGGCTCGATCGGCGTGGCTGTTCGCGCGCGCAACGCCGTCGCGGTCGATCCTAAGTATGTGCCCTATGGCGCGCCGGTGCTGCTCGATCTCGATCGTGACATCGCAGACGGCATCTGGATCGCGCAGGACACGGGCGGAGCCATTCGCGGGTCCAATCGCTTCGACACCTTCTGGGGCGGTGGACCGGAAGCACGCGAGATTGCCGGTGGAATGAGCGGGCGCGGCCAGGCTGTGATCCTGCTGCCGCACGCCTCCGCTGCACGTCTTCGCCGATGAGCGCCCCGCGCGGCCTTTCGCCCGAAGAGGCTGCGCTATGGAACAAGGTCGCAAGCACGGTGAAGCCGATGCATCCCGACCAGCACACTGCCAAACTCGCGTCGCCACCTCCGGCCAAACCGAAGAAGCCTGTGCAGTCCGCTGCACCGCGCCCCGTTCCCGGCAGCGTGCGAGAGAGGCCGCCAACCGTAGTCTCGCCCCAACCGCTTGCAACGCAAGCACCGCACGGCCTCGATTCGCATTGGGAGCGCCGGCTCTCGCGCACTGCTACCGAGCCGGACTTCTCGCTCGACCTGCACGGCCACACGCTCGATCAGGCCTATGTCCGCCTGAATGACGGACTCATGCAGGCCAAGGCCATGGGCGCGCGGCTGGTACTGGTGGTGACCGGCAGGCCGCGCCCGGTCGATGCGGCGGACCGCTCAAGCAAGCGCGGCGCGATAAGGGCGAAAATCCTCGACTGGCTGGCAGCGGGTCAGCATGCCTCCGATATCGCCGCCATACGAAAGGCGCACCGCCGCCACGGAGGCGAGGGTGCGCTTTATATCGTATTGAAGCGGCGGCGCTGAGGCTCAGCCCCAGCCGAAGAGCATGGCGTTCATCAGGCGGCCTTCAATCGCGAAGGCCCAGATGCCCGGGATCATCAACGCGCCAAGGTAGAGGCTGACAATCTCGTTGCGGTGACCCTTGATATCGCCGCGGCGAGCCTTGGAAATCGTCAGCCAGGCGGCGCGCAGCGTCAACGGCACAAAGATGTGAATCCACGAAAGGCGCATGCCGTCATGGATGAACAGCGTGCTGAGTGCAGTGACGACCATCAGCGTGATCCACAGCATGCCCAGCTGCTTGTGCATCGGTGTGCCCTTGGGGGCGAGCAGAAGGTAAAGGCCTAGCGGCACGCAGGGCAGCACCGTGCTGACATGGAACATAATGACGAAGTGCTTGAGATGCGGCAGGTCGCCCGACAGGCCGAGCGAGGCCTTGCCGATCGCCAGCACGCAAATCGCCGTCATGAAAGTACCTGACAGGATGACCAGCCCCTTGATCCAGGGGCCGAGGTCCAGCGCACCTGCTGGACGGTGAAACGGGTTGAGAAACTGAAGCGGATTGGCAGTGGCAGTGGTCATGTGAGGTCTCCCCTTGGATGTGTTGAGACCCTGTCTGCCCGATGCCCGTTCGCGGGCAATGCGGTTTGCGGGAGCGGCGCGATGCATACGTGAAAAGCGCGGATTTACGCCAATCTGCCACTTTACGAAGCGCGAATGGGCGCTACTCTGCATTCAAATGAACAGCTCCTCACCACGCGAAGAGAAGCCTTTCGTCAGCCGCCTGCTGGTGGATCTGGCAACCATGGTAGCGATCGGTGTGGTGCTCGCGCTGATCGGCCCATTCGGCAGTTTCAACGATCCGCTGCACTTGAGGCTGGTTGTATGGATTGGCTTCGCGGTGCTGGGTTACATTTTGTATGCCCCTATCGACACGCTGGCCCAACGCCTCGCGCCAAAGCTCCAGCTGCCCGCGTGGGCGCTGCGCATTGCCGGTGTGCTGATTGCATCCTTGCCGATGGCGATAGTGGTCTGGATGATCCAGCGTGGACCGGACCGCTGGGGCTGGCCGGGTCTCGAAACTGCGATGACGCATTATATCTATGTGGCGATGATCGGCGCGCTTATCACGATAGTGAACACGCTGATCCAGAGACAGGCGCAGGCCTCTGCTGATCCAGCTTCGGTGCCCCCCGTCACTCCGTCGGAAACGGAAACGCCCGCGCCAGCACGCTTTCTCGATCGCCTGCCGCCAGAGCTCGGCACGCAGCTGATCGCGCTGGAGATGGAGGACCATTACGTCCGCGCCCACACTGCGCTGGGGAGCGAACTGGTGTTGCTGCGGATGCGCGATGCGGTGGCAGAGCTGGACGGAATCGAGGGCGAACAGGTCCATCGAAGCTGGTGGGTCGCGCGCGGTGCGGTGGCCAATGTAAAGCGCGATGGGCGCAATGTGCGGCTGGTGCTCGATACCGGCATCGAAGCCCCGGTCAGCCGCGCCAATGTCACGCCGCTGAAGGATGCAGGCTGGTTCTAGCCCCGCGCGGGCCGAAGTTTGACGAGCCACACGCTTGCTGCACCGAGCAGGGCGAAAAATACCGTCAGCCCAGCAATGTTCAGCGTCATCTCGGCCACGCTCAGCGTGTTCGCATCGATGAAGAAATAGACATAGTCGTCCGTCAGGCTTCCGCGTGCCAGCGCATAGAAGCAGTAGAGCATCGGCCAGATCACCACGAAGGGTACATCGCGCCAACGTGCGGCATTTTTCGGCATCAGCGCGGCGAACCACATCACCGTCAGGATCGGTGCGGCGGTATGCACGCCCTGGTCGGCGACGATTTCCCACCCTTCATGCGTGAGATATCGCGCGAGAGCCGCGTGATAGACGATGCCGACACCGGCGATGGCGGCGGTCATGCAAAGCAGCCAGCGCGGCGAAATGGCCCTACCTGCTGCGATCAGCGCAAAAGTGCCTGCCACCAGCACATTGGTCAGGATGGTGAAGAACCGGCTCATCGCGGCCAGCACGTCGGCAAGGCTCGACCCGTCGCGGATGTTGAGCCCGACCTGCATGGTCACGCTACCCAGCGCTACAATGAAGATGAGAGCCGCTAGTGCGCGAGCCGCAGTAGATTGGGCGTGGGTCGAAGCCATGCGAACCCCTTAGTACCCCTGCCGGAAAGGAAAAGGCCCCTGACAGCGAGCTGCCAGGGGCCTTCCAGCGACCCGAAAAGACTTGGGGGGCAAGCTCTCCGGGCTTTAGCCGTTTAACCGGCGTGTCACCCACTAAACTTTGCGTAGCGGATGTCAAACCGATCTGCGTCCATCACCTTAATCCATGCACGGATGAACGTATCTACGAAACGTTTTTCCCCACCATTCTCGGCAAATACTTCCGAAATAGCGCGCAGCTGGGAGTTCGATCCGAAGACCAGATCGGTGCGGGTGGCGCGGTATTTCTCCTCGCCCGACTCGCGATCACGACCGACGAATTCCTCGTCACCGCTTTCATCGACGACGGTCCACTTGGTGTCCATGCTCAGCAGATTGGTGAAGAAGTCGTTGGACAAAACACCCGGGCGATCGGTCAACACGCCGATCCGGTCGCCATGTTCGGCATGATGGCTGACAGCGCCAAGAGCGCGCATCCCGCCGACCAGTGCGGTCATTTCCGGAATCGAGAGGCCAAGCAGGTGAGCTTTGTCCACCAGCATGTCCTCGGTCTTCACGCTCGCCTTGGTCTTCAGATAGTTGCGGAAACCATCGGCGAATGGCTCGAGCGGCTCGAAGCTTTCAGCATCGGTATGCTCTTCACCCGCATCGCCGCGGCCCGTGGTGACCTCGACGCTCACTTCGAAGCCGCCATCCTTGGCTGCCTTTTCGATCGCTGCGGCACCCGCCAGCACGATGGCATCGGCCATCGAAAGCGAGCCGCGCAGCTCGTCGAGCTTGCTGAGGACCTTGGACAGCTCCTCCGGATCGTTCGCCGCCCAGTCCTTTTGCGGGGCGAGGCGGACGCGGGCACCATTGGCACCGCCGCGCCGATCCGAATTGCGGAAGGTGGAGGCCGAAGCCCAAGCCGCCTTCACCAGTTCGGAAACGGTCAGTCCGCTATCGAGCACTGCCGATTTGAAGTTCGACACATCGCTGTCGGACGGTGTCGAGCCAGCGGGGGTCGGATCCTGCCAGATCAGGTCTTCTTCCGGAACTTCCGGGCCGAGATAGCAGGACTTGGGTCCCAGATCGCGGTGGCACAGCTTGAACCATGCGCGGGCGAAGGCATCGTCCAGTGCGGCCTGGTTATTCAGGAAGCGCTCCGAAATCTTGCGATATTCGGGGTCGCGCTTCAGCGCCATGTCGGCCGTGGTCATGATGGTCGGGACCTTCTTGTTCGGGTCACGCGCATCAGGCGCCATATCGGCTTCTTCGGGATCGATCGGCGTCCACTGGTATGCACCGGCAGGCGATTTCACGAGCTCATATTCGTATTTGAACAGTAGGCGGAAGTAATCGCCACCCCACTGCGTCGGGTTGGGCGTCCACGGGCCTTCAATACCGGAGGTGGTGATATTGCCCTTGGCAATTTCTTCCTCGTCATGCAGCCAGCCAAAGCCCTGCAGCGCGAGCACTTCGCTTTCCGGAGCGCCGCCGAACGTATCGGCAGGCTTTGCGCCGTGGCACTTGCCGAAAGCGTGGCCGCCAGCGGTCAGGGCAACGGTTTCCTCGTCATTCATGGCCATGCGGGCGAAGGTTTCGCGCATGTCGCGGGCCATGCCGTCAGGGTCGTGCGGATCGCCGCCTGGGCCTTCCGGGTTCACATAGATGAGGCCCATCTGGATCGCAGCGAGCGGGTTGTCGAGCGCCTTGCCTTCATCGGGATTGATGCGCGTCGGCACGCCTTCGTCGACCCACTGGTCTTCGGTGCCCCAATATACGGTTTCGGGTTCGTAGACGTCTGCGCGTCCACCGCCGAATCCGAAGACCGGTCCGCCCATGCTTTCGATGGCGACGTTACCGGTCAGGATGAAGAGGTCGGCCCAGCTGATATTCTTGCCGTACTTCTGCTTGATCGGCCAAAGCAGGCGGCGCGCCTTGTCCAGGTTGCCGTTATCGGGCCAGCTGTTGAGCGGAGCAAAACGCTGCTGGCCGGAGGACGAGCCACCGCGACCATCGCCGGTGCGATAGGTGCCGGCTGCGTGCCACGCCATGCGGATGAAGAAGGGGCCGTAATGGCCATAGTCGGCAGGCCACCAATCCTTGCTGTCCGTCATCAACGCGGTGATGTCTGCTTTCAGCGCGTTGTAATCGACGGTGTTGAACGCCTCGGCATAATCGAAATCTTCGCCCATCGGATCGGCGCTGCGGCCTTCCTGCGTCAGGATGTCGAGTTGCAGTGAGTCGGGCCACCAGTCACGATTGGTACGGCCGAGCAAATCGCGCGTGCCGCCATCGCCGTGGAAGGGGCATCCGCCTGAAATTGAACCGGTCTTAGCGTCCATTATAATTTTCCTCTCTGCAATTAGGGGGACTCGCGAGTCCCTTGATGAATGCAGGAATGGACCCATAGGGTTCATTAGTCCAATCGATTAGTTGCCACTCATTGATCGGATTTGACGTTCTCTCGACGAGGCGGTGCTGCGCCGCGCCCAGATGCACAAAAGCCCGCCGCGGCAGAACCGAGCGGGCCTTTGTCAACGTCATGGTTGTTCGTTCGGCCTATGCAGGCTCGAGAACTCGCTCTTCCTGCGGTGTCGCTTCGTTGCGGATCAGGAAATCGAAGGCGGAAAGTGCCGCCTTGGAACCAGCGCCCATCGCCACCACGATTTGCTTGTAAGGCACGGTGGTACAGTCACCGGCGGCAAAGATGCCCGCCAGATTTGTCGCACCGTGGCTGTCGATCACCACTTCGCCATACTGGCTGAGTTCAAGGTCGCTATCCTTCAGCCATTCGGTGTTGGGGACGAGGCCGATCTGCACGAACACGCCTTCGAGTTCGAGGCTGTGGCTGTCCGTAGTAGTGCGGTCGGTATAGCTCAGGCCCGACACGCGACTGCCATCGCCGGTGATCTCGGTCGTCTGCGCATTGGTAATAATGTCGACATTGGAAAGGCTTTCCAGCTTCGTCACCAGCACCTTGTCCGCGCGCAGTTCCTCGGCGACTTCGATCACGGTGACGTGGCCGACGATGCCTGCGAGGTCGATCGCGGCTTCCACGCCCGAATTGCCGCCTCCGATCACGGCGACGCGCTTGCCCTTAAACAGCGGGCCATCGCAGTGCGGGCAATAGGCAACGCCCTTGTTGCGATATTCCTCTTCACCCGGCACGCCGAGCTGCTTCCACCGCGCACCGGTCGAAAGGATCAACGAGCGCGCCTTCAGCGTGCCGCCATTCGCTAGTTCAATCGAGTGCAGGCCGCCCTTGGTTTCCGCAGGGATCAGCTTGCTGGCTGTGGCGAGGTTCATCAGGTCGATGTCGCCCTGTGCGGCCACCTGCCGCTCTAGGTCCGCCGTCAGCTTGGGGCCTTCGGTATATTCGGTGCCGGGCAGATTCTCGATGCCGAGCGTGTCGTTCAACTGGCCGCCGAAGCGTTCGGCAGCGATACCGGTGCGAATGCCCTTGCGCGCAGTGTAGATGGCCGAGGACACGCCGCCGGGGCCGCCGCCCACTACGAGCACTTCGAACGGCTCCTTGGCGGAAAGCTTTTCTGCCGCTTTCGCATCGGCGCCATCGTCCAGCTTGGCGAGGATTTCCTCAAGACTCATCTTGCCGTTGTAGAACAGCTCGCCGTTCAGATAGGTCGAGGGGACCGCCATCACATCGCGTTCGTCGACTTCGGACTGGAATGTTCCACCTTCGATAAGTGTCGCGGAAATGCGCGGGTTTTCGAGCGCCATCAGCGTCAGCGCCTGCACCACGTCGGGGCAATTGTGGCAGCTCAGCGAGAAATACATCTCGAAATCAAAATCGCCATCGAGTGCGCGGATCGTGTCGAGCACGTCCTGCTCAACTTTCGGCGGATGACCGCCTGCCCATAGCAGCGCGAGCACCAGCGAGGTGAACTCGTGGCCCATAGGCAGGCCTGCAAAGCGGACCGAACGCGTTTCATCCGAGGCACGGGTCACCGCAAAGCTTGGTATACGCGCATCATCGCCATCGAAGCGAGCGGTCACCTTGTCGGACAGCGCCGCAATCTCTTCGAGCAGAGCGCGCGTGTCCGCAGACTTCTTCCCATCGTCCAGCGATGCGACGAGCGTGATCGGCTCGCGCAGATTGCCGAGATAGGTCTTGAGCTGGGTCGTCATGTTCGCATCGAGCATGGGCGCGGTGCCTTTCGAAAAATCGGGATGTCAGAAAATAGGAAGGCCCGGAGCGGGAGGGGGGAGAGATGCTCCGGGCCTTCGGTATTCCGGGCGTCACGGCCCGGGGGGTCTGCAGGGCAAAAGGGAGGGGAGAATGCCCTGCAGCAACCGGTTGTCGGCTTAAATCTTGCCGACAAGATCGAGCGACGGGCTCAGCGTCTCGCTGTCTTCTTCCCATGCGGCCGGGCACACCTGACCGGGGTTTTCGCGGACGTACTGAGCGGCCTTGATCTTGCGCGTCAGTTCATTGGCATTGCGGCCCACGCCTTCGCAGGTCTGCTCCATGATCTGGATCACGCCATCGGGATCGACGACGAAAGTCGCACGGTCGGCAAGGCCCATTTCTTCGCGCAGCACATCGAAATTGCGCGCGAGGATGTGGTTCTGGTCACCCAGGAACGGGAAAGTCAGCTTGCCGATACGCTCGCTGGTGTCATGCCATGCCTTGTGGCTGAAGTGGGTGTCGGTCGACACGCCGTAGACTTCGACGCCCATGCCCTGAAGCATTTCGTACTTTTCGCCCATGTCTTCCAGTTCGGTCGGGCACACGAAGGTGAAGTCCGCCGGGTAGAAGAAGAATACGGCCCACTTGCCCTTCACGTCTTCGTCGGTGACTTCGAAAAAGTCCTTGCCGGCCTGAAAAGCGGTGGCTTTGAACGGTTTGATCTGGCTTCCGATAATACCCAAGTGAATTCTCCTATGTGTCTGGGTCGACCCGCCGGCGGTTGCTGGCGGCGTTTAATGTCTCAACGCATGGCACATAGGTTTTGTTGCGTCGCACAACAGTGATTTTGTGCGATTGCGAACATCGAAATTTTCGATCAGTGGATTGTAATAACCGAAAAGTGGCGCAAAGCGCGGCCGCCTTTCAATTGGCGCGTGTTAGCTTATCAGCAGGGCAAGATTGACGTTGCCGGTGCCCGAACGGATCAAGCCGATTTCGCGCGCGGCTGCGGTCGAAAGGTCGATCACGCGGTTCCCGTGATACGGCCCGCGATCGTTGATCCTTACGACTACGCTATCGCCATTTCGCGGATTGGTCACGCGGACACGGCTGCCCAGGGGCAACGTGCGATGCGCGGCGGTCAACCGGCTGGGATCGAAGACTTCGCCATTCGCAGTCCGGTTGCCGGCAAGCTCTTCCCCGTAATAGCTGGCTTCACCGCTCGCCATCGCGCTTTCCGATGGGGAAGGCGCAGGTTCGGGCATGGCGAGAGGCTCAAGCGCGGCGACAGGCTGCGCATCAACACTGGCTACGCCTTCTCCAAGGCGAACGACTTCTGCAGAAGAGCGATCCTGCCACAAAGCTGCACCAAGCCCGATGGTGAGCGCTGCCAGCGCGGTCACTCCGCCGAGCAGCATGCGACGCTGCGATTTGAGCTGCATAAAGGCGCGCAGGCGCTCTCTTCGCGATGGCATGGCGTGATTGATCGGGACGGTCCGGGTGTCAGTTCTCATACCTAATCAAGAGGTGAGCCACCCCTGATGTTCCGAGAAAGACGGTTCTGGACGGAGTTCTGGGGCCGACCGGGTGGTCGCTACCCACACTCCGCGAGGGTTCTTGTGCGCTATCGCTCGGCTACTTGAGCGCGATCTTTTCCGCGCTATCGCTCCGCTACTTGAGCGCGGTGCAGCAGCTTCTGGTCCGCCAGCACTAGCGCCATCATCGCTTCGACCACCGGCACGCCGCGAATGCCGACGCAGGGGTCGTGGCGGCCCTTGGTCTGGATTTGGGTCGCTTCGCCTTCCTTCGTGATCGTATCGACCGGGGTCAGGATGGAACTGGTGGGCTTGAAGGCCACGCGGGTGAGAACCGGTTGGCCGGTCGAAATGCCGCCTGCCGTGCCGCCTGAATGGTTCGCGCCGAACGCTATCTCGCCGTCTTCGCCGGGCTGCATCGTGTCTGCGTTCTCTTCGCCTGAGAGCCTCGCGGCAGCAAAACCGTCGCCGATTTCCACGCCCTTGGTGGCATTGATCGTCATCATCGCGGCGGCGATTTCGCTGTCGAGCTTGGCATAGATCGGCGCGCCCCAGCCGGCGGGTACACCGCGCGCTTCGCAGGCGACTGTCGCGCCGAGCGAGGAACCGGCCTTGCGGGTTGCATCTATCACGCCTTCCCACGCCTTTGCTGCTTGCGGGTCGGGGCAGAAAAACGGGTTGGCGCGGATCTGCCCCGCTTCGAAATTGGCATAGTCCATGGCGTGCGGGCCGATCGCCTCGGTCCAGCCGGTGATGGTGACTTCCGGAATCACAAGCCGCGCAATCGCCCCTGCCGCTACCCGCGCTGCAGTCTCTCTCGCGCTCGACCGGCCACCGCCGCGATAATCGCGAAAGCCGTATTTCGCGTCATAGGTGTAGTCGGCGTGGCCGGGGCGGTATGCCTTGGCGACCTCGCTGTAATCCTTGCTGCGCTGGTCCGTATTCTCGATCATCAAGCTGATCGGAGTGCCGGTGGTGCGGCCTTCGAAAGTGCCCGAGAGAATGCGCACTTCATCTTCCTCGCGCCGCTGGGTTGTGAAGCGGTTCTGCCCCGGCTTGCGCGCATCGAGGAACGGCTGGATGTCCTTTTCGGAGAGCTCGAGGCCCGGCGGGCACCCGTCCACGACCACGCCCAGCGCAGGCCCGTGGCTTTCCCCCCAGGTGGTGAAGCGAAATACGCGTCCGAATGTGTTCCAGCTCATGGGCCACGTCCTAGAGCGAAAATTGCAGGCCTGTCGAGCGCAGGGAAACTTTCCTACAGGATAGGGCCTGTTGCAGCGTTACAGGATGGCCATCGTCACGATCCCTTTTAGCGCGAGAACCGCAGAATTCCGCGCCCCGCAAAGGCCCCGCGGTTTTTGCGCCAAAACACTGTCACACCTGTCACACCCTTGTTGGGAATCGGTGTTCGCAAATAGCGGACAAGCGCAGCGAAAGGCTGGACTGTTCTCCATCTGTCCGCCAAACCTCACCACATGATTGCAAAGCTATCGGGACGCTTGGACGAAACCGGCGAGGATTGGGCCATCGTGGATGTGCAGGGCGTGGGCTATCTCGTCCACTGCTCGACCAAGACGCTGGCCGCGCTCGGCAATGTGGGAGAAGCCTGCACCGTTCACACCGACTTGCAGGTGAGCGAGAACGACATGCGCCTGCTCGGCTTTGCCGAAAGCTCGGAGCGCGACTGGTTCCGCCTGCTGACCCAGGTGCAAGGGGTGGGGTCCAAAGTGGCGCTCGCGATCCTTTCGGCCCTTTCGACCGGCGAACTGCGCGATGCCTGCGCCGCTCAGGACGCCGCAACCGTGGCGCGCGCGCAGGGCGTCGGGCCGAAGCTGGCCGGGCGCATTGTGAACGAGCTGAAGGACAAGGCGGGCGCGCTTCCGGGTGGCGGCGGCGTGGCTGGAGCAACAGCAGTCTCGCGCGCTGGCGGGGCGAGCGCCGATGCGGTGAGCGCGCTGCAGAACCTCGGCTTCAAGCCCGCCGTGGCCGCACAGGCCGTGGCGCGCGCGCAGGAGGAACTGGGCGAAGGGGCGGGCGAGGGCGACCTCATCCGCGTGGCACTGAAGAAGGCGGCAGGGTGATGGACCCGTACCTTGTGATCCTCGCATATCTGTTCGTTTGGGTGGGTGCGCACTTCATCACCGGTGTCCTCATGTGGTCCATGAGGTACACAATGGGTATGAAGGGTCCGGCCTTCCGAATGATGACGTTCTATGTCGGCGGCGTGGAACGGATGATTACGCTAACACTCGTTTTGTGGGCACCCGCCCAATTGCCGCTGTTCATTGGAGGTTGGATCGCGCTGAAGATGGCGGCAAATTGGCAACGGCAAAAAGGCGCCGACGCAGCGCAGGGCAACCTGCTTGCTCTAGTAGGTAATGCGCTGTCGTTCTCTATACCGATTGCCGTTGGCGTCTGGTTGAACCCAACAGCAATCACAGCTTTGAATGGAGCTTAGCCGACATGCGTTTTCTAGCAATCTTAGCAGCTGCAATACTCGCCACCCCCGTAGCCGCGCAGGACATGCCCGAAGGCTTCGCGACCGGCCCGGTGTTCGAGGACTTCGGCCCGCATGTGGCGGTGGAGGGCATCCCGACTTTCCCGCGACCGACCGCGTTCCGCCACAGCTTCGATGTCGCCCGCCGCGCCGATGAAGGCACGCGCAATCGCGGCTTCGAAAGCGCCGCGCGCTTCGTCAACATGCACGCTGCCAATGGCATCGACCCGTCGCGGATCCATACCGCGGTGGTGGTGCACGGTAGCGCCGTGCTCGACCTGCTGACTGACGAGGCATTGGCCGCGCGTCCACGCGAAGAGGGCGAGGCGGCGGCGTCCAACGGCAGTGCCGTCATGGTGCGCGCGATGCTCGATCATGGCGTACGCTTCATCGTCTGCGGGCAGAGCGCCACCGCGCAGGGCGTCACCGCCGATGACCTGATTCCCGGCGTGGAAATGGCTCTCTCCGCCATGACCGCCCACGCGCTGCTGCAACAGCAGGGCTATACGGTGAACCCGTTTTGATGGCCCGTCGAGCGTCCGCCTTGTTCGCTGTAATTGCTCTATTCGCGGCCACGCCAGCAGTTGCGTGTATGGCCGATGGCCCCGAAGGCTACGTTACTGGCTTGGTGTGGGTGAACGAACCGTCGGAAGTTCCTGAGGGTGCAATCAGCTTGCGTGCGCGTTTGGAAAGACCAATCTCCGGTACATGGATGGGCTTTGTTGCGACAGTCCTGGATGGCCCGTCCGAAATGCGCGGTCAGCAAATCGATGTCATACCTCAAAACCTGACTTCATGTGTCGGGCTGGGGGTCCGCGAGGGCTATCTCGTGGTTTATGCTGAGCCAGTGGAAGCAGCGACCGATGCTGGTCCGCGATCTTTCTACGAGGCGATCGATTATCGGCCATCAGAGGAAAATGAGCGGCAAAGACGTCGTGGGGGCGAGCAGTGGCTGTATCCGGGCGAGCCGGCCACAAGGGAAGAGTTCTCGTTTTGACCGACCAATCCATCCACACCCCTGATCGCCAGCCGGACGATCCTGACGCGGCGCTGCGGCCCAAGTCGCTTACCGAGTTCATCGGGCAAGAGGCTGCGCGGGACAATCTACGCGTCTTCATCGAGGCTGCCCGCAAGCGCGGGGAAGCGATGGATCATACGCTGTTCTTCGGGCCGCCCGGTCTCGGCAAGACAACACTCGCTCAGATCATCGCCAAGGAATTGGGCGTCGGCTTTCGCGCAACATCTGGCCCGGTGATCGCCAAGGCGGGTGACCTCGCAGCGATCCTCACCAATCTCGAACCGCATGATGTGCTCTTCATCGACGAGATTCACCGGCTCAATCCGGTGGTCGAGGAAGTGCTCTATCCGGCGATGGAGGACCGCGCGCTCGACATCATAATAGGGGAAGGTCCGTCGGCTCGCAGTGTGCGGATCGACTTGCCGGCATTCACGCTGGTCGGGGCGACGACGCGGCAGGGCCTGCTCACCACGCCCTTGCGCGATCGCTTCGGCATTCCGGTGCGCCTGCAGTTCTACACCGAGAATGAGCTGTCCGAAGTCGTGCGGCGCGGGGCGCGATTGCTCGATGTCGCCATGGCCGATGAAGGTGCTCGCGAGATTGCCCGCCGTGCCCGCGGAACGCCGCGTGTGGCGGGGCGCCTGCTGCGCCGGGTGCGGGACTTTGCGCAGGTGAAGGGAAGCGGCGAGGTTACTGCCGATATCGCCGATGAAGCGCTGACCCGGCTGGAGATCGACTCCCTCGGCCTCGATGCGATGGATCGCCGCTACCTCACCATGATTGCAGAGACCTATAAAGGTGGTCCGGTGGGGGTGGAAACGCTTGCGGCTGGCCTCGCCGAGCCGCGCGACACGGTGGAGGAAGTGGTTGAGCCGTACCTCATCCAATTGGGCCTGATCGCACGGACTGCGCGCGGGCGCTGCCTCAACGATGGCGGATGGAATCACCTGGGAATCACCCCGCCATCGGCACCGCAAAGTGGTCTTTTCGACAGCGGAAAGTGAGCTTTGGCGTTAACGGCTTCTTCGGGATTCACCCGGTTTCGGTTCCATTGTGGGACAGACCTGTGCTGCGCCGCAAAAAACTGCCACTTTCTTGGTTAACACAGGCTTGAATCGCGGCTTAAGGGATTGCCCAATCCGCTTTTGCAAGTCTCTCTGGCACGAAGCGGAAAAGGCCGTCGGCTCCACTAAGGGGGCTGCAGGCTGCTTCCGATGAATGAAGAGAGACCAAGCGCATGTCAGTACGCATGGCCATTGCAAAGCTCAGCGCCGCAGCAGCCGGCGGAGCGATCATCGGTGGGGGCGCCGTTCACGTGGCAGAGCCACAGACCTCGCATGTCCGGTACAAATCGGATGAGAATGAGGGTGGGGAGCCGCAGCTCGTCGATGTGAAGACGGAAGGCGAAACGGTCGCCCGTCGTGAAATCCCGCGCGAACCCCGCGCCCAGCGCCGTCTGCGCCGCACGATCGAGCGCGCGCCGGAATGCTGTGAGGAAGAATATGCGCTCGCGGGCGTACCGCTTCCGCTTCCGCAGCTTCCCTCCGCGCCCGTGCGCGGTGGTGGCGGTGGCCAGCCGGTGATTATCGGCGGTTCGGGCGGCTTTGGCGGCGGCTTCGGCGGTGGTTTCTTTGGCGGCTTCTTCGGTGGCGGCGGCGGCGGTGGTGACGCCAGCGCAGTTGTCGATATGAGCACCACAACCACCACAACGACAGGTGGCGAACCGCAACCGCCTTCGACTTCCGGCTCGCCTCCGGGCTCACCTCCTGGCTCGCCTCCGGGCTCACCTCCAGGCTCTCCGCCGACAAGCACGACCACTTCCGGTGGCGAAAGCTCGGGCGGCATCAACATCATCATTGACATCGACAACAGCTCGACCGGATCGTCGACTTCGACATCAAGCTCGGGCGGTTCTACGTCTACATCGGGCGCTGTCTCCAGTTCGAGTTCCGGCGATGTCAGCAGCTCTTCGGGCAATGTGACGAGCACAAGCTCGACCGGTGAATTCTCGAGCACGACCTCCTCCTCGACCGGCGGCGTAACGAGCACGACGACCAGTTCGTCCGGCAGCATCACCAGTACGAGCGGGACGGTGACCAGCACATCTGGCCAGGTGTCCAGCACAGGCTCGTCGTCCGGCAATGTGTCCTCCTCGACCAGCGGTTCGAGCTCGTCCTCGACATCCTCAAGCACCTCGGGTGGCAGCGGATCGAGCACTTCGACCAGCAGCGGCACGAGTGGCACATCCGGTACTTCGGGAACGTCTGGCACAAGCGGAACCTCTGGAACGAGCGGCACGACCGGTCATCCGGGCACAACCACAGGCGGCATGACGACGTCCGGCACCACGACCACGGGCGGGATCACCAGCTCGGGTGGCTCGACCACGTCCTCGTCCTCGGGCAGCAGCACGAGCACGACGAGCGGGAATGTGACGTCCAGCACCACCACCGGCGGGAACACCACCTCGACCACCTCGGGCGGCGTGACCAGCACGAGCGGCAATGTCAGCACAAGCGGCGGTATCACCTCGACGACGACCTCCACCGGTGGATCGAGCGGTACTTCTGGCGCGAGCGGCAGCACCAGCACCGGCGGTGTGACGAGCACCACGACCACCAGTTCGGGCAGCATCAGCAGCACGAGCGGAACGGTGACGAGCACCACCGGTCAGGTGAGCAGCACCAGCTCCTCTTCGGGTAACGTCTCGAGCTCTACCAGTGGATCAAGCTCGACATCGACCAGCACCTCAACCTCGACGAGCACGTCCTCCTCGACGAGTACATCGAGCGGTACTTCGGGAACCAGCGGTACATCCGGCACGAGTGGCACTTCGGGCACAACCGGCACGCCGGTCCCGGCACCGGGCATGATGCTGCTCTTCGGCGCGGGTGCAGGCGCGGTATTCCTGCGCCGCCGCCGCAAGGATGGCAGTGAGGCTGAGGAAGGCGAACTCGAGACCGCTTAGGTCTCTTTCAGCGGCTGAAAGCAGAAGGGCGGTCGCAACCGGCCGCCCTTTTCTTTTGGCTTCGATCAGACGTAGCCGTTGATCAGCCGCCAGGGGTCCTCGCGGAACCACAGTGTCACGATGTGCTTGATACCGCGCGTCACGGGCATGCCCGCATGCAGCGTTTTCATATTCGGACGTCCGTCGGGCAGCATGTTGTTCCAGAGCAGCAAGCGGCCCGGCTCTGGTCGAATGCGCAGGTCCAGATGCGGAAAATCGGTCTCTCCGCCCTCGCGCGGCTGGTTGAGCGTCAGCATCGCTGTCCAGGTGCGCTGGCCGCCGTGGGTCGCTTCATGTTGCCAATAGCGCTCGCCCGTGTGGAAGAAATCGAAGTGATGCGTGTACTGCTGGCCCTTCTGATAGCGTTGCCCCTGCATGCGCTCGGCATGCAGGATATCGAGCCCTGCTATCTCGCAGATATAACGTTCCAGCTCGCTCGTGTGCGGATTACCGGGTTCGAAATGGTGTGTATTGCTGGTGCGGATCGTCACCTCATTCTCGCCTGCTAGGGTGGAAGGAACCGCATTCGCGTTGATCTCGCGGATGATATGCTTGCAGTCAGGACCGGTCAGAAACCGGTCGATCTGATACACTTCCGCGAGCCGTGTCGGCAGGCGCATCGCCTCCTTGACTTGCCCGAGTGAGCTGCGCACCTGATGGCCGATTGCAGCCAGCTTCTCGCGGTCGCAATCGGTGTCTTTGCTCGTCTTGGAGCTGGCCAGAGAGGCTTCATTCCCCATGGGCCGGGGTATGGCAGAATCCGGTCAATATTCCTTTAAATGGCGCGTAGGCCGATCAGCTTTCGGGTGAAGTAATCACCTCGCCGCCAGCAGCATCCCACGCCTGAATGCCGCCTTCCAGATGGCGCACGCGCGTGCCGAGGTAGCTGGCGAGCTGCTCTGCCGCGATACCCGAACGGCGACTGCTGCCGCAGTATAGGATCGTTTCACGCTCGGCTTCGATCGGGATGCTTGCCGGCACGAACGTCTGCAGCGGCGCATTGAGCGCGCCGGGCAGGCGACCTGCGGCAAACTCTTCCGGCGTGCGCACATCGATCAGCACGACTTCGCCCGCTGCGATCAGCGCCATCAGCTCGGAAGCGGGCAGCGTTTCGACCGAAGCCTGCTCCGAGGCTATCTCTTCCTGCGCCGCCGGTGTGGTGGCGCAGGAGGAAAGAGCCAGCGCAAATGCAGGGACTGCGATCAACGCCGCTCCGAGCCGCATGATTACGCCGCCAGCTTGCGCAGCACGTAGTGCAGGATGCCGCCGTTCTTGTAATACTCAAGCTCGTTGGCGGTATCGATGCGGCACAGCGCGGTGAAAGTGGAGGTGGAGCCGTCAGCCTTGGTGACTTCGACTTCGACATCCTGGCCCGGCGTCAGATCGGCAAGGCCCTTGATGCTGAAGGTGCAATCGCCATCGAGGCCGAGCGATTCGCGGTCATCGCCTTCCTTGAACTGCAGCGGGAGCACGCCCATGCCGATCAGGTTCGAGCGGTGGATACGCTCATAGCTTTCCACGATCACCGCGCGCACGCCGAGCAGGATTGTGCCCTTCGCAGCCCAGTCACGGCTCGAGCCCGTGCCATATTCCTTGCCGCCGATGACGACCAGCGGCGTGCCGTCTTCCTTATGCTTCATCGCCGCGTCGTAGATCGGCATCTGCTCGCCATTGTAGACCGTTTCGCCGCCTTCGACGCCCGGGACCATTTCGTTCTTGATGCGAATGTTGGCAAAGGTGCCTCGCATCATCACTTCGTGGTTGCCGCGGCGCGAGCCGTAGGAGTTGAAGTCCTTCTTCGGTACCTGATGGTTCACCAGGTAGGAGCCAGCAGGGCTGTCTTCCTTGATCGAACCGGCAGGAGAAATGTGGTCGGTGGTGACCGAGTCGCCGAGGATCGCGAGCGGCTTTGCGCCTTCGATATCGGTGATCGGAGCCGGCTCCATTTCCATCCCGTCGAAATACGGCGGGTTGGCGACATAGGTGCTGGAAGGGTTCCAATTGTAGGTGTCGCTGGCCTCGACCTTGATCGCCTGCCAGTGCTCATCGCCCTTGTAGACGTCAGCATAGCGCTTCTCGAACATTTCGCGGTCGATGTTCGCGACGCGGTGATCATAGATTTCCTGATTGGTCGGCCACAGGTCTGCGAGCATCACGTCATTGCCGTCCTGGTCCTGACCAATCGGCGTTTCGGTGATGTCTTCGGTGACCGTACCCTTCAGCGCATAAGCGACCACCAGCGGCGGCGAAGCGAGGAAGTTGGCGCGCACATCGGGCGACACGCGGCCTTCGAAATTGCGGTTGCCCGAAAGGACAGAGGCCGCAACGATATCGTTATTGTTGATCGCATTGCTGATCGGCGGGGCGAGCGGGCCGGAGTTGCCGATGCAGGTCGTGCAGCCATAGCCGACGAGGTCGAAACCGATGGCATCGAGATCGTCCTGCAGGCCGCTCTTTTCGAGATAGTCGGTAACCACCTGCGAGCCGGGTGCGAGCGAGGTCTTCACCCAAGGCTTGGGCGCAAGACCTTTCTCACGCGCCTTCTTGGCGACGAGGCCGGCGGCGATCAGTACATCGGGGTTGGAGGTGTTGGTGCAGCTGGTGATGGCCGCGATGACAACGTCACCATCGCCGACATCGTGGTCCTTGCCATCGACATCCACGCGCACGGCTGCGTCCTTCTTGTACACGCTCTTGAGCTCGCCATTGAACAGCTCGTCCACTTCGGGAAGGGCGACCTTGTCTTGTGGGCGCTTGGGGCCGGCGAGGCTGGGGACGACCGAAGACATATCGAGCTGGAGAGTGCTGGAGAAAACAGGCTCTGCGTCCGGCGTGAACCACATGCCCTGTTCCTTGGCGTAAGCTTCGACCAGAGCGATGCTTTCCTTGCTGCGGCCGGTGAGGCGCAAATATTCGAGCGTCTTGTCGTCAATGCCGAAGAAGCCACAGGTCGCGCCATATTCGGGTGCCATGTTGGCGATGGTCGCGCGGTCAGCGAGGCTGAGGTTTGCGACGCCTTCACCGTAGAATTCGACGAAGCGGCCAACCACACCGTGCTCGCGCAGCATTTGCACGCAGGTGAGTACGAGGTCGGTCGCCGTTACGCCTTCAGCGAGCTTGCCGTCCAGCTTGAAGCCGACGACTTCGGGGATCAGCATGGAAATCGGCTGGCCGAGCATCGCAGCTTCAGCTTCGATGCCGCCAACGCCCCAGCCCAGCACGCCGAGGCCATTAATCATGGTGGTGTGGCTGTCGGTGCCGACGCAGGTATCGGGATAGGCAACCATTTCGCCGTTCTGGTCTTCGCTAGACCACACGCCTTTACCGATATGCTCCAGGTTCACCTGGTGGCAGATGCCGGTGCCGGGAGGCACGGCGGAGAAATTCTTGAGGCTCTTCGCGCCCCACTTCAGGAAGTCATAGCGCTCGGCATTACGCTTGTATTCGAGGTCCATGTTCATTTCGAACGCCTGCGGGTGGCCGAATTCGTCGACCATTACCGAGTGGTCGATGACGAGGTTTACAGGCACCTGCGGATTGATCTTCGCGGTATCGCCGCCCAGCTTGCCGATCGCATCGCGCATGGCGGCCAGATCGACCACGCACGGCACCCCGGTGAAATCCTGCAGCAGCACACGTGCCGGGCGATACTGGATTTCATTGCCGGTCACCGGGTTGTTCTGCCAGTCGACAATCGCCTTCACATGCTCTTCGCCGACGGTGAAGCCTTCGTCCTCGAAACGCAGCATGTTTTCGAGCAAGACTTTCATCGAATGCGGCAGGCGGGAGACGTCCCCAAACTTCTCGCTCGCGGCTTTCAGCGAATAATAGGCGTATGTTTTGCCGCCCACATCCATTGTCTTGCGTGTTCCGAGAGTGTTGGAGCCGACCTGGGTCATGAATGAGTGATCCTGTTAAAGTGTTGCGAAAATGGCCTCCGCAATGCGAAAAGCGGCCATGTTTGGGGGCGAGTTGCGCGTTTGTCGCCGACACGTCAAGTAGCCTTATGTATTAACGCCGTTCGGCGAAGATTGTTTCGAGATCGAGCAAGGAAAGTGAAGTGAATGGCCCTCAGTAAGCCGACCCGGCGCAAGGCTCCGCTTGGCGTCACCATAATGCTGCTTTTGCTGGTTCTTTCCGCCGTGTTCGGTGCGGCGGCCGGGCTGGTGTGGCAAAGCTCCGACTGGTCAGATGAAGAGCCTGAGGAAGAGGTGCTGGTCCGCGACTAGTCGCTGGGTACACGCGCAGGCTTCTTCTTGCGCGGAATGGCGAGCCAGCATCCGACCACGATCAGCGACACGCCGAGCATGGTCGGCAATGTCACTTCTTCCTGAAAGTACAGCCACCCAAGCAGCGCTGCCCAAAGGAAGCTGGTGTATTCCACGGGGACCAGCACCTGCGCCTCAGCCCGGGCGTAGCTCCATGAAATGAGCATGGACGCGACCGCGGTAAGCGCGGCTGCAAAGCCGATCATGCCGAGAGTTTCGGTGCCAGGCAGGACGAAGAAGAACGGCGCGGCCAGCGCCTGAACCAATCCGCCGACGCCCGAGTGGAAGGTCGCGCATTCGAGTGGTTTGGCGACTTGCGACTGGCGGCGAATGACGACGAAATTATAGGCATAGAGCAGGGCGGAAAAACTCAGCGAGGCAAGACCAAGCGCCACGCCTTCGTCAAAATCGCTGCGCCCAAGCCTGCCGCTGACAATCACGATTGTACCTGCAAACCCGATTAGCGAAGCGACGATTGCCTGGCGGCTGATCGTTTCGCCGAGGAAAATGCGCGCGAAATAAAGGGCAATCAGCGGGGCGATGAAACTGATCGCGATTGCTTCGGCAATCGGAAGTTTGGTGAGCGCATAGAAGAAGGTGAGCGCCATCACGGCTGACACGATCCCGCGCTCTATATGCAGCTTCAGCACCGCCCGCTTCGGCCATGCAAAGCCGGTCGCAAGCCAGATCGGCGCTAGCATGGCGGCCGCCAGCAGCGAGCGCAGCAATGATGCGGTGTAAACCCCGGTCGCGAGCGACGCACCTTTCATCAGCGCATCCATAAGGGACAGAAAACCGATCCCGACAAAGGCAGCCAGAAAAGGCAGGAAAAGGCGCTGTTTGTGCTCCATGGCGTGCCACGCGCTCTAGGCGGCAGGGCGCCTTTCGTCATCACTCTTTATCGCGGTTCAGCACCGGGAAAGCAGCCATGCTTGATAGCGGAGACGCAAATCGGCACTATCCGCCGATGATTATGGTTAACAGGGACTCGATTCTGATGCGTTTCCTAGGGTGGAGCGGCGCGCTTGCGAGCCTGGCGGTTATTGCCGCTCCGGGCACGGCGCAGGTGCTGTTTGCGCAGGATATTCTCGAGCAGGAAGATGCTGCCGAAGTCACGGCAACGCCGGGCCTCCAAAGCAATGAGATCGTCCAGAGCGATCCCTTCCCTGCCGTCCGGCAATGGTCGCTCGATCAAGCGAGCGCGCTTCTGGACTATGTCGAGAGTGTCGATGCAGAGGGCCTGGTCCCTGGGGATTATCGCCCGGACCTGCTGCGCGCTGAAATCGCCAATGGAGAGAGCGACGCGCTCAACACCCGGGCCAGCGGCGTGTTCGCCTGGTTGGTCGAGGATCTGCGCGATGGACGCACTCCGATGGAATCGCGCCGGCAATGGTTTGTCGTCGACCCGGATCCCGACCTGCTGCCTGTTGGCCCTTTGCTCGCCGAGGCAATAGAAACGGGCGACATTGCGGGCGTGCTGTCTTCGCTCAATCCGGCGCATGCCGATTACGCTGCGCTTCGTGATGCGCTCGCCGAAACGCCCGAGAGCGACACACGCCGCCGCCAGATCATTCGCGCCAATATGGACCGCTGGCGTTGGCTTCCGCGCGATCTGGGCGGGCAATATCTCATCACCAATGTGCCGGAATACCAACTGCGCCTGATGGTGAATGATCGCATCATCAGCACCTATCGGACCATTGTCGGCGCGCCGGGACGCACGGCCACGCCGCAGCTGATGGAGACGGTCGAAGGCGTGGTGTTCAACCCGACTTGGACAGTGCCGCAGAGCATTGTGCGCGGGGAGGGGCTTGGCAACCGCGTGCTTAACAATCCGCAATGGGCACGCCGCAATGGCTATACGGCCACGCGCGGTGCCAACGGTTGGATCACCGTGGTTCAGCAGCCGGGGCCAAGCAATTCGCTCGGTATGATGAAGCTCGACATGCCCAATCCGCATGCGATCTTCCTGCACGATACGCCCCAGCGCCATCTGTTCGACAGCGACAATCGCGCGCGCAGCCACGGCTGCATCCGTGTGGAACGCGCGCTGGAACTGGCGATGACGGTGGCCATCCTCGGTCGCGGCGCAACGCGTGACGAGGCGGTCGCGATCTCGGCGAGCGGCGATTACACCCGCGTGCCGGTGGAGCGGACCATGCCGGTCTACATCACCTATTTCACCATGGGACTGGACGCGGAAGGCAATCTGCGTAGCTTCGAGGATATCTACAATCGCGATGCACCCGTGCTCGCATCGCTCGATGCGCCGCGTCAGGGCAATCGCGACCGCGCGACGAGCGAGGAAGTGATCGAGATTGTCGAGGACGCCCGCACCACCGCGAGCTAAGCTCGATTAGCTTTCAGGCAGCGTAGGATTGGCCTCGCGGTAAATCCGGTCCAATTCGCTTTCGCTGGTCTCCGGTTCCGGAGTGTTTCGCGCGCGGCGCTCCGCAATGGCCGCTTCGAAGTCGACAGGTTCCTGCGGCGGCATCGCGACGTCTTCCCCATCCGCGCCAATTCCCAGCGTATCGGCGAAAATCAGCCTTCCACCGGACAGGCGATAGAGCACTTGGGGAAAAGTCTCCGTGCCGAAAGCAGGGCAACCGTTGGAGCGGCCGAGCCGCCCCCATTGGGCCACGTGCCCGGGTGTCGCATAGCCCGCTGAATGCAGCACAATCGCGCGGTCCAGCGCGTTGGAATTGCTCTCATCCAGCCCGCCGAGCCGCACGGATGTGCCATAGCGCCCTTCATACCATTCCCAGGTGATATAGGCGCCGCGGCTGGTCGCCCAGCTATCGTGCAAATTGGAATAATCGTTGAGCCAGCCATCATGCTCAGGATCAGAGCCGCTGCCATGCGATACGAGCGTGCTGTTTACCCGGCCATTCAGCAGATCAACGAAGTGGAAGCGCGGCTGCGCAGAATGCAGGCCGAAATCGGCTACGCCCACCACATCGCGGTGCCATAGTGTAGCGCCAACCCGCTCGACTTCCCGCTGGGCGATCTCGATCAAGCGGCGCGTGCGCGGGTCTGGCGCTGCCTGCGCAAACACGCGCGCGGGCGCGGAAAGCGCGGCACCTGCGGCTATGCCTGATGTGAGAAGCTGGCGGCGATTCATGGTGTGCATATTGCACATGGCGGATGAACCTTGTCCATACGCCTCCCGCTTCAGCGTTGTTTGATCGCCTCGATCGCTTGCAGGCTCGCGAGGATATAGGCGCCATTGTCATGCCGATGCGTGCCGACGAAATGGACGAAGGCGGTGTCATCGCCCCAATCTTCCGCCCAGTAATTCATGAAGCGATCGTAGGGCAAAACCACAGGTTCGCGCTCATTGGCGAGGTGGAAGTTGGAAGTGACCTGCTCGGTGCCCCAGATCGTGACATCGTCCTCGCCGATCAACCGCTTCATCTCGGTGAGGAAAGCAGAGGCGAGCGGGCGGCCTGCACCCATGGCTGAGAATCCGGCGAATCCGGAACAACCGCGCACATACTTCCAACCGCGCGCCTCATCGACGGTGTCGAGACGGGATTCGATGCGCGCCTGCACATGGCCCTCTGCCGGACCATCGGGGTAAAAGCGCTTGCGGAACTCTTTCAGCGGCAGGGGGCCGACCGAAGCATCCTCTCCGCCGAGAAAGACGAAACTGCGATTACGCGCGATCGCTTCGGCAATTTCGGGCACTTCGCCGATCGTTACCGTGTCGCTGTCGAGCTGGATCCAGTATTCGCTTTCGCGGCGGTCGAGAATTGTCAGCAGACGCTCCCACGTGCCGCCTGCGGGGAATTCGTTCAGCACGACATCGGAAATGCGCATGATTTCCGGATCGCCGCAGTGATGGGCAAGGATTGCCTTGTCCTGCGCCGTCAGCGTGCCGTCGTCGAGAATCGCGACCCGCCCGCGCTGGAGATTGTGCCAAAGGCTCTTCACCGCGACGAGATAGGGCAGCAACACTGCCGTGCCGATCATGGAAAAAAGCACGACGCCATCCTGCTTGGGCACGATGGGCGGCGTCTCGAGAATGTCCGAAATGGCCTCTGCGTGCGCCGCAGCTTCCTTTTTTGCGCGCCATCGGCGCGGCAGGAGCGAATTCATATTCATGGGCGAGCGCTTTCGAGCACCATGCGATCATCGGCGATTTCAACCGAATTGATGGTGGAGAGGAAGGATTGGCCGAGCAGCGAAATGCCGAGGCCTTCGGGAATGATCATCGCCTGTACATCGCGCGCTTCAAAATTGCCGAGGCGGACGCTGCTGAGCTGCGTATGCACGCCATAGACCACGCCGCTGGCACCCTGTGCGACGGGTGCGACTTCGCTTTCATCCCAATAGAGGCCCATCGCCGCCGCATCATCGCCGGTAAGCGCGATAACGCTGGCCCCTGTGTCGACCATCATGCGCGAGGGGGTGCCGTCGACAACGACTTCGGCATAGAAATGACCATCGCGTTCGCGATCGAGCCGGACATGGTCGTTCCAGGTCGAGGGAGTGTCCACTTCCAGCGCAGCCAGCTGCGCATCGGCCTGATTTTCGGCTGTCTGTGCAAGCGTTTGCGCCGACCCATCGCTGCCGGCATCATCGAATGCCGGCATGATAAATGCCACCAGGCCACCGGCGATCAGCACGCAGGCAAAGGGAACACGGATATCCATGCCGCCACTTTAGAGGCGGGGGCCTTAAACCCCGGTAAAGATGGATGTGGCGTCGATCAGGTCGCCCGCGCCCGCCTCCGGGAAGGCCATGGCGAGCATCGAGCGGGCATGGCGCGCGGCGACTTCGCCTTGGTCCGCGCCATATCCGCCGCCCAGCGCGCTGGCGACCGGTAAGCCGCGCGTGCGGGCCTGTTCGAGAACGTAGCGATCGCGCTGAATCAGACCTTTGTCACTAAGGGCGAGGCGTCCCAGTTTGTCATCCCCATGCGGGTCGACCCCAGCCTGATAGAGCACGAAATCGGGCGCGAATTGCTGCATGACCGAGGGCAGGTGACGGTCCAGCTCGGCCAGATAATCATCGTCCTCGATCCCATCCGGCAGGCCGATATCGAGCGTTGAGCGCGCCTTGCGAACAGGGAAATTCTTTTCGGCATGCAACGACAGAGTGAATACGTCGTCGCGCCCAGCCAGCAGGCTTGCCGTGCCATCACCCTGATGCACGTCGAGGTCGACGATCAGCACGCGGCTGGCTTCACCGGTCGCCAGCAGGCGATTGGCGGTGACGGCCAAATCGTTGAACACGCAATAGCCAGCGCCTGTATCGTGCAGCGCATGGTGACTCCCCGCAGCCGAATTGGCGGCATAGCCATGCTCTTTCGCCAGCATCGCAGCGAGCCATGTGCCGCCATTGGTATGGCGCACGCGGCTTGCGATATGCGGGGTGACGGGAAAGCCGATCCGCCGCTCCTTCTCGCGCGGAACGCTGGCGGTGAAAACCTGCTCGACATAATCGGGACAATGCACCGCCTCGAGCCATTCGCGCGGGGAAGGCTCGGGCGAATGCTCGGTCAGCGCAAAGCCGCTCTGCCGCAAAGCTTCCATGACGAGGTAGTATTTGTCGAATTTGAACGTGCCGCGCTCCGGACGCGGAGCCATGTAATCGGCGTGGTGGACGACGTGGAGCATTGAAAGGTCAATGCGCTACTGCGCGATTTCGATCCCTTCGACAGGCTCAATCAGAGCAGGGCGGTGCGCGAGTTCGACCAGCTCGTCGTAGATCGCGTCCTCGCTGCGGCTGGCAGCGTTGCGCCAGCTTGTGGCGGTGTCGCGATTGACCAGCAGCCCTTCGGGCGTGACCACGAGGAGGTTGGGGGTGCCTTCGATATTATCGACTCCGAAACGAGCGGCGATATCGAGATTGTGGCCATCGCCTGTCTGCGGCAGGCCGATGTTCACGAAGACCAGCTCGTAATGATCCTCGATCAGCGCAGCGAAGCGCTCCGTTTCCAGCCATCCGGCGAGCGCGCGGCTGTCATGGCACCAGTTTCCGCCCATCACCAGCAGCATCCGCGTGTCGCGCTCCGCCGCTCGGGCAAGAGCGGCGTCGACATCGCCCATCGGGTCTGCCGAGACGGCGTAGGAATTTGCTTCGAGATAATCGTGATGCGCTTCGGCATCGGCGCTGGCTGTGCTGCCATTATCGGTGACATTGATCGCCACGCATCCCGGCAGCGCCAGCAATGCGGCGAGCGGCAGGATCGCCATGCGGGTAACCCCCGCGCGAAAAATACCGCCCGCCTGCATCGTCATTTCTTGTGCTTCACATCCTTGTCACCGCCGCCGCCGCCGGATTTTTCCAACTTCTCGCGGATGATGCGTTTTTCCTCTTCAGGTGACAGCTCGGTGACTTTCTTTTCTTCACTCATTGGTATTCCCCCCAATCATTCTGCCGCTTCAGCATGCGGATCGAAGGCCGTGGCGGTGCCCGCCTCGATCTCCGCCGCCTTCTTCTCGACCAGAGCGACAATATGGTCGAGCATGTCTTCCGACTCCACGTGATGGTCGGTGACGCCGGACAAATACACCATATGCTTGCCAGCACCGCCACCGGTGATGCCAATATCGGTTTCGCGCGCTTCGCCGGGGCCGTTGACCACGCAGCCGAGAACCGAAAGGCTCATCGGCGTCTTGATGTGTTCGAGCCGCGCTTCGAGCGCTTCTACAGTGCGGATCACGTCGAAACCCTGGCGCGAGCAGCTGGGGCAGGAGACCACGCGAACACCGCGGGTGCGCAGGCCCAGCGCTTTCAGCATTTCGAAGCCTACTTTGACTTCCTGCTCGGGCTCTGCGGAAAGCGAAACGCGGATCGTGTCGCCGATACCTGCCCACAGGAGCGAGCCGATACCGATGGATGACTTTACCGTGCCGCCAATCAACCCACCTGCCTCGGTAATGCCAAGGTGCAGCGGGCAATCGACCGTTTCGGCAAGACCGTGGTAGGCTGCGACCGCCAGGAATACGTCGCTGGCTTTCACCGCCACCTTGTATTCGTGAAAGTCGTGATCCTGCAGCAGCTTGATATGATCGAGCGCGCTTTCAATCAGCGCCTCAGGGCAGGGCTCGCCGTATTTCTCCAGCAAATCTTTCTCGAGGCTTCCCGCATTCACGCCAATGCGGATCGCACAGCCGTTGGCCTTTGCCGCGCGGACGACTTCGGCCACCCGGTCTGACGAGCCGATATTGCCCGGATTGATGCGCAGGCAGGCCGCGCCCTTGTCGGCCGCTTCCAGCGCGCGTTTGTAGTGGAAGTGGATGTCCGCAACGATGGGGACGTTGGCAGCCTTGGTGATCTTGTCGAAATTCTCAGTCGCCTCTTTGGTGGGGCAGGAGACGCGGATGATATCCGCGCCCACGTCCTCACACCGGCGGATCTGGTCGATCGTCGCGCCCACATCTTCGGTCGGCGTATTGGTCATGGTCTGCACGGTAATCGGGGCATCGCCGCCCACGGGCACGTTGCCCACCATGATTTGTCGGCACTGGCGACGTTCGATGTCGCGCCAAGGTCTTACTGATGACATGGCACGTCATATAGGCGAGGCGTGATGACTGGGCAATGACAGCCCGCCGGAATTGCTGCATGGAAGCGCGATGGACGAGAAAGAATTGGAAGCAGAATCACGCGAATTGCTGCCGGAAGACCCCGCGCCCGATTGCCCGCAGGATACGCCGCAGCTGTTCGCCCGCGTTCTGGATGGGGTGGGTGCAGGCCGCCCGCTGAGCTGGGAAGAGGCGCAGGCATGGCAGCCGGGTGAGGAGAAAGAAGTCCTCTGGATGCACCTGTGCCGCAATCAGGCAGGCGTCGACGAATTCCTGCTCAGCCTTAATATCCCCGAACCGACCCGTGAATTGCTGGTGAGCGACCGGACCCGCCCGCGCGCGTTCCGCGAGGGTGATACGCTGGTGGCGACGCTGCGCGGGATCAACTTCAATCCGGGCGCCCAGCCTGAAGACATGTTGTCCATGCAGCTGTGGTGCGATGGGAAACGCCTTATTACCCTGCGCCGCATGCCACTGCAGACCCCGCGCCGCGTGCTCCAGATGATCGACCGACGCGAGGCAGGGCCTACCGATGCCGGTGCGCTGATTACCGAACTGGCCGAAGCGATGATCACACGGATGAACCGCTCAATCGTCGACATGAACCAGCATATCGATCGGCTGGAAGAGATGGAGGATGACGGCAATGCGGAGAAGATGCTCGATGAGATCGCCATCATTCGCCGCAATTGCCTCGGCCTGAAACGCCATATGGGGCCGATGCACGAGGCGCTTGAGGCCATATCGCGCTATGCGCCGCCGTGGTTCGAAGATCATGACCGGCGCGAAATTGCCGAGAGTATCGACCGGCTGCGGCGGTACTTGGAAGATCTAGATATCAGCAAGGAAAGCGCTGTCGTGCTGATGGACGACATCCGCGCCAGCTCCATCGCGCGCAACGAGCAGGCGACGTATCTGCTGACCATCGTGGCAGGCATTTTCCTGCCGCTCGGATTCATTACCGGCCTGCTCGGAATAAATGTGGGCGGGATGCCAGGTGTGAACGATGGCGATGCGTTCTGGGTGGTCGTTGGCTTGTGCTGCGCAATTCTGGCCGTGCAGCTTGTGCTGTTCTGGAAGTGGAAATGGCTGTAGCGCCACCGCACAAATTAACGCGCTGACTTCTTAAGGGGAACTGGCTTGGAACACGGTGCTCACGGAATGGACCTGCAGAATGCGCTGCTGATACTGGGCTTTGCGCTGGTTGCGGTGCTTGCATTCCGGCGTGCCGGGCTTGGCGCGACGCTTGGCTATCTGGTGGCTGGTGCGCTGCTCGGTCCGCAGGTCTTCGCTCTTGTTGCCGGGGCGGAGCAAATGGCCGTGGTGGCGGAGCTGGGCATCGTCATGCTGCTCTTCGTCGTCGGTCTGGAGCTCAGCCCGGCGCGTTTGTGGCGGATGAAATCTGCGATTTTCGGCCTAGGCTTTGCGCAGGTCGCGGCCTGCGGTCTGGCGGTAACCGCCACGATCCTCGCGCTGACCGGCTATACGATGGAGGCGGCGCTGGCGATTGGCCTGCCGCTGGGTCTCAGTTCCACCGCGCAGGTCCTGCCGATGCTGCAATCCGCCGGTCGTCTGCGCACGCCATTCGGTGAGCGGGCGTTCTCGATCCTGCTGTTTCAAGACCTCTCGATCATTCCGCTAATCACGCTGGTCGCCGCCATGAGCCGCAATCCGGCGGCGCAGGAAGGCCCTGCCGGATGGCAGCTGGCGCTCTATGCCGTCATCGCGATCGTCGGGCTTATTCTTGCTGGACGGCTGCTCATCCGCCCGTTGTTCCGCCTGATCGGCGGGCTGGGCGAACGTGAGCTGTTCGTCGTCGCGGCGCTCTTCACCGTCATCGCCAGTGCCTTCGTCATGCAGTCGCTGGGGCTGTCCGCCGCGCTGGGCGCATTTATCGCCGGCGTGATGCTCGCCGATACGCCTTACCGGCACGAGCTGGAGGCGGATATCGAACCTTTTCGCTCCATCCTGCTTGGCCTTTTCTTCGTCTCTGTGGGCATGATGCTCGATCTGGGCGCGGTGGCGGAGCGGCCATTCTTTGTGGTCGGTTTCGCCGTGCTGCTGATTGCAGTGAAGACAGCGATCATTTTTGGCCTCGGCAAGATTGTCGGCATGACATGGCGCGGCGCACTGGCGCTCGGCCTGCTGCTGAGCCAGGGCGGTGAATTCGCTTTCGTGCTCTACACACAGGCCCAGTCCGCCATGCTGATCGCAAGCGAAAGTGCGAGCATCTTCGGCGCGATCGTGACGCTTAGCATGGCGGCGACACCGTTCCTGATGATCGCCACTCGCCGCATCCGCGAAGAGCCCAAAGGCGAAGAGGAAGAACGCGAAAAGCCCAGCAACGAAGGCGCCAGCGCCGTGGTGGTAGGCTATGGCCGCTTTGGCCAGAGCGTTTCGCAAACGCTCAAGGCGGCTGGCCTCTCAATCACGGCAATCGATCGCAAGGCATCGCAAATCGACATTGCGGAGGAATTCGGAAGCAAGGTCTATTACGGAGATGGCACGCGCATGGATCTGCTGCGCCAGGCGGGCGGGGCAGAAGCGCAGCTCATCATGTTCTGCACCGATGAAACGCCAGAGGCCGGCCTGATCGAATCGGTGCACGAAGCCTTCCCCAATGCGCAGATCTACATTCGCGGTTATGACCGGCGTTCGGTAATCGAGCTGGCCGAAACGGCTGCCGAGTGCGTCGTGCGCGAGGTATTCGAGTCGGCGATCCGTATGGCAATGATGGCACTGGAAAGTGTCGGCGTAAGCGAGGCAGAGATCAGCCGCGCTGAAGCGAAATACCGTAAATTCGATAAGCAGCGCATGGACGTGCAGATCGAAGGCGGCGATATCTATGCCGCCAAGGAGATGACGCGCGAACAGCAGCGGTCGATGAACGAGGAAGCTGACAAGGACCCGGAAGACCTGTCCTGACCGGTCAATGCTGGGTCTTGGCCGCCATAAGGAATTGCTGGGCGGCGACAACCGGCAGCGGCCGTGAATAGAGATAACCCTGACCGCAATCCACGCCGAGCTTCTTCATCGTGCGCGCTTCTGCCTCGGTCTCGATCCCTTCGGCAACCAGCGTGCAGCCGATTTCCTTCGCCAGGCGCACCAGCGCGGCTGTCATGGCTTTGCGGGCGGGATCGGCTTCGATGCCGCGCGTGAGCACCATATCCATCTTGAGAATATCAGGCTGCAGATCGACGATGTGGCGCAGGCCCGCATAGCCGGTGCCAACGTCATCGATTGCGATCTTGGCGTGGGCTTTCAATGCGGAAATTTCGCGTGAAAGCTCTTCAAAATCATCGACCTGGCAGTGTTCGGTAATCTCGACGACGAGATTCGGAATACCCGAATCTTCAAGCAATTCGCGTACCGCGCCCGATGCCACCGTCTGCGGCGAAACATTGACCGTGGCGTAAAGACCTTCGGGAATATGCGACAGCGATTCGAGCGCACAGCGCACCGCGGTCATTTCTAGTTCCTTGCCCAGGCCCACCAGTTCGGCGTCTTCAAACCAGGCATCCGGCCCGCGCTTGGTGAGATCGGGGAAACGCGAGAGGCATTCCACGCCCACCGGCTGCCCGGTCTCGAGCGACATGATGGGCTGCTGAAAAGTCGAAACGCCGTGCCCGTCCAGCATCGATTCGACGCGTTCACGTGCCTGCATGGAAAGAATATCTGTTTCCAGCGAGCTTTCGATCCGTTCGGCAGCGAGGCCGGCAAAGCTTTTCAGGATGTTCAGATCGCGCTCTGTCAGCGTGCGATCGGGCGTGCGGCCCAGCGCGCAGAAACTGCCCCAGACGGTGCCGTCGGACAGGCGCAGTGGCGTATTTATATGGCAGCCCACTGGCAGAAAATCGGTAATTGCGAGCTTCTCGGTCAGCGGGAAATCCGACGGATCCTGAATCAATTCGGGCAGGCGACCGTTGAGGATATGCCAGCAATAGGCCTCCTCTCGCGGTTCACGGAAGCCAGGCCCCATGGGCAGATCGAGGTCCGAGCTGACATGCGTAAGTTCGCGCTGTTCGCCCTCGACATAGCGGGACACAAAGGCGATCTCGACGCCTAGATGACCGCGCACACTCTGCAGGATGCGCTCGATCGCCTCATTGTGCACGAGTTCACCGGGAAGCGGCGCACTCGGCGCTTCAAAGTCGGGCAGGTTGATTGCGACATGTTCCATTGCCGCCTTGTATGGCTGAAAAGACCTAAGGCCTGCTTAACCGCGTTTGATGAGAGTTTTCCGGCTCTAAAGCCGCAGCTCGTAGAGAAATTCATCGTCACGGTGATTGCCGACCATGAAATAAATGTCGGCGATCTTGGCAAAGCCGTACCGCTGGTAAAAGCGCTGTGCACCGTCATTGTCCGAATAGACCGAGAGCTGCATGGCATCGCAGCCGCGGCTGCGCGCCTCGGCCAATGCCCAATCGGTGAGCGCTCCCCCGATCCCTTCGCCCGTCCTGTCCGGTGCGCAATAGAGCTGTTGCAGCGCGATGGATTTTTCGGCGTCGGTGTATTCGGTGTAGCCGCTGGGGTCCTTCAGCTTGATAAAGCCGAGAAGCGTGCCCGCAACATCCGCTGCGAGCCGGTGCGTCAGCTGCGGGTCGGCGATCTCGCCCGCGACCGCTTCAACCGAATATACCTCCTCCAGAAAAGCATTCAGATCAGCGGGGTCATAGAGATAAGCAAATTTCGCGCAGAAACTGTCGCGACCAAGGCGCGCGAGGGGTTCTGCATCTTCGGGCGTTGCGGGGCGGAGAATCATTTCGCTCATAATTCTTACGAGAACTTGTCACGCTTGCGTTTGCCAAAGCGCATGCCGCCTTCCAAATGGCCACGCAGCGCAGCGTAGAAGGCTTCGAGGAATTCGCGCTCATCGCCCTGGCCAAGGCGCCATCCGATCTTGCCGGTAATCGCTTCTGCCACATCGCGCAGCGCCTCCGGCTGATCCTGCCGCAGTACAGTTTCGAGAACCTGCAATTCGTGCTCGCCATAGACGGATAGCTCCGCCTCTCCGAACCTGTAATCGTGGCTGCGATCGGGCGCGAGCGACATCGCCTCCTTCAGCTTCGCGGCCTTGGCTTCGACAACCCACGTGCCCGCGACCACGTCGCCTGCGCGCAGAGCATCCTTGTTGCAGAAGGGAAAGAGGACGAAGATCGCTAGCCAGATGAAAGCGGCGAAGCCCGCAACGCCTGCATCTTCCCCACCGCCCAGCAGGAAAAACAGCGGCAGGAAGACCTCCACATCGCGCACCAGATTGCGGGCGATCACCATTTCCGCAGTCAGCTGGCCACCATCGCGCGCTGCGACGCGCAGGCCGAGCAATCTTTTGCCTGGTGTCGCCCCTCGTGGCCCCAGCTCAAACCAGAGGAAATAGCCGTAGCGCGCGAGGAAGAGGAACAGGATCACCAGGATGATGAGGAACTCGAAGACCGGTCCTGCCTCTCCGGATTCGCCGATATCTATCAGGCTGAAACCGAGCAGGCCCATGATGATGAAGAAAGCGATGATGCCGAGCACGATGAAGATCATGTCGAGCATCAGTGCGCCAGCACGCGCGCCCCTGCTGCCGACTGTCAGCGGCAGGGCGAGGCCTTCGGGCGTTACCAGCATACGGTCGCGCTTGTCCGGCTCGCCGCGCATGAAATTCATCGCCGCGCTCATGCCTCACGCTCCTTCGGGCTGCGAACGGCAAGGAAGTAAAGCGTCCAGAGCACCAACATTGTGCCGCCAATGGCGAAGCGGGCGTATGTGCCATCGACCAGTTGGCGCGCATATCCTTCCAACAATCCGGCAACGATCAGCATGATGGTGCAGCCAGCCATGACTTGCGCGGCGCGCACGCCAGCGCTCTGCATGGCGGAGAGGATCGATCGATCGCCAGGAAAAGCCATGGTGCGACCGACATGCATGCCTGCCGCGCCTGCAAGCATAATCGCGCCGAGCTCCGTCGTGCCGTGAACGCTCAGCCAGGCGGCAAATTCCGTGCCGAGGCCTGCGTCGTTGAACACCCACAGCATCGCGCCCAGCAGCGCCATATTGTATACGAGCAGCAGCAGTGTCGGGATTCCGAACGCGAACCCCAATGCAAAGGCCATGATCGCCACGCCGGTATTGTTGGAGAAGAGCGACGCGGCAAAAACGCCCAGCCCGTCTGCGCCGCCTTGGTGACCCAGCGTTTCTTCCAGCACTTCCCGTGGCGCGCCCGGCACACGGCCGCCTGCCATGCCACCGGGCACCAGCGCGTAAAACCACTCCTGATCGCGCGCGACGAGCAGCCAGCCGACGATCGTTCCCGCAACCATCACAGCAAAGGCGATGCAGATGTCGAGCCAGATCGCGCGGATCGCTCCGCTCCATCCGCCGAGGAAAAATCGCTTCAGCCAGCCAAAGAAGCCCACGCGCGGGCCGTAAATCTGGAACCACGCGCGGCGCACCAGCGCCTCAAGATAGTCGAGCGTAGAGGCATCCAGCGATGTCTCTCGCGCCACGGCAAGGCTGGACGCGGTCTTGCGATAGAGCACCGGCAGGTCGAGCAAATCTTCATCACTGATCCGCTTGGGCCGTCCCTTCTCCAGCGCAGTGACGATCTGATCGAGCCGCTGCCAGTCGACTTCACGCTCCAGCCGGAATTTGTCCGAGCGAAGGCTCGCCGCTTCGATATCGGCGGGCGGTTCGATTTCATTCTTGCGGAACAGGGAAAGCGCCATCAGCCGATTGCCTCCGCCCGCTTGGTCGCGAGATAAGTGTCGATCAGCTGGTAGCCGATCTTGTCATGCGGCGCCTCGATCACGTTCACGCCCATGCGGCGCAATTTCTGCAACACGATGGCGCGCTGGGTGGCAAGGGCATCGGCGCTAACGGCGGAAGCGATATCGCCCATGCTGTCCGGCTCCTCAATCGCCAGCTCTTCCAATTCGGTATCCACCATGGTGACGAAAATCACGAGGTGATGGCGCACCAGCCGCTCAACGCTTTCGACCATCATTTCCGCCGACGTCGGATCGGTAAAATCGGAAAACAGCACGATCAGGCTGCGGCGTTTCAGCCGCGATGTCAGCGTGGCGAGGGCAAGGGTGAAGTTGGGTTCGCGCGGGATATAATCGAGCTCTGCCGCTGCGCTCTGCAAGCGGTGGAAAGCGCGCGTATCGCTGACGAATGGAGTCATCAGCTGCGGGTGATCGGCGAAGCCGAACAGGCTCACCCGGTCGCCGCCTTTCAGCGCGACATAGGCTGCGGTGAGAGCCGCTGAGACGGCTCTGTCGATACGCGGCAAGCCATCGACCGGCTCGCACATGCTCTGCCCGCAATCGAAAGCGAAGACGAGCTGGTTGTCCCGCTCGCTTTCATTCTCGCGGGCGTAGAGAGCTGTGTGCCGCGCACTGGCTTTCCAGTCGATGCGCCGGCGATCCATACCGGGTTCGTATTCGGACAAGGCCTCGAATTGTGTGCCCTCACCGCGAATGCGCCGCGCGACGAGGCCGAATTGCGCGTCCCGCATGAAGGCCTGCAAGACAGGAGAGCGTACCGGCGAGAGGTCCGGCCACACGCGCATGCGCGCATCGAGCTCAACATGCGTCTGGCGCACAGCGAGGCCCAATGGCCCGGGCCAGCGGAGCCAGAGGTCGTGGAATTCGCCCGTCCCGCGTCGTACCGGTACGGCCTCGCCCACGCCGGAAAATTGCCCCGGCTTTCCCGTGGGCTGGAGGCGGAAATGGCTCGCTCCGTCCGCGCCGAGCCTTGGGTCATAGCCGATGGCAGCTTCAGGCAGAGCGGCATCACCGTCACGCTCAATCTCCGCATTGACGCGAATCATCGCCGGCTGGCCGACTTCGGCATCGCTCGGCACGACATATTCGAAATGTGACATTGCGCCTGCCAGCCAGCCATCGATCAGCGCGACCAGAATCAGCGCCGCCGCAGCCGCTGGCGCGACGATCCATGCGGAGGGCGCCGTCGCGGCAATGACGACTGCAATCGGCGCGAGCAGGCCAAGCATGACCAACGTGCGGCCAGTCAGCACGATGGGAATAGCCGGGATATTGATCCGCGAAGCGAGAGCCTGGAGGCGTTGAATCACCTCAGCACCTCCTGCCCCTGGTGAAGAGGAAGGGCATGGCGTTTCGAAGGATCACCGCGGCGCCTCGGTCTGTTCGATCATCTGTTCGACCAGGGTTTCGACGTCCTTGCCCTCGATCTCGGCGGCAGGGGAGAGGAGCAGGCGGTGGCGCAGCGTGGACGTGGCGAGCGCCTTCACATCATCGGGGATCACGTAATTGCGGCCCTGCAGCGCGGCCCGGGCGCGCGCGGCATTGGCGAGCAGCACGGCTGCGCGCGGCGATGCTCCGCTGGCGAGATCGGGATTGTCCCGCGTCGCGCGCACCAGTGAGACTGCATAGTCGATCACATCCTGCGCCAGAGTGACGCTTTTCACCGCTTCCTGCGCACCGGCGATATCCTGCGGTGAAGCAACTTGCGCAATGCCGAAATCGGCAGGCTTTTGCGGCCCGCTGCGCTCACCGAAGCGGTGGACGATGCGCGCCTCTTCCTCAGCGCTGGGATAGGGCACCAGCAGCTTGAACGCGAAGCGATCGAGCTGTGCTTCGGGAAGCGGATAGACACCCTGGTTTTCGATCGGGTTTTGCGTGGCAACGACCATGAACTGCTCGGACAGCGTGTGCGTCTCGCCATCCAGCGTCACCTTGCGCTCCTGCATCGCCTCAAGCAGGGCGGCCTGCGTCTTGGGCGGCGTACGGTTGATTTCATCGGCGAGCAGCAGCTCACAGAAAATGGGCCCGCGCGTCAGCGTGAACTGGCTGGTCTGGAAGTTGAACAGGTTTGAGCCGAGGATATCGCCCGGCAGCAGGTCCGGCGTGAATTGGATGCGCCCGAAATCGAGGCCGGTCGCCGCCGCAAAGCAATTGGCGAGGAACGTCTTGGCCGTGCCCGGTGGGCCTTCCATCAGCACATGCCCTTTGGCCACAAGCGCGATGAGCAGATGCTCGATCGTGTCGTCCATGCCGACGATCGCTTTGCTCACTTCATTGCGGATCGTGCCCGCGAGTTGTGCGGTGCCCTCCAGCGTCATGCTCATTGCGTCAGATTCCTTTCGAATTGTCTCAGCGCGCGTGCGGCGCGAATAATGTCTCCGGGGCGCTCTGCTTCGCGCAGATCTCCGGCAAGGTCGACGAAACGGGGGCCGGTGTGTCCGCGCGCTTGCAGTTTGCGATCAATGGCTATTTCGCGCGCGTCATTGTCGGCGATCCGCAGGCCAAGATGATTGGCGACGCGTTTGCCGATCAGCGCCTCGTAAGGCTCTTTCAGCAAATGGAAGCGCTTCAGCTGCGCAACCAGCGCTGCACCATTGCGCGCGAGCTGGCGTTTACCGCGCGCGATAGCGGGGCCTTCCACTGCCGGAGGGCCAAAACGGCGAAACGCGCGCCATGCGATCACAATGGAAGCTAGGATGAGGCATAGCGTTGCGGCGAGGAATGGCGGGCTGAATGCCAGCGTCAGCAGGTTTTCAGAAGTGCCAAGCCCCGCCAGCGTAAGATCGAATATGATCGGAAGGTCGTCGCCCAGCGTCGCGGCGGAGATAATCTCCATGGCTGCACGCGCCCTGTCCCGATCGGCCATGCCGTAATTGTTCATCAAATCGGGCTCGAAGACCACGATCACCGGCCACGGCTCGTAATCATAGCCGTTGCTTTCCTGCTCCAGCGCGCCGACCAGCACATCGCCTTCGCTGTCGACCACCAGCGGCTTGAAGGCCTGATCGGGTTGCTCGGTCAGCGCCTGCACCCGCGTTTCATCGGGCAGATCGCCATTCCGGCCAAAGCCGTTCCAGCCGTTCGTCTGTCCGAGCGACAGCTCCGCGCCTTCGGTCAGGGCCAGCTCATTCAGCCAGCCTGGCGCGCGGGCGTCGACGAGCATGACCCAGCCGTCTTCGGTCTCGACTTCGTTCTGCACGGGGATTGGATAGGCGGCCCATTTGGGCATGATGATGAGCGTCGGGCCGGAGTCGAGGTTCTGCCGTTCCTCGACCAGCTCCGACAGTTCCGCGATATCGCCATAAAGCTGCGGCGTCAGCACCACGAGCCCGTAATCATTGGCCCTGCCGCGATTGCGCGAAAGCTCGACCGAATAGCCACTACCTTCCGCCACCTGTACCAGACCCGCAAAGCCGGTGAGACCGTTCGATGCTGCATGGGTCCCGCCATCGCGGTCCTGCTGGCCAGTCCAGCCCTGGCCAAGCGCATAGAGCATCAGCAGAAAGGCACTCGCGCCAATCGCAAGCACCGCCAGCACCACGCCGGGGCGAAAAGGATTGGCACGCCGTGAGCTTTCCTGTGTCATGCCGCCAGCGCCTTTTGCTGGAGGGCGAAATCGGCATAGGCAGCGCGGGCCGCCTGCCAATCGTCCTGATGCAGCGGGCTGAGCGCAAACAGGCTCCGCTCCACGCGTGCAGCGATGATGCCAAAGGCATCGCGCGCGCCCTGCGGCAGGCGGATTTCTGCCGACAGTTCGCGCGCCGTGCTCGATGGCTCGACCAGATCCGGCCGCGCCTCGGCAATCTGCCCTACCGATCGTTTGAGCAGCAAATGCGTCGCCTCATCGTAGCGGCCTTCATTCGCCAGACGGTCGGCCTCCTCCAGCAGGGCGAGTGCTTCGCCCTGATCGGGCGCCCAGCTGTCTTCACCCTCTGCGGTCGTCTTTTTCTTCCGGCGCAGGAAATCGGGTTCGATCATGCGGACGATCAGGATCACCAGCATCGCAATGCCGCCGATGATCAGTACCCATTTGAGTACCGGCCAGATCGCGACAAAAAACATGCCGAGTGGGGCAAGCACTTCTGAAAGCCATTGCAGGAAATCGGTGAGCCAGTCAGGCGGCGGCTCCTGTGCGGGGAATTCCACTTCGGCGAACTGGATGCTCTCGTCAGCGCGCAGATCGGCATAGGCCTGATCGAAATCGCCCCCACGCGCCATCTCCCCCTGCTGCCCCGGCGCAATCTGTGGCAGCGCATCTTTCCCCGGTGAAATCGTCACATTGATGAAACTGGCATGAGAGGGTTTGCGAAGCAATCACTTGCTGCACCTTTTGCGAAAGAATTACCCGCTCAATTCAGGTGCAATTCCATGCACATGCTGAAATCATCGCTGACGTACTCGCCAAACGCATCGCATTCTTTGAATCCGCGGCTCTCATAGAGCTTTTGCGCGGGCTCGAAAACCGGATGTCGCCCGGTTTCAAGTCCGATCCAGTCGCATCCGCATTCGCGCGCGACAAACAGCAGGTGATCGAGGATCGCCTTGCCTGCGCCGGAGCCGCGAAACGCGTCTGCAGCACGCATGGATTTGATCTCGCAACGTTTGCCATCGATCCGCTTCAATGCGCCGATTGCGGCGAGCTGGCCTGCCGAGCGGGCTGCAAAGAAGCGGACATCGTCACCCGAGAGAGTTGCAGCGGGAAGCGCGTTGACTTTGCACGAAGGGGAGCAGCGGTGCATCTCTTCCAGATGCCGTTCCAGCAGGGCAAGAACATCGGGGCTGTCCGGCTTTTCCCTCGCGATGGAAAATGCCTTGGCACCCATGATGGTCAGCCCCGCGTACGCGCCATGGGATAGCTGCCCAGCAGCCGCAATTCCTTGCAGTGAAAAGCGAGCTCTTCCATCGCGCGGTCGATTGCCGGATCACCCGGCGCGCCGATGATGTCGGCGTAGAACATGCTGGCGGCAAAGCTGGTGCCCTTCTGGTAGCTTTCCAGCTTCGTCATATTGACGCCATTGGTCGCGAACCCGCCCATTGCCTTGTACAGCGCGGCGGGGATGTTCTTCACTTCGAAGATGAAAGTGGTCATCGCATCTTGTCCCTCCAGCATGGCCGGATCGAGAGCTTCGCGGGCGAGGACGACAAAGCGGGTGGTATTGTCGGCGCTGTCCTCCACATTCTCTTCGACGATCTTGAGCCCATAGAGATCGGCGGCGAGCGCAGGTGCAATGGCGGCGACCTTGGGGTCGCCCTTGTCCGCGATATAGGCCGCGGCGCCCGCCGTGTCGGCATGGCTCAGGGGAACCATGCCACGTTTGCGCAAATAATGGCGGCTCTGGCTCAGTGCATGGGGGTGGCTGTAGGCGGCTTCGAACGGGCCTTCATCATCCAGCGCCATGAGCGCATGATGGATCGCCATGAAATGCTCGCCCACGATGGAGAGACCGCTTTCGGGCAGCAGGAAATGAATATCCGCCACCCGGCCCGCCTGCGAATTGTCGATAGGGATCATCGCGCAGGATGCCTCGCCCGATTTTACTGCGTCAATCGCTGCTGCGAAGCTGAAACAGGGCAGCGGCAGCGCAGCCGGGTCCCACTCGCTGACAGCGCGATGCGAATTGGCTCCGGGCGAACCCTGAAAGGCAATCGCACGCTCCGGCTCTGCGGCAGCAGCGGTGCGCATCTTTTCGACCATGGCGAGTGCTGGGGCGGGGAAACTCTGCATAGAACGGCAGCGACTAACGCGGCCGCGCCTGTGCGACAAGCGATTAGGCCTTCGAGACCCCTTGCGCGCTTGCGCCGACCCCACTAGAGCGCGACGCATATTTTAACGCACGATAGAAATGACCTGTCATGAATGATCGTATGAATACCGCTTTCGGCTGGATCTTGGGCGCTGGCATCGTCGCGCTGGGCGGATCCATCGTTTCCGGCATGTATTTCCACGGCGATGAGCCCGATGTCGGCGAAGACTTCGCGTGGGGTTACGTTATCGACGCACCGGAAGAAGTTGCTGGCGGCGGCGAGGAAGTTGCATCGCTGGCAGAACGCCTCTCGGTGGGCTCTGCCGAAGCTGGCGCTGGCGTCTACGCCAAATGCTCTGCCTGCCACACGATCGAGCAGGGCGGTGCGACAGGTATCGGCCCGAACCTTTACGGCGTTCTCGGCGCGAATATCGGCGATCATGCACCTGGCTTCGCCTATTCCGATGCTCTGATGGGCGTTGGCGGGGCGTGGACTTACGAGCAGATGGACGCATGGCTCGCCAACCCGGCTGCTTTCGCCGCGGGCACCAAAATGACATTTGCTGGCCTTAATGATGCGCAGGAACGTGCGGATGTGATCCTTTACCTGCGTGAGAATGGCGGCGGCCCGGCTCTGCCTGAATTCACTCCTGAAGCCGAAGCACCCGAAGGTGAAGAAGGCGCCGAGGGCGAAGAAGCACCGGCAGAAGAGGGCGCTGAAGAAGCAGCACCTGAAGAGGCTGCAGCCGAGTAAGCCACTCGCTTAAAGGAAAACGAAAAAGCCCCGGCCTTGCGCCGGGGCTTTTTGTTTTTGCGCCGCAGACGCGGTCACCCGGTCTTCTTGAAGCCCTGCGCCACCACATACCATTCGCTCGAACCCTTGCGGCTCGCAGGCGGCTTGGCATGTTTGACCGTCCTGAAATGTTTCTTCAGTAGGTCGAGCAATTCCTTGTCGGTCCCGCCGGCAAAACCTTTCGCCACGAACGCGCCGCCTTCGACGAGATTCTCGACCGCAAACCAAGCGGCGGCCTCGACCAGTGCCATGGTGCGCAAATGGTCGGTCTGCTTGTGGCCCACGGTGTTGGCCGCCATGTCTGACAACACCAGATCGGTCGGACCGCCCAGCGCTTCTTCCAGCGCGGCGGGCGCTTTATCGTCCATGAAATCCATCTGCAGGATGGTGACGCCATCGATCGGTTCGGTCTCGAGGTAGTCGATGCCGACCACCGCCGCCTTGGGCGCACGTTTGCGCACGACCTGGCTCCAGCCGCCCGGTGCAATGCCGAGGTCGATTACGCGGGTCGCGCCTTTGACAAGGCCGAAGCGGTCATCGAGCTCGATCAGCTTGAAAGCCGCTCGGCTGCGCCAGCCTTCGTCCTTGGCCTTTTTGACATAGGGGTCGTTCAGCTGCCGCTCGAGCCAGCGCTGGCTCGATGCCTTGCGCTTCTTCGCGGTCTTCAGCCGCCGCTGCGAATCCTGTCCTGCGCGCGCCATCAGCCATTTGCTCCTGCAGATTTGTCGCGCCGCATCGCGGCCTGCGTCTGTTGTCCTTCCGCGTCCGCCGTCATCAGGCTGCGCAGAATGCCTTCGCGGATGCCGCGGTCTGCCACGCCAAGGCGCGGGGCAGGCCAAATGTCGAGAATCGCTTCGAGAATGGCGCAACCCGCCACAACGAGTTCCGCCCGCTCATGGCCGATACAATCCAGTTCGGACCGCTCATCGGGGGACATGGCGGCGAGATCCTGCGAGATGTCGCGCATACTGTCTGTCGGGACGATCAACCCGTCGACCTGGCTGCGGTCATAATGCGGCAGGCCTAGATGGACACTCGCCAGCGTTGTCACCGTGCCGCTCGTGCCAAGCAGGCGCTGGTCCGGCGCGCTGTGCTGAGCGATCCGCTCCGAAAACTCGGCAAAGCTATCGGTCACCAACTGTTTCATCTTGGCATAGCGGGCCAGCCGGTCCTCGCGAGAGCCGGTTTCATGGCCCACTGTCTCGGTTAGCGATACGACCCCCCACGGCACGCTTTGCCAGTCGAGAATGCGGGGGACCGGTGCGCCCGGTTCGATCAATACCAGCTCGGTCGATCCGCCGCCGATGTCGAAAATGATCGCGGGGCCGACGCCGTCTTCCAGCAGGATGTGGCATCCCAGCACCGCCAGCCGCGCTTCTTCCTGCGCGCTGATAATGTCGAGCACGATGCCCGTCTCGCGCCGCACGCGCTCGATGAATGCTTCGCCGTTGCTTGCCCGGCGACAGGCTTCGGTGGCGACCGAGCGGGCGAGGTGGACATTGCGTTTGCGCAATTTGTCGGCGCAGATTTTCAGCGCCCCCAATGCGCGGTCCATTGCGTGATCTGATAGCCGCCCGGTCTGCGCCAATCCTTCACCCAGCCGAACCACACGGCTGAACGCGTCGATCACGACGAAATTCTCATCCGAAGGGCGCGCAATCAGCAGGCGGCAATTGTTGGTGCCGAGGTCGATCGCGGCATAGGCCTGCTTGTAGGATTTGTGGGGAGGACGCCGCCATTGCGGTGACCCGTTGCCTCTGTTCGGCTGGCTTTTCGCCTTTTTATCGCCGGGAGCGCGCTGCGGGCCTTTTTGTGCTTTTGGGCGATGACCTTTGTGGTTTTTCGCCTTTTTCGGGGCCTTCTCGCGTCCATCCGGCGGAGTATAATCCGCCATGAGATACGTACTTTCCAAATTCCAATACCCGCCACATCTGAGCGGAACCTGATCACAGGCTAGACGAAGCGGGACCTCTTGCCAAGTTTGGGCACAGGGCGGCTCGCCAGCGGGGCCGGGAAGCGTTAGGGGGAGCTATGGCTGACCCGCTTCCGACCATCGCCCTGTTCGCGAAATATCCGCAGGCGGGCAAAGCGAAGACGCGGCTGATCCCGGCTCTGGGAGAGGGCGGGGCGGCGGCTCTTCATCGGCGGCTGGTCGAGCGGACGCTGGCTACGATCAGGGAAGGCGGCTTGCCGTTCGCGGTCTGGACTACCGGCGCACCGCATCGCGATTTTGCGGATTGGCTGGGCGATGATGTGACGCTCGTCGAGCAGGGCGACGGCGATCTGGGTGCTCGGCTCTCGCGGGTTACTGCACCTGCAATCCTGCTAGGCGCGGATATTCCGGGGCTCACTGCGCAGCATCTTCGCGATGCGGCGAAAGCGTTGGAAACCAATGACGCGGTGATCGGCCCGGCGAGCGATGGCGGCTATTACCTGCTCGGCTTTCAGCGGCAACTCCCTTTCTTGTGGCAGAATATGGCGTGGGGCACGGAGGTGGTGCTCGCTGAGACCGAGGCGCGATTGTTGGCGCATGGCACTGCCTACGCCACGCTCGCCGAACTCGACGATTGTGACCGACCCGAAGACCTTGCCGCATGGCCGGAACTCACCGCGTGAGCCGGACGACCGTCGTCATCCCCATTCTCAATGAAGAGCGCGCCTTGCCGCTGCTCGCAGAGCATCTGGCCAAGCTCGATCCGCAGCCGATGGAAGTGCTCGCGGTGGACGGTGGCAGCATGGATCGCTCCGTCGAACTTGCGCGGGCGCAAGGCTGGCGGGTGATCGAAACCGAGGCCGGGCGCGGTCGGCAGATCAATGCCGGCGTTGAGGCAGCGGCGGGCGAGTATGTGGTCGTGCTGCATGCCGATACCGTGCCCCCTAAGAATTTCATCGCCGCCATCGAAGACACATTGGCAGACGAACGGACCAGCCTCGCCGGCTTCACCCCGATCCTGCGCGGCCCGGACAAGACCCGGTGGGGCACCACGCTGCACAATTGGGCGAAGACCTGGTACGCGCCGCTGCTGTTTCGCCCGCACCTTTTTCTGCGCGGATGCCGACTGCTGTTCGGCGATCACGCGATGTTCTTCCGCCGCGCGCAATTTCTCGCATGCGGCGGCTGCGACCCGGATGCGAAAGTGATGGAAGAGGCCGACCTGTGCATTCGCATGACGCGTTTTGGCCGTGTGAAAATGATTGCAGAGCGGGTCGAGACTTCAGACCGCCGCATCGCCGAATGGGGCCCGCTCAAGGCGAACTGGATTTATTTGAAAGTTGGGTTTCTCTGGGGGCTCGGCGCGAAGAAGCGGCTGGAGCGGTATTATCCGGATGTCCGCTAGGCCGACGGCAAATACCCCCTCTCAATCCCGTAAGCGATAAGCCGGTCGAGCCACGCAGCATCGGTTGCACCGCACTCCAATCCGGTCAGCGCACGAAATTGCCTGTCGTCAAATTGCGGATCGCGGGTGAAATAGGGGCCGAAAGTGCCGATCATCCGCCCTGCAAGCATTTGCTCGGCAGGGCGCAATTGCGTGGGGTCGTAATCTTCGGGCGCAACGACTTCGGGGTCGGGAAAGTGCTCTACCCGCGCCACACCATGTGCTAGCTCTGCAGCGGCAAGCGGGCTTTCGGCTACAAGGTGGAAATAGCCACCGTCGGCCTGCTCCATTCGCTCCGCAATACGCGCAATACCTTCGGCCACATGGTCGATCGGGACGAGGTCCAGCGTCGATCCCGGCGCGCAGGGAAACTGCGTCACCTTGCCGCGCGCCATCAGGCGAAAGACATTGCAGAGTGAAGGGAAGTCGCGGATCACTCCGGTCTCACTATGGCCTAGCACGATGGACGGGCGCGCCACCGCGAAGGGCAGGCCACTCTCCGCGACGACCGCTTCGGCTGCGGCCTTGCTCGCTTCGTACCGATTGGTGAATGCGCGGCCCTCGGGCACCGGACCTTCCGTGATCACGCCGCCCTGCTGCCCGCAGACATAGGCGGTGCTGACATGCAGGAACGCCGCGCCTGCCGCCTTGGCATAAGCGAGCGCGTTCTTCGTGCCTTCGATATTGATCGCTCGCAGATCCTCCTTCGGCGCATCGAATTCGAGGCTGGCAGCGCAATGTATGACCACATCTTGGCGAGCCGCTTCGAGACCCATCAGCGGAAGCGTCACATCGCCGCTGACGGTTTCGATCCCCTGCACGAGCGCGCCATCATTGCCCCGTATTTCGGGATTGCGGCGCACCATGCCGGTGACTGTGTGGCCTTTGTCGACAAGGCGCGCGCAGACCTCTCCGCCGATCAGGCCGGCGGCACCGGTGACGAGAATTTTCAGCAACAGGCAGCGCCAGCGGCTGCGGTGTCGGATGCACTTTGGCCAAACGGCGCATCGGTGCCGCAGCCGGGGAAGACGCCATAATGCCGCGAGAAGTCGCCGATGAATTCGAAATGCTCGGCAAAGCGCGTTTCGGAGAGCATCAGCCAGCTGTTCCCGCAGATCGGAAAAGTTCGGCCCGCCTCGATGGCGTGGTGTGCATCCAGCTCGAAGACGCGCGGATGGCCTTCCAGCGTGCCCTTGTAGCGCACGGCCTGACCGTAGTCTTCGCATTGCGGCTCCAGCCCATCGAGCTTGAACAGGCGATAGGTGGCGGAAACGAAATTGATCCCGTCGAGCTTGGCTTTTACCTCGCGGTCATTGATGCCGAGCGGGCGATCAGTGACGAGGCGCGGATCGGCAAAACCGGCTGTCTTGGCGAGCCTGTCAAAATCACCCCAGTAAAGCGCGCCCGACAGGCACTCGCCATGCAGCACGGGGTCGCTGAGCAGGTGCTGGGGTACGCGGCGGTCTGCGTAGACGTCCGAAAAATACAACTCACCGCCTGGCTTCAGCAGGCGATGCGCGGCGCGGAATACCGCTTCCTTGTCGGCAACGAGGTTGATGACGCAGTTGGACACGATGACATCGAAGCTGCCTTCTTCGAGGCCCAGCTCGCCCAGCTTCTCGATATCGCCCTCGATGAAGTCGACATTGTCATAACCGAATTCGAGTGCGTGCCAGTTCTGGTATTCGCGCGCGACTGCAAGTTGTTCTGGGGTCGCATCGACACCGGTCACATGGCCATTCTCGCCCACCAATTGCGCGAGCAGATAGGCGTCCTGTCCGCTGCCCGATCCAAGGTCGAGAACGCGGCAACCCTCCAGCGCCTGCGGGACGACGAGGCCGCATCCGTAATAGCGCGCCTTCACCTCCTCATGCACGTTTTTCAATGCCCGCTGCACTGCGTCTGACGGCATTTCGAAAGTGCAGCATGCATCGGTGCGCAGATCGGATGATCCGCCCAGAACCTTGCCGTAATAATCCTGCGAATTTTCCAGATTCATGAAACTCTTTGCCTCGTGTCAGCGAATGAAGGGCCATAGCAGGAAGCGTTTCGTTTCCCAGCCTGTTTGCGTTACCCGTGGGGGCATATGAATTACACACATGACGTTATCGTGATTGGCGGTGGTGCTGCCGGGCTTACCGCTGCAGGCGGCTGTGCGCTATTCGGCCTAAGGACCGCGCTGATCGAAGGTCACAAGATGGGCGGCGAATGCCTCAACAATGGCTGTGTGCCATCCAAGGCGCTTATCGCTTCGGCCCGCCGCGCTGCCGAAGCACGAGAGGAGAAGCGCGCGGGGGTGCAGCTAGCTGCGCCGGTGGTCGACTGGAGCGGTGTCCACAAGCATGTGCACGATGCCATCGCGCATATCGAGCCGCATGACAGCGTTGAGCGGTTCGAGGAAATGGGCTGCGAAGTGATCCAGGACTGGGCCAAAATCACCGGCCCGAAAGAGGTCACTGTCGGCGGGCGCAAACTTACCGCGCCGCGTATTGTCATCGCCACAGGCAGCGGGCCGCTGGTGCCGCCAATCCCCGGGCTGGACGATGTGCCCTATCTAACCAATGAAAATCTGTTCGACCTGACCGAGCAGCCCGACCATCTCGTGATCATTGGCGGTGGGGTCATCGGCATGGAAATGGCGCAGAGCTTTCGCCGATTGGGAAGTGAAGTCACCGTCATCGAGCCCGGTAATGTGCTCGGCCGCGATGATCGCGACAGCGCAGCTATCGTGAAATCGGTGATGGAGGACGAGGGCGTTCGCTTCGTGCAAGGCAAGGCGGCGAAGGTTTCGGGCGGAGAGGGCGCCATCACCGTCAGCACCGATGGCGGCGAAGAGGTGAGCGGCAGCCATTTGCTGATCGCGGTGGGACGCAAGGCGCGGACCGAGGGCTATGGACTGGAAGAGCTGGGCATCGCGCTCGGCAAGAACGGTATCAAGGTGGACCAGCGCCGCCGCACAAACCTCAAGCATATCTACGCCATCGGCGATTGCCGCGAGGGGCCACGGCTGACGCATGTGTCGGGCTATGAAGGATCCAACGTCGTGCTCGAAATCGCGCTTGGCCTGCCTGCCAAGGCCGATTTCAAAGCGCTGCCATGGTGCACCTATACAGAGCCCGAAGTCGCACAAATCGGCATGACCGAACAGGAAGCGAGCGAAAAGCTCGGTGACAAGCTGACGGTTGTCACCGAAGGTTTCGATCACAATGAGCGCGCGATTGCCGAGGGCCTGACCAAAGGGCATCTCAAAGTCATGCTGAAAGGCCATAAAGTCGTCGGCGCGAGCATTTGCGGAGTAAATGCGGGCGAGCTGCTGCTTCCCTTCACCCAGATGATCACCGGGAAATCGGGCACATTCGATGTGGGCGGGGCGATCATTTCCTATCCTACAAGGTCCGAAATCACGAAGGCCGCCGCTTTTGCCGCGTGGGAGCCGACCGTGTTCGGTCCATGGCCCAAACGCTGGGTTGCTTTCCTCGCCAAAATCCGCCGGATGTTCTGATGGCAACCCGCACAAAAACCCGCAACGCCCCAGCTGGCGCATCGCCCTTCACCGTCGAGGCAGAGGCGCTTTCGCGCGAGAAATTCAGCGATCCGCATGTGACTGCAAAGGGCGAGGCGCGCGCGACTGTAAGGCTGAACCAGCTCGAAACGCTCTGGTTTGCCACGGGCACGCTGTGCAATCTCGCCTGCGCCAATTGCTACATCGAAAGCAGCCCGACCAATGATGCGCTGATCTATCTTACGGCAAAAGAGGTTGCGCGCTTCCTCGACGAGATCGCGCCGCGTGGCGTGCGCGAAATCGGCTTCACCGGCGGCGAGCCGTTCATGAATCCCGAGATCATCGCCATAGTGGAGGACGCGCTCTACCGTGGGCATGACGTGCTCGTCCTATCGAACGCGATGAAGCCGATGCGGCGGCATGAGGCCGAACTGCTGCGCCTGCGCGAGGCCTATGGCGACCGTCTGACCATTCGCGTTTCGATCGATCACCATACGCAAAAGGTGCATGAAGCGGAGCGTGGGCCCCGCAGTTGGCAACCGATGATCGAAGGGCTCAAATGGCTCTCTGCCAACGACTTCTCCGTCGCGGCTGCGGGGCGCAGTCTGGCAGGTGAAACGCAGGAGCAGGCGCGCAATGCCTATCGCCTATTGTTCGAGCGCGAAGGCATTGCCATAAACACCGCCGATCCGTCGCGGCTGGTTCTGTTTCCGGAAATGGATGCAAGCGCCGATGTGCCGGAGATTACAACCGATTGCTGGGGGATCCTGGGCAAGAGCCCCGATGACATCATGTGCGCCAGCCAGCGTATGGTCGTCCACCGCAAGGGTGAGCCGGAGGCGCGGGTCGTCGCCTGCACGCTGCTGCCGTATGATAACGAATTCGATCTTGGCGCTACCGTCGAAGAGGCGGACCGCGACGTGCCGCTCAACCACCCGCATTGCGCGCGCTTCTGCGTGCTCGGCGGGGCAAGCTGTTCATCCTAGGGCACTTTCACAGTGGCTAAGCGTAGTGTCACCATGATCAAATCAGCAATCGCCACCGCCATCTCTGCCGCCGCCGCTATCGCGGTCATGCCCGCCACCGCCTCTGCCCAGCGCAGTATCGACGGCGTGTATCTGGATCAGGGCGGCTATGTCGAAATCACCGTTGGCCCGTGCGGCAATTCGCGCTGCGGGGAAATTACCCGGATCGTCCGCCGCAAGCCGGGGGAACCCAATCGCGACGTGCATAATGACAATCCGTCCCTGCGCGATCGTCCTATCGTCGGCATCGAAGTGCTGCAGAATTTGCGTTGGGATGACGGCGCCTGGCGCGGGCAGGTTTACAACCCCGAAGACGGCGGCACTTACCGCGCTGTTGTGCGCCCCGGCAGCAATGGCACACTTCGCGTCGAAGGCTGCGTCACGCTGTTCTGCCGCGAAGTAACCTGGACGGCGGCAGATTGATCGCTGAGACTTGACCGAATCCTACGCGCGTTATAGAGGCGCGCGCTCCAAGCGTTGCCCCGTCCTCTAACGGTAAGAGAGCGGACTCTGACTCCGTCAATCAAGGTTCGAATCCTTGCGGGGCATCCAACTTTTCCAAAATCGCTAGTAACAGGTACGTCCGATCAGTGCAGATGCCTGCCGAGCGATCGCGCCAAGCCTACTGCCGGTTGATGACCACTTCCCCGCCCAGCAGGCCCTCCGGCTCGATCCTCGACGTCTCGCCATCGGGCCAGCGCACCTCGATCAGTGAGACACTACGCGCATCGCCGAGACCGAAGTGCGCGGCGATGGGATCGGTCGACATATATCCGCCACTCGCCTTCACGCGGCGCATCTGGCATGGCCCGGCAGCCACTTCGGTAACTCCGTCAACGCAGATCGTCACCCGCGCGCCAATGCCATGGCTGTTGCCGATGGAATCGCGAAGGTTGACCCAAAGCGCCGGGCCCGCCGGATTGTCGTTGCGGTGCACGACCATCCGCAAGGCGTTCATATCACGAATAACGTCGATATCGCCGTCTCGGTCGAAATCGAAACTTGTATAGCTGTAGGATGGAAGAATGTCGGTAAAGCCGAAGGCGTTGGTACCGTCTTCGAAACCGCTTCCCGTGTTGTGATAGAATACATTGGTCGTGCTCGATGCGGCACTGTGCCAGAAGCCGGTCACCACAAGGATGTCCTGCCAACCGTCCTGATCCAGATCGGTCAGTCGGGAGTTCCATGTCCAGCCGGGCGTACGAACTCCGGCCTCGGTCCCGCGATCTACAAATGTGCCGTCCGGTGCACCCGTCTGAAGGATGTTTCCCGTTTGCAATGCAGGAGCATAGAACTCGGCGAAATCGTCGCTGCGGAGATGCCCCATGGTCGGTTCGAGCAACGAATTACACAAACGCGCGATCTGCGGAATGTGTGCCATTTGGGCGGCGCAGGCGGTGAAGCGCTCGCGATCACCATCAGGATTGCGCCGGACATTTTCGTAACGGCCGAATTGGCTGGCGGCTCCGCAAAGGGCCTGGTCGCGGCGAAGGGTCGGGCCCAGGCAACTGTCGCCGCTCTTTCCGCTTCTGCCGTCACGGATACTGTCGATAGAAAGTTCTTCCACGATACAGTCTTCGGTTTCGGCATCGTCCCAGCCAAGATCGTCGCGGTATTGCAAGCAGATCGCACGGATATTGCGGACGCGGGACATAGATGATGGCATCATCCCTGCACGCATGGAGATCTGGCCGCCGTAATAATCCGGAATCAGGTCATTGTTCCAGTCACCCTCGTCATAGCTCATGGCTGACCGCAAGAAGTAATCGAACGGCTGGTTGTCGGGCGTGGTCGGAACCGGACCGTTGGCGTTGAAAAATACCACTTCATCCGTCTCGGCGGCATCGTCCCCCTTGAGAACGTCCGGATAGCCGTTCCCGTCAACATCAGCCACGAGCACTGAAAGAGTCTGGCCGGGGATGCCCTCGAATTCGATCGTGGTGAAATTGCGATTACCATCGTTGCGCATCCACAAGTTTCGGATGTGGTAGGGATGCAGTCCCCAGCCTTCGGCGATGCCGCGCGGCCCCCATTTTCCCAGCACGATATCAAGGTCGCCATCGGCATCCATGTCGGCGAAACCGAAGGAAGAGACGACGTCATTGCCGCCTTCCTTGAAAGTCGCCATCGCTCCTGACGTGAACGTGCCGCTATCGTTGAAGAAGATATGATCGCCCGCCATTATGGTGGAGACGAGCAGGTCGAGCGCGCCATCGCCATCCACATCGGCGAGAGCAAGGTTATGCACCTCTGCTTCGTCGACCGGGCCAAGTTCGACAGCTTGCCGCACAAACTGTCCATCGACATTGGCATATACAGAGAGTCCATTGGCGCCATCCGGTCGGCGGGTTATGACATCCACCCAACCGTCGCCATGGATGTCACCACCAGCTACCGCGCCGCGCATCATGTGATAGCCGAATTCGCGCAACGGCGAACTCTCACCGATTTCTTCAAGACCAATTTCCGGCCCCATCACGCGGGTAAAAGCTGGGCCTGCCTGCGCGGACACCGGTGTGCGGTCGGGCATCGACAGGCTCTGCAGGCTCACGCCTGATCCGCCATCGGTAGTAATGGCTGCGGCAATTGTTTGCGGCTGCGCGCTATATTGGGCGAGCCGCTCGCGCAATTCCTCGATAGGAATGCCTTCGGGCGCGTCAGGCGGTGTCGGCCAATCGATGCTATCAACCGAATTGAGCGCCGCAATCTGGCGCTCCTTGTAAAAATCATTGATGCGTGGAGCCATGACGAACTCGGTCGCCGCTGCGGTTACCGCCAGACCGCAGACCGCAATCCACATGGTAAAGGCCGTTCGCCATGAAATCGCCTGCCCCAGGATCAGCAGCGGGTAGACGCTGAACGATCCCAATGCGATCAGCGTGGCCATGGCGAAATGATTGTGCATGCCGACATTGATGAGAATCACCGTCAGGATCACGTCGAACGCAATCGGCGCGGGCACGAAGCTCGCGACACCGACAATCGCCAGCGTCACCAGCGCGATCATCACCAGATCGCGCCCGGGCATGAGCTTCGTCAGTTCGGTCGGCGAAACGAAGGATGCCACCAGTGCGCCAAGAATGGCCGCGGCCAGCATCAGCGGCACGGTGATAATGAAGATGATGGCAAAATTGCGCAGGTAAGTCTTCGCGAACCAGATCAGCGCAGCGACGATATTGTAATCGCCCGGCTCGAATGTCCCATGCGTCAGCAGCTTTGCGAATTTGCCGGTGATACCCTTGGGCTCGCTGATCTTGGCAAGCTTGGGAACCGCGGTGCCGGGATCCGCACCGGTGGCTGCCGCCTCGTCTTTCAGGATGAAGCGGCATAGCAGCGGCACGATCAGCAGTACCATGGTGAGCGCGAATATGAGCTTCAACACCGCCATGTGCGGCGGAAGAAGCGCGAAGCTCATGGTGATGACAATGACATTGAGCGTGGGCGAGGCGAGCAATGCGGACAGCGTCGTTTCCAGCCGCATGCGACCCATATGCAGGCCGAGCGCGATGGGCATGGCACAATTGACGCACACGCCCAGCGGCGCGCCGATGGCTGTGCCGAGTGCGGAATTGGCGAAGCCGTTCTTGAAAGACCGCTGCCGGATGGTGGCCAGCACCGTCAGCGCCGCCGCGCCGAACAGCACCCCGAAGGTCATGCCCTTCTGGTTGGTCTTGATCCAGTTAGCGGTGTTGGCAAGGATCTCCCACCACAGGCTACTGTTTGGCAGGATTTCGTAAACGATGTCGAAGGATAGGCCGGACAGCGGCGCATCGCCGCCCATCAGCGCCTTTTCATTGAGTGCTGGGTAACGCGATGTCAGCCAGAAATAGAGCGCCAACAGAATCAGGGCACCGATCGCAATCGGTGCCCTGAAATCTTTCGTCGCCTTCTCGGCGGGATAAATACCGGTCAACTGCACCTGATTGGCATTTCCGGACTATCGAGGAAGGATTAACTAGCGGTGGTGCTAAAATCCGGCGTTGTCGTACCAGCGGTGCTGGCGATATCTTCCGCATCCAGCGCAAGTTCAGTGACTTGCGGCGTGGTCCAGATATTGCCGGTCTTTTTCTTTGCTTCGCTCATTTCATGTCCCCCCAAGGGTATAATTGCCCGCTCCAAGACGTAAGGCGGAGATAAAGCCACGCCATTACGCAAAATGGATTGCCGCTCTTCTTTACCCAAGTCGCCGCAGAGTCAAGAATTGTAACATATATTTCTTGCGCCTCTTCACTCCTGTCTCGCCTGCGATATAGGTCAGCAGAGGCTGTGCTTTGCAAGTTAGTGCAATAGCTTGAGTCAGGGAGGGGTGACAATTGGGGGGAGTGGCAGGTCTTGTAATGCGGGGTGGAACGTTCGCCCGGCGCGAGGACTTGCAGCGCATGGAAAACTCCCTGCGGCTTCACGGCGCCATGCGGCAGGGCCATTGGGCCGAAAAGCGACTTGGCCTTGCGTGGAGCACGTCGGGCGAGTTTTCGCCGCAGGACGCAGCCGATCGCCAGCCGCTCACCAGCGATGAACGCTGGGCAATTTCTTTCACCGGCTATCTCGACCATCGCGGCGAATTGTGTGAACGTTTGGGCGTTTCGGGCAAGGATAGCGCGGGGCTGACAGATGCGCAGTTGGTTCTGCTGGCCTGGCAGAAATGGCGCGATCACCCACCTCGGTATTTATACGGCTCCTTCGCATTCATTATCGCGGATCGCCATGACCAGACCCTGTTTGCGGTGCGCTCGCCGATGTCTGCTCCGCCCATCGTCTACTATGGTGATGCGGAGCGTTACGTGCTGGCGAGCGCTCCCAAGGCGATTTTTGCGCTGGGCGACATCCCACGCGATCTGGACGAACAGCGGCTCGCGGATTCACTGGTGCACAATCACGCCGATAGCGAGCAGAGCTTTTACCGCGGAATCAAGTCATTGCCGCTCGGCCATATGGCGCGGGTGTCTCCCGAAGATCTGACCATAAAAAACTGCTTCGATTTCACATCGATTCCACCGATCCGCTTCGGCCGCGATGCCGACTATCTGGAGGCCGTGCAGGAACATCTCGATGCTGCCGTGGGGAGTGTTATGCGGTGCCGGAAATTGCCGGGCGCGACACTCAGCTCCGGCCTCGATTCCACCACGGTCGCCGTCACTGCGCTCGAACAGATGCAGCAGCGCGAAGACTGGGCGGCGCAGCGCCTGACGACATTTACCTCGATACCCGATCCCGAATGGGATGGGATAACTGATGCGAGCAGTGCCAGCGGTGACGAGTCCGGTCCGGTGCGCGCACTGGCCAAAATGTATCCGCAGCTCGACGCCCGCTTTGTCGATTGTGCGGGCATGAATTTCGATGCCGACCTGCATCAACTGACCGCATTGAGCGAAACACCCATTTATGCGGTGAAGAATACCCATTGGATCATCGGCATCAACCGCGCCGCGCGGGCGGCGGGGCTTGACGTTTTGTTTACTGGCGTCGGCGGCAGCACCAGCCTCACTGCGTCAGGTCGCAGCTTACCCGCCATGCAATTTCGCCAGCTGCAATTGGGTCGACTGATGTCGTCGCTTCGGGCCGTGGACAACGGCCGCGGCATGACCGCCAATTTCCTCAGCCTGGCTGTGCTTCCCAACTTGCCCGATGCCGCCATCGATGCAGTCGAAAGCTGGAAAGGCCGATCGGGTGATGCGGAATGGAAGGGGCTTTCCCCGCTCAATCCGGAATATGCCGCCGATATGCGGGTGACCGAGCGCAGGCGTGAAATGCTGCGCGATGCGAAATGGCAAGGCAAGCGCGATTTCCAGGCGAACAACCGGCTTTTGGCGACACGCGGCATGCGCGATGCCAGCCAGCCATTACGCTCTGCATTGCAGAGCCTGACCGGGATTCAGGCGCGTGACCCGCTGGCGGACCGCAAACTGTTCGAACTTTGCCTCGCCTTTCCGGCTGATCAATTCTTTCGCAATGGGCGCCCCCGCATGCTGGTGCGGCGGCTGATGAAGGACAAATTGCCGCGCGAAATTCTTAACGCACCCAAAGGGCGGCAGTCTGCGGACTGGCATCTGCGCCTGACGCGGGACCTGCCCAATCTCTCGCAGGAGATTGATCGTCTCGCCGATGATGATGAAATGGCACGGCGGTTCGATATTCCGCGTATCCAGCGTCTGCTGGCGACTTGGCCGGAAAAAACGCCCATAGGCACAAAAGACCATCCCGATTACCTTGTCGCGCGGCTGGGCCTGACACGGGTTATCAACACCGCGCGCTTCATCAATTGGGTGAAAGGCAAGAATTGATCTCCACCGTACCCTTCACCGCCACCGCCGATCTCGATCTCGGCAATCGCATCACACCTTATCTGGTGGAGGCGAGTGCCGACGTCGATATCCGTGAAGGGATCGTGCCGGAGAGGCTGCCTGAGGCACATCTGCATGAGCCTGCCTATGACGTTGGCGATGGGGCATTCCTGCTGCGCGTGCCCAATGGCGTCCGCCTGCTCGTGGAGGACGGTTCGCGCATTACCTATCACCGAGCCGGCAATAGCGATGGTGAGATCGCGCTGTTCCTTACGGGCTCTGCCTGGGGTGCACTATGCTATCAGCGCGGGCTGCTGCCGCTACACGCCAGCGGGATTTCGCTGGATGGAAAGATCTACGCTTTCACCGGGCCTTCCGGCGCGGGCAAATCGACCATCGCGGCTGGTCTCGGCAAAGCCGGGTTCGATTTCTTTACCGATGATATCGTCATCCTCGATCCAGCGACTGCAGGCGACCAGGTGACCGCCTATGCCGGGCAGCGCGATCTCAAGCTGTGGGACGATGCAATCGCCATGACCGCATCCGACACGCTGCAACCTGTCCGCGCTGGCCATGATATCCCGAAATTCTACAGCACCCCTGCGACGGGCGACGGGCCGACAAGCGGGCCCCTTGCCAAGATGATCGTGCTGGCGCGAACGAAGGAAACCGCTGGGCAGGAACGGCTGCACGATGTGCAATTGCTCGATGGCCCGAAAAGTCTGCTGGTGCTGCGCAACAATGTCTATCGCTCTCGCTTTGCCGAGGCGATCTGGGGCCGCCAGCGATTTTTCCAGACGTTAACCCAGATGCTCGGCATGTTTGAAATCTACACCTTCCGCCGACTTTTCCTGCCTGAGCATTTCGATGACAGCATCGCCGCAATGGCGGATTGGCTGCGCGAAAATTCATGATGCGGCGGGGCATCTACTGGATCGCGTCCTATCCCAAATCGGGCAACACTTGGGTTCGCATCCTGCTTTCCAATCTCGTTGGCGATGTGGAGAACACTGACCCCTTTCAGCTTGCGCTGGTGAGCGGCATTTCGAGCGACCGCCAGCAATTTGACGAGATCGTCGGCCTGTCGTCTTCCGACCTGACGCCCGAAGAAGTCGATATCTACCGCCCGCATCTTTATGCCCGTGTCGCAGCAGACAGCGAGACGCCAGTCTTCATCAAGGTGCATGACGGCTATCACCGTAACCGGGACGATGCGCCGATCTTCCCGCCGGAATGTTCGCTTGGTGTCATCTATGTCGTGCGCGACCCGATGGATGTGGCGGTGTCCTTCAGTCATCACCAGGCGCATACCGATTATGGACCGGCGGTGCGCCAGGTGAATGCCGAGGTGGTTGCGTCCAACAGCCGGCATACGCGGCAGTTGCGCCAGCAATTGCTCGGCTGGAGCGATCACTACCGCAGCTGGCACGATCAGGACGGGATACCGGTGATGACCGTGCGCTATGAAGACCTGCTCGCCGATACGGCGGGGTGCCTGCGCCGCCTCGCCGCCTTTGCGCAAATCCCCGAAGGCGAGGATGAAGCGCGCATTCGCCATGCTGTCGAGGCGTCGAGCTTTCGCAAGCTGCAGGAAACCGAGGCGGAGAAGGGTTTTCGTGAGAAGCCTGAGAAGGCGCAGCGCTTTTTCCGCTCCGGCCGATCGGGAGAGGGGCGCGAGAAGCTGACCCCCGAACAGCAACAGGTAATCATTGCTCGCAACGGGCCGTTGATGCGCGAACTCGGCTATCTTTGACCGGTGAGCCAGCGTTTGCGCGATCGAGACTTTCCAACACTGAAAACCGCCTCTAGGGCAGAGCCCTGTCCTAAAAGGAGAACTCCGTGAGCACGGATGATGAAAAAGGGTCTTGCGACTTGAAAGACCACAAATTTTACCACGCCGATAGCGAAGCTGGCTTCGCCGATTCCATCCCGCAGTCGACGCCGCAAACGCGCCATCCGGCCTATAAGCTTGCATTCCGCGATACCGATTTCCTGCTGCGCGAAGAACTTCGCCCGGTGCGCTTCCAGCTGGAGCTGCTGAAGCCCGAAATGCTGCTGGAAGAGGCCGGCGTCGGCTCGACGCTGGTCATGTATGGCTCGGCCCGCATTCCCTCTCCGGAGGAGGCGGAAGCCAAGATCGAAGCCGCGAAGGACGGCAGCGAGTTTGAGCAGACCGTCGCTCAGCGGCTTGCGGACAAGGCGAAATATTATCAGGTCGCTCATGATCTGGCGAAAATGGCGGGCGAGAAGGCAATCATCGAAGACGGCAAGCGTCAGTTCGTTGTCTGCTCCGGCGGCGGCCCGTCGATTATGGAAGCGGCCAATCGCGGCGCGAGCGAGGCAGGCGCGGAGAGCATCGGCCTCAACATCATCCTGCCGCACGAACAGGCGCCCAACACCTACGTGACGCCCTATCTGTCGCTAAACTTCCACTATTTCGCACTGCGGAAAATGCACTTCCTGATGCGCGCCCGCGCGGTGGCTGTCTTCCCCGGCGGCTTCGGAACATTCGACGAATTCTTCGAACTTCTCACGCTGGTGCAGACAGGCAAGATGAAGCCCATTCCGATCCTGCTGTTCGGCAAGGACTTCTGGACCCGCGTGGTCAATTTTGAAGCGATCGCCGAAGAGGGCACGATCTCGAAGAAAGATCTCGACCTCATCACCTGGTGCGAGACCGCCGAAGAAGGCTGGGACGCGATCGCGAAGTTTTACGATCTGGAGAGGTAAGGGGAACGAGTGGTTCCCTTGCAGCGTTAAAAGCCTTTCCGGGCGACCGATCCGTTCCATTTCGGATGAACGCCCACTCGTTCAGGGAGTGTGCCAGTTCATGGCCGATGACGATCCACCTTCCGGCCGGCTCAAATCTTCCGGTCAGGCTCACCGCGCCATCGTGCGCGGAGATGCGAATTTCGATGGCTTCAAGGGTGCGAGCGGCCTGCTTTTCGAGCAGGCCATGGCACAGACGCGCATGGCCGTCTGCCTGACAGATCCCAGCCTGCCCGATGATCCGATCGTCTTTTGCAATGAGGCCTTCCAGCAATTGACCGGGTACCGCCGTGACGAGATCGTCGGGCGAAACTGCCGCTTCCTGCAAGGACCGGATACCGACCAGGCGCAGGTTGCAAAGATCCGCGATGCGATCCGCAGCGAAGAGGTCGTCGTTGTCGAAATCCTCAATTATCGCAAGGACGGGACGCGGTTCTGGAACACGCTCCACCTCGGCCCGATCTATGATGAAGAGGGTAACCTAAAGTATTTCTTCGGCAGCCAGTGGGATGTGACTGATATTCACCTCTCGCGTGCGGAAGAACGGCATGCAAAGGCCATGGCGCGCGAAGTTTCGCACCGCCTCAAAAACGTCTTCGCGGTTATCGGCGGCATTGTGAACATTACCGGTCGTTCGATGGACGCGAAGGATGTGGCCGCGAAGATCAATGAGCGGGTGCAGGCCTTGGGCCGCTCGTACGAACCGACGCTGGATGAGGCCGTGCTCGGCACGATCCATGTCGGGCAGGCCATCCGCTCGGTGCTTTCGCCCTATGATCCCGAAGGCGACCGCATCCATTTCGATGGCAATGGCGTGCGAACGGAGCCGAATGCGATTTCGGCCATCGGCCTGACACTGCACGAACTTGCGACCAATGCGACCAAATATGGCGCATTGTCGAATGATACGGGGCAAGTGACAATTTCATGGCAGCATGACCGCGACCGGCTTGGCCGCTCGGCACTGCAAATCGACTGGCGCGAAAGCGGAGGCCCTCCGATCGATGGAGAGCCAGGCACCGGCGGTACAGGATTCAAGATCTCCGAGACACTGTTGCAGCATTCGCGCGGGATACTCGAGCGCAACTGGAACCGCGACGGGCTGCACGCCCGGATCACAATTCCTCTTCAGGGTGGATAATCTTACAAATGAAAAAATTTCTTGTGCTCGAAGATGAGCCATTCATTGCGATGGATCTGGTCCATGCGTTCGAGGATGCTGGGTTCAGTTCGGTTTCCGCAGTCGACAATGACGAGGCTGCGGCTTTGATCGAGAAAAATGACCTGTCAGGGGCGGTCCTCGATGTGTCGCTTGGCGGTGGGAAAACGTGTGAGAGAACCGCAGCCATGCTGAATGACTGCGGCATCCCCTTCATCCTTCACACCGGCGATCTCGACCGTGCCGGTGAGCGTTTGCGCCGCTTCGATGTGCCGGTGGTTGCGAAGCCCCAGCCGTCCGATCTTGTGGTGAAGCGCCTGCTTTCGTTGCTCGAGGACCCTGAGAAAGTCGCGTAGACGACGGCGCAACGCGCATAGTCTGCGCACATCTCGACATGGGCGAACAGCCAAGGTCAGTCGAAAACTTTGCCTTCAACATGGTGCGAGCGTTCGAACAGGTCGCCTCGCTCGTTCTCCTCCCTCGGCAAGCGCACGGCAAACACCCAGCCCGCTTTCTGCAATCTCTCGATTAGCCACCATGCCGGGTCGGTTTGCCCTTTCTCCAGCCCGATTTTCGCGGATTCGGGAAAAGCGTGGTGGTTGTTGTGCCAACATTCGCCATAGGTCAGCCAGCCGAGGCCGGGCAGGTTCGATGCCTGCACGCCTGCGCCTGTGACATGCCACCTGCCCGGGCCGGGATTGTGACAGAACCACGTGATCGTCCAATGTCCCGCCGTGCTGACAAATACGCGCGCGAATATGCCCCATAAGACAAATGGCCAGCCTCCGACCCAGAAAAGCAGTAAGGCGACCGGGATCTGCTGGAAGCGCCACGTCGCATCGAGCCAGTTAATTAACGGGTCGTCGGCGAGTTCGGGCTCGATTGTGACGATAGGTGCGCGCGCGAAGTCGAAACGATAGAACAGGTTCCATACGAGATCTTGCAGCAACGGACGGTCGTGATTGAAGAAATCGTGGCACACAGGCTGGCGCTGGGCCCAGTCACGCGTATCGTGAATGCGGATGATACCGAACGGCCCCGCTACGCCGACAATCGTGCCGACATAAATTAGCAATCGGCGCAGCCAAGTTTTTGCCTTAAAAGAGCGATGGATCATCATGCGGTGCATGCCCACGCTATGGCCGATGAGGAGTGTGGCATAGGTAAGCGCGACGAACAGCACGACCGCGCCGAGTGTCACGTGGAAAAGGGCAGCGAGCGTGCCTGCAAGCATCGTGCCGTTCCACAGTACTTTAGACCAATCGAGGACAGCCCTGCCGGTGCAGCAATCGGCTTGCTCGCCATTCACGCGGATGACGGGCTCCATCATAAGTGCACAGCATGATGCCCGAGCGGGCCGTTCCCTTGGCCGAAACCCGGCGCGTTCATCAGTGCCTCGCGCACGAAGCGGCGGCCTTGCGCGACTGCTTCCTCTAGCAGCAGGCCTTTGGCGAGGTGCGTGGCAATCGCGCTCGACAGCGTGCAGCCGGTGCCGTGGGTGTGCTTGGTAACGATGCGTGCCTCGCTCCACACCACATCTTCTACGCCGGGGCGCACGAGGCGGTCTTCAACCATCGGTCCATCGGCATCGCCGCCCTTGGCGAGATAGATAACGCCGCGTTTAGACATGCCCGCAGCGCCGCCCAGCGCTTCGAGTTCGGGCACATTGGGCGTGGTCAGCGTCGCCAGATCCATAAGCCATTCGAAGACTTCTACGGTCGCATCGTCTGCCAACACGCTGCCGCTGGTGGCGACCATCACCGGATCGAAGACAATGGGGCAGGGCAGGTCTTCCAGCCGGTCTGCCACGACTTCGGCAATATCCGCGCTGCCGAGCATGCCCATCTTCACTGCATCGACCCCGATGTCCTCCATGCATGCATCCATTTGCGCTGCGACGAAATCGGGATCGCAGGCCTCTACCGCCCGGACTCCGCGGCTGTTCTGAGCGGTAAGCGCAGTGATCGCGGTCATCGCGTAGCCGCCGAGCATGGTAATGGTCTTGATGTCCGCCTGAATGCCGGCGCCGCCCGAGCTGTCGGAGCCAGCAATGGCGAGAATACGGGGAGGGCGGACGGTCATGTCAGGTCAGCCCTTGAACTTGCGCTCTGTGCTGGCTGGATAATTGGCAAGCGCCTTGCCGCGCCGGGTCGGTCTGTCGACCAGGTCTCCGCCGCAATTGGGACAAGTGTCTTCCAGCGCGCCGGCGCACGGGGCGCAGAAGGTGCATTCGAAGCTGCAAATGAAAGCGCCCGGCAGGTCGGCGGGCGCATCGGCGCCGCAGCGTTGGCACTCGGGGCGCATTTCGAGCATTGCTCAGACCGCCTTCTTCACCGCATCGCAAATGCTGCCGACCACGCGGTGGACCTGTGCTTCGTCATCGCCTTCCGCCATCACGCGGATTAGCGGTTCGGTGCCCGATGCGCGGATGACCACGCGGCCGCTATCGCCCAGGTCCGCCTCGCCATCGGCGATCGCCTGCTTGACCTTCGCATCTTCCAGCGGGTTGGCATTCTCATATTCTACATTGGTCAGCAATTGCGGGACGGGATCGAACTGGTGCAGCAGCTCGCTCGCAGGCTTGCCGGTGCGCACCATCGCAGCGAGCACCTGCATTGCCGCAATAGTGCCATCGCCGGTCGTCGCGTGATCGAGCAGGATCATGTGCCCCGATTGCTCGCCGCCGACATTAAAGCCGCGCTTCTTCATCTCTTCGAGCACATAGCGATCGCCAACCTTGGCGCGCACCAGTTCCAGACCTTGGCTGTTGAGGAAGCGCTCCAGGCCGAGATTGGACATGACCGTGGCGACGATCCCGTCACCCTTTAGGAGGCCCTTGAGCTTCCAGCGGCTGCCGATCAGGGCCATGATCTGGTCGCCGTCGACCTTCTCGCCCTTCTCGTCAATCACGATCAGCCGGTCCGCATCGCCATCGAGCGCGATGCCGATATCCGCGCCTTCCTCGACCACTTTGGCCTTGATCGCATCGAGATGGGTGGAGCCCACACCATCGTTGATATTGGTGCCGTTGGGAGTGACGCCCATGGCCACCACTTCCGCGCCCAGTTCCCAAATGGCGGTAGGGGTCACATTGTAAGCGGCGCCATGCGCGCAATCGACGACGATCTTGAGACCGTCGAGACGCAGATCAGCAGGCAATGCGCGCTTGACCGCGTGGATGTAGCGTCCGCGGGCATCCTCGATACGGCGCGCACGGCCGATGGCATCGCCTTCTGCGAGTACCGGCTCTGCCGACATCGCAGCTTCGATCGCTTCCTCGTCCTCGTCGGAAAGCTTGAAGCCGTTGGGGCCGAACAGCTTGATGCCATTATCGGGATAGGCGTTGTGGCTGGCGCTGATCATGACGCCGAGATCGGCGCGCATCTCGCGCGTCAGCATGGCGACGGCAGGGGTGGGCAGCGGGCCGGTCATGATCACATCCATGCCCACGCTGGTGAAGCCTGCGACCAGCGCATTTTCCATCATATAGCCGGACAGGCGTGTGTCCTTGCCGATCACCACCCGGTGCTTGTGATCGCCGCGCTGGAAGTGACGGCCTGCAGCCTGGCCGACTTTCATCGCGATACTGGCATTGAGTTTCTTGCCATTGGCGCGGCCGCGAATGCCATCCGTGCCGAAATAGGTGCGTCCCATGTTTATCCTTGGAATTCGTGTGTCTGTCGTTGCCACAAGCAATGCCGGTTTGCCCGCCACTTGTCACGTGCGAAGCGGCGCAGAAGCCGCGTCGCGAGAATTCTCGCCCGATATGCAACTTGAGCGGCTCTCATGCGTTGCTAGAGCAACAGACAATTCCACTCACCAAGAAGGATCGACCAAACATGGCTTTCACACTCATGCCGCTTCCCTACGACAGCGAAGCGATTTCGCCCGCGATCACCGCTGAAACCTTCAGCTATCACCACGGCAAGCACCACAATGCCTATGTGAACAAGACCAATGATGCGATCGAAGGCACGGATCACGCCGACAAGTCGCTTGCCGAGATCATTTCTGCCTCGCGCAATTCGGACCAGGGCCTGTTCAACAATTCGGCCCAGGTCTGGAACCACGGTTTCTACTGGCATTCGCTGACGCCGAGCACGTCCGGCCCTTCCGGCGATCTTGCCGACAAGATCGATGAAAGCTTCGGCTCGCTCGATGAGCTGAAGGACAAGCTGAAGAGCAAGGGCGCAGGCCACTTTGCCAGCGGCTGGGTCTGGCTCGCGGAAAAGGGCGGCAAGCTCGAAGTCGTCGATACGCACGATGCCGATACGCTTGTCGACAGCGATTACAATCCGCTGCTCGTGATCGACCTGTGGGAGCACGCCTATTACCTCGATCACCAGAACGCCCGCCCGAGCTATCTCGATGCGGTGGTGGACAATCACCTGAACTGGGAATTCGCAGCCGACAATCTGTCTCGTGGCAGCACCTGGTCCTATCCCGCGTAATTACGCGCGAGCATACGCCAAAAGTGAAAAAGGCGCGTTCCGAAAGGAGCGCGCCTTTTTTTCAGTCGTCCTGATGCATGTCGAGGATATTGGTCGCAAAAAGCGGCTCACCAAAGATGAAGCCGATGAAATTGGGTCTGCCGAGATGGTCGACCAGCGCCGTCAGTGTAAGCAGGATCGGCACGGAGAGCAGCGCGCCTGCCACGCCCCAGATCCAGCCGAAATAGGAAAGGGCCAAAAGGATGGCGATCGGGTTCATGGTGAAACGCGCGCCAAGAACACTGGGCGTGATCACATTGGCTTCGACAGTGTGCAGCGCCAGATAGGCCGCTGCGGGGATCATCCCTACCCATAGCGATTCCGCAGAGCCGATCCCGAACAGGCTCAGCAGCACGACCATCATCAGCGGGCCGATATAGGGTATGAAATTCAACAACGCGGCGAGCCCGCCCCACATGATCGGCGCATCCATTCCCATCGCCCATGCACCGAGCGCGACGACCACTCCGACGCTCACGTTGATCAGGCCTACGGTGAGGATATAGGCTGCCACCCGGTCCTGTACCTCGCGCATGGCCCGCGCCGCTTTCAGGCTCGCGCCGACCTGTTGACGTTCCAGCAACAGGCGACGGCGCATGCGCACGCGCGCTTCGATCATGAAGAAAGCGAGCATGAAGGTGAGCAGCGTTTCGAGAAGAACCGTCGGGGTCGCCAGCGCCATCTGTTCAAGCATGGTCGGGCTGGCGAGGACAACCTGCGGTCCTTCCTCGCCGGTTAGAGCGGCGAGTTCGTCATTCAACTGGCCGATCCACGCAAAGGTGATCTGCAACTGGCTGAAATGCTCGCCGACCTGATCGAACATCGCCGGCACTTCGTCATAAAGCGAAATGGCGGGGGTGAAGACGGCGGTTAGCGCAAGGGCGAGAATGGTGAAGAAAACGAGCAGCGCCAGCAGGGACGACAGCACGTTGGGAATGCCCCAGCTCGCGAGCTTGTCCGCCAACGGCGACAGGATGATGGTGAGAATGAGCGCGGCGACCAGTGGCAAGAAGACCACCGAGCCGATCGAAAGGACGAAGGGAAGCGCGAAGAACAGGCCGATTGCGAGCAAGACAACGAGCGCTGAGATAAGCCGCAATTCCTGCGCGGCAAAAGCCATCGTCCGGCGACGCGTGGCGCCCATGCCTTCGCTGTCGCTGCTGTCACCCTCCGGATCCATTGGTCTCGCCCAAATCCCTTGCACGCACAGCGGATGCGCTGTGCGATCTATTTCGTGATGGCAGCAGTTTCCCCGCGACCGGCAGCAACTTCATCCAGCTCTTCGAGAATGGCGCGGTGCGCTGATGGATCTTCCAGCGAACGATCGGGAATGTCGCCATCCTGGATCATGCTCGACAGTGCGGCGCGGGCTCGGCCCACACGGCTCTTGATCGTGCCGACTGCGCAGCCGCAGATATTTGCGGCCTCTTCGTAGGAAAAGCCGCCAGCACCGACTAGCAGCAGAGCCTCGCGCCGTTCCGGCGGAAGGGTGAGGAGCGCACGGTGCAGATCGGAAAGATGGATTGGCTCTTCCTGACCGGCGGGAGCCGTCAGAATCCTTTCTGCCACGCCTTCATCATATTCGCCGCGGAAACGGTTTCGACGCATATCGGTGAGATAGGCATTGCGCAGGATAACGAAGGTCCAGGCGCGCATGGACGTGCCGGGCTCGAAGCGTTCCTGTGCAGCCCAGGCTTTCAGCAAGGCCTCCTGCACCAGATCATCGGCCATGTCGGCACGGCCGCACAGGCCGCGCGCAAAGGCACGCAGGTGCGGGACCACCTCGGTCAACTCGCGTTTGAACGCGCGTTTATCCTCGGCGCTACGCTTGGGCAGCTCGCGCTTTTGTTTCTTATCGCTCATTCGCCGTCGTTCTCATCCAGTTTGGAGAGAAGATCCTTGAAGCTATCCGGCAGCGGTTCATCAAGAACACTGTCATAAAAGCGTTTGAGGCCGGACGTCCATTCCGGTCCCATTTGCTTGGAAGCATCAGGTTTTTCGGACGATGAAGCAAGCTTCTTTTCGTCTTTTGGAGGTGTCATGAGAATCGTGTTACTTCCCGTCGGTGTGGCGCTTGATAAGCCAATCCACTCAGTATCAAGCGATATTGCGTGCGAATGGAACGGAATCCCTCGCCTCTGGTTCCCCGGTTGAGACCTTTTGTCTCGGCTCATGTAAAGTTGGCTGATCTGTTGAGGGATATTGGTGCAGCAAGCGGTTGAAAAACGCAGCAGAACCAAGCGGTGGCTCTTAGGCTATCCGCGTGCGCTGCCGCTCGCCATTTTCGGACTGATCGCTGCCATCACCATCCTCAGCGTTTTCGCGATAGAGCGCGGAGAGGCTGAAAGCGATGCCGCCCAGTTGAACGCCAGAGCAACGGCAATTTCCTCAGCCTTGGAACGGCGAGCGAACGCTAGCAGTGCCTATCTTCGCGCGGGCGCGGCCTTGCTTTCCACCATGGATGAAGTGCCGGCTGATGAATTTAGCCGCTTCGTTTCCGAATTGCGGCTGGATGCGGGTTACCGCGGCGCGGAAGGCATCGGTTGGGCGCAGACCGTTCGGCCCGGAGAGGTCGATGCTTTCAATGCGCTGATGGAAGAACAGGGTGTGGGTAACACCCAGCTGTATCCACCGCTCGAGGGTACGCAGCCCTTCGCCGTCCCCGTTACGTTTCTGCAACCCGATACGCAGCGCAATCGCCGCGCACTTGGCTTCGACATGTATTCAGAGCAAGTACGCCGCGCTGCCATGCAGGAAGCGCAGGAAAGCGCACGCCCGGTCGCCAGTGACAAGGTCGTTCTGCGTCAGGAAGGCGATGGCGAAGCACCCGGCTTTCTTATCTACATGCCGGTGTTTGAATCAGGCCCTTCCGGACGACAGCTGAAGGGTTTCATCTACAGCCCGTTCAGCGCGCAGGATTTTCTGCAGAGCGCGCTCGAGTTGGAAGACGCAGGCGTTTATGGCGTGGAGCTCTATTCGGATGATCCCGACGCGGGCCCAGCGTCCCTCTTGGCCAGCACATTCGAAGCGGAAATGCCGCGTGTACGCACGGTGCAGCATGAAGTGACAATAGCCGAAAATTCTTTTGTCCTGGTCATCAGCGAACGGCGAAGCCCTGCGCTCTCCGGCCTGTCCATGGCCACTTTGATCTTCGGCTTGCTGGTCGGCGGATTGCTGTTGCTGGTGATGCGCATTCTGACAGAGCAGGCGCAAGAGGATGAGGCGTCCTTGCGCTGGTTTGAAGAGCAGGCGAGTATCCGCAATTCGCTGACGCGTGAGCTCAACCACCGGGTCAAGAACACGCTTGCCAATGTGCTTTCGATCATCACGCTGACGCGCCGCCGTGCCGACAATGTCGAGGATTTCGCCGATGCACTCGATGGGCGGATCAGGGCGCTTTCGGCGACGCATGACCTGCTCACCCAATCCGATTGGGGTGCTACGCCGGTGCGTGCCGTGATCGATGCCGAACTGCTCCCCTATGCGCATAGCGCAGACCATCAGGTCGATCTGCAGGGGCCGGATGTTGAGCTTGCTCCCAATGACGCGCTTTCGCTCGGCCTCGCCATTCACGAACTCGCGACCAATGCCAGCAAATATGGCGCCCTGAGCCAAACGGGTGGGACAGTCACCGTGCACTGGGAGCGTGTCACCGATGACCAATTGCAGATCGAGTGGCTCGAACGTGGTGGCCCGCCTGTCAAAACAGAACGCAAGCGCGGCTTCGGCACCGATCTGATCGAGCGGATTGTGGCGCACGAATTGCGTCATCCGGTCCAGCTCGATTTCGAAAAGGCAGGCGTACGCTGTGTACTGACCATTCCGGTGCGCGAGCGTAGCGAATTCCAGATCCGCGCCGAGCGATCCGCCGCCGCATCGGGCGACTGATTGGTCGCTGCCGCTGGACGGCCATTCGGCCCCGGCTTACAGCATAAGGCGTGACGCGCTTTCCCATTCTCGCAATTGCGCTTTTATGCGCGTGGCTGAGTGCACTCACATCCTGCGCGCCATCGCGACCATCCGGCCCGGTGATCTTCGCTCCGGCGAGTATGCAGGAAGCGATGGTGGCCATCGCAAATGCATGGGAGGCGGAAGGGAACGCACGCCCGGTGCTCAACATTGCTGGCACGCCTGCGCTCGCGCGGCAGCTTGCCGAAGGTGCTCCGGCGGATGTTGTGATCACTGCAGATGCCCAGTGGATGGACTGGCTGGCAGCGCGGGATCTGTTGCGCGACGAAACGCGCGTAGATGTTGTATCAAATTCGCTTGTGCTGGTCGCTTCGGTGGCAAGAACAGTGCAGGTCACGTTTGATGATCCAGCTGCCCGAATTGCCATGGGCGATCCGGAAAGCGTTCCTGCAGGTCGCTATGCGCAGCGCGTGCTGATCCAATCGGGCGATTGGGACGAGGTCGTGCCGCGCATAGTGCCGACGGAAAATGTACGGGCCGCACTTGCCCTTGCCGAACGCGGCGAAGTCGATTTCGCCTTCGTCTACGGCAGCGACTTGCGCGAAAGGCAGAGCAGCTTGGAAATCGTCTCGCAATGGCCAGCATCGCAGGACCTGCCGATCGACTACCCGATGGCATTAGCCAGCGGTTCCAGTCATCCCGAAGCGGAGCAGCTGTCGCAATACCTTCAGTCGCGGGAAGCGGGTGCAATCTTTAGAGCGCATGGCTTCACACATTTGCCGCAGCAGGTCGCACCGTGAGCAGTGCGGAATGGGCCATTGTTCTGCTGTCTCTACGGGTCAGCCTTGTCGCAGTTCTGGTGAGCCTGCCGCTTGCCTATGCAATCGCATGGGTGCTGGCGCGGCGGCGCTTTCCCGGCGTGATTGTACTCGATGCACTCGTCCACCTGCCGCTTGTCCTCCCACCGGTAGTGACGGGGTGGATCCTGCTGATCGCCTTCGGCCGCAGCGGAGCGATCGGCGCATGGCTCTACGAGACTTTTGGCGTCACTCTGGTGTTCAGTTGGACCGGCGCTGCCCTTGCCGCCGCCGTCATGGCATTGCCGCTGATGGTCAGGGCGATGCGGCTTTCGATAGAGGCGGTGGACAGGCGGCTGGTCGGCGCAGCGCGGACCCTGGGTGCCTCGCGCTGGAAAGCTTTTCTCACCATCACCCTGCCATTGTCGATCCCGGGGATCGCGGCTGGGGCCATGTTGGGGTTCGCAAGGTCGCTGGGAGAATTCGGAGCAACGATCACCTTCGCGGCCAATATCGCAGGCGAAACCCGCACCCTGCCGCTCGCCATCTATACCGGCCTGCAGACACCCGGCGGGGAAGAGGCAGTCACAAGGCTCGCAGTCATTTCGATCGTCCTGTCGTTAGGCGCACTGCTGCTATCCGAATGGCTCGTCAGGCGCTCACAGGGAGGCCGCGCCCATGTCCTTTGATGTGAGCATCACCATCAGGCCGGGGGATCGCGATATTGCTTGCGATATACAGAGCGATGCACGCTGCACCGCACTTGTCGGCCCCTCGGGCGCAGGCAAGACCAGCGTGCTCAATGCGCTTGCCGGCCTGCTTCGTCCGCAAAGTGGTCGAATTGCAATCGGCGGGCGTGTGCTCTTCGATGCAGCAGAAAGCATCGATGTGGCACCCGAGAAACGCCACGCGGGATATGCCTTTCAGGACGCGCGCCTGTTCCCGCATCGCCGGGTCGGCGCGAACCTTTCCTACGCGCAAAAGCTCAGCCGAAGCAGGCAAGCGCCGATCACGCGCGACGATGCCGTGGCTCTGCTGGATATTGCCCCGCTGCTCGATCGGTGGCCCGCTACGCTCTCTGGCGGCGAGGTCCGCCGCGTCGCGATTGCGCGGGCCTTGCTGAGCGCGCCTGATTTTCTGCTACTCGATGAACCGCTCGCTGCCCTCGATCCTGAGCGGGTTGAGCGCCTTTCAACGCTAATCGAAAGGATTCGAGACAGGCTTGAGGTGCCGATTTTGCTGGTCAGCCATTCGCAACGCGATGTCGAACGGCTGGCCGATAAAGTGATCACCCTGCATCCGTAGGGCAAGCGGAGTGGGCCTCTATCTCTCCGGCGCATGTCCCAATGCGAGGGCGATTGCATCGCGCATGGCGGTCGGCTGTAAATCCTCATCATAGGGATGGCCGCGCATCGGGAGTCCGTCCGGACGACGACGCTCTTCAGGATATTGCGGCCGCCGCAGATAGCTGCCGCGATCGCTTATCGACCACAGCACCACTCTTTCGACATTGGTGAAGCTGAGCGTCACGTCGAGGAAATCCTTCACCTGCGCTGCGGTCGTCGCATCGCGCACCGCCGGGTCGCTCGATTCAACAAAGCGGTCGGAGCAGTCGAGTTCGGTAATGAGAACCTGCAGTCCCAGATCCCGAATCTCGGTCAGGAATTGCACCCACCCGGCTTCATCGATCGGATTGCCGACATTGCCGCCGAGATGCGCCTGAATGCCGAGGGCATCAATGGGTACATCGCGTGACAGCGCCCGCTCCAGAAGAGCGAGCACGCCATCGCGATGGTTGGGCCGCGCTTTCCAGTCCATGTAGTCATTGTAGACGAGCTGCGCTTCCGGCGCTTTGGCACGCATAATGCCGAAACCCACATCCATAACCTGTTCGCCGAAAATGCGGGTGAGTGCAGAATTGCGGATGTCGCCTTCCCAAGGGGTGATGACCTCGTTCACCGCGTCCCAGCTCTGGATGGTGGGGAAGGTGGTCACCAATTCCTCGGCGTAATTCCAGAGGTGGCGGATCAAGGCTTCGCCGCCATTGGCACCAAGCTCTTCTTCCTGCGCGTGGATCCATTCCGGAATGCGGTTATCCTGGTTCCAGATGAAGCAGTGACCGCGCATTTCCATGTCATTCGCATCGGCAAATTCGGTAATGGTCTCTGCCTCTTCGGACCGGAACACGGCTTCTCTTGGCTTCAGGTGTTTCCACTTATGTGCGTTCTCGCTGACAAGTACGGAGCATTCGCGCCGTATCAGCGCAGAAATTTCCGCATCATTGACCTCGCTGCCATCGGTGGCGGTTCCGAACCGCAGGCCCTTGCTCCGCGCAATCGCATCGAGCGAAACAAAGTTATCCGATTGGGCCAAACCCGACGCTGGAGACGCAGCCAATGCGCCCAGCGCGGCCGAGCGGCCCATGAATTGTCTTCTGTTAAGCATCTGGTCTCTCATCATAGGCCAGCCTGAAACCGACATTGCTGGTGCCCAATCCCGGATCTCTTCCCTGCCGTGAAGCGGGGCGATAGCGCTGGCAGTAATTGGGCGCGCAAAGGTACGATCCGCCTTTCATCACCCGGCTCGCCAATCCCGGATTGTATGGGTCGTAGGCCGCATTCTCGCTCGGGCCCGTCGGATTGTCATTGTCGTCCGGATCGTGGCCGGGGCGGTAGAAATCCTGTGTCACTTCCCACGCATTGCCGACCATGTCGTAAAGGCCGTTGGCGTTGGGCGCGAAGCAACCCACCGGTGCTATGCCGGCAAATCCGTCGGTCTCTTCGTTGACTACAGGAAAGGCTCCCTGCCAGCTATTCGCCGTCTCTCCATCGGGCTGCGCGGAATAGGGATCCGCCCCCGCGCTCGCCGCATATTCCCATTCGGCTTCGGTGGGCAGGCGTCCACCCGCCCAATTGGCATAAGCGACCATGTCATCCCAGGCGAGATGGACGACTGGTTGGTTTTCCTGCGCATCGGGTCCATCAGGGCCATAGGGTTTCATCCAATTTGCACCCGGCACATATTTCCACCAGTCGGTGTAGCGTGTGCTTGGCTGATCTGGCGGAGTGAAGACCGCCGATCCGGGCAGCAAGAGTTCTGGTGGGATCTGGTCTTCCGGCACGCCGAAAAGCGCTGGGTCGACCGGCTTTTCTGCGACCGTTTCATATCCGGTTGCTTCAACGAAAGCAGCGAACTGGCGGTTGGTCACTTCATGCGGATCGATCCAGAAGCCGTCGACGCGCGTTTCGCGCCGCGGGCCCTCCTCCGCATAGATATCGTCCTGCCCCATTATGAAGGTTCCGCCCGCAATCCGAATAGGTAGGTCGCCAATCGCAGCGCACTCGGCTGTGCTGGCAAAGTCGCTCGCTGCCTCAAAACCGGGCGCGTCGGAGGGCTCATCCGCGCTTTGCGAGCAAGCGGCCAAAGAGACCGCTGCAAGCAAAGGCAGAGTGAGGCGGGCGGAAACGGGGTTTGTCATGAACAGATTAGCTATTGCGTTCGCGCTGCGCTGTCACGTGGGCGACCATTTCTTCCATGGTAACGCTGCCATCGGAGTTGCCATCCATACGGCCGAATGCGCGCGCCGTGTTCTGCTCACTGGCCCATTGTTCGGGATGGCCGTTTTCAGCGACCCATGCGGTGCGGTATGTCTGAAATTCATCCAGCGTGACAACGCCATCCTCATTCTCATCCATGTTCTGCATGCGCCATTCAGCTGCATCTTCGGCAGAACGCTGCTGCGCTTGGGCGGTAGCGGGCAGACCGCTGGCCATTGCGATAGCAAGTCCTGTTAGCATCGCTTTGTCTATTGTCTTCATTGTGCCTCTCCTTGTGTAAGTTGGCATTTCTCGTCCCTGAAGCAGGGCGGCGCGGATTGCGCCGTGGTCAATTCCCGAACGAAACTCCGGGAACAGGCTCCCGACCGCGGCGGTCAAGAGACGGGGCGACTGCATCAATTTCGTTGAGATAATTCTCCAACTGCCCGCGCATGTCGGCGGCGCGTTGCGGATAGCGGCCTGACAAATCATTATTCTCGCCCGGATCTTCCGACAGGTCGAAAAGCTCGCTCGGCACTGCCGGATCGAAGCTCAGAACATATTTCCAATCGCCATCGCGAATGGCGGCAGATGCGCGGTCGCCAGTGCTCTGGACACGCGGGCGTGGGTTGTACCAATAGATCGGGCTGGAGACCTGCTCCCCGCCGGCAATCGCGGCAATCGGATTGCCATCTCTATGCCAGTCTGGGCGAAGCGGAAGCCCTGCGAGGGAAAGGAAAGTCGGAAACAGGTCGGTATTGTTGACGATTGTCGGGCTGGTGACACCGCCATCGAGATGGCCCGGCCATGCGGCGAGGAAGGGGACGCGCACGCCGCCTTCGTAAATGTGCCCCTTGCCCGCACGAAGCGGCCAGTTGGATGTCGGCAGGCGGCGTCCGCGACCAAGGCCGCGATTGCTCAGCCCGCCATGATCGGATGTGAAGATGATGATCGTGTCCTCGGCAACGCCGAGCCGATCGAGCGCGGCACGCAAATCGCCCACGCTCTGATCCACACTTGTGACCATCGCTGCGTAAACGGGATCGTTCTGGATAAGCTGTGTCTCACCATCCCGCTCGATGAGTTGAGGGCGGTCCGGCTCTTCCATCCTATCGAGCTTGCTTTCGTAATATTCGACAAGCTCGGCCGGTGCCTCGATCGGGGTGTGGACGGCATAATGTGAGAGGACCGCGAAGAACGGGCGATCGCTTCCGCTTGCTACGTGGCTTTCGAGAAATGCGACTGTTTCGTCAGTCAGCCTGTCGGTCAGATACTCACCTTCCTCGCCCTGCTTCAGGCCCGGTCCGATCGAACGCCGGTTTTCAGCGCCATACGGGAAGAAATGCGTTGCAACAGCTCCTGCTGAGCCGCCGCCGATGTTGATATCAAAACCCTGTGCGTCGGGCATTTCATCTGCTTCGCGGCCCAAGTGCCACTTGCCTGCGAAGAACGTTGTGTAATCGGCCTCCTGCATGGCTTCGGCGACTGTCACCACTTCGGTGCCGAGAGATTCCCCGCCGCGCCCGCCGGGCACCTGCGCGCGGGCAGGATTGCGGCCGGTGAAGAAAGCGTGGCGTGAAGGTACGCAGCGCGGGAAAGCGGCGTAGGCATTGGTAAAATCGATGCCCTCTGCAGCCAATTGGTCGATTTCCGGCGTCTCGTGGAAAACCGAGCCTGAATACCCGAGATCGCGTGCACCCAGATCATCGACTAGAATGACGAGAATGTTAGGCGCGCGCGCCGGGGCCTCTGCCTGGGCAAGAGTCTGCGGCGCGGCGCAAGCAGTGATTGCAGAGGCAATCGCGACGAGAGGGAGTGAGAGGCGCATGCAAAGATTCCTATCGAAAGCCATCTAGTGTCCGACCTGAACCGGCTCTGTGGCGATCGCCCTGCGATTGTCTGCAGATGCCAGCAGCGCAATGGCGCATAGGGCAATGTAGCAGGTGGCAGGGATGGCGAAGGCGATCGCGTAACCGTAGCTGTCGGCCATCGCTCCGGTAAGGACGGGAATAATCGCTCCGCCGATAATGGCAGTGCATAGGAAGCCTGATGTGGCTGCCGCCGACGCGGTGGAACGCTCGAGTGTCAGAGTGAAGATGACCGGGAACATGATCGAATTGAACAAGCCGATCGACAGTGCAGCATAGCCGGATGGTGCGCCGCCCACGACGACACAGAACAGGCACAGGGCAGCCGCCGAAGCTGTTGCGAGTGCGAGCAGATGTGCCGCGGCGAAACGCGTGAGCAAAGCCGAACCAGCGAAACGGCCAATCATGGCGCCCAGCCAATACAGGCTGACGTAGTAGCCAGCCTGCTGCAGTGAGAGGCCCCATACGCCATCATCTTCGAGGAACAGCGCCATCTGCGTGCCGATGGCGACTTCGGCACCAACGTAGAGGAAAATGGCACAGCCGCCGATCAGCGCCCAGCGCGATCCGGCCACCTCTTTGAGCGTTTCGGAAAAGCTCGCGGCCTTTGCGGGGGCGGGGGCTCCATCGCTGATGCGGCGGCGTGACCACCAGATGAAGGCGAGAAGTCCTGCGAGCATTGCGGCAATGATCAGGAAGCTCAGATCGATAGAACCGAGCGCAGCATCGCGCATGGCGGGATCGAGCGTTTCGCCTTCTGGAATTTCGACATTCTCCAGCAGTAGCTTCGCGCCCAACAGCGGGCCCACGACTGTGCCCAGCGAGTTGAACGCCTGGCTAAAGGTCAGGCGAAAATGGCTGCGTTCCCGAGTACCGAGAGAAGCGGCGAGTGGATTTGCCGCAACCTGCAACACGGTAATCCCGCTGGCCATCACGAACAGACCCAGCAGCACGCCTGTGTAAGTGTCCAGATTGCTGGCGGTCAGGATTGCAAAGCACGCCGCGATCATGAGGCCGATGGCCAGGATGATTGCCTTTACCGGTTTGAGCCGCGCGACCAGCATCGCTGCCGGGATCGAGACGAGACCATAGGCGATAAAGAAAGCAAAGGCCGTCAGCTGCGCCTCGACATTCGACAGCGAGAAAATGCCTTTTACCGCCGCGACCAGCGGGTCGATCAGCGAGGTGATAAATCCCCATGCGAAAAACAGCGTGGTGACGCTGGCAAAGGCACCGGAAGTTGATTTGGTTTGTGTCATCTCGCCCATCTGCTGATCAATTGCCGCGACGACGGCGATGCTCTTCGCGTTCGGAAATTGGAGTGGGAAGGGAGGCCCGCCATTCGGTGTAGCGTTCGCTCATATTGCGGAACCTGTTGGGTTGATCAGCCTGGATATCGCGCGTTTCGCCCGGATCATCAGCGAGGTTGTAGAAACTCGCCGCACCATCCTCACCGATGTACAATTTGAAATCGCCATGCCGCATCGCTGCGCTTTCGCGGCAGTTCGCCCGATTGCCACAGACGCGGCGCTGCCAGTACATGTCACGCGCTGTGATCGTTTCCGCCTGTCCAGTCAGCAGCGGAAGGAGGCTGGTCCCGTCGAAAAGTTCTCCTGTCGGCTCTTCGAAATCGAGAATGTCTTCGAATGTCCGGTAAAGATCGAGCGTGGTCACAGGTGTCGAATTGACTTGCCTGGCAGGAATCCGCGCAGGCCAGCTGGCAATGAAAGGAACGCGGATGCCGCCTTCGCGCAGAGTGCCTTTGTGCCCGCTGAGGGGCCCCGTGACACCCAGCACGGGGATATCCTCCCAATCGTCCGGATAGCCGCGAAAGCCGGGGGTGGCGGGACCATTGTCGCTGATGAACAGGATAAGCGTGTTCTCCGCATCGCCGTTGCGCTCAAGCGCGTCCATCACGTGCCCTACGCCTTCATCGACTGCCAGGATCATGGCGGCGTAAACACGCTGCGGTTCTGTCGGGAGATGGGCGACCGCCTCCTGATGCCGGGCAGCAGCTTCGATCGGACTGTGCGGCGCATTATATGCGAGGTAGAGAAAATACGGATCGTCGCCGCTGTGCCCGTCGATGAATCCGACTGCGCCGCGCGTGAGCCAGTCAGTCAGATATTCGCCGTCCTCATCCGGGTCGACCCAATGGCCCGAGGCATGGCCTCCAGCGCCGTAGCCAAACCCGACACCTTCATAGGCGCCGTCTTCACGCGGGTGGTAGACGCCGCCCCAGGTCATCGGTCCTATCGCGACATCGGATACGGACGACACATCGTTCGCAAGGTTCCACTTGCCGACGACTGCCGTGTCATAGCCATGCATGCGCAAGAACTGCGGCAGCAGCGGCTGGCTCTCCGGCATCGGCTCGCGCGTCGTGTCAGGGTTCCACCACACACCGAGGCGAGCGGGATTGGTGCCGGTGAGCAGGCCGACGCGGCTCGGCCCGCAGACCGCGGAAGCGGCATAGCCATTGGTGAAGCGCATGCCCGACGCTGCAAGAGCATCGAGATTGGGCGTTTCCACCCAGCTGTCGAGCCCGTTGGCGCTCATGTCGCCATAAGCCATATCATCGACAAAGATGAGGACTATGTTGGGCGCAGGAGCCGCTTCGACACCCGATTGCGCGACTGCCAAAGCCGGGCAGAAAGCAACTACGAGCAGCGCCAAGCGCTTCAAAATTCTCATCATTTTTCTCCCGTCGGCGTCCTGCTACGCGCTCTTTGCGGCGCGATTCGTAAAAATCATAATGATAATGTTGTCATTGTCTGTCAATATTGTCATAAAGTAACGGGAGGGCCGATTGATTCGGCCTTTGAATTGAGACCGGCTGATTCTTCGATAATGGGGTTACAGCGGCGAAAGAGGGAGGAAAGACCATGAAGGCCAAGTCATTTCGCGTGCAGGCGATGGCGTATCTGCTCACCGGGTGCAGCCTCGCATTTCTAGCTCAGCCAGCGATGGCGCAGGATGCGGATTGCGATCCGGAGGCCGAGGATTGCGAGGTCGATGACACGATCGTCGTCACCGGTATCCGCGCCGCTATTCAGAGCGCGACCAATGCAAAGCGCGAAAGCGATCAGATCACCGATGTGATCGATGCCGAAGATATCGGCGATCTTCCCGATACCAATGTGGCCGAGGCGTTGCAGCGCGTCACCGGTGTGCAGATCAATCGTGACCTTGGCGAAGGCTCGGAAATCGCGGTGCGCGGCTTCTCGCAGAATCGCGTCGAGATCAATGGGCAGACGCAAGTCGGTGCTGGCGCAGGTGGCGATGTGACCTATCAGGCCATTACGTCCGACGCTTTCCGCAGCATCGAAGTCATCAAGACGCCCGCTGCCGACGAAGTGGAAGGGGCGCTTGGTGCGATCATTCGCTTCAATACGCGCCGTCCGCTGGACAGCCGCCGCAATCTGCTGAGTGCTTCAGTCGACGCGCAGTTCGCTGAACGTGCCGATGCGTGGACGAACAATGCCAATCTGCTTGGCAGCTATCAATTTGAATCGAGCGGCGGCACGCGCTTCGGTATCCTTGGCAATCTGACCTATCGCGGGCGTCGCCTGCGACAGGACTTCCTCGATATCCGTGGCTGGGATGCGGTCGACGGCTTCGGGCGCGACCTCGATGGTGACGGAGTTGCTGGAGAGCTGGTCGAGCGCGACGAGGATGGCTTCATCCTGGACTTGCAGGATGGCGCCTACGTGCCGTTGCAGACTCGCCTCCAGGTGCGCGAACAGGATCGCGAGCTCTATACCGCCACTTTCTCTTTCCAGGCTGAGACCGAAGGCGGCTTTGAGCTGTTTGCAGATGCGCGTTTCACCCGGAATGAGGCTGGCGATACTCAGTTCCAATACACATCCTCATTCAACAGCGCATTGCAGGGACCGCCCGATGCGCTGCGCATCCGCCCGGTTTACCAGCAGCCGGAAAATGCGTTGATTTCCGATAATCAGACCGTCCTGAACGCTATTCTTGGTCAGGTCCGCCCGAACGGCAATCCGCAGCGCGGCGTGAACCTCAATATCTCCGGCAATTCCGCGCCGAATGAACAGGAAGTGCTAACGCTGGCGCTCGGGGCGTCGTGGGAAGTCGGTGACCGATTGGATATGAGCGTGGAATTCAACCACGGCACCGGCAATCAGGTGAACGACCAGTTTTTCAGCTCCAGCGGTGTGGCATTCAGCGAATGGCCGTTCTATTTCTATGATTTCTCCACCGGCACCGATCTACCGACAATTGTCCCCCTGGTGCGCGGCGGCAATGGCGATGCCACGACCGAATTCACCGATGACCGCCGGGTCGATTTGCTCGACCTGAATACTTACCGATTCAATAACATCGTGGCGCAGCGCCAGATGGAAGAGAATTACGAGACCGCCGCGCGGATCGACTTCGACTATGATTTCCGTTTTGGCCCGATCTATTCGCTCGAATTTGGCGGCCGTATTACCGAGGAGGTTGGTCGCCGCTCTCGCCTTCGTGGACGCGATACCAACAATACAGATGCTGATGGTAATCTTGGCGGACTGTCATTCGATGAACTCGAAGCGCGGTTCCCTGGAATCATAGTCCAGCAACCCTATGGTGATCTTTTCGACGGCGCGACAGGCGATTTCCCGCGCGAATGGTTCTCGCTCGACAGCGCTTTCATTCGCGATAACTACGATGAAATCCTTGCTGATGGCGGCATCGTCCGTACCCTCGATCGCAATTGGGGCTTCGACGTTTCACGTAATACGATCGCTGCCTATCTTCTCGCCAATTACGAATTTGCCCTCGGCGGTGTAAACGCATTCGGCAATTTCGGCGTGCGCTATGTCGCGACCGATCGCGTCGCGACGGGCGGCGTCGATGCAGGAAATGACACTTTCATTCCGCTGACCGTTGAACAGGATTATGACAACTGGCTCCCGAGTGCGAACCTCGTCATGGATCTCGGCGATGGCTTCTACGCCCGTTTCGGCGCCGCACGTTCCATGGCCCGTCCACGGCTGATCGATGTCGCGCCGCTGGTAAACATTCAATTCTTCGCTGGGGCAGGGAGGGGCGGCAACCCGCTGCTGGAACCGGAAGAAGTGACGCAGTTCGATGTCAGCTTTGAAAAATACTATGGCGAAGGCAATCTTGTTTCCGTCGCGCTGTTCTACAAAGACTTCTCGCAGCGGATCGAGGAAGGCATTTTCAACGGATGCTTCCCGCTCCCTTCCGATCAGTCGGAAGACAGCCCGGGCGACGATGGTTGCCTTGTCGGCGAAGACTTGATCCGCGTGAATTCGCCGGTGAATGCCGGTGCTACTGAAGTGCGCGGCGTGGAAATTGCCTGGCAGCAAAGCCTCGACTTCCTGCCGTCACCGCTCGACGGTTTCGGCTTCATCGCCAACTACACCTATGTCGATGCGGATGAGGATACCGTCAGTCTCAGTGGCCTGACCCTGCCAACGCAGGACCTCTCGGAGCACAGCTACAACCTTATTGGCTATTTCGAGAAATGGGGCTTTGAAGCGCGTGCTGCGTACAACTGGCGCAGCGAATTCTACGATGAGCGCTCCACCACCAATCAGGCGAGCTTTGCCGAGCCCTATGGTCAGCTGGATGCCTCGATAGGTTATCAGATCACGCCCTCGCTTTCGATCCGGGCTGAAGCCATCAATATCTTGAACGAGCCGGAAATCCGCTATCAGGAAATCGCCGAGCGTCCGCTTGGCTACAGGGTGAATGATCGCCGTTTCCTGATTGGCATCAGCTGGCGGATGCGTTGAGGCACTGAGCCCCGACGGTCGCAAACGGGGGTGACATCGCACAGCGAGCACCCCCGAAATGCCAAGAATTGAAGTGCGGAGAATGATGATGAAATCGATAAAACTGCTTGTGATGATGGCGCTGATTGTGACCGGTTGCGTTGCTCCGGGCATGCAGCCAGCAGCCATTGCGCAGGATCAGGCCGCTGAACGGCCCAACATCATTTTCATCCTCAATGACGATCAGCGTTTCGATGCGATGGGCTTTATCGATGAAACTCTCGATACGCCGAATATGGATAGGATCGCGCGCGAAGGGGTGCATTTCCCCAATGCCTTTGTAACGACAGCGCTTTGCTCCCCCAGCCGGGCCTCGATCCTCACCGGGCAGTACATGCACAATCACGGGATCGCCGATAACAACATCCAGTTCCGCGAAGGTACGCGCTTCTTCTCGCAGGATTTGCAGGAAGCAGGCTATGAAACTGCTTTCATCGGGAAATGGCACATGGGCGGCCATGGCGATGACCCGCAGCCCGGCTTCGATCACTGGATCAGCTTTCGCGGCCAGGGCAATTACCTGCCGGAAAACGGCAACGGCGTGCGCCACATGCTCAACATCAATGGCGAGCGCGTGGAGCAGCAGGGATACATCACCGACGAGCTCAACCAGTTCGCGCTCGACTGGCTGGCGGAGCAGGATGGGGAAGAACCCTTCTTCCTCTACCTTTCGCACAAGGCCGTGCATGCGGATTTCATCCCGGCGGAACGGCATGAAAACCAATACTCACGTGAAGATATTACTGTGCCTGCCAGCATGGCCAACACGCCGGAAAACAATGAAGGCAAGCCGATGTGGGTGATCAACCAGCGCAATGGCTGGCACGGGGTGGATTTCCCTTATCACTCGACGCTCGACATCGTCGATTACCGCCTGCGCTATAATCAGACGCTGTCTGCTGTCGACGATGGCATTGGTGCGATCATTGCTCAGCTCGAAGAACAGGGTCTCATGGAAAACACCATCATCGTGATGATGGGAGACAATGGCTTCATGTTCGGTGAGCATGGCCTGATCGACAAGCGCAATGCCTATGAGGAATCCATGCGCGTCCCCTTCATTGCTTTTGGTGCGGGAATGCCCGCCGGACGCACCGATGAGACCTTGATCGCCAATATCGACATCGCCTCGACCTTCCTCGACCTCGCTGGCACCCAGCCGAGTGCGCCGGTGGACGGTATGAGCTTTGCCAACCAGTTGATGGGGCTGCCCTATGATGGCGAATGGCGCGAGGGGCTGAATTACGAGTATTTCTGGGAGTACAATTACCCCCATACACCCACGACGCTCGCCATCCGTGGGGACCGCTACAAATACATTCAGTATCACGGCGTATGGGACACAGAAGAACTGTACGACCTCCAGGAAGACCCGAACGAGATGAACAACCTCATCGCTTCGCCTGAGCATCAAGAGGTACTGGAAGAGCTGCGCCGTGCACTGTTTGCCAATCTCGGCAGTGAAGACGGCCGCGCCTATGTCACGTTCACGCGCCGCAATGGGGAAGGTGCAGTGCTGCGCAATCGCAATGGATCGGAGGCTGCCGAATTCCCCGATCGCTGGCTGCGCGATGGTACGGAAACCGACCTCCGCGACAATTTGCGGACCGAAGGTGGCAATATCAACGATCCCAATCACGAATAGGTACGCGCTGTGCTTCGCTGGATGATCCTTTTTGCGCTGGTTGCACTTCAATCCTGCGCACCCGCCCCGGTTTCACACCTTACTCCCAATGCCGGGGCGGGACCAATTCAGCCGAACATCATCCTTATCACGGCAGAGGATCTCAGCCCGCGCTTTGGCTTCATGGGTGACGATGTTGCGGTGACACCCAATGTCGATGCGCTCGCGCAGGAAAGTGTGGTGTTCACCCGTGCTTTCACAACCGCGGGCGTCTGCGCACCGGCCCGCTCTGCGCTGATAACGGGGGCGTACCAGACGAGCATCGGCACGCAGCACATGCGCACCAGCATGTACGACAGAGTGGAAGGCGGCATTGCCTATGAAGCTGTGCCACCTGCCGAGGTGAAAGCCTTCCCGGAATTGCTGCGCGCGGCGGGCTATTACACCGTCAACGACCAGAAAACCGATTACCAGTTCGGCAATCCCTTCACCGTCTGGGACCAAAGCCGCGATCGCGCCGACTGGAACGCGCGCGCAACCGGCCAACCCTTCTTCGCGATGATCAATCATGAAGTGACGCATGAAGGGCGCACCTGGCCGCCAGATACCGACCCCGATATCCATCCCAACGTAGCCAATCGTGCGCGCCTCAACGCGCAGATCGACGCGCAAAAGGATTTCCCGCTCACCGATCCGGCAACGGTCCGCATTCCGGACTACTGGCCCGATACGCCGGTCGTGCGCCAGAACCTCGCACGATTCTATGACAATATCCGGCTTATGGATGAACAGGTCGGCGCGCTGCTCGATCAACTCGAGGCCGAGGGGCGATTTCAGGACAGCATCATCATCTTCACCACCGATCACGGAGACGGCTTGCCGCGGCACAAGCGCACGATCTTCGACAGTGGCACCCGCGTGCCGCTGATCGTGCGTTTCCCCGATGGCTATGGCGCTGGCACGCGTCGTCACGACCTGGTCAACTTCGTCGATCTGGCGCCGACGATTCTTTCGCTGGCGGGAGTCTCTGTGCCCGAATGGATGGATGGCCGGAATATCTTTGCCGATCCCTCACCCGATGCGATTTTCATGGCGGGTGATCGGTTCGACGAAGTGCCCCAGCGGTTTCGCGGTATTCGTGAAGAGCGGTTCCATTACATTCGCTATTTCGGTGATGCACCGGTTATTCCCTCGCTTGAATATCAGAACATCAATCCGATCATGCGCGAGATGCGGCGGCTCCATGCAGCGGGCGGACTGACACCGCTGCAGGCCTCCTACCTCGATGCTCCGGCACCGCGAGCATATTTGTTCGATACGCTGACCGATCCTGACGAGGTGAACAATCTGGCAGGTAATCCGCGCTACGCTGAAGTCGAAGCACGGCTGGCGGCTGAGCTGGGCCAGTGGATCGAGGTCAGCGGCGATATGGGCCGGATCCCCGAACGCCAGATGGTAGAAGCGATGTGGCCCGGCGGCGAGCAACCTGAAACGGCTGCGGTCACCGCGTGCCGTAATTCGGATGGTCGCATTGAATTGTCATCGCCCACGCCCGGCGCATCGATTGGCTGGGGCGGGGAAAGCGGTGAGAGCATGCTCTATTCATCGCCATTGACTGTTCAGGATACATTCGTCAGCCGCGCGATCCGTTATGGTTATGCACCAAGCGAACCGGTGATTATCCGGCCTGAGACGCTGGCAGATTGCTGACCTGCTCCTTGCCGAAACGCCAGGCGAATAGCGCAATGACCAGAAAGCAGGCGAAAGGCACGACCAGCGCCATTTCTATCGACACCCGGTCGGCGACCCCGCCATAAACAAGCGGCACGATTCCGCCCCCGACAATGCCGGTGCACAGCCAGCCAGCAGCTCGGGCGCGTGATGCAGGCTCCAGGTCAGCGCTGGCGATCGCGAAGATCGTCGGGAACTGAAGGCCGGCAAACAGCCCGCTCGCCAGAATGGCTACCGCAGCAATTGTGCCCCCAGCAAATGCGGCGACAATGCACAATATCGCACAGGCGACACCGGAAAATCCAAGCACGACGCGCCTGTCCAACCGGTCCAGCAAAGGCACTGACGCAAATCGCCCGACCAGCATACCGAGCCAGAAAACGGAAGTGAGCAATGCGCTGGAGGTGCGGGTGGCCGCGATCATGCCGTCCGCTTCCAGCAGATTGACGAGCGTCGTCGAGATCGACACTTCCGCGCCGACATAGAGAAACAGCGCCGCTACACCTGCGATAAGTCGATTGCGCTCAAACGGGGCAAGCCGGCTGACTGACGCAGGAGGAGAGTCTACGGGGACATGCTGCGGGCCGTGAGCCAGCAGCGACCGTGCGAGGAATGCCAGCAAGATCAACGCAAGGCATATTGCGCCGAATAGCCAACGGACCGGGGTCAGCGGCTCGGCAGCTGTGCCTAGAAAGGCTGCCGCAGCCAGCAATGGGGCGGCGACAGTGCCCAGAGAATTGAAGCCCTGGGCGAAGGTCAGATTGCCTTGTGTGGTCTTCAAACCCCCTTCAATGGCGGCGAGCGGATTGGCCGCGACTTGCAGGAAAGTGATGCCGGTCGCCATTACGAAAACAGCAGGCAAGAGTGCCGCAAAGGTCTGCAAAAGGGTGGCAACGGCCAGCCAAAGCGAGCCCACTGCCATGAGCGTTATTCCCAGCACGACTGCAGAGCGTAGGCCAATCCTCGCCACGACCGAGCCGCTGATGCGCGCGAAGAGCAGATAGGTGATGAAGAAGGCCGACTGGATCAGCAGCGCGTCGCGATAGCCAAGGTCGAATGTCTCGCGAAAATGCGGGACCGTCATGCGGACCAGCACGGCGACTATGCCCCAGGCGAAGAACAGTGAGAATAGCGTGACCCGCCCTGCCAAGGTCAGCCGCGTCGTGCTCATTCGGCAGGTTTGGCCGGGCCCGTCGATTGCCGGATGATCAGTTCGAAGGGAAGCTCGACGCTTTCGATCTCGCCGCCTTCCCCGCTTCGCTGATGCTCGATTATGGCATTGGCAGCCGCGGCCGCCATTTCGCGGACAGGTTGCGCGATCGTCGTCAGCGGGGGCCACATGGCCCGCGCGGTTTGGCTGTCATCGAAGCCGGCGATGGAGAGGTCTTCCGGCACTCTGAGCCCGCGGCTGTGGGCGGCTATCATCACACCGGCGGCCATGTCATCGTTCGATGCGAAAATGGCGGTTGGCGGCTTCTCGAGATCGAGCAGTGCATTTCCGCATTCGACACCGCTGCGCAGCTGGAAGTCGCCCTGGCAGCTCAGCTCCTGATCGAAGGGCAGGCCCGCTTCGGAAAGCGCATCGTTATATCCCGAGAGCCTCCTTCGCGTGGTGGCGGTTCCCTTTCGACCGCGAATAAAGCCAATCCTTGTGTGGCCATGATCGATCAAGTGATTGGTGATCGCCTTGGCCGCCCCGTAATCATCCATCGAAACGCTGAAGCCCAACGATGGCTTTTCGCTTGGAGCGATCCGGGCGAAAGGGCGGTTTATTTCCGAAAGCGCTTCCAGAACGCCGGGGTCGTCGCACAGCGGCGGCGGGACGATAACGCCTTCCAGATTACCCTGGATAATCAGCTCGGCCAGCGCTGGACCCGGCTGCTTCTCGCTCCGGTCCAGCGGCTCAAAAATCAGGTGATAGCCATTCGACCGCGCCGCTTCCTGCGCGCCGAGCAACAACTCGAACGTGTAGCTGGGGTTAGGGTTGTCGAATACCAAGCCGAGCAGGAAGCTGCGCGCGCTGACGGTTGAACGCGCAGAAATTGTCGGGCGATAGTTGAGCTCTGCGACAGCTTCCTCGACCACTTTGCGCGTGCCTTCGCTGACGTTGGGTTCCTTGCGCACGACCCGGCTGACCGTCTTGATGGAAACGCCCGCATGCTTGGCGACGTCCGTAATGGTCGATCGCTTCATCATGCCGGTAAGCGTTCCGTTTGAGCCGCCCGCTGGGTCGTTTCCTGCCATCGCGTCAGTCCATCCCCTATTGTGGACAGCTTACCGTGCGACCGCGCGAAGGGGCGATCCGCATGCTGGCGAGCTGAATGGCAAAGGCTCCAGAAGTCTCCAAGGCAAGCGGCATGTCCACCGATGCGAAATCGGCCGAGCCACCGGCAAAGCAGCGCAGAGGTATGCTTACTTCTTCCCATTGTCCGATGGAGAGTTGCCCCAGAACTTCAGTCAAGTCCACGCTGGCAGAGTTATTTGCACGGCCAAGGGACGCAGAAACCGTGGATTGGGGAGCTTCGAGCATCGCGAGTGAGATCACGATGGCCTCATCGCGTTCAAGATTGCGGGAGAAATCGACCGTATCGTAACCCAGCACGAAGACGCGGCCGGTGCCATCGCCGGTCCATCGAGCGATCTTGGTGTCTTCCTGACGATTGCGATCGGCGCTGTTAAACGACACTGCTCCGCCGTCACTGGTGACGAAGCGATCGCCTTCTGTCTTGAGACGCGAATTGGCGGCATCGCCGAGATAAATGCGCCATGGTGCAACTGCACGGCCATCGAGGAAGAAGGACGAGTTGGCGGCAGCGGCGAGCTGCATCTCGCTGAGGCCCGGGTCCTCGGCCAGCGTGCCGACATCTGCGCGCGCGCCGATCGAGAGCCCGTAGCCATGGGCGAACAACGGATCGTAGTCCGCATCACCGACGTTTAGCGCCGTCTGGCTGGCAAGCTGCGGCCAGGAGAAGGACAGACGACCGGTGAAGTCGTAGCGAGCAGCGCCATCGGCATCTCCAACCACGACGTCTGCTACGCCGTGGCCACCTTGCGTACCGGGAAGCCAGGCGGCGATGAAGGCGTCGGACGCATTGAGGTGCTGGTTCACCCAAAGCGGGCGACCACTGATGAATACCGCAAGCGTGGGGATGCCCTGTGCCTGCAGGCTGCGCAGCAGGGCAAGATCGGCATCGCCCTCTTCGGTCTGATAGAGCACGCTTTCGCGGTCGCCCTGGTATTCGGCGTAAGGTGTCTCGCCGAAGACAACGACTGCGTAATCGGGACGCTCCGTGTAGCTGCCGTCTGCGCTCAGTGTGGCTTCGCCGCCATGCGGCGCCAGGGCTGCGGACAGGCCGTCAAACACGCTGGCAGAGCCGGGAAAATCGTCATTCGTCAGGCCGGTGCCCTGCCAGTTCATGGACCATCCGCCAACGAGCATGGGCACGCTGTCCGCTCCAGCCCCGGTCACGAGCACGTTGGAGCTGGCGGAGAAGGGCAGGATCTCCTCGTCATCTTTCAGCAGCACCATGGATTGGCGCGCCGCGCGGCGAGCGACTTCGAGATGTTCTGGCGTACCGATATTCTCCGCACCAGCGAAGGGGCGCTCCGACGGGCGCGGCGCGTCGAACAATCCGGCGCGTTCCTTAACGCGCAGGATACGGCGCACTGCATCATCGAGGCGTGCCATCGGGATGGTGCCATCGTGAACCTGCGCGACCAGGCTGTCGTAGAGCTCGCGCCAATCGGCGGGGATCATGTACATGTCGACACCCGCGAGCAGCGCCTCCGGGCAATCGCCATTGGTGCATCCGGGGATGAGCGCGTGGCCGTTGAAATCGCCCACCACAAACCCGTCGAAACCGGCGTGCTCTTTCAGCATTTCGGTCAGCAGCGGGCCGTGGCCGTGCATGCGCACACCGTTCCATTTGGAATAGGATGCCATGATCGTCTGCGCGCCAGCTTCCAGCGTGGGGACATAGGGCTCCCAGTGGATCTCGCGCAGCTCATCTTCGCTCACCACGGCATCGCCCTGATCGCGGCCGTTTTCCGTGCCGCCATCTGCAACCATGTGCTTGGCCGTGGCGATGATCGAGCCTGCCGGGAAGAAATCGCCTTGCGGATCGCCTTGCAGGCCTAGCGTGTAGGACGCGCCAAGTTCGCCGGCGATAACCGGCTCTTCGGAATAGCCTTCATAGGAACGGCCCCAGCGATCATCGCGCGGGATGGAAAGCGCGGGGGCAAAGGTCCAGTCGGTGCCGATGGCTGCGGTTTCGACAGCGGTCACCCGTCCAATCTCAACCATCAAATCGGGGTCGTTGGCAGCGCCTAGGCCGATATTGTGCGGAAAGATCGTGCCGCCGAAGAAGGAGTTGTTGCCGTGCACCGAATCGATGCCCCAAATGATCGGAACGCCTACGCCGCCGTCGGATGTGTCGGTTGAGGCTTCCCAATATGCGTCAGCAAGATCGAGCCAGGCCGATGCTGGCGCATAGGGATCGCGGTTGGGCCGCCCGTTACCGCCATTGAGCACCGATCCGATATTGTATTCGCGCACTTCTTCAGGCGTGATGTTGGTGATTTCGGGCTGGAGGATCTGGCCGACCTTCTCCTCCACCGTCATGCGCGCGAGGATCGCATCGATGCGCGCTTCGGTCGCTTCGTTCATATCGGCAGGCACAGCCGATCCGACCACGGGCCAGTCGCTCAGGCCCAGCTCGACTTCGGTTGCCGGGAGGAGGTCACCCTGTATCGCAGACTGATATGATCCGGCCTGCTGGACGCCTGCCTCAACTCCCGGCTGACCCGCGCATCCGGCCAGCGCAATCGTCAGCGCACCAAGCGCGACAGTCGAAAATTTGTCCAAGCGAAGCATCCACATTCTCCCTCGCGGGTACTTCGGCTGAGCCCCGCTGATACAATTATTGGTCAGTTGACAATGTTGTCTATTGGGTGGACAAGGGGTCCGTCAAGTTAAAACATATGGGATAGGACAAGAGTAATGAGAACGCAGCTAGCACGTGTCGTTGCTGGTGTGGCGGGCGCGCTAGCGCTTGCTGCCTGCACTGCCACAGGCCCCGCCGAGACCGCGCGGTCGGCGAACCCGCATTATCCGCAACAGGCGCTGGGCGAAATGCCCAACGTGCTGTTCATCGCGATCGATGATCTTCGCCCGGACATCGGCGTTTATGGCAATCCGGTGGTCAATACGCCCAATATCGATGCCTTTGCCGAAAGCGCGCTTCTGTTCGAGAACGCCTTTGTATCGCAGGCTGTATGCGGCCCGTCGCGCGCCGCGCTGATGACAGGCCTTCGCCCCGATACGACAGGTATTACGACGCTCCAGCAGCCGGTGTCAGAAACCGTCCCTGATGCGGTTACGATGTCTCAGACCTTCCTCAATGCAGGCTATGAAAGCATTGGGATCGGCAAGATTTATCATCACAGGGATGATGACATGGAAGGGTGGACCGATCGCCCTGATGACGCGATCTATGAATGGCGGCAGTCGCGCCGCCGGGCTGGTATTCCCAATCTGTCCAATGAACGTTTCTCCGATATCGAGGAGATGCCGGACACGATGAATGTTCGCGACGCGCAGGAGCGCTTGCAGCGCCTAGGCGGCACGGACGATCCTTTCTTCATGATGGTTGGCATCCACCACCCGCACTTGCCTTTCAATTCAACCGACGAAGAATGGGAAGCGCTGGAAGGCGCCAATGTGCCCGCGCCGATCAATCCGGATGGCCAGGCAGGCGCACCGCCTTGGGCGCTCGTTTCCTATGAAATCTGGAATTACGATGACACGCCTGAAGGCCTGCCCATGCCCGATGCCCAGCGCGACGAGCTGCGCCGCGCCTATCTTGCCTCGGTCAGCTATGCAGACCGGCTTGTCGGTGAACTGCTGGCGGAACTGGAAGCAAGCGGCCGCGCTGACGATACGATCGTCGTGATCTGGAGCGATCATGGCTTCAAGATCGGCGATCATGCGAATTACGCGAAGCATTCCACCGCCGATATCGATATCCGCATTCCGCTTCTGATCCGGGTGCCCGGCATGGCAACAGCTGGTGAGCGCAGCGATGCGCTGGTGGAGTCGGTCGATCTCTACCCAACGCTGGCCGAGCTTGCGGGCCTTTCGACGCCGAACAATCTGGAGGGTCTTTCCTTCGTTCCGCTCCTCGCCGATCCGGCGCTGGACTGGAAAGAGGCGGCTTTTGCGCAATACGGTCGCTACATCCGGGATTCGCGTAGCGGCAATGGCCGCGGCACTGGCTACACTGTGCGTACGCAGCGCTATCGCTACACCGCATGGGTCATGGATGACAGCGGCGAGCTTGTGGCGCAGGAGCTGTACGATCTGGACAGTGATCCGGATGAAAGCACGAATGTGGCTGGCGAGAGCGCCTATGCCAATGACCTCGCCCATCTTGAGCGTCTGCGCACCAGCGGTTGGCAATCGGTCAGGGCAGGGGTCGCATTGCCCTGATCTCGATCATTGAAAAGATTGCGGGCCTCCATCCGGCGTTTGCCCCAGATGGAGGCCCGATTGATTCTGGCGAGTGTTGGTGTGCAACCCGCGTAATGCTGACAGCTCCTATTTCTCTTCCACCCAGTCGTTTTTGATCGTGCGCGTTGCCAGCAGCATCAGCAGGCCTGCTAGAAGGTATAGCGGCAGCACGGTGAGGATCGATGCGCGCAGCGAGCCATCGCCATAGATCGGGGCATAGGCATCGGAAATTGCGCCCAGCGCATAGATGCCGCCGCCAAGGCCGATCAGATTGTTAATCAGCAGGAACAGCGCCGATGCGGTGGCGCGCGCCTTGGGTTCGACAAGATGCTGGATGGCGGTGAGCACCGGGCCCAGCCAGACATAGGCGAGGCCTTGCGGGATGAGGAACAGCAGGAAGGCCAACACCAGATTGTCTGTCAGCACGCCGGCGATATAGATCGGGCAGCCGACGAAGAAGGCGATGGCCGGCAGGCGTGGATACCACGCCTTGTTGCCGCCAAGCCGGTCTGCCAGCGCACCGCCTGCCAGCATTCCCGAAACGCCGCCAATCAGCAGCACGCCGCCGATAAAGAGCGAGGTGTCCCACAGGCTGATTTCGAACGTGCGCAGGATGTAGCTCGGTTTCCAGAAGCCGATGCCATAGCCGAGCATCGAGCTGAAAGCCGCGCCAAAGGCCATGAACCAGAAGGATGGCTTGCGCGCGAGGATCTTGAAGACGGAGAGGACAGACCGGCCCCCCTTCGCAGCGGTGTCGGCCTCATCTTCGCGTGGAACGTCTTTCACCACCCATTTGAAGAGCGGGGCGATCAAAATGCCGAGGCCGCCCATCACGAAGAAAGCCACACGCCAGTCCACCGTTGAGGCGATCCAGCCGCCGCCCAGCACGCCGATGGCGCTGCCGATGGGAATGCCGAGCGAATAGACCGCCAGCGCGGTAGCCCGGCGGCGCGGGGGAAAGTAATCGCCGATGATCGCATAGCTCGGCGCAACACCGCCGGCTTCGCCCACACCCACGCCCACGCGGGCGAGGAAGATCTGCCAGAAATTCTGCGCCATGCCGCACAGGGCGGTAAAAGCGCTCCAGAACACCAGCGCAATAGTGATGACCCAGCTGCGACTGGTGCGATCCGCGACGGAGGATAGCGGCACCGCAAGCGTCGAATACAGCACTGCAAAGGCAAGCCCGCCGAGCAGGCCCATCTGCGTATCGGACAATCCCAGATCGGCCTGGATCGGGGCCGCCAGAATGGACAGCATCATCCGGTCGAGGAAATTGAAGATGTAGACCAGCAGCAGCATGGCCAGCACGAAATTAGCCTTGGCCGGCAAAACCTTCTTCGGTGCTTCGGTGGTGGGTGTGGTCGCCTCGGTCATGCGGGCAATTCCTCGTTACGGTAAAGTGTAGGGGCCGGATCGGCTGACCCGGCCCCTGTCCAGCCATGTTCGCTCATCTCGAGAGATGGAGTGAGGCGAGCGGTTGGTGGCTGAATGTGGTTCATGCGAAGGGCGGCTCTTTTGCCCAATCCATATCCGGCAGGTCGCCGGGTACGGTGTTGGGGAAATCGGCATCGCGCCGTTCCTTGAAGGCGGCGATGCCCTCGCGCACATCCTCGGCTCGCCCGCGCGATGCAAAGACGGCGCTGTCGATACGGTGCATGTCCATCGGATGCGCGAGGGTCTGCCCCTGCCACAGCATCCGCCGAGCGAGGGCGACCGAGACGGGCGCGGACGATGCGGTCATCTCCAGCGCCTTTTCCTTGGCTGCATCCAGCAGCGCATCGGGTGCGTGGACCGATTGGACGAGGCCCGCGGCGAGCGCTTCCTGCGCATCGAACACGCGGCCCGAGAATGTCCAGTCGAGCGCTTTCGCCATGCCCACGATACGCGGCAGGAACCAGCCCGAACACGCTTCCGGCGTGACCCCGCGGCGGGAGAATACGAAGCCATAGCGCGAATCCTCTGCCGCCATGCGCCAATCCATCGGCAGTTGCATCGTCGCGCCGATGCCGACTGCTGCGCCATTGGAGGCGGCGAGCACGGGCTTGAGGCTGCGGAAAATGCGCAGGGTAACGATGCCGCCGCCATCCCGGTCCGGCCCGCCGATGTCCTCGCGCCCCTCTCGCTTGTCGTAATCGAACGTGTCGCCGCCGCTGCCAAGGTCTGCCCCGGCGCAGAAGGCGCGGCCCGATCCGGTGAGGATCACAGCGCGCACGCCGTCATCCGCATCGGTCAGGTCGAACAGCGCCAGCAAGTCGCGGATCATCGCCGGATTGAACGTGTTCATCTGGTCCGGCCGGTTGAAAGTCGCGACGGCCAGCCCGTTGTCGATTGCGAGATCCAGTGTCTGGAAATCAGCCATTGAAGTGGTCTCCATAAAGTGCGCGGGCATCTGCCTCGTAATCGGCATAGCTCGCTTTTAGCGATGCCAGGTTGAGTAGCATTGTGGCGGCGGGCGCCGCGTCCTCGCCGCGAAAGATACGGTATTCGACCCACAGGCTTTCGGTCTTGCGGCTGCCGGTGCGGGCGATGACTTCGCGTTCGACTTCGTAAGTTTCGCCCACCAGCAGCGGGCCATCGTGCAGGCGAATTTCCTGATCGGCGAACAGGCCCACGCTGGGGCGGCGTACCGGGAAAGCTTCGACATCGGCTTTGGAATTGCCGAGTACGGAAATCATTTCGAACGGCAATTCGACATTGAAGCGGGTGTTGGGTTCGGTGATGACGGCCAGCTTGTCCGCCAGCGTGAAGGGGTAAAGTGCGCCCATGTGGGTGCCCAAATCCATGGTGACGGGCGTGCGCGAGGTTGTCGCGCCCACGGGCACGTCGGCCACGAGCACCGGCTGCGTGAGCCGATCGAGTGTTTCGAGCCTTGCGCGCAGTGCGCTTTGCGGCGCGTCTTCACCTACCGACATGGAGCCTGTCAGCACTTCGGTGCCGTCTTCTTTTTCCATACGGATCGCGGCGTAATCCGGTTGCCCTGCATCGAGCGTTGCGATGGCGCGCACCGCTTCGCCTTCGAATACCGGCGCACGGTAATGGGCGGAAATGCATCCGGCCCGCCGCCATTCGTTTCCCCAGAAAGCTTCGGCCAGCGGCTCGAACTGGGAGAAGTGCGTCGGCCCTTCGATAGTGCCGCCGGAAAAGCCGAGCTCCTGCGCGGTGCTGTCATCATGGATCGAGGTACTGCCCGATACCGCCTGCTTGGCGAGCATCTGGCGCGGGCGGCGCCATGGCCCTGTCAGCTTGTCACCTTCGCGGGCAATCTCGGTGGCAAACCCTGTCATGCGAGCAATGCGGGCAATCGTTTGTCGGATATTTCGTGCGCCTCTTTCATGATGCGCGAAATCAGCTCGGCGCAGGTCGGCACATCGTGGATCAGGCCTTGCGCCATGCCGGCCCAGTAAAGGCCATTGTCGAGATCGCCTTCCTCCATCACGTTCTTGCCGCGCGCCCCGGCGACAAGATGCGCGACATCCTGGAATGCTGCCTCGGGCTTGGAAAGGATATCGACCACCTCGTCCGAAACGCTGTTCTTGCCGACGCGGGCGGTGTTGTGGAGATTGCGGAAGATCAGATTAGTGTCCCGCTCGCTGCTGGCGACGATCTTGTCCTTCACATTGTGATGGATCTGGCATTCCTGCGTGGCGAGGAAGCGAGTGCCCATATTGACCCCCTCCGCACCCAGCGCGAGAGCCGCGACAAGCCCGCGCCCATCGGCAATGCCGCCACTGGCGATGATCGGGATATCGAGCGCATCGGCAGCCGCGGGAATGAGGATCAGCCCGCCAATATCGTCTTCTCCCGGATGTCCGGCGCATTCGAAACCGTCGATCGAGATGACATCCACACCCATGCGTTGGGCTGACAGCGCGTGGCGCACAGCGGTGCATTTGTGGATGACCTTCACGCCATTGGCCTTGAAGTCGTCGACATGCTCCTGCGGCTTGTGGCCTGCGGTCTCGACGATGGTAATGCCCGCCTCGATGATCGCCTGCCGGTATTCGGCATAGGGCGGCGGCTTCATCGTCGGCAGGATGGTGAGGTTGACGCCGAAGGGCTTGTCGGTCCGCTCCCGCGTGGCGGCGATTTCCTTGGTCAGGTCCTCGGGCGTAGGTTGGGTGAGGGCAGTCAGCACGGCCAATCCGCCCGCTTCCGCCACAGCAGCAACGAGCGGGGCGCGGCCGACCCACTGCATGCCGCCCATCATGATCGGATATTCGACCCCGAACATCTCGGTAAACCGGTTGCGCATGCTCTCTCCCTCACGCGAATCAATGGTTGCATCATTCCCCAGACCGCGCCGTGTGGCAACGGTGAAATGCGTTTTCTGAAAACCGGGAATGGTATTATTCGCATGTTTACGGCGGAGAGCCGAATGCAAAGTATGCTTATTCCATGGTGACGACCACTTTGCCCACCGCCTTGCGGTCTGCCAGGCGCTGGATCGCGTCACCGCCTTCATTCAGCGGATAGGTGCAGTCGATGCGCGGGGTGATTGTGCCATCCTGCCACCAGCTGATCAGCTGATCGACATGCTCGGCATTGCGCTTCGGGTCCCGCATCACGAAACCGCCCCAGAACACGCCGCGCACATCGCAGCTTTTCAGAAGTGTCAGGTTGAGCGGCAACTTGGGAATGCCCGCCGGGAAGCCCACAACAAGATAGCGGCCCTCCCACGCGATACTGCGCAATGCCGGCTCGCAATAATCACCGCCAACCGGATCGTAGATCACATCCGCACCATTGGGCCCGACCGCTTCCTTGAAAGCGGCGGACAGCGCCTTGCTCTCATCCTTTTCGAAGGGCGCGCGGCCATAGATCATCGTCGCATCGGCGCCCGCTTTCCTGGCTGCTTCAGCCTTCTCCTGGCTCGAAACGGCGGCGACCACGCGTGCGCCCATCGCCTTGCCGATTTCGACAGCGGCCAGCCCCACGCCGCCCGCCGCGCCGAGCACCAGCAGCGTCTGTCCCTCAGCCAGTTCGCCGCGATCTTTCAGCGCATGCAAGGTGGTCGCATAGGTCATCAGCAGCGCCGATCCTTCGACCGGGTCCGCCCCGTCCGGCAGGCGAAAAGCGCGCATCGCATCAACCGCAATGTGTTCGACAAGGCCGCCAAAACCCGTCACCGCGATCAGCCGGTCGCCGACCGACCAGCCTTCCACGCCTTCACCCACTGCGGTCACTTCGCCGGCGATCTCCGCGCCAGGCGCAAAGGGGCGGGGCGGGCGCATCTGGTATTTGTCCTCGATAATCAGGACGTCCGGATAATTGATCGAGCACGCCAGCACGCGCACGCCCAGCTGACCCTTGCCGGGGGAAGGCGCGTCGACTTCGGTCAGCTCGAGCGTTTCGGGGCCGCCGGGCGCGTTGGAATAGAGGGCTTTCATGCTTTCGGTCTCCGCTAAATTCAGGCTGGTTCGACAAGCAGTTGCGCAAGGCGCTCACGCATCTCCCGATCGACACCGATGGAATCGTAATATTGGTCAAGCGAGCCGTATTCGCTGGCGATGCCCGCAAAGGCGCTTTCAAGAAATTCGGGATTGGCTGAGCGCATCACTGCAATCGCTTCCGCCGGGAAAGCCTTGCGCATGGCGGATTGCGCCTTCGCTCCGCCATCGCGCCCGATGAATAGCGAGCGCGCCATGTCATCTTCGCTGGCGGCAATCCGGTCCGTCAGCGCGTAATCGTCAAGCACCGTTTCGCGCGGCACTCCGACCGATGAAAGGACCAGCGCAGCAGCCATGCCGGTGCGATCCTTGCCCGCCGAACAATGCATGACGCAGGGCACTGCGCCCTTGGCGATTTCGGACAGGATGCCTCCGAATGCGTGGCCGAGCGTGCGCGGCAGTTCGGCGTAAAAATCGAGCATCAACTGGCGCGCGCCATCGGCGTTTTGCGGGTATTCCAGGGCCATATCGACCAGTCGCCGCTTATGGCCGGGAGGCCACGTGTGGAAAGCAAGATGCTCCGCGTTCCAGGCGGTGGGATCGGCTTCGCGTTCACGCGGCGCGCGCAGGTCGAAGATGGCGCGAATGCGGGTTTCCTCAAGCGCCCGGATATCGTCTGCGCTGAGCATGGAGAGGCGATTGGACCGGAACAGCACGCCGGTTTTTATCCGCCCGCCATCATGCGTGTGATAGCCGCCGAAATCGCGGAAATTGCCTGCTCCTTCCAAGGGAAGGATACGCGCACGGTCGGCGTCGCTTAAACTCATGCGTCTTGCAGGATTGCGGCGGGATCGGCGAACATGCCGCGCGTCAGGCAGGATGCATAAAGGCGGATCGCCGTCGCGCGATCCATGTCGCTTGCCCATTTGCGCAAATCATAGGCGGAATTGAGCATGGCCGCGATGGTCTGGCTGGCAATATTGGGATCGACAAGGCGGATGGAGCCTTCCTGCGCGCCTTCGATCAGCGTGTTGCCATATCGCAAAGCTGTGCGATCGGACCGGTCCAGCACTTCCTCCCGCACGTCGAAAGGCAGGGCCTGAAGCGCGGATGTGCGGGTAAGCGGGAATTCGCCGGTGAACTGCAAATCCATCAGATAGGCCATCGTCGCTTCGAGATGCTCCCACTGATTGTTGCCTGCCTCCGCCGCAGCGCGCTGCACGCTGGAAATCCGGCGGAAGGACCGACGGAAACACTCCAGTATCAAATCATCCTTGCCTTCAAGGTGATGATAGAAACTGCCCTTGGTGACTTCCAGCTCATCGACGATGCGCAGGACGGAGGCCCCGCGATAACCGCTTTCATTGATCAGCCGTGTGGCCACGCCGAGGAAATTGGGCGCGCCGCGCGCTTCATCGTCGATCGGTTCGCCATCGGCATCGGCGGGCAATTCTATGGGAGACCATCCTGTGCCCTCCGGCGCGAGACCGCGTTCGAAAAGATCGCAGAGCTGCCGATGCACTCGCTCGAACTCGTCGATCGGATAGCGGCTCAGCCAGACCGGCAGCCAGAAGATCGTCTCCAGCAACAGGTGCGCGCGCGCCGACATCAATGGCTTGGCGCTCTCAGGGAAATCGCCCCATAGCGCGCGGGTGGCGCGGAACAGCTCGACATAGCGTTGCAGCAATGGATCGCGGATCGCATCGTCCAGCGTGCGCACTTCCGACAATGTGGCGATCGGCACGCCTGTGCCGCGCACGACATCGGCGCGCAGGGCAAAGTGCAGCTCCAGCACCTTGCGGACGCGGGCCTGCGGCGTGGGTTCGCTGCTGGCCTGCTCGACGATATCGTGAAGCCGCTCCATCGCGCGCTCGAAAACCGCCGCTGCCAGCACGTCCTTGCGGGGGAAGTAATAGGTAACGCTAGTGGTGCTGAGCTCCACCGCTTTGGACACCGCCTGCAGCGTCGTCGCCTTGGCGCCATGTTCGTTAATCAGCGCCGTTGCCGCATCGAGCAGCGCATCCCGTTTCCGCTCGTAGCGGGCGCGGCGACCGGGGGTGGTCACATCATCGCTGGAAGGCATCGCCTGATCGTTCATTCCGCTTCCATGCCGCAAAGATGCGCGCTCGCCAAGTGTCAGTTAGCCGGATTTCTGGTTGAACCGCGACAAGATTCGAACGTATGGTATCCAAAACCAGCCTGGGAGCATGGATAATGAATGACGGCGACAGCGATCGCTTTGCCGACCTTGATGGGGAGCGACTCGGGACGTGGCTGGGGGCAAATGTGGACGCTGCTGTCCCTTTGCGGTCCGTCACGAAATTTGCTGGCGGGCAATCCAATCCGACTTATCGGGTGGAGCTGGGCGACAAATCCTACGTCCTGCGGCGAAAGCCCTTCGGAAAAATCCTCCCCTCCGCCCATGCGGTGGAGCGCGAGTATCGGCTGATCCATGCCCTGCATCCGCTCGGCATGCCGGTCGCGAAACCCTATGCGCTGTGCGAAGATGAGTATGTCATCGGCGCGCCATTCTACATCATGGATATGGTGGAGGGCCGGGTGTTCTGGGACGGCGCTTTGCCCGAGGTTTCGAAGGAAGAGCGCGCGCCGATATACCGCTCGATGGTGGATGCGCTGGCGCAGCTGCATTCGGTCGATCCGCAGGAGGCGGGGCTCGGCGATTACGGCGCGCCGGGCAATTATTTCGAGCGGCAGGTCGGCCGCTGGACCAAGCAATATCGCGCCGCGCAGACCGACGAATTGCCCGCCGTTGAGCGCTTGATCGAGTTTCTGCCCGGCACCGTGCCTGAGCAGGAGCGGACCAGCATCATCCACGGCGATTACCGCATCGACAATATGATCTATGCGCCCGATGGGCCGCAGGTTCGCGCCATTCTCGATTGGGAGCTGTCGACGCTCGGCGATCCGCTGGCGGATTTCACCTATCTCGCGATGAACTGGGCACTGCCGCGCACGGGGCGCAACGCGCAGCTTGGCGGGCTCGACCTGGACGATCTCGGCATACCCTCACTGGAAGAAGTGACCCAGCAATATTGCGAGGCCACGGGGCGCACGTCGGTGCCCGATATGAACTGGTATTTCGCCTACAACCTCTTCCGCCTCGTCGGCATTCTGCAGGGCATCAAGAAGCGCATCATCGACGGCAATGCCTCGAGCAAGGATGCCCAGAAGAAAGCCGCCATGGTCGAACCATTGGCCGATGCTGCGCTGAATTTTGCCCGCAAGGCGGGTGCCTGATTTTCGCTAATTCCCAAGGAGTTATACATGTCCCTATTCGATTGCACCGGCAAGGTCGCCGTCATCACCGGATCCTCGCGCGGGATCGGCCGCGCCATTGCCGAGGAGCTGGCTGAGCATGGCGCGAAAGTCGTCATCTCCAGCCGCAAGCAGGATGCCTGCGAAGAGGTGGCGAGCGCGATCAACGCCAAGCACGGCGAGGGCACGGCGGTCGCCATCGCGGCCAGCATTTCGGAGAAGGAAGCGCTCGAGAATCTCGTGGCGCAAACGCATGAACAGCTCGGCCCGATCGACATCCTCGTCTGCAATGCGGCGAGCAATCCCTATTACGGATCGATGGACGGCATCACCGATGAACAGTTCCGCAAGATCCTCGACAACAATGTGCTCTCCAACCACTGGCTGGTGCAGCTTGCCCTGCCCGACATGCGGGCGAGCGGGGGCGGCGCGATCATCGTCGTCTCCTCCATCGGCGGGCTTCGCGGCTCCGCGATGATCGGGGCCTATAACATTTCGAAAGCGGCGGATTTCCAGCTGGTGCGCAACTATGCAGTGGAAGTCGGCAAGGACAATATCCGCATCAACGCCATCGCCCCCGGCGTGGTGAAAACCGACTTCGCTCGCGCCTTGTGGGAAGACCAGAAGATGCACGATGCCACCGCCCGCGCCACGCCGATGAAGCGGCTGGGTGAACCACGCGATATCGCCGGGGCGGCAGTCTATCTCGCCAGCGATGCAGGCGCGTGGATGACGGGGCAGATGATGGTGATCGATGGCGGCGTAACCATCGGCGCGGGGATCTGATGGGCCAGCTATCGGGCAAGATTGCCTGCATCACCGGTGCTGCTTCCGGGATCGGCCGGGCGAGTGCTCTGCTGTTCGCATCCGAAGGAGCGAAAGTGGTCGCTTTCGATCGCTCCTCCGATGTCTCGAGCACGGTGGAAGCGATCAAGGATGCAGGCGGGCAGGCGCTCGGCATGAGCGGCGATGCAGCGAGCGAGGATGACATCGCGGCGCTGGTGGCGCAGGCGCGGGAGGCGTTTGGCGGGCTGCATATCTTCTTCGCCAACGCCGGGATCACCGGAACCGCGCGCGGAGGGTATTTCGACAGCAATGCGGCGAACTGGATGGAAGTCCTGCGCGTCAATCTCGTCGGCCCGTTCTGCGCGGTGAAGCACGCTGCGCCGGCTATCGAAGCTTCGGGCGGCGGCGCGATCGTCTGCACCGCTTCAGTCGCCGGATTGCGTTCGGGCGCAGGTCCAGCGCCGTATTCGGCCAGCAAGGCAGGGGTGATCAATCTGGTGCAGACAGCCGCGCAGCAGCTTGCAGGGACAGGCGTGCGCATCAACGGCATCTGCCCCGGCCTGATCGAAACCGGCATGACCGCGCCGCTCTACGAAAATGCCCGTGCCAAGGGCGTCGAAGACCAGATCGGTCTATTGAACCCGCTCGGCCGCGGCGGGGAGCCGGAGGAGATCGCCAGGGTCGCCCTCTTCCTCGCTTCGGATGCGGCAAGCTACCTTCACGGCCAGTCGATCCCGGTCGATGGCGGCCTGTCGACCACCCACCCCGTGACCCGACCTCCCGGGCTCCAAAAAGGCTGAGTTCGCGATAGCACCGGGCAGGTGCAGCAAGGGGCAGGGAAAGGACAGCAAGGGACAAGGCCGTGCCAGCGCCGGCCTGATCTGCACGTTCCTGGGATCGGCCGTGCTTCCGATCCGATGCCTGCCTTTGCGACACCTCAATGCACCTTGTCTGAAAACACGGTATGTAATAGGTCCGTCTCAGAAACGGAGTCGTGCCATCGATTGACGGTGGCGGGACGCACACGATTGAATGGGAGCCAGCATGTCCAAAGTCACCACCAGCCGCGATGGCGAAGTCCTTGTCGTCACGCTCGACAATCCGCCGGTCAACGCCTTCAGCACCGAAGTGCGCAACGCCATGGCTGCTGCCGTCGAGGAAGCTGCCGGTGATGATAGCGTAAAGGCTGTCGTGATCCGGGCGGAGGGCCGCATGTTTTCAGGCGGTGCGGACATTACCGAATTCGGTAAGCCGCTCGTTCATCCCAGCCTGCCCGAACTGATCGACAGCATCGAAGATCTCGCCAAACCGGTGGTCATCGCGCTGAACGGCACGGCGCTGGGCGGCGGATGCGAAATTGCGCTTGGCTGCAATTACCGGATCGCCGTGCCGCAGGCCAAGATCGGCCTGCCCGAAGTCAAGATTGGCATCCTTCCGGGCGCCGGCGGCACGCAGCGCCTGCCACGCGTCGTCGGTGTGGAAGAGGCGCTCCCAATTATTGTGACCGGCAATCCCATTTCCGCGAAAAAGGCGGAGGAAATCGGCCTGGTCGACAAGATCGTCGCACCCGAAAACCTGCGCGAAGAAGCCATCGCCTTCGCTCGCGAAATGGCTGGGCGTGACAGCCACCCCGTCTCCAGCCAGCGCACCGACAAGATCGACAGCCACGATCCGGGTGTGTTCGATGCATTCCGCGCGAAGCACGGTCGCCGCCTGAAGGGTCTCGAAGCGCCGCAGAAATGTATCGAGGCGGTGAAGCTTTCTACCGAGCTGCCCTATGAAGAAGGCATCGCCAAGGAGCGTGAATTCTTCATGGAACTGGTGATGGGCGACCAGTCGAAGGCGCTGCGCCACGTCTTTTTTGCCGAACGTCAGGCGGGCAAGATCGACGGTCTTCCCAAGGATGTGCAGCCCCTCCCGATCAGGAAGGTCGGCATCATCGGGGCAGGCACGATGGGCGGCGGCATCGCGATGAATTTCCTTTCCGCCGGATATGATGTGACCATCGTGGAGCGGGAGCAGGATGCCCTCGACCGCGGTGTGGGCATCATCCGCAAAAATTACGACGCCACCGCGCGCAAGGGCCGAATGACACCGGAGCAGGTGGAGAAGGCCATGGGCCACCTCACCACTTCGCTCGATTACCAGGATTTCGCCGATTGCGACCTCGTGATCGAGGCCGTTTTCGAACTGATGGAGATCAAGAAGGACGTGTTCGGTAAGCTGGATAAAATCTGCAAGCCCGATGCTATCATGGCGTCCAACACCAGCTATCTCGATGTGAATGAAATTGCCGCCTGCACCAGCCGTCCCGAGCAGGTGCTGGGCCTGCACTTCTTCTCGCCCGCCAATATCATGCGGCTGCTGGAAGTCGTGCGCGGTGACAAGACCAGCCCGCAGGTGATGGCAACGGCGATGGACCTCGCCAAGAAGATCGGCAAGGTCGCGGTCGTTTCCGGCGTATGCCACGGCTTCATCGGCAACCGCATGCTCGCCAAGCGGCAGGAACAGGCCAATGCGCTGCTGATGGAAGGCGCGCTTCCGGCTCAAGTCGACAAGGTGCTGACCGATTTCGGCTTTCCGATGGGGCCGTTCCAGATGGCCGACCTTGCCGGCCTCGACATCGGCTGGGACCCGGACAAGACCGCCAGCCGCGATGTGCGCGAAGTGCTGTGCGAGCGCGGCCGTCGCGGCCAGAAAACCGGCAAGGGTTTTTACGATTACGACGAGAACCGCCAGCGCACGCCTTCGGATGAAGTCAATCAGGTGATCGCCGACTTCGCTGCCAAGAGCGGCAAGGAGCAGCGTGATATCTCGGACGAAGAAATCCGCGAGCGCCTGCTCTACCCGATGGTCAATGAGGGCGCGCTGATCCTGGAGGAGGGCATCGCCCAGCGCGCGAGCGACATCGATACGGTCTGGGTCAACGGCTACGGCTGGCCGCCCTACACCGGCGGGCCGATGTTCTGGGCTGATACGACCGGTCTCGATACTGTGCTGGCGGGGCTGGAGAAACACGGCATGGAGCCGAGCCAGCTGCTGCGCGACAAGGCCGGCAAGGGCGAACGCTTCAATGGCTGAAGATCTCGACACCTTCCGCGCCGAGACGCGGCGCTGGCTTGAGGCGAATTGCCCGCCCGAAATGCGCACGCCAATGACATCCGAAAAGGACGTGTGCTGGGGCGGGCGCAATTTCACCTTTCAGAGCGAAGCGCAGAAGCAATGGCTGAAAGTCATGGGCGAGCGCGGTTGGACCGTGCCCGACTGGCCGAAGGAATATGGCGGGGGCGGATTGTCGCCTGCCGAAACCAAGGTGCTGCGGCAGGAAATGGCTGCGCTCGGCTGCCGAAAGCCGCTCGAAAGCTTTGGAATTTCGATGCTCGGTCCGGCGCTGCTGAAATACGGCACCGAAGAGCAGAAGCACGAACATCTGCCCAAGATCGCCCGCGGTGAAATCCGTTGGTGCCAAGGATATAGCGAGCCCAATGCAGGCTCCGACCTCGCCAGTCTCGCCACCAGTGCGGAGGACAAGGGCGATCACTTCCTCGTCAACGGGCAGAAAGTGTGGACCAGCTATGCCGATCAGGCCGACTGGATTTTCTGCCTGACGCGGACCGATACGTCGACCAAGCAGGGAGGCATCACCTTCCTGCTGTTCGACATGGAATCGGAAGGCGTCTCGACCAAGCCGATCCTGCTGATCAGCGGCAACTCGCCATTCTGCGAGACCTTTTTCGACGATGTGAAAGTGCCCAAGGATCAGGTACTCGGCGAGATCAACCAGGGCTGGAGCGTCGCCAAATACCTGCTCGGCCATGAGCGGGAGATGATCTCCGGCATGGGTGGTCGCTCGCAAGGACCGTCGCTCTCCGACTATGCGCTGGGTAAGATCGGGAAGGACGAACACGGGCGCCTCGACGATCCCGTCCTGCGCGCCCGCATCGCCATGTATGAAGTCCGCAGCCACGCCTTTGCTGCCATGAGCGAACGGTTCATGGACCGGTTGAAGGCAGGCAAAATCCATCCCGCTCAGCCGAGTATGATGAAATATTATGGCACCGAGCTGAACAAGGATCGGCACGAGCTGTTCATGGCGGCTGGCGGCAGCGATGCGCTGGAATGGGACAGCGAAGGCTCAGGCGGAGGGAAGGCGGCGCGCGCTTGGCTGCGCACCAAGGCCAATTCCATCGAAGGCGGGACAAGCGAAATCCAGCTCAACATCGTTGCCAAGCGCATCCTCGAATTGCCGGAGGCCTGACATGCCGCTGTTCCTAGACGACGACCAGGAGACGCTCGCCGACACCGTCCGCCCCTTCATGGCGGAAAAGGCGCCTGTCTCGCATTTGCGGAAACTACGCGATGCGGACGATCCGGCGGGCTTCAGCCGTGAGCTGTGGCGCGAATTCGGCGAAATGGGCTTCACCGGCGTGCTGGTGGACGAGGCCGATGGCGGGCTCGGCATGGGTCATGTCGAAGCGGGCATCGTGCTCGAAGAGATCGGACGCAATCTGACACCTTCGCCCTTCATCGGCACCGCCATCGGCGCGGTCGAAGCACTGCGCGGAGCCGACGCGGCTTTGAAGCAGCAATACCTTCCAGGCATCGTCTCGGGCGAGACCGTCGCCGCGCTCGCATTGGACGAAGCGGCGCGCCATCGCCCGCAGCGCATCGCGTGCAAGGCAGAGAGGCATGGCAATGGCTTCCGCCTGTCAGGCGCCAAGCAATTCGTGCCGTTCGGGCATGAGGCCGATATGTTGCTGGTCTCTGCGCGCACATCCGGCAGTGAGAGCGACGACGACGGCGTGACGCTGTTTGCAGTGCCCCGCTCGCATGCAGGTGTGACCGTGAATGCCGAGCGGTTGGCGGACAGCAGCTTCGCCGCGCGCGTGGAATTCGATGGCGTGGAGATCGATGGCAGTACGGTCATCGGTGAGGTCGATGACGGCCGATCCGTGCTGACCCGCGTGCTCAACGCCGTGCGCGCCGGCGTATCGTCAGAAATGGTCGGCGTGGCAGAAGGCGCGAGCGCGATGACGCTCGACTATCTCAAGCAGCGCAAGCAGTTCGGCAAGACCATCGGGAGCTATCAGGCGCTGCAGCACCGCGCCGCGCATCTCTACTCCGAAATGGAAGTCGCTCGCGCCGCAGTGCTGAAAGCGCAGCAATCGCTCGATAGCGGAAGCGAGGATGCTGACCGCGACGTTTCCGTTGCCAAGGCGATGGCCGGCATGGCAAGCTCACTCGCCGTGCGAGAGGCGGTGCAGATGCATGGCGGCATCGGCATGACCGACGAATACGATGTCGGCTTCTTCATGAAGCGCCAGCGCGTGCTGGCAGAGCTATACGGCGATGCCGATTTCCATGCGAACCGGCTTGCGGTGCTCGAAGGGTATTGAAGCGGGGCGTGCCGGACAACTTCGCAGATTTCGGCACCGTGCTGGCCCGCCATGCCGCGGAAATACCGGACGCGCCATGCATCATGGATGCGGAGCGCTCGCTTAACTGGGTGGAATTCGGCGCGCTGATAGATCGCATCGGCGCAGGTCTGCAGCGAGACGGCGTCACCCGAGGCGAGGCGGTTGCCATTCTGGGGCGCAACAGCATTCCCTATGCCGCCGCCTTTTGCGCCGCGGTCGCGATCGGCGCGGTCGCCGCTCCGCTGACATCCTCGGCCACCCCGGCAGCTCTTGCAGCGATGGTGTCCGATTGCGGCGCGCGGATTCTGTTCGCAGACGATGAGGCGATTGCCGAGCTTGGCGATGTTTCGCTGGGCAAAGTCAAACTCGTGCCGTTCTCGCAGCTCGAAGACTGGCTCGGCCCGGACAGCAGCGCGCCGACACCTGTAACGATAGCGCCGGGCGACGCCTTCAACCTTATCTATTCTTCCGGCACCACTGGCACGCCCAAGGGTATCGTCCAGGACCACGCCATGCGCGCCGCGCATATCGAGCGCGCGTCTGCCTTCGGTTACGACCGGACCGCGACGACTCTGATTTCGACGCCGCTCTATTCCAACACGACGCTGGTCGCATTCCTGCCCGCTCTCGCAGGCGGCGGGCGCGTGGTGCTGATGCCCAAATTCGATGCGGGCGAATTCTGCCGCCTGTCCGAAAGTGAGCGCGTGACCCACGCCGCGCTGGTCCCGGTGCAATATGATCGGCTGATGGCCTATCCCGGCTTCGACGATCACGACCTGTCCACCTACCGCGTGAAGACCAGCACCTCCGCGCCCTTCTCAGTCGAACGCAAGGCCGAAGTGCTTTCGCGCTGGCCCGGCAAGCTTGTTGAAATCTACGGCATGACCGAAGGCGGAGGCACCTGCCTGCTCTTCGCCGACGAATTCCCCGACAAGCTGCACACCGTCGGCCAACCCGCGGAAGGCCACGACATCCGCCTCATCGATGCCGACGGAAACGAAGTCGAACGCGGCGAAATAGGCGAAGTCGTCGGCCATTCGGGCGGAATGATGCGCGGCTATCACAACCGGCCCGAAGCGACGCGCGATGCCGAATGGTACAGTGAAGACGGTCGCCGCTTCATCCGGCACGGCGATCTGGGGCGTTTCGACGCGGACGGGTTCCTCGAACTGGTGGGCCGCGCGAAGGATGTGATCATTTCGGGCGGGTTCAATATCTACCCGTCCGACCTTGAAGCCGAGCTCATCGCCGAGCCCGAAATCGCCGAAGCCTCCGTGGTCGGCATACCGTCAGAACAATGGGGCGAAACGCCGGTCGCATTCGTGGTGCTGCACAATAGTGCCGACCTCGAGGCCGTGCTGGCGCGCGTGAACGAGCGCCTCGGCAAAACCCAGCGTATCAGCGATATCGTCGCCGTGGACGAGCTACCGCGCAGCAGCATCGGCAAGGTCCTCAAGCGAGTCCTTGCCGATACTTACCCAGCTTAGGCGGCGCGCATCAGTTCAATATAGCGTTGCAGGTGCTCGTCCTCGTCGCCGAGGATGTGACCGAGCATCACCATGCGCTTGGCATAATGCGAGAGCGGCAACTCCCACGTCATGCCGATGCCGCCATGGATCTGGATGGCTTCCTCCGCCGCCAGTGAGCCGACGCGGGCGCATGTATATTTGCCCGCTGCGCAATATTGGTCCCGCTCCGGCTTGTCGAAATACGCCGCCGTGTTGATCGCGGCAGAACGCGCCTGTTCGATTTCCAGCGCGAGCGTCGCCATGCGGTGCTGCAGGGCCTGGAATTTGCCGATGGGAACGCCGAACTGCTTGCGCGTGCGCATGTATTCCAGCGTCTGGTCTTTCAGCTGGTCCATGATGGCGACGCTTTCCCAGGTCAGGCCGACAATGCCCGCCGCCACAGTTTCCGCAATCGCCGCGCCGTCCACACCGGACAGTTCTTTGGCCGAAGCGCCGGACAGGCGAAGCTCGCCGCCCGAACCGCCATCGACCATCTTGTAGTCCACCTTCTCGACGCCGCCTGCTGAAGCGTCGACGAAATACGCCTTGTCTCCCGCCGTCACGACGATCAAATCCGCTGCGCCGAGGTACTCGACCACGCCCTTCGCGCCGTCGAGCGTTGAGGTATCGCCCGATCCCGATGCTGTGGCATCGGAGGTCTTTCCGGTCTCCGCATCGTAAGCCGGCTCATGTGCGAACGTGACCAGCTTCTCGCCCGAGATCACGCCTTCCAGCACCTCGTGCTCGCCAGCTGCCGCGAGCAAGCGCCCGGCCATCAGCGTGCCAAGGAAGGGGCCCGTCGCAATCGCGCGCCCGACTTCACCGAAGACGGTGCCGATATCGAATGCGCTGCCGCCAAAGCCGCCCGCATCTTCGCTAAAAAGCGCGCCCAGCACGCCGAGCTCGGCCATCTGGTTCCAGACATCGCGATCGAAGCCGTCATCGGTCTCGATAGTTTTGAGCCGCTTTTCCCAGCCGAATTCCTTCGCGAGGAAACGCGACATCGTGTCCGCCAGCATCTGCCGGTCGTCGCCGATTGAAAAATCCATGACTCAGAGCTCCAGAATAGCCTTGGTGATGATCTCGCGCTGCACTTCATTGGAGCCGCCGAAGATCGAGAGTTTGCGGTGGTTGAAATAGTCGGATGAGACCGGGCCGACCCATTCCGGCCCGATGGGCGCGCCGTTGTATCCTTCGTCGAGGCTCTCGCTGACGAAGGGCTGGGCGTAGCGCCCTGCCGCGCGGCGCATCAGGCTGCCGATTTCCTGCCGGATTTCGGTGCCGCGGATTTTCAGCATGGAACTTTCCGCCACGGGCGCGCCTCCCTTGCCCGCCGAATCGAGCACGCGAAGGTTCGTGGTCTTCATGTTTTCGAGATCGATTTCCAGCTTCGCCAGACGCTGCGCGAACAGCGGCTCATGGATCAGCTTGGTGCCGTTCTTCTCGGTCGTGCGCGCGATTTCCTTCAATTGCTCGAGAGCGGCCATCGAAGCGCCGATCCCGGCGATATTGGTGCGCTCATAGGTCAGCAGGTACTTGGCGTAGGTCCAGCCCTTGTTCTCTTCGCCGACAAGGTTTTCGACCGGCACTTTCACATCGGTGAAGAATACCTCGTTCACTTCCTCATCGCCATCGAGCAGCTTGATCGGCCGGACTTCGATGCCCGGGCTGTCCATGTCGATCAGCAGGAAGGAAATGCCCTCCTGCTTCTTGCCGGTATTGTCCGTCCGCACGAGGCAGAAGATCCAGTCGGCATGCTGGCCCAGCGTGGTCCACGTCTTCTGGCCATTGACGATGTAGTGATCGCCTTCGCGCACTGCGCTGGTCTTGAGACTGGCAAGGTCGGACCCTGCACCCGGCTCCGAATAGCCCTGGCACCACCAGTCGGTGCCATCGAGAATGCGCGGAAGATAGTGCTCGCACTGCTCTTCGGTGCCGTATTTGATCAGCACGGGGGCGAGCATCGAAAGGCCGAAAGGTACGATGCGCGGGGCATGCGTGGTGGCGGTCTCGGTCTCGAAGATGAACTTCTGCATCACCGTCCAGTCGGTGCCGCCGTATTTTTCCGGCCAGTGCGGCGCGAGCCAGCCTTGTTCGTTGAGGATGGCGTGCCATTCCTCCATGTCGGCCTTGGTCAGCCGCTTGCCGGTGCGCACCTTGTCGGACAGCCGCTTGGGCAGCTTTTCCTTCAGGAACGCGCGGACTTCCTCGCGGAAGGCTTCTTCTTCGGGAGTATATTCGAGGTTCATTGTTTCTCTCGCTTACGCAAAAAAATTAGGCAGAAATTTCGAACAGGCCGGCAGCGCCCATGCCGCCGGCGACGCACATGGAGACGACGGCATAGCGTTCGCCGCGGCGGCGTGCTTCCAGCAGTACACTGCCGACGAGGCGCGATCCGGTCATGGCGAAGGGGTGGCCGATGGCGATGGCGCCGCCGTTCACGTTGAGCTTTTCGGGATCGATGCCGAGATGGTCGCGGCAATACAGCGCCTGGCTGGCAAAGGCTTCGTTGATTTCCCACAGGCCGATGTCGCCGACCGACAGGCCTGCGCGGTCGAGCAGTTTGGGAATGGCGAAGACGGGGCCGATCCCCATTTCGTCAGGCGCGCAGCCTGCTGCAGCAAAGCCACGGAACACGCCGAGCACGTCGCGCCCTTCAGCCTCCGCGGTCGCGCGGTCCATCAGCACCTGTGCCGCCGCGCCGTCCGAAAGCTGGCTCGCATTTCCTGCGGTGATGTGCCGGCCTTCCTTGACCTTCGCGCCGTCCTTGAAAACCGGGTTGAGGCCCGCGAGAGCTTCATAGGTCGTCCCGGGGCGGATGCCTTCGTCGGCTTCGAGCGTCACCGTTTCGCGGCCTGTCTCGCTGCCGTCCTTGGCGCGGATCACCTTTTCGGTTTCCAGCGGCACGATTTCATCGGCGAGCCGACCGGCCTCGGTCGCGGCAGCAGCGCGTTGCTGGCTTGTCGCGGCGAAGTGGTCCTGCGCTTCACGCGAGACGTTGTAGCGGTCGGCCACGATCTCGGCGGTCTCGATCATCGCCATATAAGCGTCGGGCTCGTGCTCGAGCACATTGGGTGACTTCCAGTTCTCGCCCACGATGCCGGGCACCATGGTGAGCGAGATGGATTCGCCGCCGCCCGCTACCAGCACATCGGCGTCGCCCGCCATGATGCTGCGCGCGGCAAGTGCCACGGTGGTGAGGCCGGATGCACACTTGCGATCGAGCGTCATCGCCGGAACGCTTTGCGGCAATTTGCTGCCGAACACGCTCATGCGGCCGAGATTATAGAATTGCGGGCCATACTGGTTGCCGCAGCCCCAATAGAGATCCTGCACGCGTTCCGGATCCACACCGGCGCGGTCCAGCGCGGCGTCGATCACATGCGCGTTCAGCACATCGGGCATGGTGGCGTTGAAAGCACCGCGATGCGCCTTTCCGATGGGCGTGCGGGCGGTGGAAACGATGGCGGCTTCACGTGTCATGCGTTTGCTCCTGCGCCTGAAGGCGTGTTGCTGCGCGGTTCGCCCGGCTTCGCTTTCAGGTCGGTGTATTTGGAAAATTCATTGCGAGCGATGGCGCGGTTGTGGACCTCGTCCGGCCCGTCGGCAAAGCGCAAGGTGCGGATGCTGGCCCAGGTCGCGGCAAGCTCGTGATCCGAACTCACACCGCCGCCGCCATGCGCCTGGATGGCATCATCGAGGATGCTGAGCGCCATGTTGGGCGCCTGCACCTTGATCATCGCGATCTCGTTCTTCGCGGCCTTGTTGCCTGCGCGGTCCATCATATCGGCGGCCTTCAGGCACAGGAGGCGGCTCATCTCGATATCGATGCGGGCGCGCGCCACGCGCTCTTCCCACACGCTCTGCTGGTAGATGAACTTGCCGAAAGCGACGCGGCTGGTGAGGCGGCGACACATGGCCTCCAGCGCTTCTTCCGCCACGCCGATCGTGCGCATGCAGTGATGGATGCGCCCCGGGCCAAGGCGGCCCTGCGCGATTTCGAAACCGCGCCCTTCGCCCAGCAGGATGGCATCCGCCGGCAGGCGCACATTGTCGAGGCTGATCTCCGCGTGGCCGTGCGGGGCGTGGTCGTAGCCATAGACGCTGAGCATACGCTCGATCGTCACGCCTTCAGTATCCATCGGTAGCAGGATCATCGACTGGCTGCCGTGGCGCGAGCCATCGGGGTCGGACTTGCCCATGACGATGGCCACCTTGCAGCGCGGATCGCCTGCGCCGCTGGACCACCATTTGCGGCCGTTCAGCACCCACTCGTTGCCGTCCTTGATGATGCTGGCCTGGATATTGGTCGCATCGGAAGAGGCGACATCGGGCTCTGTCATCAGGAAAGCGCTGCGGATTTCGCCGTTCATCAGCGGGGTCAGCCAGCGATCCTTCTGCTCTCGCGTACCGTAACGATAGAGCACTTCCATATTGCCGGTGTCGGGAGCGGAGCAATTGAACACTTCGCTGGCCCAGTAAACGCGGCCCATTTCCTCGGCGCAAAGAGCATACTCAAGATTCGAAAGCTGTTCTCCATCGAACTCGAACGAGTCGTCTACATGCTCCTGTCCGGAATGCGGCGGCATGAACAGGTTCCACAGTCCCGATTCGCGCGCAACGGGCTTCAATTCCTCGATCACGGGGTTGGGCTGCCAGCGGTCACCGGCATCGTCCGCCGCCTTCGCTGCCGCCTTGTAATCGCCTGCGCGGGGGCGAATTTTCTCGTCGATGAAGCTCTTCACCCGGTCGCGCATCGCGCGTTGCCGATCGCTCAGGTCGAAATCCACTTTTAGCCTCTCCTGCCTTTCGGCACCGTCTGTTCGAATTGCGCCAAGACTGCACGTAAATGCGCCGCTTGTCTACATACGCATTTTTCGGAAAATGCAAATTGGTGCTTGGCAAAGGGTGCATTTTTCGCGACCTTGCGTGCACAATTCAAATCCTTGCGGAGAGTAAGTGTGAAAGCAGCAGTCTTGCGCAAAGTCGGCGCCCCCCTTCAGATCGAAGACGTGGCCATTTCCAAGCCCGGTCCCCATGAAGTCCTGATCCGCGCTGCGGCGACAGGCGTGTGCCATTCGGACCTGCACTTTGTTGAAGGCCACTATCCCACGCCCATGCCCACCGTGCTCGGCCACGAATGCGCCGGTGTGGTGGAACAGGTCGGCAGCGAAGTGCGCACGGTAAAGCCCGGCGATCACGTGGTGACCTGCATCTCCGCCTTCTGCGGACATTGCGAATTCTGCGTCGGCGGGCATTTGTCGCTGTGCAACGAACCCGATGTCAGCCGCGCGAAGGATGAGGAGCCCCGGCTCGGCAGCAGCGATGTGCCCATGTCGCAATTCCTCAATCTGTCGGCCTTTGCCGAACAATTGCTGGTGCATGAGAATGCCTGCGTGAAGATCCGTGAGGACATGCCGCTGGACCGGGCCGCTTTGCTCGGCTGCGCCACGATCACGGCCTATGGCTCGGTCGTGCGCACCGCAGAGGTCCGTCCCGGGCAAAGTGTCGCCGTTATCGGTTGTGGCGGGGTGGGCCTCGCCACTATCAATGCCGCGCAGATTGCCGGGGCGGGGCGCATCATCGCCATCGACATGGTCGCCGGAAAAGAGCAGCTAGCCCGCGCCTTCGGAGCGACCGATTTTATCGACGCGTCGGAAGGCGATGTCTGGAAGAAGGTGCTTGGCCTGACCAATGGCGGGGTCGATCACGCCTTCGAAGCCATCGGCCGCGCGGACACCGCATCCGACGCTTTCCGCATGCTGCGCCGCCGCGGCATTGCCACGGTGATCGGCATGATTCCGGTCGGCCAGAAAGTGCAGATCAACGGTTACGAGCTATTGCAGGAAAAGCAGCTGCGCGGATCGATGATGGGATCGAACCAGTTCCCCGTCGACATCCCGCGCCTGGTCGATTTCTACATGGCCGGAAAGCTGAAGCTGGATGAGTTGATCTCCCGCCGCATCGCGCTGGGTGATGTGAACGAGGCGTTCGAGGAAATGAAGACCGGGCAGATCGCCCGGTCTGTCATCACCTTCGATTAGGACCGCTGGCGGTCAGAACAGCGCTGGCAAGTCTTTCTTCAGGATCTTGCCATTGGCGTTGCGCGGCAAAGTCTCTTCGGTGAAGAGGATCCGGACCGGTACTTTGAAATGGGCGAGGCGGGCAGCAACCCATTGCTGCAACTCTTCCTCGCTCGCGCTTTCGCCATGGGCCAGGTGCACCACGGCTGCCGGTTCCTCTCCCAATTGCTTGTGCGGCAGGCCGACGACGGCAGCGTCGGTCACGGCAGGATGTTCGTAGAGGACGTTTTCGACTTCGGAGGAATAGATGTTCTCGCCGCCGCGGATGACCATGTCCTTCGCCCGGTCGACGATGTAGCAAAAGCCTTCATCGTCCAGCTTCGCCAGATCGCCTGTGCGCACCCAGCCGCCGACGAAAGTCTCTGCCGTCGCATCGGGCCTGTTCCAGTAACCCTTCGCGACCATCGGGCCATAGGCATAGAGTTCGCCCACTTCGCCCGTAGGCAATTCCGCGCTGCCATCCGCGGACATGATCTTCAGATCGGCCACCGCGACAGGCGGGCCGCAACTGTCCGGGCGGTTGAGATAATCCTCTGCCGCGTGGCCGGTGACCGTGGCCATGGTTTCGGTCATGCCCCAGCCATTGCTGGGTGCAGCGCCAAATTTGTCGGCAATCTGGCGCACCAGTTCCGGTGCAGCAGGCGCGCCGCCATAGCCGATCATTTCAAGGCTGCTGAGATCGTAGTTCTTGCGCGCGGGATTTTCGATCAATTGCCACGCGATCGTGGGGACCCCGCCGGTCAGGTTGATCTTCTCGCGTTCGATCAGGCGGAAGGCTTCTTCCGTATCCCAGTGATGCATGAAGACGGTCGTGTGGCCGCTGAAAATATATCCGACCATGGCCGCCGAACAGGCGGTGACGTGGAACAGGGGAATGACCAGCAACACGGTTTTCGGCACCGGCTCGGGCGGCATTTCACCGCGCCGAAGCGGGGCGCAGGCGAGGTTGTATTTGCTGCTCAAGACATTGGTGCAGATATTGCGGTGGGTACCCAGCGATCCCTTCGGTTTTCCGGTCGTGCCGCTGGTGTAGAAGATTGTCGCTTCATCGTCGGGTGCGATTTCGACCGGGGGCAATTCTCTCTCTGGCAATTTAGACCAGCTGTCAGGCGCTCCGATGATATCTTCAAGCCGCTCTCCGCCACTCGCCCTATCGTCGCAGCGCGAGACGATACACGTCTGCAAATGATCCAGCTTCTCGCAGGCAGGGGCGATGCGTTCCCAGCGCTCTCCATCGCAGATGACCGCTTTGCTGCCTGAGTCCTCAAGCGCGAAGGACAATTCCTCCGCAGTCCACCACGCGTTGAGCGGGACGCAGATTGCTCCGATCGATGTGATGGCGAAGAACGCCACCGGCCATTCGGGCAAATTGCGCATGGCCAGCGCGACGCGGTCTCCCTTGGCGATACCGCTCTCATGCAGATGGTTGGCAAGCGCCGCTACTGCGCGAAAGAAATCGGCGAACGATGCGCGCTCGCCTTCATAGACGGCATAGGTCGCATCGCCATGGGTGCGGGCGAGCTCTGCAATGGCGCGCAGCGATGGCGGGGCATTCTTCCACGCACGGACAGAGCGGCCATCGATCTGGACGGTTACCATTTCGAAGGGCTGTCCGGGTGCCGTCAGCAATTCGAGCACTTTCGCGCGGCTCATCGCGGGCCATCCGGCAGGCGGTGTCCAGCCCGCTTCGCTTGCGGAAGTCGTGGCAGAATCAGTCATTGGCATTCTCTCTCCTCGCTCCCCAGGCTAACCGAAACGCACTTAGCTGTGCAAGCGCTGATACTAAAACTGAATATTGGGTATGAGGCTATTGCACTCAATCAAAACGGCGATATGGTAAGGCCCGGAATAACGGGTATGGAGAGGTTGCACGGTATGGAAGGCATGGTCGATCCGGGGGAGAAGGGCTTCAACGCAAGCCGGCTCGAACGGATTGGAGCGTTCTTGCGCGAGGCCTATGTCGATGCGGGCCGCCTTCCGAATGCCGAGCTTCTGGTCGCCCGTGATGGAGCGCCGGTGTACCACACCACTGCTGGAAAGCTTGGAGAAGGGCGCGGCGATCTGCCGGAGAATGCGCTGTTCCGCATCGCCTCGATGACCAAGCCCGTCACCTCGATCGCTTTCATGCAGCTGGTCGAGCAATGTAAGGTCGCGCTGGAAGATCCGGTCGCCACGATCCTTCCCGAGTTTGCGTCGCTGGGTGTCTATGCCGGTGGCGGCGGGGCGGTGCCGTTCAGGCCTGTCGCCCCTGCGCGCCCCATTCGCTTTGTGGACCTGCTGACGCATATGTCGGGACTGACATATGGCCTGCAGAACCGGACCAATGTCGATGCCGCCTACCGCGACGCGAAAATCGATCTTCCCCGCGATGGATCATTGGACGATTATATTGCGACACTTGCAAAGCTGCCGCTGCAGCATGCGCCGGGTGAACGGTGGAATTACTCGGTCGCGACCGACGTTCTCGGCGTTGCGATCGAGCGACTGACGGGAAACAAGCTCGGCGACTATTTTCGCGAGCATATCTTCGCCCCGCTTGGCATGGACGAAACCGGTTTCGACCTCGCCGAGGAGCACCGCGCGCGCCTGGTCGATAGCTACGCGTACAATCCCGGTGGCAAGCCCATGCTGGTCGAGCCGGGCGAACAGAGCACGCATTTCAAGCCTGCGGGTTTTCACAGCGGCGGCGGAGGGCTCGTCAGCACGATCGCCGATTACCATCGCTTTTGTGCGATGCTGCTGGGCAAGGGCCAGCTCGATGGCGCGCGAATCATCGCGCCCAAGACGCTCGACCTGATGACCGCGAATCATCTTCCGGGCGGAGCGGACCTCACCGAAATGAGCGATGCGCTGTTTTCGGAAGCGAGCAATGCCGGCACCGGATTCGGCCTGGGCTTTGCCGTCGTCACCGATCCGGCGCGCACGCTGATGCCGGCCAGTCGCGGCGAGTTTTATTGGGGCGGTGCCTATTCCACGGCCTTCTTCGTCGATCCGGTGGAGCGGATCAGCATGGTTTTCATGACGCAGCTTTACCGATCCACCGTCTATCCCATCCGCCGCCAGCTCAAGACGCTGATCTATTCCGCGCTCGAGAAAAGCCACGCCTGAGAGGGCGGCAGTGCAAAAAGGTCACATAAAGATACCGTATGTTCAAATTGCTTGCTTAACGACACAGAAGAACGCAGAATACACATCAAGGAAGGGAGATTGTCACCGCGTAAAACAAGGTCCGCAAGAGACCGTGGAGCGAAAATTCGCACTCCAGCGCGCAGGGCATACTCTTCACAGAAAAACGATTGAGCTGGGAGAGAGCTATGAAGTCGGTTATCCGTAATTCCATCGCCCGTGGTGCACTTGCTGTTGCACTGTTGGGTTTCCCCACAATGGCCGCTGCGCAGCAGGCACCCACCGGGCAGGATGATCTTGCCGAAGGTGGTGATGTCAATGATGAGCAGGAGCCGGATGGTCCTGGTCAAGTCGACCCCTATACTATCGTGGTCACGGCGCAGGGCCGTACGCAGTCGCTGGCCGACGTGCCGATTGCGGTGTCCGCGGTTTCAGGCGAGCTGCTCGAACGCTCGGGCACGACCGACATTCGCGAGCTGAACCAGGTTGCACCTTCATTGCTGGTCTCCTCGACCGGTAACGAAGCGAACGGCTCTGCACGTATTCGCGGCATCGGTACGGTGGGTGATAATGCCGGCCTCGAAAGCTCGGTCGCCGTGTTCATCGATGGCGTATATCGCTCACGTTCGGGTAATGCCCTGTCGGAGCTCGGCCCGATTGACCGGGTGGAAATCCTGCGCGGCCCACAGGGCACGCTTGGCGGACGCAACTCGACTGCCGGCCTCATCAATATCTACACCGCGCCGCCGGAATTCGATTTCAGCGGCTATGGTGCCTTTACCTACGGCAATTATGACGCGATGCGCATCGAAGGCGGGATCAACGTCCCGATCGGCGATACCATCGCTGCACGCGTGGACGGCGTGTATTTCGAGCGTGACGGTTTTTACAACGATGTCACCAATGGCACCGATGTAAACAATCGCGACCGTTACCTCGTCCGCGCACAGGCTTTGTTCGAGCCGACGGCGGACATCTCGTTCCGCCTCGTGGCCGATTATTCCTTCAAGGATGAAGCATGCTGTGCGGCAACTTTCGTGCAGACCGCCTTCGCGCCATTGGCGCGCGTGAGCCCGGGACTCGATCAATTCACCCGTCCGGAGCCGGCTGCGCCTGCGCTGACGAGCACATCGAATCCGATCGTTCCGATCCTGCTGGGCCTCGGACAGGACCCGCGCGCCTTGTCGCAGGACACCTTCAACCGCGATATCTACCCGACGGCTGGCCGCTCTTACCAGGGTGAGACCGAGGATTACGGTATCTCCGGTGAACTCAACTGGACCTTCGGCACCACCACGCTGACATCGATCACCGGCTACCGCGAATATTCGAACTTTCAGGGGTCGGACACGGACTATACGACTGTCGACCTCATCTATCGTGCGCCGAACGAATTCGGCGGCGCGCGTGCGTTCGAAACCTTCACGCAGGAAATCCGTCTCAACGGTTCCCTGTTCGATGACCGGCTGGATTGGCTTGTCGGCGGTTATTATGCGAGCGAGAGCCTGCGGTCGCAAGACAACCTTCGCTTCGGTGAAGATTACGGTACCTTTGCCAATTGCCGCATCGCACTGGCGATCAACCCGGCGCTGGCGAATCCTTCGGCCGACAATTGCTTCGGTCCGGCTATCGCATTTCTCGATGGCACGATTGGCGCACCTGCATTCGGCCCGGCAACTCCCCTGATTATCGCCGGTATCAATAATCTGGCACAGGTCCGCGATCTTGGCGGCACCGGCGATGTGTATGACCAGCAGAGCGACAACTTCGCGCTCTTCACGCATAATATCGTCCACATCACCGACACGATCGATCTGACACTCGGCCTGCGCTACACGAATGAGACGAAGGATTTCTCCGCAACATTCGGTAATGACAACACCTTCTGCCCGGCCAACCGCGCTTTGCTGTCACCGCTGCTGCAGGTGCAGGCACTGGCTCCACTGGCAGGAGGCCTTCTCGCATTGTCCTGCCAGGGCAATAGCACTTCGGAGCTGGACGGCGTTTCGCTTTCCGATACGCGGGATGAGGATGAATTCACCGGTACGGCCGTGCTGTCATGGCAGCCAAACCCGGACCTCCTGTTCTACGCCAGCTATTCGCGCGGCTATAAGGCTGGCGGTTTCAACCTCGACCGTTCGGCACTGTCGAATCCTGTTACGTTCAACGTGAATGCGCTGGATCCCACTAGCCTGCAGTTCGAAGAGGAAACGGTTGACGCATACGAGCTCGGTTTCAAGTATTCGACGCGTCCGCTCTCGATCAGTGTCGCCGCGTTCCGTCAGGAATTCACCAACTTCCAGTTGAACACCTTCAACGGTTCGGTCTTTCTGGTGCAGAACGTCAATGCATGCGGTGCCGATCTCAATGGAGCCGATCGTGACGCCAGCGCCACGACCGGAGCCTGCTCGCCAGACGATGTGGAGCCGGGTGTGGTAGCGGAAGGCATCGAAATCGAAACCACGATTTCTCCCATCCCCGATCTGGTAGGTACTTTCGGCATTACCTATGCCAACACCACCTATCAGGACAATCTGATCGGCAACGATACGGGTGCTCCGCTCGATCCGGCGCTGCGCCTGCTGCCGGGCGACAATCTGTCGAACGCGCCCGAATTCACCGCGACCAGCTCGCTGACCTGGACGCCGCCGATCGGCAATTCGGGAATGTCGGGCCTGTTCTTCGTCAATGCCCGCGTGAGCGACGATTACAACACGGGTTCGGACTTGCTCTTCGGCAAGGAGCAGAATGCCTTCATTCTTGTGAATGGCCGGGTCGGCCTCGTCGGTCCGGATCGCGCTTGGTCGGTCGAACTGTGGGCGAACAATGTGTTCGATGTCGATTACACGCAGGTCGCCTTCAACACCCCGTTTGTCGCGCCGCAGCAGACCTATTCTGCCTATCTGGCAGAGCCGCGCACCTATGGCGTCACCGTTCGCGGTCGCTTCTAAAGCACCAGATTGGCAATCACGGACAGGGGGAGGGCCGGGATTTTCCCGGCCCTTTTTCGTCTCAGGCGATTGCACCAGCAGGGGATTGCATGACCACCTTCCATGACATGCTGTCACTCAGCCGCGAGAGCGAGCATAGCTGGGTGGGCGCGCCGGGGCCGGGCATCGGAAAGCGGATGTTCGGCGGTCATGCGCTGGCGCAGGCTGTCATGGCGGCAACGCTGGACGATCACGATGATCGCCATGTGCATTCATTGCACGCCTATTTCATGAAGCCTGGAGCGGCCGACCAGCCGATCTCCTACACAGTCACGACGCTTGCCGAAGGGCGCAGCTTCGGCACGCGCAGGATCGACGCGGTGCAGGGCGATCGGCAAATCCTCACGATGACCGCGTCCTCACAAATATCCGAGCCCGGCCTGCACCATGCTGCCGCGATGCCGGAAGTGCCCGATGTCGACACCGCGCAAAGGACGCTTGATAGCTGGCGAGCGAAACAAGAGGATTTCGACGCGCTGCCGATTATCGGCCGCCTCTCCTCTCGACCGATCGAGGCCGTCCCGGTGGATGTCGAAGGCACTTTCGGCAATGCCGCGCGATCGCCGAGTTCCAGCTGCTGGATGCGCATACGCCAGCCTGAGGGCCTTTCAGAGGCGATGCAGCGCCCCGCCATGGCCTATGCCTCAGATATGCTGTTCCTCCGCAACGCGCTGCTGCCCCATGGCATACGGCCGGGTGAGAAGGGCATCCAGATCGCCAGTCTCGATCACGCGATCTGGTTCCACAAGACACCCGATTTCAGCCAATGGCATCTCTACGCCGGCGAGAGCCCATGGTCCGGTGCCGCACGCGGCCTGAGCAAGGGGCACTTCTTCGACAACAAGGGGCGTCTTGTGGCGACAGTCGCCCAGGAAAACCTGATGCGCGTCAGGGACGATCGCCTGGACCAGACCGATGCCTAAGGCGGCAGAGCTGATGGTTCGGCTTTTCGCTGTGATCAAAAAAAAGGTGCCGCTCACATGACTCGAACAGGTGACCCCATCATCACGAACCGATGAGAGGCGTCTTGAAAAGGGCATACTCATCATCGGGTGAGCGGGGCACTCGGCTTGTACTTGCACTCTTTCGCAAACACATCCCAAATTCGCTGCCTAGCAACGCTGACATTCTGCGGCAGAAAACACACCGGCTCGGTCGCGGCTAGCAAATTGTCGCCCACCATTTCACTTTTGAATATTGGACGGCGACCAAATCATCCGCCGCGAATTTCCGTTATTGGAGGCAACTCTGCGATAGCTTACCGTCTGCAATTGGGGTGGGAAGCAGTCGTTGCCGTTCGCCCGGCGAAGAGTTAGTCCGCTCTTATGCTTTGGAACGTAATCGACAAGCGCAAGCGGCCCTATCGGTGGCGTGAAGTCAACGCGATCGTTGAGGCAACCGAGCACGACAATTCGTGCGCTGATGCCGATCAAGCGCCCGAAAGCGACCCAAAAGTTATAGTGGACTACGAGGCGCTTGAAGCTGTTTCAGTGTCCGAGGCAGTAAAATGGGCAGAGAGTCAAAACTGCCCAGTCACTCTCTACCTTTATGACCTCGGCGCGGGTTTTGGCGATGATCAGCATTTCACGAATATGGAAGCGCGTTTTGACGACGAGAATTGATACTTAGCCAATTTCCACAACCGGGTCGGTGGCCAAATGTCGGCTTTCCTGCCTTTTGGGTTCTTAAGCAGACCGACCGAAAACGGCCCAACAAATGACCTTTCAATGGGATTAGCCCCTGCTTAGGCCCTCGATTTGCTAAGCACCCAGTTGCACTATTATTTCGATTCCGAATTGCTCGTTGCATCAAGAATCACGCGGACGGTTTCTTCTGGCTGATCCCACATCGGGAAGTGACCGCTACGCTCGAACCAGTGCAGCGTCGCCTCAGGGAAGGCTTTCATCGCGCGATCCGCCTGCTGCGGTAGACACAGCCGATCTTTGCGTCCCCAGCCGATGACGACCGGCGCAGCCGTGTCCGCAGGGCCACCCTGCATTGCGCCATTGGCGAGGTCCCTCACTAGCGAATTGACGGTACTTGTATCCGCCAGTGACTTCAGTTCGCGCGCGACGAATGCCCCGTCGAGTGCCCACGGCCTTGCAGAGAGCTGGGCCATGAGCGCGGTCCGGCCTGCGACATTTCCGGTGATGGCAGAAAGCGCCGGTCGCAGTGCGCGAACCAGTGCAACCGATGGCGTTATGGTGGTCTTGAAGAAAGTGCGCTCCCACCCCTGCCAGAAGCCTCCCGGATCCAATGCGACAACCGCGCCCGCTCGGCCGCGCCGCGCCATTTCGAGCACCAGGCGAGCACCCAGCGAGCTGCCGACCATATCGATACCTGTGAGATTCTCCGCGCCGAGCCAATCGTCCAGACTGCGCGCAAGTCCGTCGAACGTACCGCTGTCCGCCTCTTCGGGTGTCTGCCCGTGGCCGGGCAGGTCCACGGCAATTACCTCCCTGACTTGAGAAAGCGCAGGCGAGATCGTGTCCCACGAGCCGCAGGTCGCCCCCAGTCCATGGACCAGGAGGAGGGGTTTTCCGCGTCCTGTGCGCGTATGGTATAAGGTCATGTACTGGTAACGTCCCACACCGACTTATGGGGCCGAGGATGTGTTTTGCCTAAAGTGAGGCCAAGAGCGGACGGTCCGCTTCCGGCCCATTCTCAGGCGAAAGGCAGATAGTTTCGGTAACCGCTGGGAAATCATCCCCAAGGCTTCCTGAAAAGGGCCCAACGATGCGACCGGCCGAAAGCACTTCGAACCGATAGACCGACGATGTCCTAGGGAAAGAGATGGTGCGCTTACGTGACCCGCATACAGACTTTAGTTCTTTGATTTAATTTGATAGTTTTTCAAGCGCTCGCCCAAGTGCCCCCAAAAGTGCCCCCAGTGGTGCAGCTTTACCACCAGAAAAATGTGCTGCTACTTGGCACGCATGAGGCCGATCAAGCGCATCATTTCCACCGCGCACAGCGCGTCCAATCGCCAGTATTCCTCTTCCAGCCGCGCATAGGTTCGCCGATGCATACCTTTGGGGCGGCGTATGGGTTGCTCCCATCCTTGTGTGCATCCTAAACGCTTCTGCAATCGGAAGAGCGCCTCGAAAGCTCGATCCCGTTGATTTACGCGCTGCGAATGATAGCCCAGCCGCCAAGCCTTTCGAGATGCGAAGCGGTCCCCGCTTAAAGGCAGATAGAGCTTGCCGACGCGGTGCCCGCGATAGGGGCAGATCATCCACCAGCGTTTGCCGCCGAAATGCGGGCGGGTGAAAGTGAGGGGGATTATCTGCTCGACGGATTCCCGATCTTCGCCTTCGCCGCGCGTGTAGCTTAAGATCATGCGTTCACGGCCTTCGCACTTCATCTCGGCTCGATAGGAAATACTCCCAGCCGGACTATCGCCGCATGTGAAATGGATGCTGCCGGAAAGATCACGTCCCTCGACTGCCAAGCCCTTGCGCATCATCCACGCCAGATCGACCTTGCGCGATGCGTCCGCCGTCGGCTGCCCATATTGCCGCCCTGATCCGAAACCGCCCATCAAAGCAAATTCTCAGTTACGGTCTCTTCATAAAGACCATGAAGCTCTGAGTGTTTTACCCTAAACTGGCTCCGTCGCTTCAGCTTGGGGGCTCGGGTCGAAACTTTCTCAAGTTTGATGCCTGGATCATAGTAAACGAGCCCTGCCGAAACAGCCTTTAAATACATCAGGAAATCCGTCCGCTCGCAGAGGAGGGCTTTTGGCCCGTAGGAATACTGTGGTGGCGGGTGCTTATAAAGTGACGGAACGTAGGCTGCCTGCGCATGCTTTCGGTTCCAGTGCTTCATGAGACTTTTGAAAGCCCAGCTCGCGGCCAGCTTGCCTTCATTCGAGACGAGGGCAATTGCGCCATCCATATCTGTAATTTTGTCATTTTCACTATCATAGCCGACCAGCTCAAGCTGTAGCCCAGTCTCTTTATGAAAGGTTTTGCCGCATGCGTAGACCCCTCCGAAGTTCATGCGATCGGGCTTGCCGCTCTTATCAGGATAGCCGTAGCTCATCACGAAAGTATCCGGCCCCTTTTCGCGATACAAACCGCCAGTTGGCTCCGGGGTCATGAGAGTTACAGGCGACTTTGGCCGGAACGATTTAAAGTCTGCAACGCCATACTGCTTGATTTCCCAGCCCAAAAAATCGGGCTCAGCATAACCGTTCGGAGATACCCCGAGTTCTGCTTCCAAGGTGTAACCTCCCCCGTTACGTGCTGCATACGGGTGTTTCGTACCGTCGGGTGCGAGCTTTTGAGACAAGATCCAATTGAGTTCGTAAATGCGACGCAGTTCTGACAACAATATTGATCGGGAGGTTCGCTTTTCCTTACCGGCTGGGAGCAGGTCAAAGACACCAATCATTTGCCACTGAGACAAGCGCACCTCGCGCGCAATAGGGTGATCGGCTTCGACCGCAAAGCCCAACACTCTGCCTTCTGGGGCCACTCCGAGAACCAAAACCCTGCCCTCATCACGGACTGTCAGAATTTTGGAGGGAGAGTTTTTGCACCCCTTAAGAAAGCCGGAAAAGCGAACCTCTGGGTATTTCGGATAGAGTATCAAATTCGCATGCGGTGCTCGGTCTAGTCCCGCAGCGCTGAGCCACCAGAAATCAAGAGAGGCTTTCGCGCGGTCACGCCGACCGCCACCCTGCGACCCATCATCTGTGTAAATTTCACCATGTGGTAGAACATTGAGGGCGGAAAAATCTCCGCCGAGATATATCTGATTTTTTGAGTTATCGTTTGGAGCTAGTCGCTTGGCATAGAAGCGGGTGGCACCGTGCGTTTGCATCAGATCAATCAGCTGTTTTAAGCATTCGATCATCTATCTTCCCCGCATCTCGATCTCGGCCACATTCGATAGTAGCCACGTTTTGAGGTCCGAAATCAGATTCTCGAATTCTAGCCGACCCTTCCCACGCAGTGCGCATTCCCAGATAACTCCCACTCGCCAAGCTCGGCTTTTGAGCTCAGCGACATTGCGCTGGTCGCGCTCTACATTTTTCGTGAGCTTGTGTTGCCAAAAATCCGCTCGGCTTGCAGGCATACGAAAGAGTTCGCAATCATGGCGGTGCCAGAAGCAGCCATGAACGAAAATGGCCGCGTTATATTTTGTGAGAACAATATCCGGTCTGCCTGGCAGCGACCGCACATCTAAGCGATAGCGAAACCCTTCAGCGAACAGTCTACGCCTGATCAGAAGCTCAGGTTTTGTGTCCCTGCGACGCACCGCCGACATATTTTTCGAACGAACGACCGCAGAATGGACATCGGCCAAGATTAAGCAGCCTGCGAGGATGCGCGTCCCGTTAGCACAGCTCCGATATGCGGCTGCATCGCGCGTGCCACCTCACGGAACACAGGAACCGCAACAGAATTGCCAAATTGCTTATAAGCCTGCGTATCAGACACCGGAATTGTGAAGTTGTCCGGATAGCCCATAAGCCGCGCGCACTCTCGCGGAGTCAAACGCCGGGGGTTTCGCTTTGGCCCCTGATCGATGAGAATTTCCGACCCATCCTTGTAATATCGCGCAGAAAGCGTTCTGGCCACATCGTCGGGCCCTACCAGCCCGAAACCGAATCCATTGCCTTTCGCGCGATGCTTTGCGGCATACCCCTTCAAATAATTCCAAAGCTTGTCAGACAATGTGTATTTGTCGCTCACCTTAGCCAAGGGTCCGAGAGTATAGTGCGCCTCCGGTTTTTCAGAGCCATCCTCAGGATGAAGAATTTGCGACATTCGCTGCGTCCCTTTCTCTGGCAGTTTTAGTGCTTCCCAAGAAAACGCAGTTGGCTCGCGAAATCCAACAATTACAATTCTTTCGCGATGCTGAGGAACGAAGTGCTGCGCATCGATAACTTTATAGAAGATCTGGTAGCCAAGCTCCTCACGAAGAGTCTTCTGAATAACCGCGAACGTCCGCCCCTTATCGTGACTGACCAAATTCTTGACGTTCTCAAGCAGAAAAGCAGCAGGCCGCTTAGCCTCAAGAATGCGCGCTACATCGAAAAATAGCGTCCCCTGCGCTTCACAGGCGAATCCGTGCTTGCGGCCCAAAGCATTCTTTTTCGAAACCCCGGCAATCGAGAAGGGCTGGCAAGGGAATCCCGCTAGTAAGACATCATGAGGCGGAATTTCGCTTGTTGGAATTTTAGTTATGTCGCCGCCGGGCGGGTGATTATCTCTGAAATTGCTCGCATAGGTTTTCTGAGCGAACGTGTTCCATTCGGATGTAAAAGCGCAGTGACCGCCGATAGCTTCAAAACCCATCCTAATGCCGCCGATGCCTGCAAACAGATCAATGAAATTGAAACGGCAGGGGTCGTCCTGCCCATAGATCGGGACAATGGGGCGGCTAAGCGCTGAGTTCTCAGGATCAACTAACATTTTGGACTGACTTCTCATCATTCAGCGGCTCAATCAAGCCTTTTGTTCTCTTATTGTTCGCGTGGAGGGGCAATATCCCAAGTTTTGTGTGCGCAATTCGCTTCGGCCAAATTTTCCTAAATCAATTGTGAAATTCGCATTTTCGGAACGTGCGGATGCAATGGCGCACAATATCTCGCGCGCGAGAAAAACTGGATTAGCAATTCAGCAGGCTAGCCAGCATCGGTTTCCGGTCAAAGCGTCTGGAGATTTGGCGACCCCTAGGCTTTGCGGGTTTGCCACACGCCCGCCCGTTTGCCGATCACGCGGCTGGATTGCCCCCATGGCTTGTGCCCCCAGCCGATCATGCCCAGCGGCTCATCAAGCTTCGCTGGCGTGCATTTCAGCATGTAGTGGAGCTTTCCCATTAAGCGTGCCCGATAAAGCTCAGGATTGGCGCTATAGGCCTCGCCCAGCTTTTGGGTGTCCACGGTGTCCTTGACGTAACCTTGCCGCACAATCGCCTTCGCCCAGCGCAGCGGCATCGGGCGGAAGAGCAGGTCTAGCTCTTTTGGAACGTGCAACAGGATATGTGCGTGTTGGCCGAATCTCTTGCCGCGCTCCTGCACCCAAACCCAAGGCATCGGGTGGCCATGCCGACGCATCCAATCGCGCGCCATTTTGATAAATTCGCCGGTTGCCTTCACCGCGTCGCCCGCCTCGATTTCTGCCAGCCCCCACGCCAGCGTGATAAAGCGGCTCATCGGAGTCCCTGCTTCCCAAGCGTCGAAGCTGCGGTCGATAACCATGCGGCATTGATGCTCGCTGAGCTGCCAGCTTTCGCGGTCTGCCCGATTGCGCGCGCCGCCGCGCTGTAGTCCGGCTGGTGGCAAGAAAACGCCCCTAATATAGGCAGATCGGGAGTCAGTTGCGCAAGCCTATGAAATCGCGAAAGGAATGCGAATTTGGCTGGAACAATGGGGAATGATCCGCCGCAAGTTTCAAAGATACAGAGAGACACAGCACGGCACCAACCGCGTGTGGTGGAGCAGGGCGACTATTCCAGATGGTCCAGCCGCCCCGCTTATTTGGCACGGTCCACATTTTGTGTGGACGGGCCGCTTAGCCTTTGGCAGTAAAGCTGCATCCAATGGAGAGAAACCTTAGGATGCGAGCGTCGGTAAGGGTTCCAGCCTTATCGGCGCTTTTGCTCTTTTGCCGCCGGATCAGTCATTGGCATATTGCTCGCAAAGCGATGCATACCAGCGTTCCGCATCCTCGCGCCGAATGCGCGTTGCGCGCCCGATCTTGATGTGCGGAACATCGCCGTTATCGCGCAGGCGGTAGGCGGTGGAGCGACTGATACTGTATTCTTCGCAAAAGCGTTTGATGGTCAAAAGTGCTGCCATTCGTCATGGTCTCCAAAAACGGCCGAAGTGGCCAAGATTTACGAGCTGGAACAGCAGGGTGTTCCCTGCATGTTCACGCGGCTCGCAAATGCACCATGAGGCTTTTGGATGGAATCGCGCAAGTCAGGGGTGACAACTTTTATTGCACACTCCCTGTGGAAAACGGGGACTATCGCTAAATCCCCATTTCGCGTTAGCTATTCAGGCTTCACGCGCTTGAAAATCCACAACCTGTCCACCGATCCGGATGCGGTCGAGATAATCGCTCCACCATTGCGCCATCTGAACGCGTTCCTCCCAATGCTGCCCCCTCGCATAGGTGCCGCGCACCTTGTCGCTGTGCCCATGCGCCAAAGCCCGCTCGATTGCATCGGGGTGCCATTTCCCGCTCTCATTAAGCAGGGTAGACGCGGTGGAGCGCATGCCATGCGATGTGACGGTATCGCCGTCAAACCCCATGCGTCGGAATGCAGAGTTCATCGCATTTCCGCTCATCGGGCGAAGGTGTGAACGCTGGCCAATGAACATTAGCTCAAAGCCATCGGAATGCTGTTGCAGTTCGCGAAGCATCGCTGTGACTTGGCGGGATAAGGGCACAGTATGCGGGCGGCGCAGCTTCGTCCGGCTGGCGTCGATTGTCCAATGGCCTTCCTCCCAGTTGACCTCCTCCCATCGCGCCCTTCGCAGCTCTCCTGGCCTAAGGAATACGTGCGGCGCTATCTGCATCGCCAGCTTAACAATCGGGCCGCCGGTGTAGTTGTCTACAGCGCGCAGAAATTCGCCGAGAGGCTTTGGCTCGATGATGGCCGCGTGATGTTTTACAAGGGGTGTGGCCAGCGCTCCAGTCAGCAGCGCAGCAGGATCGGCTTCGCATCGTGCCGTCGCCACACCATGGCGGAAAACGCGGCTGGCAAAGTTTCTGGTGCGCACAGCCGTTTCGCGGTGGCCACGCCGCTCGATCTTCTTGAGGGCTTCCAGTAACTCGGCTGGTTTGATTTCGGAAATTGGGCGATTGCCGATTGCGGGTGCAAGGTGAGACAGAAACCAGCGCGCCTTTTTGATCGTGGCCGCGGCTTTCTCATTGGCTACCAGCTTTGTTGCGATGAAATCCTCTGCGACTGTCTGGAAGGTATTGCCCGCACCAATGCGCTTTTCGATCTTCTCCATTTTTCGCTCGAATAGCGGATCACGCCCGGCCTTGATTTCTGCGCGGGCCTCATCGCGGGCCGTCCGTGCATCGGCTAGGGTCACGTCGGGATAACTACCTAAACCCAGCCGCTTTTCTTTCCCGTCTATACGATACTTGAGAAACCAAAGCTTTGATCCGCTTGGGCGAATTTCGATATAGAGACCTTTCTCGTCGCTTTTGCGATAGGTCTTCGTGGAAGGCTGAAACGCCTTAACTTCCAACGCTTTAAGAGCCATATGGGGGCACCTGAATGTGGCTTTGCGGCTGGTGCCCCCATAAGTGCCCCCAAATTCGGCGATTTCTGGGGGCACTAGCAGGAGCGCCAAGCGCTTGTGAGACACATTCTATCCCGCAAAAACGGCGGAATTTCAAGGCTTCCAGCGATGTTGAGAAATGAGTTGGTGGTGCCGCTTACGTGACTCGAACACGTGACCCCATCATTACGAATGATGTGCTCTACCAACTGAGCTAAAGCGGCACATCCCGGTTAAGGGAAGTGGAGGCCCGAGCCGGAATCGAACCGGCGTGCAAGGATTTGCAGTCCTCTGCGTAACCACTCCGCCATCGGGCCTCGCGAAGGCGCGCCAACTAACCCAGCTAGGCCGCCTGTGCAATGCCCAATCTTTATCGCGCCCTCGCGGTCTGCGGGAATTGGGAAGAGGGTGAATGCGGCTTTAAGCCTGAATGCGAGCAAGTGCTTAGAGAATGGGGTTTAGAGCACCTTAACGGGCCGATGCCACAATCGGATCGCGAATCAGCCCAGCGGGCCTTCTGAAGAAAGCAAAACCATGGCGTCTGCCGCTCTCGACAAGCAGGAATTGCGCATCAAATGCCGATCGCGGCGCGGCATGAGTGCTGACCTGGAAGTGCTCGATCTGTCGATTGGCGGGGCAATGGTGGAAGCGCGCGGCTGGAGCGCCAGCCCTGGTGACCGGGTGCTGGTCACTCTGCCAGGTCTCAGCGCCCAGCCGGCCGAGCTGGTGTGGAATGAAGATGGCCGGGCGGGGATCGCTTTCGAGCAACCGCTTCACGAAACCGTGTTCGACAAATTCGCGGCGCAATTGTCCGGCTGATCGGCGGCTTCGCGCATCCAGCCGAGGCTGCGCAGATAGGCATCGAGTGCGTCCTCTCCGGGCGGCTCATCGGGAAACATCATGTCCGCCGTGTCGCCCAGCCGATAACCGCCGTTGGGCGCGGTCTCGACCATTCCTTCAGCGCCAGCGCCCGCCAGCTTGCTGCGCAGGCGTGAGATATGCACTTCGACGCTATTCGTCTCGGGCTCATGATTGAGCCGCCAGACATCGGTAAGCAATTGCTTGCGGGTAACGCGTTCGCCCGGGCGATCTGCCAGCCGCCAGATCACACCGAATTCGCGCGGGTGGAGCCCCAGCCAGCGCGCACCCCGCCGCGCATCGCGGTGGAAGAGATCGAGCGTGAGCCCGCCGACATTGCGCCAGCGCGGCAACATGCCGAACATGTCGCTCACCCGCTGTGAACGGGCCATCAGCTCGGGCAGATCGGTTTCCGCTGGCAGAGCCTCTGCGCAGCCAAGGTTGAGCAATTGCGCGCGTTCCTCGGGCCGCTCGACGCCGATCATGATGAGACGCCAGGCCGGCTGGTCCGCCTGCGCCATGGCGATTCGCTGTTCTCCGGTAAGCTCGCGCGTGTCGCAGACCAATACGTGGCGGCATTCCGCCCGGCAGCCACAGCGCCCGTGACACAACATCCAGTCGTGTCGACGCAGATCCCACCGTGGCGGAGGCTTAACCCCTCGCGCTATCCACCCAAAGAATGGCAATCGCCCGCTCCATAAGCATCACGCTCTATGCAAGCGTGTTCGCCTTCCAAGCGCAAGATTGCAATGCGTTAAGTGGAAATGCGGATGCGCACTCCGGGTACGCGATGTGCGCAATCACTCGTTTGGCGCGTTCACGCCCATGCTTTGCAAATAGCGCTTGATGTTGCGCGCGGCCTGCCGCAGCCGCTGCTCATTCTCTACCATCGCGATGCGGACATAGCCTTCGCCGTCTTCGCCATAGCCAACGCCGGGTGCCACGGCGACTTCGGCCTGGGTCAGCAATTGCTTGGAAAACTCGAGGCTGCCCATGTCCTTCAGCGCGGGCGGTAGTGGTGCCCAGGCGAACATGCTGGCTGGCGGGGAGGGGATTTCCCACCCGGCGCGGGTGAAGGAATCCACCATGACATCGCGCCGCTTGTGATACATTTCGCGGGTTTTCTCGACGTAGTCCTGCGGACCGTTCAGCGCAGCACATGCCGCCGCCTGGATCGGCGTGAAGGCGCCATAGTCGATGTAGCTTTTCACCCGCGTGAGTGCGGAAATCAGCGTGCGATTCCCCACCGCGAAACCCATGCGCCAGCCCGCCATGCCATAGGTCTTGGAAAGGCTGGTGAATTCGATGGCGATATCCTTGGCGTTCTTCGCCTGCAGGATCGAAGGTGTCGGCTTTCCGTCATAATAGAGTTCCGAATAGGCGAGGTCGGACAGGATCCAGACCTTGTGGAACTTCGCCCAGTCGACCAGCCGCTCGTAGAAATCGAGATCGACGACTTCGGCTGTCGGGTTGGAAGGGAAATTGACCACCAGCACGGTGGGACGCGGAACAGTGAAATTCACTGCCTGATCGAGCGCTTTCCAGTAATCCTCGTCCGGCGTGGTCGGCACGCTGCGGATGCTGGCGCCGGCAATGATGAAACCGAACGTATGGATCGGATAGCTCGGATTAGGGGCGAGGATGGTGTCACCCGGCGCGGTAATCGCGGTGGCGAGGCTGGCGAGCCCTTCCTTCGAGCCGAGCGTGACAACGACTTCGGTTTCCGGATCGAGATCGACCCCAAAGCGGCGCTCGTAATAATTGGCCTGAGCCTTGCGCAGGCCGGGAATGCCCTTGGACTGCGAATAGCCATGTGCATCCGGGTTCTGGGCAACTTCGCAAAGCTTGTCGATCACATGCTGCGGCGGGGGCTGATCGGGATTGCCCATGCCAAGATCGATGATGTCGCGTCCTTCTGCACGCGCCGCCGCGCGCATCGCATTGACTTCTGCAATGACATAGGGCGGCAGGCGTTTGATGCGGTAGAAATCATTATCGAGCATGGGCGGTTCGTTTGCTCCCTTTTGCGGATAGGCGATTGCTGGCGATCAATGACGGAAACACATTGCCGGTGCAACGCGTTCCATAGGGCAGTGTGCCAAATTCGTATGCGCGCACCTTAAACAATTGCTCGGGCGCAGGTATAGGGGCCGAACCATGGCAAAAGACACGACATCAGGCGACACGCCGCCACAGGACGCGGCCGACATCTTCACCGAAATGCTGCGCATTCAGGGCGAGGCGGCGCGCCAGATGATGCAGTCGATCGCTCCGGAGGCAGAGGCGAGCGTGCCCGATCAGAGCGCGATCGACGCGATGGGCGATGCCATGATGGAGTTCCAGAAGACATGGCTGCAGTTCTGCCTGCCCGAAGAACAGCGCCCTGCGCCGATGCTGACCACACCGTCCAACTGGCTCGATGCGATGCGCAATTGGTCCGCCGCCATGCCCATGCTCGATCCGGTGCAGCAGCAGAAGATGTGGGCCGATGGCGTCGAGCTGTGGCAGAGCGTGCTGTCGCAATATTCCGCCAAACCCGATGATGGCGACGCCGCCGATCCGCAGCTTCCCCGCCGTGATCGCCGCTTCGCCGACAAGGCATGGCGAGAGCAGCCGGTGTTCGCCCTGCTGCACCAGACCTATCTGCTGATTGCTGAGCGCCTGCGCGAAAGCGTCGACACTGCCGAAGGGCTGAGCGATGAAGAGCGTAAGGATCTGCGCTTCGCCACGCAAAATGTGCTCGACGCGATGAGCCCGGCCAATTTCCCGCTGATGAATCCGGTCGTGCTCGAACGCACGATGGAAACCGGCGGCGACAATATCATGAAGGGGCTTGAGCGGCTCTCTAGCGACCTTGAGAAGGGGCAGCTCACCCACACCGATACCAGCCAGTTCGAAGTCGGCGGCAATATCGCCGCGACGCCGGGCAAGGTCATTTACGAGACCGAGCTGTTCCAGCTCATCCAGTACACGCCGACCACGCCAGAGTTGATGGAAACGCCGCTGGTGATCTTCCCGCCGTGGATCAACCGCTTCTACATCCTCGATCTCAACGCGAAGAAGAGCTTCGTCAAATGGGCGGTGGATCAGGGCATCACCGTTCTGATGGTGAGCTGGAAGTCGGCTGACGACAGCCTCGCCCATATCGATTGGGACGATTACTTCCTCGCCCAGATGGAAGCGATCGACGTGGTGCGCGACCGGCTGAAAGTGAAAAGCGTCCACGCCATCGGCTATTGCGTCGCGGGCACGACGCTGGCGGGCACGCTGGCGGTGCAGGCGAAGCGCGGCGAAGCGGACAAGGTCAAAAGCGCAACCTTCTTTACCGCCCAGGTCGATTTTACCCATGCGGGCGATCTCAAGCTGTTTGTCGATGACGGGAAGCTCGAATTCATCCGGCAGGCGAGCAAGGGTGGCTATCTCGACGGGCGCTATCTCGCCGCGACCTTCAATATGCTCCGCGGGTCCGACCTGATCTGGAATTACGTGGTCAATCACTATCTGCTGGGAGAAGAATATCCGGCGTTCGACCTGCTCTACTGGAATGGTGACGTCACCAACCTGCCAGCCAAGTGGCACGCGGCCTATCTGCGCGATCTCTACCGTGACAATCTGCTGGTGGAGCCCGGTGCGCTCACCGTCGAGGACACGCCGATTGATCTGACCGAGGTCAAGGTGCCGAGCTATGTGCAGGCAGGCCGCGAGGACCATATCGCTCCCCCCGACAGCGTTTGGAAAATCACCGAGAATTTCAGCGGCCCGATCCGCTTCGTGCTGGCGGGCAGCGGCCACATCGCCGGCGTGGTCAATCCGCCCGATGCGAAGAAATACCAGTATTGGACCAATGAAGGCGAGTTCGACTCGCTGGCAAGTCTCGTCGAAGGCGCGACGGAGCATCCCGGCAGCTGGTGGCCGGACTGGCTGGAATGGCTTCGCGCGCAGGATCCCAAGACCGTAAAAGCGATCGGAGCACGCAAGCCTGGTAGCAAGGCCAATCCTGCGATCGAAGATGCTCCGGGCCGCTATGTAAAAGCGCGTTGACGGAATTAATCGCTTAATTTACAGACAGATGTGCTTATTGTGCACTGCACAAAAAGTCCTTGACTTCGCACCTGCACAAACCTATATTGTGCACTGCAACAAGAGGTCGCAATGGTGCGACCACGAAAGCGAGGACACATGGCCGATTCAGATACCAAAAGTGATGCCAGCGCAGAGAAGGCCTACGCCGCAGCCGCGTCTGAGGTGAAGCCTGCCAAGGGCAAGCTTGTCGAATCGCTCAAGGCTGATGCAGCCGAGAACAAGGATAAGGCGCCCGCTGAAAAGGCTCCCGCCAAGGCGGTAGAAGCCGAAAAGCCTGCTCCGGTGAAGAAGGCCGCTCCTGCCAAGAAACCGGCAGCGAAGAAGGCCCCGGCATCCAAGAGCGCATCGCCGAAGAAAACGCCTGCGAAGGCAGCCGCCAAGAAGAAGGCTGCTCCTACAAAGGCAAAGGCTGCTCCGAAGAAAGCAGCTCCGAAAAAGACCACAGCCCCCAAGAAAACCGCAGCGAAGACCGCAAAGAAAGCGGCACCTGCGACAACCAAACCAACTGTTACAGAACTTAAGGAAACCATCATGGCCACCAAGACCACCGATTACACCGCAGTAATGACCGAAACGATGACCGATGCTGCCAAGGAGATGCAGGATCGCACGCAGGCTGCCTATGAAAAGGGCACCGCTGCAATGACCGAAGCTACCGACTTCGCCAAGGGCAACGTCGAAGCTGTCGTCGAAAGCGGCAAGATCCTCGCAGAAGGCGTGCAGACCATGGGAAAGACCTATGCTGACGAAGCCAAGAGCGCGTACGAAACCATGACTGCAGACCTCAAGGAAATGGCTGCGATCAAGAGCCCGACCGAGCTGTTCCAGCTGCAGGGCAAGATTCTCCGTCGTAACTTTGATGCGATGGTTGCTGCCACCTCCAAGAACACCGACGCAGCAGTGAAGCTGGCCAACGACGCCGCCGCTCCGATTTCGGGCCGCGTGAACGTCGCAGCTGAAAAGCTTTCGAAGGTCGCATAACCTTCCACAATTAGCGTCAGACCGCCATCTCCTCTCTCCCGGCGGTCAGATAACGGGCCGGGCAGCGCAAGCTGTCCGGCCTGATGCTTTTGGTCCCAATGTTTTTCCATTCGTGAACGGCGCGGAAAGCTCGGGCTTCAAGGTATTTGTAAGAGAACCCCTTGAAGCTTGGCCACGCGATGCGATATTCGGCGCTTCCTATGCAAAACCTGCTTTCTTCTACTGATGCCCTCTCATGGGCCGTAACCGCCGCCGGTGAGGATGGCGGGGACGATGGCGATGACGCAGATGGCGAAGGGCAGGTTGGCCTCGCCACCAAAACGCGCGCCAAGCCGAAGAAGCCGAGCCAGTACAAGGTACTGATGCTGAATGACGATTACACGCCGATGGAATTCGTCGTGCTCGTCCTGAAGCGTTTCTTCCGCATGGATCTGGAAGAAGCGACCCGGGTAATGCTGCAGGTCCACCAGCGCGGCGTCGGCGTTTGCGGGATTTTCCCCTACGAAGTGGCCGAGACCAAGGTCAATCAGGTGATGGATTTCGCCCGCGAAAACCAGCACCCGCTGCAATGCACGCTGGAGAAGGCGTAATACCGTAAAGTGTAGGGGCTGACCCGGTTGAAAATTGCCGCTAAGGCGCGGTGACGCACACTTTTGAAACGATCGCCTTGTCCCGCTTTTTAACCGCCACAGACCGATATATCTTCCGGCTCACGATTGTGCCGATGATCGGTATTTTCATTCTCGCTGCCAGCCTGCTGCTGCTCGAGAAGATGCTGCGGTTGTTTGAATTCGTCAGCACCGAAGGCGGCCCCATCGGCATCGTTTTCGAGATGCTGCTCAACGTCATACCCGAATATGCCGGCCTCGCGATTCCGCTGGGGCTGATGCTCGGCGTGCTGTTTGCGTTTCGGAAGCTCGCGCTGTCGAGCGAGCTCGACGTGATGCGCGCGGTCGGCCTTTCCTATACCCGGCTGCTGCGTGTGCCCTACATGCTCACTTTCGGCCTTATGGCGATCAACTTTGCCATCGTCGGCTTCATCCAGCCGCAGGCGCGCTTTGCCTATGAGGAAATGGAATTCGAACTGCGATCGGGCGCGCTGGGCGCATCGATCAAGGTGGGCGAATTCAACACGATCGACAGCCGCATGGCCCTGCGCATCGAGGGCAGCCGCGATGACGGGCGTGAGCTTGAGGGCATTTTCGCCCGTTTTGCCGACGATGAAGGCCAGGTCCTTTCCATCACTGCGCGCGAAGGGCGCTTCCTCGCCAATCGGGAAGATCGCAACACCATCATCCTGCGGCTGGTGGATGGCACGATCATCCACGAAGTGACCGAAGGCTCGCCGCGCGTCCTGAGTTTCAGCCAGCACGATTTGCCGATCGATCTTCCCGCCCTGCAGGAATTTCGCGACCGCGGCGAGGATGAGCGCGAATATGTCATTCCCGAATTGCTCGAAATCGGCTGGAGCCCGCAGAGCAGCTCAATCGAACGCGCCGCCAGCCAGGCCGCTTTCAATTACCGCATGGTGGAAGTGGTCATGATGTTCATGCTGCCATTGCTCGCCGTCGCGCTAGCCATTCCGCCCAAGCGATCGACCAGCGCGCTCGGTATCTTCCTGTCGATCGTGATTGTCGTGTCCTACCACAAGATCAATCAATACGGATCGGAAGTCGCCGCCATCGGCCAGCTCGATCCCTTCCTCGCGCTGTGGGGGCCGTTTGCAGTCCTCGCCGCGTTGATCGGCTGGATGTATTATCAGGTCGCCTTCGTGCCGGGCGGGCAGGCCATCGGCTTCCTCGAAGCCTTCTACGCCAAGGTCGGCCGCTTCATCAGCCGCATCCTCGGCCGCAACCGGCTGAAAGGTGTGGTACCCGAAGGCGAATTCGGCACGGAAGACGACCAGGCGGCGCAGCAAGAGGTGCTTGAAGAAGCGCAGCTGACGAAGGGAGCGGGCCATGCTGCTTGATTTCTTTCCCTCCCGCCAGTTGACGATCTATCTGGCAAAGATGTTCGCGCTTCGCATCATTGCGGTGCTGGCGATGCTCGTGCTGGTGCTGATGATGCTCGATTTGCTCGGCAAGACGGGCGACATTCTCGCTATTGACGGCAATGGTGAGGCGGAACTGTGGAAATACGCTTCGCTGCGCACACCGCAGTTAATCGCGCGTTTCCTGCCCTATTCGGTGCTGCTGGCGACGATCATCACGCTGGCTGGCCTAAACCAGAATTCGGAAGTGATCGCGATGAAGGCCGCAGGGCTCTCCGCGCACCAGATCCTCGCGCCGCTGCTGCTGATGGGCATGATCGTCGCCGTCGTGTCGTTCGCCTTTAACGAGAGGGTCGTTACACGCGCCTCGGCGACGCTCAAGGCGTGGGAAGCGGTAGAATATGCCGCTGTGCCCGATGATCCGGCGGTGCGCAGCAATGTCTATTACAACGACGGCAATGACATACTCATGGCCGCTACCGCCGGGGGGAGGGCGGATGCGACGGTGCTGACAAATGTCACTTTCTACGAGCGCGACGATAACGGCATGATCACCCGCCAGGTGAGCGCGGATCGCGCCACTTTCGCTGGCCCCGGTTGGCGGCTGGAGAACGCCAGCGTGTTCAACGTAGCGACTGCCGATACGGAAGAACTGGGCGAGACCGTGGTCGCGCCGGGCGTCGAGATCGGACAAGTCGAATTGCGCCGCGTCGATCCGGATGCCGAGACTTTGGCAGAGCTTTCGCGCAGCATCGACGCCTTGCAAAGCGCGGGTCGCCGGACCAGCGAGCTTGAAGCGAAATGGTGGCACAAGATATCGGGGCCGCTCTCCGCTGTGCTGATGCCGTTGCTGGGCGCTGTTGCAGGCTTCGGCCTCGCGCGTTCGGGCAATCTCTTTATCCGCGCGGTGATCGGCATGGCGCTGGGCTTTGCCTATTTCGTCGTCGACAATGCAGCGCTCGCGATGGGCAGTTTCGGTGGATACCCGCCGCTTCTCGCCGCCTGGGGGCCGTTCTTCCTCTTCCTGCTGCTGGGTGAGACGGTGCTCGTCCGCACCGAAGAGTGAGCGCAGAGGTTTCCCAATCCGGAACGCGCGGGAAGCAAGACAGTTTGTGATCTAAGCCAACTCGACAGGAGAAATCCCATGAAGACATCAATGCTCGCGATACCTGCCATCGCCCTTTTCGCCCTGACAGCCTGCGAGGCAGAGCCCGAAGAGGCCGACGATCAGGTTGAAGTGATGACCGAAGGCTCGACCGTGATCGAAGGCGAAGTGGACGAGCCGCAGGAAGTCATCCCGCAGACCGCCGAAGCGCCATACGTCGAAGAGGCAATGGATGATGAGCAGGGCCTGCCCGAAGACAACACGGGTGAAATGGGCGGTGACGACAGCGAGATGTAATCGCGCTAGCTCCTCACTAACGGAATACACAAAGGAAAGGGCCGCTCCCATCCGGGGCGGCCCTTTCCTTTTGTGCTCTTGGCTCAGGCTTACGCGCGTCGGCCCATCGTGCTGCGCGCGATCCGGCCGACCAGCGGCCACATGCCCGGGTGGCTCGCCTGATCGAATGTCGATCCCGCGCCCAGATGGGTGCTGATGCGTTTATGCGCTTCATGCAGCGAGTGGTACGGCAGCGACGGCATGAGATGGTGGAGCGCGTGATAGCGCAGGCCCACCGGTGCCCAGATGCCGGCAAGGAAGCGCGGCACATTAACGCTGTCGAGATATTGCGCGGTCACCGTCATCGCCTCGCCATCATTCTCCCACAAATGCGCGACCAGCGTGCGCAACTGGTTGAACACGGCGACAGCGGCAGTGATGCCCGCAGCGATCAGCAGTGGCTGCCAGCCGAGCCAGAACGGCGTGGTCATAAGGAAAATCGCCCAAACGCTTGCGCCCACCTGCTGGAACAGGAACCAGTTGCGCTCCTTTTCCTCAGCCGGGCGGCGACGGAATTCAGGGTTGATCGCCAGCGTCGAAAAGCGCTCCCACGCCACTTTGCGCAAGGGAGGGATGATAAGGCCCAGCGGGGCAAGGACGCCCCAGCGGATCAGCAGGCCGATCGGCGCCAGAGCGGCCACCAGCACGAAGATAGGCAGGCTCCACGGTTTCATCAGGGCGAGCGGCATGTATTCGGGGTCTTCCACCGTGCCATATTGCGTGCGCTTGTGATGGATGCGGTGCGGGCTGTCATACATCAGGCTGGGCGTCAGCATCGGAATGCCGACGATGAGGTTCCATGCCGTGCGAAAGCCGGGAAGGGCATCGCGGTGCAGATGGCTGATTTCGTGGATGAACAGCAGCGCGCGGTAGAGCGCGAACACAGCGACAATCGCGCTGACCCATGCCATCCACGGCGTTTCGAACAAAATCGCTCCCGCCAGCGCGCCATAACCCACTGAAGCGCTGATCAGCATATCGGGCCAGTAAATTTCGGGGCGCGCCTTGTTGATGTCGCGCGTCAGCTCTGCCGCAGCGCGCAGCATCGCCTTGTCATCGGGAATTTGCGAATGCACGCGGCGCCCTCCGGCATCGGGGCCGGATTTCGCGTTCTCGGGAATAGTCGTCGCATCCATTGCGATAAAACTCTCGAATTGTCCTGTTGCAGCGCCCCATGCGCCGGTTTTTCCGCCTTAGCCTATTTGGCAGGCGCTTGACATACCGCCTCAAGCATAAGCAGTGCTGCTGGCTCATGAACAAAACTGGTGAGCAGGCAGGGCGGGCTTCGTGGCAGGCGAAATAGTGATTACCCCGGTTTCGGGCAAGAGTGACCTCAACGCATTTATCGATTGCGCTTATCGACTGAATGCCAATGACCCCAATTGGGTGCCGCCGCTGCGTGCCGATATGGTGGAACTGCTGACGCCGGGAAAGAACCCGTTCCACGAACATGCCAAAGTGCAATTGTTCCTCGCCCGGCGCGGGGGAGAAGTTGTGGGGCGGATTTCCGCGCATTATGATGAGCTGGCGCTCGCCCAGCCGCCCGAGCAGGGCATGGGCCCGGGAACGGGCAATTGGGGCCTGATGGAAGCCGATAGTGAAGAAGTAATGTCCGCCCTGATCGCCCGCGCCGAGGAATGGCTGCGCGAACGGGGCATGACCCGCGTGCTCGCTCCGATCAGCCTCTCCATCTGGGAAGAACCCGGCCTGCTGGTGCAGGGCCACGATCACCCACCGATGCTCCTCATGGGACATCACAATGCCGCCTATCAGGGCTGGGTCGAAGCGCAGGGCTATGAAACCGCCAAGCGGCTCTACACATACGATCTGGATGTCCGCAGCGGGTTTCCAGAACTGATCAAGCGGATCGTCAAATCGGGTGAACGCAGCAGCCGGATCACCGTACGCACGGTCGACAAATCGCGCTTTGCGGAAGAGGCCGCGATTGCCATCGATATCCTCAACGATGCGTGGTCGAAGAACTGGGGTTTCGTCCCATTCACGGAGACAGAGAAGGCCTATGGCGCGAAAAAGCTGAAACCGCTGATCCTCGAAGGCGCGAATATGATTGCGGAGGTGGATGGAGAGCCCGCAGCCTTCATGCTCTCCTGGCCGGACATCAATCAGAAGCTCAAAGATTTCGACGGAAAGCTCTTCCCCTTCAACTGGGCCAAGCTGCTGTGGTGGCTGCGCAATCCCAAGGATGCGGGCTTTCGCGTGCCGCTGATGGGCGTAGTGTCCCAATACCAGAATACACGGCTCGCGAGCCAGCTGGCCTTCATGATGATCGAATATATCCGGCGATATGCGGTCGAAGAGCACGGCGCGTCGCGAGGTGAAGTTGGCTGGATCCTTGAAGACAACAAGGGAATGGTCGCGATCGCCGATGCCATCGAGTCCAAAATCAACCGCGAATACCGCATTTATTCGAAGACGCTGTAATCGCAGCTATTTCGGCGGGAACGCACTGGCGGGTATGCACGTTTGGTCCGGTGAGGCAGCGATGGCGCTGCAGGGATGAAATGTGGCCACCAAATCAGCAGAGACCAAAAGCGCAGGCAAACCGTTCGCCCATGCGCTGATCGTGGAGGATGATGCCATCCTCGCGATGTCGCTGGAAGACGCCTTTCGTCGCAGCGGCACGCACGAAGTTACCGTTGTCTCCACGATGAAGGCGACCATGGAAGCTCTGAACGATGGTGCGAAGCCCGATGTCATCATCCTCGATGTTCACCTGGCCGATCGTGACGACGGCTGGGCTATCGCGGAGCTCGTCAGCCTGCTCGGCGCCAAACTTCCCAAAATCGTCTTCTCCACCGGAGCCCCTCAGGATATTCCCGGCGAGATCGCGGAAATGGGCACGGTCTTTGAAAAGCCTTACGATCCCGATGTGTTGGTCGAGAAATTGACCGCTTCGCGCCGGCTCGGCCCCTTCGCAAAACTGCGCCGTTAAGCGCTCCCTGCCTGTTGCGAGACGTCCGGACAGGGCTCGCATTTTCACGCGCAATTTGTTCAGATCCAAGAAAAAAGGCCTCCGCTCTTTTGAGCGAAGGCCTTTCGGGATCGTATCACTGCCGTTTTGGACGGGAGGGGGGTCTCGGCGGTGATGTAAGGATAATGGCTCGCCTGAAAATCGGTTCCCGCGGTGTGAATTTTTTTTCCAATTTTTTCTCGGCTTCGATTTTGACCGTCCAAATTTGCGCAATTTTCGGTAATTCGAATTCGAATGGAACCGTGTTGGAGAAGGCGCGTTGGACATGAATGCATGTCTGACTGCCGTACCGGCGGTCTGCTGGAGAGGGTACTATATGACTATTGGGGCCGAAGTCGCCGCACATCTTCCATTTCTTCGTCGCTACGCTCGAGCTCTCACGGGTTCGCAATCGACCGGAGACACTTTCGTCAAAGCAACGCTGGAGGCCGCCATCGCTGATGAAGAGCTGGCCTCTTCCCTGCGCGAAGGCCGTGTTGCACTCTATAAGGCGTTCACCAAAATGTGGTCGAGCGCTTACATGGAAGTCGCCGAACAGAATGACGACGTCCAGGGTCATGAGGCTGCCGCCCAGACCCAGCTGAAGCGCATCACGCCGGTCAACCGGCAGGCGCTACTGCTCACCACGGTCGAGAACTTCTCTTCCGCCGAAGCGGGCGAGATCATGGATGTCAGCGAAGACGATGTCGATTCCCTCGTGCGTGAAGCGATCGAGGAAATCGAACGCGAAACCACCACCAATGTGCTGATTATCGAAGATGAGCCGCTGATTTCGATGCAGCTGGAAGATCTGGTCCGCTCGCTTGGCCACGATATCTGCGGCACGGCTGCCACGCGCACCCAGGCGCAGGAAGTGGTGGCAAAGGAACGTCCGGGCCTCGTGCTCGCCGATATCCAGCTTGCCGATGGTTCGTCGGGCATCGATGCGGTCGAGGATATTCTCGAAATCGCGCCGGTGCCGGTGATCTTCATCACCGCCTATCCCGAGCGCTTGCTGACAGGTGACCGGCCGGAGCCGACCTACCTCATCACCAAGCCTTTTGAAGAAAACACCGTGCGCGCGGCGATCAGCCAGGCACTGTTTTTCGGATCGAACAAGCCGCTCGGCTAATCAGGATTTTTCGCCGCTTTCCCTCGCCTTCGCCCGGTGCCACATCACCCACCAGGCGAGGGCGGCGGCAATGATCCCGCCTGAGAGGTTCGCCACCAGCTCTGCGATGTAGATCGCTTCGGTGCCCAGCGCCGCGCGGGCGAACCATGCAAAAGGTATCATCACCAGCAATACGCGGGTGAGCGAGAGGGCAAGCGCGCGGCTGGCCTTGTCGATCGCATTGAGCGCGCCGTTCACGACGATCAGCACGCCGTAACCGGCATAGCCCCACACCGAGATCGCCAAATACTTCACAGTGGCATCGAGCACTTGCGGCTCTTCGCTGAACAGCCCCGCGAACCAGCCGCGCGCGAAATACAGAATGAGGCCTGCAGCAAGCCCATAGCCAAGGCAGAAAAGCCCCGCTTGCCAGAGAGCGCGGCGGGCACGGTCGTACTGGCGCGCGCCCCAGTTCTGGCCGATGATCGCGCCGATGGATCCGGACAGGGCGAGCAGCGGCACCACCGCAAAACTCTGCAAGCGCCCGCCTGCGCCGAAGCCCGCGACTGCGGCCTGGCCTTCGACCGCCAGGAATGAGGTCAGAATGGCAAGGCCAGCGGGATTGATTGAATTGGTGAAAGCGGCAGGACCCGCGACGCGCGATATGGCCGCCAGCTGCTGCTTCCAATTGCAGTGGCGCGTGGTCGATGGCTTGAAGGGGAGATCGTGTCGGCCCAGCAGCCAGAAGGCTGTTACGATGCCGGTGATCCATCCGCCAATCGTGGCATAGGCCGCTCCGGCAATGCCGAAACCGTCCAGCCCGAATGCTCCGGTGATCAGCAGCGGATCGAGTATCCAGTTGGTCACCGAATAGACGACCAGCACTGCTGTATTGCTTTTCGCCGCGCCTTGCCCGCGCAGCACACCGTTCATCCCCATCATGGAGAGCATCAGCGGAAAACCGAGCGCGAAAGGCGCCATATATTCGTCGATCAGCGGCAGTGTTTCGGCATCCGCCTGCATCAACGAAAAGAGCGGTTGGCGCAGCGCAAACAGGGCAAGGCCGATCAGCAGGCCCGCAATCACGCCGACGATAATGCCGACATTGGCACGGGCGTGGGCGCGTTCCTCATCGCCTTCACCCAATGCGCGGCTGACCACGGAATTGATGCCGACCATCATGCCGACGCCAAGACTGGAAAGAGCGGTGGTGACCGGGAAGATGAAGCTGATCGCGGCCAGTTCAGCGCCGCCCAATTGCCCGACGAAATAGGCATCGATCACGCCGACCGACATGATCGCGGCAACGCCCACGATCGCAGGCGCGGTTTGCGCCACGAGATGTCCGGGGATGGATCCGCTGGCGAGCTTCGCGCGCCCGCTCTTGCTGTCTGGCTCGGAATTGTGGGCAGGCGTCGTTTCGGCTTCGGCCATGGTCTTGGGAGAGACTTTCTGCTGGCGGCCGGATTGACCGTGTCGTGGCACTAATCGGCATGACGGTCGCAATCAACCGCGCGGACGATTGGCCCGAAGATTTCGCTTAATCGTGCAGAGCGGCTCTCTCGCACTCGACATTCTATGCATGTCGCGCAAAAGAGTTTCGGGACAGGCCCGCACCGGGCCGCTTGTGGAAGAGGCGACACCAGCAATGCCTGCAATGACCGTCAACGACGCGCCGGTCATGTTCGATATGGACCCTGAGACGCCGCTTCTCTGGGCCCTGCGCGATGCCGCCAATCTCACCGGCACCAAATATGGCTGCGGCGTGGGCGATTGTGGTGCCTGCATGGTGCTGATCGATGGGGAAGCGCTGCGCAGCTGCCTTGTCACCATTGCCGAGGCCGAAGGCCGCACCATCACCACGATCGAAGGGCTAAGCCGCGATCGCTCGCACCCGGTGCAGCAGGCGCTGGTGGCGGAGCAGGCGATCCAGTGCGGTTTCTGCACGCCCGGCATCGTCATGGCGGCGGCATCGCTCCTGCGCCGCAATCCCGATCCGAGCGAAGCGGACATTCGCGAGGCTATTCCAAACCTCTGCCGTTGCGGCGTCTATCCGCGTCTCATCACCGCCGTGCAGCGCGCTGGACGCGTCACAAGGCGGCGTGAAACGATTAGCGCCGCGCCTGCCCCTGGGATTGACCCGGCAGACGCGGCGCGTGCGGTTCCGGCCATGGGCTCCGCTTCGGGGGGTGAAGCGGATGGCGGAACGACAGAGCCCGAGGATTAACCCCGCAGCTCCGGGGGATTAGAACCTTCCGGTAATCGCAAACCGTGCATTGATCGGCGCGCCGACGCTCGCCTGATGCGTGCTGTGCGAATTGGGGAAGTATGTCGTGTCGGTCAGGTTCTCTACATTGACCTGCGCGCGCAGATTGTCGGAGATTTCATAGCTGATCGATGCATCGATGCGGGTGTAGGCGGGCAGCGTAGCGCGCGTCGTGACGCTCGCTCCGCCGCCTGCATCATAGGTCACCGGTCCGTTGGTGATGAAGCTGTCACCCTGATGCGTCAGGCCAATGCCGAAGCCGAGGCGATCCGTCACTTCCACCTGGTTCCAGATGGAGAAGGTGTGTTCGGGCAGCTCACGCGGGCGCAGGCCTTCATTGCCGAAGGCATCCACCTGCGCGCCGTCGAGATAGCTGTAACCGGCAGACATGAACCAACCTTCGGTCACTTCGCCGCGCAATTGCAGCTCTGCGCCCTGAATGGTGGAATCGATCACGTCGAGCGTGGAGGGATCATTGTCATTGGGCTGCGGTGAGCTCTGCTCGATTTCGAAAACGGCTGCCGTCAGGCTGAGGCCATTGTCGAAATCCCATTTCAGCCCGGCTTCGAGGTTCGAATAGGTGTCCGGAGCCAGCGCATCGGCATTGCCGTTGATATTGGCGAACTGTTCGCCAGAGCGAGGCAGGAAGGTTTCCGAATAGCTGGCATAGATGGAGATGTTCTCCATCGGCTTCAGAATGATGCCACCGCGCGGGGAAAATTCCTCGTCCCGGCGCGTGCGGATATCGCCCGCCACCACATTGTTCACCGTGATGTCGAAGCTGTCGTAACGGCCACCCACGACAAGGTGCAGCCAGTCCGTAACCTCGACCTCATCCTGGATGTAGAGCGAGAACACGTCGATGCCGACGCGGGTATCGTCATTGATATCGACCGAGAAATCATTGGTCGTGGTGACGCCTGCGGGATCGGTCGCAAAGCCGATGCCCACACCGCCGCGCAGCGCCAGCGGACGCGCGATTTCGAAGATTTCATTGTCGTCCTGCGTGGTGTCCCAGAACGAATTGAAACGCGCCTGGTCGGAAGACGTATTGATATACTCGCCGCCGAACATCACCGTGTGGTCGATCGTGCCGGTTTCGAACGTGCTGATCAGATTGCCCGACAGGATCAGGTTCTGCCGCTGCGTGTCGTCGACATAACCATCCAGCGTCACGAAATCGGGCGTAAGAAGCTGGTTGTAGTCGGACGCGTAGAAATTCGAATAGACCTTGTCGTAATCGCCGTAGAAGGCGCTGAACACACCCTTCAGATTGTCCGAAAAGCGGTGCTGCAGATTGGCGCGCAAAATATGCGCTTCAAGCTCGTGGAAGTTCAGTTCCGGATCGCCAAAGACGATGTCCTCGAACGCTTCGACCGGGCGACCATCGCTGCCGGTGGGAATGCCGCGATCGATGAAGCGATCGTGATTGGCATATTCGTAAGACAGGTCGAGCAGCGTCGCTTCGCCGAGCTCGATACGCGCGGTCGGGTTGAAGCCGATACGCTCACCATCGTAGAAATCACGGTGGTTGTTGAGATTTTCATAGGCGGCATTGATGCGCAGCGCGGCATTGTCAGCCGCATCGATATTGATATCCACCTGGCCGCTGAATTCGCCGAAGGTGTCGACCGCAATCTGGCCGCCGACGAAGCTATCCCCGATCACGCCCTTCTTGGTGACGCGGTTGAGGATGCCGCCTGTGCCGCCACGGCCGAACAGCAGCGCATTGGGGCCGCGCAGGATTTCGACCTGCTCAAGATTATACAGGCCGCGATAATATTGCACGTCGTCGCGCATGCCATCGATGTAGAAATCGGCGGTCGAGCGAACGCCGCGGAAGACGATCGAATCGCGGTGGCCTTCGCCCTGCGAGTTGACGACGCCGGGGGTGTAATCGACGATCTGGCTGATCGCGGTGAAGCCGCGCACTTCGATCTCTTCGCTGGTCACGATGGAGAGGCTCTGCGGCACGTCGAGGATCGGCGTGGGTGTGCGCAGGGCAGTGATTTGATCGCTATAGAGCACTTCGCCTTCGACGATGATTGGATCACCCATATTCTCTTCCAGCGCTGCACCTTCTTCGGCGGCAGAGCCGGCTTCCTCTGCCGTGTCCGAGAAGGGGATGGGCTCTACATTCGATTGGGCGAAGGCAGGGCTGGCGAAAGCTGCGCTGGCGAGCAGGGCGGCGGTAATACGAATGAAACTTCTCCTACGGGGCGCGAGTCGAGACTCGCTAATGCGAATAATTTGCAAGAACGCCTCTATTGAGAATGATTATCAGTGACAACAGCAAATCTGCACTTGGCCCGATTTTTTTGACGCGCTAGGCCGCGCGGCAACGATTTTGGTCATCGCGAGAGGAACAGGCACATGAAGGCGACAATCTGGCACAACCCCAAATGCGGCACGTCGCGCAACACGCTCGCAATCCTGCAGGAGCGCGGCGTCGATGTGGAAGTGGTGGAATATCTGAAGAATCCGCCCACCCGCGAAAAGCTGGTGCAGCTCTATGCCGACGCCGGACTGGAGCCCTCTGATGCGCTGCGCATTCGCGGGACCGATGCGAAAGAACGCGGATTGACGGAGGCGGATGCGGACACTGTGCTCGATGCCATGGTTGCCGAGCCGATCCTGATCGAACGGCCGCTCGTGGAGACCGAAAAGGGCGTGCGACTGTGCCGACCAAAGGAAACGGTCGAAGAGATTCTCTGACGCTTTTGCCCACACACGCTGCCGCACGCCGCTTGCATTACAAAAGCATGGGTGCAAGGCAGCATAGATGCATCGGGGAATAATCTGATTATGAAGAGCAATGATCTGGCCCGCCAGGGCAAGACCAGCATCCGCACCCGGGTAAAGCGTGCGCTTGGCCCGGCAGGCGTTTTCTTCAAGGGCTTCCTCGAAGAACCGCGCATGGTCGGCTCCGTGATTCCCTCATCGAAGGTGACCATCGATGCGATGCTCGATCCTCTGGATTGGGACAATTGCCAGCTGTTCGTGGAATACGGTCCGGGCGTCGGCACCTTCTGCCCGCATATCCTCGACCGCCTTCCGCGCGGCGGCGAATTGCTGGTGATCGACACCAATCCGCTCTTCATCGACTATCTGCGCAAGACCTTTGGCGACAGCCGCTTCCACGCCGTGCTCGGATCGGCCGAGGATGTGGAGGCTATCGTCAAATCGCTCGGCCACGAATCCGCCGATTACGTGCTGTCGGGCCTACCCTTCTCGACGCTGCCGGACGGGGTGGGAGAAAACATCGCAGCGGCAACCTATCGCGTGCTGCGAGAGGGCGGTGCTTTCCTGACCTACCAGTTCAAGGGCGTGGCGCGCGATTTGACAGCGCGGCATTTCCCGCGCGTTGAAACAGGCTTTGTCTGGCGCAATATCCCGCCCTGCATCCTTGCCTGGGGCTATAAGGATACGAGCGCGAAAGCTGCCGACGCGCCCGCTGAGTAAACTACTTTAAGCGAATGTATCGGTCACAGCGCCGGGTGTGCCGCCCGTCAGCTGGCGATGGACTGCGGCCAGCACCGCCAGGATCACAACCACGCCAATCATATTGATGAGCGCGCCGCCGATTGCGCTGGCGAACAGGCCAACTTCATCCCCGGCAATCGCGAAGATCGTGAAGAACATGCTGGCGATTGCGCTGATCACGATCAGCACCAGGAAGAGCAGCACGAAGAAGGCGAACAGGCGGAAGGAATTGCCCTTCGTGATCTGCCATGACCGGGTTACGGCGGTGATCGGGTTGAGCTGGCGTTCGATCGCTATCACCGGCGAGGTGAGCGAGAGTTTCACCATAACGTAGACCACCAGCACAAAGCCGACGACGCCCATCAAGACAACACCCAAGGTGCCGATCATCGCGCCCAGCACCACAGGGAGGACGAACACGGCTGTCAGCACCACAACGCTGATCAAAGAAACAGCAATGTAGGTCAGCAGGCCTTTCGCGCCGAAGCCGAGCGCCTCGCCCACGGTAGGGCGGCTGCTGTCCGTGAACAGCGCCAGTAGGCCGAGCGTGCCGATGGCCTGCATGATGATGAGCGGAATGAACATCCACCAGATGCTGGCATACATATCCAGCATCATGTCGCTCATCGCCTGCAAGTCCTGCGGACTGCCCGATGCTGCCATCGCCTGCAATTCCGCCGATTGCGGCATCATCACGGTGGCAATCGCATTGGGCAGGAAGAAGAACACGCCGGCCACGATGGCAACGACATCCTTGTTTGCGGTCAGGATGGCCACGGCCTCGTTCCAGGCCTGCCCCATATCCAGCTTGATCGGCATGCGATGTCCTTAAAATTGCGATTGCAGGCTTGATAAGCTGCACAAGGGTCGCCACGCAACAGCCACAAGATCATGACGCACGCGATTCCCACGAAAAGTCACGCCGATATCGAATGGCGCCGCTCTGCCGGGCAGGTACCCTATCGCGCGGCGCTGGACGAGCAGGAATTGCGCAATGGCGCGATTGCCAAAGGCGAAGCGGCACAGCTGATCTGGATGCTGGAACATCCGCCCGTCTACACCGGCGGAACCAGCGCCGACACGTCAGAACTGGTCGATCCGCGTTTCGATGTGGTCCAGACCGGGCGCGGCGGGCGCTATACCTATCACGGACCGGGCCAGCGGGTGACCTATGTGCTCCTCGACCTGACCCGCCGCAGCCGCGACGTGCGCAATTTCGTCCATTCCATGGAGGATTGGGTGATCGGCGCGCTCGGCGATTTCGGCGTAGAGGCATGGTCCGTATGCGACCGGGTGGGCATCTGGACGCACGGCAAGGACGGGCAAGAAGCCAAGATCGGTGCAATCGGCGTGCGCGTGCGGCGCTGGGTCACGATGCATGGCTTTGCCGTCAATCTCGATCCCGATCTCACCCATTTTTCCGGGATAGTTCCCTGCGGCATCGCCGATTTTGGCGTGACCAGCCTTGCCGATCTGGGGATTTCGGTTACCGCAGAGCAATGGGACGAGGCACTGCTCGCACGTGCGGACAGCTTCCTCGCCGCGCTTGAGAGTTCGGAGACACAAACGGCATGAAACACGCCTGGACCGCTTTTCCCGCGCTGATGCTGCTTGCCGCGTGCAATGGCGATCAAGCGCCAGCCGACGACGATACGCGCGAAGCCAGCGGCGAAGTGCTCGAAGGCACGATCAGCGACGATATGATCCCGATCGATCAATTGCGCTCCCAGCCCCCGCTCGCAGAGCCTGACCCGGAAGAGGGCGGAAGCGGCAGCGGATCAGGCAATGCCAGCGCGAGTGAGGATGGCGTCGCGGACGAGGCGGAAGAGCCCGCAGCGGCAGAGCCCGAGCCTGCCGCAGAGCCGACCGAAGAATAAGCCTAGCTGACGCTGGCGAGCAGCTTGCGCGCCTGATCGAGATGCGGCTGGTCGATCATCCGCCCATCCAGTTGCAGCGCGCCCACGCCGGGATTCTCGGCAAACAGATCCACAATCGCGCGCGCCTCGGCCAATTCGTCTTCGCTTGGAGTGAAGGCTTCGTTGATGATCGGCACCTGCGCGGGGTGGATCGCCATCATGCCGGAAAACCCGTCCTGATAGCTTTCCCGTGCGACCTTTCGTAAGCCCTCCTCATCGCGAAAATCGGCATGCAGCGTATCGATTGCGGCGACGCCTGCCGCGTGGGAAGCGAGCAGCACCTGCGCGCGGACCATGCGGAAGAGGTCGGTCCACACGCCGCGATCATCGCGCTTGCGGCTCGCGCCGATGGCGGCGGAAAGGTCTTCGGCGCCCCATGTAAGGCCGGCAAGGCGAGGCACTTCGGAATCGGCGCGGCCATAATCGGCGATGCAATTGGCCGATTGCGGCGTTTCGCTGACCAGCGGCAGCAGCCGTGTGCTGCCCGGCGCAATGCCATTGCGCGGCTCCATTTCGTAAAGAACTGTGATCAGGCGGCGCAGCTGTTCAGGGCCAGCGGCTTTGGGGACCATGATGCCATCGGGTTTGCCCGGCAGCACGCTTTCGACATCGTATTGCCACAGCGTGGAATCGAGCGGATTGATGCGCACCCAGAGCTGCGTCCCTTCGGTCGCCTCCGGATTGGCGCGCTGTTCTTCCAGCCAGCTGCGAGTGGTCTCGCGCGCGATCTCTTTCGCCTGCGGCGCGACCGCATCTTCCAGATCGAGGATGATCACATCAGCCCCGATGGACGGCGCCTTTGCCAGTTTGCGTTCGCTGTCACCCGGAACGAACATCCAGCTTCTGATCGGCAATGCACTTCTCCGTTACGTGTCTGCGATTTCCTATAGCCAAGACAGCGCGCGGCGCTAGACCGGGCCTGTGGAGCAAGCACAGGGCCAATTTCGCGAACGGCTGCTGCCGTTCGCCGCGCTGATCGGCGGCAATGTCGCGCTGGCGCTGGGGCCATGGCTGGTGCGGCTGGCCGATAGCGGCGCTGTGTCCGCAGGTTTCTGGCGGGTGGCGCTGGCGCTGCCGTTCCTGGCGCTGATGGCGCGGGCGAATGGCCAGCGTATGACAGGCATGAGCCGCAAGATGGTGCTGGCCGTGCTGCTCGGCGGTGTGTTCTTCGGTTTCGATATTGCCAGCTGGCACGTGGGCATCGGCGACACGCGGCTCGCCAATGCGGTGCTGTTCGGCAATTCGGGGAGCATCATCCTCATGCTGTGGGCCTTTGTTGCGCTGCGGCGCTTGCCGAACGGCCGCGAATGGCCCGCCATCATCGCGGCACTCGCGGGCGCTGCGATCCTGCTCGGTCGCTCGCTGGAGATTTCGCAGGCCAATCTGGTGGGCGACCTCTTCTGCCTGCTCGCCGGCCTGCTCTATGCCGGCTATCTGCTCATCCTCCACGATGCGCGGAAGGAACTTGGCAGCTGGAGCCTGCTCACCCTTTCGGGCCTGGCCAGCGCCCCGGTCCTGCTTGGCACGGCATTGATGCTGGGCGAGCCTGTGTGGCCGACCAACTGGACACCGCTCATCGTGCTCGCCTTTTCCAGCCAGCTCGTGGGGCAGGGGCTCCTTGTCTACGCGCTGCGGCATTTCCCGCCATTGGTAATCGGCATTGCGCTGCTCACCCAGCCGGCGGTTGCGGCGGTGGTGGGCTGGTTCGTCTTCGATGAAGTGCTGGTGCCGCTCGATTTTATCGGCATTGCGCTGGTGGGCAGCGCCTTGGCACTCGCGAAAGCTACGACACCGCGCGTACGGGCTTAGGCCTATCCAGCTTCGTGCTGAACTCACGATAGCGCACTTCGACCTCTTTCAGATCGGGTCCCTTCAGCGAGTGCTCTGCCTGCTTCATTAGCAGGTCACCTTCCAGACGCAGGACGGCTCTGCGGCCTTCGTGCTTGATCGGCACGGCAGCGTTTTCCAGCGTTTCCAGCATCACTTTTGCCGCTGCGGGATTGGTCGCAACCGCGCTGCGGATCGAGCCAAATCCGCGATCGGCATAATGCTGGAAATCGTCAGCGGCGGGAATGATGCGGCATTCCTTGCCTTCCGAACCGCACACATCCTTGTGCAGATCGCGCCGTCCGACTTCCGCAGTCGCCGCTCCCAGCCAATGCAGGGCGGTGATGGCGGTGAAGGGATCGTTGATACCGGGCGAAAGCGCGCGCAGGCCGATTTCCACCAGTTCGTCTATCAGGAATTGCGGGTCCTGTTCGGGAGTGCGCGTCGGGCCGAGCGAGAAACACTCGCGTACGCGCTCCTCTATGTCTTCCGGTTTGCAGTCCTTCACTTCCATCAGCGTCAATTCGCGGTGCACGAAATCGCCAGTGCGCACTTTGAGGGAGAAGGTGCCGCCGCATTCCTCGGCGATCGCTTCCAGATCTTCGAAATCGATCATCTGGATATAGCCGGTTTCCCAGGACGTCACCGGCTCACCGCCTTCGGGTTCGCGCGCTTCGCCCAGATCGTCTTCAATCGGATAGGTCTCGCGTATCGCGCCGAGCAGGCGTGATCCGATCCCCTCCAGCACCTTGTTGATGCGGATTGATGAGGGGATGTGGTTGAGGAAAAACACCAGCACGCCAACGCAGATCGCCAGCAAAATGTACGCCCCCAGCAGGGAGAGTTGCGGGGTAAAGCCGGGGAGTGCCGTCATCGCGTCGCCGCCGGCTACCGGCGTCTCATCTTCCGCGCGCACCGAACGCAGCACGATAAGGGCGTAAACGAAGCTGGCGATGAAAGTCGCGAGGCTCAGCTGATTGCCGCGATCTTCCATGAAATTGGTCAGCAGGCGCGGGCCGTAATTGCCGCTGGCATAGGCGACGGCTGCGATTGTGATCGAGAAAACGGTAGCCGCCGTGCCGATCATGCTGCCCGCCATGACAGTGAGCATGTCCGCCGCGCCCTTGGGCCGCGCGGGGGCGAGCCATTCGACGTTGTTCAGCCACTGCGCCGCACCACTGCGATCCAGATAGATCATCAGGAAGGCAAGCGCCGCAGCGATCAGCGAGAACAGTGCCGGATAGAACCAGTAATTCGCGTTCAGCCGCGCCCAGAGAAATTTGATTTCAGCGGTCATGTCTGTGGTCTAACTATCCAAGGGCGGGTTGGTTGCGCCAAAATGCGCCTACTGTTCGTCCATACCGTCGATGCCGAACCAAGTCGCTCCAGATACTCCTTCTTCTTTTGAGAAGCTGAGCAACTCGTCTGTGGAGTCGATCAGCAGCTCAATCCCGTCAATTTTGTCATGAAGCTGCGTGAACTCGCGAAGAAGCCATTCCCGAGTGTGATGTAGTGCGAGCGCGTTGGCAGTGCCTGAGTCTGGGGCCTCCACCCGAGCGGTAGTGAAGAAGCCACAAAACTGGTGGTTGCCTTCAATCATATCTCCCGGCAGGCGTTTGCCTTCAACCACTACAGCAAAGAGCGGCATCAAACCCGCCCTAGATCACCCTTGCCGATGGTCCCCGCAGCCATTTCGAGCATCTTGTCGAGGCTCGCCTTGGCTTTGAGGCGCAGGTCTTCTTCGATCTCGATGCGCGGTTCGAGATCGCGCAGGCAGAGGTAGAGCTTTTCCATCGTGTTGAGCGCCATGTAGGGGCAGATGTTGCAATTGCAGTTGCCGTCCGCACCCGGCGCGCCGAGGAAGGTTTTCTCGGGCAGCGCCTTTTCCATCTGGTGGATGATGTGCGGCTCTGTCGCGACGATCAGCGTGTCGCCTTCGAATGTCTTGGCGAATTGCAGGATCGAACTGGTCGAGCCGACGTGATCCGCGTGGTCGATGATGTGCGGCGGACATTCGGGATGCGCGGCGATCGGCGCTTCGGGGTGCTGAGCTTTCAGCTTCATCAGCTCCTTCTCGCTGAATGCCTCATGCACGATGCACACGCCCGGCCACAGCAGCATGTCGCGATCGAACTTGCGGTTGAGATAGCCGCCAAGGTGGCGATCCGGACCGAAGATGATCGGCTGGTCTTCCGGGATTTGCGAAAGGATCGTCTCCGCGCTGGAGCTGGTCACGATCACGTCCGAAAGGGCTTTCACCTCGGTAGAGCAGTTGATGTAGGTGAGCGCGATGTGATCGGGATGCTTTTCGCGGAAGGCGCGGAACTTGTCCGGCGGGCAGCTGTCTTCGAGGCTGCAACCTGCGTCCATATCCGGCAGCACCACGATCTTTTCCGGGCTGAGGATCTTGGCGGTATCGGCCATGAACTTGACACCGCAGAAAGCGATCACATCGGCATCGGTCTCCGCCGCTTTCTTCGACAGCTCCAGCGAGTCTCCGACGAAATCGGCAAGGTCCTGCAATTCAGGCTTCTGGTAGTAATGCGCAAGGATTACCGCATTGCGCTCTTTTCGCAGGCGGTCGATCTCTTCGCGCAGGTCAATTCCTGTGGGGATGGAGGTCTGGTCGTTCATGTCGTGATCCCGTCAAATGGCATTTGCGTGCTCTTATAGAGGGAATGAACAGACTGGCGAGGGGGTTCCGCCTACATGGTGAAACCGGGCGGCAGGAAGGCGTCCATAGGCCTCTCCGCACCCGGAGTTCCCGCGATGACCCAGTCCGTGATGGCATAGCCGAGCGGCGAGTAGGCAAGCAGCATCGAAAGCACGAACACCGCAGCATAAACGCCCGTGCCCCATATATAGGCGGGATGCACGCGACCATCGCGGCGCTTGTCCGCAATCATGCCGATGATCGGAAACAGGAAGGTCACGCAGACGGTGATCGTCCATGAATAGGGGATCATCAGTGGCAACGGCAGCAGCCGCCCGAGGCCCGGCCCGGTCAGGATCGCCATCGCGACAAGCATCAGCCGCCGATGCCAGCCATTGTAGCGGCGGCGCGAGAGAGACCACATGGCGAGCCCTGCAAAACACCATAGTGTTGCCAGATTGCTGATCAGGAATTCGCTGACATTGAAGAAGAATGGCCCGCCCGTGCGGCGCGCCACCACCACCATCACCGCGCTGCCTGCGATGACCATTGCCGGAACAAGGAAATAGGCCAGCTTGCCGAGCGACCGGTGGAGGCCAATTGCGCCTGCCGACATGGTCATATGCTGGGCGAGATACAGACCGATCCAGCTCATGAATATCACGGCATGGACATGGTACGCGGCAGGAACGTCGAAACTCGACCGCCCCATGGCCAGATTGAGTGAAAATCCCGCGATGATGATCACGGACATGATCCACGCCATGATGGTGTAGAACCGTGTCGTACCCACCGGCGCAGCAGCCGTTTGCGCTTGCGTTGCCACTGCCAATCCCCCCTTTAGCTTTGGTAGCCCAACAGGAAGAATTGCCGCTGCCATCGCTGTCGGTCAAGGGGGCTGGGGATTAGGGCGGCATTTGCATTGCTGGGCCAACTCCCTATGCTCCGCAGCGATCTTCCCGTTGACCTGGCCGCGACGCGCAATTCTGCGCCCGGCGCAGCGTCGATTTGCAACACAGAAAGTCATCGCGTGACACAGCAGGCGCCTGCCGGCGAAACGAAAGATTTTCCAATTGATCCGCCATTGGTGGACCTGCCGATCGATACGCATGATCGCGGTTTTTACGATGGCTTCAGCCGGGAGGTGACGATCCCTGCTAAGATCATCGTCTCCCTGCTGATCATGTGGGCGATCTTCTTCCCTGTGTCGGCGACTGAAACACTCTCGGCCGCAAATTCCAGCATTATCGCCAATTTCTCCGGCTGGTACGTTTATTTGGTCGCGACGGTGATGGCGGTGGCCCTGCTGCTCGCGGTGCTGCCACTAACCGGTAAACTGCGCATCGGGGCTCCGGGCGAGAAGCCGGAATTCGGGCGGTTCAGCTGGTTCGCCATGCTGTTCGGCGCAGGCATCGGCATCGGCATGCTGACCTATTCTACCGGCGAGCCGCTGGCGCACTGGTCCAACAATCCGGACATCATTCGCGGCCAGATCGAGCCGCTGACACAGGAAGCGATCCGGCCTGCCTATATCTATACTTTCCTGCATTGGGGCTTCGCCGCCTGGGGTACCTATGGGCTTGTGGGCCTCGCGATCGGCTATGTGGCGTATCGGCGGGGTCTCCCGCTCACGATCCGCTCCGCACTCGCGCCGTTGTTTGGCCGGGTGATGTCGGGCGCGGCGGGGCATGTCGTCGATATCGTAGCCGTGGTCGCCACCATCTTGGGCGTGGCTGTCACCATGGGGCTCGGGGTCGAGCAGTTTATTGCCGGCCTCTACCGCCTCGGCGTGGGCGAGTGGCTGGTCGATGCCGAGGGGTCATCGACGCCAGCGGCCATCATCGCTGCACTCGTCCTGCTTGTCGGCGCATCGACGATCAGCGCGCTTTCGGGCGTGGGGCGCGGGATCAAATGGCTGTCCAATCTCAACATGGGCCTGTCCTTCGCTCTGCTCGCACTCTTCGCAATTGTCGGATCGGGCATGCTCGGACTGGAACTGCTGACCATCGGGGTGTTCGACTACCTCCGCACGCTGCCGCAAATGGCGCTGACACTGTTCAGCTCCGACGGAAGCGAGACGGGCGACGCGCTGGTGCAGTGGCAGCTCGACTGGTCGGTGTTCTACTGGGCGTGGTGGATCGCCTTTGCGCCTTTTGTCGGCATGTTTATCGCCCGCATTTCGCGCGGCCGCACCGTACGCGAATATGTGCTGGGCGTGCTGCTCGTTCCGTCCATGATGTGTTTCGTATGGATGGCGCTGGTTGGCGGCACGGCGATCGATCTTGAGCTGAGCGGCGCTGCCGACGGAGCCATCCTCGGCGCGAATATCTCGGACCAGCTGTTCGCGACACTCGCCATCCTGCTCGATCCCGCTGTCGCCTCGGTGGTCTCCGGCCTCGTGGTCATCCTGCTGATGACTTATCTCATCACCAGCGCAGACAGCGCGATCCTGATCGTGAACACGATCAATGGCGCGGGCGAGAACGAGGGCCAGCATCGCAACCATATCCTGTTCTGGGGCGCTGCACTGGCCTTCGTGGTCGGCTCCATGCTGATCATCGGCGGCATCGATGCGATCCGCATCACCATGATTATTGGCGCGCTGCCATTCTCTTTCGTGGTCGCGCTGATGGCAATCGCCATTGCCAAGGCGATCATCTTCGACATTCGCCGCAAGCGCTACGGCGTTCCGACTACGGCTGAGGCCTGTGAGGAGTGGCTGGAAGGCAAGTAATTGGGAAGAACCAGCCAAGTGTAAGATTCTTGCTACACGAAGCGATAAATCGATAGTTTGTCATTTCGGCACTGAATTCGTGCTTTTCCGCAAGACAAAATCTGAAAACACAGTCAAAGAGCTTTAATAAATATCGCAAGATACGATGTTGTATGGCTGTATTTCGCCATGACTTTGAGTGTAACGTGATGGCAACATCTGCCTGCGGAGTCCGTGATACGGACTTTAGCCGGTTGGAATGCGGTCGTTGACTCCGCTATTAATCCGCCATCCAAAAATGCAATTTATCTCGCGTGCCGATTTTCGGACGGTTTTCGATTATTCTCGGCGCGCATTTCTCAACAAACAGGCGGAAACCCATAACATGTTGAAATTCTCGACCGGTGCATCAGTAGGTGCACTCGCGATCGCCATGGCCACTCCCGCACTTGCGCAGGATGCCGGCGAACAGGAAACACAGGCACGCCAGGGCGGCGTCGGCACGATCGTCGTTACGGCACAGCGCCGTGAGGAAGATCTGCAGGACGTTCCGGTTTCGGTACAGGCGCTCGATTCCGAAGGCCTTCAGGAACTGAACATCTCCACCTTCGACGACTACCTCGACCAGCTTACCAGCGTAACCGCTGGCGGCAGTGGCCCGGGCCAGTCGACGATCTATATCCGCGGTCTCGCTTCGACGACACCGAACCTGACGACTGCCGGTGTGGCGGGCCTCGCCCCCAATGTTTCGCTCTATCTTGACGAGCAGCCGCTGGCGCAGCCGGGACGTAACCTTGACGTTTACGCAGCCGACCTTTCGCGCATCGAAGTACTGTCGGGTCCGCAGGGCACGCTGTTCGGCGCCAGCTCACAGGCCGGTGTTGTCCGCCTCATCACCAACAAGCCGGATCTTTCGGGCTTCGATGCAGCGGCTTCGGCTGGGGTGTCTTTCACCGAAGGCGGTGAGACGAGCTACAACGCGCAATTCATGCTCAACGTGCCGGTGACGAGCTCGATCGCGCTGCGCGGTGTCGTCTATCTCGACGACCAGGGCGGCTATATCGACAATGTGCAGGGTACGCGTGACCTGACCGAAAGCGCGCGCTTCCGCCCCGAGGGCACTGTCCGCTCGAACGGTGTTCCGGTGAGCAGCCTTCGCGCTGGCTTCCAGTCGGCAGATGATCCGACGACACCGTTCAATGAGAACCCGGTCAACAATCCGAACGTTAACTTCCTTACAGCGGACAACAGCCGCCTTGTCGAAGAGAACTTCAACGATACGCAATATGCCGGTTTCCGCGCCACGGCGCTTTGGGAAATCACCCCCGACTGGACGCTGACCGTGGCTCACAGCCGCCAGAGCGTGGAATCGGACGGTGTGTTCTTCGCCGATCCGGAACTGCCGGGCGGCCTTGATGAACTGAGCATCCAGCGCTTCGAAGACGATACGCTGGAAGACGACTTCTCGAACACCAGCTGGACGGTCGAAGGCCGCCTCGCGATGCTCGATATCGTCTACACCGGTGCCTACACCGATCGCGAGACCAACCAGCGGGTCGACTACACCGATTACCTGTTCGTGGGTCAGTACCTGCCTTACTACATCTGTGATGGCGGCGTGACCTATCCGGGTGCTGGCGGTCCGTCGGGCACATGTCAGGAACCCAACCTCTACGTCAGCTCGGTCAGCGACACGACCGTGTTCACGCAAGAACTGCGTTTCAGCACGCCGGAAGACTGGCGCATCCGCTTCCAGGGCGGTGCCTTCTATTCGGATCTCGAACTGCAGGAACGCAACGACTTTGCCTATCCGGGCAATGTCGATGCGGCGCCGTTCGGCCCGTTCAAGCCCAACTTCCCGCAGGAAGGCTTCACCACCGATCCGGGTCCGTTCCCGGCCGACACGATCTTCCGTAACGATATTCGTCGCACGGATGAGCAGCTCGGCTTCTTCGGCGAAGTCAGCTTCGACGTTGTGCCGGACCTGATCACCACCACTTTCGGTGCCCGCTATTACGATATCGAAGTCGATTTCGAAGGCAGCGCGAACGGCTCATTCTGCAACAGCTTCAGCGCCGAAGACCAGAACGCTTTCGGTACCGACATCAACGACCTGTACGATGGTGATGGCGTCTACACCTTCATCGGTTCGTGTAACCCGGACCTGCGCCAGACGTTCGATCTGAATGACAGCCTGCAGGACATCCAGGATGCCGGCCTCAGCGCTACGCAGGCGCAGCAGGTGTTCAACGCAGTGCGTGCACCCGATGTGGCCGCAGCCGATGGCTTCATCTTCAAGGGTACGATCAACGTTACCCCGACACCGGACACGCTCATCTACGCGACCTATTCGGAAGGCTTCCGTCCGGGTCTGCTGAACCGTCCGGGCGGCGCGACCAATGGCGCGGGCTTTACCGTTCCGTTCGAGCTCGAAACCGACGAAGTGCAGAACTATGAAATCGGCTGGAAGCTCGATCTTGTCGACGGCCAGCTGCGTTTCAACGGCAGTGCCTTCTACGTCGATATCAGCCGTCTGCAGACGACGATCTTCGATCCGAGCATCACCAATCTGTTCTTCTCGGACAATGCGGCCAATGCAGAGATCTACGGTCTGGAAGCAGACTTCACGATCGCGCCTTACGCGGTTCCGGGCCTGACGGTGGCGGGTGCCTTCTCGATCCTCGATACCGAGATCACCGAAGTGCTGACCCCGACCGATGACGTGAATGTCGGCGATGACCTCGCCTTCGCTCCGTCATTCCAGGGCAACATCCGCGCGCGCTACGAATGGGACCTTTCCAGCGATCTGGAAGCCTTCGTGATGCCGCAGGTCAGCTATTCGGCATCGAAGTTCACCGACATCATCGACATCAACCGTCTGGAGCTGGCGAGCTACACCATCGTCGATTTCTCGGCCGGTGTCGCAATGGACCAGTGGCGCTTCGAACTGTTCGGCGAAAACCTGACGGACGAGCGTGCCGAAATCTCCGGCAACTACGTCAACGATCGCCCGCGCATCACGGTCAACCGTCCGCGCACGGTCGGCCTGCGGGTATCCTACCAGTACTGATCATCCTGCGATTGCAGTGACACACAAGGCGGGGGCGAGCTTTCGGGTTCGCCCCCGCTCTCGTCTTTGTTAGGGGGACGCCATGAGCGATAGAGACCAGCAGATTGCCGACGCGCAAAAGGCTTTGCAGGCGGGCGATTTCGCTGGTGGTCTCGCGCAGGCTGAGGCCGTGCTGGCAGGGGCGCCGGACGATGCCGATGCGCTCTATATGGCCGCAGTCGCGCACCGCTATCTCGGCCAACCCTCGGAAGCGCAGGAGGCTCTCGCCAAGCTTCACGCGGCGATGCCAGAATACGGCCGTGCGTGGCAGGAGGCGGGTCACCTGGCGCGAACGCAAGGCCGCGCTTCGGAAGCGATAGAAGCCTTTACCCGCGCCACCCGCTTTAATCCCGCGCTGGAGGCAAGCTGGCGCGCGCTTTCGGAATTGCAGGGCGGGGCGGAAGCCGCGGCCGCGAAGGCGCAGGCAGACCGGATCAAGGCGCTGCCGGCCGAGCTTTTCGCCGCCACCAACCACCTTGCCGAAGGGCGGTTGTTGAAAGCCGAGGAATTCTGCCGTCACTACTTGCGAAGCAATCCCAAGAGCGCGGAGGGTATGCGGCTGCTCGCCCAGATCGGCATCAAGCTGGGCATTCTCGACGATGCCGAGTTCTTGCTCGAAAGTGCGCGCGTATTTGAGCCCGACAATGTGCAGATCCGCCTAGACTATATCGATGCGTTGCGGCGCCGCCAGAAATTCGCCCGCGCGCTGGAAGAGGCCGAAGCGCTCTACCAGACCCAGCCCAACAATCCGCTCTTCCAGTCACACCTCGCCATCGAAAGCATGCAGACCGGCGACTATGATCGCGCCTTCCAATTGTTCGACGCTGTGTTGGAGAAGCTGCCCGCCGATCCAGCCACGCTGACCAGCCGCGGCCACGCGCTGAAAACGACGGGGCGCACTGAAGAAGCGGTCGAAAGCTACCGCGCAGCCTTTGCTGCCAAGCCCGACCATGGCGATGCGTGGTATGCGCTCGCGAACCTGAAGACCTACAGTTTCACCGATGAAGAAATCGCGGCGATGGAAGCGCATGTCGCGGGCGATACGCTCGCCTTCATGGACCGGGTGCATATGACCTTTGCGCTGGGCAAGGCGCATGAGGATCGTAAAGACTACGAAGCGAGTTTTCGCTATTACGAGCAGGGCAATGCGCTCAAACGCGCGCAAACCCGCTACAGCGCGGACCAGATGAGCGAAGAGCTCGCCAAGCAGCGCGAGACTTGCACGCCAGAACTGTTCGCCAAGCATGAGGGCAATGGCGACCCGTCACCCGATCCGATCTTCATCCTCGGCCTGCCGCGCGCGGGCTCGACCCTGCTCGAACAGATCCTTGCCAGCCACAGCCAGGTCGATGGCACGATGGAATTGCCCGACATTCTCGCGCTCGCCCATCGGCTGCGCGGTCGGAAAGCGGGCCAGTCGCGCTATCCTGAAATTCTCCACGACCTGAAGCCCGAACAACTCGCAGCTTTCGGCAAGCAATTCATCGAAAATACCCGCATTCACCGGCAGGGCGCGCCGTTCTTCATCGACAAAATGCCGAACAATTTTCGCCATATCGGGTTGATCCACCTGATCCTGCCCAATGCGAAAATCATCGATGCCCGCCGCGCGCCGATGGATTGCTGTTTCTCCGGCTTCAAGCAGCTCTTCGCCGAAGGGCAGGAGTTCACATACGGCCTCACCGAAGTCGGCCGCTATTACAGCGACTATGTCGATCTGATGGACCACTGGGACAAGGTATTGCCCGGCCGCGTTCTACGGGTGCAGCATGAGGACGTGCTCGACGATCCCGAGGGCCAGATCCGCCGGATGCTCGATTATTGTGGGCTCGACTTCGAAGAAGCCTGCCTCAATTTCCACCAGACCGATCGCGCGGTGAAAACCGCCAGCAGCGAGCAGGTGCGCCAGCCGATCAACCGCAAGGGGCAGGGCGCATGGGTACCATTCGATCCGTGGCTGGGCGACTTGAGAGAGGCGCTGGGCGACAATCTCTAGCGTAACCTTCCGACCATAGCTAAGGGGCGAAAATGGTCGGCTCGCTCCTCTCCGTTCGCACAATGCTGCTGGCGATTTTCGTCCTGATGGCGGGCAGCGGCTTCCTGTCGACGCTTATCGCGATCCGGCTGGAAGAGGCAGGCGCCGGCGATTTCGTCATCGGCCTCGTCGGCACCAGCTATTTCGGCGGGCTGACGCTGGGTGCATTTACCGTCGCGCGCGTGATCGAACGGGTCGGCCACATCCGCGCCTTTGCCGCTTTCGTTTCCATCTTCTCCGCCAGCAGCCTGACCTATGCGGTGATCGATTTGCCCGCGACGTGGACCGTGCTGCGCTTTATCGACGGCTTCATGATGAGCGGCGTTTTCGTCTGCCTCGAAAGCTGGCTCAACCGCGTGGCACGGCCAGACAATCGCAGCGCGATCCTCGCCTCTTACATGATCGCGCTCTACGCGGGGCAAGCCATCGGGCAGTTCCTGCTGAACCTGCAGGACAACGCACCCGCGCTGCCGTTCATGTTATCGGCAATCCTGCTGTCGCTCTCGGTTCTGCCGGTCGTGCTCACACGGATCGACCAACCGGTGCTCGAAGAGGTCGCACCATTTACGCTGAAACGCCTCTACAACGCTTCGCCATTGGGGATCGTCGGCACGCTGGCGACCGGAATGATGCTCGGCGCGTTCTACGCCCTGGGTGCGGTGTTCGTGCAGCGCGTGGGACTGCCGCTCTCGCAGATCGCGCTGTTCACCTCCTGCGTGATCGCGGGCGGTGTGGTCCTGCAATATCCGCTCGGCATGCTGTCGGACAGGTTTGACCGGCGGCGCGTGATTATCGCAGCGATGCTGGCAGCGGCGGGCCTTTGCGCGGCGCTTGCCTTCACAAGCGAGCCGGCGCTGATCTTTATCGTCGGCGCAGCATTCGGCGGGTTCGCCTTTGCGCTTTACCCGCTCTGCGTGGCGCATTCGAACGACCATCTGGACGAAAGCGAGCGCGTGGGCGCAAGCAGTGGCCTAGTGCTCGTCTATTCTTTCGGCGCGATGCTGGGGCCGCAGTTCGGCTCGGCCTCGATGAGCTGGTTTGGCCCTGCCGGCCTGTTCGGCGCGATCGGTGTGGTTGCTCTGGTAGGAGCTGTCTTCGGCATCTGGCGAATGATCGTCAGCCCGCCGGTTGCCGAGGACGATCAGCAGGATTTCCAGATTCTGCCGCGCACCACGCCTATGGCGTCGGTGTTACAGGACGATAGCTAGCCCGCGCTATTCATCGGCGAAGCGGACGCGCACATCGACATCGCCGAAGCCGGCAACTTCCAGCGGAATGGCCAAATTCTGCCGCACCGCTTCACGCGCGGCGCTGCGTGCAAGGCCCATGATCTCCGCATTGCTGGCAAATTCGCGCGCGCGCCGTTCGGCGATCTGCGAGTTGGAGCGACTAAGCGAGGCGGACGCATCACGGCTCACCCAAGCGCCATCGGTGAAGAAGCGCGCCTGACCCTCGTTTAGATTCGGGGTGGAGACCGTGATCTCGGGCAATTCGACTTCGAGCACTTGCGTGTTCTCGTCCCAGCCGAAGTCGCTTGTGTCCATGCCCGACAAATCGAGACGGTATTCGACCGTCGCCGGAACGATCATTGCCTGCCGCGATTCAAGCAGATCGATATCGAGCGGGCCGATGCTTGGCGTGGACGTGCTCTCGGCTACCACATCGAACCGGCTGGAAAACACAGTGAGCGAATTCTGCCTCTCGAATGCGAGCATCGAGGTGGCAACGATGTCGCCTTCATCCTGCGGGCCCCACTTTTCCCAGGCGAGCCAGGCCAGTGCAACCGCCATCAGGGCGACGACGATCCACGGCGCGATGCCGGTCGAACGATCGGCCACCTCGTTACTGGGCTTCGGTTCGGCAATCAGGCTGCCGGTGCGGGATTTGGTTTCGCTTTCCATAGATTCTGAGAACGGTTGACGAGGCCACGCTGTTCCAGATGAATAAGATGAGCCCAGACGCTCATCTGCGCGGCGGGCCAGAGGCGTTTATCGACGCCTGCATACATGCGCGCGACCAGATCCTCGATCGGCTGTGCAGCCTCGTGCAGCAGTTTCAAAATTTGCCCCTCGCGCGCCTTGCGGTGGCCGATATTGCCGCGCACCAATTGCTTTGGCTTCTCGACCGCCGGGCCATGCGCGGGGTAGTAAATGCGATCATCGCGCTCATAGAGTTTGTGCAGGCTCGCCATGTAATCGCCCATGTCGCCATCGGGCGGAACGATGACGCTGGTGGACCAGCCCATGACATGATCGCCGGTGAAGACCGCGCCCGTTTCCTCCAGCGCAAAGCACAAATGGTTGGAGATATGGCCGGGGGTGAAAAGCGCGGTGAGCGTCCAGCCGGTGCCGGTCATCGCCTCACCATCTTCCAGCACGCGATCGGGCTCGTATTCCTGATCATAGGCGGCCTCGACACCGCCACCGCCTTCCATCCGCAACGGCGCGCAGCCCACGATGGGCGCGCCCGTCCGCTCGGCCAGCGGCATGGCGGCGGGCGAATGATCGCGGTGGGTGTGGGTGCACATTATCGCGCGGATCGGACGGCCATCTACGGCGCGGATCAGGGCATCGAGATGCTCTTCATCGGCAGGCCCGGGATCGATCACCGCCAAGTCTTCGGTCCCCACCAGATAGGTTTGCGTGCCGGTATAGGTGAAGGCCGAAGCATTGGGCGCGAGCACCCGCGCAACCAGTGGTTCAAGCTGTTCGAGGTCGCCGGTGGGCCAGGTGCTGGGATCATGGGCTTGCGGAGTATTTGCCATCCTGCGCATATGGCGGGGAGGAGAGAGAAAGCCAATGATCGATCAGTCGATACTCGTTCTGGATGAAGGCACGACGAGCACCCGCGCCATGCTGTTCGCGCAGAACGGCAGCCAGCGCGGCGTGGCGCAGGCGGAGCTGACCCAGCACTATCCGCGCAGCGGCTGGGTGGAGCATGATGCGGCCGAAATCTGGGACAAGACGCTCGCCTGTGCGCGCGACATGGTCGAGCAGGCGGGCGGACCGGACCGGATCGCCGCCATCGGCATTACCAACCAGCGTGAGACCGTGGTCGCATGGGACAAGGCGACGGGCGAACCGCTCCACCGCGCTATCGTCTGGCAGGACCGCCGAACCGCCGATTTCTGCGCGCAGCTGAAAGATGCCGGGAATGAGGAAATGGTGCGGGCTAAAACCGGCCTGCTGCTCGATCCCTATTTCTCCGGCACCAAGATGCGCTGGCTTCTCGATAACGCGCCTGATGTGGCGAAAGCGGCAAAGGGCGGACGGCTGGCGCTGGGCACGGTCGAAAGCTGGCTGGTGTGGAAACTGACGCGCGGCAATTCGCATATTACCGATGCCAGCAATGCCAGCCGCACCATGCTGATGGCGCTCGATGGCGAGGGCTGGGATGATGAGCTGTGCGATCTGCTCGGCGTTTCGCAATCCGCGCTCCCGGCGATCGTGGATTGCGCGGGCGAGCTTGCAACCACCCATGCCGATCTGTTTGGCGCGCCGATCCCGATCTGCGGCATGGCGGGAGACCAGCAATCCGCCACCATCGGGCAGGGCTGCCTCTCGCCGGGCGATACCAAGGCGACCTATGGCACCGGCGCTTTCGTGCTCGGCAATACGGGAACGCAGGTCCCGCGATCGCAGCATCGCATGCTCGGCACGGTGCTCTATCAGCTCGGCGGAGAGCGGCACTACGCGATTGAAGGCGCGGTCTTTGTCGCAGGCAGCCTGATCAAATATCTGCGCGATACGCTGGGCCTGATCGGCAGCGCTGCGGAGACCGAGGAGCTTGCTCGGTCGATCCCCGACAATGGCGGAGTCGTGATCGTGCCTGCGCTATCCGGCCTTGGCGCACCGCACTGGCGGCCAGAGGCGCGCGGCATTATTTCCGGCCTCGGTTTCGACACCGGCCGCGCGCAGATCGCCCGCGCCGCTCTCGAAGCGATGGCGCATCAGACCTACGATTTGGCGAGCGCCTTTGCTGCCGATGGCGCAGAATGGAAAAGCCTGAAGATCGATGGCGGAATGGCCGCCAACGAGTGGATGGCGCAGGATATCGCCGACCTGCTCGCTATCGAAGTGGTCCGGCCCGATTTCGTCGAGACGACCGCGCTGGGCGCAGCCATGCTGGCGGCGGTGGGTGCAGGGCTGCACGCTTCGCTGGAGGACGCCGCTGCGGCGATGATCGGCGCTGCCAAAACCTTTACGCCGGGAATGGATCAAGACGTTCGCGAGGCTCGCCTGAAGGAATGGGAGCAAGCGCTTTCGAAGGTTTGAGCGAAGCCGCTTAGCTTACAGCAAAAGCCTGGCCGATCCGCTCGCGCAGGCGATGCACCGCTTCGGGCTGCATCGCATAATGCCTGCGCCATGCTGCATCCAGCCGCTCGATCCGCGCATACAGCGCCTTGCTGCGATCAATAATGCTACGGGTGTAGAGGTCCATCATCGCCAGGTGGCGCGCGTCGCTTTCGGGCTGCGGCGGCGGCAGGCGGCCATGGCGGCGCAGCTGGAACTCGGTCATCTCGCCGGCGAAATAGGCGCGGTGGTTCAGCAGCCAGGCGATGGCGTGCATGATCCGCGTGGTGGTGCGCAGTCCCTCGCAAGACAGCGCGATGCGGAACTGCGTTTCCTCATCATCGAAGGGCGCGCGGGCTTCCTGCGTGTCAAACAGCGCGCGCGCTTCCTCGGCCAGCTGAAGAGCATCTTCATACAGCGTCTCGACAATCGCCGGGCTTATGGTTGCAGGGTCTCCCATATGCGTACTTTGGCTAGCGGCTCCATGTCCTGTCTGCCAGTCGGAACATGGTTAACGTGCACAAGGAATTTCCCCTGTCCCAGCAAGACACGGATTGACCGCGAGGAAAAAGCGCTCAGGCGATGATGTCGGGGGTCAGATAGTCTTCGAGGATCGCGATCTGGTCGCGCAGCGCGAGCTTGCGCTTCTTCAGCCGCGCGACCTGCAATTGATCGGGCCCGCCATTGGCCAGCAAGGCACCGATGGCGATATCCAGATCGCGGTGCTCCACTTTCAGCGCGGCGAGGCGTTTGCGCATCTCGTCTTCAGTCATGCGAGCAAACGATCCATTGCCGGGCTTTCCACTAATTACAAAATCGACCCGATTATCGGCGAGTCAGGGCGATTCATCGCCGCGCGAATTGAAGAATTAAATTGATTATGGTTTGATGACAATTGCGGCGCTCGTCGCACTGGCGAGTCGCTGCATTTGTGCAACGACAGGCTGCACGCGCAGCCGCAACCGCCAGGAGATGCGCATATGGATTCTTCGCACGTCAACGCCCTCAACGCAAAGCATGAAGGCCTCGACCGTCGACTTCGGGAAGAAATGAACCGACCCGCTCCCGATGCAGCGAAAATTCAGGCGCTCAAGAAGCAGAAACTCCGCATCAAGGAAGAAATCGCCTTTCATTAAGACCGGTGATGCAAATTCTTGGGTTGCCTGGAGCAGCGGTATAATTTGCAAAACATTTTACGTGCTATAGGCGGTAGCTATGTCAGCTGCCGCCTCCGCACGAACGATCCTTACCAACCTCCATGAAATCATGGCGTCGCGCACGCATGCGCAGGCCAAGCTCAATCAGGTGGTGGAGACGATCGGCGAATCGCTCGATAGCGAGGTGTGCTCGATCTACCTGCTGCGCGACGGCATGCTGGAGCTGTTTGCGACGCGCGGGCTGAACCAGGCCGCGGTCCACGTCACCCGGCTGGCGGTGGGTGAAGGGCTGACGGGCACCATTGCCCAGAACATCGAAACGCTGAACCTCGATGAGGCCGCGACCCATCCCGAATTCCAATATCGCCCCGAAACGGGCGAGGAGAAATTCCACTCTTTCGCCGGCGTACCGATCGTACGGCGCGAGCGCGCCATCGGCGTTGTCAATGTGCAGCATATCGAACCGCGCAAATACGAAGAAGTAGAAATCGAGGCGCTGCAGACCGTCGCCATGGTGCTGGCAGAGCTCATCAACAATGCGGGCCTCGTCGACGATGTCGACCTTGAGGCAGGCACGCAAAAGCTCACCGGGCAGGAGACTGCCGAGGGGCTGAAACTGGTCAAAGGCCTCGCGCTGGGTGAAGCGGTTTTCCACCAGCCGCGCGTGCAGATCGAACAAACCGTTGCCGAAGATACCGAGGCAGAGCGCCAGCGCGTCTACCTCGCCTTCGACAAGATGCGCGAACAGATCGACAATATGGCGAACCAGGCTGAATTCGGCGTGGGCGGGGAGCATGAACAGGTTCTCGAGACCTACAAGATGTTCGCCTATGACGAAGGCTGGAGCCGCCGGATCAATGAAGCGATCGATTCAGGCCTCACCGCCGAAGCCGCGATCGAACGCGTGCAGCAACGCACGCGCATGCGCATGCGCGAGATTTCCGACCCGCTGCTGCAGGACCGGATGCATGATCTGGAAGACCTCGCCAATCGCCTGATCCGCATCGTGTCCGGCCAGCTTGGCACGGCAGCGCAAAAGGGCCTGTCCAAGGACAGTATCCTCGTTGCCAAAAACCTAGGCCCTGCAGAACTGCTGGAATACGACAAGCGCCGTTTGAAAGGCGTGGTGCTGGAGGAAGGCTCGCTCACCGCGCATGTGGTGATCGTGGCGCGCGCCATGGGCGTGCCCGTGGTCGGCCGAATCCGCAATCTGCGCGGGCTCGTGCGCGAAGGCGATACGGTGCTGGTCGATGGGGACAAGGGCTCGGTGACTCTGCGCCCGGGCCAGGGCGTGCTTTCCGCCTTTGAAACCCGCTTTGCCCGCAAGCGTGAAAAGCAGGCCGCCTACGCCAAGCTGCGTGATGTCGAGCCCTTCACCCGCGATGGCGAACGCATCGAGGTGATGATGAATGCGGGCCTGCGCGATGACATGAGCATGCTCGCCGTCACCGGAGCGGATGGCATCGGCCTTTATCGCACCGAATTCCAGTTCCTTGTGTCCGCAGCGCTTCCCCAGCGTGAGCGACAGGCGCGGCTTTACCGCGATGTGCTCGACGCGGCGAAAGGCAAGAAGGTCGTCTTCCGCACGGTCGATATCGGCGGCGATAAATCTCTGCCGTACATCCAGAACGATAATGCGAAGGAAGATGAGAACCCGGCCATGGGCTGGCGCGCCCTGCGCCTTGCGCTGGAACGCGAAGGCCTGATGAAAGTGCAGGCGCGCGCTCTGCTGGAAGGATGCGCGGGCAGGGAGCTCAACGTGATGTTCCCGATGGTGTCCGAGCCATGGGAATTCGACGCCGCGAAAGAGGTGTTCGAAAGCCAGCTCGCCTATCTGAAGAAGCGCAAGCATCAACTGCCCAGCGCGATCAATTACGGCGTCATGCTGGAAGTTCCCTCGCTGGCAGAGCAACTGGATCTGCTATTGCCCAAACTCAAATTCATCTCCATCGGCACCAATGATCTGACGCAGTTCCTGTTTGCTGCCGACCGCGCCAACCCGATGTTGGCGGAACGTTACGACTGGCTCAGCCCGTCGATCCTGCGCTTCCTCGCCCGCGTGGTGCAGACCTGCGTCGGCCAGCCGGTCGACCTGGGCGTGTGCGGTGAAATGGGCGGCAGGCGGCTGGAGGCACTGGCGCTAATCGGCCTTGGTATCCGGCGCCTATCGATCACCCCGGCTGCGGTCGGCCAGATCAAGGAGCTGGTGCGCAAGGTCGATACCAAGGAAATCGGCGATGCCATGCGCGGCTGGCTCGCATCCCCGCCGCCCGATATGCGCGCGGCCCTGACGGAATGGGCGGAAGCGCGGGAAATCGAGGTCGATTAGGCGAATTGTGCAACGCAGCGCTTGACTCTGCGGGGCCTAACATAGTTTCTGCGCGCAAAGGGTTAGCAAAGACCCAGCACCCCCCAGCTGGAGCGGCAATGTCCGACGAAGAAAACTTGGAAAATGAAAACGCTGCTGCTGCGGCAGCTGATGGCGTGGGCCCGCAATTGCGCGCTGCACGCGAAGCAAAAGGCCTGTCGATCGAGCAGGTCGCCGCCGAAACGCGAATTTCCAGCCGCCATATCGAAAACATCGAAGCGGGCGATTTCAGCGAATTGCCTGGTCGCACCTATGCGATCGGATTTGCCAAGACGATCGCCAAGACCGTGGGCCTCGATCAGGGCGATGTTGCGGCGATGGTCGGTGCTGAAATGCAGGACGATGCTCCGCGCGAGCGCAATGGTTCTGGCAATACATTCGAGCCGGGCGATCCTTCGCGCGCGCCCGGCGGGAAGCTGGTTTGGTTCTCGCTTTTCGCAGTCGTCCTGCTGCTGGTCGGCATTTTCTTCGCTTCACGCGCGCTTTTCGCTCCGGCGGCAGAATTGCCTGCCCTGACCGAGGAAGAAGAGGTCGAGCCTGAAGGTGCGAATACCACAGCGGACGCAGCGCCCGGTGCTGCTGACGCCGATGCGCCTTCGGCAGGCGATCCGGTTGTTTTTACCGCTGAAGGCGAGGTGTGGGTGCGCTTCTATGACGCGCAAAGCCGCGTGCTGAGTGAACAGACGCTCAGCGAAGGAGACAGCTACACGATTCCCGCCGATGCTGACGGACCGCGCATCATAACCGGTCGCCCCGATCTGCTCGCCATCACCATTGGCGGGCGAAGCGTGCCCAAGCTCTCGACTGAGATCGAAACGCTGGAAGATGTCGAGGTATCGGCAGGCGCGCTGCTCTCGCGGCAGGCAACGGCACCATCGGATAGTGAAACAGGCTCGGTGAACTGACTGCTATTTACGGGGAATAAGGCTTCGTCCCGGGTTTCTCGGGCGCGTTAATCCTCTATCTTGGCTGGGCGTGGCACTGTGCCACCCGAACGCGTGACATTTCAGGAGGTATTCGCGGCGATGAAGTGGATTTCTGCACCCAAGGCAGCAACCAACGCCATTCTGGGCTCGCTCTCGGTTGCGCTGATCTTCGTGGCGACGCCTGCCTCTGCGCAGGTCGACAGCCGGCTCGACCGGATCGAGCGACAGCTGAGCGCCCTGCAACGCGCGGTGTTTCCTGGCGGCGACGACCGCTTCTTCGAGCCCGAAATCACGCCAGAGGCGAACACGCAGGGGCAAGTCACCACGCAGCCGCAGGCCACTACCAGTGCGCTGACCGATGTGCTGGTACGCCTCGATGCGATCGAGCAGCAGCTCGCGCGGCTGACCGCAGCGACCGAAGTCAATGAGAACGCGCTCGTCGCGCTCGAAACGCGCATCGCCGCGATAGAAGGCGGAACGCTGGCCGCCGCACCTGCGACCGGAACATCGAGCGCTCCGGCAGCCGAACGCCCCAGCGGTGTGATCCCCGTTCCGGAGGAAACCGCCGAAGTCGATCTCCCCGAACCTCCTGCGCAGACCGCGCCATCGCCCGAGCGCGTGGCGGCGGTGCAGGCTATCGCCAAGCCAGCGACCGGCGATCAGGGCGATGATGAATATACCTATGGCTTCCGCCTGTGGGATGCCGGCTTCTATCCCGAAGCGCAGCAGCAATTGGCGCTGTTCGTCGCGCAATATCCCGATCACTGGCGCACGACCTATGGCCGCAACCTGCTTGGCCGCGCTTTCCTCGACGCCGGCGATCCGCGCGCAGCGGCAACGCATTTCTTCGAGAACTATCAGTCGGATAGCGCCGCCGCCCGCGCGCCGGACAGCCTGCTCTATCTCGCCGAAAGCATGATCGCGCTGGAAGACACGCGTCGCGCCTGCATCGCGCTCGCGGAATTCGGCGACACCTATCCCGCGCTCGCCGTGGGACGCCTTTCCGGCATGTATGAAGGCTTGAGTGGTCGCGTCGACTGCGATTGATCCGGAGCTTGTGGCGCGGTTCAAAGCCGCGCTCGACCGGCTGAATCCCGATGGCGGGAAAATCGGCCTCGCGGTTAGCGGCGGACCAGACTCCATGGCGATGCTGCTGCTGGCTCAGGAAGCGATCCCCGGCCAGTTCGAAGTCGCAACAGTCGACCACGGTCTGCGCTCCGAAGCAACGGACGAATGCGCGCTGGTGGTGGCTGCCTGCAAAGAGCGCGGCGTGCCGTGCGAGGTGCTCACCGTGCAAGTAGGTGAGGGCAATGTGCAGGCCAATGCTAGGGGGAAACGGTATCGCGCTCTTGACGATTGGGCGGTGGATCGCTCGCTTTCCGTTTACGCCACGGCCCACCATGCCGACGATCAAGCCGAAACGCTTCTAATGCGCCTCAATCGCGGCAGCGGGGTCAGCGGCTTGGCTGGCGTGCGCGAGTGGGTGCATTTTTTCACGATGGATGTCCCCGTCATGCGGCCGCTGCTGACTTTCCGCAAGGCGGAGCTGGCTCAGATCGCGAGCGTTTCCGGCGTGCCTTTCTGCTCCGATCCCAGCAATGAGGATGAGTCCTTCGACAGGGTGCGTATCCGCCATGCCCTGCGCGATGCAGACTGGCTCGATCCCATTGCGCTCGCTCGCAGCGCAAGCCGCCTAGCAGAAGCGGAAGAGACGCTGGAAGCCGTGACGAACGATGCCATGGCGAAGCTCGTGACAAGGGAAGGCGAAATCGTCCGCTGCACCGCGCCGATGGATCGTGAAATCGGGTTCCGTCTGGTCGGCAGGATTATCAAGGGATTCGGGAAGGAAGCGCGCGGGCAGCAGATCGCAGACCTGCTGGACCGACTGGAAAATTGCCGCGGCGGCAATGTGGCGGGAGTCATGGCGACGGTCGAAGGTCGATGGGGAGGGTCGAACCGTCCCACCTGGATCTTTAGCCCCGAACCACCTCGGCGGACAGGCTAAGCCCTACCGCTCCCGGTAATCCAGCGAGCCGCCAACACCCGTCATCACGCCATCGGTGATGATCACAACATCGCCCAGCTCGGCGATGTCGAACAGGCGGCTGGCGAATTCGTCGGGCACGCCGATGCAGCCGTGGCTGGCGTAGCCGAGCTCCACGGTCGATCCGCCATGGACCGCGATGCCATCCCATGTCAGGCGCAGGGTCCAGGGCATGGGAGCGTTATTGTATTTCTCGGAGACGTTGTGGCGTTCCTTGGTCAGGATCGGGAATACGCCTGTGGGTGTGGGATGGTCCTCGGTGCCGAGCAGGGCGGCAGCAGCGCCGATTTCATAGCCATCGCGGAACACGCTGATCACGCGCGCCTGTAAGTCGACGGTCATCACCAGCGGGCCATCGGGAACGCCTTCATCGTCCCAATACCATTCGCCGTAGCGGATCGGGCCTTCGATCGGCAGCACGCGCTTAATGACGAAGGGATTGTCCGGATCGTAATCCGGCGTTTCCTGTACGACTTCGCGGCTGAGATAGGCGATCTCTTCCTCGCTCAGCGGGTCATTGCCGTAATATTGGTCATCCGCATGGGCGAGCACTTCGGCTTCGCTCACGTCCTCATCGGAGACGACAGCGTCGCCTTCCACCAGCACGTCTTCCGGGGTGAGCCAGCCGCTGGTGTGATCCTGCGCTTCGAGTGAATTGCCGGCAAACACCGCGCTGGCGACAAGCGCCACCACGCCGAGGCTGAGGCCAAGAATCCATTTCACGCCGCTATCCATGCGTGGCCGTATACGCGCAAACACGCGCAACTCCTACTGTCTCGCAGCGCGCGTCCCGCTTCGAGACGGACCGCAGCGCGCAGGTAACCGGCGTTAACCGTGCGCGCCGAAGATATTGGCGATGGCGGTGGAGAGGCGCAGCGAAAGCGAATAGGCGCGCTCTATCGGGTCGATATAGTCGCGGTGGATCGCTTCATAGCCTTCATCTGCACCGTCCGGCCAATCGGCTGCCTCGGTAAGATCGAAGCGCGAAATGCGCGGGAAAGTGCGCGGATAGGCGCGGCGCAATTGCGCCAGTGCATCGTCGATCCGCAGGGTGAAGACCATCTCCAGCACATCGTCGCGGCTGACATCATTGGCGCGGCTGAACACCGGCACGCTGACCGCGCGGATAAACATCGCCTGCATCAGCGCGAGCCGCAAAGATTGCGCGACACCGATCATCCGTCGCTTGTCCTCGCGGTTCTCGGTCGGCGCTTCATCGGGGATGTGATCGAGCAGGCGGTGCAGCTTCATCGCATCCACGCGCAAACGGCTCGCAAGGCGGCGGAAAACGCCGACACGGTCATCCTTCACGAGATATTCGGAGAGGTTCTCGCACGCCATGGACAGGTGCTGTTCGGTCCCGCGATAGGGGCGGCTCGCCCAATAGGCGGAATTGAACAGCTCACCATAGGCGGCGACAGTTTTCACGCTGGCGAGCGCATTGGCCGCGCGCACCAGCCGGATCAGCTCACGCCCGCGCGCGCTTTCCTGCAGAAGCTCACCGATTTCCTCGTAATTGCCTTCGGCGGCTTCGCCGATCCCGGCAATCACATTCACCGGATAGCCGAGTTGCTGGAGGATTGAGTTGTGCGGGATCGCGCGGATCTGTCGCAGGCTCATCTCGCGATCGGCAGAAATGTCACTCTGGCGGCGCGAGACGCGGCTGCCGGTGCTGTTGAGCAGGCCGAGCCCGAACGCCGTAATCGCGCGGCTGTAAATCCGGCTTTCGAGATGTTCGCGCTGGTGATCCTTGATCGCGCGATAGAAATCGAGGCTCAGATCGGTGCGGCGATAGAACACGTCCACCGGCGCATCGGTATCGGTTTCGGCAGGACGCAGGCACGCAATGCGGGTAAGCGTGGCGCGGGCGAGCTCGGGCGTCGCATACCACAGATAGCCATCGCCGCCCTGGAAGCTGACTTCGGGCTCCAGCGTGATGCCTGCACGGGCAAAGCGTCGCTTCGCCCAAGGGGACAGTGCCCAGTCCAGCCGGTCCGCCATCTTGGTGGGATGCGCGCCGCGACCCATGCTTTCGCCATGGGTGTTGAAAATGAGCGCGTTGACCTCCGTGAGGCCGTTTTCTTCCATTGCTTCCGAGAGACGGCCCTGAAGCCGTTCGATTGCGAGGCTGGCCGGTATCTGGCCGACGAAGCGACCCGCGTCGGAAAATCCGGTCTGGATGGCGATGCGTCCGCGCTTTTTGGCGTATTCCTGATAGACCTCCTCTGCCAGAAGCTCGTCGAGGAAGCGGCCGCCGTGTTCCAGCGCGGTTTCGGTTTCGAACAGCGGCGAAACATCGACCTTGTCCTCGATCCCGAACAGCTTGGCGAAATAGACCGCGGCGAGCACGGTGGCGGGCTCTTCGCATTCGGCGATCAGCATGCGGATCGGCGTGTCCGCGTCGATATGCTGGAGGATTTGCGCCATCGCGAGAAACTGGCGGATGGCCGTACTCGCCTCGATCGCGAGCGAACCGAAATTGCTGCGATGCGGCTTCACCTTGGCGATGGCGCGGCGCAGGTGGACGACTGCGCCCTTGCTCGCGAGATCGAGATTGCCTTCCGGATCGATCCGGCGGCGGATGGCATTGTGCAGCTGTTTGGCGTTCACGCGGAAGTGAATCCAGCCCATGCCAAGCCCATCGGCGCGCATGCACGCAGCCAGCGTTTTGAGCGCGACCGCGCGCTTGGCATCGTCGCTCCCGGCAGCTTCGCTATCGAGCGCGTCGATATACTTCGTGAGGCTGAGAAGCTTGCGCGGGTCGCTCGCGGTCAGGCGGTTGGCCGCTACGGACAGAGCTGCCGGATCGCTCAGATCGGATGTGAAGTCCTGCGCGCGCTCCATCGCGTAGACGGCCGCGGGGCGCAGCTCGCCGAGCAGCGCGTGATCGGCGTCGATCTCTTCCAGAGCGGCGACATAGCGTTGCAGGCGCTCAGCCTTTTCGGAGAGGCGGAAGCCGATCGAATTGGACCATGTGATGTCCGTGCGGCCATCCATGTCGTAACCGACCCAGCTGGCGAAGCGGAACGGCACTGGATTGAGCTTTGCCCATTCATCCGGCCATGTTTCGCGCGCATGGGCGAGGACCTGGCTGACGATGGCGCTGCGGGCATCCTGCGCATTGGCAATGGCCCGCATGGCGCGCTGGTGCTCGTAGGCGAGCGTCACTTGCGGGCGTTTGCTGCCGACGACATTGTCGCCGATCTCGCCTTTGCCCGATGCAGCGTCCGCCACGGCAGCCGATTGGTCCGGCGTCAGCAGAAAGGTCGGGTGCGCGGTGAAGACGGCGTGCAGGCTGGGGCTTTCCCAGCGCTTGCGGAACGCCGCGAAATCGACATCGCCGAAGCTGTCCGCCAGCGCGCTTTCATTCGCTTTCTCATCGAGCGGAGCGACCATGCATTCCAGCCGGGTCGCGCGCTCTTTCAGCGAAGCGACTTCCAGCTCGGCCACAATCGCTTCAAAATCGTCGAGCGACATTTCGCCCGCTTCCAGATCGCGCGACAGATCATGCGCCAGCTGGAACACGGGATTGAAGAGCGGGGTCTCCTCCGTACGGCGGTGGAGTTCCTGCAGGCGGTCGGAAAGGTCGTTTACGGAATTCATGCTGGTGCGAGCTCGCAGGCTTCCTTGGCTAGACGGGTGATTTCTTCAGGCGTTGCTCCGGCAGGCGCGACCCAGCTGCCGCCGACGCACAGGACTTGCTCCATGGCCAGCCACTCGGGCGCATTGCTCGCCGAAACGCCGCCGGTCGGGCAGAATTTGCACTGGAAGAAAGGTGCGGCGAGCGATTTCAGCGCGGGCACACCGCCATTCGCCATCGCGGGGAAGAATTTGAAGTGCTTCAGGCCCAGGTCCATGCCGCGCATGATGTCGCCCGAATTGGCGATACCGGGCAGGAAAGGCACCCGCGATTTGACCGCCGCCGTGCCCAGTTTCTCGGTCAGGCCGGGGGACACGATGAATTCGCTTCCCGCATCCACAGCAGCGTGAAGCTGGTCGGGATTGGTGACCGTGCCTGCCCCCACGATCGCTCCGGGGACGAGGTTCATCCGCTTGATTGCTTCGAGTGCATGTTCGGTGCGCAGCGTGACTTCGAGGACTTTGAGCCCGCCTTCGACAAGCGCCTCCGCTGTTTCGCGTGCGTGGCCGATATCGTCCACCACCAGCACTGGAATGACCGGAGCGGTGCGCATGATTGCTTCGATATTGTCGGGCGCGCTCATCAGGCGTCTCCATATTTCTGGGAAAAGGCAGCCGCCGCGCCGAACAGGCCGGGCTGCGGGTGAGTAATCAGTTTGACCGGCAGGTTCGCCATCAGGCCTTCGAACCGGCCCTTGGCGCGAAAACGCTCGGCAAAGCCCGATTGCGGCAAATGGTCGCGCAGCCGGTAGCCGAGCCCGCCCGCAATCACGACAGCCTTTGCGCCATGCGCCAACGCCATGTCACCCGCGACGGAACCGAGCGACAGGCAGAAACGGTCCACTGCGGCAGCGGCAAGGATATCCTCGCCCTTCATGCCCTTGGTCCAGATTTCGATATCGTCGAGTTCGGGGACGCTCTTGTTCTCCATCGCGGCGAGCGTGTGATAAATGTCGGAGATGGCCGGGCCGGAGACGACGCGCTCTACCGAAACGCGGTTGTGGCGCTTGCGCAGGCGGGCGAGGATCGCATCCTCGATCTGGTCGAGCGGGGCGAAATCGATATGCCCGCCTTCGGTCGCCGATACGCGGTAGGTGCCGTCGGGCTCGCGGTAGAGATGGGCGACGCCAAGGCCGGTGCCCGGACCCATGACTGTCAGCCGTCCGGTTGGAGGCAGCGCGCCTTCAGGGCCGGTCAGGTGAAGAAATTCGTCATCGCCCGCGCGCGCAACGGCATGCGCCACCGCTTCGAAATCATTGACAAGCACTTGGCGTTCGCAGCCGAGCTTGTCGCCGATCAGGGCAGGGCGGATGATCCAAGGATTGTTGGTAAAGCGGATGACATCGCCGCCCACAGGGCCCGCAATTGCCATCGCCACATCGGTCGGCAGGGTGCCGCCTTTGCGCGTGCGATAATCGTCCCATGCCGACTGGAAGCTGGCGTGATCATCGGTGTGCAGCGTGATCGGCTCATCCATCGTGATCGTGCCATCCTTGGCTAGCGTCGCGATGGCAAAGCGGGCGTGGGTGCCGCCAATATCTACGGTGACGATGTCGGTCATGTGGCTCTCTCCCCTGAAATTCGTCTGGCTTTACAGCCCGGCGGTGGCGAGCATTGCACTGCCGCCCTTTTCCGCTTCGTCCGCCAACTGGCGGAACATCGCAAACAGCTCTCGCCCCGTGCCCTGATCGGGTGCGGGATCGGCGGCAGGCGAGCGGCCTGACAGATCGGCGCTGGTCGAAAGCTCACCGGTTTCGGCGCAGACTTTCACCACATCGCCATCCTTGAGCAGGCTGAGCGGTCCGCCACCCAAGGCCTCGGGCGAACAATGAATGGCGGCGGGCACCTTGCCCGATGCGCCCGACATGCGGCCATCGGTGACGAGCGCGACCTTGTATCCGCGATCCTGCAGCACCGCGAGGGGCGGGGTCAGGCTGTGGAGTTCGGGCATGCCATTGGCTTTCGGCCCCTGGAAGCGCACGACCACAACGACATCGCGGTCCAGCTCGCCTGCCTTGAAGGCGGCGACAACGTCCTTTTGCGTCTGGAACACGCGGCACGGCGCTTCGACCGTCCAGCGCTCTTTCGCGACTGCGGAGCTTTTGAAACAGGCGCGGCCCAGATTGCCTTCGACCAGCCGCATCCCGCCATCAGGCTGGAACGGATCGGCAGCGCCTTTCAGCATGGTCTCATCGCCCGAAGGCCCGACATCGCGCCACACAAGCGCATCGCCCCCGTTTTCGTCTTTGGCCAATCCCGGCTCCTGACCGTATTCGTCCATGCCGCGTTTCTGGCCCACACCGATCACATCGCCATGGGCAAGGCCTGCATCGACGAGCTCGCGCACGACAAAGCCCATGCCGCCGGCATCGTGGAAATGGTTCACATCGCCCGATCCATTGGGATAGACGCGTGCCAGTAGCGGCACGGCGGAGGACAGCTCGGACAAGTCGGTCCAGTCCACCTGCACGCCAGCCGCACGGGCGAAAGCTGGGATGTGGATCGCATGATTGGTCGAGCCGCCCGTCGCAAGCAGGCCGACCATCGCGTTGACGATCGCCTTTTCATCGACGCAGTGGCCGAGCGGGCGATAATCATTGCCGTCCTGCGTCATGCTTGCGACGCGATGCACGGCCTCGCGGTCGAGCGCCTGCCGCAACTTCGTGCCCGGCTGGATGAAAGCGGCGCCCGGAATATGCAGGCCCATCAGTTCCATCATCATCTGGTTGGAATTGGCAGTGCCGTAAAATGTGCAGGTGCCCGGCGAGTGGTAGGAGCCCAGCTCTGAATCGAGCAGTTCCTGCCGCGTCGCCTTGCCTTCAGCATAAAGCTGGCGGGTCTTCTGCTTCTCGCTGTTGGAAATGCCGCTCGGCATCGGACCGCTGGGTACAAAAACGGCGGGCAGGTGGCCGAAGCGCAGCGCGCCGATCAGCAGGCCGGGGACGATCTTGTCGCAAATGCCGAGCAGCAGCATGCCGTCATACATGGCGTGGCTCAGCGCGACGCCCGTTGCCATCGCAATCGCATCGCGGGAGAAGAGCGAGAGCTCCATCCCCGTCTCGCCCTGCGTCACACCGTCGCACATGGCGGGCGTGCCGCCTGCGACCTGCGCCGTGGCGCCGACTTCGCGGGCGTAAATCTTCAGGCGCTCGGGATAGCGGCCATAGGGCTGGTGGGCGGACAGCATGTCATTATACGCCGTCACCACGCCGATATTCGGGCCCTTGTTGGTCTTGAGCGCTTCCTGATCCTCGAGCGCGCCGGCAAAGGCGTGCGCGAGATTGGAACAGCTCACCTGGCTACGGTCGGGGCGGTTGTCCGCCTCCCGCTGGATCAGGTCGAGATAGGCCTTCCGGCTATCCTTCGATTTCTCGATCACGCGCGCCGTGACGCGCTCGATGGTGGGGTGCAGCTTAGTCATGCCAGCTTACTCCGTCGCGTTCGACCAGCGCGATTGCCTTGGACGGGCCCCAGCTTCCTGCGGCGTAAGTCTTGGGCACGCGGTCTTCTTTCTCCCATATTTCGCGAATGGAATCGATCCAGCGCCACTGCGCCTCGACCTCATCGCGCCGCACGAACAGCGTCTGGCGACCTTCGACGAGATCGAGCAGCAGGCGTTCGTAGGCGATCCGCTTGAATTTGCCGGTGAAGGCATCGGGCATGGTGATATCGAGCGGCACCTGCCGCAGCGTCATGCCCTCATGCTCGATGCCCGGCACTTTCGCCATCATGGAGAGGTGAATATTCTCTTCGGGCTGGATGCCAATCACCAGGCGGTTCTGCTTCAGCTTCGCGCCGGGGAAGATGTTGTGCGGCACGCAGCGGAATTGCACCACGATTTCGGTCACGCGTTCGGGCATGCGCTTGCCGGTGCGCAGGTAGAAGGGCACGCCCTGCCAGCGCCAATTGTCGATATGGGCCTTCAATGCCACGAAAGTCTCGACACTGCTGTCCCGGCCCAGCTCTTCATCGTATCCGGCAACCGGCTGGCCATCGACTGCGCCCTTGCGATACTGCCCGGTGACGCTTTCGTCCGGCTCCATCTTGCGCAGCGAGCGCAGGACTTTGACCTTCTCGTCGCGCACCGCTCCGGCATCGAAGCTGACCGGCGGCTCCATCGCGACGAGTGCAAGCAATTGCAGCATGTGGTTCTGCACCATGTCGCGCAGCGCGCCTGCGCTTTCGTAGAAATCCGCGCGGCCTTCCAGACCCACGGTCTCGCCCACGGTGATCTGCACATGCTCGATATGCTGGCTGTTCCACAGCGGCTCGAAAAACATATTGGCAAATCGCAGCGCGATGAGGTTCTGCACCGTCTCCTTGCCGAGATAATGGTCGATGCGGAAAATGCGGTCTTCGCTGAAGGCCGATGCCACCGCATCATTGATCGCGCAGCTGCTTTCCAGATCGGTGCCGAGCGGCTTTTCAAGGCAGATGCGCGAGTTCTCGCCTGCCAGACCATGATCGGCAAGGCCCTTGATCGTTGGTTCGAACAGGCTGGGCGCGGTGGAGAGGAAGATCGCGACCTGGCGATCATCGCCTTCCTTCAAGCCCGCCTTTTCGGCCAGCGCCGCATAGCCTTCGGGCGTTGTGACATCGAGCTGGCTGTAGCTCAGCTTGTTGAGGAATTCGGCCATCGAACCGCGACGGTGAGCGGGCAGGTAAGTCTCGATCGCCTCACGCGCCATATTGCGGAAATCATTGTCGGACAATTCGGACCGCGCGGTTCCGATGATCCGCAGGTCCGCGTGCAGCAGATCCTCTGCATGCAGCGCGCACAGCGATGGTAGAAGCATCCGCTTGGACAGGTCACCTGTTGCACCAAACAGGATCAGCGTATCGGCCTTGATGTTCATTATTGGTCCGATCCTCTCAATACATTCAATTGCGCCGCATCACGCGGCTTCGCGCACATCGACCGAGCTGTTGCGGAACTGGGCAAAGCCGAATGTGGTCATAAAGCTAACATCCGCAGCGTCGCGGCCAATGCCGATTTTCACCGTCTTGGCAGGGTCTGCCATGCCGGTGGGATCGACGATCTGCCAGCTGCCACCGTCTTCGGATGCGTCATCGGCGATATAGAGCTCTGCCACGGCGTGGAAATCCTGCGGCTCTACATCGGGAGCATAGCAACTGGTGTAGCGCGCGGGGATGGCAGATGCGCGGGCAAAGGCGATCACCACATGGGCAAAGTCGCGGCAGATGCCGCGCCGGTCACCGAAAGTGTCGAAAGCTGTCGTCGCGGCACTCGAAACACCGGGTTCATAGGCAATATTCTGCGCAACCCAGTCGCTGATGGCTACGATCTTGTCGCCACCTGTGTATTTGCCGAAACGATCTGCCACGAAGTTTTGCATACGGTCCGCCTGACAATACCGCGAATCGAATACGTATTCCACTGCATGGCCGGGCAATTCATGCGGTTTGAGCAATCTCGCGCTGCCGATATCGAAGGCCTTGCGGGTGACTTCCACGCGGGCTTCATATTGCACTTTGCATTCGCCCTTCGCCCGCACCCAGATGCGCTCTCCCACTTCATCCTGCGCGGGAACGCGAGTGAAATGTTCAGGGTCGCTGACATGGGTTTTGGCGGACAGGACTTTTTGGTCGGAGAGCGCAGCGGCTTCAAATTGCAGGAGGTTATCGGTCGGCTGGTCACCGAGCTTGAAGGCGAAGCTGGAATTGATTTCGAGGATCATACCTCACTAACCCGCTCACCCAGCAAATGTGCCACGATTTCGCGGCGGTGCGGCATCGCGCGGTGTTCGGCGAGGTAAATGCCCTGCCACGTGCCCAATGCCATGCGGCCATCCGATACCGGAATGGAAAGCGAAGCGCCTGTCAGCATGGTGCGAATGTGCGCGGGCATATCGTCCGGCCCTTCATCGTCATGCTCGTAAGCATCGCTCTCGGGCGCGGCCTTGCTCAGCCATCGCAGCAAATCCCGCTGCACCGCAGGCGCGGCATTTTCATTGATCAGCAGGCTGGCACTGGTGTGGCGGCAGAACAGGGTGATGAGGCCCGTATCGATACCGGTGTCGCCGATCCAGTCCTCCACCTCGCGCGTGAATTCATACAGCGCCTGGCCTTCGGTGGAGATTGTGAAGCGGGTCTGGTGCTGGTGCATGCGGATAGCCATAGCGGCCGCGCCAATCGGGGCAAAGGTCCGCTTGCAATGCCAAGCGCGCGCGCTAGTCTCGCGGCCGACAGGAGAGGACTTTCATGACCATGTTCAAAACCGCGCTTGCCGCGACCGTTGGCCTTGCGGCCCTCGCTGCAATTCCCGCCGCCGCGCAGGAAACGCCTATCGCTTTCACAAATGCCACCATCCACACGATGGGCGGCAGCAGCGGCACTGGCACAATCGAGGGTGGTACGATGGTGATCCACCGCGGGATGATCGTGGCCGTGGGTGGCGCGGAGACGGATATCCCGTCGGGCGCGGAAATGCGCGATGCGACGGGTCTGGTGATCATGCCGGGCATCGTCGACACCCACTCGCATATCGGCCAGGTGTCGGGCGCGGACAGTTCTGCTGCGATCCAGCCCGATGTGCGCGCTCTCGATGCGATCAATATCCGCGACAGCTCTATCGCCCGCGCGCGCTCCGGCGGGGTGACCACCGCAAACATCATGCCCGGTTCGGGCCATCTGATGGGCGGGCAGACCTTCTACATGCACCTTACCGAAGGCAATTCGATCGAGGAGCTCGCATGGACCGATGATGACGGGGACATCATGGGCGGCATGAAAATGGCCAATGGCACCAACCCCATTCGCGAGAACCCGGCCTTTCCCTCCACGCGCGCGCGCTCAGCCGCGATGGTGCGCAGCCACTTCGTCGCGGCGCAGGAATATTGCGATGGCGAGCGTTCGCCGGTGAACCTCGGCATGGAGGCGATGTGCGAAATCCTCGACGGGGACCGCCTCGTCCACTTCCACACCCACCGCAGTGACGACATCATGACCGCGCTGCGGCTGCGCGAAGAATTCGGCTTCGAGATGCTGATTCAGCACGGGATCGAAAGCTATGTCGTGGCGGAGGAAATCGCCGCGGCTGGCGTGCCCGTGTCGGCGATCCTCGTCGATAGCCCCGGCGGCAAGCTGGAGGCGCGCAATGCCAATATCGAAACCGCCGCTACGCTGGAGCGGGCAGGCGTGTTCATCTCGCTCCATTCGGACGACAATATCATCGACAGCCGCCTGATGTTCCGCCACGCCGGCATCGCCGTGCGCGGGGGGATGAGCCGCGATGGGGCGCTGCGCGCGCTCACCATCAATGGCGCGGTGCAGCTGGGTCTGGAAGAGCATGTCGGCAGCCTTGAGGAAGGCAAGATGGCCGATTTCCTCGTGCTCGATGGCGATCCGCTGTCGGTCTACACCGATCTGCACGAAACATGGGTGATGGGCGAGCTGCTGTTCGACCGCGACGATCCCGACGATCTGATCCACGCCACCGGCGGCTATGGCGCGGGCAATCCGCAGATGAATACCCATGTCCTCGAACGCGAGGCTGTGATGCTGGAGAACGGCCAATGAACGCTCTTGTGAAGACCTTCGCCGCCGCTGCCACCGCAGCGCTCCTCAGCACAACGGCTCTCGCACAGGACATCGCCGTGCGCGGCGAGCAGGTGTGGACCATGGGCCCGCAAGGCGTGATTACGGACGGTGTCGTCGTGATCGAGGATGGCCGCATCACCGCGGTGGGCCCCGCCAGCGACGTGGCCATTCCGCAGGGTATGGAAGTGCTCACCGCGCCCATCGTCACGCCCGGCCTTGTCGATGCGCACTCCACCGTCGGCCTCACCGGCTATCTCAACCAGAGCGACGATCAGGACCAGCTCGATGACAGCGCTCCGGTCCAGCCGCACTTGCGCGCGATCGATGCCTACAACCCGCATGACCGGCTGGTGCAATGGGCGCGCGAGCTCGGCATCACCACCGTTCACACCGGCCACGGACCCGGCGCGCTGATTTCTGGCCAGACGATGATCGTGAAAACCACCGGCAACACGGTCGAAGCCGCGCTGGTGGAAGACGGCACGATGATCGTCGGCAATCTCGGCACATGGGCGCTCAACCGCAATGGCGGCGCTCCCGGCACCCGCGCCCGGCAGATGGCGATGCTCCGGCAGGCGCTGCTCGCCGCACAGGGCGGCGCCGATCCCGAAGAGGATCACCTCGGCCCGGGCGAGCGTGACGAGGACAATCCCGGTCGCCGCAACCTTGAAGAGGAAGCCTTCCGCTCCGTCCTGCGCGGAGAGACCCCGCTGCTCATCACCGCGCACCGCCAGCAGGATATCCAGACCGCCCTGCGCCTTGCCGATGAATTCGATATCGAAGTCATTATCGACGGCGCGGCGGACGCTCACCTGATGCTCGACGAGCTGCGCGAATGGGGCGGCATGGTCATCCTCCACCCGACCATGGCCCGCAATGAAGGCGAGCTCGAAAACGCCGCCTTCACCACCGCCGCGGTGCTGGCAGAGGCCGGCATCCCCTTCGCCCTGCAATCGGGATATGAGGCCTATGTGCCCAAGACCCGCGTCGTATTGTGGGAAGCAGGCTTTGCGGTCGCCAACGGCCTCTCGCCAGAAGACGGCCTCGCCAGCATCACCATAGACGCCGCCCGCATCATCGGCGCAGACGACCGCGTCGGCTCGCTCGAAGTCGGCAAGGACGGCGACGTGGCCATGTTCGACGGCGACCCCTTCGAATACACCAGCCACGTGACAGGCGTGGTAATCGAGGGCGAGGTGGTGAGTACTGCCGCGCGGTAGGGGGGAGTGGTAATCGCTTGCGATTGCAGCGCTTTCGCGTGATGTAGCCTCACATGGGGGAAGTCGATCAAACCAAGCTGGAAAAGCTCATCGCCGATTTCGGGGAATCCGGCGGCGGTGAGATGGCGAATGCGCAACTGTTCGTAGAGCGGCTGACGGGCGCGCTTGGCGTGGAGCAACCGTCACCTGCCAAGGAAGAGACCCGGCTGAACGACTACGTTTTTGAGCGCGGCGTTACTTTCCGCCATCCGGGTGGCTCCACCAGCACCGGCCGCATTGATTGCTACAAGCGGGATTGCTTCATTTGGGAGGCCAAGCAATCAGCCAAGCGCGAGAAAGCGCGCGCAACCGAGCAGTTGGAAATGGCTGGCATCGAAGCGCCGCAAAAGCTGGGTCATGCGAAGCGCGGCACGAAGACTTGGGACAAAGTGATGATCGCCGCCAAGAAGCAGGCGGAGGATTACGCCCGCGCCCTGCCGGATGATCATGCTTATCCGCCGTTTCTATTGGTGGCCGATATCGGCAATGTGATCGAAGTCTATGCCGATTTCAGCGGACAGGGGCGCAACTATTCTCAGTTTCCGGACAAGCTGAACTACCGTCTGTCGATGGACGATCTGCGCGATGAGGAAGTCCAGGATCGCCTCCGCGCCATCTGGACCGATCCTAACAGTCTTGATCCCACACGCATTTCTGCTGCGGTTACCGAAGACATTGCAGAACGCCTCGCCAAGATCGCCAAGAGCCTGGAGAAGCGGCACGATCCCAAGGACATTGCCGAATTCCTGATGCGGTGCCTCTTCACGATGTTCGCAGAGGATGTGGAGCTGATCCCCGATCACGGCTTCCAGAAACTGCTTCAACAGATGGTGGAAACGCCGGAGAATTTCCCGCCCGCTCTCGAAAGCCTGTGGCAGGTGATGGACAAGGGCGGTTATGCCCCGCATCTCAACGCCACGCTCAAGCGTTTCAACGGATCGCTGTTCAAGACGCATCGCGCTCTGCCGCTCGAAGCCGACGATATTCGCGAGCTGTGGCTCGCCAGCAAGAAGGACTGGCGCGATGTGGAGCCCGCCATCTTCGGTACGCTGCTCGAACGCGCGCTTAACACCAAAGAACGCGGCAAGCTGGGCGCACATTTCACCCCGCGCGTCTATGTCGAGCGGCTGGTGGTCCCCACCATTATCGAGCCGCTCCGAGAGGATTGGGAGGAAGTGCAGGCATTGGTGGAAGACCTGCGCCGTGCGGGCAAGCCCAATGCTGCGATAGAGGCGGTGCGCGCTTTCCATCACCAGCTCTGCACCACGCGGGTGCTCGACCCCGCCTGTGGAACGGGTAACTTTCTCTACGTGTCGCTGGAACTGATGAAGCGGCTGGAAGGCGAAATCCTCGAAACACTGGAAGCGCTGGGGGATGACGAGGCGCGGCTGCTGTTCGAAGGCGAAACGGTCAATCCGCGCCAGTTTTACGGGCTGGAAATCAATCCGCGTGCCGTGCCGATTGCCGATCTCGTGCTGTGGATCGGCTTCCTGAAATGGCAGCTGCGCACGGTGGAGGTGAAAGACCTGCCCGAACCGATCCTGCATGCCTACGGCACGATCAAGGAACAGGACGCTATCCTCGCTTACGACAAGCAGGAATTGCTGCGGAATGAGGATGGCACGCCGATGACCCGGTGGGATGGGGAGACGATGAAGCTCCACCCGATTACTGGCGAGAAGATTCCCGATCCCGATGCGCAGGTGGAGCTCTACTCATACGAGAACCCGCGTCGCGCCGATTGGCCGGAAGTGGAATTCATCGTCGGCAATCCGCCCTTTATCGGCGGCAAGGACATGCGCGCAGAGCTGGGCGATGGCTATGCCGAAGCCGCATGGAAAGCGCGCAAGGGCGTGCCCGGAGGAGCCGATTTCGTGATGCATTTCTGGGACGAGGCAGCAACGCGCCTGCTCGCCAAACCACCTGCAAAGGTGAAGGGCGAAAACCCGCTGCGCCGTTTCGGCTTCATCACAACCAATTCCATCACCCAGACTTTCAGCCGCCGCGTGGTGGAAAAACATATGAACGCGAAGCTGCCGTTATCGCTGGTCTATGCTGTACCCGATCATCCTTGGATGCAGGGCGTAGATAAAGCTGCGGTGCGAATTGCGTTAACGGTTGCGGTGCGGGGCGAACGGCAGGGCAAGCTGGCTGAGGTGGTGCATGAAAGCGCCTTGAATACGGACACTCCTGACGTGCGACTAGAGAGTGATGAAGGTAAGATCACGAGCAAGCTTAAGCTCGGTGCAGACTTGTCAAAATTGGCAATTCTTTATGCGAATGACGGAATCTCTAGCCGCGGCGTCTCACTGCATGGATCAGGCTTCATTGTTTCGCCGCAACAAGCGTCTGGACTGGGGCGCGAGCAGAACGCTGCGTTACGAAAGCATATAAGAGAATACTTCAACGGAAAGGATCTCACCGCGCGCCCTCGCGGGGTTTACGCAATCGATCTATTCGGCTTGTCAGCCAAACAAGTCCAAGAAAAGTACCCAAATCTTTTTCAGTATATCACCGACAATGTCCGGGCAGAGCGCGAAGGCAAGGTCGGTAAGTCGCCGGACTTGGCAGCCTATGCAAAAGAATGGTGGCTGTTTGGGAAGACGAGGCCCGAATTGAGAAGCGCATTGTTGAACTTGAGTCGATATGTCTCAACCGTTGAGACCTCAAAGCATCGTTTCTTCCAGTTTCTGGATGTAGAGATTCTGCCGGACAATATGCTCGTTAATTTCGCTTTCTCTGACGCAGAGAAACTCGCTTTAATGACGAGCCGCTTGCATACGCATTGGGCGCTCGAACTGGGGGGCACTCTTGGCCCAACCCCGCGATACAACAAAACAAAATGCTACAATCCCTTTCCCTTCGCCACCCTTGGCGACACCCAATCTGCCAAGCTCGATGAACTCGGCAGCCGGCTTGATGCCTTCCGCAAGGAGCGCCTCGCCGAGCACGACTTCCTCACCATGACCGATATGTACAATGTGCTCGAACGCCTGCGTGAGCTGGACGCGGGCGCAGAGGTTGCGCCGCTGTCGGACAAGGAGAAGGATATTCACGAGGCCGGGCTGATTTCCGTGCTCAAGGATATCCATGACGAAATCGACCGCGAGGTGTTCGCCGCATATGGCTGGGAAGACCTTGGAAAGCGGCTCGTCGGCAAGCCCGGCGCGACCACGCCCAGCCCGCACAAGAGCGAGGACCAGGAGGAAGCAGAGGAGGAATTGCTCACGCGCCTCGTCGCGCTCAATCAGGAACGCGCGGCAGAGGAAAAACGCGGACTCGTCCGCTGGCTGCGCCCCGATTTCCAGATCCCACGCCTTGGCCACAAGGTTTCCGGCAGCGAGCAGGTGGAGGCCGACCTTGGCGAAGCGGTGCTGATCGAAGAGCGCAAGTGGCCGAGTGATGGTCTTGAGCAAATCCGCACCGTGCGCGATGTGCTCGCCGAAGCCGAAGCGCCACTGCCCGCAGAAGCGCTCGCCACCCTGTTCAAGGGCCGCACCACCGCCAAGCGTAAAGCGCGCGTGTCCGAAGTTCTGGAAACTTTGGTGGCCACCGGCGCGGCGCGAGATGGCGATGGCGGATACTTCCTGCCGCGCTGATGCTCCCGAAGTCCATTCCCGCCGCTGGAGCTGGATTGCCGCGTCGCCTCCGGCTCCTCGCAATGACGGTGGGTCGGAACGCTTTCCTACAGCCTCACAGCCAGTGCAGACAGGGTGCATGGCCAAACTCCCCCGCCATACAAGCGCACGGGAAATCCAGCAGCCGAAGTCCACACTTTGCGCGCGGATTTCTCCGAAAAATCGCTGCTTTACAGAGCGATGCGCAGAGCTAGCAGCTGTCTTAGAACCGCATTCTGTGTCACACCCTCAGCGCTTTGCGGGCGCGATGACCCCATACAGATCATGCGCATCGGCGTCCTCGATCTCCACCTGCACGATGTCGCCGGCGGTGAGCGTATCGGGCACGTTGCGCAGGAACACCTCGCCGTCGATCTCCGGGGCGTCTGCTTGGCTGCGGCCGGTGGCGCCTATGTCGCCGTCCTCATCCGGCTCGCCGACTTCGTCCACGATCACGGGGAGCGTGCGGCCCACCTTGGCGGCGAGCTTGGCGGTGCTGATGCGTTCGGTGACTTCCATCAGCCGCGCGTATCGCTCATCCTTCACCTCTTCGGGCACCGGATCGGGCAGGGCGTTGGCCGCTGCGCCTTCGACCGGTTCGAAGCGGAAGCCGCCGACGCGGTCGAGCTGGGCTTCCTCTAGCCAGTCGAGCAGGTACTGGAAGTCCTCCTCGGTCTCTCCCGGGAAGCCGACCACGAAGCTGGAGCGGATGGTGAGATCGGGGCAGATTTCGCGCCACTTGCGCACGCGCTCGAGCACCTTGGCCTCGTTCGCCGGGCGGCGCATGCGCTTGAGCACGCTGGGTGCGGCGTGCTGGAAGGGGATGTCGAGATAGGGGGTGAGCAGCCCCTCCGCCATGAGCGGGATCACCGCGTCGACATGGGGGTAGGGGTAGACATAGTGCAGGCGCACCCAGGGCGGGGTGCCCTCTGCGGTGCGCAGCTGGCCAAGCTCGCGGGCGAGGTCGGTCATGTGGGCGCGGGGTTCGCGGCCCTTCCAGCTGCGGGTCTCGTGCCGGGTGTCGACACCGTAGGCACTGGTGTCCTGGCTGATGACGAGCAGCTCCTTCGTGCCTGCGGCGACGAGCTTCTCGGCCTCGCGCAGGACGGCATCGATCCGGCGGCTGGCGAGCTTGCCGCGCAGGTCGGGGATGATGCAGAAGGCGCAGGAGTGGTTACACCCCTCGCTGATCTTGAGGTAGGAGTAGTGGCGCGGGGTGAGCTTGACCATCTGGTCTGATGGCTGGGGCACGAGGTCGATGAAGGGACCTTGCGAGGGCGGTGCGGCTTCGTGCACGGCCTCGACCACGTCCTCATACTGGTGCGCGCCGGTGATCGCGAGGACCTTGGGGTAGCGGGCGCGGATCAGCTCTGCCTCGTCGCCCATACAGCCGGTCACGATAACGCGGCCGTTCTCGGCGATGGCTTCGCCGATGGCCTCAAGGCTCTCCTCCTTGGCGGAGTCGAGGAAGCCGCAGGTGTTGACGAGCACCACGTCGGCGCCGGCATAGTCGGGCGACATCGCATAGCCGTCTGCCCGGAGGCGCGTGAGGATGCGTTCGGAATCGACCAGCGCCTTGGGGCAGCCGAGCGAGACCATGCCGACACGCTTCTGGTCGGGAATTGGGGAGGCGGAGTTGGATGCCATAGTGCGCGCGCCTCTACACCCGATGGCGCGATTGGGCTAGAGGGCTTGGTGGGTCGAGGACAAAGGGGAGAGGGATGATGAACCTGTTCGATGTGAATTGGCTGGCGGTGGTGCTGGGTGCACTCGCCGGCTTCATGGTGGGCGGCATCTGGTACGGGCCGATCATGGGCAAGAAGTGGATGGGCGCGGTCGGCCTGTCGGAAGAGGAGATCAAGGAAGGCAATATGGCCGCGATCTATGGCGGGGCTTTCGCCTTCTCGCTGCTGGCAAGCTGGACGCTGGCACATACGTTCGCGACCTATACGGTCGAGTGGAGTGCGACCGTAAAGATACTGACCGCCTTCGGCGTGGCGCTCGGCTTCATCGTGCCTGCGATCGGGACGAACTACCTGTTCAGCCAGAAGTCGAAGACGCTGTTCCTCATCGATGCCGGATACTGGCTGCTGTTCTACATTGCGATGGGCGCAGTCCACGCCTGGCTGGGATAGAGGCGGCGGGCGCGCGGGCTAGGCCTTCTCGGTAGCCTTGTCCTCGTCCTCGCCATTGCCGTTCTCGGACGGCAGGATCTCGACGATGACATCGCCTGCTTGCAGCGCGTCCGCCTCATGCTCCCAGAAGCCGCAGGCGCCGCCGTTGCGATAGATGCGCAGGCCACGGCCGCCGGAGGCGAGGTCGGACAGCGGGCGGCCGATCTCTTCGGGCATGACCTCGCGCTCGACCAGCTGGACGCGGCCAGTGACAGAAGCGAGGTCGGACATGTACTCGGAGATATGCGCCCCTCGCGCCGAACCCGCGAGCAGGAGCCCGGTAAAGCGAACGGGGTTGATGACATTGTCCGCGCCTGCCTGCCGCGCCAGCAGCTCGTTATCCGCAGCCCGCACCACGACGCTTATCGGAACGTTGGGGGCAAGGTGGCGCACGGTGAGAACGATCAGGATCGAAGCATCATCGCGCCCGGCGGACACCAGCACGGTCTGCGCCTTGGATATGCGAACCGCCTCAAGGTTCTCATCGCGAGAGGCATCCGCAGCAATCACGTTGCACCCCATGCTCTCGGCGATGTCGAGCCGCTCTTCGCTCGAGTCCATCACAACGATCGTTGCCGGATCGGCCCCGCGTTCGATGAGTTCGCCAACCGCTTCCGCGCCGGAGACGCCGAAGCCGAGCACCACGACATGGTCTGTGAGCTGATCCTGGATGCGGGCCATCCGCCACTTCTCCCAACTGCGCTTGATAATGAAGTTATACGCCGTGCCGACAAAGATGAAGAGCACTGCAAAACGAACGGGTGTTACTATCACCGCTTCCACCAGTCTCGCACGGTCTGTGACGGGCGCGATATCGCCAAAGCCGGTGGTGGTGATGGAGATCATGGTGAAATAGACGACGTCGAGAAAGCTGACATCGCCATCGACATTGTCGACCAGGCCAGCGCGATCCCACCAGTGGATCATGATGACGAGGAAGATCAGCGAAAGCGCCGTTCCGATGCGTATGCCCAGATCGCCCCAGACAGGAATCTTCACGGCACGACGGATGGGCGTGAACCGGCGCTTGCCGATCCGCTGCTTCTCATATTTGTCGTGCATTTTGGCCAAGGGTCAGCGCCTCTCCGTCACGGTGCAAACCGCTCTGCCAAGGTTCCTATCGCGCCGTGATTGGTAAGATCAAGCTGCAATGGCGTGACCGCGATATAGCCATCTTCCACCGCTTCCAGATCGGTGCCGTGATCGAGCGTGTGCTCGGCATCCTGCAAGCCAAACCAATAGTATGGCCGTCCGCGCGGATCGGTGCCCTGCACCAGCGAACCGCGAGAGTAATCGTGGAAACCCTGCCGCACCACTCGGATGCCGCGGACCTTGTCTGCGGGAAGGGCGGGGAAGTTCACGTTGATAAGCGTGCGCTTGGCCATCGTCACGTCGGTCAGCGGTTCCAGGACGCGCTTGCCCCATTCGCGGGTCGCCGAAAAGCTCGGCCCGTTGTCGCGGAAAGCCTGGCTAAGGGCGATGGCCGGGACGCCAGCCAGCGCCGCTTCCATCGCGGCAGAGGCTGTGCCCGAATAGGTGATGTCATCGCCGAGGTTCTCGCCCGCATTCACGCCCGACAGGACGAGGTCGGGACGCTTGTCTTCGAAGAGCTTGCGCAGTGCGAGGTTCACGCTGTCAGTCGGCGTGCCGGTGACGGAGAAGCGCTTCTCGCCATGCTCGCGCAGGCGCACGGGGTGATGCAGTGTGAGCGAGTGGCCCGCGCCCGACTGCTCTTCTGCCGGGGCGCACACCCAAACATCGTCGGAAAGTTGCGCTGCCAGCTCTTCAAGCACAGCGAGGCCGGGGGCGTGGATGCCGTCGTCATTTGTCAGGAGAATGCGCATGAGCCGTCCCTATCCGTTCATCCTGAGCTTGTCGAAGGGCGAATTGGCGGCTGCTGCAAATTCATGGTTCGGCAGGCTCACCACGAACGGATCACTGCGTGCTCCGCAAAATATCAACACCGCCCATATAAGGCGCCAGCACGTCCGGCACGATGACCGAGCCATCTTCCTGCTGGTAGTTCTCCAGCACCGCCACCAGCGTGCGGCCGACCGCGAGCCCGGAGCCGTTCAGCGTATGGACGAAATCGGTCTTCTTCCCGCCTTCGGGCCGATAACGCGTATTCATCCGTCGCGCCTGGAAAGCCCCGGTATTCGAGCAGGACGAAATCTCACGATAGGCACCCTGGCCGGGCAGCCACACTTCGAGATCGTACGTCTTGCGCGCACCAAAACCCATGTCGCCGGTGCACAAGAGCACTTTGCGATACGGCAGGTTCAGCGCTTTCAGTATGCCTTCGGCGCATTCGGTCATGCGTTCATGCTCGGCCTCGCTATCTTCCGGCTTGCAGATGCTGACGAGCTCGACCTTCTCGAACTGGTGCTGTCGTATGAAGCCGCGCGTATCCTTGCCTGCCGCACCCGCTTCGCTGCGGAAACAGAGCGTGTGCGCGGTAAGGCGAATGGGCTCGGCCAGATCGTCGATAATCTCGCCCGCGACCGAGGCGGTGAGGCTGACTTCGGATGTGGGGATGAGCCAGCGTCTATTAGCAGGGTCTTCCCACTTCAAGGATTCGACAAGTTTCGAATAGTCGTCGAGAGTTGCGGGCCACCCCTTGGTCGACAGGTGACTCATTAGCTCGTTGTAAACCTCAGGATTGGGCTTTCTTATCGAAGTCTTGAAGCTATCCTCGGCAAACTTGGGCAGCTTGTCAGTTCCATACATCGCATCGTCATTCACCAGCACTGGTGGGTTGCATTCGGTGTAGCCATTCTCGCGGGTCTGCTGGTCCAGCATGAATTGCGCGATGGCGCGATGGAGGCGGGCCATGTCGCCGCGCAGGAAAGTGAAGCGCGCGCCGGAAAGCTTGGTGCCGGTTTCGAAATCCATGCCGAGCGGCGGGGCAAGATCGGCATGCTCCAGCGGAGTGAAAGCGAAGTCGCGCTTCTCGCCCCAGCTGCTGACTTCGACATTGTCGCTTTCATCTGCGCCCTGGGGCACGTCATCGGCAGGCAGGTTGGGGATGATGGCGAGCGCTGCGCTCAGTTCTTCGCCGAGAGCTTTCTCCTGCTCTTCCAGACCCGGCATCATCGCCTTGATCTCGGCCACTTCGGCTTTCAGCGCTTCGGCCTTGTCAGTGTCGCCCTGGCCCATCGCCTGACCGATCGCCTTGGAGGCTTCATTGCGGCGGCTCTGCGCCTCCTGCAGCTGCGTTGTCAGAAGGCGACGTTTTTCATCGAGCGTGTGCAATTTGCCGGCCAGCGGATCGAGCCCGCGGCGCGCCAATGCGGCGTCAAAATCGTCCGGGTTTTCGCGAATGAAACGGATATCGTGCATGGCCGCGGCCTATGCCCAATTGCGCCGTGCCTTGTCCAGCGCCGTTGCGCCTAGAGGCCCGCGATATCTTCGAGCGCAGTGCGATTGCTGAGTATCACTTCGCGGCGCGATGGCAGATCGATGAGGCCTTGTTTGCGGAATGTGCTGAGCTGGCGACTGACCGTCTCAATTGTCAGACCAAGAATATCGGCAATCTGCTGGCGGGTCAGCGGCAATTCGATGGCCATGGTGTCGTCGGCAGATTGCGGCGCAATTTGCTCGGACATTTCGAGAAGGAAGCTGGCGACCTTCTGCTCGGCATTCATCCGGCCCAGCAGCAGCATCCAGCGGCGTGTGCGGTCCAGTTCACGCAGGGTGCGTTCGAGCAGCTTGTGCTCCAGCTTCGGATGTTCCTTCGCAAACCGGTCAAAATCCGCGCGCGCAAATACGCACACTTGCGACGGGATAAGCGCCTGCGCGCCATGCGGCGTCGTCTCGCCAAACGGCCGTCCGAGAAAATCGGAAGGATAGGCAAGGCCCAGGATCTGCTCTTTCCCGTCAGCCGTATGCGTTGAGAGCTTGAGCATGCCGGTGATGACATTGGCGACCAGCAGCGCCTCATCGCCTTCCCACAGCAGGTCTTCGCCCGCTTCAAGCGTCCGGCGGCGACCGATGGCGTTGAGAACTTCAATCTCGCTATCGTCCAGATCCGCACAGATCGCCCGGTTGCGCACAGAGCAGGCCTGACAGAAATTCGTCGACCGCGAAGCAAGTGTATGTGTCTCGACCATGGCTCGGGGTTAGCCGTTTGTGCGCGCCGAAGAAAGTGCGAAGAATGGTGGGCGCGGCAAGGATTTGCTCTGGAGCGAAGGCAATCCGCTCTTACCCAGAACGCAAATCGGCCGTGGCAAGGGGGGATTGCGGGATTGGGGCTAACGCGAGAACACCCGAGCGGTGCGATAAACTATGCCGTGGCTCGGATGATGAGCTTGGGCGGCATCACGAGGCTTTCGGTTTCTTCTCCGTCCAATCTGCGCAGTAGAAGGTCGACGAGACCATGCGCACCCGCTGAAATATCTTGCCGGATAGTTGTCAGCGGTGGAAGCGTTTGGGCAGCGATGGGCAAGTCATCGAAGCCAACCAACTTCATTTGCCCGGGCACTTCAATCCCTAGTTTTTGCAATTCCCTGAGACATGAAAAGGCGATCGTGTCACTGGCGGCAAAAATACCATCGAAGTCGGCCCCGCGCTTGGCCAGAAATCCGGCAATCTCCTTGCCGGTCTGATCCGGAGACAGATGCGTAGGCACTGCTTCGATTGTAGCGCCCAACTGCTTCGAGACTTCGCATGCCCCCGCGAAACGAGCTGCAAATTCGAAAGGTGCGGTGTCGCCAAGAAAGGCAAGCTTTGTTGCGCCGCTCGCGATCAAACGCTCTGCAGCAAGCTTGCCGCCCAACCGATTGTCCGCACCGACTACGCAGTGGCGTTGCCCCTCTTGGTGGTTGCCCCATACAACCATCGGCAAATACCCGTCTGCGACATCCTCGATCCGTTCGAACTGGTTGGATTGCCCGATCACGATCACGCCATCGATCATTCCCGAACCGATAAACCGGTCGAGCCAGTCTTCGTCCCTCTCCGGAATCACCCGGCGCAGCATCAGGTCATATCCCTTATCGGTCAATTCATCGGCCAGGTGACCGAGCAGCGTCATGAAGAAGCTGTCGGAAACCTGCTGTTGCTTGTCGTGACCCAGCGGGATGATGACCCCGACGACGCCGGTTTTCTGCCTTCGCAGTTTGCTGGCCATCTGGTTGGGCTGGAAGCCATGTTCGCGCGCTAGAGCCTGAATACGTTCACGCGTTTTGGCGTTGATTACGCTTTTGCCTGCGAGGGCGCGCGAGACCGTGCCCGCCGAGACGCCGGCAATTTGCGCCAGATCGGTCAAGGTGCGAATTCGCTGCGGTGCGTCCTCGCCAGCCTTGGTCCCGTCCTTTTCACTCATGTGCCAGCCCTCCTAGGCTGCGATCGGCCTCTGCTTGCGCGGAACTCGATGGCCAGCGTCGACAAACAGCGTTGCCACCGCTCCCAATATCATCAAGGCGCCGCCAAGTAGCAAGACATTGCGCGGGTCGCCGCCAAGCCATGAATCATAGAACAGCGGCATTGTCAGAGTCTGGAAAAGCATGGGGAGAACAATGAACATGTTGAATATCCCCATGTAGATCCCGTTACGCTCAGCCGGAATGGAATCCGCCAGCATCACATAAGTATTACCCATCATTCCGGCCCAGCCGATACCAATTCCCAGCATCAGCATGAAAAGTGCAGCGGGTGTTTCGACACCCGGAATGAGCAGCATCGCGACCCCTGATGCAGACAGACAGAATGCATGCACAAGTCTTGCTCCGAGGCGCGCCACTATGGGAATGAGCAGCAGTGCGCCGAGGAAGGCAATGAAATTGTAGGTGGCACCGGCTTGCTGCGTCGTCAGTGTTGCTTCGCGGAAAGCCGCGCTGGATGGGTCAGACGTATCATACAGCGCGCGACCGACGGCGAAGGTAATATACTGCCAATAGGCGAACATCGCATACCACTGGCAGAGCATTGCCAGTGCCAGCTGCTTCATGGGTTTGGGCATGTCGCGAATGGCATCGGCGATTTCGCGGAATGTCGCACCGACCGTCATCGGTTTCGCGTCGATTGCGGCCTGCTCTTCCGGCTCGAGCGGCAGTTCCGGAACGCGCCATACAGACCAGACGATAGTGCTGATCGAAAGGATCGCGCCGATGATGAAGGCAATGCGCACGATGACTGGAATGCCGTTATCGTCCAGCACGTCCTGCGCCACGAATGCTGTCAGCAGCGTGGGTGCAAGATAGGACAGCGTCTGCGCAAGACCAGTGAATGCGCTTTGTGTCAGGAAGCCGATGGACCTTTGATCAGGCAGCAGTCTGTCGGCGACATAGGCGCGGTATGGCTCCATGGTGATGTTGTTGCCGGCATCGAGAATCCACAACAGGCTCGCCGCCATCCAGAGCGCACTGGAATAGGGCATGAGGAAAAGGCTGATCGTGCAGATAATCGCGCCGATGAGAAAGTAGGGCGTCCGCCGTCCGAAGCGCGAACTTGTGCGATCAGACATTGCTCCGACAATCGGTTGGATGATCAGGCCGGTCATAGGCCCGGCCAGCCACAGCAGGGGCATCGTCGCCTCGTCCGCGCCGAGAAAGCCATAGATTGGCCCCATATTGGCTTGCTGCAGCCCGAAGCTGAACTGCAGGCCGAAAAAGCCGATATTCATTTCTATGATTCGCAACAGCGAAAGGCGCGGTTTTCCGCTGATTGTCATGCCTTGCTTCCTCTCTGTGTGGGCGCTTCGAACGTCCCGTTAAGCAATCTAGTGACACAAATCGCACGCTCGTGCAAACGATTGCAAAACAGTCTTGCAATCGTTTGCAACAAGCGTATGCATTATTGCGAATCGCGGGCCGGAGAAGTCACGCGACGGATTGGATGAGGAGTAACTTGCTATGAAATTTCGTCACGCACTCGCCTTTGGCGTCGCGCTATCAGCACTCTCTGCACCAGCATTTGCTCAGGACACTGCAGCGGGTGAAGATGATGCCGCCGAAGAAAATACAATTTTTGTGACCGCCGTTGCGCGCGGCGGCAATGAGCTGGAAACGTCGGTTTCGCTCAGCGTCATCGACTCGGACGCAATTGCCAACCTTAACCCGCGTTCTGCTGCTGACCTGATGCGCCAGATTCCAGGCATCCGTGCAGAGGCTTCAGGCGGCGAGGGTAACGCCAACATTGCCGTTCGCGGTATTCCGGTTTCCACCGGTGGCGCTCGCTACATCCAGCTGCAGGAAGACGGTCTGCCGGTTCTCGAATTCGGTGACATCATCTTCGGTAACTCCGACAACTTTGTTCGCGCCGATCGCAATGTAGGCCGAGTGGAAACCGTTCGTGGTGGTTCGGCTTCGACATTCGCCTCCAATTCACCTGGCGGTGTCATCAACTTCATCTCCAATACCGGAGAGCGCGAAGGCGGAGCGATCGCCGGAACAGTCGGTCTGGACTATGAAACCTACCGGCTCGACTTCAACTACGGCGCCAGCCTGACCGACGATAGCTACTTCCATGTCGGTGGCTTCTATCGCACCGGCGAAGGCAATCGTGACATTGGCTACACTGGCAGCAATGGTGGTCAGATCCGCGCCAACTTCACGCAGGAATTCGATGGCGGCTATATCCGCATTTACGGCAAGTATCTGGACGACAGCACGCCGACAATCCTGCCCCAGCCGGTTTTCGTAGGCGGCACGAACAGCGATCCCGACTACCAGGCGATCGACAATTTCGATCCGCGTACCGACGCGCTCTACAGCCAGTTCATCACGACTGCAGCTACGCTCGATGGATCGAATAATCCCGCGACCTACGATCTGCATGACGGGCTCTCGGTGCAATCTGCATCGATCGGACTCGAAGCCGAAGTTGAGTTCGCAGAAGGTTGGGTTCTGACAAACCGCTTCCGTTTCGCCGGCAACTCCGGCAGCTTCGTCTCGCCGTTCCCGGCGAGTGCGGGCGACGCGCAGAGTATCGCAGACGGCATAGGCGGTGCAGGTTCGACCATCGAATTTGCCTCCGGCCCGAATGCCGGATCGGTTGCAAACCCTGCCAGTATCGGCGGAAATGGATTGCTCACCAATGTGGTGCTCTTCAACACCCGCCTGAACAGCCTTGACCACATTGCAAACGATCTGCGTATTTCGCGCGAATTCGATGTGGGCGCCGGCTCGCTCGTCTTCATGGGCGGCTTTTATGCCTCGCGACAGGAAGTCGATACCGACTGGTTGTGGACCTCTTTTGTCCAGACTGTGGAGGGTGATGGCGAAGCCGTGCTCGTCGATATTCGCGACAGCAATGGCGACCTTGTCACCCAGAACGGTGTGGTTGGATTCAGCGCCAGTTTCTTCGGTAACTGCTGTCGCCGAAACTACGATGTCAGCTACGACACCTATGCGCCATTTGCAGCTTTGTCGCTCGAGCTTAATCGACTGACGCTCGACGCCAGCGTTCGTTATGATTTCGGATCAGCAGATGGCACGATCACCGGAAGCGACACCGGATTTGGTAACGGCATCACCAGCTTCGATTTCGACAATGATGGCAACATCGATCCGGCCGAAGCAAATACGGCGGTACTTCCGCTCAACAATGCCCGTCCGGTCGGCTACGATTTTGATTATTTCTCATTCTCGCTCGGCGCAAACTACCTGTTGACCGATGATCTTTCGATCTTTGCGCGTTACAGTCAGGGTGGCCGCCACACGGCAGACCGCAGCCTGTTTTCGCCGGCCGTCAGCACGCTCGACGGCAGCCTTCCGGGCGGCGACAGCGGCGTAATCGCTGAAGTCAACCAGCTGGAAGGTGGTCTGAAGTATCAGGGTGGTGGGCTGCGTTTGTATGCAACTGCATTCTACGCTGAAACCGCTGAAACGAATGTCGAGATTGCACCGCTGCTGCTTACCGACAACGAGTATGAAGCTTTCGGTCTGGAGCTGGAGGGAAGCTATTCGGTTGGCCCATTCTCGCTCTCTGCCGGCGCAACCTGGACCGACTCCGAGATTGTCGATGCGAACAATGCCGCTGTTATCGGCAACACGCCGCGTCGTCAGGCTGACCTCGTCTACCAAGGCTCGGCGCAGTATGAAGACGACTTCTTCACGGCTGGAGTGAACCTGATCGGGACCACGGAAAGCTTCACGCAGGACAATAACGATCTGGTGCTGCCAGCATACACGCAAGTGAATGCATTTCTTGCGGTTCGACCGCTTGATCGGCTGGAAGTTGGTCTGAACGCCAACAACCTCTTCAACGCCTTTGGTTACACGGAGGCAGAGGAAGGTTCCATCCCGGGCAATGGTATCGTCCGTGCGCGCTCCATTGCGGGCCGCACGATCTCGGCAACGGTACGGGTCGAGTTCTAATCCTGACTTGATCAGGAAATTATGGTCGGCGGACGCCTCTCCCTCGTTCCGCCGACCATCTGTCCCTATTCGTAAACCCGTTCGACCCGGCGCCTGTCGGTGACTAAGGCGGACCTCAGATGAGAAGGCAAAGAATATGACTTCGAGCGTGGCAAAGGCAGATTTCGCAAGATTTGCGACAAGCGCCTGGTCCGTCGAAGCACTGCGGACACTCCGGCTTGATGGGACCAACCAGAGTGTGATCATTGGTGAGGCGGAAGCCGGTCCCATGTCTCCTGACCTTGATGTCTGGGATTCCTGGCCGCTTGCCGACCCTTCCGGCGCACCGATCGAGTGGCGCGGCGGCGAGCTATGGTTTGCGCTGGCAGTTGATCGCTCTGACGATCCTGAAACGCGCCATCATCTTGCGCGCATCCATCACTTTCACAGATTGGGGGACAGGTTTGAGCATCTAGATCAAACCCTGTCGCGGGAATTTGCCCCGGGTGCACGTCAATGGTCCGGCTCTGCGCGCTACGAAAAGGGAATAGTGACCCTGTTCTTCACGGCTGCAGGCCAGAAAGGTGATGTATCGCTAAGCTATCAGCAGCGTATCTTTGTGACAGAGGCATCGCTGACCGAAGGCACAATCTTTTCTGAATGGTCGACACCAGTAGAAATCATTGAGGCGGACGGCGAAATTTATCGCCCGGCCGATCAGAATGAGGGGGAGCCTGGGAAGATCAAGGCTTTTCGCGATCCGAGCCATTTCCGCGATCAAGACGGCAAGAACTACGTCCTGTTCACGGGTTCGTCAGCCAGCAACCCTAGCGCGCATGACGGCGTAATCGGCATCGCCGCACAGCAGAATGAAGGTGACTATCACCTGCTTCCACCTTTGATCGAAGCGACAGGTGTCAACAACGAGTTGGAGCGGCCGCACATCGTCGAACACGCCGGTGCCCTTTATTTGTTCTGGTCCACGCAACGCGGCGTATTCGCCCCGGGGATAGAAGCGCCCACTGGTCTGTACGGAGCCACTGCACCGAGCCTGGCTGGTCCCTGGAGGCTCCTAAACGGCCACGGATTGGTCGTGGCGAATCCAGCGGAGCGGCCCACTCAGGCGTATAGCTGGTGGGTCTTGCCTGACCTTCGCGTTGCGAGCTTTGTTGATTATTGGGGGCCGGAAGATCCGAGTGTGCCGGAAGGAGAATCCCGGCGAGCGCGCTTCGGTGGTACATTCGCACCTTTCATTCGCATTGCCCTCGATGGAGCGCGTTCAACTGTGGTGACCGGCTGATGGCGACAGTTTCAACAGACCGGCCGCTGCTCGGAGCGATCGAAGCAGGAGGTACCAAATTCGTCCTCGCTACTGGTACCGCCGACGGTGTAATCGTTTCGCGCCATACCATTCCAACGGCGGACCCTGTATCCACAATGGCTGCGGCAAGCGACTGGTTCGATGCGCAACCTGCGATCGCGGCTCTCGGTATCGCATCTTTTGGTCCGGTCGAACTAGACCGTCGTGCTCCTCTCTGGGGGCATATCCTTGAAACCCCGAAGCCCGGTTGGAGCAACTGCGACCTCGCAGGCCATTTCATGAGCGACTTGGGTGTGCCCGTCGGCTTCGATACCGATGTGAACGGTGCAGCCCTGGGCGAATTCCATCTGGGTGCCGGTCGCGGCACAAGCGGCATGGCCTATGTCACCGTCGGCACAGGTATCGGCGGTGGCGTGATCGTCAATGGACAGATCGTTCATGGAGCGGGTCATCCCGAGATGGGGCACATCTACCCGCGCCGCGCAGCCGACGATCACGAATTTGCTGGAGCATGCCCTTTTCATGGCGATTGTCTGGAGGGCCTTTCTAGCGGACCCGCCATTCTGTCGCGCTGGGGCAAGACCTTGTCTGACTTGCCGGCAGAGCACGAGGCCCATTGCCGCGTTGCAGGCTATCTCGCTCAGCTTTGCCACACGCTTTTCGCGAGCCTTGCTGTGGAGCGAGTCATCCTAGGTGGCGGCGTGATGAAGACGCCGGGTCTTCTTGCACGAATTCAAGAGGCGACGATGAATGCCGGCGCGAACTATCTCCCCGGAAGAAGCAGGCAGTCCGTCGTGATGCCGAAATTGGGCGAGAATGCTGGAATCACAGGCGCGTTTCTTCTGGCCGAAGAGGCGCGATCCATTTAATTTCCGCCAGTCAGTTTCTCCTGCTTTTTCATGCAAACACGAGCTATCTTTTCCAAGTCATTGAGAGGCCCATCGCTTCGCTCGGGAGTTTCGACGGCACATCATCCCCCGGATGATGTTCTCCAGTCGAAACTGGTGGGCGCGGCAAGGATTGAACTTGCGACCCCACCCGTGTGAAGGGTGTGCTCTACCACTGAGCTACGCGCCCGCCGGGCCTCTCGCTGAAGTCAGCGATTCACGGCAGGGGCGGGCCTTTGCCACGCCCGGGTGCGATTGACAAGACCGTGCGTGCGGCTGGTTCAGTCGCGCCAGAGCGCTCGCATGGCCGCGAGCCATCCGGCATCGGGCGCAGGGCTCGAGCTTACGCGGCTGACCGGCTGCAACACGGTGCATTCGACGCAGCGCGCCTGAATGCCCTGCGCACCGAACAACTGGTCGATATCGCTGGTCACCTGGGCAAATCGCGCCATTTCACGCTGGGCGAAAAGCGAGGCGATATCGCGGCCGCCCTCGGCCTGCCCGCTGTCGCTCGCCAGCAGCTGCGAAAGGATCGAGCCGTATTGCGGCGCATCGTCGCCTAGGTACACGACGTCGAACTCATCCGTTGGCAGCTCGGCACGCTCGGCAGCCCATGCGATGGCGGTCTCCAAATCGCCGAACTGGTCGACAAGGCCGAGCTGGCGGGCAGATCCGCCATCCCACACGCGGCCCTGGCCAAGCTCATCTGCACGCTCCAGCGAAATGCCGCGCGATTCTGCGACTAGGTTGAGGAAGCGGCCATAGGTCGTCTCGACGCCTGCCTGCAGCACCGTGTCCGCTTCTTCGCTGAAACCGCTGAAGATGTCCGGCTGGCCGGAAAGGCCCGTCGTGCGGACGCCATCGGTATTGACGCCGTATTCGGCAAGCAGCTCTTCAAAGCTGGGCACGACGAGGAAGACCCCGATAGAGCCGGTCAGCGTTTGCGGCTCGGCAAAGATCCGGTCCGCCGGCGTTGCCACCCAATAACCGCCACTGGCGGCGTAATTGCCCATGGAGACGGCGATCGGGATACCCTTGGCCTTGTGCCGCAGGATGGCGCGGCGGATGGTTTCCGATCCCGTCACCGTACCGCCCGGCGAATTCACGCGGACGACCAGCGCATCGAGATCATCATCCAGCGCATTGTCGAGCAGATTGGCGATCCGCTCCGCCCCGGCAGAGCCCGGTCCGGCGGTGCCATCGCTGATCGTCCCGGCGATAGTTACGACGCCGATCTTCGCATCGCTGCCAAGATCGATGCCTGAGTTCACTTCGGCAAGGAATGGGTCGTATTCAGTGGCAGCGAAGGAGCCGGGTTCTTCGCTCCAGCGATCCTCCCCCACTTCCTGCGCGATGCGCTCACCCCATTCGACGCGGGTGCCGATGCGGTCTGCAAGGCCTGCGGCAAGCGAAGCTTGAGCAATGTCATTGCCCGACCTAGCGAGCCAGCCTTCGACATCGCTGGTCACCAGTTCGATATCGGCATCGGGCCGCGCCTGACGCACGGTTGCGCGCCATTCTTCCCACAAAGTGGCGAGCAGCTGCGAGAGGTTCTCGCGCGCTTCGGGAGACATGCTGTCCTGCGTATAGGGCTCGACTGCGCTCTTGTACGTGCCGACGCGGTAGACATTGGCGGTGACGTTGAACCGCTCCAGCGCGTCTGCATAATAGAGGTTCTCGCCGCCCGGCCCGGAAATGGCGACGCCGCCAAGCGGGTCGACCCAGATTTCATCCGAATGCGCTGCCAGCAGCATGGCGGAATCGCCATAGGCCACTGCATGGGTGTAGATCGGCTTGCCCGCTGCCTTGAAACGCTGCAGCGCCGCGCTGACTTCCTGCAGGTTGACGCCGCCGCCGCCGAGGAAACCGGTCAGGTCCAGCGCCAGAACCTCGATCCGTTCATCGCTTGCCGCCGCATCGATAGTGCGCACCAGATCGCGTGCGGCATATTCGCGGGTGGGCACGGTGTTGCTGAGCAGCGCGGCAAAGGGATCGACCGGCGCGACTTCTTCAACCACCACGCCGTCAATATCCAGGAGCAGTGCGCCATCGCGCACGACGCCGGGATTGGGCCGCGCACTCAGCACGGCAAACAACGCCAGGAAGAACAGCAGGAGGAAGATCAAAGCGAGGCCGTCCTTGATGGCGACCAGCAGCTTCCAGACCTTGCGCGCGAATACCATGCGAAACCCTTTTGGTAAGATGTGTTGCCTGTCACGTAATGGCGCGCGTTGGTTTGTGCCAGTGCTAAACGGGCGCAGCGCCAATCCCGCTCGACAGAGGGCTTCGCAAAGGAAAGCCATTGCCAGCCTGCGCGCTGCGCCCTAATGGCCATGCTTTAATGACATCGCCGCCAAACACCTCCGCCAGCGCCCGCTTTCCAGCGGGCGGCCGCGCGTTTCCGCATCGTGATCTGATCGCCATCGGCGATCTGGAGCGCCACGAAATCCTCTACCTGCTGGCAGAGGCCGAGCAATATGTCGCGTTCAACCGGCAGGCGAGCAAGCACTCGGACCGGCTGGCGGGTCTCACCATCATCAACGCCTTTTTCGAAAACAGCACGCGCACGCTTTTAAGCTTCGAGATCGCGGGCAAGCGGCTCGGCGCAGATGTGGTCAATATGCATGCTGCGCAATCCAGCGTGAAGAAGGGCGAAACGCTCATCGATACGGCGGTGACGCTGAACGCGATGCGCGCCGATGCGATTGTGATCCGCCATGGGTCTTCGGGAGCCACAGGATTGATCGCAGGTAAGGTCGATTGCCCCGTGCTCAACGCTGGCGATGGCCAGCATGAGCATCCCACGCAAGCGCTTCTCGATGCGCTCGCCCTGCGCACAAAGCTGCGCGAGAATGGGCGCGATGTGGAGGACTTTACCGGCCTCACTGTGACGATTTGCGGCGATATCCTGCACAGTCGGGTGGCGCGCTCGAACATTCTTTGTCTGCAGGCGCTGGGTGCCACGGTTCGCGTCTGTGCGCCACCATCGCTCATGCCGCAGGGGATCGAGCGGATGGAAGTGGAGGTGCATCACCGCTTTGACGAGGCGCTGAAGGGCGCTGAAGTCGTCATGATGCTGCGGCTTCAGAATGAGCGGATGGACGGGCAATTCATTCCGAGCCCGCGTGAATATCGCCACCTCTATGGACTGACCACGGATCGGCTCGCGCTGGCCGCAGAGGATGCCATCGTAATGCATCCCGGCCCGATGAACCGCGGCGTTGAGATCGACAGTGATGTGGCTGACCTTGCGGGGCGTTCGCTTATTACAAGCCAGGTGGAAATGGGCGTCGCCATCCGCATGGCCTGCCTTGATGTGCTGACCCGCAGGGCTCGCGGCATAGCCGGTTGGGGCGAGGGAGAGTGGGTATGAGCCAGCAGCAGCCCATTGCCATTACCAATGGTCAGGTCGTGACTGCGGACGGCCTCGCGGCAAAGACCGTTCGCTGTGTGGACGGTGAGATTGCCGAGCTTACGGATGCACCGCTCGATGGTGACGAGGTGGTCGATGCAGGCGGCAAAATCGTCGCACCGGGTCTCGTCGATCTCGGTGTGTTCGCGATCGATAAGCCCGCGTTTCACTTCGGCGGGATCACCCGCGCCGCGCTGATGCCCGATCAGTCGCCGCCGCTCGATCACCCCGCGCGGGTCCGCTTCGCCGCGCAGAGCGGAAAGCCCGATTTCTGGGTACATCCGATTGCCGCCGCGAGCGTCGGTCTGGAGGGCGAGCAGCTCGCCGAAATCGCGCTGATGCAGGATGCGGGCGCAAAGGCGGTTGCAACGGGGCGGCAGTGGATCGGCGATAGCGGCCTGATGCTGCGGCTGCTGCAATATGCTGCGATGCTCGATCTGGTCGTGGTGACCCATGCGGAGGATGCAGCACTCGTGGGCAAGGCCTGCGCGACAGCGGGCGAAATGGCGACACGCCTTGGGCTGCCTAGCGCTCCCAAGGAAGCCGAGACACTGGCACTCGTACGCGATATCGCTCTCGCTGAAGTCAGCGGCGCCCGCATTCATGCGCGGCAGGTGACGACACGCGCCGGGCTCGATCTGGTGCGCCAATCAAAGGCGCGCGGCGTGCAGATCACGGCTGGCGTTACGCCGGCGCATTTCATGCTGTCCGATCTCGCGCTCGCCGATTTCCGCACTTTTGCCCGCCTGTCTCCTCCGCTGCGCAGCGAGGATGACCGGCAAGCCGTCATCGAGGCTATCGGCGATGGCACAGTGGATGTCATTTCCAGCGGTCATGATCCGCGCGGGCCGGAGGACAAGCGCCTGCCATTCGCCGATGCTGCGCCGGGAATGGCGGGTGCCGAAACGCTGCTCTCCATGACGCTCACACTGGTGCGCGACGGCGTGATCCACATGCCACGCGCTTTCGATCTGCTCGCCGCCAACCCTGCAAAATTGCTGGGCGTAGAAGCGGGCAGAATAGCCGAAGGCGCAGAAGCCGATATCGCGATCATCGATCCCGAAGCACCGTGGATTGTGGACTCGCGCGAGATGGAAGCACAGGCTGGCAACACGCCGTTCGATCGGCAGCCAGTGCAGGGGCGGGTTGTCGCCCTGTTGAAGGGAGGACATCGCATTGAACTTTGATTTTGCAGGCAAGACCGCGCTCGTCACAGGTGCCGCTTCGGGCATTGGCGCAGCCACCGCGAGGGCGCTGGATGCGGCAGGAGTGGCCAAGCTGATCCTCGTCGATCTGAATGCCGATGCGCTCGGCGCGCTCGATCTGTCTTGCGACACGTCGATTCACGCAGGCGATGTGGCCAACGAAAGCCTGTGGGATCTGATCGAGGCAGAGGGCGACACGATCGATCTCGCTGTCCTCAATGCAGGAATATCAGGTGTAGGCGCACCTATCGTCAAAATGCGCATGGATCAGTGGCGCCAAGTGATGAGTGTCAATCTCGATGGCGCGTTTCTCTCGCTACGCACGGCCATGCGCAAGGCGAGCCAAGGCGCATCTATCGTGCTGACTGCGTCGGTCACGGCAGTGAAAGCGGAAATCGGCATTGCGCATTACGCGTCGTCGAAAGCGGGCGTCATGCACATGGCGAAAGTCGCGGCGAAAGAGGGTGCGGAGCGTCGCATCCGCGTCAATGCCATCGCCCCCGGCGGCGTGGATACTGCGCTGTGGGACGGCGTCGGTTTCTTCGAAGATCTGGTCGCCAAGCATCAGGGTGACAGGGCAGGCGCGATCGCCACGATGGCGCAACAGGCAACGCCGCTCGGGCGCTTTGCTACGGCAGACGAAATTGCCGGGCAGATCATGTTCCTGCTGTCCGACACAGCGGGCACGATCACCGGTTCCACGCTGGTCACCGACGGCGGTTTCCGCCTCTGACAGCCAAAAAAAAACCCCTCCCGTTGGGGGAGGGGTTTCTAATCTTCTCAGCAGCTGAGAAGGGGTTCAATCGTTAGCGACGGGCGAGGCGGATGCCATTGTCGATGGCGCCGGGTAGCGGACGATTTGCCGCCCAGCTGATGCAACCTTCGCCATTCAACGCATCGACGCGGCTGCACATGGCGCGGCTGGTCGAGCGGTCGAAGCCGCCTGCCGATACGCGCCAGTAATTGCGGCCACGCACGACAGCCTGCGTGATCACCATTTCGCGGTCGGCCAGCTCGGGATAGCGGCTGACATAGATGTTCCATGCTCGCTGCGCGCCTGCTTCGCTGGAGAAGCTGCCGAGCTGCACGAGGTGCGTCGGGTCATCCACTGGAGCAGGAGCTGCGGCTACTGCCGGCGCAGCAGCGCGAGGTGCAGCAGAACGGGGTGCCGGAGCCGGAGCAGCGGCGCGCGGTGCAGCTGCAGGACGCGAAGTGGCGAGAGCCGGCTGCGCGATCGCAGGAATGCGCGGTGCGGCAGTCGGCGCAGCGGCAGGCGGCGGAGCGAACGCGCTCGGGGTGGAACCCGGCGTGGTCTGCACGACCGGCTCACTGGCATAGCGTGCATCAGGCGCGCGGACGGCGAGCGGCGAAGAGGTGCTGCCAAAAGCGCTGGCGAAGGATCCACCCTGCGGTGCAGGCGTGCCGACCGAAGGCAGTTCGCTGGTGGTGGCAGGAACGCTCATCGGCGCATTATCAAGTGCGGCAAGTTCACCCGTTTCGCTGTCCATCGCAGGAGCGGCAGCAGGCGCAGCAGCTTCGAATGCGAGCTGCGAAGCGCTTGGCGAATTGACGAGCGCCAGATGCACCGGCTGGCCATTGTCACGGACATTGGCAGGCACACCGAGCAGGCCGGCAACGCGGGCCGAGTAGGCATGCGGGCCCGAAAGCTGCGCCCATTCTTCCATGCGCGCGCCGACTTCATGCGCGGGCACATCCTGTGCGACCATCATGCGCGCTTCACGCCAGCGACCGGCAACAGCATAGGCATAGGCGAGGTTCTGACGGCTCTTGACGGTATTGTCGCCGCCGCGAATGGCATTGGTGAGGATATGGACACCGCGCTCCGGCTCTCCGGCCAGCGCAAAGGCAAGACCAAGATCGGATGCGGCAATAGCGGTTTCCCATTCGCCCAGAACGCCCGCGGCTTCGCGGTAACGTGCCTGACCGGTGAGAGCGAGAGCAAGGCTGAGCGCAGCACGCGGGCTGTTTTCGCCAAGAGCCATCGCATCTTCGAAACTGGTCGAAGCCGAAGCGAAACGGCCAGCTTCAAGATAGGCATTGCCCAGCGTCATGCGGTGGGACGCATTGCGCGGATCGGCAGCAACGGCAGCTTCAGCAGACTGGATGGCAGCGGTGGCTTCACCGCTGGCGATTGCCGCCTGCGCCTGCGCTGCAGAAACATTGGCACTGGGGGCAGCATTGCCCGCACAGCCAGTGAGCAGAACAGCAGCCATGGCTGTCGTCAGACCCAGGCCGAGCATCGGATTGCGCTTGTCCATTGAATACATGATTCAGGTTTCCCTTCAGGCCTTGCTTGTCTTGCCATGCACCTGCGCGGCGATGGCATCGAGTTCGGAGAATTCGCTGAGGAAGCGATCGAGCGCTTCGGTCACCAGCATCTGTGCGCTCATATTCTGCAGCGTCGATGCGAGCTTCAGCTTAAGGTGCCGCTCCGCATCGAGACGTAGAGTGAAAGCAGCGCGTTTGCCCTGCGAAACCGCGCTCTGGCGCGGCGTCTGGCTCGGCGCTTTGGGCATGATGCGCGGGCGATTGTCGACGACAGGGAAATCAATCACCTGATTGTCTTCGCCCATGTCGTTCCAACCGAGGTCCGACTGGCTATCTGCCAGGCTGTCGAAATCGTCACCCAGCTGCGCGGTGCGGTCTGACGTGGTCAGCTGTGCGCGCATGGCGGGCTTTGCCGTACCCTTGCGGGCCAGCAGCATCGGCCCGAGCGAGGCGAACTGGTTTTCGCTGGCGGCCGAGCTCGTCATTACTGTGCCACCCGGCGGCCAAAGCCACCTTGCTGCGAATTGCTTGCCTGCGTGCGCTGGCCGGGAGCGGCAAACACAGTGCGGCGGAAATTCTTTTCGAGGCGGTCAGCGACATAGTGCCACAGCGCGGTGACTTCCTGTGCCGAGCGGCCTTCCGGATCGACTTCCATCACCGTGCGGCCATCTATCATCGAGGCGGCGAAATCGGTGCGGTGGTGGATGGTGATCGGGGCAACGGTGCCGTGCTGCGACAGGGCGACAGCGGCTTCCGAAGTGATCTTCGCCTTGGGGGTAGCGGCGTTGACCACGAAGATCAGCGGCTTGCCTGCACGCTCACACAGGTCGACCGTGGCGCCAACAGCGCGCAGATCGTGCGGGCTGGGGCGAGTCGGCACAACCATCAGCTCGGCGACCGAAATCACGCTCTGGATCGCCATGGTGATGGCGGGCGGCGTGTCGATCACGGCAAGCTTGAAGCCCTGCTGACGAAGAATCGCGAGGTCGTTCGCAAGACGCGCAACGGTTGTCTGCGCGAAAGCTGGGAATTCCGCCTCACGCTCGTTCCACCAGTCGGCGAGCGAACCCTGCGGGTCGATATCGATAAGCACGACGGGCCCAGCGCCTGCACGCTGTGCCTGCACGGCGAGGTGGCCTGAGAGAGTGGTTTTTCCCGAACCACCCTTTTGCGATGCCAAAGCTAGAACGCGCAAGGCTGTTCCCCCTAAAGTCTCATACCCGCACCGGGATGGTTTGCGGGCTTTCCGGGGAATGGGATCGCAGGATACCGTTTATTTTGAGTTAATTTGCACAGAACCAAGTTGCAGAATGTTGGGCTGCGAATGTGTTTGCGGGCGTAAACCGCAAAGGCTCTTCCTCAGGGTCTTTGCGTCACAACACCTAATACATCGCCGGGCATAAACGCTTTGCTAATGGGCCGTTTACTATGGCAGTCTTAATTCGAGCAGTTTTGAATTGAGGATCGCCGTAATGTTGCGAAACACGACAATGCTGGGAGTGGCCATCGCCGCGATGACCGTTCTTGCCACGCCCGCGCCTGCACTTGCTCAGGTGCGGGAAGGTGTCGAGGCTTGGAGCAGGGGCGATTACGCAGCCGCCGTGGCTGAGTGGCAGGCCCCGGCTGAAGCTGGCGATGCGGACGCACTGTTCAATCTGGCGCAGGCTTACCGGCTTGGCCGCGGAGTGCCGCAGGATGAGGCGCGAGCAGAGGCGCTTTATGCGCAGGCTGCGCAGGCGGGCCATGTGCAGGCCGCCGATACCTATGGCCTCATGCTCTTCCAGGATGGCAGGCGTGAAGAGGCTTTGCCCTATGTTGAGGGTGCAGCCAGTCGCGGGGATCCGCGCGCACAATATCTTCTCGGCATCGCCCATTTCAACGGCGACATCGTCGGGCGCGACTGGACGCGGGCTTATGCGCTGCTCACGCTTGCGAATGCGGCAGGACTGCCTCAGGCGAGCGCGGCTATCACGCAGATGGATCAGCATATTCCGATCGAGCAACGACAAGCCGCCGCCGGATTGGCGCGCCAGATGGAAGCCGATGCTGAGCGCGCGCGTGCAGTCGAATTGGCGGCTGCCGATCTGGGCGCGCAGGCTCCAGCCCCTCAGGCACGCCCTGCCGCGAGCCCGCGCGTGCCACGTCCGATCCCGACAGTCGATGTTTCGCCTTCGATTGCCGCTGCGCGCGATGCCGTGCGGCAGGCGCGCGAGGCGACCGGAACGGAAAGCCCCGCTGATGCAGGCGCCACTTTCGCGAGGGGTGAGCCGCGCTCTGCCCCGCCGCCTGTCAGAGTGGCAGAGGCACGTCCGCCAGCCACAGCAACACCGGCGCCCGCGCCAGCAGCCGCGCCGCCGCCGCGCGATCGCACCAGCGGCCCCTGGCGCGTACAGCTCGGAGCATTCGGCGTGGCAGGCAATGCAGAGCGGCTGTGGAACCGCCTTGCATCGCGGCCAGAGATTGCCGGGCGCGAGCGTTTGCTCATCCCGACAGGTCGCGTCACGCGTCTGCAGGCTGGTGGCTATGCAACGCGTGATGAGGCACAGACGGCGTGCAATTCGCTCCGCAGCGCAGGCGTGGATTGCCTCGTCCGCAGCGACTGAGTTCTGCTGCATTTGCACGCTTCCCTAATCGCAATCCTCAGCTAAGAAGGGCGAGGACGAGAATGGGGATCATCGATGACCGAACAGGCAACGCCGGATGGCGAGCCCGCTGCGATTGCGCCAACCACCGGGGCTGAGCGCCTCGCCAGCCTCGACCTGATCCGCGGGATAGCGGTTCTCGGCATTCTGGCGGCGAACATCGTGTTTTTCGGGCATCCGCAGATGGCCTATATGTGGCCCGATGGCTTCGTATCCGATGCGGGCGATCCCGATCGCTGGATGTGGATCGCACAGTTCGTCCTCATCGATGGCAAAATGCGCGGGCTTTTCACCCTGTTGTTCGGCGCGGGCATCATCCTGTTCATGGAGAAGGCTTGGGAACGCGGCGGGGATGAAATGCTGCTGGTCAGGCGAATGGCCTTCCTGTTGCTGTTCGGCCTGATCCATTACTTCTTCATCTGGCGCGGGGACATTCTGACGCTCTACGCCATGGCCGGCATGGTGGGGCTCATATTCCTGCGGATGAAAGGCAAGGGGCTGATTATTCTGGGTGTGCTCGCCTATGTCATCGGCGGGCTGATCTATGCTTTCCTCAACGCCGTGCCGCATCTGATGATGCAGGTGGACACCGCCAACAATCCGATGATGGCGGATGCTATAGCGCAAATGAATGGCGAAAAAGAGCGTATCCTTGGCGATGATGCGGCGGAGACCGCGATCCTGACGACAGGCAATTATGTCGACTTCGTCCGCCACAATTTTGCCGAGCACCTGACCGAACCTTTCAGCAACGGCATCCTGCTGCTGATTTTTGAAACGGTTCCGCTGATGCTGATCGGCATGGGCCTTTACAAAGTTGGCCTGTTCGAGGGGAAACTCAATCCGACGAAGACGGCGATCTGGGGCTGGATCGGCGTGATTTCAGGCAGCGCAGTGACGCTGCTCATCGCGATAGCTATCGCGCGCGACGGGATCACGTTCTGGGAGTCGGTCGCCGCTTTCAGCAGCTATTCGGTCCACCCGCGCTTGCCGGTCATCATTGGGCTGATTTCCCTGCTGGCGCTGTATGGCGCAAATGCAAAGGGCTGGCTGGCAGAGCGCCTCTCTGCAGCGGGCCGTGCTGCCTTCACCAATTATCTCGGCACATCGGTGCTGATGATGCTAATCTTCCACCCATGGGCAGGCGGGCTGTGGGGCGAGCTTTCACGCCCTGAACTCTACCTGGTCGTGGCGCTGGGCTGGGCGGTGATGCTCGGCTGGTCGAAGCCTTGGCTGGAGAAATATCGCTACGGTCCGCTCGAATGGCTGTGGCGCTGCCTGACCTACGGAAAGCGGTTTCCGCTGAAACGTTGAGAATAATTCTCATTAGCCTTGCTATTGCAAGCGACTCGCATTAGCTGTGGTGGCGAACACGGAGAATCGCCGCCTCATGTACACCTGCATCTGTAACGCCATTCGCGAATGCGACCTGCGCAAGGCAGCGCGCCAGCATAATGGCAATGCGGAAAGCGTGTACGCAAAGCTCGGCAAGAAGCCTAACTGCGGCAATTGCCTGGAAGAGGCGGAGGACGTGATCCGTGAAGAGCGTGAAGCGCTGATCGATCCAGCCATCGCCGCCTGACCGGACACCGCGCCGCTAATCCTGATACGCATTCTCAATAGCGCGGTTTTCCGCGCTTTTTTGTGTGTCAGATACCCGGTTTCGCTTGCAAAGAAGCTGTGATCAGGGGTCTAAAGCTATCCAAAGCTACGCAATGGAGAGCACCCATGAAGGGCGACGAAAAGGTCATCGAATTTCTCAACAAGGCGCTCACCAATGAGCTGACCGCGATCAACCAGTACTGGCTGCATTACCGCGTGCTCGAAGATTGGGGTGTTTCCAAGCTTGCCGCGTATGAGCGCAAGGAATCGATCGAGGAAATGGAGCACGCCGACAAGCTCGCAGAGCGCGTCCTGTTCCTGAATGGCCTCCCCAATTTTCAGGCGATTCACAAACTCAAGGTCGGTGAAACGGTCGAGGAAATCCTCAAGGCCGATCTGGCGCTGGAGCACGATGCCATCCCGCTGCTGCGCGATGCCATTGAATATTGCGAAAGCGTGCGCGACTATGTCAGCCGCGATCTGTTTGCCCACATCCTCGACAATGAAGAAGAGCATCTCGATTTCCTCGAAACGCAATTCGACATGATCGAACGGATGGGACTGGAAAATTACGTCTAGCTGCAGAGCCAGGCCGCAGGCGAGGGCGACAAGGGCTAAGAATTGTTACCGGCAGGCGGCGCCTCCGAGCTTACTCAGGATCGTTTTCCTCACGCGCCTTGATCTCGCGGCTCAGCTTGCGCCGCTCTTTGGCAGTAGAAGTCGCCAGACGCGTCTCACGGAAGAAGAGCAGCAAGGCCGCCGAGAGCTGAGCCATCGTGGCGATCCAGAGCACGGCGACGAGCGTGCCAATGCGCGGCTCGATAAAGGCACTGATGAACAATAGGGCGACAACCAGACAGATCGTCAGCGCTGCAGCGGTTGAGAGATTGACCGCACGCTGGGCGTGTTTCTGGCGCAAGCGCAAGGCCGGCAATTCCTCGGCATCGCGCCCCGCCAAGCCTTTCTCGCGCCGCCGGTCGACGAACTCAATCCGGTCAACGAGCCAGGTGAGGCGCGCGTTCATCACGTTAAGCATGGCTCCGATACCGGCGAGAAGGAACACCGGCGCCAGGCTCAATTGCACCATCTGCTGCACGCGTGCGGTGCTTGAGGTCCGCTCGATCAGATCGCCGGTCAGCGAGAGATACTCGATCACGACTTGGGCCCGCTGAACTTGCCCCCGCCGCCCTGATTGTCATCATAGGGGTTCTTTGGGCTCTTGAGCGTCAGGCGCACAGGCACCGCGCCAAAGCCAAGCTGCTTGCGGATGCCGTTGAGCAGATAGCGCTCATAGCTGTTGGGCAGATCGAACAGGCGCGAGCCGAAAATGACGAAGCGCGGCGGACGGGTGCCGACCTGCGTAATGTAGCGCAGCTTGATCCGGCGGCCACCGGGCGCAGGTGGCGGATTGGCGGAGAGCGCATCGTCGAACCAGCGGTTGAGCGCCGATGTCGGAACGCGGCGGCTCCAGTCATCGCGCAGCTTGAAAGCGGCGCCCAGCATTGTGTCGAGTCCCTTGCCGGTCTTGGCCGACACAGCGAACAACGGCACCCCGCGCAATTGCGAGAGACCTTCTTCGAGCGCGCTGCGGATGCCGTTGAACAGGGCAGACGGATCATCCGCCACATCCCATTTGTTGATAGCGACCATCAACGCGCGGCCTTCCTCGATCACGCGGCTAGCGATCTTGAGATCCTGCACTTCCAGCCCGCGCGTTGCATCGAGCAGCAACACGACAACTTCGGCATAATCCACTGCGCGCAGGCCATCGGAAACAGACAGTTTTTCCAGCTTGTCGACAACCTTGGCGCGTTTGCGCATGCCAGCGGTGTCGATCAGCTTGATGATGCGTGTCTGGCCGGTCTTGGGATCATCCCATTCCCAGTCGACTGCAATGGAATCGCGCGTGATGCCGGCCTCGGGGCCGGTTAGCAGGCGGTCTTCATCGAGCAGGCGGTTGATCAGCGTGCTCTTACCGGCATTGGGGCGACCGACGATGGCGAGGCTCAACGGCGCCTCGGGATCGTGCTCTTCCAGCTCGAAGTCTTCACCCGCAGCGGCGGCAGCTTCGGCGCGTGCGGCAAGTTCATCTGCGGCGATGGCTTTGACCTGCTCGGCTTCGAGCTCCAATTGCTCAGCCTTGTCGGCGATGAGCGGCACCAGCGCAGAGTAGAGATCAGCCACGCCTTCGCCATGCTCTGCGCTGACGGGCACCGGATCGCCCAGTCCCAGCGAATAGCTTTCCAGAATGCCGCTTTCACCGGCATTGCCTTCCGCCTTGTTCGCGACCAGCACGACGGGCACTTCCTGCTCGCGCAGCCAGCGGCCGATTTCTTCGTCGAGCGGAGTTAGCCCGGCACGGCTGTCGATCACGAACAGCGCCGCATCTGCACCTTTCAGCGAAACCTGCGTCTGCACCCGCATGCGTCCGGGGAGCGAGGCATCCTCCTCATCTTCCCAACCGGCGGTATCGACAGCTTCGAATTCGAGGCCAAGCAAACCTGCTTCGCCCATGCGGCGATCGCGCGTGACACCGGGCTGGTCATCGACCAGCGCCAGGCGCTTGCCAATCAGCCGATTGAACAGTGTCGATTTACCGACATTAGGGCGGCCGATGATGACGACCTGGGGGAGTTTACGTGCGGGCATGATGCGCCGTCAGGTGGCGTTCTTACAGGCGAAAGGCAAGCGATTGCTCATCTGCACCTCACCAGCTGCCGGTGTTTTCCATGCTCGCCCATGGCTCCTGTGGGTCTAGATAGCCATCCTGCAGCAGCTCGATACTGATGCCATCGGGCGTGCGGACGAAGGCCATATGACCATCGCGGGGCGGCCTGTTGATGGTGACGCCTGCGTCCATCAGCTTCTGGCAGGTCTCGTAGATGTCCTCGACCCGGTAGGCGAGGTGGCCGAAGTTGCGGCCTCCGTCATAGCTCTCGGGGGCGCTGCCATCTTCGGGCGGCCAATTATAGGTGAGCTCCACTTCCGCAACGCCTTCCTGTCCGGGAGCGGCAAGGAAGATCAGCGTGAAGCGACCCTTTTCATTGTCCATCCGCCGCACCTCGTTGAGGCCGATGATCCTGAAGAAATCGACTGTGGCTTCCGGGTCGGCGACGCGGATCATGCTGTGGAGATATTTGGTCATAGGGCTTCCTGTTTGCGTTTGCTCCGCATGTAGCAGGGAAGGCCGGACAAGCGAAAGGGCCCGCGCCATTGCTGGCACGGGCCCTCCCGTTCCTCGCTTTATGCGATAGGTGGGTAAATCGTGATCAGAAGCTCGCGGAGAGCGTGAGCACAACCGAATCGTCAGTGAATGTGCCATCGGGATCGATCAGCACATCGCCTTCGACGCCGACAAAAGCGGCGCTGACGGAAACGACCGAACCGAGCGCTGCCTCAACGCCGATCGCGTAATCCAGAGCCTCACCGTCGTCGGTGAATGTCAGGAAGCCATCCGTGTAACCGGCGTGGGCGAAAACAGAGACCGGAGTACCAGGAAGTCCTGCGCTCAAATCGGTGTAGATGTAGAAATTGTCGGTGCCGCCAAGCGAATCCTGTTCGGGAGCGTAAGCGACGCCAAGCGTTGCTTCGACCGGGCCAAGCGCCGCGCCAACCGAGCCATAGACCTCGACATAGTCGAAATCGCCTGCCCCGGCATTCGGGTAGATGTACATGATGACGCCGACGTCGGTGGAGATGTTGCCGAATTCAGCGGCCCATCCGCCATAGATATCGAGCTCTGTATGGCCGTAGCCTACAGTGTCTTCGTCAATCGAAGAGGCCCAGGTGCCGATGTAAAAGCCTGCGGGCAGGCCGACATCGACGCCGCCTTGAACGGCAATATCGCCGTCGGAGAGGGAGACACCGCGGAATTTGTAATCGCTGGTGATTGCGACATTGGCCGAAACTTCGACACCGATGTCGTCTTCTTCCTCATCTTGCGCGACGGCGGGCATCGCGGCGAGCGTGGAGAGTGCAAAAATAGATGCAGCGCCAAGGCTGCGAACGGACGTAAGCATGGGCAATTTCCTCAATTGCTGTGGTGAACAATGCTTCGTCCCACCTGCGCTTTACCCGTTCGGCATCTTTATTGTGCCGATTTGTGCAAAAGCGAAATGATCATGCAGACAGTTTCTGCGCCGCACAAGGAAAATTACGTTTTTTGCTGCACTGCAAAATAATTGTGGCATTTGCGCATCACCTGCGCGTATCGGCATTCGCGCTTCCGCATTAAGGGGCCAGTCATTGGTCTGCTGTCAAAAAGGACTGATCGATGCCCGAATTGCGTCCCTGTGCGTAATTACTATGTGCAGCTAGCAGTTTGACCATGATCCAGTACGTTACCAATATGTTTGGCACCAAGAAGGCGAAGAAGAGCCTGCCCCGCATCCCCGCCGGGCAGAGGGTCTATGCCGTGGGCGACATACATGGCCGCGCGGACCTGTTCACCGCCCTTGCCGAAACGATCGATGCCGAGATCGAGGAATGCGAGGCCGATGGCATCGAATGCCACATCATCCTGCTTGGCGATCTGGTGGATCGCGGACCGGACAGTGCAGGCGTCATCGACTTCGCCAAGGCGTGGGGCAAGCGTCGCAGCGTCCGCACGCTGATCGGCAATCATGAGGAAATGTTCCTCGATGCGTTCGAAAGCAAGGACGTGCTGCGACACTTCCTGCGCCATGGCGGGCGCGAAACGCTGATGAGCTATGGCATCGAGCGCAAGGCCTTCTCCAAGCTTTCGTTGCCCGAAATCCAGGAGCTCATGGAAGAGACGGTTCCTGCCAAGCACCGCAAGTTCCTGCGTAAATGCGAGGATCTGGTGCAGCTTGGCGATTACATCTTCGTGCACGCTGGCATTTCTCCGGGTGTCCCGCTCGATCAGCAGAAGAAGCGCGCGCTGCGCTGGATTAGGGAGCCGTTCCTCAGCCACACCGGCTCGCACGGCGTTGTGGTGGTTCACGGCCATACGATCACCGATGAACCTGTGCAGACGGGCAACCGCATCGGTATCGATACTGGTGCCTATGCCAGCGGCAGGCTGACCGCGCTGGTGCTGGAGGACGATGCCCGCCGCTATCTCACCGCGCGTGAAACGAAGAAGGGCAATATCAAGGTCGATGGCGCGAAAGTGCCTGCCTGACAGCTCGCATGCGCGCCGATCAGGTCTGTAGGAAAGCGTAAAGTGCCGGGGAGCCTGTAAGCCGGGTTCTGTCCTGCAACCGGTATCCGAAGGACCAGCGCTGCAGGGGCAGCCATTCATCTAGGCGGTGGATTGCTCCACGCGCTCCAGCAACCAACCCGGGTCTCTCGGAGCGAAACGCTCCTGCCAGCAAGTGGCGCGAGACCCCTATGCGGTCTTGCTCCGGGTGGGGTTTGCCATGACGGAGACCGTTACCGGCCCCCCGGTGCGCTTTTACCGCACCCTTTCACCCTTGCCTGTGCCCTTTAGGGGCCATCGGCGGTATACTCTCTGTGGCACTTTCCCTGTGGTCACCCACGGCGGGCGTTACCCGCCACCCTCGTTTCGTGGAGCCCGGACTTTCCTCGAACCAAAGGCTCGCGGCTGCCCGGCTCCCCGGCACCATCGGGCATATAGTCGCCGCCCCGCTCTAATCCAAGGATTCTCGAACGCGGGCTGCATCTTCGCTGTCCACCGGGAAGAGGAGCGCCTGCGAGCACGGCTGTTGCGAGACGATAGCATGGTCTGGCTCGAACCATTCTCCGGCAAGGACGACGGGTGGCTCGGCTGATGGCAGATGTAGGGCTACCAGGTAGAGCCCGTCGGGCATCTCGGCAGGCTGCGCATAGGTCGAATTGCTCCAGGTTATCGTCAAAGAACCGCTGGCATCACCCGAAAGTACCTGCGTCGGCTCGAACCGAAAGCGCGAGTATGTCAGCGGAACCGACAGGCCTGGCCGCCTGACCTCGACCACTTCATAGTCGCTTAGATGGCCGATGAAGACGGCATCGGCCTCGTTTGCATAAGCCGGATCGAATGGCCTGTTGATGCGGCACGCCCATGCAGGCGAGGTCCAAAGCAAGGCAAGGAAGACCAGTGCGCAGATCGCCCAGCGCGAATGGCGGGTGATTTGCCAAGCCGAAGTCACCGCGCCAATCCTCTGTCGCGATCAAGCAGAAGCTGGAAGAGGATCGCGCGCACTTCTCCGCAGATCTGCCCGTCGATCCGCTCAGGCCGCCAGCGGCGTTGGAAGGCTTCGACCGCCTTGTACCCATCGGTGATGTCGTATCCGAAGCGCTCCAGCGCGAGGTAGAAGCTCGCATCATTGTCGAACACATCGCCCTGCTCCAGCTTTTCAGGGCGGGGCAGGCAGAGCTTGTATTCGGCAAGGCGATCCCATGGAAACAGCTCGCCCGGATCGATCTTGCGTGCCGGGGCTACGTCTGAATGACCGACCACGTTGGCGCGCGGGATGTCGTGCTCTTTCACGATGCGATGGAGCAGCGGCACCAGCGCCTCGATCTGCGCATCGGCAAAGCCGCGATAGCCGAGGCCATGTCCGGGATGATCGAGCTCGATCCCGATGCTGGCGGAGTTCACATCCTTATGCCCGCGCCAGTAGGATACCCCCGCGTGCCACGCGCGCTTTTCCTCCGGCACCAGGCGAATGACTTCGCCTTCCTCGGTGATGCAGTAGTGCGCGCTCACCTGCGCCTCAGGATCGCACATCCGCTCGATCGCGGTCTCGACCGGCTTCATCTCTGTGTAGTGCAGCACCACCATGAAAATGGGCAGCGCGCGGTCGTTGCAATTGGGCGAGAGCTGCTCGCGGTGGACCAGCTCGTCAGCCATCAGCCGATCATCCCTTCAGCATCGGGCAGTACCGCGCCGAGCACGAGCGCCTCCGGCGTATGCGCATATTGCACGCCGCCGCCCTGTTCGTCGCAGAGCAGCTTGATCATATGCGCAGGAGCCGTGCGGCCCGTGATCTGCCCAGCATCGAGCTTGCCCGAGAGAGCCTGGCCGATGGTATCGTCAAAGGCGACCTTGGGGCCTGACGCGCGGATGGCGATCTCGGTAGCGCCGTCCTGCCGTTCTGCACCGACAGCCAACGTCCCGCCGCGCACCAGCGATTCAAGGCCCATGGCCGCGAGGTTGAGGAGCACTTTTACAGCGGGTTTGGTTAGCGTCGCTTCGGACACCGCCCAATCGAATGTCAGCCGCTCGTTTTCGGCCGTCAGCGCTTCCAACAGATCGCGCGGTTCCTCGGACGGTACGGCTTCACCGAAGCCGCCAGCTGCACCGTAAGCGAGGCGGAAGAACTTGAGCTTGCTCGCCGAAGTACGCGCGCTTTGCTCCAGCAGCTCAAGGCAGCGCTGGCGCATGGCCGGATCGCTTTCGTCGGCCAGCAGCTCCAGACCGTTATTGAGCGCCCCGACAGGGCTCAGCATGTCGTGGCACAGGCGCGAACAGAGCAGGGCGGCAAGATCGGTGGAGGAAGTCATGGCTGGCGTTGGCTAAGCTCGCAAAGGGCAGGGGTGTGACAGGTGTGACAGTGTTCTAAACCAAAAATCCTGTCCTTGCACCCGCCGAGGTGAAGGCAGGTGATTGCAAGGGTTTGGATCGATAGCATGCAGCCGCGCTTAGCCTCTCACCTGTGTGTAGGGAAGCGGCAAAAAACCATCCGGCGTATCGCGCCACCACGTCGTCTCACCCGGAGCAACGATCGCCCAGATTGTGTTGTCACCCGCTGCCATCTGCGCGTCGGTTTCAGAGGGATAGGAGGGGCCATTCGGGTGGGAGTGATAGTAGCCGATGACCTGCGGGCCGCCCTCACGCTCGGCGCGGTGGGCGTTAATCAGGGTCTGCGGGTCGACTTCAAAATGCGTTGCGGGGGTTGGGTGGACGTTTTGGGCCGGGATAAGGCCAGTGACTTCGGTGCCGTTTCCGGTGAGAATGCCGCAGCACTCGCTAGGGTGGGCGTTTTGGGCCTCGAGGATAAGGCCAGCGTGAACTTTGTTAGGAACCACCACCGGTTGCCCTGAGCTTGTCGAAGGGCTGCCTTTGCTTTTTGCGTAGCGCGAAATCGCGTCCCAATCGCCACGGATCAGCGCCAGCTTCTTGCGGCGTGACCAGCCTTTAATCTGTCTCTCGGCCTTTTTCGCCTCTTCTCGCGTTACAAACTCTTCGGACCAAACCAATTTGACCGGCAGAAAATCGCGCGTGAAACCGGGAATTTGGCCGGTTTCGTGCTGCCATATGCGGCGCTCAAGATCATCAGTATGTCCGGTGTAAAGTTTGCCCGCACGGCAGTGGAGGATATAGGCCCAGAACATAGCACTGTTTGAGCTAAGAGAAGTGCAGCCCTTCGACAAGCTCAGGGCAACCGGAGTTTTTCGCTTGAAATCAGCCCAAACCCTCACCGGAGTTATCCACACCGCCACGCGGATGGACAAGGCGCTCGCCGAAGTCACCGATCTCTCTCGCGAGCGGATCAAGGCATTGATTGCCGAGGGTAAGGTCGAGGTGGGCGGACAAACCGCCACCAGTCCCTCTGCCAAAGCTCAAGTGGACCAGAGCTTTTTGATCCACATTCCGCCCCCAAGCGACCCACAGGCTTATCCACAGGACATCCCCCTGACGGTCGTCTTCGAGGATGAGCATCTGATCGTGGTCGACAAGCCCGCGGGCATGGTGGTGCATCCCGCTGCGGGTAATCCCGACGGGACGCTGGTGAACGCTTTGCTGCATCATTGCCGCGGCCAGCTTTCCGGGATCGGCGGTGTTGCGCGGCCCGGCATCGTGCATAGGATCGACAAGGATACCTCCGGCCTCCTCGTCGTCGCCAAGAGCGATGCCGCGCATGAGGGGCTGGCCAGGCAGTTCGCCGATCACTCGCTCGAACGAGCCTATTTCGCCGTCTGCGGCGGCCATCCCAATCCTTCCGCTGGCACGGTTTCGGGGCGGCTTGGCCGATCGGACACCAATCGCAAGAAAATGGCTGTGCTTCCGGACGACTCGAAGCGCGGGAAACATGCCGTCACGCACTACACGACGGTGCAGCGGCTGGACCACGCAGCGCTCGTCGAATGTCGTCTCGAAACAGGGCGCACCCACCAGGTGCGGGTTCACCTTGCGTCAATCGGTCATTCGCTATTAGGGGATCCAGTATATGGGCGCACACCAGCACCACTCAGGTCGACGATAAAAGCCTTGGATTTCAAGCGTCAGGCTCTGCACGCAGCGACTCTCGGCTTCGATCATCCCGTCACCGGTAACCAATGCCGTTTTTCGAGCGAAATACCTGCCGATATGACGGAACTAATCGACCAACTAGGTGGTTCTAATCGATGAAAAGCACCCTATATTGATGTCGTGCGTGCTATAACAAAATAAGCGCACTCAATGTGGCCGCAAAGGTCGGGTGCCCAGCAGGGGCTCGTAAGCAGCGGTCGACGCAAGAAAGGTTTGGGACGAAGTGAGTAATAATCGACCGAGCGTGCCAGCGCTCAGTGGTGAGGGAAGCCTCAACCGCTATCTGGCAGAAATCAAGAAATTTCCGGTGCTGACGCCCGAGCAGGAATATATGCTCGCCGTGCGTTACAAGGAACATGAAGATCCCGACGCGGCTGCGCAGCTGGTGACGAGCCACCTGCGCCTCGTGGCGAAGATCGCCATGGGCTATCGCGGCTATGGCCTGCCCGTTTCCGACCTGATTTCGGAAGGCAACGTCGGCCTGATGCAGGGCGTGAAGAAGTTTGAGCCGGAACGCGGTTTCCGCCTCGCGACTTACGCCATGTGGTGGATCAAGGCGAGCATACAGGAATTCATCCTCCGCTCGTGGAGCCTCGTGAAAATGGGGACCACGGCTGCGCAGAAGAAACTGTTCTTCAACCTGCGCCGGATGAAAAAGCAGCTGGAGGCTTACGAAGACTCCGATCTGCACCCCGACGATGTGGCCAAGATTGCAACCGACCTCGGCGTTCCCGAGCAGGAAGTGATCAACATGAACCGCCGCATGATGATGGGCGGTGACGGATCGCTCAACACGCCCATGCGCAATGGCGAAGAAGGTGCCGGCGAATGGATGGACTGGCTCACCGATGATCGCCCGCTTCAAGACACGGTTGTGGCCGACAATGAAGAGGCAGAGGTGCGCCGCGAAATGCTGATCGAAGCGATGGATGCGCTGAACGATCGCGAAAAGCATATCCTGACAGAGCGCCGCCTGACCGAAAACCCGCAAACGCTCGAAGAGCTCTCGCAGGTTTACGACGTGTCGCGCGAGCGTATTCGCCAGATCGAAGTGCGTGCTTTTGAAAAGCTTCAGAAGGCGATGCAGCGCATCGCCGGCGAAAGGCTGATGCCTCAGGCTGCGTGATTGCGCTCATGATCGAACAATTGAAGGCCGGGCGGAAACGTCCGGCCTTTTTATTGCGTCTTTGGTGCCAACGATTCCAAGAGAAATGAGCCATCTGCGGGCTCAGGCTGTTGCTCGACTGGCTCAGTCGCAGCCTCCCAATCGCTTTCACCTCTGCGCGCCATTACACCCAGCGGAGGAAGATCCAGCATTTCGATCGCCAAGGTGAGCAAATCTTCTCGAGTGTTGATCGCGCAATAGTCGGTACTAATGATATCAAGATCGCCTTCGTAAACGCGCATAGCGCCATCCGGGCAACGTTGTTGCAGGACTGAGAAATTCTCTGCGACACCATCAGAAGGCAGCCGCGATAAAAGGGTGTAATTGCTTCCGGACATCGCCCCGTTTTGAATTACCCACAGCTCGGTTATCGCGCCATCGCGATCAACCTCCCCAATCCGCGCAAAAAAGCCGATTTCGGTTTGCACTTCGTGGAGGAGTGCACGGTCATATTCTTTGCGGAAGATAGCCGTGCAGTGAAACGTTCCATAATTCACGACTCGCAACCACCAGACATCGCCAAACTCATTTGCGGGATTTGGGGTAAACTGCCAGTCACCAAATCTCACGCGAGTGGCGCAACCGGCGACGGCGTCTTCCGGGATGTAGCTGCGCGGCCAGAATTCGGGATGATCAAAGCCGTAAAGCGGTAAGTCTGAGCGGATTTCCACGGACCGAAACGTCTCATCCTCCGGCAGGCGTTCGTCGACAGTGGATTGAGCCATAGAGGCGGCTGGCAAAAGCAAGACAAGGCACTGGAGAAACCACGACACGGGCGGATGCTAGAACTGAGTGCATAACCCTGCAAGGAGGGATGTTGGCGAACCTTGCAAACGCAGCTAATTGATTCCCATGGCCCTGCGGATCCTTACCATCATCGCCAAGACGGTTCTTATTTTCGTGCTGTTCAGCGTGGTGCTGACGCTGGTGCTGCGCTTTCTGCCTGTCACCTACACCGCGACCATGCTGATGGACGAACGATCGGTCACACGCGACTGGGAGCCGCTCAGCCGCATCGATCGCAACATGGTCGCTGCCGTCATCGCGGCCGAGGACAGCAAGTTCTGTGAGCATGACGGTTTCGATGTCGAAGCGATCGAGCAGGCGCTGGAAGAGCGCGCGCGCGGCGAGCGGCAGCGTGGTGCCTCCACCATCAGCCAGCAGACCGCCAAGAATGTATTCTTGTGGCAGGGCGGCGGCTGGTTTCGCAAAGGGTTCGAGGCCTATTTCACTTTTCTGGTCGAGAATTTGTGGACCAAGCGGCGGATTATGGAAGTCTATCTCAATGTCGCGGAAACAGGACTCGGCACTTACGGCGTCGAAGCCGGATCGCAGCGTTATTTCGGCCATTCCGCCGCGCGGCTTTCTGCGGATGAGGCGAGCCGGATCGCGGCTGTCCTGCCATCGCCCAAAACGCGCGAGGCGGTGAACCCGGGCGGCTTTACCGCGCGCTATGGAAACACGATTGAGGCGCGCATCGGCGTTGTAAGGCGTGACGCGCTCGATGCTTGCGTCTACGAATAGGGCGGATGGGCGCAGCACACTCACATACGCATGACGACGATCATGGTCATGACCACGGGCATGGCCATTCGCATGGTCATTCCCACGGATTGGGCCACGGGCACAGCCATGCGCCCGCCGATTTCGGCAGGGCCTTCGCCATCGGCATCGTGCTCAACACGGCCTTCGTCATTGTCGAAGCGACGTACGGGTTTCTCTCCGGCTCCATGGCGCTGGTCGCCGATGCGGGGCACAATCTCTCCGATGTCCTTGGCCTGCTGATCGCTTGGGGCGCGAGCGTGGCCGCCAAGAAACCCGCGACCACGAAATTCACTTACGGGCTGAAAAGCTCCACCATCCTTGCCGCTTTTGCCAATGGGATATTGCTGCTGATCGCCATCGGCGCGATCCTGTTCGAGACGGTGCATCGCCTGATCGATCCAGCTGAGCCGCAGGGCTGGACGATGATCTGGGTCGCGGGCATCGGCATCGTCATCAACACCGCCACCGCGCTGATGTTCATGCGTGGGCGCAAGCATGATCTCAACATTCGCGGCGCATTCCTGCACATGGCGGCAGACGCGCTGGTCAGCGTTGGCGTGGTGATCGCCGGGGTCGCGATCCTGCTGACGGGATATGTCATCATCGATCCGCTGGTCAGCCTGCTGATCGTCGCGGTGATCGCATGGGGCACTTGGGGCCTGCTGAAAGACAGCATCCGCATGGGCCTGCTCGCCGTGCCCGACAGCGTCGATTGTGACGGGGTGCGCACCTATCTCGAAGGCCTGGATGGGGTCACCGAAGTGCACGATTTGCACATCTGGCCGATGAGCACGACGGAAACCGCGATGACCGCGCATCTGGTCATGCCCGGCGGCCATCCGGGCGATGCCTTCCTGCGCGACATTGCCGAGGAACTCGCGCATCACCACAAGATCGGTCATGCTACCGTTCAGGTTGAACGTGATAGGCATTGCGCTTCTCTTGGCGAAGAAGGGGACTGCGCATGAGAATATATGTCGTCGGAATAGCGGCCGCATCGCTGGCCGCCTGCGCCTCACCGGACCACCGGGTCGATGGGAACCGCGATTTGCTGGCTGAGCCGAATGTGCCGCAATCGCTCAATGAGCAGATATTGCACGAAGCGCAGGGCGATGGCTGCCTCGTTGCGGGAAATGCCGGACGCAATCGCGGTCGCGGGCTCCCGGGGACGACCAATGTTTGCGAAAGCCTGCGCGAGCTTATCGCTCCGCCGGAGCCACCGCCGGGCATCGAGCTGGCACCGCCTCCTGCACCCATGCCGCCGGCTCCACCCCCACAGCCTGCACCACGGCCACAAGACTAATTCCCAAGCGCTTTGTGTCCCGCTAGGGTGGCCCCATGCCACCTCGTGACAGCTGCCCTGCATGATTGATCCTGCCGCCAAGGCCGCGCGCGACGCGCTGAGCGCGGATATTGCTTCGCTGGCTCGCGGCGAGAGAGACGCGCTGCGCCGCATTTACGAGGCCACATCGGCGAAACTTTTCGGAATTTGCCTACGTATCTTGGGCGATGAGAAAGAAGCCGAAGATGCCCTACAGGATGTCTACATCGACCTGTGGAAGCGTGCCGATCGCTTCGATGCCGCGCGCGCGAGCCCGATCAGCTGGCTCGCCACCATGGCGCGCAACCGCGCCGTCGACAAAATGCGTGCTGGCGGCAAGGTGCGCAGCGGCGCGGTGTCCGAAGAAGCGGCCTTCGACGTACCTGACAAGGATATCGCGGCAGATGAAAAGCTGCTGCTCGATGAGCGCGACGCGCGGATTCACCATTGCCTAGGCAAGCTCGAGAAACGCCAGCAGAGCGCCATTCGCCGTGCCTTTCTGGGCGGAGCGACCTATGTCCAGCTTGCCGAGACGGACGATGTGCCTTTGAGTACGGTGAAATCACGGGTCCACCGCGGGCTCGCCAAATTGAAAAAGTGTATAGAGAAATCGTGACGACCGAAGCCGCCCCTGACATGACTCCGCGTGAGTTGCTTGCGACCGAATTTGTCCTCGGCTTGCTTGAGGGCGAAGAGCTGCTGCGTGCGCGGGCGATGCTGGCGCGCGATCCCGAGTTCGCGGAAGAGGTGGCGCGGTGGGAAGATCGCTGCGCGCCGCTGCTCGATAGCTTCCCCCCGGCAACCCCGCGCGAAGAGGTCTGGTCGCGCATTTTCTCCGCAACCTCTGGCGATGTGGAAGACCAGTCTGCGCAGATCGTCTCGCTCGCCAAGGCGCGCGATCGCTGGCGGATGATGACGGGGCTGGCGATGGCCGCGGCGGCCGCACTCGCCGCGGTCGTAATCGTCGGACCTGCTGCGGAAGAGAGCACGCCCATCGCGCCTGTCACCAATGATCAGCCGCTGCTTGCCGCGAATATTCCCATTGGTGATACGGCGCTGCGTCTAGCGCTGACCTATGTGCCGGGCCGCGACGAACTCAGCGTGTCTTCGGCAGGCCTGACCGCCGATGGAGTGCACGATCACGAGTTATGGCTCGTCGATCGACAGGGAGACCTGCATTCGCTCGGTGTTATCGTGCCGGGAGAGGAAGCGCGCTTCGCCGTGCCGGATGGGCTGGCCGATGAGTTTGTCGAGGGATCGCAGCTTGTCCTCACTCGCGAGCCGCTGGGCGGAAAGCCTGCCGATGCAGATGCCGGACCGGTAGTGGCTGAAGGCCAATTCCAGGCGATCTGACATTTCTCAAATTAATTTGCGACTTTCCTAAGCGGGCCGCCGTAGCTTGTGCAGCAAGAATGGACGGGACTTGCACAAAAGGAGAGTACTTATGTTCAAGAATACCGCACGTTTTGCCGCCGCACTGGCCGCTGCTTCCACCCTCGCGCTGGCTGCACCGGTAACCGCACACAATCACAACCATGACAGCCAGCCGAACATCGTTCAGGCCGCTGCCGCCAATGACGATTTCGAAACGCTGGTCGCCGCCGTACAGGCTGCTGACCTTGCCGGTACGCTGTCAGGCGATGGCCCGTTCACCGTTTTCGCGCCGACCGACACGGCCTTCAACGCGCTGCCCGCGGGCACTGTCGACACGCTGCTGCAGCCGGCGAACAAGGGCACGCTCACTAGCGTGCTGACCTATCATGTGGTCGCGGGCCGGGTGACGTCTGACGATCTCATCCACCTGATCCGCGATGGCGATGGCCATGCCCGTATCGAAACGCTTTCGGGCGAAACACTGATCGCGCGCCTCAACAATGGCAATATCGTGCTGACCGACAATGCCGATCGCCAGGTGCTGGTCACCAATGCCGATATCGGCACGTCGAACGGCGTGATCCACGTGCTCGATCGCGTGCTGCTGCCGGGCTGAACGCCCCAGATCTGAGCGCCGCGTTCCCCCCTCTGCGCGGCGCCGCGCTGACCCCGTCTGGCTTGGAAGCCGGGCGGGGTTTTGTGTTGCAGATTGTCGCGGCTTACTCAGCCGGAAGGACGGCAGACGGATCGTTGCATGGCAATTCGCGCGCATTGTGCGCCAGCGCCATGCCGACATAGGCGTTGCGGCTTTCAAACTGGTAGATCATGCCGATCGTCAGCGGGTCGGGATTTGATCGCACCCGGTAGCGCATGTCGCCATTCTCTTCGAAGCCGAGCACCTCGATCACATTGCCATAGACGTGGATGGTCACAGGCTCGCCCGCATAGAGCTCTCGAAGTGCGCAGGTGCCGATCACGTCGCCACCTGAGGAAATTTCGCTGATGCCGAACGTGAGGACGACCGGGTAGTCTTCGGGATCGACGCGATTGACATTGGCATGCCACCAGATGCGTGCTGGCCAGGTCGGAACATCCGCAGCTTCGACAGGCCGATAGGTGATCGCGGGGCGCAGCCGCTCCCGATCAACGAAAGTGCCACCGTACCAATCGCCGTCTTGGTTGAGCAAAACCACATCGGTGTCGAGGCTCGGCGCTTCCAGCTTCACGCCCTGTTCGAACGCGCCGTCATTGTCGAAATCGCGGAAGCACGTGCCGCCGGATGCAACCAGCCGATCATTGATGATGTGGCAAAATAGGCTGCGGCGATTGGAAGACCCGTAGAGCCGCGTTCCCTCTGTCAGTAGCGCATCGCGGGCCACCCCGATGTCGCGCTGCGTGCGCTCGTCCGGCACGGATGTGAGCTCCACCACCAGCTCGGGGCGGAGCGTCACATTCAAAATGGCATCGCCGCTATCGGCCACGCGCTCCTCATCGGCGGGCACCTGCTCGAACTCAGCAACGAAGAGCGTCGGCGTTTGCGACTGGGCGAGGCCGGGTGTTGCAAGTGCCAGCGAAAGTGCGGCGGCAGCCAATGAGCCGAGTGCCTTAATTACGACCACGACCTTATTCTCCCATTGGATAATGGCGCGGCAGCCAGCGCCGCATCTTGGCACGGAGCAATCGCACCAATGATTCCTCCATAAACTCGTAATCATCTGGAATGTCGAGACAAACCACGCGTGTCTTGCCCAGCCCGCTGCGGAATTTCTTCTGCAGTTTGTTGCGATGCGCGCGTTCCATCACGAAGATGTAGTCCGCCCATTCGACCAGCTCATCGCTCAACGGATTCTCAGCGTCGTTGTTGGTGCCCGCAGACATGGTCTCGAGCCCCGGCACATCGGCGAAGATCTGTTCAGCTGTCGGACTTCTCAGCCGATTTTGGCTGCAGACGAACAGGAACCGCTCTTACCGACTCAGGCGGCCTCTTCCTTCTTGCTGTTCTTGCCTTCGACGACGCGGACCGGCTCTTTCTTGCCGAGTACGACATCACCATCGACCACGACTTCGGTCACGCCTTCCATGGAGGGCAGATCGAACATCGTGTCGAGCAGGATCGCTTCGACAATCGAACGCAGGCCGCGTGCGCCGGTCTTGCGCTTGATCGCCTTCTTGGCGATTTCGCGCAGTGCGTCGTCAGTGAAGGTCAGCTCGACATCTTCGAGGTCGAAGAGCTTCGCATATTGCTTCACCAGCGCATTCTTCGGTTCCTGCAGGATGGTGACGAGTGCGTCCTCATCGAGGTCGTGCAGCGTTGCGATCACCGGCAGGCGGCCGACGAATTCGGGAATCAGGCCGAATTTCAGCAGGTCTTCTGGCTCGCACTTTTCGAGCAGCTCGCCAATCTTGCGCTTGTCCGGCTCGGCCACGTTGGCGCCAAAGCCGATCGAGCGCTTCTGCATCCGGTCGCCGATGATCTTGTCGAGACCCGCGAAGGCGCCGCCGACCACGAACAGGATGTTGGTGGTGTCGACCTGCAGGAATTCCTGCTGCGGATGCTTGCGGCCGCCCTGCGGCGGAACGCTGGCGGTGGTGCCTTCCATCAGCTTGAGCAGCGCCTGCTGCACGCCTTCACCCGATACATCGCGGGTGATGGAGGGGTTTTCCGCCTTGCGCGTGATCTTGTCGATCTCGTCGATGTAGACGATGCCCTGCTGCGCCTTCTCGACATTGTAGTCGGAGGACTGGAGCAGTTTCAGGATGATGTTCTCGACGTCCTCACCCACGTAACCGGCTTCGGTCAGCGTGGTGGCATCGGCCATGGTGAAAGGCACATCGAACGTGCGCGCCAGCGTCTGGGCGAGCAGCGTCTTGCCGCTGCCGGTCGGGCCGACGAGCAGGATGTTCGACTTTGCCAGTTCGACATCGTTGCCTTTGCCCGAGTGGGCGAGGCGCTTGTAATGGTTGTGCACCGCGACTGAGAGCACGCGCTTTGCGCGGTCCTGCCCGATCACATAGTCATTCAGCGTGGCGCAGATTTCATGCGGGGTGGCGATTTCGCCATCCTTCTTGCCGCCGAGGCCGCTTTTCGCTTCTTCACGAATGATGTCGTTGCACAGCTCCACGCATTCATCGCAGATGAATACGGTGGGCCCGGCAATGAGCTTGCGCACTTCATGCTGCGACTTGCCGCAGAAGCTGCAGTAAAGGGTGCTCTTGCTATCGGATCCGCTCAACTTGGTCATAATCCTTCAATCCTGTCCGCCCCGGCCGGGAATCGACGCGTGGCGGGACTCGACTGCCCATCCTAGGGCACCGAGATTCAATATCAATCATTGCGATACTTAACATCCCCGCCTTGCTCCAGACTGAAGAGGCAGGGTTGCCAAAATGCTACAATGTGGTTTCCCCGGTTACCGGGAGGTCGCGATTTACTCGCTATCCTTGGTCGGCGCGCCGCCGGTGCCGGAGACATCGCCCGCTTCATCATCCTTCGGACGGTGAGCGAAAACAGCATCGACGAGGCCGAATTTCTTGGCTTCCTCGGCTTCGAGGAAGGTGTCGCGGTCCATCGCCTTCTCGATATCTTCGAGGCTCTGGCCGGTATATTCGACGTAAAGATCGTTCATCCGCTTGCGGATGCGCAGGATCTCGCGCGCCTGAATTTCGATGTCGGAGGCCATACCGCGCGCACCGCCGGAGGGCTGGTGCACCATGATGCGGGCATTCGGCAGCGCGACGCGCATGCCCGGCTCACCGGCTGCAAGCAGGAAAGAGCCCATGGATGCCGCCTGGCCAATGCAAACGGTGCGGACCTTCGGCTTGATGTACTGCATCGTGTCATGGATCGCCATGCCTGCAGTCACCACGCCGCCCGGCGAGTTGATGTACATCGAGATGTCGTTCGAGTTCTCGGACTCGAGAAACAGCAGCTGCGCCACGATCAGCGAGGCCATGTTGTCTTCGACCTGGCCGGTGACAAAGACGATGCGTTCGCGCAGCAGGCGGCTGAAAATATCGAAGCTACGCTCGCCCCGGCTGGTCGATTCCACGACGACGGGCACAAGCGCGCCGGTCAGCGGATCGGTGGTGAACTGGTCTTTATTGTCATTGAACAGGTCGAGCATCACTATTCCTTGTCACTTTGATTGACCGCCTATTTCGGTTGCGGTTCGCCAATGTGCAAGGGGGTTAACCCTGGTCTGTCGATAAAGCCTTCAAAAAGGGCGCGTATCAGGCGGCGCGGACGTGTTGCAGAAATTCCGCAACCTGCTGGCGCAGGCGTTCCGACTGCTTGATGAGGTGGCCCGAACTGTCGCGCAATTGCGAGGCTGTGCCGCCGGTCGATACCGCCAGTTCGCTCACTTCGCGGAAAGAACTGCTGACGATTTCGGTATTACGTGCCGCCATATCGATGCTGCGAGCAAGGTCCTGCCCGGCAACCGCCTGCTGGTCGACCGCAGAGGCGATCATGATCGATGCCGACTGCAGCTGCATGACTTCATTGGCGATTGTGGTGAGGGCAGAGGCGCTTTTGCCGGTCGAATCCTGCACCAGCTGGATCAGCGCTTCAGCTTCGGACGTAGCGCGCGAAGTCTGCGCGGCGAGTTCCTTTACCTCGGCAGCGACCACGGCAAAGCCGCGCCCCGCGTCAGAGCCACGTGCAGCTTCGATCGAGGCGTTGAGGGCGAGCAGATTGGTGCGCTGGGCGATACCGGCGATCACTTCCACGATCTGGCCGATCTTGCTGGCGGAATCTGTCATGTCGCCGATGGTGGAATCAGCGTCGGTCGCAGCGCTGGCTGCGCGCTGGGCGCGGTCCGAACTGGTGGCGGCCTGCTTGCTGACCTCGGTGATCGAGAGCACGAATTCATCTGTAGCGGCTGCAGCGCCCGTCATGCCGGAGGAGACCTCCTGCAGATTGGTATCGGCGGTCACCACCCGGTCGGACGAATTCTCGACATTCTTGGCAAGTTCGTCTGCCGCATTGTGTAATTGGGCAGAAGCAGCGGCGACTTCGCTCGCCACGTCGCCAATGGTTTTCTCGAATTTGTCGGCCAGCGACTGAACCAGGGCAATGCGTTCTTCACGTTCGCGCTCGCGTTCCTTTTCGCTCTCGAATTTCTCTTCCAGCTCACGGGTGGCATGTTCGGCGGCCTTGCCCTGAACTTCGCGAAGAACGGTTAATGCCTTGGCCAGTGTGCCAATTTCGTCGTCCCGTTCCTGTCCGGGGATCGACACGTCGGTGCGACCTTCGGCAATGGCGTGGCTGGTTTCACTGATGGCGCTGATCGGATCGACGATTTGGCGTGCGACCAGGCGCTTTCCGACAAACACCAGGCCAACCGCGATGGCAGACAGCATAGCTAGCGAAACCAGCAACAGCTGGAGTTCTTCCATCCCATCACCGGCATAGCTTTCCACGCGTTCCGCTGCGCTTGCATTGAGGCTGTTGAGCGTCGCGATGGGCACGTCGATAGCGTCGTAGCGCGGGCCGAGGAAGGATTCCTGTTCGATGACGTCGGGCGATGCCGCACCCACTTCACTGATGACGCGCGACACATTGGCCAGCGCGGTATCGAGCTCTTGCGGATTGCTGACGAGGTCGCCGTCCACACGCGATGCGGCCGCCTGCAGTTCCACGTTCAGGTCGCGTGCGTTCTGGGCGTGATCGATGGCTTCCTGGAGAATAAGCGGGTCCCGTCCACGCGCGCGATACGCTCCCATGTCATCCTTGGCGTTGGAGACCTCGCGCGACATTTCCGATGACAGGAACGCAATCTGCGTCAGATCGGCAAGCGTGTGGGTCCGCTTGTCGATGTGATAAGTGCCCAGGAGGGCTGCTGCCGCGAGGACAAGCACCAGCACGGCGAACAGGTTGAAAACATTGCCAACCTGCTGAACCAGCGAACCGCGGCGGAGCCAAAGGCCTATCCGGCTGGCGATCCCGCTTGATCCGTCTTGAGCTACACCCACACCAAATCTCCAAGTGTCAAAACGGGTTCAATCGGACCCGGAAAATAGAAGTTCGGTGGATCGACTAGGGCAATCACGGTTAAATTAGCGTTAGCAAACAACGCTTCATCGCAAGGCAATGCGTTGGTCGGTCGATTAATGTCGCTGGTCGATGAGGACACCAAATCTGCTTCAGCCGAGTTCAAAGAGCCCACGATTACAACTGTGGTTGATGGGAGGAATGGTGTGAAGCGGCTTTTGTCAGGTGTGGCCCTGCTCGGGATTTTGACTGGCGCGCAAACTGCGTGGGCGCAGGAAGTGAGCGACGAGGCGGAACTGGAGCCTGCACCCGATCCGATCGAAGCTGCAGATGGGGCGCGCGTCTACACTCCTGTCGATTTTGAACGCTTTGCACCGCGCAACGCGCTCGACATGTTAAGCCAGGTCCCCGGCTTCACCTTGCGCGGAGAGGACGGGCAGCGCGGCTTCGGGCAAGCCAGCGCCAATGTCCTGATCAATGGCGAGCGGATCACCAACAAGTCAGACGGCGTCTTCACCCAGCTGCAACGCATCGCGACCGACCGGGTGGTCCGCATCGAAATCGTCGAAGGCGCGAGCCTAGGCATTGCAGGACTTTCCGGACAGGTGGCCAATGTCATCACCCGGCCCAGCGATATCTCGGGCCGCTTCAGCTACCGCGCGAGTGCACGTCCCCGCTATGCAGAGCCAAGCTTTATCGGCGGCGAGATTTCGCTCAGCGGCTCGGGCGACACGCTGGACTGGACGGTGGCGCTGGGCAATGGCGTCGGTCGCGGCGCAGCGGGCGGCGGCGAATCCTTCATCTTCGATCCCGATGGAAATGTTCTGGAAACACGCGATGTGCGCCAGCAATTCGTCGGCGATTTTCCGCGCCTGTCCGGCAATGTCACATGGCGCGCAGGCGGCAATACGGTGGTGAATGCCAACGCCGTTTACGGCCGCACCTATCGCAGTTTCCGCGACGACCAGTTTCGCGATCTGAGCAATGGCGTCGATCGTACGCGCAATTTCATCAATGTGGGGCGCGGCTACAATTACCAGTTCGGTGCGGACGTAGAGTTTGATCTGCTGGGAGGGCGGATGAAACTCATCGCGCTCGAACAATTCGCGGAAAGTCGCAACACGTCCGATAGCGTGCTCGTTTTCGTCGATGACACACCGGACGAGGGAAGCCGCTTTGCCTCGGTCAGCGACAGTGGTGAGCGGATCGGCCGGGCGGAATACAGCTGGTCCATGCTGGGCGGTGACTGGCAATGGGATGTGGAAGCCGCGTTCAATCGCCTCGACAGCACAGCGCATCTTTTCGAGCTCGACGGAAACGGTGAATTCGTCGAGATCGACTTTCCCAATGGCAGCGGCGGCGTGACCGAGGATCGCTACGAAAGCATTCTGACACACAGCCGGTCATTGGCTGACAATCTCTCACTGCAGATCGGTGCGGGCGGCGAATATTCGACCATTTCGCAAACCGGCGACATGGGCCTGACACGCAGCTTCTTCCGTCCGAAAGGCTCGGTCAATCTGGCGTGGCAGGTCGAGGAAGGCTTCGACATTTCGCTCGAACTGGCGCGGCGCGTCGGACAGCTGAGCTTCGGCGATTTTCTCGCCAGTGTCTCGCTCAACCAGGACCAGCAGAATGCCGGCAATGTAGAGCTCGTCCCGCAGCAAAGCTGGGAACTGGAACTCCAGGCAGCCAAGAGCCTGGGTGAATGGGGCAGCACCGAGATTGAATTCTATGTGCGCGAGATCGAGGATTTCATCGAGTTCATCCCGGTCGAGGGCGGTCTTGAGACGCGCGGCAATATCGATAGCGCCAGCGTTTGGGGCATTCGGTGGAACAGCACGTTCCAGCTTGAACCGATCGGCTTCACCGGCGCGCAGCTGGACCTGACGATTGATCTGGATCGGACCAGCCTGATCGATCCTCTCACGGGGAAAGAACGCCGCTGGAGCGGCAATCAGAATCACGAGTTGGACGCGACGCTGCGGCACGATATTCCGGGATCGGATTTCGCCTGGGGGGTGGGGTTCGAATACAATCACACGCTGCCGCAATATCGGCTGGGCGAAGAAGCGCTCAATTACGAAGGGCCTGTCTATACATTCGCCTTCGTCGAGCACAAAGACGTGTTCGGAATGACCGCCAGCCTGACGGTGTTCAACCTGACCGATGGGCGCGGACGGCAGGATCGCTACGTCTACGACGGGTACCGCGATCGTTCCCCACTGCTGTTCCGCGAAACGCAGGATTTGAGCGTACAGCCGATTTTCAATTTCCGTCTCAGCGGGGAATTTTAGGGGTATTGCGAAAGCGAGCGCTGCGGCGCACAAGGCGGGCATGAGACATGCTTTTTTGTTGTTGACCGCCGTCGGCGTTCTCGCCTCGGTTCCGGCTTCCTCCCAAGACGCCAGCACCATCGTGATGGAGGACGTACCAGAGAGTGCGGAAGTAATGCTGTCGCTCCCCGCGGATATCCAGGCGGGGGGGTTTGCCTTGCGGATCGAGCATTTTGACCGCCGCCTGAACTCTGTCATCGAGCATCTTGACCGAGAGCAGGCGCGGGGCACGGCACACCTTGTCGATGGCGCAAGCATGCTCGCCGGCCGTACCGTTCTTGTTAAAGACAATATCGAAACGCGGGAATTCCCAACGACCGCGGGATCATTGGCCCTTGCTGACAATGACACCGGGCGCGACGCGCCGCTGATTTCGCGCCTGCGCCAGAATGGCGGGGTGGTGCTTGGTAAGACAAACCTTTCCGAATGGGCGAACTTCCGTTCAACGGGATCGAGCAGCGGTTGGAGTGCCGTCGGTGGCATTACACGCAATCCGCATGCCGTGGATCGCAATTCCTGCGGATCGTCCTCGGGCAGCGGCGCGGCTGTTGCGGCGGGTCTGAGCTGGGGCGCGATCGGGACGGAGACCAACGGTTCGATCACTTGTCCTGCCAGCATCAATGGCGTGGTGGGGTTCAAGCCCACCGTCGGCCTCGTCAGCCAGACGCATATCGTGCCGATCAGCCACACGCAGGACACGGCCGGACCGATGACGCGCACTGTCTTTGACGCGGCGTTGCTCCTCAGCGCCATTGCCGGGCCGGACTATGGCGAGATTGGCGAGGGCGATTTGCTGTTCGATTTTACTGCCGGGCTGGAAACCGCATCGCTGGACGGCGTGCGCATCGGCGTGATCCGCAATCGGTCGGGTGGCTTTGCTCCGCTGGAGGCAGCCTACAATCAGGCGCTCGCCGATATGGAGGCGCAGGGCGCGGTTCTTGTCGATATCGACTACGATGCGAACAACGAAATGGGCAGCGCAAGCTTCACCGTGCTGCTCTACGAATTCCGCGAAGGGATCGATGCTTACCTGCAATCCTCCCCCGCCAATATCCCGGTGCGCAGCCTGGAAGAGCTCATCGCCTTTAACGAGGCCAATGCCGATGCAGAGATGCGCTGGTTCGATCAGGACCTGTTCCACATGGCGCTCGGCACCACCGACCGCGCCGAGTATGAAGAGGCCCGCGCCACCGCTTTGCGCCTCGCAGGGCCAGAAGGCCTCGACCGGATGCTGGCGGAAAACGATGTCGCCTTTATCGTCGCACCGACCCGTGGCCCCGCTTGGGTGACGGACCTTGTGAATGGCGACAATTTTCGCGGCAGTGTCGGAGCTGGGTCGCTCGCCGCTATTGCCGGCTACCCGCATCTGACTGTGCCGATGGGCCATATCGAAGGGCTGCCGGTCGGTATCTCCTTCATGGGCGCGGCCTGGGATGATCACGCCATTCTTCAGGCGGGCTCCGCCTATGAACGTGCGCGCACTGCGGAGTTGGCCGTTCCGGATATGGAGCGCTGGGAACCAACCCCCTTGCCAAGCACTGACTGACCAAGCCATGGCGCGCCTGCGCATGAAAGCGCGCGCTTGATTACTATCTGGGACTGGGATTTTCGTGACTTCACGTTTTGCGCACTGCGGATTGCTGGCGCTTGCCTCGGCACTTGCCGGGCAGGCGGCACCCGCGTTTGCGCAGGACAGCGAAGAGGTTGCTGAGAATGTCCAGAGCGGCTCAGCTGGCGAAGTCCGTGAAACCTATACACCAGAAGATTTTGCTCGTTTCGCTCCGCGCAATGCGCTGGATATCATCGAGCAATTACCAGGCTTCAACGTGGATCGCGGCGGTGGTGGTGGGCGCGGCTTCGGTCAGGCGTCAGAAAACCTGCTTATCAATGGCGAGCGCATTTCCAGCAAATCGACCAGCACCTCCGATCAGCTCGCGCGCATCGCGGTCGATCAGGTGGTACGCATTGAAATCGTCGATGGCGCGACACTCGACATCCCCGGCCTCTCAGGTCGCGTCGCCAATATCATTGTGCGGCAAGGCGGCGCTGCTGGCCAGTTCCGTTGGCGGCCCGAATGGAATTTCGGCAACGCCCCGGCGCAGTGGTTCGAAGGCGAGGTATCTCTGACAGGCCAGCTCGGCGGGGTCGAATACACGCTGGCCTTGGAAAATCGCGACTTCGCGCGCGGGAGGATTGGTCCATCTTTCATCACCCTTGCCGATGGCACTGTGGACGAGCGGCTCAATACGTCGACCAATCTGTTCAACCGGCCCAATCTCAACGCCTTCCTGTCGTTCGACGTCGCGCCGAAGGTGGCAGTCAATCTGAACCTCAGCGGCGGCATCGAAATCTTCGATGCGGATGAGACGGAAGAGCGGGTCGCGAACACCACGCTCGAGCCTTTCCTGGAGACGTTCAACACCGACAGCGACGAATGGTATTACGAGCTTGGCGGCGACATCACCTTCGCGCTGTTCGGCGGCGAGATGAAACTCATCGCGCTCGAAAGCTACGATTATCGCGATCGCACATCCAGCTCGCTGCTCGACACTGCCGGCCTGCCGCTCAGCGGTTCGCAATTCATCCGCGTCGCCGAAGAAGGCGAGCGAATCGGACGGGCCGAATATAGCTGGGGCCTTCTCGGTGCCGATTGGCAGCTGTCGGGCGAAGCCGCGTTTAACCGCCTCGATCAGGTGGGAGAACTCTTCGCCTATGATCCGGTGAACGCGGAATATGTCGAGGTCGATTTCGATGGTGGCGTGGGCGGCGTGCGGGAAGACCGCTACGAAGCCCTGCTGAGCGTCGGCTTTCCGATCACCGACAACCTCACCGTCCAGCTGATCGGCGGCGGCGAATATTCGCAGCTGTCGCAGACAGGCGACAATGCGCGCACCCGCTCTTTCCAGCGGCCAAAGGGTTCACTGGCCATCGCATGGACACCCACCGAAGGGCTCGACCTCAATCTTGAGATTGCCCGGCGCGTCGGCCAGCTCGACTTCGGCGATTTCCTCGCCAGCGTCGACCTCTCCGAAGAGCAGGAAAATGCGGGGAACGCCGAATTGCGCCCGCAGCAAAGCTGGGAAATCGAGCTGGAAGTCGCCAAGAACTTCGGCGACTGGGGCTCGGCGACGCTCACCCTGTTCGACCAGGAAATCGAGGACCTGCTGATCATCGTGCCTGTTGCGGGCGGCGGTGAAGCACGCGGCAATCTGGAAAGCGCCCGCAGGCGCGGTGTTCGCTTCGTCGGCACATTGCAGCTCGCGCCTGTCGGACTTGAAGGCGGTCAGCTGGACGTCGATTTTCAGTGGGAAGATTCCGAACTGATCGATCCCGTAACCAATATCGCGCGGCGATTTGACCGGTTCAACCCGTTGGAACTGCGGGTAAATTTCCGCCACGATGTCCCGCGGACCGATTGGGCATGGGGATGGTCTTTCGAAGAAGCGGATCCTGCGCCCAGCTTTCGGGTCACACAGGAAATCCTCGAATATGGCCCGCTTCAGCAGGCTGCGGTATTCGTCGAATATAAGGACCTGTTCGGGATGACCGCCAATGTGCGGCTTGCCGACCTGCTCGACAATGAGGACTACCTGCGCCGCACCGTTTTCGACGGTCCCCGCAATACCGCACCGATCCTGTTTACCGAAGAGCGCCGCCGCGATCTCGGCCAGCGTATTACCCTGACACTGACGGGCAGCTTTTAAGCCGGCCACGCAGACAAAGAAAAAGCCCTCTCCAGCACAGGCCGGAGAGGGCTTTTTACGTGGCGCTAAGAGCGCTTACTTCTTCTTGGCAGGCGCCTTCTTGGCGGCAGGTTTCTTGGCCGCAGCCTTTTTCGCCGGAGCCTTCTTTGCAGCAGGCTTGGCCTCACCCTTCTTGGCATCGTCCTTCTTGGCTGCCGCTTTCTTGGCAGGGGCCTTCTTTGCCGCAGGCTTCTTCTCGTCAGCCTTCTTGGCATCGGCTTTCTTCGGAGCTGCCTTCTTGGCGGTTTCCTTTTTCGCCGGAGCCTTCTTCTTGGCGGGTGCCTTCTTCTTGGCCGGAGCAGGAGCTGCTTCCTCGGCCTCAATCGCGGCTTCCAGTTCTTCGCGCGTCACTTCACGCTCGGTCACTTCAGCCTTGTCGAACAGGAAGTCGACGACCTTGTCTTCATACAGCGGAGCGCGCAGCTGGGCCTGGGCCATCGGTTCGTTGCGGACATATTCCACGAAACGTTCGCGATCTTCCGGGCGATACTGCTGGGCAGCCTGCTGGATCAGCATCTGCATTTCCTGCTGGCTGATTTCCACGCCATTGGCCTGGCCGATTTCGGAAAGCAGCAGGCCGAGACGCACGCGGCGCTCTGCAATGCGCTTGTAATCGTCCTTTTCGGCTTCCAGTTCCTTCATTGCCGCTTCAGTATCGTCTTCCTTGGCGGCTTCCTGGGTCAGCTGATTCCAGATCTGGTCGAATTCGGCTTCCACCATGGTCGGCGGAACATCGAAATCGTGGTCGGCTGCGAGCGTATCGAGCAGCTGGCGTTTCATCTGGGTGCGGGTGAGACCGGCGCTTTCCTGCTCGATCTGGCCCTTCACCAGTTCTTTCAGCTTATCGATCCCTTCAAGGCCGAGCTGCTTGGCGAAATCATCGTCGACCTTGGTTTCGGTCTCGGTCTTCACCTGCTGAACCGTGATGTCGAATTCGGCTTCCTTGCCGGCGAGGTGCTCTGCCGGGTAATCTTCCGGGAAGGTCACGGTGATGGTTTTCTCATCGCCCTTCTTGGCGCCTGTCAGCTGCTCTTCGAAGCCGGGGATGAACTGGCCTGAACCGATCACCAGCGGCGCGCCTTCGGCCTTGCCGCCTTCGAATTCTTCACCGTCCACGCGGCCGACGAAATCGATGATCAGCTGGTCGCCTTCGGCAGCCTTCTTGGTCTTGGCAGCGTCCTTATAGCTTTTCTGGCCCTCGGCAATCTTGCCCAGAGCTTCGTCAAGCTGCTCGTCGCTTACCGGGACATTCAGCTTTTCCAGCTTCAGACCTTCGATCGAAGGCGCCTCGATTTCGGGCAGCACTTCGACTTCGACTTTGACTTCGGCATCCTTGCCCTGCTCATAGCCTTCGGTCATTTCGACCTTCGGCTGCAGCGCCGGGCGCAGCTTCTTGTCCTTGATCAGGCCATCGACCGATTCGCGCACCGTGGTGTTCAGCACATCGGCATGCAGCGCTTCGCCGTGCATCTTGCGCACGAGGTTGGCGGGCACCTTACCCGGGCGGAAGCCGGGCATGCGCACCTGCGGAGCAACCTTCTTTACCTCGGCATCGATCTTGTCATCGATATCCTTGGCGGTGATGGTGATTGTGTAGGCGCGCTTGAGGCCTTCATTGGTGGTTTCGACGATCTGCATTGTCAGCCTTTACTCAAACTCTCTTTATCCGGTTCACGCCGTGCCATTTCCGGCACGGCGAGACTGGTGCGGGCGAAGGGACTCGAACCCCCACATCTTGCGATACTGGTACCTAAAACCAGCGCGTCTACCAGTTCCGCCACGCCCGCGGCCAAGCGAACCGTGCAGGCAAAGGCCTGCGCACGAAGCGCCGCCCTTAGAAGGCCCTGCGTAAAAGGGCAAGACGGGTTTGCGCCTGATCGGCAATTGGATTGCTTTTTGCGTCAATCGGGTTAGGGGCGAGCGCCATGAGTGACGAACAGACAACCGACCTTCCGCCCGATCACCTCTCGATCGATCCGCGCAGCGAGCATTTCGATGCCGAGAAACTGCAACGCGGCGTAGCCATCCGCTTCAAGGGGCGCGTGCGCACCGATATCGAGGAATATTCGATTCCCGAAAGCTGGGTGCGCGTGCAGGCGGGCAAGACGGTCGACCGCAAGGGACGCCCGCTGACGATCAAGCTGAATGGCCCGGTCGAAGCCTGGTACGAAGACCTGGGCGAGGACGCGCCGGTCAACAAGAAGGACTAAGACGCGCGGGCGCTCGCGCTTTCGACGCGAATCAAAAAGGCAGGCCGAGCATTTGCTCCGCCTGCCTTTTTTGTGGGTCCATTGCCTCGCGGTTACACGACCGGGCTGTTCGGGTCGTCCTTTTCCTCGGGGTGCGAGGTCGTCAGGCGCAGGATCACGTAGCCAAGTACGGCGGAGATGAGCGAGCCGGTGAGAACGCCGATCTTGGCTTCATCGCGCAGCAGCCGTGCTGCATCGCCAGAGCCGGGGAAGGCGAGTTCGCCGATGAAAAGGCTCATCGTGAAGCCGATACCGCACAGGATCGACACGCCCCAGACCTCGGTCCAGTTGCAGCCCGGAGGTTTCTGCACAATCCCGACTTTAACGGCAGCCCAGACGGTGGAGAAAATACCCACCTGCTTTCCGATCACAAGACCGGCAGCGATAGCGAGGGGGAGCGGCTCGATAAGCGCGCCCATGCCAAGGCCTGCAAGATTCACCCCGGCATTGGCAAAGCCGAAGATCGGTACGACGAGATAGGCGTTCCAGGGAACGAGCGCGTGCTCCATATCCTCCAACATGGTCGATCCGTCCTTGCACTGGAACGGGATCATCAGTGCTGCCAGCACGCCGGCGATGGTCGCGTGAACGCCTGAATAGAGCACCAGATACCAGAGCAGCAGGGTGAGCGCGATGAAGGGTATCTTCGAGCTGACACCGCGGCGGTTGAGGAAGAACATGACGCCGAGCACGAGCAGCGCGCCGACAAGATACATCACCTTGAGATTGGCGGTGTAGAAGATCGCGATGATCGTCACCGCGCCGATATCGTCCACAATGGCAACGGTCAGCAGGAACAGTCGCAGGGCGGAAGGCACGCGCGTGCCGAGCAGGCCGACGACGCCCATGGCAAAGGCAATGTCCGTGGCGGCGGGGATGGCCCAGCCATTGGCCAGTCCCGGCTCATTCCCTGCGATCAGGAAATACATGGCGGCAGGTGCAGCCATGCCCGCAATCGCGGCAAGGATCGGGAGGTTGCGCGCCTTGGGATCGGAGAGGTTGCCGGCGATGATCTCGCGCTTCACTTCGAGCCCGACCACGAAAAAGAAGATCACCATCAGGCCATCATTCACCCACAGGTGAATGGTGTTGAGATAGAAGACGTCTTTCGACCAGAGATAGCCGTTGAACAGCTCGAAATAAGCGCCCGAAACCCCCGAATTGGCGACCACCATGGCGACCACGGCAACGGCGATCAGCAGGATACCCGCAAAGGCATCAGCCTTGAACAGCGTGGAGAAGTTTCGAACGGCTCTGGAGATGATCGTTGGCATGGTGTGCCCCTTTTATGAATTGGGCATGGATTGCAAGTATCGAGAACCCGTCCGCAACAAAAACCTTGGCTTTGCAGCGCTAAGCATTTGCAAACTCGGTTGTAAAATGTAGACCCTTCGCGGACAGGATTCCTAGGGGGAATGTATGGACCTGGGGCAATGGTCTGCGTTGGAATGGCTGGCGCTGGCCGAATATGAATTGCTGCTGTTTGCAGGGGTCTTCTTCCTGCTCGGTGCGCTCGATGAAATCGGCATGGATTTCGCGTGGGCTTGGCTGCGCCTGCGGGGCAAGATTCGCACGCATAAGGTCTCGCGCGCCGATCTGCGTCACCGCGAACTGAGCGGGCGTATCGCCGTCTTTATCCCCGCGTGGGAAGAAGCCTCGGTCATCGGGCACATGCTCGGCCATACGCTGAGCGCATGGAAGCAGCGCGATCTGGTTTTCTACGTCGGTTGCTATCGCAACGATCCTGAAACACTGCAGGCCGCGATGGAGGCGGCATCGCGCGACAGCCGCGTCCGGCTGGTGGTGCATGACAAGGATGGCCCATCGACGAAAGCGGACTGCCTCAATCGCCTTTACCGGGCGATGCAGCAGGACGAAAACCGCCGCAACCAGCCGGTCAACAGCGTGCTGCTGCATGATGCGGAAGATCTGGTGGACCCCGCAGCGCTGGCCCTGATCGACCGCACGCTGGAAACGGCAGATTTCGTGCAATTGCCCGTTCTGCCGATACCGCATCCCTCCTCACGCTGGATTGGCAGCCATTATTGCGAGGAATTTGCCGAGGCCCATGGCAAGGCGATGATCGTACGCGATGCGCTGGGCACTGGACTGCCCGCGGCGGGCGTCGGTTGCGCTTTTTCGCGCAGCATACTCGATCTGATGGCGCAGGATCATGACGGCAAATCGCCGTTCTCCGACCAGTCACTGACCGAAGATTATGAAATGGGCTTGCGGATCGCCGAGTTCGGCGGTCGCTCACGCTTCATGCGGGTGCGCGGCGAAGACGGCCAGTTGATCGCCACGCGCAGCTATTTCCCATCGTCCATCGCCCGCGCCGTGCGGCAAAAGGCACGCTGGATTCATGGCATTGCCTTCCAGGGTTGGGACAGGCTCGGTTGGGAGCATTCGCTCGCTGAAAACTGGATGCGACTGCGCGATCGGCGTGGGCCATTTTCGGCCATCGTGCTGTTCGCGGGCTATTCCCTGCTTTTGCTGAGCGGGGGACTCGCTTTGCTCGATCTCGTCGGGTTTGACCGGCCTTGGGAATTGACACCGCTGCTGTATGGCCTGCTGCTCGCGAATATGCTCGCCTTCGCCTGGCGGATCGTCATGCGTTTCGCTTTCACCGCGCGCGAATATGGCCCCGTCGAAGGCCTGCGCGCCGTCCTGCGCATTCCGGTATCGAATATCATCGCGATCATGGCCGGGCGCCGCGCATTGGTGGCTTATTCGCGGACTTTGCGCGGGCAGCCGCCGCAATGGGAAGCGACCACGCACACGCACCATCCGGCGCAGGTGAACCGGAGCGATGAGATCATGGAGCAAGCACTGTGAGCGATCGCTCTCCTCCCGTAACCAGCCCGCGCGGCAAGGCGATCTTCGCACTGGTGGGAATGCTCGTCATCTGGTCGAGCGTGCGCGTGATTACGTGGGCACCGCCATTCGAGCCTGCCTCGCTGTCCGTGCTGCCGCTCGATTCGCCGCTCGGTATTTCAGCTCCGATCACCGAAGAGCCAGCTTCGCCCGCAGCGGAGACCACTGAGCCTGATCGAGCGCCTGACCGGATACTGCATGCGCCGCCGCAATGGACACCGCAACCGGTACCGGAGCGCGTTCTGCCACCGCAAGATATGCAACCGCAGGCGATCCAGCCTGTTTCCAGTTCAACCGGAGCCATGCGCGGATTCGCCGGTGCCGGCCGCCTGATCGGTCACGCGCTTCTGCTGCAAGCCGGCTATCGCAGCAGCGCGGTCGCTCCCGAGCCTGCCGGAGGACTTTATGCCGAAAGCACCTTGGCGCTCCGCAATGCGCGATCAGCCGACGCTCCCGCGTCGAGCGCCACGATGCGCGGCGGCGCTGACTTGCCGCGCTGGTCGCTCGATGCCTGGGCGCTTTGGCGTGATGACACGACTACGCCGATCCTTTCGGGCCGTCCGAGCTATGGCCGTAGCCAGGCAGGGGCCGTAATCCGCTATCACCTTGCCCCTTCCAGCGGCCACAATCCGCAGCTTCACCTTCGCGGTGTCCATGCGCTTGAAGGTCAGCGGGAGCGCGAAGTCGCCTTCGGCGCATCGGCGCGGCCCATTCCTGCGATCCCCGTCCGTCTGGCAGCAGAAGCGCGGGTAAGCGAGACCGACCGCGGCACTGAATTGCGCGGCGCGGCTTATGCTGTCAGCGAATTTCCGCCCGTAAGCCTTCCTGCCGGGCTGACCGGTGAAGCCTATGTCCAGGGTGGCTATGTAACAGGCGACTTCGCGACCGGCTTCGTCGATGGGCAAGCGCGCATCACGCGCCGCGTGGTTGGCACGGATGATTTCCGCCTTGAAGCAGGCGGCGGCGCGTGGGGCGGGGCACAGGAAGGTTCAGGCCGCCTGGATATCGGTCCGAGCGCTTCTGTCAGCTTCCGCCTCGGTGAAGCGCGTGGCCGGGTGTCAGCCGATTACCGGCTGAGAGTGGCGGGCGATGCAGAGCCTTCCAGTGGCCCTGCGCTCACACTGTCCGCCGGTTTTTAACTGGCAGCGCTCATTCGTCTTCATTCCTGCGCCGCCTTGGGTTAGGCGCGGGGGATGGATGTCTACCTCCCAATTGCCAATCTGTCGGTCAACGGGCTGTGGATCATCCTGCTCGGCGCACTGACGGGCATTCTCTCAGGCCTGTTCGGCGTGGGCGGAGGCTTCCTGACGACGCCGCTCCTTATCTTCTTCGGCATTCAGCCGACTGTCGCCGCTGCCTCTGCCGCCACGCAGGTGACAGGGGCCAGCGTATCGGGCGTGATCGCCCATGGTCGGAACAAGGGCGTCGACTATCACCTTGGCGGCGTGATCGTGGCAGGAGGCATGCTCGGCGCCTTGCTCGGCGCAGGCCTTTTCAATCTGCTGCGCGCGATTGGCCAGATCGATACGGTCATCAACATTCTCTATGTCCTGTTGCTCGGCACGATCGGTAGTCTGATGCTGCGAGAAGCGCTGCAATCGCTCGGCTATGTCAGCGTCGGAAGCGGAAAGCCGCGCGCGGCAAAGCGTCGCCACCACCCGTGGATCGCGGCTATGCCCTATCGCTGGCGCTTTTACCGTTCGGGGCTTTATATCTCGCCGATAGCGCCGCTTTTGCTCGGCATTATCGTCGGCACGCTAACGATGCTGATGGGCGTGGGTGGCGGCTTCATCATGGTTCCGGCCATGCTCTATATCCTCGGCATGAGCGCAAAGGTCGTCGTGGGTACGAGCCTGTTCAACATCCTCTTCATCACCATGCTGGTGACGATGGTGCACGCCTTCACGACGCGCGCAGTCGACATCGTGCTCGCGGGCCTGTTGCTTTTAGGATCGGTCATCGGTGCCCAGTTCGGCAGCAAGATCGCGCAATTGGTGAAGCCGGAATTCCTCCGCCTGATTCTTGCATCCATCGTTGTGGCGATAGCGCTGCGAATGCTCTGGGGTCTCGGCGTGCGTCCGGATGAAGTTTACACGGTGGTCCCGCTGTGATGCGCGCACTGTTCGCCTTCCTGCTGGCACTCATGCTGGCCGCACCCGCCGCCGCGCAAAGCCGCGATCCCATCCTGGTGCCCGATATCTCCGAGCATGAGATTGTCCTGCGCCAGGGCTTTACCGGCGCAGACCTGCTGCTGTTCGGCGCTATCCTCGACCCAAGGGGGGACCGCGCTGACGGGCAGTACGATGTCGTGGTCGTCCTCAAGGGTCCAAGCGAGCAAATCCGCCTGCGCGAAAAGGAGCGGTGGCTGGGCCTGATCTGGGTGAATGCCGAAAGCAGCGATTTCCGCTCCGTTCCTTCATATTACGCGCTGGCGAGTTCGCGTCCGATTGCCAACATCGTCGATGAACGCACCGCGCTGATTTTCGAGCTCGGCCTCGATTATTTGCAGCTTTCGCCATCGGGTTCGATCGATCCCGATGAGCAGGCGCGCTTCTCCGCTGGGCTCGTCGATTTGCGCCAGCGACAAGGATTGTATGCCGAATATGAAAGCGGCGTGGTGGTGTCTGAAGGCGTGCTCTACCGCGCGCGCTTGCCCATTCCATCAAATGTGATTGCCGGGCGGTACGTGGCAGAGACCTTTGCCATTGCCGATGGCCGCGTGATCACCTCTGCCACATCCGAAGTGCAGGTGTTCAAGGAGGGGTTCGAGCGCCGGGTGGAAGAAGAGGCCAACAATAATGCGTTGCTCTACGGGCTGATCGCGGTTGGCCTGTCCGTATTTATGGGCTGGGCGGCGGGGCGTCTGTTCGCTCTTGTCTGATACCGGTAACATAGACGGAGCCACGCGGCGTAATTGACGCGATTTTAACCTTGCCCGGTTTAGGGCGGCTGCAGTTGAACCCATTTGTGAGCCGCCAGATGAACGACATGCAGTCCGATCAATTTGCCAATGCAACTCCGGTAGATGGTGGCAATTCCTTGCCCGAAGGCTCCGGCCAGCAGGAGGATGCGCGTGAGGCGCAGAGCGTTGAATGTGCGCGCCAGCCGATCGGCGTGGTGCTTGAAATCGCCGGCTCAGGCTCTGCCATCGCGCTCGACCTGCAACGCCTCAATGAATGTATGGCCGATGCGGACCCCTCGATTGCGCTGGCTGGCCAGGTCGGCTCGCAGATTAAGATCAAGACAAACGATGGCTGGCTTCTCGCGAGCGTTAGAAACCAGCGGCAGGATCGCCGCGGGGACGGCAATTCCATCGTCGCCAATATCGACTTTCTCGGCGAAGGGATGGAAGAAAAGCTGACCGGCAAAATCCACAGCTTCCGCCGCGGTGTGACGCGCTATCCGATTCCGGGCGCGATGATTTTCCCCGCCACAAGCGAGGATCTCCGCCAGATTTACGCTTCCGACGGTCGCAGCGCGATCCAGATCGGCACCGTCTATCCTACCAGCGACATCCGCGCCGGCATGTATATCGATGCGATGCTGGGCAAGCACTTTGCGCTGCTTGGCTCGACCGGTACCGGGAAATCGACGAGCGCGGCGCTTATCCTGCACCGGATCTGTCAGGCCGCGCCGCAGGGCCACATCCTGATGATCGACCCGCACGGTGAATATTCCGCCGCATTCCGCAACACCGGTATGATCTTCGACGTCTCGAACCTGCAAATGCCGTATTGGCTGATGAATTTTGAAGAGCACTGCGAAGTGCTGCTCAAATCCAGTGGCAACGATCTGCAGAACGATCGCGATATTCTCGCCAAGTGCCTGCTCGCCGCACGCTCCAAGAATCGCCTCGCGGAAAGCATGGGCAAGATCACCGTGGATTCGCCCATCCCCTACCTTCTCAGCGACCTGACCGGCATGATCCAGGACGAGATGGGCAAGCTCGACAAGGCCACCAACACCGCGCCTTACATGCGCATCAAAACCAAGATTGACGAACTGAAGGCCGACCCGCGCTACCAGTTCATGTTCTCCGGCATGCTGGTGGGCGACACCATGGCGGACTTCATCGGCAAGATCTTCCGCATGCCGTCCGAAGGCAAGCCGATCTCCATCATCGATGTGTCGGGTGTCCCGTCAGACATCACCAGCACGGTGGTTGCCGTGCTCAGCCGCCTCACCTTCGACTTCGCCATCTGGAGCCGCAGCGAAAGCACGTCGCCAATCCTTCTGGTCTGCGAAGAGGCGCACCGATACGTCCCCAACGAGCGCAACGCCGATGGCAACTCTGTCGGCACGATCCTCAGCCGCATCGCCAAGGAGGGCCGTAAGTACGGCATCAGCCTCGGCCTCATCACGCAGCGCCCGTCCGACCTGGCCGAAGGCGTGCTCTCGCAATGCGGTACGATCATCTCGATGCGCCTCAACAACGACCGCGACCAGGACTTCGTCCGCGCGGCCATGCCCGAAGGCGCGCGCGGCTTCCTCGACTCGATCCCCGCTTTGCGCAACCGCGAATGCATCATCTGCGGCGAGGGTGTCTCGATCCCGATCCGCGTGAGCTTCGACAATCTCGAAGAGAGCAAGCGCCCGGCATCCGAAGACCCGAGCTTCGTCGACCTATGGAACCAGTCCGGCGGCGAGGAAGACAAGGTCTACCGCACCGTCCAGCGCTGGAGATCTCAAGGCAGCTAAAGCTGCCTTGATTGTTTGTCTCGTGAACCTGCATCCGCAGGTTCGTCCTCGGCGCTATTCGCTCCGGCGGGCTTCGTCCGCCTGCGCGGCACCTGCGGGCTTCGCGGTTGCTCGCTGTCGCTGACCTGCGGCCAGCGATCCTTGCGCTTCAGCCGATCAGCGTCGCGGAGCACGGGCGACCAGCCCGCAAGGCCGAACGGCCGCCCGCAGCGAGCGCAGCTTGCCTGCGCGTCTAGCGAGGACGAAGCCGCGGATGCGGCTTCGGAAAGCCAATCACGTCCCCCGCGTATCGCCATACAGGTGGATATGCAGCCGGTCGGTCATTCTAAAGCCATACTTCAAGGCGAGGGGCGCAAGCCATTTCTCGCGCGCTCTTAGCGTTTCGCTGTCGGTTCCTTCGGGCATCAGATAGACGCGGCTGCGGTCGAAGCCATGGCGCTCTGCCAGCGCCAGCACTTCATCCATATCGCACGGTTCGGCGATGACGAATTTGAGGAAGGCGCGGGGCTCGCTCGCCCAGTGATCGAGCATGTCGGGTCTTAGCGCGAGGTCCGCCGGATTGCCGCTATGCGCCAGCTTGAGGCTGACATTGTACTGATCGACCCGCACATCTAGCCGCGCGGGCGGCATCACTGTGCCATTGGTCTCGATCTCAACCGTGATGTCGGGAAGGTGCTCGAGCATCTCGGCGAGCTTGCCTGCCTGCATCAGCGGCTCACCACCAGTAATCACGAGGCGATCCTGACCCATAGCCACCACCCGCTCAGCGGCCTCTTGAGCCGACAGCTTCACCTGATTGGCTGCCCGGTCAAAGGTCTCTCCAGAGCGGTGCGGGCGATTGTCGCCGTCGAAATGCCATGTGTAGGCCGTGTCGCACCACACGCAGGCAAGGTTACAGCGCGACAGGCGGATGAAGGCTACCGGCTTGCCCACACTCGGCCCTTCGCCCTGAAGCGAGGCGAAGATCTCCGGCCCGCCGGAGTCGTCCGTGGCGAGCGTCAGCATGGGCCAAGTCCTAAAGGGTGTGACAGGTGTGACAGTGTCCTGAAGCAAAAATCCATTCGATCACAGCGCGCATCATTGATCGATTGGCTCGATGGAAAATCAGAGGCGAGGCGGGCGACGACAATCACTCCGAGCGCCATGCCATGTCGCCGCGCTGTAGGAAAGATCAGCTTTCGCCGGGAAACGCGCCGATCAACCAAACAGTGATGCATTCTCGAACTGGCCGCTCTCGTCGGCATGGAGGACGATCGCATGCCCCGCGAACAGGTCGCCATCCTCGAACACGAGATCGAAGCTGCCTTCGGGGTCGAGGTCGATGGCACATAAGGATAGCCGCGCTTTCCAATCGTCGAGGTCGAGTACGCGCCCATCGCCATACCATCCGTTGTCGTGCCAGACGGGATATAGCTCTTCGGCGGCCTTCAATCGTGCCCGGCCGAGGATTTCAGCAGCACGCGATCGCATGTCGCACAGCTGGGTGGCCTGCCGCTGAAGCGTCGCTTCCGAAAAATCCGCGCCTCGCTGGATCGACACATTGATCGTTGTTCCGTGCCAATCCATTTCGCCCTGAAAATCTCTCGGAAAGCCGGTTCGAGATTGGAAAGTGCCAACTTGCGGATCGCCGAAGGTGAATGGCGAGACCAGAGGCGCGCTTGCCTCGGCAAATCCGGCGTCTTCGCCCCGGCCAAGAAAGGCCAACAGCGGTGCGGTGGGGTAAAAATAGGGGCGCTTTTCAATTGGCCCGATGGCGACCCGGCACAGCGACTTTGCGGGCATCGCCTGTGCCCATAGGCTTACTGAGGGCGGCAGGAATACATCCCGCTTCAACACAATCGGATCGGCGTGACGCGTGCCGTCCTCCTCTTGCCAGGCAGCGATACGGACCTGGAAGTTGCGGCCGCGTGTCGATGCGAAGGGCTTCCCCGCATCCACGCGACATGTGATGATCCGGTCGGCTTTCGCGGTGGGCAAGGCGCTGCTCAGCAGGCGGAGCAAAGTGCGCGCCGCCACGACCTTATCCCAACCGCGCCAGCGCGCCTTCAAGCCGCGCGATCTCCGCCGTGTGATGCGCCAGATCCTCGCGCGCCTTTTCGACCGCTTCGGGCTTCGCACGTTCGACGAAGTTCGCATTGCCGAGGCGGCCTTCGAGGCTCTTTGCTTCCTTCTGCGAGGCGGCCAAGGCCTTTTCCAGTCGCGCGCGTTCGGCGTCGATATCGATTACGCCTTCGAGCGGGATGACCAAGACGTCGTCGCCAGCCGTTACCTGCATCGCCGCCCCTGCGGGTGCCTCGCCCACAGTGACGGGCGTCAGGCGCGCGAGGCGCTCGATGGCGGCAGAGCTGCGGTCGAGCACGCGTTGCGCGACATCCGAAGGATTCGCAACAAAGGCCGCCAGCTTCTCGCCCGGTGAAATGCCGAGTTCGTTGCGCGCGCCGCGCGTGGCGGTGGTGAGGGCGATGGTCCAGTCGATGGCGTCGGTCGCTTCCTTCGAGACCTCTGCGCGCGGGTTGGGCCATTTGGCGAGGATCAAATCGTAGCTGCGCTCACCTTGGGCATGCCACAACTCTTCGGTCACGAAGGGCATGAAGGGGTGCAGCATGACCAAAATCTGGTCGAGCGCCCATCCGGCGACTTCGCGGGTTTCCAAGGCGGCGGGGCTGTCCGCATCGCCTTGCAACACCGGCTTGATCAATTCGAGATACCAGTCACAGAAACGGCTCCACGTGAATTGGTAGATCGTGTTGGCGGCGGCATCGAAGCGCAGGTCGGCCATGGCGGCATCGAGCGCTTCGACCGTCTGTTGCACTTCGCCGATGATCCATTGGTTCGCCGCGAGGCGTGCTGCCGGAGCCTTGATCGTGGAGGACGCGCCGATGCCGTTCGACTGGCAGAACCGCGTCGCATTCCACAGCTTGGTGGCGAAGTTACGATAGCCCTCGACCCGGCGCTCATCCATCTTGATGTCGCGGCCCTGGCTTTCCATCGCCGCCATGAAAAAGCGCAGCGCGTCCGCGCCGTACTGGTCGATGAGGCCGAGCGGATCGACGACATTGCCTTTGGACTTGCTCATCTTGGAGCCATCCGCCGCGCGCACGAGGCCGTGGAGATAGAGCCTTTCCCACGGGCGCTCGCCCATGTTGAAATAGCCCGACATCAGCATGCGCGCATCCCAGAAGAACAGGATGTCGAAGCCGCTGATCAGCAGGCTGTTGGGATAATGCTTTTCGAGCAGGTCGGTCCGGTCCGGCCAGCCGAGCGTGGCGAAAGGCCAGAGCGCGGAGGAGAACCAAGTGTCGAGAACGTCCTCGTCGCGCGTCAGGGCAACGCCTTCACCGGCCTGCGCCTGCGCTTCATCCTCGGTCATCGCGACATAGGCGTTTCCGTCCGCGTCATACCAGGCCGGAATCCGGTGACCCCACCACAATTGGCGGCTGACGCACCACGGCTGGATGTTCTCCATCCAGTTGAAGAAGGTCTTTTCCCAAGTCTTGGGGACGATCTCGACTTCGCCAGACTTCACCGCCTCGATCGGCTTCACCGCCAGCTTTTCGGCATCGACATACCACTGGTCTGTCAGCCACGGTTCGATCGGCACGCCGCCACGGTCGCCGAACGGGGTGGGGATGGTGCGCGGCTCTGCGTCGAGCTCCTGCTCCTCGCCTTTCTTGGTCTTGGTGATGTGCGGGACGAGGTGGCCCTGTTCCTTCATCATTTCGACCACGTGCTTGCGCGCGTCGAACCGGTCCATGCCGATCAGCTCTTCGGGCACCAGCTCGTCCGCCGTCTGGCAGACACGCGCCTCTGCATCGAGCATGTTGAGCATGTCGGCTGGCGCGATGCCGGCGCGCTTGCCCACGTCGAAATCGTTGAAGTCATGCCCCGGCGTGATCTTCACTGCGCCTGAGCCGAGCTCCGGATCGGCGTGTTCGTCCGCCACAATGGGAATCTCGCGGCCGGTGATCGGCAGCTTCACCTTCGCTCCGCGTGCGAGCAGGTCCTTATAGCGATCATCGTCCGGATGTACCGCCACGGCCATATCGGCGAGCATGGTTTCTGGCCGCGTGGTCGAGACGCGGATGTCGCCCGATCCATCGGCCAGCGGATAGATAAAAGTCCAGAAATGGCCCGCGACATTCTCGGTCTCGACTTCGAGATCGGAGATGGCGGTCTTCAGCTTGGGGTCCCAGTTTACCAGCCGCTTGTCGCGGTAGATCAGGCCCTTTTCGTGCAGGTCCACGAAGACCTTGAGCACGGCCTTGGTGAAATGGTCGTCCATCGTGAACTGCTCGCGGCTCCAGTCCATCGAGCAGCCGAGGCGGCGCAGCTGTTTGGTGATCTGGCCGCCGCTTTCGGCTTTCCATTGCCAGACCTTGTCGATGAAATCTTCTCGGCTGTAATTGGTCCGCTTGTCCTGCCGTTCCTCCAGCTGGCGCTCGACCACCATCTGCGTGGCGATCCCGGCGTGATCCATGCCGACCACCCACAGCGCATCCTTGCCGCGCAGGCGCTCGTATCGAACGACAATGTCCTGCAGCGTATTGTCGAGCGCGTGGCCGATGTGGAGCGAGCCGGTGACGTTGGGCGGCGGGTTGACCAGCGTGAAGGCTTCGGCATCGGGGCGCTCGGGCCGGAACGCGCCGGTTTCCTCCCAATGGGAATACCATTTCGCCTCAATCGCGGCGGGATCGAATGTCTTGTCGAGTTCACGGGTCATAATGATTGGCCACTGCCACCCTCTTTCACCGAGGGCAACATGGTAAAGTGTCATCCTAAAGTGTTGCGGGCGCTTCCGTTTGCCCGCATAGCGTGGCGAATATGCGCGAATGGGCCGATTTCAGTGTTGAAGAGCGGGGTGGCCGGGTGACAGTGTCGATCACCGGTCCGCTTACGGTATCGGGCATCGGGCGGCTCGATCCGGCGCTGCGCGACTTCGACGATTCGGTGCAGACGGTCGATATTTCCGCCGTGGAGCGGATCGACACGGTCGGTGCATGGATCGTCCACCGTTTTGCCGAGGAAAAAGGCGCGGAGATCAACGGCGCGAGCGAGGCTGCGCTGGTGCTGATCGATGCAGTGGAAGAATGCGCGTTTGAAGGCGACATCACGCCGGAGCGTGACACGTCGCTCAAGAATTTCGCCGCCGATGTGGGTGAAAAGGTCGTCGATTTCGGCAACGGCCTGAAACACAATGTCAGCTTCCTTGGCGCCATTGTTGCGGCATTGGGTGGGACAATTGCACACCCGCGTCGCCTGCGCATACGCGCGCTTGTGCGGCAGATGGAGCTGGTCGGCGTTTCGGCTTTGCCCATCGTCGGGCTGATGAGTTTCCTGATCGGCATCGTGATTGCGCAGCAGGGTGCGGTGCAATTGCAGCAGTTCGGGGCAGAGGCCTTCACCGTCAATCTGGTCGGCCGAATCACTCTGCGCGAACTGGGCGTGCTGATGACGGCGATCATGGTGGCGGGCCGGTCAGGCTCTGCCTTTGCCGCGCAGATCGGCACCATGCAACTGACCGAGGAAGTCGATGCGATGCGCACGATCGGCGTCTCGCCGACCGAAGCGCTAGTGCTGCCTCGTATCCTTGCAGCAGTGCTGATGATGCCGCTGCTGGGCTTTTATGCGTCGATCATGGCGATTATCGGCGGCGCGATGATCGGCGATCTGATGCTCGGCATTCCGTTCTGGACGTTCATCGCCCGCGTACAGGAAGTGGTGCCGATCCACGATTTCTGGGTTGGCATGATCAAGGCGCCGGTGTTCGGCCTCATCATCGCTTTGTCAGGCTGTTATCAGGGCATGCAGGTCAAAGGAAACGCCGAAGAGGTCGGTCTGCGCACCACCATGGCCGTCGTGCAGGCGATCTTCATGGTGATCGTGCTTGATGCGTTCTTTGCCGTGTTTTTCACGGAGATTGGCCTCGGATGAGCGATCAGGAAACCCATGATCACGTGGCAGAGACCGCAGAGGATATCCCCGAAATCGAGGATAGCGAATACCCGATCCGCATCCACTCCCTGACCAATGCCTTTGGCGACTTTGTGGTGCACGAAGACCTCGATCTCGACGTTCGCAGGGGCGAAATCCTCGGCGTTGTCGGTGGATCGGGCACGGGGAAATCTGTCCTGATGCGCTCCATCATCGGCCTTCAGCGCCCGGCAGAGGGCGATGTCGAGGTTTTCGGGAAAAACATCACAGAGGCCGAACCGGACGAGGAAATCGGCGTCCGCTCGCGCTGGGGCGTTTTGTTTCAGGGCGGGGCGCTGTTTTCGACGCTGACGGTGGCGGAAAATGTGCAAGTGCCGCTCAAGCAATTTTATCCCGAGCTGGACCAGGAATTACTCAACGAAATCGCCCGTTACAAGGTGGTGCTTACAGGCCTGCCGGAAAATGCTGCGGCAAAATTTCCCAGCGAGCTCTCGGGCGGGATGAAAAAGCGCGCAGGCCTTGCCCGTGCTCTCGCGCTCGATCCCGAATTGCTGTTCTTGGACGAGCCGACTGCGGGCCTCGATCCCGTGGGTGCGGCAAAATTCGACGAGCTGCTGCGCGAACTTACCGATACGCTTGGCCTCACCGTGTTCCTGATCACCCACGATCTCGACACGCTCTATGCGATTTGCGACCGGGTGGCGGTGCTGGCCGACAAGAAGGTCATCGCGATCGGCTCGATCCCCGAACTGCTCGAAACCGATCATCCGTGGATCCAGGAATATTTCAACGGACCGCGCAGCCGCGCCGCAGCAGAATCGCATGATCGCGGGAAAGCATTAGACAAGGCAACGGGCGAAGGTTCATAGGACGAAGCATATGGAAACCAGAGCAAACCATGTCTGGGTCGGGGTAGTCACATTGGTGCTACTCGCCGCCGCAGCTTTTTTCTTCATCTGGCTTGCGGGCCTGAGCGACCGTGACAACAAGGAGTATGACATCTTCTTCGAGCAGTCGGTCGGCGGCGTCGCAGAAGGGTCTGTCGTTACCTATTCGGGCGTGCCCGTCGGGCAGGTTCTCGATATCAGCATCTGGGAACGCGATCCGGAATTCGTGAAAGTACGCCTGCGCATCGATGATCGCACACCTATCCATGTCGGCACCGAAGCCAGCGTTTCTGCGAGTTTCACAGGCGTATCCAACATCTCGCTTGCCGGCGGGCGCAGTAATCTGCCGCTGATCAGCTGCGATACAACGGATTGTCCCGAAGGTGTGCCGGTGATCCCGCCAGCGCCGGGTGCCATCGGTGAAATCCTTGCCAGCGCGCCGCTGCTGCTGGAGCGCCTCGCCACGCTGACCGATCGGCTCACCCGCGTGCTCGATGATGACAACCAGGATTCGATTTCGGGTATCCTGCGCAACACCGATGCGATCAGCGGAGAGCTGGCGCGCACCTCGCCGGAAATCGAGCGGACCTTGCAGGAACTGCAGGGCACGCTGAACCAGTCCACGGCAACGCTGGCAGCTTTCGAGGATACGCTGACTTCCGTCGATGCGCTTGTCGAGAATGACGGGGCACAGCTGAGCGATGATCTGCGCGCAACGCTCGCTTCGGCACGTCAAGCCGCGGCAGCGCTGGAAGCGACGCTCGCCAATGTCGAGCCGCTAACTGAGCAGCTTTCGCAAGACACGCTGCCTGCCGCGACGGCTACGATGCGCGATTTGCGTGAGACCAGCGAAAACCTGCGCAGCCTCACTGAACGTATTGAAACCGAAGGCGCCGGTTCGATTTTGAGCGGGCCGTCGCTGCCCGATTACGAACCTTGAGCGGGAGATTGATTGTGACGAATTTTGCCAAACCCGTTCTCGCCAGCCTTGCGGCGATCACCCTGCTGGGCGGCTGTGTAAGCATCGGCGGCGCGGAAGCGCCTGACCAATTGCTGACCCTGACCCCTGCCACCAACGCACCCGAAGGCAGCGGAACCGAAGGCGAGGCGAGTAACGCGCTCGCGGTGCAAGTGCCGAGCGTCAACCAGCGGCTCAACGTCAATCGTATCCCGGTGATCACGAGCGACAGCTCGCTCGCCTATCTTGTCGATGCGTGGTGGGTGGAAAAGCCCGCGCGCCTGTTCCGCAATGTGCTGGCCGAAACGATCCGCGCGCGCGGCAATCGCCTGGTGGCGAGCGGCCCGGAAATGGAATTCGTCGCACGGACGCAGCTTTCCGGCCAGCTGACGGCAATGGATTATGACGCGCAGACCGGCAGCGTGTTCATTCGCTATGACGCGGTGCTCGAAGCGCCCGGAGCGCAAGTCCGCACGCGCCGTTTTGAAGAGCGGATTTCCGGCATTCCCGCAGAAGCGACGGCGGTTGGCGCGGCGATGAACGATGCGGCGAACCAGATCGCTGCGGATGTCGCCGACTGGGTTGATTGATCAGGTTTTAGCCGCGAACAGCTTTCGCAAAGCGCGCGGCGCAGGCAAAGGCTTCCAGCCGTGCCTTGCGCGCGGCTTCCGCCTGCGCATCCCAGCCCCATAGCTCGGCCTGCCAGTCCTCTTCGGCATTGGCGGCTGCGAACATCGCTTCGCTGTCTGCCTCGTCGTCGATAACCGCCAGCGGCACGACAATCGATGCGGCGAGCGAGGCGAGCGTCATCAGCGCTGCGAGGGTGAAGTCGTCTTCCTGTTCCAGCCGCTTGCGCACGCTTTGCATCGTCTTTTCCGGCTGCTGCGCGTGCATGATCCCGCTCACGCGCTGCACGGAGACATCGTGGCGCTTTTCAAATGCAGTCACCAGCGGCTCCCACATCTGTTCCTGCCGCTCATACAGCGGCTCATCAGGATTGGCGCGATAGGTCAGCGTATCGGTGTCGGCATAGCTGAGCAGCTTGGTGATCGTGCCGTCACGGTCGGGCCGCACAATGTCGATGGCGAAATCTGCCATGTCGCGGAAAATGAAGCTTTTGGGATCGACCTCGTCGCCCTGCGCGGCCCATTCCTTGGCCAGCATCTGCGCGCAGGCTTCGGTCGGCACCACCTGCTGCCCGCCGCGCTGCGTCTTGATCCCGCGACCATCCAGCGTCACCTGCCAGCCCGCATCGGACTGCTGAACCGAAACCTCTTTCCAGAATTTCTTCATTTTATCTTGTTGGTGCTCCAGCGGCGCGAAAGGATGATCGGGAACAGGAAGACATCGAACATGCCGATCCCGATCAGCAGATAGGCAGTCCAATCGGGCCAATCCAGTGCACCATTGGCTATGGCAAGGCCGAGCGCGACCAGAATGGCGCCCGATACGCGCAGCATTTGAATTGCCATCCAGCGCTTCTTCGCCAGCGCTTCCTCACTTGCCTTGTCAGCCATTGATCAGCGCCTCCAGCTCTTCCATCGTGGTCGCCACGCCGATGGCGCCCGCGTCGCGCAGCTCTTCCGGCTCGTGATAGCCCCAGTCGACCCCGATAGCGCGGCAGCCAGCGGCAGCGGCCATCTGGATATCGTAGACGGTATCGCCAATCATCACCGTATCGCCGCGGTCTGCGAGCACATCCGCCATCGCCGCTTCCAGCATGGCCGGATGCGGTTTTGACGGGTGCCTGTCTGCCGTGTGCAGAGTGGAGAACAAATCGGTGAGATCATTCGCTGAAAGCGTGCTGGCCAGCCCGCGATCCGATTTGCCGGTGGCGACGCCCAGCGTCCAGCCGGTACCGTGAAGGCGGCGCAGCAGGTCGGGAATGCCATCGTACAGCGGCTCTCGCAGGGAACCGTCCTCGCGCGATTGGCGGAAGGCGGACTTGTAGGCCTCGACGGCCGCGAGCAGCTGATCGTCGTCCGCTTCCGGTGCCAGCTGGCGGATGGCTTGCGGCAGGCTCAGCCCGACGATCCGCCGCACGAAATGCCTGTCCGGCGTGCCAAGCCCGGCCGTCTCGAATGCGACATCCATCGCATTGCACACGCCCGCCTGCCCATCCGAGAGCGTACCATCGCAATCGAACACGGCGAGGCGGACGGCGCTCACTAGCGTTTGCCCTTTGGCTTGGGCTTTGCTCCGCGTTTCTTGCCGCCCGGCTGGCCGCGACCCTTGCGTTCGCCGCGGCGGTTCTTGCGGTATTGCTTGGCGTGCTGGCGCGCGGCCTGCTTTTTCTCTTCCTTGCTGCGCTCGGGCGGCGGCGTGGCGACGGGGCCAGCATCGCTCAGCGTTTCATCGAAGCCCAGTTGCTCCATGCTCTGCGCGAAATGTTCGGGCAGGGGAGCGGTCACATCGAGCTGTTCGCCCTTCGGCCCGTCGATAATCAGGCGTCGAGCGTGGAGGTGCATCTTGCGGCTGACGCTGCCGGTCAGGAAAGCATCCTGCCCGCCATATTTGCCGTCTCCTACGATCGGGTGACCGATCGCTGCCATATGCACGCGCAGCTGGTGGGTGCGCCCGGTGAAAGGCTGCAATTCGACCCAGGCGGCTGCGTTGCCAGCGCGTTCGACCACGCGGTAGACCGTCCTGGCTGGCTGGCCGCCTTCCATATCGACATGCATCTTCTCGCCGCCGGTGCCCGGCTGCTTGGCGAGCGGCGCTTCGATTGTGCCTTCGTGAATATCGGGCACGCCGACCACCAGCGCCCAGTAAATCTTCTTCGCGGTCCGACCGGAAAAGCGCTTGGAATAGAAAGCCGCGCTGCCCGATGTGCGCGCCACCAGCAGGACGCCGGAGGTATCCTTGTCCAGCCGGTGGACGAGTTTGGGGCGCTGCTCGTCCTCGCCTGCAAAGGCATCGAGCAACCCGTCGACATGCTTGGTCGTCTTGGTGCCGCCCTGTGTGGCGAGGCCCGGAGGCTTGTTGAGGACCAGCGCCGATCGGGTGCGGGTGATCAGCATTTCCTCGGCCTCTGCAATCTCTGCTTCGGTCAGCTCGCGGCGCTGGCGCTTCGTGCGCGCGCCGTCTTCACCGCCCGGCGGAACCCGCAGGACCTGCCCTTCGGAAAGGCGATCATCCACCTTGGCGCGGCTGCCATCCACGCGCAGCTGACCGGTGCGCGCCCAGCGGCTGACGGTTCCAAAGCCGACTTGCGGCAAATGCCGCTTGAACCAGCGGTCCAGCCGCACGCCATCATCATCGGCATCGACGGTGAACTGGCGAACCTGATCTGCGTCTTGCTTGTTGCTCATGAGAACAACCGCGTGACCATGAGGCCAAAGACAAAGCCGGTTACGCCGAGCCCGATGGACAGCATCAGGTAAATCGCCGCCATCCCGATCTGTCCGCGCTCGATCAGCAATGACAGCTCGAGGCTGAAGGCGCTGAATGTGGTGAACCCGCCGAGCAGGCCGACACCCAGCAAGAGGCGCAGGCTCTCTGCATTTTCGGGTGCGCTGCGGAACAGCCATCCGGCGAGCAGGCCCATCAGCAGGCTGCCGATCGTGTTGACTGCAAGCGTGGCAAAGGGAAAGACGCTGATGACAGGCGCGCCGAGCCATGAGGTCATAAAGCGGCCGAGCTGGTATCGCGCGAGCGAACCCAGGCCGCCGCCCAATGCCACATAGGCAGAGGCGAGAAGGGGAGAAGTCGTTTGGGACATGGCTCACGCTCTAGCCGCTGGCCAGCCTTGGCGGAACCCAAAACTTGCCGCAAATACCGCGAGCGCCTTGCCTTTTGCCGATGATTCGCTTATCTGCCGCCCCAGAAAGCCGGTTCCGGAACGGATTCGGCGCGTTTTTCGTTGATAAATCATACGGTGCACCCCGCGCCTGATCCGCGGGCTCTCATCGGTTTTGAATTAGATAAGGTGGCAAGAGTTTTATGCAGATCATCGTCCGCGATAACAATGTCGAGCAGGCCCTCCGCGCGCTCAAGAAGAAGCTGCAGCGGGAAGGTGTGTATCGCGAGATGAAGCTGCGTCGTCACTACGAAAAGCCCAGCGAAAAGCGCGCCCGCGAAAAGGCCGCTGCCGTGCGCCGCGCCCGCAAGCTGGAGCGCAAGCGTATGGAGCGTGACGGCATCAAGTAAGCCGCTTTCCCCGACTATGGGGCAAGATCGCTTGAAAGCTCATCGCAGCTAAGCCAAAGGGGCGTGGAGAGAATCCGCGCCCTTTTGTTTGCGCGGTGGAAATTGGCAGGATCGTATCGAATGGCTGAAGTAACCCGTGTTCCTCTGCAACCCATCGCCAAGGGTTCGCTGCTGAAGCTGTGGCTGGGCGTGCTGGCCGCTGTCGTGATTGCCGCAGCGATTGCCTGGGCCGCCATGCCAAAGGGCGTGACCGTGGATACGATCACTGCGGGCGAAGGCGAAAGCCCCTCGGTCGAGGATGTGATCTTCGTGCGCTACACCGGTCGTCTGGAAGACGGCACGGTGTTCGACCAGTCGACCGATGGCGAATGGCCGGTGCCGGGCATCCTGCCCGAGGGCGCAGCCCTGCCGCTTGGCCAGATGATCCCCGGTTTCCAGGAAGCCGTGCTGCAAATGCAGAAGGGCGGCACCTACGAAGTCTTTATCCCGTCAGAGCTTGGCTATGGCGACGAAGCGCAGGAGGGCTCGCCCATCCCGCCCGGATCGGATCTCTATTTCAACATTACACTCGTCGATTTCATGGCCGAGGAAGAGGCGCAACAGCGTTACATGACCATGATCCAGATGATGCAGCAGATGGAAGCCGAAGGCGCTGAGGGCGGTGAGGGTGGCGAGGCAAGCACTGCCGAATAAGCCCATCGGGTAAGGGGGATAACATGACCGCCGGTTCTGAAATGGAGCGGGCGCTCCCCGTCGAAGCGAACTTCCTCGAAGACTGGCCGCAGCGACCGTGGGTATTGGCGGGGCTGGGCCTGCTTGCCGGCCTTGCGGTCAATCTGATCCTTGAAGCCGATGGCGAGAGCGCATTGGGCGCAGCCGCCGCGGCGTTCTGCTTCTTCGCTTTTATCGCGGCGACGTTCGTCCTTCGCCCCTCGCGGCTGGCGGAGTCGGCCGTTTTCGCGATTGGGCTTGGCCTGGTCATGGGCGGCATCGCCTATTTCGCCGCCGACTGGTCGGACACGCGGGCGGGCACGGAATTTGCGTTCGCTGCGGGAGTTTTCTTTTCGCTGCTCGCCATTCCGCTGTTTCAGGCGAACTTCCATCGCAAGCGGTGGCAGACCAATTACGCCGAAACGCATTTCCACGTCTGGACCGATGCCGTCAGCGCGGGCGGCGCTTTCGCTTTTGTCCTTCTAAGCTGGCTGGTGCTGTGGCTGCTGCAAGCTTTGTTCAGCATTGTCGGTATAGAATTTATCGAAGCGCTCATCGATACGGAGGGCTTCCCCGGCGCATTCATGGGCGCAGCATTCGGCGGCGCGATGGGCGTGCTGCGCAACCAGCTTGGCGTATTGGGGACGTTGCAGCGCGTCGTCATGCTGGTGTTTGCCCTGCTGGCGGTGCCTTTCGCCTTTGCGCTTGCCATCTTCCTTTTCATCCTGCTGACATCGGGCGGAGGCGCGCTTTGGGAAGCGACCGATAGCGCAACGCCCGTGCTGCTGACCTGCGCTGTCGCGGCCTTCATTCTGACCAACGCCATCATCCGCGATGACGACGAGGCGCGCAGCTCCAGCAAGGTGATGCAGACCGCCGCGCTGGTGCTCGCCGCGTGCATCTTCCCGCTGACGGTGTTCGCCGCGATAAGCATGGGCATCCGCATCGACCAGCATGGGCTGTCGCCCGAACGCATCTGGGCGCTCGTCGCCATCGTGATCGCCACTGCCTATGGCCTTGCATACTGGGTCGGGCTCGCTCGCGGGCGTATGGCGGGCTGGAGCGCGCATCTGCGCACCGCCAACATGCGGCTGGCCGTGGCGAGCTGTGCGGTGGCGTTCGTACTGGCGTTCCCACTATTCGATTTCGGGGCAATCTCCACCCGAGACCAGATTGCCCGGCTCGAAAGCGGCGAGGTGAGCGTCGAAGAATTCGATTACTCCGCCTTGCGCTGGGATTTCGGCGATGCGGGCCGCGATGCGCTGGCAGTGCTGGCAGAGGGCGAAAGCGAGCTTGCCCGGTTGGCGCAGGCCGCGCGGGAGCAGCAGAGCAGGCCATACGACTGGTTGGACGAGCCCCCTGACAGAGGCGTCGGCACATTCGTCGTCTATCCGTCCGGATCGGATTTACCGCCGGGGCTTGCCGATACGATACGGTCCGATGGAGTCTGCCGTGACAGTGCAGCATGCCGCGTTTACCTTCAAGACGATGGCGCATCGGCGGTAGCCTTGGGCGATGGATGCGCGGACCTGGACGAGCCTGCAAGCCCGGACGTCCAGTGTGGCATCGACAACGAGGTATTCCTGCGGGTCGATGGAGGATGGCGTGCCGCTCCGCGCTCGCAACCGGATGTCTCGATGTCGACGGAGGAAGAGCGCGAGGCTCTCCAGCGTGAACGCGATGCAATCGAGCGAGGAGATGTGCGTATAGATCGATCGCAGCGCCGTTCGATTTATATCGGCGGCGAAGAGGTTGGACCCACGTTCGAACCGCCCTCGTAACTGCTTGAAGTGCGTCACCGGCACGGCTAGTGCGAGGCCATGTCCGTTACCCGAGAAGAAGTGGCGAAAATCGCCCAATTGGCGCGCATCAAGATGGGCGAGGAAGATCTCGACCACCTTGTGCCTGAATTCAACAATATCCTCACCTGGGTCGAGCAGCTGGGCGAAGTCGACACGTCCGGTGTCGAGCCCATGACTGCCGTCATCCCGCAAGCCCTGCGCCTGCGTGACGATGTGGTCGATGCCGATCCCAAGACCGGCGGCGGGCGGCAGGATGATGTGCTGGCCAATGCTCCGGTCGCGGAACATGGCTTCTACGGCGTGCCCAAGGTGATCGAGTGAGCCTTACACTTCATCCGCGTCATCCCAGCGAAAGCTGGGATCTCTCGCTGCCTCGCGCGACTTTCAACCAGATCCCAGCTTTCGCTGGGATGACGGATAATTCACATGACTGACATTACCAATCTCGGCGTCCGCGAAATTCGCGATGGCGTAGCTGCGGGCGATTTCTCCGCGCGCGAAGTGGCGGAAAGCTTCAATGCCGCCGTCGAAGCGGCGAGCGAGCTCAACGCTTTCATCGTCACCACACCGGAAAAGGCTCTGGAAGCCGCTGATGCGGTGGACGCTGCACGCGCCAAGGGCGAAACGCTCGGCTCCATGGCCGGCGTGCCGATCGGCATGAAGGATCTGTTCGCGACCGACGGTGTGCAGACCACTGCCGCGAGCCATATCCTCGAAGGCTTTACGCCGCGCTATGAAAGCACGGTTTCGGCCAAGCTGTGGGAAGCGGGCTGCGGCATGCTCGGCAAGCTCAACTTAGACCAGTTCGCGATGGGCTCCTCCAACGAGACGAGCTATTTCGGCAATGTCTCCTCACCCTGGCGCAAGAAGGGCAGCAATGCCGCGATGAGCCCGGGCGGTTCCTCGGGCGGCTCTTCCGCCGCCGTCGCCGCGCGTATCGCACCTGCCGCGACCGGTACCGACACCGGCGGTTCGATCCGCCAGCCCGCCGCTTTCACCGGTATTTGCGGGATCAAGCCGACCTATGGCCGTTGCTCGCGCTGGGGCGTCGTCGCCTTCGCAAGCTCTCTCGATCAGGCAGGGCCGATGGCGCGCTCGGTGGAAGATTGCGCGATCATGCTCGGCGCGATGGCAGGGTTCGATCCCAAGGATTCGACCAGCCTCGATGCGCCGGTGCCGAACTGGTTCGGTGGTCTCAATGCAGACCTGCACGGCAAGAAAGTCGGCATTCCCAAGGAATACCGGATGGAAGGCACCGACCAGGCGATCCTCGATAGCTGGGACAAGGGTGCCGAATGGCTGCGCGATGCCGGAGCAGAGATCGTCGAAGTCTCACTGCCGCACACCAAATATGCGCTGCCCGCCTATTATATCGTCGCTCCCGCCGAGGCATCGAGCAATCTCGCCCGCTATGACGGCGTGCGCTACGGCCTCCGCGACCTGCCCGAGGGTGCCGGCCTGCAGGACATGTACGCCGCCACCCGCGCCGAAGGCTTCGGGGACGAAGTAAAGCGCCGCGTGATGCTCGGCACCTATGTGCTCTCCGCAGGGTTCTACGATGCCTATTACACCCAGGCGATGAAAGTGCGCACGCTGGTGCAGCGCGATTTCGACGCGGCATTCGAGCAGTGCGACGTGATCCTCGCGCCGACAACGCCTACGCCGAGCTTCCCGCTCAACTCGCTCAACGACGATCCGCTGACGATGTATCTGAACGACGTGTTCGCGGTGCCTGCCTCGCTCGCGGGGCTTCCAGCGATGAGCGTTCCGGCGACGGTGACCGAAGACGGCCTGCCGCTGGGCTTGCAGATCGTGGGCCGCGCGATGGACGAGCAGGGCGTGCTGAACGCAGGCCTCGCAATCGAACAGCGCGCCGGGTTCACGGCAAAGCCGGAGAAGTGGTGGTAGTGAACGATAGTTCGATAACCTTCGTCGGCATTGCACTGATACTCGCCGTGCCTGCTACATTCATGGTGGCGGATTGGGTGCGGAAGAATGTTGATCACGGCGAAGCGCGGTTCGACGAAAACGGGAAGATGATCGACGATGACTAATTACCGCATTGAGGTCGCAACGGCCGAGTGGCACGTTGTGATCGGCTTGAAGGTCCATGCGCAGGTCACCACAAACACCAAGCCTCATAAGTGGTGGTGACGCTGGCACCCGGCGCTGTCCATCCGGCCTGACGCCAGCAGATGGTGCCGATAAAACTTCGATTGCGAGCTCTGCTCGGCCGCTTCCCGCGCCTCTACATGGTCATCCAGATACTGCGGGGGAGCGGGGATCGGTTTAACAGCCTGCTGGCTGACGACACCGATATCCTTATCGACGGCTTTCCGCGATCGGCCAACAGCTGGACGGTCCGGGTCTTCCGGTTCTGGCAGCGGATGGACCGCGTTCGCGTGGCACATCACCAGCATTCCGAAGCGCATATTGTGGCAGCCACCACGCGCGGCGTGCCGGTACTGGTACTGGTACGCGATCCCGCCGATGCCATCCGCAGCTGGTGCCTCCACGATTCAAGCATCGAAAGCGCATGGGCACTGTCCCGGTGGCTGCGATTTTACGAGGCGGTGGAGCGGATTGCGGATAGGGCGGTGATCGCCACGTTCGAGCAGGCGACCGGCGACCCCGGCGCGGTGTTCGCGCGGGTCAATGCGCGATTTGGGACACGATTCCGGCATTTTCCGATGACCCCTGCGCTGCGCGAACGGGTGCTCGGTGCGATGAATCCGCGCTCGCGTCCACACGCTGGGCGGGATGAACTGCTGGAGCGGGCGGCGCCGGTTCTCGATCCTGCAAAACTGGCCGAGGCGCGCGAACTGTTCAAGCGACTGGCCGCGCACGCAAGCACGACGTCTTGCACTTGACGACAGAGCCGTTATCGGGTGGATCATGAGCAATTACAGAATTCAGGGCGCAACGGGCGAGTGGGAGGTCCTGATCGGCCTTGAAGTCCATGCGCAGGTCACTTCCAACGCCAAGCTGTTTTCCGGCGCGAGCACTCAGTTCGGCGCGGAGCCGAATTCGCAGGTGTCCCTCGTCGATGCTGCGATGCCGGGGATGCTTCCCGTACCCAATCGCGAATGCGTGCGGCAGGCGGTGCGCACCGGCATGGCGATTGAGGCGGAAATTCACAAATGGAGCCGTTTCGACCGCAAGAATTACTTCTATGCCGATCTTCCCCAGGGCTACCAGATCAGCCAGCTCTACCATCCCATCGTGGGCGAAGGCGCGCTGACGATCCTCGCTGATGAGAAGGCGGGAATTCCCGAAGACAAGGTCATTGGGATCGAGCGCATTCATATCGAGCAGGATGCGGGCAAGCTGATGCACGATCAGCACCCGACCATGTCCTACGTCGATCTCAACCGCACCGGTGTCGCGCTGATGGAAATCGTCAGCCGTCCGGACATGACTTCGCCCGCAGAAGCCGGCGCCTATGTCCGCAAGCTGCGTTCGATCCTGCGCTATGTCGGATCGTGCGATGGCAACATGGAAGAGGGTTCGATGCGCGCGGACGTGAACGTCTCGGTGCGCAAGGTCGGCTCGACCGAGCTTGGTACGCGGACCGAAACGAAGAACGTCAATTCGGTGCGTTTCGTGATGCAGGTCATCGAATTCGAAGCGAACCGCCAGGTCGATGTGCTCGAAGAAGGTGGCACGGTCGATCAGGAAACGCGCCTGTTCGATCCGGGCACTGGCACGACGCGCACGATGCGGAGCAAGGAAGACGCGCACGATTATCGCTACTTCCCCGATCCCGACTTGCTGCCGCTGGAACTGGACGATGCCTTCCTTGAGGAATGCCGCGCCAGCCTTCCCGAATTGCCCGATGCCAAGCGCCAGCGCTACGAAAACGAGCTGGGCCTGACACCGTACAACGCGCGCGAGTTGACGGCAGAGGTCGAAACCTACGCCCGCTTTGAAACGCTGCTTGCCGAGACCGCCAAGGCGCTGGGCAAGCCAGAGGCAGACGTCGCCACACCGGTTGCCAACTGGGCGCTCTCTGTCGCGCCGGGCGTGATGAAATCGCTCGGGGACGAGGGCGATGCCAGCAACGCTACCGCCGCGCGGCAGGCCGCTATCCTCAAGATGCAGGATGCGGGCGAGATTTCGGGCGGGCAGGCGAAGGAAATTTTCGAGATCGTTCTGAGAGAGGGCCGCGAGCCGGACGAAATCGCCGATACCGAAGGCCTGAAGCAGGTCAGCGATACGGGCGCCATCGAAAGTGCGATCGACGACATCCTCGCCAACAACCAGGACAAGGTCGAGCAGTACAAGGGTGGCAAGGACAAGCTCTTCGGCTTCTTCGTCGGCCAGACGATGAAGGCGATGCAGGGCAAGGCCAATCCGGCAGTCGTCAACCAGATCCTGAAAGACAAGCTCGGCTGATCTTCGCCCCCTTTACGCTGCGCGCAGAAACGGCCACTTTCGCGCGCAGAGAACAACCGGACGGATTCGCATGCGCGCCGCCGGTATGGTGAAGGGGACTGGCTATGGATTTGACTGTGTTGTTTATCGTGTTGGTGATCGTGCTGCTGGCGGTCACCGCGTGGCTGATCTTTGGTTCCTCATCAAAGGCGCAGCACGACATCGACGGCTTCCGCAAGCGCGAGACCAATGCGCTGGGCGTTTCGGACGGACCGCGCGGTGGCAAGGCCACATCTTCCGCACAGAAACCGGCACCAGCGCCCGCCGCCACGGAAGAGCTTGTGCGCGATCCCGCGCCAACTCCTGCTGACCCCATTCCGACCGAAAAGCCGGTTGTCGCGTCGGCCGTCGCGCCAGTTTCAGACAGCACGGCAACGACTGCGACCCCCAATATTGCGGCCGCCGAAGGTGAGAGTCAGGATCTCACCAAGATCAACGGTATCGGTCCAAAGCTGGCCGCTTTGCTCAATGACCTGGGCGTGCGCCGTTACGATCAGATCGCCGCCTGGGGCGCGCGCGATGTCGCCGAAGTAGACGCACATCTCGGCAATTTCCGCGGCCGGATCGACCGTGACAAATGGATCGAACAGGCCAGCCTCCTGGCGGGCGGCAACCATGCCGAGTGGAAAGAACGCTTTGGCTCAAAGCGGAAGTAATCGCGCTCTTCGTCTGCAGGAAAATTGAACGCCAATGCTGCTCGCTCTGAAGAATGCTTTCTCGCGCCTGCGCGCATCGCAGACCTTGCGGCTGCTCGTGCTGGAGTTCGTCGTCATCCTGGGCGGCGTGCTGGCGGCGCAATTGTTGCAGGATCGCTTTGCCCGCAATGCGGAGCGTGAAGCGGCCGAAGCGCAATTCGAAAGCATTGCCGCCGCCCTGCATAATTCGGCAGAGCTGGCGATCATCCGCCCACGGATGAACCTGTGCATGCTCGATGCCATTGAGCGGGTGCGCGATGTTCTGGCTGTTCCGGGTGCGGATCGTAGCGAGCTTGGCTGGCTGGAAACGCCCGAACAGATGGTGCTGGACGAAACCGGCATCGATGCCGCACGACCGCTGCTTGCTCGCCATTTGCAGGGCGACTGGATGATGCGGCTGAGCAGCGCGGAATATATGAACGCCTATATGCGGCAGGGGCAGGATGATGAGCTGGAGGCGTGGTCCACGCTGAAACTGCTTCGGCCGGAAAATGGCCCCATCGACGAGGCAACACGCGGCGTATTGCTGCGCGCATTGGGAGAGGCACAGCGGTCCAATCGCCTGCTGGTGGAAGTCAGCGGCGTGATGGCATCGCGCGCGCGCGAGCTCGATACGCCGACACATGACACGACGATCAACGGCATGGCCTATTCGCCAAAGCTCTGCATGGCGATGGTTGGCTATGAGGATGACGCGCACCGCGAGGCTGCGCAGCGCGGTGAATTGCCCGATGGCAGGCCGATCCATCCCCGCGTGCTGCAGCAGCTTGCCGAGCGCGCCGAGTGGATCGCAGCGGCACGTGCCCGATACGAGGCCGAACAGGCCGCGCAAGCACCGCAGTCTGATCAGACGCAAACCGCTGATTGACCCGTGTCTTCAATTGTCCTCGTCCATCCGGAAATTCCCGGCAATACCGGCGCTGTCGGCCGGACCTGCGTCGCGCTCGATATCGAGCTGATACTGATCCATCCGCTCGGCTTTGTGCTTTCCGATGCGCGGGTGAAGCGCTCGGGCCTCGATTACTGGCAACATGTCAGGCTGGCGGAATTTTCGAGCTGGGAGACGTTCCTGGCTGACCGAGCCCCGCGCGATGACCAGCTGTTCCTGTTCGAGGATGATGGCGAGCGCAGCTTTTACGAACCCGACTATCCCGACGATGCCTATCTGGTGTTCGGCTGCGAGACCAAGGGCTTGCCCGCCGCCATCAGGGACGCACACAAGGCGCGCGAGTTTTTTCTGCCGATGCGCTCGCAGCACATCCGCTCGCTCAATCTCGCCAATACGGTGAGCGCGGTCGCCTATCAGGCCTTGAGAGGCTCGCTTTCGACATAGGGGCGCACCAGTGCGCGCACGTCGACCTTTGCTTTCAACCGCGCGCCGAGCAGGGCGGTGCCGCTTATCTTGCGCTGGACGAACAGTGTTTCGACTGGCGGAATATGCCATGCGCGCTTGTCGGCGGCGATCTCGAAACCCTCATCACGGATCACGGACACAAAGGCCCGGTCGCCGAAGTCGAAGGGGCCGTCGCGATTGAGTTCCGTGATGATGATATCGATGATCGTATCGAGCCGATCGCCCTGCGATGTGATTACGCCTTCGCTGACGAAGCCCGCTTCCAGCGCTGCCTTGCGCACCGCGTCGCGATTCTGATCGAGCCCTGCCGCGAGAAGTTTGCGATAGCTTGCCGCCACATCGGGATCGACCGCACGGGTTGCACCGAAATCGAGTAGCACCAATTTTCCGGAATCGGGTTGGTAGCGATAATTGGCGAAATTCGGATCGGTTTGCATCACGCCGAATTCGAACAATTCGCGCAGCACCAGCGCGATAATATCGGCTGCCGCCTCATCTCGCTCGTCCTGCGGCGCGCTTTCCATTTCCTCGATCGGGCGGCCGGGGATGAAGTCCATCGCCAGTACGCGCTCGGTCGAGAATTCTTCGGCAATCGCAGGCACAAGGAACCGTTCGCTGCCTTCCATCCGCTGGCGGTAAAGCATCATCTGCTCGCCTTCGCGAATATAGTCGGCTTCCTCGTGAAGCTGGCGCTTTGCTTCGGCGAGCAGGGGCTTGATGTCGAGTTCGGGCGGCAACAGGCCGGAGAGCTTCAGCAACGAGGCGACATTGTCGACATCGGCGTCGATGCTTTCCTTCACGCCCGGATATTGCACCTTGATCGCGATTTCCCGGCCATCTTTGGTCACCGCGCGGTGGACCTGGCCGATGCTGGCAGCGGCGATGGGACGGGGATTGAATTTCTCGAAGCGGCCGAGCCAGCCTTTGCCCCATTCCTTGTCCAGCACATCGCGCAGCTGGTTTGGCGGCATTCGATCGGCCTGTTCGCGCACGCGGGCGAGGATCTGCGCGAGTTCGGGCGGCAGCATATCGCCTGCATCCATGCTGATCATCTGACCCATCTTCATCGCCGCACCGCGAAGGTGAGAGAGGCGATCGGCCAGCCGCATGGCATTGGCAGGAGTCATCACCGCATCGCGCAGCCGGGGTCGTTCACCGCGTGCGAGCCGCTTGGCTCCTTCGGCAAGTACGCCGCCTGCAACGCCCGTCGCCAGCCGCCCGAACGCGCCCATCCGCGCAGCACGGCTGCTCGGCACCTTGCGGCTGCGGTGGTTGTCGGTCTCGTCGTCGGCCATGCGGTCTTTCAGGTTGCGTTCGTTGGATAAGCGAAGGGGGCACCCGGTCGTTCCCGGATGCCCCCTTTGTCGCAGAGAGACCGCCCGGGTGTCAGCGGTCCTTAGGTCTGCACCTGATCAGGACTTGCGCGTGGCCTTCATCGCCATCTTGCCCATCATGCCAGCATCGATGGAACCGGCCACATTGTCGCCGTCAACGATAGCTTCGCAGTTGAGAATCATTGGCAGCGGCATGTTCATCTTCATCTGCCAGTTCAGCGTGTTGCCGTTGATGGTTCCATCCTTGATTTCCATCGTGCCGAGCGTGCCGTTCAATTCGCCATCAAAACCCGTGCCATCGGCATTGGGCGTGACAACCATTGTGCCGGATTGTTCACCCATCGGGGTGCTGACGGTGAAATCGTAAGTGCCAGCAACTTCGCTCATAAAACTACTCCTTGGTATTCGTGTGTGGAGCGCCGCGAGCTTACAGCTCGTCCACGCTCAGATATTCGATTGGCATGCCGAGGCGTTCCAGCTGCGGATCGATGATGTCTCGGTCGCCTACAACGACAATGACGAGATCATTGGGCTGGAGGTATTCGCCAGCGGCCGCATCGATATCCTGGCGCGAAACGCCGCGCCAAAGATCGGGCAGGCTCGCCTGATAGCGCAGATCGCGGCCCAGCAATTGGTTGGACAGCAGCGCGCCGAGCACCTGTCCGTTGGTCTCGAAACGGTTGGGCAAGTTGCGAATATTGCCGTCCGTCACGCGCTGGTATTCGACATCATCCACCGGGCGGACCGAGGGGAAGGCCGACATTTGCGCGAGGATCACCTCGATTGAATCCGCCGTTCGATCCGCCTGCACCTGGGTGCTGATCTGCAGGCGGCGCGGGCCTTCGGCGCTCGGGATCGAAGAGCCGATGCCATAGGTCCAGCCGCGGGTTTCGCGCAGATCATTGTTCAGTCTGGACAGGAAGCCGCTGCCGATCACTTCATTGGCCAGCTCAACCGCTTCAAAGCCATCGCTATGCCCCTCGAACGGCGTGATACGTCCGATTGAGAGGAAGCTGGAGGGCGAGTTTGGCCGATCCACCACGACGAGGCGCGTGCCTGGCGCAGGGATCTGAGCATCGACGGATTTTTCAGGCGCGGGCGTTGCCGGTGCCCGCCAATCGCCAAAGCTCGCCTCGAGCGCGGCCACCAACTCGTCCATCGACACATCGCCGACGGCAGTGATGGTGGCGAGATCGGGGCGGAACCATTCGGCATGCTCGGCCACAAGGTCGCTTGCAGTCAGGCCGGATACGACATCCGCATCGCCTGCCGAGGAGGCATAGGCATAGGGATGGTCGGCACCATAGATGAGCGGCATCAGCGCGCGGCTGGCCATACCTGAAGGCGAGGCGAGCTGCTGCTGAATGGCGGCAACACGCTGGCTGCGAACGCGGGCCACGTCTTCTTCGGCAAAGGCCGGATTGCGTACGATATCAGCCATCAGGTCCAGCGAAGGCTGGAGGTTGGCGGACAGCGCAGTGAGCGAGACGGTGCTGCGCTCCACCCCGGCATTCGCGTTGATAGAGGCGCCAAGCGTCTCCTGCGCAATGGCGATATCGAGCGTGCTACGCGAGGTCGTGCCCTGCGTCATCGCGTCGATCATCGTTTCATGGACACCGGCCATGCCGATCGGATCGACCGCGCTGCCGGCATCGAACACCATGGCCAGATTGATCTGCGGCACCGCATCGCGGCGTGCGAGAACGACTTCGATGCCGTTCGAAAGCGTCGCGCGTTCGACATCGGCGAAGGTGAGTGCGCCGACCGGTTCTGGTTCGGGCAAGGCGCGTTCAGGGCCGGTGCGGGTCACTTCGACATCGCTGCCGGTATCGGGTTCGGGTGCGGGATTCTGGTCCTCATCGCCCCAGCCGCCGAGCGCGCCGCCGTCGAGCGTGCGTTCGCCCGGAACCACGACCAGCGTCGTCTCGGGGCGCGAGAGCCAGCGTTCCATCGCCGCGCGCACCATCTCCGGCGTCAGCGCGGCCATCTGTTCCAGCTGCGTGCGGTAGAATCCGGCATCGCCTGCATACATCAGCCCTTCGGCAAGGATCATGCCCTTGCCGCCAAAGCCGCCGACGCTCTGCTGCCCGCCGATGAAGCCGGAAGCGAACTGGGTGACCGCGCGATTGATTTCGTCCTGTGTCGGGCCTTCCGCGTTCATGCGCGCGATTTCCGCTTCGAGATCGGCCTGCGCATCGGCATGCGGCACGCCGTCTTTCACCGTAACGATGGCTTGCAGGAAGCTCAGCTGCTCATGCTGCTGCGAATAGGCGTAGACGCTCGTCGCGCTTTCCTCTCCGCGCACCAGCTCATTGTCGAGCCGCGAGGAACTGAGGCCGCCAAGGATCTGCATGCCGACCTGCAGCGGAATGGCATCAGGATGTGTGAGGCCGGGGCCGGTCCACGCCTGATAAATGCGGGTGGATGGCACCTGATCGGTGATTTCCTGATAGACCGGCTCTGCCAGAGTGACCGGGCCAGCTTCAAGCTGCTCCACATCGGGCCCTGCCGGAATATCGCCGAACCAGCGCTCAACCATGGGGCGAGCGGTTTCCGCGTCGATATCGCCGGTCAGCGCCAGCACGACGTTGTTGGGGCCATAATTGTCGCGGAACCAGTTCTGCACATCGACGAGGCTTGCCGCGGAAAGGTCCGCCATCGAGCCGATGGTCGAGTGGCGATAGGGGTGGCCGACCGGCAGCAGCGCATCGTTCATCACATAATTGACGAGGCCATAGGGGCTGTTGTCCCCCTGACGCTTTTCGTTCTGCACGACCATGCGCTGGTTATCGAGCTTTTCCTGGCTCACCGCGCCGAGCAGATAGCCCATGCGGTCGCTTTCCATCATCAGCGCGAGGTCAAGCGCGCCGGTAGGCACGGTCTCGACGTAGTTGGTGCGATCATACCACGTCGAACCATTGGTACTGGTCGAGCCTGCGGCTTCCAGCGGAATGTCGAAATTCTCGACATTCTCCGATCCGCCGAACATCAGATGCTCGAACAAATGGGCAAAGCCCGTGCGGCCGCGCGGTTCATGCTTGGAGCCGACACGGTAGTAGGTGGTGACGCCCACCAGCGGGCTCTTGCGATCGGTGTGAATGATCACCTGCAGGCCGTTATCCAGCGTGAACGTCTCGTGCGGGATGTCGATCGAGGCGAGCAGATCGTCCAGCGAGGCTGCCTGTGGCGTCGCCACGCTCGCTTCGGCTTCGACATACTCCGCTCGCGTCTCGGCGACGGGCGCAGTGTCGGTGGTGGAACATCCCAGCAGCGCCAGTGTGGCGGTGGCCGGAAGGAGCGAGCGGAGTGCTGTGCGCAGATTCATGGCGCATCTGTTAGCACGCTCTGCCACATTGGGAAGGGCGTTTGCTGCGCACGCTCGACTATCTCTGTCGGTTAGACACGACCTGCCGACTTGCTGCGTTTTCCAGCACGTCTTCCCGCCAGAAGCGCACCGGTTTCAGCTCATGATCGACATAGAGCTGCATCTGGTCGGTGTAGTGCGGACTGTCGGGTCGCGTGGTAGCCGCGCCGAAGGGCTGGATCGATTGCGATCGCACCCGCTCACCCGCCTCCCATTCGACGAACTGGATAAAGCTGTCTCCATGGCGGAGCGAGAGCCGCCCGTCGTCATCGATGTCCCACAGAGTGGAGGCGCGCAGCGTGTCCGATCCGCCGTCGAGCGGCAGGTCGACCTCGCCCTGACGCAATCGCAACAGATCGCTCATCGGCACATCCAGCCGTCCGAAGTGCTCCATCAGATGATTGGCAGAGCGTTCCAGCTCCTCGCGAAAATCCGGGATGTCGCCATTGTTGTAATCGGCGCCCATGAAGGGACGGATCATCAGCAGAGCGAGCGCATCGGCGTCGCCGACATTGTCCGCTGACAGGTCCCATTGGCCGAGCAGCGCCTGCGCGCGCGCAAGCCCGGGATCATCCGACAGGTCGAGCGCAGCAACGCCATCGAGCATCATCGCCACATAGCCTTCACGGTTGTAGCCGGTGTCGTATTTGATCGCTTCCAGCCGCGCGCGGTCTATGGGGCCGGGCTCGCTCAACAATTGCGCAGCGCGCCGCGCGCGATTTGTGGAGCGGATCTCGATACCGAGCACGGGACTGAAGTCGGCGGGGTCCAGATCGCTGCCTTCGCCGGCTGCGCTAAACGGCGTGTTGTTGGCATTGAAAAGCCAACCGCTTTCCGGGTTCACTAGCTGCGGGATTTCGCCGAAGTCGACAGGGCCACCCCAGATCAGGTCGCCCCGATCGCCCGGCAATACGCCCCGCCAGTCCGGACCTTCCATGCGATCGGGAATGGCTGCGTTATAGAAATAGCCGATATTGCCCGCTTCATCGGCATAGATGAAGTTGGTGGACGGAATATCCATCCGGGCGAGGATGGAGCGAAATTCGTCGAGATCGCTCGCCTTGTTCAGGCGGTAATAGGCATCGAGATTGTCCAGATTGTCGATCCCGCCATAGCGGACTGCGAAATAGCCTTCATCGTTCTTGATCACCGGGCCATGTGCGCTGCGATATACGGTTTGCGGCACGGGGAGGGTAAACGGACCGAATTTGACGCCGAGCCATACGGTGCGCGTTTCGAGCGGGAGCCATTCCCCGTCGAGCCGATATTTCTCGCCCGCATCGTCCATGACCAGTTGGTACACGTCGATCATGTCGGGGCGATTGACGGTATTGGTCCAGCCGAGATGTTCGTTGTGCCCGAGGAATGGATAAGGGCTGCCGGGAAAGTTCGCGCCGGTGAAGTGCCAGCCTTCCTCGCTCTGCACAGTCATTTCGTACCAGGCGACGCCACCGCGCAGTGGCTGGTGGCTGTTGGAAACGAGCCGCGTTACGCCGTCGCCCGATTTTTCAGGAGCGATGGCAAAAGCGTTTGAGCCGGCAAAATTGCCTGCCTCGCCCATGTGAACAGGCAGGGCGGCAAGCGGCGGACCAGGTTCGGGGTTGCGCTCCTCCCCGGAAACAAGCGGACCGATGACTTTGTCGAGGCCGAAAAAGAATGGCTGGCGCAAAGCGAAGCCTGCGGCCACATCTTCTCCGTTGACCGGGAAAAGATTGCGCAGTTTTACTTCGCCGGGATTTTCGTCCGCGAATTGGTTGAGGCCGCTCGCATAGGCATTGAACAGCGCCTGCGTATCTTCGGGCAAGCTCGTAAACTGCCGCTGCGCAGTGCCGCGCGCATCGAGCAGATGATAGGCATAATCGACCGCTGCACCGTCCTGACCGGCAATCGCTCCATAGCGCCCGCGCGCCATGGCCAGCACGTCCTGCAGAGTATCGAAATCATCCTGCGCGTGGGCAATTGCGACGCCATAGGAGACATCGGCATCGGTCTCGCCATAGATATGCGGAACGCCATATTCGCTGCGGATGATCTCTGCCTGATACACGCGGTCGCTTTCCGGTGGAGTGCCGCGCTCCGCAGCGATCGGCTCCCACACCAGCAGGCCAATCGATATGGCTATGAGTATCGCGATAACGCTTAAACCGGCCCACCGTAATGGTATTCTCATATAAACTCGAGCTTTGTTGGGAGGGGATTGGATGGTCCTAGACAACCGTTGGGGAAAGGTAAAATCGAGATGCGTTTCATCATCGGTGACGCTTGACTCGATGGTGGCGTTAGAGTGTCTGCTGAGGTTCGCAATCGTAATGGGGAAATAGTGAGGAGGGCAGCAGTTTTGGTGGGTGTTGTGCTTTTGGCAGCGTGCGGGAGTGCGGATGGTGATTCAGTAGGAGAGACGACAGGCGTCGAGACAGCGACATCACCGGTAACCTATGGTCTTGCTGCAAGCTGTGCCGGACGAGCGAATGCCCTTATTTATGCGCTGAATGGTGATGAAGATGCATCGGCTGCTGGTGAAGTGCGACCAGCGATTGTGGGTGTGACGCGCGAGAGATTGATGTTCATCGCTCAGTCTGCAGAACAAACCGCCATAACTCTCGGCCTCGATTTGGCGGAAAAGATGACTGGGGATGAAGTTTCCAGCGAAATTAGTGGAATTACGCGTCGCACGAATATGCGGAGACACAGCGCAGAGAGGCGAGGCGATGAGGCGCGCTACCTCGAAGTGCAGAGCTTAGCAGACTCACTTTTGGATGAGTGTGCTGCTTTTGATCCTCAAGACTAGGATTTACTCCTCGGCTGGAGCACAGCCTGTCACCTTATCAAATCCAATCGTCTCGACAGGCGCATGAAATTTACCGACCGGCGCACTTGTGTGACGAAAATGCAACACTATGTGTCACAGGTAATCAGATAAGGGACGAGACAGGGAATGAATCTCGATAAATTCACCGATCGCGCGCGCGGCTTCCTGCAAAGCGCGCTGACCATTGCCATTCGCAACGAACACCAGCGGATTTCGCCCGAGCACATCCTGAAAGCTCTGCTGGAGGATGAAGAGGGCATGGCCGCAGGCCTGCTCCAGCGCGCGGGTGCCAATCCGGGTCGCGCGGTGCAGGAAGTGGACGCGCTTCTGGCGAAGATCCCTGCCGTCAGCGGAGGCGGAGCGCAGCAGCAGCCGGGCCTCGATAATGACAGCGTGCGCCTGCTCGATCAGGCCGAGCAAGTCGCCGAAAAGGCGGGAGACAGCTATGTCACCGTCGAGCGGCTTTTGCTGGCGCTGGCTCTGCAAAAGGACAGCCGTGCAGGCAAAGCGCTCGCCGCAGCGGGGCTCGACCCGCAGGCGCTCAACACCGCCATCAATGAGCTGCGGAAGGGCAAGACGGCGGACAGTGCCAATGCCGAAGCGGCCTATGATGCGATGAAGAAATACGCGCAGGATCTTACGCAGAGGGCGAAGGACGGCAAGCTCGATCCCGTCATCGGGCGTGACGAGGAAATCCGCCGCGTCGTGCAGATCCTTGCCCGCCGCACAAAGAACAATCCGGTTGTCATCGGTGAGCCCGGAACGGGTAAGACGGCGATTGCCGAAGGCCTCGCGCTGCGCATTGCCAATGGCGATGTGCCGGACAGCCTGAAGGACCGCACGTTAATGGCGCTCGACATGGGTAGCCTGATTGCAGGCGCAAAATATCGTGGCGAATTCGAAGAGCGTCTGAAGACCGTGCTCGACGAAGTGAAGGGTGCGGATGGGCAGATCATCCTCTTCATCGACGAGATGCATACGCTGATCGGCGCCGGCGCGAGCGAAGGCAGCATGGATGCGTCCAACCTTCTGAAGCCCGCACTTGCACGCGGCGAACTGCATTGCATCGGCGCGACGACACTCGACGAATATCAGAAATATGTCGAGAAGGACGCGGCGCTCCAGCGGCGTTTCCAGCCCGTCTTCGTGGATGAGCCGAGCGTGGAGGACACGATTTCTATCCTGCGCGGCATCAAGGAGAAATACGAGCTGCACCACGGCGTGCGCATCACCGATGGCGCGATTGTGGCCGCAGCGCAGCTTTCCGAACGCTACATTTCCGATCGCTTCCTGCCGGACAAGGCCATCGACCTGATGGACGAGGCCGCGAGCCGCATCCGCATGGAAGTGGAGAGTAAGCCCGAAGAGATCGAGAACCTCGACAGGCGCATCATCCAGTTGAAGATTGAAGAGCAGGCGCTCGGCAAGGAAAGCGACACTGCGTCTCAAGACCGCCTTGCTGCTTTGCGCGAGGAGCTCGCCAATCTCGAGCAGCAATCATCCGAGCTGACGACCCGCTGGCAGAACGAGCGCGACAAGATCCATGCCGAGGCGCGGATCAAGGAAGAGCTTGATGCGGCACGGATCGAGCTGGAGCAGGCTCAGCGCAATGGCGATCTCGCCGCTGCGGGTGAGCTGCAATACGGCACGATCCCGAAGCTGGAGACGCAGCTTGCCGAAGCCGCCGATCACACCGAGAACGCGCTTCTCAAAGAGGAAGTGACCGAGGATGACATCGCCTCCGTCGTCGCCCGCTGGACGGGTATCCCGATGGAGAAAATGCTCGAAGGCGAGCGCGACAAGCTTCTCAAGATGGAGGAAGTGCTCGGCAAGCGGGTGATCGGTCAGGAGAAGGCGATTACCGCCGTTTCCAAGGCGGTGCGCCGCGCACGGGCTGGCCTGCAGGATCCGGGCCGTCCGCTTGGCAGCTTCCTGTTCCTCGGCCCCACCGGCGTCGGCAAGACCGAGCTCACTAAGGCGCTCGCCGCCTTCCTGTTCGATGACGATCAGGCGATGGTGCGCATCGACATGAGTGAGTTCATGGAGAAGCACTCGGTCGCCCGGCTGATCGGCGCGCCTCCGGGCTATGTCGGCTATGACGAGGGCGGCGTGCTGACCGAAGCGGTCCGGCGTCGGCCCTATCAGGTGGTGCTCTTCGACGAGGTCGAGAAGGCCCATGGCGATGTGTTCAACGTGCTGTTGCAGGTACTTGACGATGGTCGCCTGACAGACGGGCAGGGCCGCCAGGTTGATTTCAGCAATACGCTGATCATCCTGACATCGAACCTCGGCAGCCAGTTCCTTTCCAATCTGGGCGATGACCAGAAGGTGGAGGACGTGGAAGATCAGGTAATGGATGTGGTGCGCGGACACTTCCGCCCCGAATTCCTCAACCGGCTGGACGAGATCGTGCTGTTTCACCGCCTGGCGATGGAGCACATGGCACCTATCGTCGATATCCAGGTGGCGCGCGTGCAGAAGCTGCTGAAGGATCGCAAGATCGTGCTCGACCTGACCGAAGGTGCGCGCAAATGGCTTGGCCGGGTGGGATACGATCCCGTGTACGGTGCGCGGCCACTCAAGCGCGCGGTGCAGCGCTATCTCCAGGATCCGCTGGCGGAGAAACTGCTCGGCGGAGAGATCCCCGATGGTTCGACTGTCAAAGTCGATGAAGGCGACGGAGAACTGCAGATGGTCGTATCCTGACCACGCTCAAACGGTTTCGGTACAAACAAAAAGGGCGGGGAAATCCCCGCCCTTTTTTTATGGCTATATAATGGGTCTTAGAGGCCCGGCACCTGATCCCCGCGCAGCGTGATGCCGAGGAAGAACGACGTCCCATAGGGCGAGACCGGGTAGGAGAAGTTCGTCGGATACGGCTGCTCATCGGTCAGATTGTTCACGCCGGCGTAGATCGTGAAATCGTCATTCGCTTCATAGCTGACGCTGATGTCGTGAATGAAGTATTCGTCGGCCAGACCGGCAGGGCCAACCTGCGCGTCCAGCGTCTCGATCTCGATGCCCGCAAAGGCGGTGCTGCCGACATACTGCAGGCCATAGCGGAAGGTGAACGGTCCGTAGCCGACGCTCAGCGAACCGACGCCAGCCCACTCCGGACGCTGCTCTTCACGCAGGCCGGGGTTGTTGTTGGTCGGATCGGTCGGATCGAAGAAACGGTCGATATAATCGACCCAGTTGACCGATGCCCTCGCACCGATATCGAATTCACCCACGTCGAAGCGATAGGCGATCGTGCCGTCTATACCTGCAGTTTCGATCCGGCCGAAGTTCAGCTGCGTCTGCGACAGGAAGTCGAAGCCGAGGAACGTCGGGCTGGTGGGATCATCGTTACGCGTGAACTGGCCGCAGAACTGGTTCGGGAAGGCTGTCGAGTCGTAACAGCTGTTCACGATGTCCTGCGAACCCACCGCCGAAATCGCGTCTTCGATCTCGATGTTATAATAGTCGACCGAAAGCACGAGGCCGGGCACGAAGCGCGGCGTAACGACGGCGCCGAATGTGTAGGTCGTCGCCGTTTCCTCTAGCAGGTTTGGATTGCCCCCCGTCGTGCCGGAGAAGCGCGCGGTCAGCGGGTCTGCATAATCGTAGACGCCATTGGTCGAGTAGTCGCTCGCGACCGCACCCAGTGCCTGGAAATCGGCAACGCAGTTGGCTTGGCGGTTTGCTGCGTCTGCGGCATCGAGTACCGCGATCTGCGAAGCGTCACACGGATCGGAGGGGCGGAACACCGTACCCTGCTGCGGATCGAACAGTTCGGAGATATTCGGCGCACGAACAGCGCGGGAATAGGTACCGCGGAAACGCAGGTCTTCCACCGGCGCCCAGATACCGCTCACGCTCCAGGTGAACGTGCCACCCACGGTCGAGTAATCCGAATAGCGCGCTGCACCCGTGACTTCGAGAATATCGAAGAAGGGCACGGCTTCTAGGATCGGAATGTTTATCTCGGCAAAAACTTCCGCGACATCGAACTGGCCACCGGTATTGAAGCTGCGCGTTTGCGCATCGAATACCAACTGCTGGTTGCCAGAGACATCGCCGATGAACTGACCCGCGTTGATATCGGGCGTATCGATCTGAGCGATACCCAACGTCAGCGGATCGAAGTTAAAGCTGCTCTGCTCGTCGCGATATTCCGCACCGACGGCGAAGCGGACGGGTCCGCCGGGAAGCTGGAAGAAGCTGCTCGTGTCACCTGCAAGGCTGGCACTCAGCACGAATTGTTCGAGCACGGCCTCATTAACCGTCGTCACCGTGATAAAGTCGACAGCTTCTTGGGAAACCGACTGTTCGCCGTTGAACAGCGAAGCAGGGCGGCAGCTGCCATCACCCGGATTGAAGGTGAAGAAACCGCCGTCGATAACCGGGAAGAACTGGCTTCCCGGGTGGCGCGCATCGGGATCCAGGTCTGAACGGCAGACGATATTGCCATTGGGGGTGCCGTTGAGGAACTGACCTTCATCCACCGCGTCGATCGCAGCGAACAGGCGGTCTGGTAAAACGGTGTTCTCGTTTTCGATCTCGGATTCAAAGCGGCCGTAATTGGCGCTCAGCTGCCAGCTGAATTCACTTGCTCCGCCAAATTCACCGCGCAAGCCGCCAACGATGCGATAGGTCTCACGGCTGGCGAGTTGGCGCGCCAGTCCAAGGTCGGTGAAGTCACGGCTGACCCGCAGGCCGCCCGCATCATCGGCATCGGCTTGAAGCACGTCGGGGATGTAGGGGTTGTCTGCATAGATCAGCAGCGAATCGTAGAACGTGTTGTAGGGGTTCTGCGATTCCGTGTAGGAATTCACATACTTCGCATCGACGAAGAGATTGACCCCGTCCGTCACGTCATAATTGGCGAGCAATGCTGCATAGACGCGTTCATTGCCCGGAATGAGGCTTGCGCCGCTCAGGCGCTCGGGCGCGCCATCGCCTCCGAACTGGTTGCTCGAGCTGGCAACAATGCCGTCTTCGAAAATCTTGACGCCGCCACCGGGCGTGGAGACGTAGCAGCCGCCGCCACCAAAGCCGGTGAGGCCGATGAAGCTTTCCTGGCAGTCATTGATGCCATTGTTGTTGATGTCGGCATCGAAGAAGCCGAAATCGCGGCGGAAGATCAGGCCGGCGCCCGATGAAATCGCGAAGCGCGGATCGGATTGATAGGCGAGGGCAGGCGCATTGAGCGCCTGGTCGATCAACGCCTGCTCCGCAGCAGTCGGTGTCGCGCCGCCACCAAAGATATCATCATAATCAGACGTGCCGGGCAGCGGGATGCGGAAACCGATCGGGAATGAGAAATTCGCGATGCTGTAGTAATCGCGGAAATTCGGCGTTGAATCGGTGATATCACCGCGCTGGAAACGCAGCAGCGGGCTGGGATAGGTCGTCCCGGTGTTGAAACGGCCGTTATTGGCGAAGAAGTCACGATCCCCCTGGAGCAATTGCTCGGTGTAGGAATAGCCTGCCGCCAGCGTTACGTTGCCGCGCCGGTTGGGCGCGTTGAACCCGACGACGCCGTCGACCGCGCCGATCCAGCCATCGCCTTCAGCAGATACGCCGCCGGTGGCATCGATCTGGAAGCCGTCGAAATCATCGCGAAGCACATAGTTCACCACGCCGGTCACCGCGTCGGCACCGTAAACCGCCGATGCGCCGCCGGTCAGCACATCGACGCGTTCGATGAGGCCGGTGGGAATGCTCGACACGTCAACGATCTGGCTACCGGCAACGCCCGAAACGTGACGCTGCCCGTTCACCAATACCAGCGTGCGGACCGAACCAAGACCGCGAAGGTTCAGCGTGGCCTGGCCGATCCCGCCGGCGCCGTTTTGCAACGAATCCGAGATGGTGCCTGAATTCGAAAGCGCGGGAATCTCGCGCAGAGCTTCCGTTGCGTCGATGACGCCGGTCTCGCGAATATCGTCGATCGACACGCTTGAGACGGGGGAGGGTGCCGCATCATTCGGGTCACGTTGAATGCGCGAACCGAGGACAACGATACTGCCCTCTTGCTCGTCAGCCCCCTGTTCGTCGCCCGAATCCTGCGCCAGCGCCGGATTCGCCAGGCAAGCAATGGAAAGAGCGATGGGGGCGGAAGCGTAATGCAGTGCAGTTCGGAGTCTCATGATCGTTCACTTTCCCTAAAGTGGTCTCAAAGTCGCAAGAAGTGAGTGAACATTGCGCCAGAAAGCCTTCGTTCGCAATCTTGATACGCATACAAGAGAAAGAGGGCAGATTTATGTTGCAGTGCAACAACACTACGGTCGCGTAGATTCCATCGAGCGCGGAAGCAAACCGACCGAGAATCAGAGATTTGTGGGGGTGAGCGTTCAGGGTCTGACGCCGATTTGTGACGACGAAATGAAAGCCTGATGCGCCGAAGTGTGTGCTTTTGGTAACAGGAGCGGCCAAAACATGGCGTTTCCCGCGCTTGCTGCGCATGTCGTTTTGACATGCGGCAAGCGCTATTGCAGTCATCCATCCGCAGCGTATTGGAATTCGCAGCTTACCCTGCAAGCCGTTCACGCCAAGAGAGGCAGTGCAATTGCCCGGTCTGGAATGAATGGCTTGTGAATTTCGAAATTGAAGTGGACGCGACAAAAATGAAAAAGTTTCAGAAGAATACCCTGACCGGGTTGGCGCTTACGGTATCCGCCGTGGCGCTTCTCGCAGGTGCTCCTGCTTATGCGCAGGATCAGGACGAGGACCAGGCGGACGGCATCGTTGATGTCGATCCCGAAGAGGAAGTCCTCGATACGGCCGAGATCCCTGAGGGGGAGCGGATCGTCGTTACCGGTTCGCGTGTCCGTACCGACACCTACACCAGCATCTCGCCCCTGCAGACGCTGAGCACCGAAGCCCAGCGCGACGTTGGTAACTTCGATGCCGCTCAGATCCTTCAGCAGTCCGAAGCTGCTGCCGGTCAGCAGATCGACGCCACTTTCCAGGGCTTCGTTCTCGACAACGGCCCGGGTTCGCAGACGCTGAACCTGCGCGGTCTCGGTGCAAACCGCACCCTGCTTCTGATCAACGGCCGCCGCCTGGCACCGGCTGGTGTGGAAGGCGCGCCGACGAGCCCGTCGATCAACCTTCTTCCGGCCTCGCTGATCCAGCGCTACGACCTTCTGCTTGATGGTGCGTCGTCGGTTTACGGTTCGGACGCTGTCGCCGGTGTAGGTAACGTTATCCTGCGCACCGACCTTGACGGCTTCGAAATGTTCTTCAGCGGGAACAAGAACGAGCAGAGCAATGGCGGTGACGACTACACGATCAGTGGTTCGTGGGGCCGTCAGTTCAGCAATGGTTTTATCGGCATCGGTGCAGAATACTCGCATCGTGACGAAATCAGGCTGAGCGATCGCGACTTCTTCAATGGCTGCCGCACCGATTACGAAATCGACCAGAATGGGAATATTCTGACCATCGGCCAGGCTGATCGCGCGGCTCTGGAAGAAGAGACGGGTGGCGCTCTAAGCATTCCGAACAACGAATGTGTGCTGACAGGCTTTACGGGTCGTATCTTCCAGACCAACAGCTTTGGCGGTTCGGCATATTATGTCGGTCCCGGCAATGGAAACTATCCGGGCTTCCCGGACTTCCCGTTCGCTGACTCGTCCAACGCGTTCGGTATCGACCTGGATCGTGATGGCGACGGCATCCGCGACATCGATTTCTACGACTTCAATACCAATGGTACGAACCTCGATCGCACATTCATTCCAGAGCAGAAGCTCTACAACGTGATGGCGTTCGGTGAGTATACGTTCGAAGGCGACATGAACCTCACGCCGTTCTTCGAACTGCTGTACAGCCGTGCTGAAATCCAGTCGGACAACACCGGTTCGCCGACGATCTTCCCGTCCGTGCCGGATCTCAACCCGTTCAACCCGTGTAACATCGACACGAACCCGAACGGTGTTGACTGTCGCTTGCTGGACAACTTCCAGGCCGATAGCTTCGGCGACCTAAACGGGGCCGCTCCTGGTTCGTTCTTTGTCTACGCACCTCCGGGCGTGCCCTTTTCGCGTGGTAACTACGGCTTCTCGCTGCCGGTTGATGCCAGCGCGCAGATCCGCGGTGACCGTGGCAATACGGACGTAACGCAGGAGCAGTACCGCGGCGTGCTCGGCTTGCGCGGCGATCTGCCGTTCATTGGCGATAGCTGGACATTCGAAATTTCGGGTGTCTACTCGCGTTCGGAAGGTCTTTCGGTCCGTCGCGGTATCCGTGAAGACCGTCTGGCATATTCGCTTGGTATCGACCCGACTGCCGACTTCGACGGTGACGGCGTTGCCGACAACAATGGCGACGGCATCGCTGACGATTACGACAACGATTACGAAGTCTTCGGACAGCCAACGATCAACATCGGTGATTCGCGTGCGGGCTCGCCGAATGCGAACTTCGTCGGTAACGATCCGCGTTATATCGGCCCGTGCGGCACCTTGTCGAACCCCGATCTGGCTGCTCCGGACCTCGTCCAGGGCTGTGTGCCGGTCAACCTCTTCGCTGACAGCATCTTCCAGCTGCCGTTCGGCGATTTCGCGACCCAGGCAGAGCGCGACTACTTGTTCGGTGAGCGTGTTGTCGACACGACCTACGAACAGACCGTCATCTCGGCCTATGCAACCGGTGACCTCTTCCAGCTTCCGGCTGGTCCGCTGGGCGTTGTGGTCGGTGCCGAATATCGTCACGACAGCATCACGACGACACCGGATGACAGTGCGTTTAACGGCCTGTTCTTCGGCTTCTTCCGTGACTTCGGTACGAATGGTGGCAAGTACATCTTCGAAGCATTCGGCGAAGTGAATGTCCCGGTCTTCGAATCCGACACCTTTGGTGATCTGGAAGTGAATGCTGCGGGTCGTTTCAGTGAAGAAGAGTTCTACGGCTCGGCCTTCACTTACTCTGGCCGTGTTGGCTGGCGTCCTATCCCGCAGGTTCTCCTGAAAGCCACCTATGGTACGTCTTTCCGTGCTCCGAACCTGCGTGAGAACTTCCTCGGCGGTATCACTGGCTTTACCACGGTTACCGACCCGTGTGCGGTCCCAAGTGCTGCCTTCCGGCCTCTTGCTGACCCGGCCTCGGGCCGTGACGCTGGCTACCAGGAAGATCTCGACACGCGTGATCCGGCGCTACTGGCAATCTGCCGCGCAGAAGGCCGTGACCCGACCCGTGTCGGTATCAACAACTCCGGCACGAACGTCGTTCAGGGCAGCAGCATCGAAGTTGCTAACCAGGGTACGCTGGATCTTGATCCGGAAACCTCGACCTCGTTCACCGCAGGCGTCAGTGTTACCGAAAGCTTCGGCGATTTTGATCTGTCGTTCAACTTCAACTACTACTCGATCCAGGTTGAAGATTCGATCGTTGAATTGTCCGCTCAGTTCACCGTGAACGATTGCTACGACACGGCTGATCTGAATGTCCTGCCGGGAGAAGGTCTGCCGGCGAACTACAATCGCAGCATCTACTGTGACCAGCTCGTATACTCGGGTGGTCGTCAGCTGATCACGGAAGCCTTCCCGCTGTTCCTTAACCAGGATCAGGAAAAGGTCCGCGGTATCGATCTCAACGCGTCCCTCGGTTATGAAATCCCGATGGGTAACGATGTGCTCGATCTCGGCCTTTTCGTTCAGGCAAACCACCTGATCGAACGTAGCACGCTGTTCCTGAACGATGGTGAGGAAGACTTTGACGACTTCACCGGCGAGTTCGGCTTCCCTTCCTGGACGGGCCGCGCAACCGGTACTGTGGGTTATGGTCCGGTGACATTCACCTGGCAGACCCGCTGGATTGGTCGTACCGAGCAGCAGGCTTCGGGTATCGACCCGCTGAGCGATGCTTTCGGTTACAATCCTGAAGGCGAATTCATCGGCGTTATCGGCGATACCTGCCTTGGCGGCGGTTCGCGCGATGCCAATGGCGTGCCGAATGGCATCGTCGAAGGTGACGGCGTGTATTGCCGCGACGTTGGCTTCGCCGACGATTACTTCGTGCACACTGCCTCGATCCGTTACGACTTCAACGATGACATCACGCTGCGTCTTGGTGTGTCGAACGTGTTCGATACGCAGCCGCCGCGTGTTGATGGAACGGAAGTCTTCCAGATCAACAACGTGCCCCCGGGCAACGGTTACGACCTGAACGGCCGCGAGTTCTTCGGAACGCTGTCGGTTCGCTTCTGATCCGATCCGGATTGGCTTAGCCTAAGGAAAGGCCCCGCAACTTCGGTTGCGGGGCCTTTCTCTTTGCGCGCGACGCAAGGTACGTCGCTTTTGGGAAATACTGCGCCTTGACCAAAGCCGCATGCGCTCTAGGACCCGTCAGCACACAATGCGGTTTTGGACCGCACGCAAATGGGGAGCTGCCATGAAGATCGACAATTCCATCGCCGCCATCGTAACCGGAGCGGCATCCGGCCTTGGCGAAGCCACTGCGCGTGCGTTCGCTGCAAAGGGCGCGAAGGTCGCGATCTTCGATATGAATGCCGAGCGCGGTGAAGACGTCGCAAAAGAGCTCGGCGGCGTATTCTGCCACGCCGATGTAACTGATGAAGCTTCGCTCGATGCCGCTTTCGCCAAGGCGCGTGAGGCGCATGGCCAGGAGCGCATCCTGGTGAATTGCGCAGGTATTGCGCCTGTTGGCAAGATCGTGAAACGGGACCGCGAAACAGGGGCGCTGAGCCATCTGCCGCTCGGCAAATTTGCAGGCGCTATCAATATCAATCTGGTCGGCACATTCCTTTGCTGTGCTAAATCGGCCGAAGGTATGATGGCCCTCGATTCGCTGGACGATGACGGGGAGCGCGGCTGCATCGTCAACACCGCATCGGTCGCTGCCGAAGACGGTCAGATCGGTCAGATCGCCTACGCTGCATCGAAGGCGGGCGTGAAGGGCATGACGCTGCCGATGGCGCGCGACCTGATGGGCGAGGGCATTCGCGTAAACGCCATTCTCCCGGGTATTTTCGGGACACCCATGCTCGCCGGCCTGCCTGAGAAAGCGCAAGCTGCGCTCGCTGAAGTGGTACCTTTTCCGAAGCGACTGGGTGATCCGGCGGAATATGCCTCACTTGCCTGCTTCATGGCCGAAACCGGCTATTTCAATGGCGAATGCGTCCGCTTGGACGGCGCCATCAGAATGCCGCCGAAGTGAGCCGGTTCGGACACAGGAGGAAAGCGCAACATGGCTGATTGGCACATCGGAGTAATCGGGGGATCGGGCCTCTATGAACCCGGGGCGCTGGAAGATGCGCAGGAAATTGCGGTGAATTCCGCCTTCGGAGATCCATCAGGCCCAGTCACAACCGGCAAGATCGGCGGCGTGCAATTCACCTTCATTGCGCGGCACGGTGCAGGCCATCGCCTGTCTCCGACGCACGTGAACTACCGCGCCAATGTCGATGTGCTGAAGCGCTGCGGTGTCACCGACCTGCTCGCCATTTCAGCCATCGGCAGCCTCAAGGAAGACTTCGAGCCGGGACATTTCGTCGTGGTGGAGCAATTGCTCGACCGGACCGTCCAGCGCGAACGCAGCTTCTTCGGCGACGGTATCGTTGCCCATGTCCCGCTTGCCGACCCGGTTTGCCCGCGCATGTCCAAAATGGCGGCGTCGGCGGCGGACAAGGCCGGGGCCAACGTCCATGAGGGCGGTACCTATGTCGCGATTGAAGGGCCGCAATTTTCGACCCGCGCCGAAAGCCATATGTTTCGCGATTGGGGCGCCGATGTGATCGGCATGACCGCCATGCCCGAAGCACGCCTCGCCCGCGAGGCTGAGCTTCCCTATGCACTGGTCGGCATGGTCACAGATTATGATTGCTGGCGAGAGCCCGATGGCGATGTCGATGTCGCCGATATTATGGCGCTAATGACCACCAATGCGGAGAACGCGCGCGCCATGCTTGCCGAATTTGCGGCTGCTCTGCCGAAAACGCGAAAGGCCAGCCCAATCGACACCATGTTGGATACAGCGATCGTCACTCCGCGCGATCTATGGGATGTCGGCGCTGCAGCACGGCTCGATGCGGTCGCCGGGCGGCTTGTGAATCTGTTCGCCGAGCCGGAGGAGTAGGCGGGCACCAAAGCTTTTGCCACCGTGCATCTTGCCAAGCGCGCGAGAGATCACTTACAGGTAGTTGCTTATGCAACCAGCCAGCCTTCTCTCGCGCTTCCTGCCCTATCAATTGTCGCTGGCTTCCAACGCCGTCAGCGGCCGGATCGCGATGGAATATCGCCAGCGCTGGGGCCTCAGCATTCCTGAATGGCGCGTGATGGCGGTGCTGGGCGATGCCGGCGCTATGACCCAGCGTGACCTCACCAAACGCACGCTGATGGACAAGGTCGCGGTCAATCGTGCGTGCAAAGTGCTCGAAGAGCGCGAGCTGGCGCAGCGCGCGCCCAATGAGCAGGACGGCAGGTCGCATTTGCTTGAACTAACCGAAGGCGGAAAAGCGATGCATGCCGAAATCATGCCGCTGGCGCTGCAAATGGAAGCGAAGCTGTTCGAAGGCTTTTCCCAGGATGAGCTCGAGCTGTTCCGTGCCCTGTTGGAGCGGGCGCGCAGCATGGCAGAGGAAATGTCCGGCGAGGATCTTTCCAGAGGCAATTTCGGCCTGAAATAGAGCAGGGGTTGCCTCGGCCTCCATCGCAAAAACGAAGAAACCCCGCACGGCTCGCACCGGCGGGGTTCCCTCTTGCCCACTGCCCACAAGGGGCAGTGAAAGTTTAGTCGCTGCCCGGTCCGCCTCCGGAGAAGGCGTCGCCGATGGAACAGGCTGCCGGACCCAGGATCACGATGAACAGCACCGGCAGGATGAACAGGATCAGCGGCACTGTCATGATCGCAGGCAGACGCGCGGCCTTTTCTTCGGCACGCATCATGCGCTCGTTACGGAATTCAGCCGACAGGACGCGCAGGGCGGAGGCCAGCGGCGTACCGTAGCGTTCGGTCTGGATCATCGTCGTCACCACGCCGCGCACGGCATCGAGGTCCACACGGTAAGCGAGGTTCTCGAAAGCCTGACGGCGTTCGGTGAGGAAGGACAGCTCAATCGCGGTGAGGGCGAATTCGTCACCCAGTTCGGGATAGGCGCGGCCCAATTCGCGTGCGACGCGGTTGAATGCGGCGTCCACCGTCAGACCGGCCTCGGCGCAGATCACTAGCAAGTCGAGCGCGTCTGGCAGACCTTTCTGGATTTCCTTCGTACGCTTGGTCGCGATGTTCTTGAGGTATGTTTCAGGACCCTTGTAGCCCGCAATGACCAAGCCAGCGAAGGCCAGGAACCGCTTGGTGCTGCCCCAATCGGGGAAGGTATCCGTCCAGTAGAACAGAACGACGCCGAGCAGGCCGAGAACCACCGGCAGGACCATCCGCGCAAAGATGATGACCACTGCCATCTCCTTGTTGCGGAAGCCCGCCTGCGCCAGCTTCTGCTGGACATCCTTGACCTGGTCTTCCTGCAGGACTTTCATGCCCTGCAGCGTATCTTTCATCTTCTCGGTCGTGTCGGTCTTGCGCACCAGGCTCTGCCGCTTTTTGGCAGAATTGGTCAGCATGCCGGTCTTCAGTTCTGCGCGGCGATTGTTCAGCGCTTTGACGCGCTTCGCCATCGGGTCCTTCACGGTGACCGCAGCGTAGATTGCCATCATGGTGGCAATCGCAGCGATCCCGACGAGGATCGATCCGACCAGAATCACGTCCACTCCCAGAAGAGTGGGTCCGCTTGAAGGGGCGAGGCTCAAAAGGTTCATTCTATCCTCCTCCCTTAGATCTCGAAGTTGACCATCTTGGCCATGATAAAGGCGCCGATGCTCATCCAGACGAGGCCGAACAGGCCGGTGACGATCAGGCGCTCATCTTCAAAGAAGCCGCCGATATAGGTTGGGTTGATCCAGTAGATCATGCCGAACACGATGAAGGGCAGGGCACCCACGATATAGGCAGAGGCCTTCGATTCAGAGCTCATCGCCTTGATCTTCAGCTTCATCTGCGCGCGCTTGCGCAGCACATCTGCAAGGTTGGACAGCGTCTCTGCGAGGTTACCGCCCGTCTCGCGCTGGATAGCGAGCGTGATGACGAAGAACTGGAATTCAGCAGTGCCGAGTTTGTCTGACGCTTCCTGCAGCGATTCTTCCATGGTGCGGCCAATCTTGATCCGCTCCACCGTCTGGCGGAATTCCACACCCACCGGGCCGGGAACTTCCTGTCCGACGACACCAAGAGTTTCCGCAACGGGAAGGCCCGATCGAAGACCGCGCACCAGCAATTCGATGGCGTCCGGGAATTTGGCGTTGAAGGCATTCGTCCTGCGCTTGATGAAACTGCTGACGACCATATGCGGCAGACCAGCCCCCACGACGAGGCCAATGCCAAGCGAAATGGCAGCGGCGCCGGACCGCAGATACACGAGAGCGGTCACGACAACAGCGAGGCCAAGCGATGCATACATATATTGCTGCAGGGTCCAGCCCATGCCGGTGCGGTTCAGGCGAACTTGAAGCGCTTCGACGCGGGATCCCGAACCTGCAGCCTTGAACTGCTTGGGCTTGCGCGCGGCAATGGCTTTCTTGAGCTGGCCTTCAACCTTGTCGGTCGTGCTTTCAGAATGGCGATACCGCACCGCCTGAAGACGACGCTGGCTCTCCTTGCCCGGGGTTTTCCCGTTCATCAGGACATAGCCAAGGATCAGCAATCCCATCAGGCCACCGGCCACCAGCAGGAGTTGGATGATACTCATTGTCCGCCTTCTCTTTGCATAGATTCAAATAGGGAGTGCGGCGGAGCGGGTATAATGACCCGCTCCGTCACGATCACTCTGCAGCTTCGACGGCTTCGGCGCCCTTATCCTTTTTGGACATGCTGCCCAGGAAGGATTTCAGGTCAAACTTGCCGAGACCGCCCGATTTCTTGCCGCTCTCCTCAAGGCTTGCGCCATCATCATCGGCCACGCCGACGATGGTCTTGCCGATGTCGCGCATCGGGCCGACAGTCTTGGAAGACTTGTTGGCCTCGATGAAGGTCTGGCCGAGCTTTGCAGCATTGGCAGCGGCCTTCTGATCCATCGAAATCTGGAAGTTGATCTTCCGTTCGATGGACGCTTCGAAGTCAGCCTTGCTGATTTCGGCAGCGCCGTTCTGCATCTTGTTGCAGACGATCATCGGATGCGCGCCCGGAGCGTTCTGCTTCAGCCACGACAGGATGCGGATCGTATCGCGGGCAGAGGCCAGCGTCAGCTCGGTCACCAGTGTCACGACATTCACATCCGTCAGCAGATGCGGGAAGTTGATCAGCATGTTGCGCGGCAGATCGATCACCGTCATGTCGAAAGCCTGGCGGAATTCTTCCTCCAGCTGGAGGAAGGCCGTACCATCGGTCATCAGCGGCGAATTGATCGGCGCTTCTGCAGACATGATCGCTAGATTATCGTTCGCGCGGATCATGGCACGTTCGATGAACAGGCCGTCGATGCGGCTCGGATTCTCGATCGCATCGGTCAGGCCGCGGCCCGGCTCAAGGTCGAGCGCGAGGGCACCGGTGCCGAAATGCACGTCGAGATCGAGCAGCGCAGTCGAACGTTCGTGCTCGACCGAGAACAGCCATGCCAGCGAGGTGGCGAGAGTGGAGGCGCCAACGCCGCCACGCGTGCCGACCACGGCAGTCGAGACATGGGAATGTTCCTGTTCGCCTTCACCACCGCGCGGCGAAGAGAAGACCGCCTGAGCCTGCGTAAGCGAGTCGCGCAGCTGGCTGGCAGAAAGCGGCTTCAGCAGGTAATCGTGAATGCCGCTTGCCAGCAGGTCACGATACAGGCGAACGTCGTTCACCTGACCGACCGCAATCACCACCGTGCCGGGTTCGCAAACCTCGGCGAGGGCGTTGATGTCGTTGAGCGGATCACCGCTTTCGGACAGATCGACCATCAGGATCGCCGGGCTGGCCGAGATGGACAGGGACTGGATTGCGTTGCGCAGACCGCCCTTGTTGCACTTCTCGGGCTGCCAGCCCATCTCGATCACTACGGGGCGCAGCGCATCCAGAGCGCCATCGTCGCAGATGAAGGCAGAGAACGGCTCGCGGTTGCCGAGCGGTCCAGGTTTCCAACTTGCACTCATCAGATTAACCCCCTTCGGAAGAAACTTGCGGCAGCGAGGTGCCACCAGCGCCGGACGGAGCCGCTTCACGATACGCATCGATGGCGCGGTTCGAACGCATGATTACAGTGTCGCCGGTGCCGCTTTCGCCATCGAGCAGATGCTCAGGATTGGCGACCATGGCAGCGATATTGCTATTGACCGCGCAGCCGAAGCCAGCCGAGGTTTGATTGCCCTGTTCGATGCCGTACTGGTCACGCCAGATAGGGCAGCCAGGAACGCTGGCCATCGACCGGGTCACGACCACACGGACATTGCCGGGATTGACATAGCCATTGGTGACAGGCGCATCCGCGCTCACCAACAGGCCGAAGCGGCTTGCGACTGCAGCCACATCCTCAAGCACAGCAGGGCTGGCTGTCGGATCGTCGAGAGCAATCCGGTCACCGTAGCCAAGGTCGAGCGTTTCGAACCAGTCGGCAAGGCGTGCCTGCTCCGGCACCGAGAGACCGCTGCCGCCGCTGGCGAGGTCGAATGTGTAGTTCTGGCGCTCGACGACCGGCTGATTGACGCTGTAGAGCGACATGTTCTGCGGGCCTTCGTTCAGCGTTCCGCAGGCGGAAAGACCGACACCGAGCGAGAGTGCCACGGCTGTCGCGGCAAAGCGTTTGTTACGATTAATCATGGCGATCACTCTCCATCGTCGAAGCTGAAGCCGGGCAGAGCTGCCGCGGCGGACTGGGGCGCAGCTGCGCCGGGGTTCTCACCGCGGGCAACAGCTGTTCCGTTCTGGTCGATCAGGCTGAGGTCCGGACCGGTCGGCGAAGGGTTCGCCGGGCGCGGCATGGGACGTGTCTGGCCCGTCGTTCCATCGGTTTCCTGACCCATCATGACCTGCGCAGCTGCATCGGGAACGGCAAAGCCGTCGGTCGGCAGGCGGATGTCACGATCGTTCACCGGCTCAACAAGATACGGCGTCACAACGATCACCAGTTCGGTTTCACCGCGACGGAATTCCGTGGAGCGGAAGAGGTTGCCGATGATCGGCATGTCGCCAACGCCGGGAACCTGGTCGATGGTGTTCTGCGCATTATTCTGCATCAGGCCAGCGATCATGAAGCTCTCACCCGAGCCAAGCTCGATCGAGGTTTCTGCACGGCGGACGGTCAGGGCAGGGATCTGGAAGCCGTTGAGGACGACCGAGCCCTGCGTCGACAGCTCGGAGACTTCCGGGCGGACACGCATCGAAATGCGGCCATTGGAAAGCACCGTCGGCGTGTAGGACAGGCTGACACCGAAGCTGCGATACTGCACCGTGGTGGTGCCGAGGCCTTGGCTCAGCGGGATCGGGAATTCACCACCGGCAACAAATTCTGCCGTTTCACCCGAAAGCGCGACCAGTGTCGGTTCGGAGAGAGTGGTGACCAGCCCGCGGCGTTCGCCAAGGTCCAGCGCACCGAGCAGATCAAGGCCCAGGAACTGACCCATGCCGGCAATCGTGCCGCCGGGTGAGATCGGATTGATCGTCGTGCCCGTGGAGTCGATGAACTGCCCGGGGTTGTTCGGATCGGGGATGAGGCCGGTCGGCGTATTGCCCACACCCAGCGCATTCAGTCCGTCTCCGCCCTGGAAGAAGCCTTCGCGGCCCGTGCCGACACCGAACTGGAAGCCACCACCACTGTCGATCGAAGTGAGGTTTGCACCAATATTGCGCACCATCGAACGGCTGACTTCGGCAAAGCGAACACGCAGCATGACCTGCAGCGGCGTTGCCATACGCAGGCGGGAAATGACATTGGCGTCTGTGCCGACGAAAGCCTGCACCAGGCGCTCTGCCTCGGCGGCATCTTCAGGAGCCGCAACCGTGCCAGTCAGCAGCACAGTATTGGTACCCATCGTGGCAACCGAAACGTTTGCTTCCGGCATGGCGAGACCGAGCATCTGATCGATGCTGTCGATGTTGGAGCCCACACGGACATTGGCAGACCAGATGATGTCACCGGCAGCATTGCTCGCGTAAATCGTGGTCTCGCCGCCGGACAGGCCGAAGATATACAGCTGACGCTGCGACTTCACCTGCACATCGGCGATAGCGTTATTGGCAACAAAGATGTCGGCCATATTGCCGGGCACCGTCACCAGCTCGCCGCGACCGATCGACAGGACAAGATCCTGTGCCGGTGCAACTGACTGGGCCTGGGCCGGAGCGGCCGGCAGCATCGCAAGCGGCGCGAGCGCTACAGCGGCACTCATGACGGTCTTGAACAGACGGCTGGTCATAGTCTTGCCTTTCGGAGAATTTCCGTGGGAAATTGAGCGGTTAAGTTGTTTCGTCTGGGTCATGGCGTTCACCGCAGCGTCGACATGCCGACCGGAGCGACGCGGGCACCCTGGCCCATGGCTCCAGCCTGGCGATCAAGCAGGGCGCCTGCGCCGCGGTTGACCGGTTCAACAGTAGTGTTCTGGCCACGAGTCACGCGGACCGAGGGGCCCATCGGCACTGCCGGAGCCACTGCGCCGCCAGGTGCCGGTGCAGGCTGGGCATTGCCAGGCTGCGGAGCCGGAGCACGCGAGGGCACCGAGCTGCGCTGGAAGCGCGAGACATCGCCGCCGGTCTGGTACGTGCTGGCACCTTCACCCGGACGTGCGGAGGCAGAACGAAGCAGAGCTTCTTCTTCTTCCGGCGTTGCGTCATCCGGCAGATCGATGTCGCCCGAGGCGATAGCACGCTCAAGTTCAGTCTGGTTGTCAGCGATCGAACGCAGTGCCAGGCTGATCGTACCGATCGTCTGTGCAACCGCGATCTGTTCAGCAATGCGCGGGGTAACTTCCAGCGTCACCGTGCGGAAAGCGCGAACCACAGTGCGGCCATCTTCGGTCTGAGTGGTTTCGGTGGACTGGTCGGTCGCGAGAACGCGCAGATTGGTCAGAATGGTTTCTGCAGCCTGCAGCGCCTGTCCGCCGCCACCTTCGCCCGTAACGGTTTGCGTCAGCATCATGTCGACGCGGTCACCCGGGAACACGAAGCCTGCCACACCGGTACGTGCCGAAACCGGAACGGTCACAGCGCGCATGCCCGGGCCGAGCGCCGCAGCAAGGAAGCCGCGATCGCCAGGCGATACGAGCGAACCCTGCGTTACCGGCTCACCTGCGGTCATCGGATTGCGCACAACCGTACCCAGCAGCTGTTCCATGTCGGCTTCGCCGTCGATGAAATAGGCGTCCTGCACCAGTTCCTGCGGCCAGAGCTGGTAGCCCACGGCATCTGCAGTAATGATCGTGCCGACCGGCAGGCTGCGTTTCGCAACCAGCACTTTCGGGCCTTGCGGCTCGGGTTCGGCAGCTTCGACTTCAGGAGCCGCCGCGCCGGCGAACATGCTCCGGGCAGCAAGGGCCGTACCGATCGCAATGACCAGTGCCCCTACCAGCAAAATGAGCTTCTTCTTGTCCATGGTGCGTCACGCCCCCTTAGTTGGATCTCGGATTACGATTGCTGTCGGATAGACCGACAATGGTTAAAATGAGGTTCACCCCGCCACTCCTGCGGCTGCAGATGCGGGAAGATAAAAGGTGCCAATGGCCCACAGGCCGGCGAGTGCGATGGCCACGCCATAAGGAATGGCGAGCTTGTTTTTCTGGCGCTTCATCACGTGCCAGGCGCCGAACACCAGCGTCAGCACGCCGCCCAGCAGCGCCATCATGATGAGCAGCTTCGCGTACACGATAGGTGCGATCCAAAGTGCGAGCGCGGTGAGCAGCTTCACATCGCCGCCGCCCATTGCGCGCAGCGCGAACAGGATCGACAGGCCAGCAAAGGTCACGAGTGCGAGGGCGATCTGCATCACGACGCTGGTCGGTTCGAACCAGCCATCGCCAGACGGCAGAAAGCTCATGCCCGAAGCGAACCAGAACAATGGCGCGCCAAGAGCAATCGCCGCATTGAGCTTGTTCGCAATGCGGCGGCTTTTGAGATCGGTGATAGCTGCGATAATCAGCGCAATTGCCAATGCCGCAAGCAGTCCGTACTTGATTGGATCGTCTAGCATGAAGCCCCCAAATGTCCTTGGAGGCTGGTGCTAGCGCGCATGGCTTACCAAATAGTAACCAAGGGCAGGAGGTTGAAATTAGCCAAACCATAAGCGCCACGACCGCAGCATTCGATCGCAGGGCCATTCCGACCGATGCGCGTGAGGCCATGTGGCTGGCGCCGGACGGGCATGAGATTCGCCATATCGACTGGCCGGATCCGCCTGCCAATGTCGCCTCCAAGGGCGCGATGCTGTTCATGGCAGGGCGCGGCGATGCCTATGAAAAATATATCGAAAGCTTTGAGCACTGGCGTTTGCAGGGGTGGCGCGTCTCTGCCGCGGATTGGCGCGGGCAGGGCGGATCGGGGCGCCTCGGCAATGACAAGGCGACGGGCCATATCGACGATTTCGATCTGTGGGTGGAAGACCTTGCCGCTTTCTGGAGCACATGGGCGGCGCGGCATGATGGACCGCGCGTGCTGGCGGGCCATTCAATGGGCGGCCACCTGACTTTGCGCGCGGTAATCGACAAGGCCTTGTCTCCAAAGCCCGACGCTTTGATTCTCTCGGCGCCCATGCTTGACACCATGCCCGAGCACCTGCCGCTGCCGGTCAAGCGCGGTTTTGCCAGCATGATGGCGCGCATCGGCGATCCCAAGCGGCCGGCCTGGAAGATGAGTGAGAAGCCCGGTGCCAAGCCCGGAATGCGCAATACGCTGCTCACACATGACGAAGATCGCTATGCCGACGAATTGTGGTGGCGCGAAAATCGCCCCGAACTGGAGCTCGGCCCGGGCAGCTGGGGCTGGGTCAATGCCGCCTATGACAGCACCGCGAAAATCTTTGCCAAGGGCGCGCTCGAAGGTGTCGATCTGCCCGTATTCGTTATCGCGACAAAGGCTGACAAGCTTGTGAGCCCTGCCGCGATTCGCAGTGCCATTGCTCGCCTACCCGATGTCGATAACCTGATTTTCGGTTCCGAAGCGCGGCATGAGATCTTGCGCGAAGAAGACGCGGTGCGTGACCGCGCGCTGGCCGCCATCGATGGCTTCTTGGAGCGGAAGCTGACGGGATGACCGAGGTTTTCGATTTTGCCGTAATCGGTGCGGGCATGGCGGGGGCAAGCATTGCCGCCGAACTGGCTCCGCATGGTAGGGTGTTACTTGCCGAGGCAGAGGATCGTCCGGGGTACCACACCACTGGCCGGTCTGCGGCCTTTCGCGAGGAATGCTACGGTGGCCCGGATATCGTGCCCCTGACGCTCGCTTCCGGCCCCTATCTTCAGGATGGGGGTTTCCTGACGCCGCGCGGCGGACTTTATGTGGCGCGCACTGGGCAGGAAGAGGAGATCGAGAGCTTCCTCGAACGCTTCGCCGACGCCGGTGTGACGATCAGACGATTGAACCGCGCGGGGCTGGAGCAAATGCTGCCCGGAGTGCTTCCCGGATGGGATCATGCGCTCAGCCAGCCCAATTGCGCGGATATCGATGTGGGCGGCTTGCACCAACATTACCTTTCGCTGGCCCGCCAAGGCGATGTCGAATTGCGGACCCGCCATCGTCTGGTTTCGGCGGAACGCGATGGAGCGGAATGGCGGCTCGATTTCGGTACGACGGGCGAGGTGCGCGCGGCTGTGGTGATCAACGCCGCAGGAGCCTGGGCAGACAGTGTCGCGCAATTGTGCGGCGCGCGGCCGATCGGCATCCAGCCGCTGCGGCGGACAGTGGCGCAATTGCGCGTTAACCCGGCAGCGCCTGCCGACCTGCCTCTCACGCTCGATCTCTCGGGCGATTTTTATTTCCGCCCGGAAAGCGGGAAACTCTGGCTCAGTCCGCATGACGAAACGCCATCAGAGCCGTGCGATGCCGCGCCGGAAGAGATGGACATCGCGCTCGCGATCGATCGTTTCCAGAACGTAGTCGATTGGGAAATCGAGGCGGTAGAGCACAAATGGGCGGGTCTGCGCAGCTTCTCACCCGATCGCCTGCCGGTTTACGGCTTCGATCCCGTGGTGGATGGATTCTTCTGGTTCGCAGGCCAGGGCGGCTACGGCATCCAGACCGCGCCAGCCGCTGCGCGCCTCGGCGCACAATTGGCCAGCGGACAGGACCGGGATGCCATGACCGACGCTCTGGATGTAAAATTATACACGCCAGATCGCTTTGCCCTCCCGGTGGCCTAGCCAAGCGGTGTCAATTTGTTATGCTGCCGCCAGCTCAATTTGAAGATCATCACCACTAGAGGAGAGCATTTCCATGGCGCATCATTTCCAGATTTATAAGGACAAGGCTGGCGAATTCCGCGTTCGGTTCAAATACAATGACGAGATCATGTTCTCGACCGAAGGCTATTCGTCCAAGGCCAGCGCCAAGAACGCTATTGAATCGATCCAGAAGAACGGCCCCGGCGCCAAGATTGTCGACGAGAGCTGAGGCTTTCCAATAACTGATTTGAGAAAGGCCGGTCCCACGCGGGGCCGGCCTTTTTTTCATGCCTGAGCGAAGTTAGCCGCGACTGATCGCGTCAGCCGCATCGCTGGCGAGCTGGTCGACACGCTCGTTTTCCGGATGGCCGTTGTGGCCTTTCACCCATTGCCAGGTGATCTTGTGGGTGGATGCCACCTCAATAAGGTCGTGCCACAGATCGGCATTCTTCACCGGTTTTTTGCTGGCATTGATCCAGCCGCGCTTTTTCCAGCCGTGAACCCACTTTGTGATCCCGTCGATCAGATATTTGCTGTCTGTGTAGAGCGTTACTTCGCAGGGCTCGATGAGCGCACCCAGCGCCTTGATCGCCGCGGTCATCTCCATGCGGTTGTTGGTCGTTTCGGCTTCGGAGCCGACCAGCTCTTTCTCATGCCGACCCATGCGCAGCAATGCGCCCCAGCCGCCCGGACCGGGATTGCCCTTGCAGGCACCATCGGTGAAAATTTCGACATGTTTCATGCGAAGAGCCCTGCACCACTGCTCTGGTAGAATTGCAAGCGGCGGACGAAATCCATGGGATCCTTGCGGGTGACGAGAGCATCCGCCGGTGTGTCGATCCAATCCTGCGCCCGGCTGGAGATAAATCGCATACATGCGCCCTGCGCCAGAAGCGGCATGGCTGCTATTTCGGCATCGCCCAGTGCACGAACCGACTGGTATCCTGCGAGCAACGCCTCGCCGATATCAACATTATAGGTCTGCCCGACATCGGCAAAGCTCCAGGCCGCATGGGTCACCGCCAGATCGTAGGCCATCATATCCTCACAGGCGAAGTAGAAGTCGATAAGCCCGCTCACCTCGTCGCCCAGCATCAGCACATTGTCCGGGAACAGGTCCGAATGAATCACCGATCGCGGCAAATCCTGCGGCCAGTCCGCGGCAATCGATCGGGCCATTGGAAGCATGTCGGGCAGTTCTGAGTCGATGCTCGCCAACGCCTCTGCGCCGCATTGTTCGAGCACGTGCAGTGAAGTGCCAGGCCCCAGATCATTCGTCCGCCGCCCGGAATAATCGTCCGCAGCAAGGTGCAGGCGAGCGAGCACCGCGCCCACATTGTGCGCTTGTGAAGGGGTGGGATTGTCGATCGAAACACCCGGCAGGAATTCGATCAGCGCCACCGCCTTGCCATCTATCATGCGCGAGGCGGCGCCTGTCATATCGTGGATCGTGCGCGGAACGGGCAAGCCCTTGGCGGACAGATGATCGAGCAGCCCCAGGAAAAACGGCAGGTCAGCAACGTCGATGCGCCGCTCATACATGGTCAGGATGAAGCGGCTGGTCGTTGTTTCCACCAGCCAGTTGGAATTGGAAATGCCCTCGGCAATGCCTTTGGCCGAAACGAGCTCGCCCACATCGTAATGCGCGATCAGATCGCTCAGCGTTTCGGCAGAGAGCTGCGTGTAGACCGCCACGAAGCGGCCTATTCGGTCAGCTGGCGGGGCAGTTTGAAGACCATTTTTTCTTCGGTCGTCCGGACGGTCTCTTCCGTCACGTCCCGCATTTCACCCAGCTTGGCGATGACTTCACGAACGAGAACTTCCGGGGCCGAGGCGCCCGCTGTCACGCCGACTGTCTCGACATTTTCAAGCCATGCCGGGTCGATTTCGTCAGCCCGCTGGATAAGGTAGGATTTCGCGCCAATGCGCTCTGCCACTTCCACCAGCCGCAGCGAGTTGGAAGAGTTGGGCGCACCGATGACCAGCACCAGCTGGCAGTCGCCAGCAATCGCCTTGACGGATGCCTGCCGGTTTGACGTGGCATAGCAAATGTCTTCGGCGCGGGGAGCGACAATCTGCGGATAGCGCGCCTTCAGAGCCTCGATGACTTCTGCCGTATCGTCCACCGAAAGCGTGGTCTGTGTGAGAAAGGCGAGATCGTCTTCCTCTGTGAAGGTCAGCTTGGCGACATCGTCCACCGTTTCGACCAGCGTCATCCGGCCTTCGGGAACCTGTCCCATCGTGCCGATCACTTCGGGGTGGCCCTGATGGCCGATGAAGATGATGTGCTGGCCTTTTTCGATCTGCCGTTCAGCCTGGCGATGGACCTTGCTCACCAGCGGGCAGGTAGCGTCGAGATAGATCATCTCACGCCGCTCAGCCTCTGCCGGGACCGATTTGGGCACGCCATGCGCACTGAACACCACCGGCGCATCGTCCGGCACTTCGTCCAGTTCCTCGACAAAGATTGCACCTTTTTCGCGCAGGCCTTCGACCACATAGCGATTGTGCACAATCTCGTGCCGGACATAGACCGGCGCGCCATAGCGTTCGATGGAACGCTCGACGATTTCGATCGCACGATCCACCCCCGCGCAGAACCCGCGCGGCGCGGCGATCAAGACCGTAAGCGGCAATTTTTCCTCGCCGGAGCGATTTTCCTGAAAGGGGGCGTTCATACTGTCGGCTCTAGCGGTTGTCGGTGCCCCGCGAAAGGGCTAGGGGCACTTCTTTCGGAAAAGAGATTTCGTTTCTCTTTGCCCGATATTCAAGTCAGGCCATTGCCCGGCCGCCCAGGTTTAAGGACGTATATGCAGTTTCGCCCCGCCTTTTTCGCCGCCACCGCATCTGCAATGCTGCTCGCCGCCTGTTCGGGCGAGGGTGAGCTTGTCGTCGATCAGGGTGTCGGGATCACTGCCCTGCGTTCTGTTTGCCCGGCTGTGGGCGTGCCCAACTACACCGGCGATGTGACGCTGTTTACTTCGCCCGAAGCCCGTACCGCAGACGCGCTGGATGTGACTGCCACCATCACCAATGTGCAGAGCACCTGTGATGAAACGGGCGCGCAGGTGTACACTAATGCGACGTTCGATGTGGTCGCCCAGCGCCGCAACACCAGCGGCGCACGCACGGTGGAACTGCCGTTCTTTTCGACTGTGATGCGCGGTGGAAACTCGGTCGTTTCGAAGCGTGTCGGCACTGTCACGCTGACATTTGCCGATGGACAGGCCCGCGCCCAGACGACTGGTACGGCAGGCGCTTTCGTCGATCGTGCCTCAGCAACGCTTCCCGAAGACATTCGCGAGCGTATCACGCGCAGGCGGCGTGCTGGCGACCAGTCGGCTGCCGTCGATCCGCTGACCGAGCCGGAAGTCCGTGCAGCTGTCGCTCGCGCCACATTCGAGCTGCTGATCGGCTTCCAGCTCGACGATGCGCAGCTGGAATACAACGCGACTCGCTGATTACATCGCCTCCGTCACTAGGCGGAAGTAGGCGCAATCATAGCCTTCCCCCGTGCATGCAAAAAGGCTAACCGGCCCCGCATGTCTGAAACACACACTCTCTACGCCGCTTTTGCGGAAAAAATCGATGCGGTGCTCGCCGCGCTTGAGGCGGAAGGCACGCTGCCGCCCGATACGCCGCGCCACAATGTCAGCGTAGAGCCTCCGCGCGATCCGTCGCATGGCGATCTCGCCACAAACGCCGCCATGGTGTTGGCCAAGCAGGCGAAGACCAATCCGCGCGCACTTGCGGAAAAGATCGTCGAGCACCTCGACCGGGATCCGCTGATCGAAAGCGCTGAGATTGCTGGGCCAGGCTTCATCAATCTGCGGCTCGCCCCGACTGTGTGGCGAGAGGAAATCGCTGCAATTGCTGCGCTTGGCGCTGCCTATGGCAAATCGACCATGGGTCAGGGCAAGCGGGTGAATGTGGAGTATGTCTCCGCCAACCCCACCGGCCCCATGCATATGGGCCATTGCCGCGGCGCGGTGGTGGGCGATGCGCTCGCCAGCCTGCTTGAATATGCCGGGCATGAGGTAACGCGCGAATATTATGTGAACGATGCGGGCAGCCAGGTGGACACGCTCGCCCGTTCGGCACACCTGCGCTACCGCGAGGCGCTGGGCGAGGACATCGGCGAAATTCCCGAAGGCTATTACCCCGGCGCCTATCTCATTTCGGTCGGCGAGGATGCGAAATCCGAATTCGGCGATCGCTACCAGGCCGCCGATGAGGAAGAGTGGCTGCCTATTTTCCGTGCCTTTGCGGTCGAGCGGATGATGGACATGATCAAGTCCGACCTCGGCCAGCTTGGTATCGAGCACGATGTGTTCGCTTCCGAAGCTGCGCTGCAGGCGGCGAAAAAGCCCGAAGCCGCAGAGGCATGGCTGCGCGAGCATGACCTTGTCTATGACGGCGTGCTGGAAGCACCCAAAGGCAAGGCCCCGCCAGAGGATTGGGAGCCTGTCGAACTGCCGCTGTTCCGCTCCACCAAATATGGTGACGATCAGGACCGTCCGATCAAGAAGTCCGGCGGCAAATGGACCTATTTCGGCGCCGATCTCGCCTATCACATGCAAAAGGCCGAAAAGGCTGACGAGCTGATCGACATCTGGGGCGCAGATCACTCAGGTACGGTGAAGCGCATCAAGGCGGCCGTCGCGGCATTGTCCGAAGGGCAAGGCAAGCCCATCCCCTTCGATGTGAAGCTGGTGCAGATGGTGCAGTTGCTGCGCGATGGCGAACCTGCAAAAATGTCCAAGCGTTCGGGCAATTTCGTGACGATTGCCGACATGGTCGAGGAAGTCGGCAAGGACGTGGTTCGCTTCTCCATGCTCACTCGCAAACCCGAAGCGCAGATGGATTTCGATTTCGCCAAGGTGGTAGAGGCGTCGAAGGACAATCCGGTGTTCTACGTGCAATATGCCCACGCGCGCATTTGCTCTATCCTGCGCAAGGCGGATGAGCAGGGCATTGAGCCTTCCGGCTACTCACTGGAATTGCTGGGCGAAGACGACCTTGCACTGGTCAAGCAGGCCGCACAATTCCCGCGCGAAGTGGAAGCGGCAGCGCGCGCGCGCGAACCGCATCGTATCGCCTTCTATCTCTATGATCTCGCAGCTGCCTTCCACGCCTTCTGGAATCTGGGCAATGATGACGCCGAAAAGCGCATTATCGTGGCACAGAACGCTGATTTGTCTGCGGCAAGGCTGTTCTTGGCCGCGCAGATAGGGCAGGTAATTCGTAACGGTCTCGCGCTACTGGGGGTCGATGCCGTCGAGGAGTTGTAAACCATGACCTATCCGGGTGAGGAAAATGAGGAGCTGGACGAATCCTGGGAAGAGGAAGAGCAGCTTGCTCTTGCTGACGAGGATGAAGAGCTCCCCTGGCTCGAAGGGGATGATTACGAAGACGAGGGCGGTTTCGATTTCCGCCTGATCGGCATTGCGCTGATGGGTCTCGCCGTGGTTGCTGCTGCGCTGTTCGGCGTGTGGTGGTTCACCAAGGACACACCCGATGCGGAACTGGTCGCCGATGGCAGCACGATCGAAGCGCCCGAGGGCGCTTACAAGCAGCGCCCCGAAGATCCCGGTGGCCGCGAAGTCTCCGGTACGGGCGATCAGGCATTTGAAGTGGCCGAGGGCGAAAGCACACGCGGCCGTATCGATACAAGCGATGGCGGGGATAGCGATGCGCGCCCCAGCATCGATCGCGAGCAGAATGGCGAAACTGGCTCAAGCAGTGAAACCGAAGCCACGGGCGGTGCCTATGTCCAGATCGGCGCATTCGGCAGCCGCTCGGATGCGCAGACGGCATGGAGCAGCGCTTCGAACCGTTTCAGCGCGCTGTCAGGCCTGCGCTATCGTATCGTCGAAGCTGAAGTGAACGGCGCGGATGTTTTCCGCCTGCAAGCCGTCGCGTCAGACCGCGCCGCCGCCGACAGCGTATGCCGCTCGATCCGCGCATCGGGCGGGGATTGCTACGTCCGCTGATCTAAGCGGCACGGCAGATGCCGTTTATCCCGGCGTTTTCCCCTATGCGCTATGGTGAACGGCTTGCGTGACTGGCGCTTTTCAGGCGTAAACGGAGCATATGACGCCCGCGATTTTCAGCCTTTCCAGTCCTAAGCTGACCGATGCCGAACGCGCCTTTTTCAAAGAGGCTGATCCGGCGGGATACATCCTGTTCGGCCGAAATATTGAAACGCGCGAGCAGGTGCGGGCGCTGACCGATGATCTGCGCAGCATCCAGGGCCGGGAGAAGCTGCTGATCAGCGTGGATCAGGAAGGTGGCCGTGTGTCGCGGATGAAACCGCCCGAATGGCCCGCCTATCCGCCGCAAGGTGTCTTCGCGCAGCTGTATGAGGTCGCACCGGCCAGCGCGATCCAGGCCGCGCGCGCCAATGCGCAATTGCTGGCGATGGATTTGCACGAGGTCGGCATCACCGTCGATTACCTGCCGCTGCTCGATGTTCGCGTAGAGGGCGCACATGACGTGATTGGTGACCGCGCATTGGGAGCAGAGCCCATGCAAGTCGCCGCGCTGGGCCGCGCTGTGCTCGAAGGCCTGACGCGCGGCGGTGTGACGGGGTGCGTCAAGCATATGCCGGGGCATGGGCGGGCCATGGTGGACAGTCATAAAGACTTACCTGTCGTCGATGCCGGTGAAGCGGAACTGGATGTCGACATCGCTCCGTTCAAGCGCCTCGCCGATGCTCCCATCGCGATGAGTGCGCACATCCGATACACCACATGGGATAGAGACAATCCGGCGACTTTGTCCGAGAAGGTCATCAGCGAAATCATACGTAGCCGCATAGGATTCGATGGCCTGCTGTTGACCGATGACATCGACATGGAAGCGCTGGATGGCACTATCCCCGAACGCTCCGCCCGCGCCATTGCGGCGGGTTGCGATGTCGTGCTCAATTGCTGGGGCAAGATGGAGGACATGGAGGGCACGGTGAAAGCTCTGCCCGCCATGTCGGATGCGGCGCGCAAACGGCTGGATAGGGCGCTGGTGAATGCGGGTACACCGACTGATCCTGCCCCTCGCGAAGATTTGCTGAAATTGCGCGATGGCCTGCTTGATGCTGCAGGAGTGGCGGCATGAGCGCGGCTATCGAAGAGGGCGGTCTTGTCGAACGCGCTGATGAGATAGCCGACGATGGTGACGAGTGGCGGGGGATCGCCGCGCCGGGCACGGTCGATGAAAACGCGCTCTATCTGGAGCTCGATGGCTGGGAAGGTCCGCTCGACCTTCTGCTGGACCTTGCGCGGCGGCAAAAGGTCGACCTGAAATCCATTTCCATCCTCGCGCTTGTCGATCAATATATTCACTACATTGAGCAGGCTGAGGCGTTGAAACTGGAGATCGCAGCCGATTATCTGGTGATGGCCGCCTGGCTCGCTTACCTCAAATCCGCCCTTCTCCTGCCCAAGGAAGAGCAGGAAGATCCGTCTCCCGAAGAGCTGGCTCTCAGGCTGCAATTGCGGCTTCAGCGACTTGGCGCGATGCGCGAAGCTGGCGCTCGGCTGATGGCGCGAGACCGGCTGGGCCGCGATGTCTTTGCACGTGGGGCACCTGAAGGCCTCAAGATTCTGCGCAAGAATGCGTGGCAGTGCGACTGGTACCAGCTCGTCCGCGCCTATGGTCAGGTCAAGCTGCGCACCGAGCCTGTCGTCCATATGGTCGCCGAACGCCCTGTCATGACGCTCGACAGTGCGCTCAATCGTGTTTCCGCGATGCTGGGTGTCACCGTCGACTGGATGGAAATCCGCGCTTTCCTCCCGGGCGACGCCGAACCCCGGCTCAAGAAAAGCGCGCTTGCATCAAGCTTCGTCGCGGCGCTGGAGCTCGCGCGGCTGGGCAAGGCGGAGCTTCGCCAGGACAAGACGTTCGGCCCACTCCACCTGCGGCGGATGAAGGTATGAGCGAGAAACCATCCGATCTGGTCCGTGCGGTGGAAGCATGCCTTTTCGCGGCGGAAGAGCCGATGACGCGCGAGCAAATCTCCGCGCATCTGGGCGATGCGGATGTGAAGGATGCTCTCGCTACCCTGCAAGATATCTACAGTGATCGTGGCATCATCCTGGTCGAGCGGGGTAAGCGCTGGCAATTCCAGACCGCGCCCGATCTTGCCCATCTGCTGCGCCGAGAGAAGGAACAGGTCCGTCGCCTTTCCCGCGCGGCAACAGAAGTGCTTGCGATCATCGCCTATCACGAACCGGTCAGCCGCGCGGAGATCGAAGCGATCCGCGGGGTGCAGACCAGCGGCGGAACGCTAGATGTGCTGATGGAGGCTGGCTGGGTGCGCGCGGCAGGCAGGCGCGAGGTGCCGGGGCGTCCGGTGATCTATGCGACGACGCCGGATTTTCTCGGCCATTTCGGACTCGAAAGCCGCAAGGACTTGCCGGGACTCGCCGAATTGAAAGCGGCAGGACTGCTCGATCCGGTGGACGATGCCTATGATGACATGGTCGCCAAGAAGGAAGAGCAATTGGCCGCCGAACAGGCTGCCGACGCTGAGGAAGCGGCCGAAAATGATGAAATGAACGAAGAGTTTTCGGATGAAGACAGTGCGGAGGAAACTGCAGCGCTGGAAACTCCGGACGAAAAGGCTTAAGTTAAGGCCTCAATCCCAATCGAGGAAAAACCATGCAGCCAGGTATTTGGCAGATTCTGATCGTCGCAATTGTTGTTCTCGTCCTTTTCGGGCGCGGCCGCATTTCGGAAATGATGGGCGATTTCGGCAAGGGAATCAGCAGCTTCAAAAAGGGCATGAGTGAAGAGACGCGTGCGTCTTCTGAAAAGAGCCCGCAGATCGAGGCTCCGGCAGACAATGCACCCGCAGCTTCGGAAACCACCGAAACGACGCCGCAGAACGACAAGACTGCCGGCTAATCCCGGCCCCGCGCGGCTGGTGAGGGCCCTGTAGATGTTCGATATTGGTGCAGTAGAATTGCTGCTCATCTTCGTGGTGGCGGTCCTCGTCATCGGCAAGGATGACATGCCGCTCGCGCTGCGCACCGTTGGGCGCTGGGTGGGTAAATTGCGCAAGATGTCGGCCCAGTTCCGATCCGGTCTCGATTCCATGGTCCGTGAGGCCGAGCTCGAAGACATGGAAAAGCGCTGGAAAGAGCAGAATGAGCGGATCATGCGCGAGCATCCCGAGGGCACTCCCGCGGAAATGGAGCCCACCGGTGCTCATCCCGCAAAGCCGGTCGCTCCTCCCAAGCCTAAGCCGGAAGACGAACCGCGCGACAAGGCAACGGAATTGAAAATTATCGCCGAGAAGCAGCGCGCTGCGGCCGAAGAGGCGGAGCGTGCTGCGCGCGAAGCGGAGCTGGAAGCGCTGGAAGAGCAGTCGGCCAAGCAGGCAGAGCTGCCACTCGCGGCAGACGACAAGGCCCCCGCAGCGACCGAGAGCAAGGATAGCTAGCCGATGGCTCTCAAAGTCAGCGATCTCGACGAGACACAGGCGCCGTTGCTCGATCATCTGGTTGAGCTGCGCGGGCGGCTGTTCAAAGCGGTGATCGCGCTCGGCATTGCCTTTGGCGTCTGCTTCTATTTCGCTGACGAGATTTTCGGCTTCCTCGTCCGCCCGCTGACCAAGGCTTTCCCGGAAGGGCAGGGCCAGTTGATCTACACGCGGCTCTACGAGGCGTTCTTCGTCGAGATCAAAGTTGCGCTCTTCGCGGCGATCTTCGTTTCCTTCCCGATCATTGCCAACCAGCTATGGCGCTTTGTCGCGCCCGGCCTCTATGCGAAGGAAAAGAAGGCTTTCCTGCCGTTCCTGATCGCCACCCCGATTCTTTTCATCCTCGGCGGTTCGCTGGCCTATTATGTGGTCATGCCGCTGGCTTTCACCTGGTTCTTGGGATTCCAGGGGGATGCCGGTGGCCTGAACGCTCAGGCCCTTCCGGCAATGGGCGAATATCTCGATCTGGTGATGCGATTCATCCTCGCCTTCGGCGTAAGCTTCCTGCTGCCTGTCGTCCTGATGCTGTTGAATGCAGCGGGCCTTGTGACGCGCGAACAGCTTGTGGCGGGGCGCAAATATGTGATTGTCGCCGTATTTGCAGTGGCAGCGATCATCACGCCGCCCGATGTGATCTCCCAGCTGATGCTCGCTGCACCGCTCATCCTGCTGTTTGAAGGCTCGCTCATCCTGATGCGGATCAGCGAGAGAAAGCGACGGAAGGCGGCGGAAAAAGAGGCAGCGGAACAGGCGAAGGTCGAACCAATCGCTGCATCGGCAGAAGCCGCTGCAGCTTCGAAAAGCGAAGACTGAGCTGTTACACGACCCCTGAGTAGCGACGCCTGTAGCTACGCGTCCGCTCACCCGGCAATCAAATCTTGTACAAACCTCTCCGGCGCTTAGCACACGGAAAGCAGGCAAAAAAAGGGGGCCGCAGCCCCCTTTTTCAAATTCGCTTGTCGCAGGCCTTACGGGCTGGCGGGCAGCGTATCGTCGTCGTCACCAACACCGGTTGCGATGATGATGCCGAGAATGATGACAGCGAGTGCGCCAAGGCCGATAAGCAAGCCGGCACCATTGTCACCGAAACCGTCTTCGCTCTCTTCCACGGGAGCCGGCAGACGATCATAGGCTGCTTCCTGAGCCATCGCCGGTGTCGCAACCAGTGCGCCAGCAACGGCAGCGGACGTAATAAACTTCTTCATCATCGAGTTACTCACCCCAATTTTTTCGATTCACATGCTTGCATAACGTCTCATCTTGGGAAAGGCGAGACCAAATATGTAACTATTTATTCTCCCGGCCCTTCAATGACCGGCTGTTGCAAGTCCGCATCATAAACACGCTGACCGGCAATCCACGTTTCCAACACTCTGATATCGCGAATTTCTTGCGATCCCACTAACAAAGGGTCTGCGGACAGGAAAACGAAATCGGCGCGTTCGCCGGGGACAAGCCTGCCAAAGCGCCCTTCGGCGAAACCGGCATAGGCGGCATTGGCGGTGTAGGCGGCGAGTGCCTGTTCGCGGCTGATCGCCTCTTCCGCGCGCCAGCCGCCTTGCGGTGCGCCATCAGCATTCATGCGGGTCACAGCAACTGCCAGGCCAGCGAGCGGATCGACCGGCTCCACAGGCGCATCGGTGCCAAAAGCAAGTGTTCCGCCGACATCGAGGATGGAGTTCCAGGCATAAGCGCCGCCGAGCCGGTCATCCCCCAGCCGCGCTTCGGCCATGAACATATCGCTGGTCTGGTGGACCGGCTGCATGCTGGCGATGATTCCGTTCCGGCCAAACCGCGCAATGTCTTCCGGACTCACGATTTGCGCATGTTCGATACGCCAGCGGCGATCGCCCGTGTAATCCTCGGACAATTCCTCGATTGCGGTCAGCGCTTCCTGATTGGCCGCATCGCCAATCGCGTGAACGGCGACTTGGAAATTGTCGAGCGCTGCGCGGCTCATCAGGTTCCGCAATTGCGTGCCGTTGAGCAGCGGCAGGCCGCGATTGCCGTGATCGTCCTCGTAATCATCGAGCAGCAAGGCACCGCGAGAGCCGAGCGCGCCGTCGAGGTACAGCTTCACGCCATTGAGCCGCAGGCGATCTTCATAAAGCCATTCAGTCGGGCGCGGGCCGCCGATGAGCAGCATGGTGTCCACCGAATCGGCATAGGCCATGACGCGGATCTGCAACCATCCGGCATCGCCCGCACGGCGAATGGTCATCCAGTCTTCAACCGTCGTGCCCATGTCGGCCATCGCGGTGATGCCATAGCTCAGCAGCAGGTTCTGCGCATTGTAGAGCGCCATGTCCCGATCTTCGGGCAAAGGCGGGGGGATTTGTTCTGCGATCATCGGCATGGCAGCATCGACGAGCACCCCTGCAGGCGCGCGCGATCCAGCCAGGCGCTCTATACGTCCGCCTTCGGGATCGGTGCTGCGCGCGGTGACCCCGCCTGCTTCCAGCGCCATGGTGTTGGCCCAGCCCGCATGGCCGTCCACACGCTCCAGCCAGACCGGACGGTCAGAGACGACCGCATCAAGGTCCGCCGCGGTCGGAAAACGCCCGAGGCCCCACAGTTCCTGATTCCAGCCGCGACCGATAATCCAAGGGCGGTCCGGGTAGGCTGCGGCATAGGCTTCGATCCGGCCCAGGGCCTCGCTGAGCGAAGTCGTGCCGGAGAGATCCAGCACAAGCGTGCCGAGGCCAAGTCCCATCAGATGCGCGTGGCCATCGATAAAGCCAGGCACCACCACGCGGCCTTCGCCATCGACGCGGTAATCGATTTCTCGCGTTGGCCGGTCGCCGAAATCGAGCAACTCGGAAATTCGGCCGTCCTCGTCGATCACCATGCCGGTGAAGCGATCGATCGTGCCATCGCGCCCGATTGAAATACCATCGACATTGTCGATCCATGTGTCTGCCAGCACGGGCGTGGAGAAAGAGAAAAGCGCAGCACAGGTGGCCGCGATGCGGGCGAAATTCACGTTAGTTTACCTCCGGCAAATGACGGATACGAGCGCTGATCGCGCCCATCGCGGCAAGGGATGCCCGTTCCGCCAGCAAGACGCAATCGGGCAAGGCAAACTTTCCTGTCCCAAAGCAGCAATCCTATTTCCCTCGGGCGCACATTTGGCTAGGCCACGCGCCCCATGAGTGAGGGAAAACTGACGATCGCCGATGTCCGGGCTGCTGCAGAGCGCATTGAAGGCGCTGTCGTGCGCACGCCCACCATGCATTCGCAGACCCTGTCTGCCATTACCGGTGCGGAAATCTGGCTGAAGTTCGAGAACCAGCAGTTCACCGCAGCCTATAAGGAACGCGGGGCGCTCAATGCCCTGCTGCAGCTTACCGATGAGCAGCGCTCGCGCGGCGTAATTGCAGCGAGCGCAGGCAATCACTCGCAGGGGCTTTCCTACCACGGCAAGCGGCTCGGCGTTCCGGTGACCATCGTGATGCCGCGCACCACGCCAGTGGTGAAAGTCATGCAGACCGAAGCGGTCGGCGGGAATGTCGTTCTCGAAGGCGAGACTTTCGATGAAGCGAGCGCCCATGCGCGCAAGCTTGAAAAGGAACTGGGCCTCACTTTCGTCCATCCGTTCGACGATCCCAAAGTCGCGGCGGGGCAGGGCACGGTGGCGCTTGAATTGTTCGAGGATGCGCAGGAGCTCGATTGCATTGTCGTGCCGATTGGCGGGGGCGGCCTCATCTCGGGCATGGCCACGGTCGCCAAGGATCGCCAGCCGCCGGTCGAGGTGATCGGTGTAGAGGCGCAGCTCTTCCCGTCATCCTACAATGCCTACAAGGGCGAAGACCTTCCCTCCGGCGGCGATACGCTGGCAGAAGGCATCGCGGTGAAGGAGCCGGGCAAATTTACCCAGACCGTCATCGACCGGCTGGTGGACGACATCGTCCTGGTGGATGAGCCGCACCTGGAAGAGGCGGTCAGCCTGCTGCTGCAGATCGAGAAGACTGTGGTCGAAGGTGCAGGTGCAGCGGGACTCGCCGCAGTCCTCTCCTATCCGGAGCGCTTCAAAGGCAAGAAAATCGGTCTCGTGCTGTGCGGCGGCAATATCGACACGCGCCTGCTCGCCAATGTGCTGCTGCGCGATCTCGCACGGTCCGGACGCTTGGCGCGTTTGCAGATCACTTTGCAGGATCGCCCGGGCGCGCTTTTCCGCGTGATGCGCGAATTCGATGCGCACAATGTCAATATCATCGAGATTTACCACCAGCGGATTTTCACCAATCTGCCGGCCAAGGGTCTCGTCACCGATATCGAATGCGAAGCGCGCGACAAGGCGCAGCTTGATGCGCTGGTGCAGGCCCTGCGCGGCAAGGGCTACGAAGTGAGTTCGGTCGCCGTTAACTAAGAGCGCCGGTCATGCCTTGCTAAAAGACTGCCCCATTCCGGGCCGCTCCTTCGGGGCGCGCGGCAGCCTGTGGAAATAATTCCTGCAATCTGCGTTTTTTATGGTTAACATGATTCACAAGCGCCGCTCCGCGTGATTCAAGGGCGGGGTTGGTGCAGCAAATTTGTTTCGCGCCGCAAGTTTTGAAGGGATTATATCCACCCGTGACGGCCCCCGTTCGCTTTCCCCGCTTTTTCGTGACGAGCCCTGCGCCGTGCCCATACCTGCCGGGCAAGACGGAGCGAAAGGTGTTCACGGAGCTGAAGGGTGAGCATGCCGAGCAGCTGAACGATGCGCTGGGGCGGATCGGTTTCCGTCGCAGCCAGACGGTGGCTTATCGCCCGAGCTGCGCGGATTGCCGCGCTTGCGTGTCCGTCCGTGTGGCGGCTTTCGATTTCAAGCCTTCAAGCTCGCAGAAGCGCCTGCTGAAGCGCAATTCCGATCTGGCGACATCCGAATGCCGACCCTGGGCTACGCATGAACAGTTCGAATTGCTGCAGAAATATCTCGCCAATCGCCATCCAGGGGGCGGCATGGCGGCCATGGATGAGGTCGATTATGCCGATATGGTGGAGCACACCAGCGTTTCGAGTTTTGTTGTGGAATATCGGGAACCTGCTACCGACGGAGGCGTAGGACGTCTGGTGGCGGCCTGTCTGATGGATAGGCAGGGCGATGGACTTTCGATGATCTACAGCTTTTTCGACCCAGATCATGAGGGACGCAGCGGGCTTGGTACTTACGTCATTCTTGACCACATACGCCGCGCTGCGGAAACGGGCCTGCCTTACGTCTATCTCGGCTATTGGGTGGAGGGCTCTGACCGCATGCAATATAAGGTCCGCTTCCGTCCGCTCGAAAGGCTGGGACCGGATGGCTGGCGACGCATGTCGGAAGAAGAGCAGCGCGCACTTATCGAAGGGGTTACTTCCGGGGGCACTGAACGGACACCAGCGCCCGATGGCGGATCAAAAGACAACACTCCCGGCCTGCAAGCCGAATATAAGCTCGCCTGATTTCGCTTTTTCGCGGAAGCGCATTCGGTTCGCCGCGCTGGCGGCATTGTGCGCCTTCGCCGCGCAGCCGGCATTCGCACAGGACGTCCCGGATACCCGCGATCTGGATGAGCTGATTCCCGACGAAGCTGTCGCCGATCCGGAAGGCTGGGCGCAGCAAGGTATCCCGGAAGGCGATACGACAACGCCGGAGGATGAGGACTTCCGCCTCGATAGCGACGATCCGCTGTCCGAAATGCCGCTGGTGAGCATCCCGTGGCCCGATGGTTCCGGCATTCCCACGCTCGATCCCCTCGAGCCTGAAGAGCCGATCGAATTCGCGACTTTCGAAGAGGAAATCCCGCCGCTGGTCGAGGGAAGCGAAGAACGCATTTCGGATGAGCTGGTGCTCGTCTTTCCCAGCGACAACTCGCTCTTCCCGGAGCGTGAGGAATTCCTCGACCGTTTCAATGCGCTGTCCACCATCGAAGAGCTGGATGATGACGGAAACGTCGCTCGCCTTGCCGTTCAGGCGCGCAATGATGAAGAACTGCTCGGAAGATTGCTTCGCGTCTACGGCTATTTCGATGCGCAGGTGATCCGCAGCATTGGCCGCGTCGATGAAAGCGTGGATGCAGAGCTCGACATACCAGCCGCGCGTTTCGATATCCTGCCGGGCACGCGCTATCGCTTTGGCGAGATCGACCTCGGCAATCTCGCTGAGGCAGGCGACGCCTATCAATCGCTCCGCAGCGCCTTCGAAATCCAGACCGGCGATTTCATCTCGCTCGATACGATCGAGACGGAACAGCTCGATCTCGACGTTGCACTCGGCGAACAGGGCTTCCCCTTCGCCGCGATTGAAGAGCCGGAGTTGCTAGTCGATCATGCGCGTGAGGAAGGCGATCTGACCATGCCGGTGAAGCCCGGCGGTCAGTATAATTTCGGTGTCGTCACCAGCACGCTGCCTGATTTCCTCTCCGGCCGCCATCTCTCCCGCATCGCGCGCTGGGATGCGGGCGATCTGTATCAACGCAGCGATGAGGAGGACTTGCGCCGCGCCATCCTTGCTACGGGTCTGGTCGGCTCGGTCTCACTCACACCAGTGGTGGTGGAAGAACCCGCCAATGGCGAGCCGGGCCGCGTCAATATCGAAGCCGATATGACGCCTGCACCGCTGCGCACGCTGGCGGGCAATATCGGTTTCGGCACCGAAGAAGGCATCCGCATCGAGGGGTCGTGGGAGCACCGCAATCTGTTCCCGCCCGAAGGCCTGCTGCGCCTACGCGGTATTCTTGGAACCGAGGAACAGCTCGCCGGCATCACTTTCCAGAAAAACAATTTTCTGGGTCGTGATCGCATCCTGACGCTCGATGCCTTTGCGACCACGATCGACACCGATGCCTACGATGCCGAAACGGTCTCGCTGGTCGGACTGTATGAGCGGCGCTCCACCCTGTTGTTCCAGAAAGAGCTGTCGTGGGGCATCGGTTTCGAGCTTGTCGCAACCCGCGAAGCTGAAATCAGAGTAAAGGGCGAGAAGCGCGCAACAACCGACTATCTCGTCGCGGCCCTGCCCGGGTACGTGCAATTTGACACGTCGGACGATCTGCTCGATCCGACAGAAGGCTGGCGTCTGCGCGCTGCGGTCTCTCCAGAAGTCTCGCGGGTTTTCGAGACCAATTCGACATATCTGAACGTACAATTCGATCTCGCCAATTATCAGCCGGTGACCGAAGATGTTGTGCTCGCAGGCCGCGTCCGGCTGGGCACGATTGTCGGCGCACCGCTTGCCGCTATTGCCCCGTCGCGGCGCTTCTACGCTGGTGGCGGCGGGTCGGTACGCGGTTATGGTTTTAATGCCATCGGTCCGACCAATGCGCTGGGCACACCAAATGGCGGCCGCTCGCTGGTGGAGGCATCGGTGGAAGCGCGCGTACAGACACCGCTTCTCGATGGCGCGGTTTCGGTCGTGCCATTCGTCGATGCGGGCACGGTGTCGCGCAGCACCACGCCTGACTTCGACACGGTCCGCTTCGGGGCCGGTCTGGGTGTGCGCTACGACACGACTTTCGGCCCGCTGCGTCTGGACGTGGCGTTTCCGCTCAATCCAGGCCCGAATGATAATTGGGTCGCCGTCTATGTCGCGCTGGGGCAGGCCTTCTGATGGCGAGCGAAGTCGCAGGCACAGCGCCGGAGGAGGCAGCGCAGGACGCGTCTGAAAAGCGTACTGGCGTGCTGCACAAGACTTTGCGCGCGGTCGGGCTCGTGTTGCTCGGCCTGCTTATTCTGGTGCTGCTGTTTGTCGGCTTCCTGCATACGCCGCCGGGGCGGCAATTCATTGTCGATCAGATTTCCAAGGTCGCTCCGGCATCTGGTCTATCGGTCGAAGTCGGGGAAATCGACGGTTCGATCCTGTGGAGTTCCACACTCAAGGATGTCGAGCTGCGCGATGCCAATGACACGCTGTTCCTCGAAATCCCGGTGGTTGAGCTTAATTGGCGACCGCATCGCTGGTTCACCAGCGGGCTGGATATTCGCTATCTCGTTGCCCGCGATGCCACGCTTTACGCCGCGCCCGAACTAATACCCGGCGATCCTGATGCGCCAATCCTGCCCGATTTCGACATTCGCGTGGATCGGCTCCTGATTGAAGACCTGACCGTGGCCGAAGGGTTGCTGGGCGAGGAGCGCGAAATCCAATTTGCAGCGGAAGCCGATATTCGTGATGGCCGTGTGTTCCTCGATGCAGAGGGTGAATTCGGCGGGGCGGATGAATTCGCCGCCTTGATCAACGCCGAACCCGATGGCGACCAATTCGATATCGACGTGAATTGGCAGGCGCCGGCGGGCGGCTTCCTCGCGACTATGGTTGGCGCGGAAGAAGACCTGGCCGTCACGCTGGAAGGCGATGGCAGCTGGACGTCCTGGGAAGGTGACCTCCTTGCGCTGCAAGGCGGAGAGCCGCTGCTCGACTTCGATCTGTTCAACGAAGCTGGAACCTATCGCCTGAGCGGACGTGCGCGGCCTGGAAACTATCTCGAAGGCCTGCCCGCGCGTGCTATCGGCGAGACGGTTATGGTGAACCTCACCGGTACGCTGGAAGACAGCGTGGCTGACGGCGAATTGATGCTGCGCGCGCGCGGTTTCAACGCCGACGGCGCTGGCGCAATCGATCTGGCCGACAATGCGTTCGATGATTTCGCGCTTAATGTGCAATTGCTCGATGAAACCCTGTTTTCGCCCGATATCGCGCTTGAAGGCACCGAATTGGAGGCGACGCTCGACGGTCAGTTCCGCGACCTCTCGATCGACCATGTGCTGCGCGTCGCAAAGATTGACGCAGGCGGGACGCTGCTGACCGATGTCTTCCAGCGCGGCACGGCGAGTTATGACGGCACGCGCGTCACCGTTCCGCTCGATGCCGACATCGGGCGTGTGAACAGCGGCATCACCTGGGTCGATCCACGCCTCGTCAACGGCACGCTCGATGGTACGCTCGTTTATGCGGGCGGCGAATTGCTGTCTGATGATCTGGCGATTGATTTCCGCGGATTACAGGCGCGCCTTGGCCTCAACGCCAATCTGGAAAGCGGCATCACACAGGTCAACGGACCGGTTAACGTGGCTGATCTGACCTTCGACGGGATCGGCGTTCTGGATGCCGCAGCGCAGATCGACGTAACGCTGGGCGGCGGCGATCCGTGGCGCGTGAACGCCGATGTGCGCGGCCGCGCCGAAGAGCTGACCAATTCGACCATCGCCAATCTCGCTGGAGAAAATCTGCGCTTTGCGGGCGGTGTCTCGCTTGGCGGCGATGCGCCGATCAGGTTCCGCGATTTCAACGTCAACGCCAGCAAGTTGGACCTGACGCTCGACGGGCGAGTGGAGAACGGCACCACGACACTGGCGGGTTCGGGCCGCCAGGCAGACTATGGCCCCTTCACCGTCGAGGCGACCGTTGCCGAGGACGGCCCGCGCGCGGTGCTGGTGTTCGCCGATCCGCTGCCTGCGGCTGGCCTTGCCGATGTGCGGGTCGCGATTTCTCCCTCGGCTGACGGCTTCGACATCGAGACCGAAGGGCAGTCGATGCTCGGTGCCTTTGCGGGCAATTTCGGCCTGACGATCCCTGCGGATGGCGCGACCGTGCTCGATATTGCGCAGCTGGATGTGGCCTCGACGCGTATTGCCGGTCAGCTCGAACTGCGAGACGGCGGGGCGGTGGGCGACCTAAACCTCTCACGCGGCGGTGTGGATGGAATGATCGCTCTCTCAACACCGGATGGTGTGCAGGCCTTTGACGTCGACTTGCAGCTTCGCAATGCGCGCTTCGGCGGCGATACGGCGCTCTCTATCGCGCGCGGCGAGATCGACGCAAGCGGCAGGCTGGATGACGGCAATACAACCATCCGCGGCAGAGCGACCGCACAGGGCCTCTCCTATGGCGGCATTTTCATCGGGCGCTTGGCGGCCAATGCCAGCGTGGTGAACGGCAATGGGCAATTCGATGCAGCGATTGCCGGCCGGCGCGGCAGTCAGTTCGAACTGCTGATCAATGGCCGCACCTCGCCCGAGCAGATCGCGGTGGCGGTCGACGGCTCTTACGAGAATCGCGACATTTCGATGCCGCGCCGGGCCGTCCTTAATCGTATGGATGATGGCGGCTGGCAGCTAGAGCGTTCGCAGATATCCTTCGGCGATGGCTATGTGATTGCAAATGGCAGTTTTGGCGGAGAGAGCGCTCCGCAAGGCCGCCTGGCTCTGACCGATATGCCGCTGCAGGTGTCCGACGTGTTCCTCGGCGAACTGGGCGTGGGTGGCACGATTTCGGGCGTCATTGACTTTGAAGCGGGCGAGAATGGTTTGCCCACCGGTGAAGCACGCCTGATGATTTCTGACCTGACGCGGGCTAGCACGCTGATCATTTCGAACCCGCTCGATATCGCGCTGGTTGGCGATCTCTCGGAAAGCCTCGCGCAGGTTCGCGCGGTGATTTCCGATGACGGCTCGGCCGATGGACGCTTGCAGGCGCGCATCGCCAATCTGCCGCAAAGCGGGGCTTTGAACGAGCGCCTGTATGCAGGCGACCTGTTCGGGCAGTTCCGCTTCGAAGGCTCGGCAGCGTCCCTTTGGCGGCTTGCGGCGATTGAGCTGCTCGATGTGACGGGCCGCGTCGATGTGGCTGCCGACATACGCGGCACGCTCGGCAATCCGCGTATTGCCGGCTCGATCGCGGGCGACAATTTGCGGGTGCGCAGTCCGCTGACCGGCACTGACATCACCGATGTGACCGCGCGCGGCAGTTTCGATGGATCGCGCTTCAACCTCACCCGCTTTGTCGGCACCGCGACCAATGGCGGAACAGTCAGCGGAAGCGGCTTCATCGACCTGTCGGGCATCACTGCCACGCGCGGGCCAAGCATGGATATCCGCCTTGCCGCACAGAATGCGGAGATCCTCGATCTCGCCAATATGGGCGCGACTGTGACGGGACCACTGCGGATTGTCTCAAACGGGATTGGCGGTACGATCGCGGGTCGTCTTCGCGCGAACGAGGCGCGCTGGCGGCTTGGCGCGACGAGTGAAGCTCTGGCAGAGCTCCCACGCGTCAACATTACCGAGATCAACCAGCCCGACGATATTGCGCCGCGCGCTCTCGACACATCGCCGTGGCGCTACCTCATCGACGTCACCGCGCCGGGCGGGATCAAGGTCGATGGCCTCGGCCTCGATAGCGAATGGCGTTCGAGCGGGCTGCGCATCCGCGGGACGACCGATGATCCGCGCGTGGGCGGTGAAGTCAGCATTGTGCCGCGTCAGGGCTTCTACTCCTTCGCCGGTACGCGCTTTGAGATCACCCGCGGCAATATCGACTTTGACGAGAACGTGCCGATCGATCCGCGGATCGACCTGGTTGCCGAGACCGAGGTCACCGGCCTGTCTGTCGAAGTGAACGTGCAGGGCAATGCCAGCCAGCCCGAAATCACCTTCTCCTCCACGCCGGCCCTGCCCGAAGAGGAGCTGCTCGCGCGGCTGCTGTTTGGCGGTTCGGTCACCTCGCTCTCCGCCACCGACGCGCTGCAATTGGGTGCCGCTGTAGCGAGCCTGCGGGGCGGGTCGGGCATGGGTCCGATCAACCAGCTGCGCGATGCCATCGGCCTTGATCGCCTGCGCATTGTACCGGCAGATGCGGCGCTCGATCGCGGGACGGCCATTGCACTCGGCAAGAACTTCGGTCGCCGCTTCTATGTCGAGATCATTACCGATGGCGCGGGCTATTCCGCTACCAATGCCGAGTTCCGCATCACCAATTGGCTGAACCTATTGGCAACGGTGAGCACCGTCGGGCGACAGAGCGTGGCGGCGGAGATCAGGCGGGACTACTAAGCAGTAGTGCCCGCCGGATAAACGACGGCATTATTCGCCGGGTGTAAGGTCTTTCAGAACGGTATCGATTGGGACAACAACGCCATTCGCGCCGAGCATTTCGGAGTCGATTGCGCTCCCTTCGCCGCCGCTTTCACCCGCGACGGTGACCGTGTCACCATCCATGGCAAAAGTCAGAGTTCCGCTGCCCATGGTCGCCATTTCGACAGGTCCGCCATTGGCTTCGATAGCATTGGCGATGTCGTCAGGCGTCAGATAGCCGGGCACCACATGTTCGCGCAGCACGGCGATCAGCGCGGCCTGCGCTTCGTCTCCCGTGAACTCCTCGCCCAGCGAACCGAGCGCGTCGTCAGTAGGCGCGAAGACGGTGTAGTGCGGCGCTCCATCAAAAGTGGCGGATAGCCCCGCGTCCTGCAGCAGCCCGTTGACAGTGGAGAGCTCTCCGCTGCCCGATATCATCGCCGCGACAGTTTGAGTCCCCGGTTCCCCGTTGGCCTCGTCGGTCCCATCGGCAGCGCTTTCTCCGCAAGCGGCGAGCATCAGCGTGCAGCCGAGCACTGCGGCGAGCGAAGTGCGTGTTCGTTTAGCGATTGTCATATATGCGCCCCTTAAATCAGCAATTCGATGGCTGCGGCGACCAGCCGCGTTTCGGGATCGACCTGATAGACATAGCCATCATTGTAGCGATACCACCGGTCCGGTCCGTCGCGATATTGGTCGCGATAGCCATAGGGCACGTTGTAGACATCGTATCCGCGCGGCATCGGGCTGCCGACGGTGAACTCGTCCCCGGTCAGCAAGGCTGCGATGGACGTGATCGCTGCCGTTTCCGGATCGAGGCGATAGGCGACGTTATCGGCATAGCGATAGCTGTCTCCCAGCCCGTAATAGCGCGAGGTATAGCGCGGCACTTCGCGGTAGCCGTAGTCTGACGGCCATACGTTGCCGATTCTCAGTGCGCCGCCCAGAAGCGGGATGTAGCCCGATACGCGGTCGCCATTGTATTGCAACAGGAAGCCATCGTCGTAGAAGTAGCTGCCGCCGCCGTAGGGCAGGCCCCACCAATTGGGCGAGTAGCGCGAATAGCGGTCATAGCGATTGCTCAGCTGACGCGCCTGGCCCGGAGGCAGGCAGCCATTGCGTTTGCGTGCAAGTCCCGGAGGGCAGCCGTTGACGAGGCCGGTCTCACGGTACAGCACCCGGTCAATCAGCCCGCCACCGCCGCGCGTATCGAGGCGGATGTCGAGCCCGTCGTTGCGGTTGCCGTTTCCATTGCCGTTGCCGTTACCATTCCCGCGGATCACAGCCTGTCCGTTGCCGCGGCCGTTGCCGCGATCGATCATCGGTGGGCCGCCGCGATTGCCATTGCCCGCGCCGTTGCCACGGTCATTGCTGCCGCCACGATTGGCATTGCCATTGCCGGGATTGCCACGTTGGGCGACACGGTCATTCCCGCCGCCGCGATTGCCGCGCTGGGCATTGCCACCGCCATTCCCGGGGTTACCACGCTCAACCTGAGCGGGCGGTCCACCGCCGCCGCGGTTGCCATTCCCGTTTCCATTGCCATTGCCCTGACCCTGAGCAAGCGCCGGAGTGGCGGCGAGGGCGAGAGCTGATACTGCTGCAAGTGCAAGCTTCATGAGAGTTCTCCTATTGGCCATTGCAACGGTGCAGCCTCCAAGCCGGTTCCCACGATGCGCTCGGCTGAACGCATGTCGCCATCGCCTCAACCATCGCGATAGAGCTGCGCTTCGGCAGCACGGCGGCGTGCGAGCCCTTTCAGAACGCGCCCTCCGGCATAGCACCAGCGATCGAACTCGCGCGCGGCACCGGCATAGTCACCCGCCCGGTGTTTGCGGGTGAGCGTCGCCTTGCCGATGGCGCCTGTGTTGTAGTGGAAGCTGACCAGAGCATCGAACTGGGCCTGCGTTGTCGGCGCATCGCCCAGTGCCTGCGCGACCTCTTTGGCATAGCGTGCCAGGTCCTCCTCCAGCCGCGCATCGCATTGCGCCTGCGTCCACACCGTCCCGCGCGCAATGCGTCCACCATGGAAGCGATCCGCACCCGTCGCGCCCCAGCCAATCGTCCACGGATCGCCGCCCGTGCCGGGATCTGGATAGGCCTCGATCAACCCGTCATCGCGAACTCTCGCGCAGCCTTCGAACCCTTTGATCAGCGCGATGCCTTCGGCGCCTATGGGGAAGGGGGGTGTGACAGGTGTGACAGTGTCCTGAAAGCAATCTTTTTCGCCGTCCAGCACGCAGTCGATCGCGTCGACTTCGCTCTGCCGAAAAGGGCGCTCGAGCATGCGCCGGATGAAGTCGAAGATCGGTTTACGGTCAGTCATTCGGGCCTCCGTAGAATACACAAGGCCAATCAACTGATTTACAGGCAAGTTTGTAGGAAAGCGTTATTACAAAGCGGCCTCTTCGGCGATCTGCAGCTTGAGTTCATCAATGCGCTGCTCCGTGATCTCTATACTTCTCGCAAGGCCAAGGAGAGGAGCTCCCGAACCTCCGCTCCAAAGCGATGCGGTGAATGAAGTTTCACATTCCCGATAACGCACCCAAGCTTTTTGAGACTTTTCAAAGAAATCAAAGCGCTCTGGATTCATACTATGAGTGAATTCCGAGATGACTAGCGCAAGCTCTGCATTCAATTTTTCAAATCGCATTCCCGCTTCAAGCTTCATCCCCACGGTTGTATTGTAGAAGTCAGTGGTTTTTTCGGCTTCATCCAACAATCCACTGATGGGTTCTCTATTAGCAATCGCATCTGCGATAGCCGGGGTGACCGAAAGCTTTCCAGACCGAATTCCTTCGCGGATCCTCACGGCTTCTTCCATTGAAAGCCCTTCCTCACGAAGCACTTTGTGTAGACCAACTACCGTCATTAGACCCTGAACGTCTTCGGTATCCTTCGCTTTGGTCGTCCAACGTTTAATGAGCCATCCAACGCCAGCTAGCGCTGCGCCAAAAAGCACGAGAAAAAATTCATGAAATAGATGGGTCATGGTCCCTCACAATAATTCAGTCGCTGGTTCGATAAGCCAGTTGCCAAAGACTAAGAAGCTGCCTCACCATACTTGCGCCAATTGAATCGCGATATGTCAACAGCCGCTTCTGTAAAGAGTTCTTGACTGTAAAGACCTCTTGTCAGTAAAGAGCTCTTTACAGGCAGAGAAGGTGATTCGGTGAACAACCGCGTGAAGCATTTCCGGGAAGGGCAGGGCTGGAGCCAGGGCGAACTGGCGAAGCGGCTCGGCGTTTCCCGGCAGACCATCAATGCGGTCGAAACCGACAAATATGACCCCTCGCTGCCGCTGGCGCTGCGCATGGCAAAGCTGTTCGCCGTGAGCGTGCCGGAGATCTTTATCGATGACTGGGAACCGGAAAATGACTGAAGTTGATCACGACGCAGCGGAAAAGAAGCGCAAGCTCAAGAAGACTGCATTCGCGTTGAGCATGGGAGCCCTAACAGGATTTCTTGGAGCGATGGCGGTGTTGCGGATCATGGACTCCGAGGACTTTGCCGGCGCCAGCCAATCGGTCGAGATTGCCTCGCTGGTCGGGATGCTGTTTTTGGTGATCGGGCTCATGGTCGGGCTGGGTACGCTCAATCCCAAGGCCGGCGCAAAGGTCCTCAATGTAGAAGATGAAGAAGAGCTGCGCGAACAGCGCCAGCAATTGCTCTATTCATCAGTCGCCATGGCTCTGGCCGGTATCGCGCTGATCGTGGTCGCCCATGCCGGAAGCACGGGCACGATCGATCCCGCTATCGCGCTTGGTACCTATGTCGTGTGCAGCGTGATTTCCGTTTTCGTCTCGTTCAAGTCGCGGCAGCATTCCGATGAGTTGATGCGTGCCGTCAGCACCGAAACCGCGTCGCTTTCGTTTTATCTGGTCGTGTTGATCGGCGGTACCTGGGCGCTGCTCGCGCACCTGCAATATGTCGCCGGCCCAGCGCCGCTTGACTGGCTGACGATGTTCTGGAGCCTGATGCTGCTCGCCGCCTTCATGGTGATTGGGAAACGCGGCATGATGACGATGCGTTGACAGGCTAACGCGCTCGCAACAGGCTCTGTTCATGGGATTCTTCTATACAAGACCACCGATTTCGCAGGACGAATATGATTGGCTGATTGCCTGTTTCGCTTGGCTGAGACGCGTTCTGGACGATGCCGAGATAAGACCGGAGTTCGTAACTCCGAGCCATCCCCGATTGCGCGAGGCGAAGACCGCCAGCGAACTTTTCGCAGGTGTACAATCCCTTATGGGTATGAAGCAGTGGGATTGTCGTCTGGAGCAGGTCGAGGTCGATGACAGCTATGACCCAGCTCACCATCTCGTACCGGAGGGCGGGAGTGCGTGCGGCACATTCTCGATCGAGAATGGTCGGGCGGTTATTCGATATAGCTCTGCCATGCTACGCAATCCTGATGCCCTGGCGGCGACTTTCTCGCATGAGCTATGTCATTATCTCTTGGTAAATGCTGGAGATCCGCCGGGTGGTCCCGACCTGATGGAGCATTCGACCGATTGTGCTGCGGCATACTGCGGATTCGGAATTATGCTCGCAAATTCGGCACGTCAATTTGAGCAATGGAGCGACGGGACGATGTCCGGCTGGCGCGCGTCAACTGCGGGCTATCTGTCCGAGCAAGCCCTTGTCACTGCGGCGGCTATTTTCGCGCGTATCCATGGACAGGATCCTACCGAGGCTAGGCTGGCTCTAAAGCCTTACCTGCAGAAGGACTTTGCGAAAGCTTATAAAGCTACCGGTCAGATTGACGATTGGGCGAAGCATCTTGCCGCGGTGGATTTGTTGGAGTGGACCTACAGTTAGCGGGTAAAGGAAAAGGGCCGCCCGGTTTCCCGGACGGCCCTTTTGTTTGCCCTACCGCTTCGCTGCTTGAGGGCAGCGGACGGTGGTCGTCTTTAGGACGAGTAATACATGTCGAATTCGACCGGGCTCGGCGTGGTTTCGAAGCGCAGTACGTCTTCCCACTTCAGATCCATGTAGGCATCGATCTGGTCCTTGGTGAACACGTCTCCCTTCAGCAGGAATTCGTGGTCGTCGCGCAAGGCGAGCAGGGCTTCGCGCAAGCTGCCACAGACGGTCGGAACATCGGCGAGCTCTGCCGGGGGCAGGTCGTAGAGGTTCTTGTCCATGGCATCGCCCGGGTGGATCTTGTTTTCGATCCCGTCGAGGCCGGCCATCAGCAGCGCCGAAAAGGCGAGGTAGGGGTTGGCCAGCGGATCGGGGAAGCGGAATTCAACACGCTTTGCTTTCTCGCCCGAGCCATAGGGAATACGGCAGGAAGCCGAGCGGTTGCGCGCCGAATAGGCGAGCAGCACCGGTGCTTCAAAGCCCGGGACCAGACGCTTGTAGCTGTTGGTGGTCGGGTTGGTGAAAGCGTTCAGCGCCTTGGCGTGCTTGATCACACCGCCGATGTAGTGGAGGCAGGTTTCCGACAGGCCGGCATATTCATTGCCTGCGAAGGTCGGATTGCCATCCTTCCAGATCGACATGTGGGTGTGCATGCCCGAGCCGTTATCGTCCTTGATCGGCTTGGGCATGAAAGTCGCGGTCTTGCCGTAGGCGTGGGCGACCTGATGCACGACGTACTTGTAAATCTGCACGCGGTCGGCGGTCTGCGTCAGCGTGCCGAAGGTGATGCCAAGCTCGTGCTGGGCAGCGGCCACTTCGTGATGGTGCTTGTCCATCGGCAGGCCCATTTCCATCATGGTCGAAACCATTTCGGCGCGGATATCCATTGCGCTGTCGACCGGTGCGACGGGGAAATAGCCGCCCTTGGCACGCGGGCGGTGGCCCATGTTGCCGCCTTCGATTTCGGTGGCGCCGTTGGTCGGAAGCTCGATATCGTCGATCTGGTAGCCCGAACCGGCATAGCCGTCTTCGAAGCGGACATCGTCGAACATGAAAAACTCAGGTTCGGGGCCGACATAGATCGTGTCACCGATGCCGGTGGACTTGAGATAGGATTCGGCGCGCTTGGCGGTCGAACGCGGGTCACGCGAGTAGAGCTCGCCATTGCTCGGCTCGACGATGTCGCAGAAGAGCACCATCATCGGCGTGGCGCTGAACGGATCGACATAGACGCTGTCGAGATCCGGCTTCAGGATCATGTCGCTTTCGTTGATCGTCTTCCAGCCTTCGATAGAGGACCCATCGAACATCATGCCTTCTTCGAGCATGTCTTCATCGACGACGCTGGCGCACATCGACAGGTGCTGCCACTTGCCCTTGGGATCGGTGAAGCGGACATCCACCCACTCGATTTCCTCGTCAGTGATCTGCTTCACGATATCAGCTGCAGTTGCCATTATTCCATGTCCTCCAAGACGTAGTTTGTTTGTGTTTTTGCGGGAATGCGTAAGCGTTAGAGCGCGGCGTCATCCTGTTCGCCGGTGCGAATGCGGATGGCGGTGGCGATGTCGGAGACGAAGATCTTGCCATCGCCGATGCGGCCGGTTTGTGCGGCTCCGGCAATCGCCTCGACCACCTGGTCCGCCAGCGTGTCCGGCACGACGATCTCCAGTTTCACCTTGGGCAGGAAGTCGACCACATATTCGGCACCGCGATACAGTTCCGTATGGCCCTTCTGGCGCCCGAAACCCTTGGCTTCGGTAACGGTGATGCCCGATACGCCGACTTCGTGCAGCGCATCTTTCACCTCATCCAGTTTAAAGGGTTTGATGATGGCTTCGATCTTCTTCACGCAGCGCCCCTATGCTCTGGCCCGTCATTGTCCGTTGTTAAGCGGATAAGTACCGGGCGTGGTTCCCGCCTGGCATTACCCGCTCGAAAGAGTTCAAGAATCGTGCCAGACTCGTCGCGCGCGAGCGTAACCAATCGCCTCCCCGGGCGAAAGGGTGCTTAAGTCTCGTGTCGCCTTCGGGGGAACGCGTAACTGGTGAATTTTGAGGCATGACTGCCCAAATGCTGGGCAGTGTTTGCGCAAGAGTTGAGCGGCTTAGATACGCAGTCCGGCGAGCTCGTCACAGCCCGACATCAGATTGAGCGATTGCACTGCAGCACCCGCCGCGCCTTTGCCCAGATTATCGAGCCGCGCAATCAGCCGAACGGCTTCGCCTTCCTTGTCGGAAAAGACCCACAGATCGACGCGGTCAGACGGTTCCTGCTCACGGCGCAGGATCAGCTCATCGGGATTGTCCTCATGCACTTTGATCAACGGCGCATCGGCATAATAGCGCGTCAATTCATCGCGCAGTTTCTGCGGCGTGGCAGCAGAGCGCATGGCGGCGACATGCACGGGTACTTCCACCAGCATTCCGCGGAAAGCGGGGATCACGGCGGGTGAGAACACCGGCTCGTGCTCCAGCCCGGCCTTGCTCTTCATTTCAGCCAGATGTTTGTGACCGAGCGCGAGGCCATATGCGCGGTAGGCAATGTCGCCCTCTTCCTCGAAACGGGCGATCAGGCTTTTGCCTCCGCCCGAAAAGCCGGAAATGCCATTGACCGTATAGGGCCAATCGCGCGGCAGCAGCTTGGAACGGATCAGCGGCGCGATCAGCGCGAGGAAGCCCGTGGGATAGCAACCGGGGTTGGCCACCCGCTTGGCATTTACGACGGCATTTTTGCCAACGAGCTCAGGAAAACCGTAAATCCAGCCCGGCGCGCCGCGATGCGCTGAAGAGGCGTCGATTACCCGCGTGCCGCTATCCTCATCGAGCATGGCGACAGCTTCGACCGAAGCTTCGTCCGGCAGGCAGAGAATGGCGAAATCGGCATAGTTCAGCGCCGTGCGGCGGCAGGCCGAATCTTTGCGCTCGGCTTCGCTCAGCCGGACCAGATCGAATTCCTCGCGGTCTTCCAGCCGGTCCGCGATTTCGAGACCGGTGGTGCCAGCCGCGCCATCGATGAAGACCGTCTGCGCCATTATTCCACCGTTTCCAGCAGGTCTGAGCGGATGTAGCCCACCGGACCTTCTACCGAGAGGCAACCCCAGGCCCATTGGCCAGCCACATCGAGCACTTCAAAACTGTCGCCTTCCATCAGCACGCAAATCTCTTCGGCATCATCATCGGCAGCCGCGCGCAACGAAGCGCCGCCGGGCATGACAGCACGCGGCTGGGGCACGGCATAATGTGGCACGAAATGTTTTCCGGCGAGCGCGATATGCGCGAGGTCTCCGCGCAGCGGAACACTGCGCGGATCAGGACGCGCAACTGCTCCTGAAAGCGTGAAGGGTCCCTGTGCGTGACTCGCTTCGGTGCTGGCGCCGGTGGATGCTTCGTTCTGGCTCAATGCCGTTCCTGCTTCGCGTTGCAACTGGAAAGAGCGCGCTTAGACGCGCACGCCCTTTGGCACAAGAGACGGGCTTAACCGTAGCGCCCGCGCAGCATGTGGAAGGCTGCGCGCAGCCCCAGCGCCGCACCGCCCTTGGCGCGGCCGGGTTTTGCCGTGGGCCGCCATGCGAAAGTATCGAAATGCGCCCAGTCCAGTCCGTCATCGACAAATTTGTTGAGGAAGCTCGCCGCAACGCTCGCACCGGCAAAGCCGTTGCTGTGCGAATTGTCCGTGTCGGCGATCTGTGACTTCAGATAGTCGGCATAGGGGTCCCAAAGGGGCAGGCGCCAAGGCTCGTCATCATGATCGCGGCCTGCGGCAATCAACTGCTCAGCTGTCTGGTCGCGCCGGGTAAAGAGGGCGGGCAGGTCAGGCCCCACGGCCACCCGTGCTGCGCCTGTCAGCGTGGCGAAATCGATGATCAGTTCCGGTTCCTGCTCGCTGGCCAGCGCCAGGGCATCGCCAAGGATTAGGCGTCCTTCGGCATCGGTGTTGCTGATTTCTACCGTCAGGCCCTTGCGGCTATTGAGGACGTCTCCGGGTCGGAAAGCATTTCCGGCCACGGCGTTCTCGACTGCAGGCACGATGCAGTGCAGTCGGACCTTGAGGCCTGCCTTCATGATCAGTTCCGAGAGGGCGAGTGCATGCGCGCCGCCGCCCATATCCTTTTTCATGAGCAGCATGCCGCGGCCCGTTTTCATCGAGAGACCGCCCGAATCGAAGCACACGCCTTTGCCGACGATCGCGATTTCCGGATCACCTTTATCGCCCCAGGTGAAATGGATGAGGCGCGGCGCATGGTTGCGCGCCGCCGCCCGGCCCACCGCGTGAACCATCGGATAGCCCGTTTCCAGGGCATCGCCCCGGATCACTTCCAGATCAGCCTTGTGATCCTTTGCAATGCGTTCGGCTTCGGCTTCCAGTGCGGCAGGGCCCATGTCCTCTGCTGGCGTATTGACCAGATCGGCCACCAGCGCGCTCGCCTGCGCTTCGGCAACGCACAGGTCGATCTTGGCGACATCCTCTGTCAGCAGGACCCGCGGGCCTTCCGCATCGTCATTCTTGTGATAGCGAGTGAATTCATATTGCGCGGTCTGCCATCCGAACATGGCAGGGCCGGGCTGACGGCCTGCGACGCGGTAAGTCCCTTCGGGCAGGACTTCGGCAAGTTTGGCGAGGCACCAGCTGGAAAGCTCCGCCGGATCGGCCACGCCGCCCACTGCAAACCAGCTCTCTCCGTCTGGCACGATACCCACTTCATATCCGCCGCCTTTGAACTTTTGCGCCGTAAGTGCAGTGCGTTGCGGGCCGGATAGGCCTTTGGCGAATTCGTCAAAGCTGTCTGTGTTGACGAGATGGATCGCGATGGCTTCCTGCCCGCGATCCGGCTGGATCAGGTCTGTCGCTATAGTCATGCAATATCGCTTGCCGTTTTCGTGATGGTTTGGAAAGAGGCGTGTGTGGTCACACAAAGAATCACATGGTTGGTTGTTCCGGCCCTGCTGCTGGCGGGGTGCGATGTCTTATCGGGCAGAGGCGGAGCTACGCCCCCCGAAACGGATGCGCCAACGGGTGAAAACGATACGCCCGATCCGTCCCTGCCCGTGCCTGTCGGCGGAGCGCGGCAGGTGTCCGAACAGACCGATACCTTCCTGTTCGATTATTCCTACCCCCAGGAAGCAGGCGAGATACCCGCGCTTTCACGCTGGCTCGATGCGCGGCTCGATGACAAGCGCCAGCGGCTTGCGAGGGAAGCGGCTAGAGGCAGCGCGGATGCGCGCAGCAATGGCTTTCCTTTCAATTCCTATTCCAGCGAAACCGCCTGGGAAGTGGTTGCTGACCTTCCCAATTGGCTGAGCATGTCGGCCAATCTCAGCACTTATGAAGGCGGCGCGCATCCCAACTATGGCTTCGATACGATCGTTTGGGACAAGCAAAGCGACGAGGCGGTGGAACCGATCGCTTTCTTCACTTCTGCAGAGGCGCTGGATGAGGCGCTTGGAGACCGGCTTTGCGAAGCTCTGAATGCCGAGCGTGAGCGGCGGCGCGGTATCCCGGTCGATCCGCAATCGGGTGACAGTTTCGACACTTGCGTGATGCCAGATGAAACCAATCTGCTGCTCGGCTCCACCAATGGCGCGTATTTCAACCGCATCGGTATCCAGATCGCGCCTTATCTTGCCGGACCTTATGCCGAAGGCTCATACGAGTTCACTTTCGAAGTGGATGACCAGATCCGTGCCATCGTGCGGCCGAACTATGCAGGCGCTTTCGGAGCACAGGAATAGGTCTGGCTCGCAATCTCGGCGTAGATCGCCTACATAGCCGCGCATGACGCAATATCAGCACGTAACCGAAGACATGTCCGTCTACCGTGACGGCACAATCAAGCTGCACGGACCGGAAGGTTTTGAGGGCATGCGCAAGGCAGGCCGTTTGGCCGCCGAAATCCTCGATGAACTGACCAACCGGGTCGAGCCGGGCGTTACCACAGACGAGCTGGACCGCGTGGTTCGCGAAATGACGCTGGACGGCGGCGCGGTTCCGGCAACGCTCGGCTATCGCGGCTATACGCACAGCTGCTGCATCTCGATCAACCATGTGGTCTGCCACGGCATCCCGTCGGACAAGCGCCTGAAGGATGGCGATATCGTCAATATCGATGTCACCCCGCTGCTCGATGGCTGGCACGGCGATACCAGCCGCATGTTCTTCGTCGGAGAGCCGGCGCTGAAAGCGAAAAAGCTGGTCGATGTGACCTATGAGTGCCTGATGGAAGGCATCGCGCAGGTGCGGCCCGGCGCGCGGCTGGGCGATATCGGTGCTGCGATCCAGAAAATGGCAGAGCGCCATCGCTACGGCGTGGTGCGCGATTTCTGCGGCCATGGCCTTGGCCGCCTGTTTCACGATGCGCCCGAAGTGGTCCATGCCGCACGCGCTGGCACAGGGCCGGAACTGAAAGCGGGCATGTTCATGACGATCGAACCGATGATCAATCTCGGCCGCCCGCATGTGAAACTGCTCAATGACGGGTGGACTGCGGTGACTCGCGACAAATCGCTCTCCGCCCAGTTTGAGCATTCCATCGGCATCACCGAGGACGGGGCAGAAATCTTCACCACTTCGCCGAAGGGCCTGCACAAGCCCCCTTATTGATCTGGCGCAAAGACGGCAGGGCCGTTACCCTCCATTGTGCTGGCAATTGGGAGGGTCGGATTATGAAAGTTTCGCATTTCCTTGTGGCTTCGGCGGGGGTAGCGCTGGCGGCGTGCCAGCCATCGAGCGGGCAGGAAACTGCCGCCGTCAGCGCGCAGCCGATGCATTCGGAGGGGCACGCGCTGGCGCAGGCAGCCTGTGCCGGATGCCATTCGATCGAGCCGGTGGGCCTGTCTCCCAATCCGCAAGCGCCCGAATGGCCGGTGATCGCCAATACGCGCGGGCTAACGCGCGAGACGCTCACCAATTGGCTCGTCGAGGCGCATAATTACCCCGAGCAGATGGACTTCTATCTGGAAGATGACGAAGTCGAGCAGCTCGTCGACTACATGCTCACGCTGCAATCGGACGATTACCATCCGCCGTATTAGCACGCTCATGTGACCTATCGGTCGGCCTGGCATCGCGGCGATGTTCCGAAAAATTCTTATAAAGAAATGCCGAGCCGACATTTTGCGACAAAACCGCGAAACATAGTTGTTCTCTGGAACTCTATTAAATCTCCGAGGCTGAAGCCAGTCTTGTCATCTGCTTGACTTTGGTGGGAAAGAAGTGAAATCTTAACCATCAAGGGCAAATTGTTGGGGGGCAACAATGGCATCGGCGAAGCATTTGGTTTGCGTGGGGGTTTTGGCGTCCGCATTGCTGCCTGCCCAGCTTGCGGCCCAAGCACTCCACACTACTGCGGAATTCATCCCATTCGAGGAGGTTGCGGCGGCTGCGGAAGCCCCGAATACCGCAGGTGAGACCATCGCCGAACCGAACCGGGGCATTCAGATCGGTTTTGAAACGATCGCGGGTGAGCCGCGATATGCCAGCCGGTCGGACTCGGAGGGCGGGGCTGCGATTGTCCGGTTCTCCGCGACCCGTCCGCGCAGCGGGTCTTTCGCTGCCGAATTGCCGGATAGGCTGCCTCTCGCCTCATCGCGCATCACTAGCCCATATGGCCTCAGGCGAAATCCGGTATCGGGACAGATGGCGCGGCACAGCGGTGTCGATCTGGCAGCGGCCACCGGCACGCCTGTGCATTCGACGGCCGATGGAACGGTGGTCTTCTCCGGCTGGGCGGGAAATTACGGCCTGCTGGTCACTGTGGCGCATGACGGCGGAATGCAGACGCGATACGCGCACCTGTCCGCCATATCGGTCCAGAGAGGCGACGAGGTGAGTGGCGGACAAATGCTCGGCAGATCGGGCTCGACGGGCCGTTCGACCGGCCCCCATCTGCATTATGAAGTTCGTATAGACGGCCGAGCGGTCAATCCTGTCCGTTGAGACCATCATGAATTCGCCCGGTATTACAGCGCGTGGCTTAATAGTGTGCCGAAGATGAGTAGTACGCAGGATCAGTCGTCCGTCTACGTTATCAAGTCGGAAGAACTCGTCGCACTGAACTATCTCCCCCGAAATTGCCCGTCTCCGGTTTCCATCGAGTGGATCGATCGCGGCACCAACCGTAATCTGTCGCCCACGCGGCGTGGCGAGCTTATAAGGACGTATCATCGGCCCAGCCCATCACCGGGTATTATGAAGCTCAGGGAAGCTGCGGGTATTCGCGTGACTTTCCATTCCGAACACGATCGCTTCAGCTTCGCCAGTTTGCTGCTTGCGGCCAAGGAACGCGCGAAAGCCGACCAGGACCGCTACCTGACGGGCATATTCGCTTCCATTGGCGAAGCGGAGAAAGCGACCCGGCATCTGGCAGAAGCTGGCGTGGCGGAAGAACGCGTGGCGATGATGTGGCATGCAAACCGCTTCATGGACAGCGAGTTTGAAGCGCCCGTGGGACATCGCCGCCGCAAAGTGCTTGCAGGCGTATCGGGCGGAGGTCTGGCAGCTGCCGCAGTGGGCACCGCGATCCTCTTGCTTCCCGGTGTGGGCCCCGTCACCGTTACCGGAGCGGTGCTGGCGTCGACCTATTCCGCGATGGCGACGACCAGCGGAATCATCGGTGCAACCGGGGCAGCCCTCGCGACCATGTTGACCGACAAGGATGTCGAAGAAGTCGCGGTCAATCATCTGGAAGAACAATTGCGGCGAGGCCACATCTTTGTGTCGGTCGACCACTCAGCCTGCGACATTCCGAAAGAAGAGATCGTTGAAGCGTTGGAAACTTCGGGCGGCAGGATCATTGAACAATAGGGAGGGCAACACGGAGTTGAACCGCAATGCCCCGGCCCGATCCTGGACCGATAACTGAATATTCACCAATAACCGCGATAACATCGGCATGACAGACAAGCGTGCCAATATTATCCGCTGGTTCTTGCGTTCTGCAGCCCTTTTACTTGCCCTGAATGAAATCAGGGGAATTATCCTAGCTGCTCCCGTATTCTACGCGATGTACCAGGCGGGTGGATCGTGGATGGCGATCTGGCTGGGCGTAAGCTCGCTGCTCGGCATTGCAGCGTCTGTCATCATTCCCCTCTTCGTGATCAAAAAGGTGGAAGCGCGGCTGGATCCCGTGAAGGCATAAGCGGGTTCATCTCAAGCATCTTCATTTGTATAAATGCGACAAAGGTGTCGCATTCTTACAAGTATTTGGCCTTTTCTCAGCGACTTTTCCGCGCTTCGCGAATCGAGCTGATCACTATTCAAATCTCATGAGTGATTCGTTTTGACGACACAAAATTGCGTTTCAGAACGACACGGTTTTCAGTCTTGGTTAAAAACTCATTAACCATATGCGCCCCATTTCCGCATCATAAGATGTTGGAAAATAGACTTATTTAAAAAGTGCTTAAAGTTCTGTTGACGATAGATTACGCTAAGCAGACCATTAAAGGCGTCTCGGGGGGCGAGATTAGACGCTGAGATTGAAAGAATATTTCATTCTCGGGTCTCAGCGACGACTTCGACCTCAGACATAGTGGTGATCCGGAAATAGAGGCCGGACCCGATGTTTTGATAAAGACGAAGTGAGACCTACTATGAAAACCTTTCTGAAAACTTTCCTTGCTGACGAATCCGGTGCTTCGGCTGCCGAATACGCTCTGATCATCGCCGTTGTTGGCGTTGGCATTGGTGCTGCTGCACTGGTTCTGGGCGACAACGTCGAGCAGGCTGTCGGTGACGCTGCCAACGATGTTGCTGATTGCAACAGCACGACTGCTGGCACTCCCTACAGCGAAGATGCTGGTGGCACGGAATATACCTCCGCAACCACCTGCTAAATTGCTGAAGTGTGTCCCCCGGCGAGCGAAGGTTCGCTGGGGGATCACTTTTCGAATCTCGTAATTTGGGACGCAATTATTTCAGGGGGCACATATGGGGGGGCGCAATCTCGCAATTCTAGCGATTGCAGTCGTACTAGGCATTATCGCCGTCATCATGGCGAACGCCTGGTTCTCCGGTGTTGAAGAACGCCAGGAACGTATCGCCGAAGAACAGCAATTGACCCGTGTCGTGGTGGCCACGCAGCCGCTCGAATTCGGAACCGCTCTCACGCTCGAAAACCTGCGTATGCAGAATTTCCCCGCGGCATCTGTGCCTGCGGGTGCTTTTATGTCCGTTGAAGAAGCGATGCAGGGAGGGCGTGTTGCCCTTCGCCCGATCGTTCCGGGCGAGCCCATTCTTGCAGACAAGGTCAGCGGTGCGGGCGGCAGAGCCGTTCTGTCCGCTCTCCTGCCCGATGGCATGCGTGCCGTCTCCATACCCGTCACAGCCGAGACCGGTGTTTCCGGTTTCGTGCGCCCTGGCGACATCGTCGACATCATGCTGACCCGCCAGATCCCGGGGCTGGGTGCCACGCCGTCTGACCAGATGACCGATATCATCATGGAAGGCGTGCAGGTGCTAGCCATCGATCAGGTGGCAACGCAGGTCGAAGGGTCTGAAAATCCCCGTGTCGGCCGCACCGCGGTGGTGCAGGTCGATCAATATGGCGCGCAGAAACTGGTCCTCGCCAACCGGCTCGGTCTTCTTACGCTCGCTCTGCGCAACGTCGAAAACCAGGAGCCGGGACCGTTGCTGACAGTCACGTCGCGCGATCTGGGCGATCCGAGTATCTATCTTGCCGGGCAGCGCACGCCGCCGCCGACGTCAAGCCCGCCACCCGTCATTTACGCGCCGCCGGCCTTTGCTCCGCAGCCCGCGCGCCCTGCTCCGCAATCGGGACCGCCGCCTGTCACCGGGCCAAGCATGTCCATCATCCGCGGAACGGAATCCACTGATTATCCCGTTGACCGACTGGGGGGGAGGTAACAATGGTGCGTCTTCGATTTTTGCTCGCCTTCATGTGCGCAGCGGTGACATTCGCCGCGCAGCCAGCCCAGGCGCAATTCCAAAGCGATTTCGGCTTGCATGCCGGTGAATTGATCGTCCCGATCAACAAAAGCCAGGTCGTCACGACGGCAGAGATCATCGATCGGGCGATGATCGGCAATTCCGAAATTGCCGATGTGCTGCCCATTTCGGACCGGTCCATTTACGTGCTCGGCAAGAATCTGGGCACGACCAGCCTGACGCTTTATGATCGCAACAACCGTGTGATCGCAGTCCTTGATGTGTCTGTGGGCCCCGATGTCGATGGCATGCGTCGCCAGCTGGAAAACCTGATGCCGGGACAAGAAATCGATGTGAGCCTTTCCAATGGCTCGATCGTGCTTTCGGGATCTGTGAATGACGCGGGCGCTGCGGACCAGGCTGCGCGCCTCGCAACTGCTTACGCCGGTGACAATGTCATCAATCTCCTCACCATGGGATCGAGCCAGCAGGTCATGTTGGAAGTCCGCTTCGCGGAGGTGAACCGCACCGTTGGCGAACAGCTGGGTGTTGGCGGCTTCGGCGTCGACAATGACGGTGACTTTTTCGGTGCCACCGGCGATGGCGCGGGGATCCTGCCCAATCCTAATGGCGGCTCTACGCCCGTCATAGGCTCGATCACCGATGCTTTCGGAGTGTTCGGGGCGCTCTTCGAATTGGGTGACATCAGTATCGAAGCCTATCTCGATACGCTGGAGCGCAACGGCATGTCTCGCACGCTTGCGGAGCCGACTCTGGTCGCGCTTTCGGGTGAAAGCGCGTCCTTCCTCGCAGGCGGTGAATTCCCCGTCCCGGTCTCGCAATCCAATGGAACGGGTGAGGGCGGCAATGCCATTACCGTGCTGTTCAAGCCTTTCGGTGTGAGCCTTGCCTTCACGCCGACCGTGCTCGGCAATCAGGTGATCAATCTGGTTGTGGAGCCCGAAGTGAGCTCGATCGACCCCAGCGCCTCGGTGACGGTGAATGGTCTGACCGTTCCCGGTCTGCAGACACGCCGTGCTCGTACGACGCTGGAAGTTCGCGATGGTGAGAGTTTCGCCATTGCCGGCCTGCTGCGCGACGAAACGCAGGTGAGCACCAACCAGCTCCCGCTGCTGGGATCGCTGCCGATCATCGGCTCGCTCTTCCGCTCTACGGATTACCAGCGCGGGGAAACCGAATTGCTGATCGTGGTCACGCCTCGGCTGGTGCAGCCGATCAGGCCCGATCAGGTGCGCCTGCCCACAGATCGCATACCGGCGCCTTCGGTGCCCGATGCGCTGCTGAACGGCGATATCTACCAGCCGCAGGACCTACCGCCAGCCGTCCCTTACGCGGGCGAAGCGGATAGCGAAGGAGATGATTATGAATATTAAGATCGCATCCACGGCGGCAATCGCGGCACTTTGTGTCTCTGGCTGTGCCAGCACATACAGTGTCAGCGAAGGCGAGATTGATCCGGACGATTTCGGAGAAGCGAACCGGCAAACCTATGCCGCAATGATCGTCAATCCCGATCCGGTTTACACAGAGCCGCTTGAATCGACCGCGGAAGCTGCTGCGGACGCAGTCGAGCGTGTGCGGGAACGCCGAGTGGAAGAGTCGCGGGCAGAGGACACCACCAGCGCCCCTGGCGGCGGTGGCTGACAATAGCTGATCATGACGATGCGATCCGCCTTTATTCGGGATGAAAGTGGAGCAATCGCTGCGACCTATGCGATTGCGATCACCGGTCTGATTATCGTTGCCGGTGCCGCATTCGATTATAATCGGGTCATGGCGCTCGACTCAGAACTGCAGTCCGCTGCAGATCAGGCGGCCTTGGCCGGGGTGACCCAGCTGGACGAGGCGGATGGCGCCTGCGCCCGTGCGGGGAACGCCGCAGTCTCCCTGGTCAGCGGCATTTCGCTGATGTCCAATGATGGCGACGGAAATACGATTACCGTCAACTCGGGCGATACCATCACGGTGACGGAGGATGCCTGCGCATCCTTTACCGGCATCGTGTTCTACGAAGACGAAGACCGTTCACGTATCGCGACGACCGACGAGGATGCCAAATTCATCCAGGTATCCGTCGATCAGCGCGCCGCGCGATATGCCTTCACCTCAATCGGTTCGCTTTTCGCCAATGATGCGGGCGGAACTGCCATGGCAGGCCTCGGCTCCGCTGTTTGCGAAGTCCCTCCGCTCATGGTGTGTAATCCTTCTCCGGGGACGACCCTTTCGACGCGTGTCGGCTGGGGTATTCAGGCGACTGGACACGGAAATACGCGCGACGGGGGCACGAATGGAGGCGGTACCGGCGGCACCACGGTATCTACCTGGGCTCCTGGCGATTTTGGTTTCCTAGAGGTCGGGGCAGGACAGAACTCCGATCTGCTGAGAGCACTCGCTTTCGATGAGGTTCCGCTCGATTGCGCTCCTGCAGGAGGCACGGTGCCCGAAACCGGAAATCCCCAATCGCTTTACGACGCGGTAAACACGCGTTTCGATGTCTTCGATTTTTCCGCAGGTGCCGGCACGCCTCTTGCTCCGTGTTTCAGCGGTAACTGCCCTTCGGCGACCAATGTGGTCAAAGACCTCGCCTATAGTGCCCCGTCCGGACAAGGTCAGGGTGGTGGCGCCGGGCCTGCGTGCGGGTTTGCCAATGGCGTTGGGCAGTCAGGCTGGAGGCTTCCGCCCGAAGCAAACCGCTTCAGACCAAAAGCCTCCGGCAGCATCCCCAATCCTGCGACTGTACAATCGCATGATGGGCTGCTCTCCGACATCACCGCCATGGGGCATCCGCGCGATCTCTGTCACTACACGAGTTTCGGATTACAATGCGGAAACGATCCGAATAACAGGTTCGGTAACGGCACCTGGGCGCGCTACGATTATTTCCAGCGCAATCACGGCACTCTTCCGCCAGCCACAAATATAACCCGCTATGAAACCTATCTCTGGGAGCTTGGCCTCAAAACCTATCCCGGCTTTGCAGGCAGCCTGCCCAACACCGGAGGGAACGGCCAGCGCGGTGCTCCCATTTGCACCCCGTCATATGGCGGCGTGCCGGACGCGAACCGCCGTGTCTTGCAGATCGCCGTGGTCGATAATTGTTCGGAGTTGCAGGGTGCATCGACGGCTGTCGACATCGGCGAGTGGATCGAAGTGTTTCTTGTAGAGCCCACGATCGATGGGCGCGGAAACGGCGCACTCCGGGATTCCATTTACGTTGAAATCATCGGCCCCGCATCGCTCGGCAGCGGCTCCGGGGTGGGTAACACCCTGCAGTCCTTCCGCAGGGATAAGGCTTATCTGGTGGAATGATGGGACTCCCGGTCACGCCTTTCCTGAAGAACACGCGGGCCGCGGCGGCTGCGGAGTTTGCGCTGATCCTGCCCATGGCCTTTGCCCTGGTCTTCACGACCATGGAAGCGGGCTATTACTTCCAGACCGAGCACAAGGCGATCAAATATGTGCGGGAGGGCTCGCGCTTTGCGGCCCGTCAGAATTTCGCTTTTTTCGACTGCAGCGGCACGGGAGCGTTCAACAATTCGGCAAACAACGCTGCAACCGTTTTGGGCCGTATCCAGAATGTGACGCTGACCGGACAGGTTTCAGGCGGTTCGGCCCGAATTGCAGATTGGGAAGCAACCGACATCAACGTCTCCGTCCAATGCGATGAAGACTTCGCAACCGGGCTCTACGCCGGAACAACGGACAGCAAGGCGCCGGTGGTCACGGTTTCAACCCGCTTCTCCTACACACCCATCGTGGGCCGGCTCGGCTTCGATGTAAGCGATATCGATGTTGTGGCGGTCGCAGAATCTCCGGTGGCCGGCATATGAGAAGGCTGCGCAAATTCCTACTTGATGATCGGGCTGGATCGGCGGCGGAATTCGCCCTCGTTCTCCCAGCCTTTCTGGCTCTCTTGCTCGGTTCCATCGATGTCGGCCGGTACATGTGGAATGTCGGGCAGCTGGAAAAGGCAACGATGATGGGTGCGCGCTACGCCGTCGTCACCGACATGATCCCCAGCGATCTGTACTCGTACAGCTATGCGATCGATGGCGGGATCCCGCAGGGAGAGGTCGTTCCTCTGGCCAGCTTTCCAGGCATCAGCTGCACTTCGGATGGCGGCGCGGTGGCCTGTGCCTGTCCGGACGGAGCCTGCCCCTTCCCGAACAGCAATATCGATCAGACAGCATTCAATCGCATCGTCGCCCGCATGAACATGGTCTATGGGGGAATCTCTCCGGACAATGTGCGCGTCGATTACGCCTGGTCCGGCCTTGGATATGCAGGGGATCCCAACGGCTCGGATGTCGATCCTATCGTCACCGTGTCCCTCGAAAACATGCCTTTCCGACCACTCATTTTTGCCAGTTTACGCGACACTCAGCTCCCCGGAACAAGCCATTCGCTGACCATGGAAGATGGTCGGGGCGAGCGCGGATTTTAGGCTGAGACACCATGAAGAATATGCTCGAACTTTCAAAGGAAGCTATGGTCGGTAAAGCGCTTAATTCCGTCGTGATCGCTGACCAGAAGTGGATCGATCAGATCGAGGATGATGAGTCCGATCTCATTGCTTCGCTGCAATTCATCCCTTGCGATGCGCGATCCTCAATCGAGGCATCACGGCTGGGGCAGCCGGACATCGTGGTGCTCGAAGTTGACGGGGGTGAGCCTGCAACCATCGATCGCGTCGCAGAGATGCAGCGGCGCTATCCCAATGCCTCTATTATTGCTGCGGTTGCCAGTGCGGACCTGAAGGTGATGCGCGCATTGCTGCGCTACGACGTGTCCGACGCGGTCGCGTTGCCTTTCGACACGAAGGAGCTGACCGCAGAAATATGTAATATCGCTGCCAGACGAGCGGAGCCAAAGAAAGAAACCCTGGCGCCGACCGTGGCAATCACTGGTGCGCTGGCTCGCAGTGGCGCCACTTCCATTCTCATTCACCTGGCGGACGTTCTGGCTGCGTCTATGGAGAAAACGCCGCGCATCTGCCTGATAGATCTCGATATCCAAAGTGGCCAACTCTCATCCTATACGGGTGTAGAAGTGACACGCTCGGTCGCAGATCTGCTCGAAGCAGGGGAACGGCTGGATGGAGAGATGGTCCGCAACGTCTCAAGCCAGTTTCGCGACAATATCCGGATTATCTCGGCGCCTGGCGAAATTTTCCCCATGGAACAGTTGGGCGTCGACCAAATACTGCGCATTGTCTCCCTCGCTCGCAGCCAGTTCGACCTTGTCTTGATCGATTTGCCCGCTGTGTGGACCAATTGGTCTTTGTCTCTCGCAACGGAGGCCAGCAGCCTCGTGTTGGTGATCGAGCAAACACTGCCACATTTGCGACAGACACGGCGGTGCCTTGATCTGTTCAGGGAAGTCGGACTTGATACCAGCCGGATCAGCCTGGTGGTCAATCGTGCGAAGAAAAGCCGCTTTGCCAACATTTCTGTCCAGGATGTGGCGGACACACTGGGCGTGGATGTTGCTGCGGCGATACGCGAAGACAGAGGCGCCTTGAGCGAGGCCCTGGACCAGGGGATGCTCGTCTATGATGGATCGAACCGCAATCCCTTCGGCGAAGGCGTCAGGGAATTTGCGCATCTTCTCCGTGACTCGATCTGGAGGGCTGACATATGAAATGGTCCCTTAAAAAATCGTCGGCGGAGTCCGATACGATTGTGCGTGAGCAGGAAGATGACCCGGACGGAGACCCGGTCGCTCCAGCCGTGACGCGAGAAACCGAGGAGACGAGCGCGACTGCCAGTTCTTTCTCCAGCGAAAACAAAATGCTCGAGCTGAAGGTTTCCATCCACCGGGCCTTGCTCGACCGGATCAATCTCAGCTCGCTCGACAAGATTTCCCGGGACGAGCTGAAAAGTGGCATTGGCGATATCGTTGCCGAGCTGCTGATTGAAGAAAACGAAATCCTCAACCGGGGTGAAAGGGATGCTCTCGTTGAGGAAATCCTCGACGAATTGTTCGGCCTTGGCCCCCTGGAGCCGCTGCTCGCCGATGAAGACGTCACGGATATTCTTGTGAATGGCCCGAAAGACGTTTTTGTAGAGCGGTTCGGCATCCTCGAGCGTACGCGCACGGAATTCAAGGATGAACGCCATTTGATGCGCATCATCCAGAAGATCGTTAGCGCAGTTGGGCGGCGAATTGATGAAAGTTCGCCATTTGTCGATGCCCGCCTTGCCGATGGCTCTCGCGTAAACGCCATCATCGCTCCGCTGGCGGTGGACGGTTCGCTTCTTTCGATCCGCAAATTTGCGAAGAAGCGGATCGGCATCGATCGCCTGATTGAACTCGGATCAATGCCCGAAGCCATGGCGCAAGTTCTGTCAGCCGTCGTTCGATCGAAACGCAATGTCCTGATTTCAGGCGGTACAGGTTCAGGCAAGACCACAATGTTGAACGCGATGTCGGCGTTCATCGACACCCGCGAACGCATTGTCACGATCGAAGATAGCGCCGAATTGCAGCTTCAACAGGAACACGTTGGCCGACTGGAAACGCGTCCGCCCAATATCGAAGGGCGCGGTGAAGTAACCCAGCGGGACCTCGTGAAGAACGCACTGCGCATGCGCCCGGATCGGATTATCGTCGGCGAGGTTCGTGCCGGTGAAGCCTTCGATATGTTGCAGGCCATGAACACCGGCCACGATGGATCCATGACGACAATTCACGCCAATAGCGCCCGCGATTCACTTTCGCGCCTTGAACAGATGATCGGGATGAGCGGCATCGACATTACGTCCAAATCAAGCCGCGCCCAAATCGCTTCTGCAATCAACGTTGTATTGCAGGTGGGACGGTTGTCCGACGGGCGCCGCAAAGTGCTCAGTCTTTCGGAAATCACAGGCATGGAAGGCGATGTCGTCACCATGCAGGACATCTTCCTATTCAAAATTCGGGATCGCCTCGAAGACGGAACGGTGGTCGGTGATTTCGAAGCAACCGGCATCCGGCCCAAGTTCCTCGAGCATGCGAAAGCGGCAGGCATCGATCTTCCGGCCGAGCTTTTCCGGCCCGATCTGAGGATTGAGTGATCATGGTTGACCTGCTGATACGTCTCGCCCTGCTGCTCGCAATCTTTGCGTCGATCTTTCTGATCAGCCAATTGGCGCTGAACTTCATGTGGTCCCAGGGTGCGCACGCGCGGGCCGTGAACAAGCGTTTGTCCTTTATCAAACGGGGACTTGAGCGAGAGCAGGTCATGGCCCTGCTGCGCAAGAACCAGCCACGCGAACTTTCCGGCGTACCGTCGGCTCTTCGAGGGCCAGTGATGGCACTGCAAAGAACGGTCGCCGGTTCGGGGATTTCATTCGGCTTTACGCAGATCTGCTTCGGTATGGGCCTGCTAACGCTGATCGTATTGGCCCTCATCTTTCTGGTCGTGGCCCTGTCCGACATAGCGGCATCTGCCGGAACATTCCTGATGGCTATCACCGTATCGGTGTGCATCGGCATCGTTCTTCCCGTCATGGTTCTGTCGTTCATGGCGACACGCCGCCGCCGCCGGGTGGAAGAACAATTCCCGATTGCACTGGATGTCTTCGTCAGGGCCCTTAAGGCAGGCCATCCCATTGCCTCGGCTTTGCAAATCCTCACGCAGGAGATGGAAGACCCGATCGGCAGCGAATTCGGACTGGTCTCGGACGAAGTCTCCTACGGGGCGGAGCTGACAGACGCGCTCGCCGAAATGGCTGAACGGTGGGATCTGGACGATATCAGGATGTTTGTCGTTTCATTGACGGTGCAGAACGAAACCGGCGGCAATCTGGCAGAAATCCTGGAAAACCTGTCGGACGTTATCCGGGCACGCGCATCCCTCTTCCTGAAGGTCCGCGCACTCAGCTCCGAAGGCCGGATGACGGGCTGGCTTTTGACCGCCTTGCCCATTCTGGCTTTCGTCGGAATGTTCATGGTCAATCCGGAGTTTTATCTCAGCGTCGCCTCGGAAAGCATGTTCACCTTCGGATTTGTCGGGCTCATGGTCATGTACGCGCTCGGCTTCATCATGATCCGCAGGATGATCGATATTAAGGTCTGAAACGATGGAACAACTCCTTTCAAGCACATTCCTGCGTATCGCGCTTTTGATCGGCGTATTCGTTGCCGTCGTGGTCTTGAGCTTCGTCGTGATGATTTTCATCAACCGCAAATCTGCGGTGCGGGGCGAACTGCAGAAAATCCAGGGTGAAACCCTTGCCAGCAGCAATGTCACCGCGTCCTATGCTGAGAAGAAGACGTCGGCGTGGAATAAGATCGTCGACGCTGTGGAACGCACTGGTCTGCAACTAGGCGACACTGATAATGTCCGTTTGCGCCAGCGATTGATCGCTGCCGGTTACCCATCGCCTGCTGCGCCGAGAATTTATACATTCATCAGGTTTGCGCTAGTGTTCGTTCTTCCGGGACTGTTCCTGCTGATGGCCCTGACCAGGCCAGAGCCGCCTGGATTCTTGAGCCTTTATATCATCGGATCGATACTCGGCGTGATGGGGCTTATGCTTCCCTCCCTGCTTTTGCAGGCCAAAGCCGATCGCAGGAGAGAGGAAATCGTGAATGGGTTTCCCGACGCCCTCGATCTCATGCTCGTCTGCATGGAGGCAGGCCTGGGTGTCGAGTCAGCGCTTGATCGCGTAGCGAGGGAAATGGCCAATTCGCACCCTCTGGTGGCCACGCTGCTGGGTACCGCGGTTATGCAACTGCGCGCCGGATCGACCAGAGAGGCTGCCTTTCGCAGGATGGCGGACGCAGCTGGCGTGGACGAAATCAGAAGCTTCACGACCCTGCTTGTCCAATCGGACAAGCTGGGCACTTCGGTCTCATCCACTCTCCGGGTGTATGCCGAGGAAATGCGAGAGAAACGGCGGATGCGGGCGGAGGAAAAAGCTCACCGTCTTCCGGTTCTCATTTCAATTCCACTCGTCGTATTCATGCTCCCCACAATGATCGGGGTGATCATGCTTCCGGCATCCATCCGTATGGTGCGCGACGTCTTTCCGATCATGGCAGGGGGATAGGTTCAATGGGCAATTCCAAAGGTTTATTCTTGGCTGTAACAGCCGTTGCATTGGCGGGCTGCCAGGGCTTTCCGGGACTCGCGCGCCATTCAGCAGAACCCCTTGAGACCAGCGCTGACGCCACAAGCTACTTCGTGCAGTTGATAGAAGACGGCCGCCGCCACTTGCGCGCGAACCGGCCAACGCGGGCAATCACATCCTTCCGTCAGGCATCGTACCACCCGTTATATGCTGGGGCTGCGTACAATGGCATGGCGGTCGGTTACGAAATGATGGGGCGCAGCGATGTTGCTCGTCGTTACTTTCTCGCGGCGATCGAAGCTGATCCTGCAGACCCGCGCTTTCACCGCAATCTTGCGAGGCTCGATGGCACGGCGACCGGCACCGCTTTCGCAGAAGTGGAGCAACAGCCGGAGCCGGCACTAGCTGGCGACGCGGAGGCCCTGGAGGTAACCGTAGCGGATCTCGCTGTGACGCAGAGCGTCGATAGTGCTGAACCTCTTCCCACACGGCTGCAAAGAGTGTCCTCGCGTGAGGTGATGATCGCATCGCGTGACGAATGGGGGCCACGCCTGGTCGCAGGGCAGGCAGAGCGCCCTGCTGTCTTTCACATCGACCAGAGAGGGCGGACAAACCCGGTCGTAAATGCCGAACGAGAACGCAACTACCCCGTGCAATTCGCCGTAGCAGCCATCGCGGAACAGTCCGATGCAGCTGACCGTCCTGCGGAGGATGAATCGCAATTCCAGACTTCGGAAGGAAGAGTATTCGTCCGTGTAAGCGGGGAACTACAGCGCCGGACAGTTTCGACCTATCCGATTTCTTTCAATCTCGGCCGAAACTGATCCATACATGCCCGCCGCCGCAGTATTGGGGCTGTTTTGCCTCTTCGCCCTTCTTGCCGCGGGCTCGGATCTCTGGCGAAGGAGAATCCCCAACTGGTTAAGCGCAGTAACCTCGTTGACGGGGCTGGGTCTCTCAGCTCTGGACATGATGCCGGGTGGCTTTCTTTCTCAGGCAGCGCACATGGCAGTCTCGCTGGTTGCCGGAATGGTGCTTTTCAAATTCGGGCTTTGGGGCGGCGGGGATGCGAAAATCTATAGCGCTTTGGCAGCGTGGTTTCCCCTGAGCCAGGCGCTCGATCTGCTTTTGGCGACAGCTCTGGCCGGATTTGTTCTGGTCGCGATCTCTTGGGTCGTCGCAATGCTGCGCCACAAGCGGGAGCTGCTGGGGAGTTTGCCCTACGGAGTTGCAATCGGGGCTGGCGGGGTAGCGACCATGGCTTTGGCCGGGAGTTATTGAAAGCGCAGGACAAGCTCAAAACCTCCCCACTTGGGAGCGCCCGCTCAGCAGTTGTCGTGATCAAAAGTTACATACGCTTATATTATAATTTCTAGACCCAAGAGTGAAGATCTCCGAGTCGCTTGAATTTCTCGGGTGTCGGCGTGAAATCCCAGCGGTTTCCAAAGTCCAGTTTTGATCAATGTCAATAACTGTAAATTGGCGCATCGTGAAAATAAAATTGCTTTTTATCAGTGGGTTGTGCGCACGCATCGGTAAGGCTGCCGCGTCTTTCCGTGTCACTCTAGGTCAGGTTAGTTAATTTACTTGAAACTGTTCTTTTTAACTGGTTTCCTCAGATAGTTAATTTTCGGGTAACCGTCGGTTTGACCGTCGATTGCGCCGAGCAGCCGCATTGATGCGGCCTGGGGGGAATTATGAGCGAAAGAAACCTTGATCGCGACGCGGCAGATGGCTTTGATGATGTCGAACCCGCAGAAATGGCGTTCGACTTCGGTTCGGATGACAATGCGTTAGCGCCCGAAGCAGAGCAGCAGCAATCTGCGGGCGTCGGGCCTCAGGCAATCAATCCGGTCGTCATCCCCGATGGCACGACTATCGAACGGCTCGAGGTTGAAGGCGATGATCTGATCATCGTTCTGGCTGACGGAAACCGGATCGTGGTTCCGGACGGTGCGATCAACGTGCCCCAAATCATCGCTCAGGGCGCGGTTATTCCTCCGCAGAACGTTGCCGCCCTACTGATCGGAAACGAAGCCGAGCCTGCAGCGGGCGCTCCCCAGAGTTCCGGAGGCAATTTCCTCGTCGACCCCCGTGACCTGCAGGACGCTTTCGATCTGGGCGATCTCTTGCCCTACACAGAACTGTCACGGCTTCTGGTCCAGGAGGAGGAAGTCATTCCTGCTCCCTTGGACGATGACGAACCGGAGGTCGTTATCGAGACGCCGGACAATCCGGTCGGTGTTGAGAATGCAATTGCCACAGTTCTCGAAGAGGGGCTTCCGGCGCGCGGCGAGCCCAGTGAGCCTGAAGGCACGGATGAAGCAGGCTCTGGAGAGACTACCGCCGGCACAATCGTTTTTAGTTCACCTGACGGTGTCTCTGCTATCCTGATTAACGATGTCGAGATTACGGCCGTCGGCCAAACCTTCACCTCGCCTTACGGAACGCTCACCATCACCAGTATCAATCTCGCTTCTGGCGAGATCGGGTTCAGCTACACACTCGAAGACAATTCTCTCGGTGTCGAAGCCGATGGCTTCTTCGTTGCCACAATTGTGGACACGGATGGCGATGAAGCGAGCGCGACGCTGCAGATCAATATTGTCGATGACGGGCCGATTGGCGTGGACGACAGTGCCACCGTGCCTGGGGGTTCGCATGACCCGATCAGCGGCAACGTGCTCGCCAATGACATCTCGGGGGCGGATGACTTCCCTGTCGGTGAAGGTGTTACAGGCTTCTCCAACGCGGGTGGCAGTGCTGCGCCTGGCGAAACGTTGGTCGGAACCTACGGCGAGCTGACAATCAACGAAGATGGCAGCTATACCTATGTCCGGAATCTGGATTCCGGTGGCGGTGTCGAAGAAGATTTCACTTACGAGATTGTCGATCAAGATGGCAGCGTGTCATCGGCAGTTCTGACTATCTCGATCGAAGATGCCCCTCCAGGGATCACTTTCATTCCGGAAACGGGCGAAGGGACTCTTGTCGCTGAAGGTGGCTTGCCTCCGCGCGGCGATGAACCTGTCGGTACCGGCGAAGGTGCCGATGCCGTGCCCGACAATAACAGCGACTCGAGCGAGGAAACCTCGGCGACTGTCACATTCAGTTCGCCCGACGGTCTGGGTGGTATCACGATCGACGGCGTCGAATTGGATATCGACAACCTGCCCCAGACAATTGTGTCGGACGATACAGGCACGCTTGTAATCACCGATCTCGTTTTTGACCCTGCGACGGGTCTCGGCTCCTTCACCTACGTCTATACGCTGGCCGACAACACTTCGGGTGACGATACGAGCGTATCCTTCGAAATCGTTGTGCGCGACCTCGATGGCGACACCGATGCCGGCGACCTGGTTATCGACATTCAGGATGACGAACCGGAAGCGGCGGATGATTTCGGCCCTGAGGATGTGGTTGAAGATGCACCGATTACAGTCAATGTCATCGACAATGATGTCGTTGGCGCTGACGACGTTCAGGATGACGATATCGCTTTGGTCGAAGGCTCGCTGCAAGGTGCGGGGTCGGTGGTTTACAATGGCGATGGTACCTTCACCTACACTCCGGTCCCGGGGGAAGAAGGCACGGTTACATTCGATTATTCCATCACCGATACCGACGGCGATGAAAGCACGGCGACGGTTACGATCGTGCTGGCGGATGACAGCACGCCGACGGTGACGGTAACCGATGGCGAGGTTGACGAGGCAGCGCTTGGCAGTGGGTCTGACCCATCGAGCGATGCGGAGAGCGATACCGGCACGTTTACGATCACGACCGGCAATGACACGCTGGCAGCGACCGGCGGGTTGGTGATCGAGGACAAGGACGGCAACCTTGTCGATGTGACCGCAGGCGGCGTGGTGCAGGGCACGTACGGCGTTCTGACGGTGAGCGAGAACGCAGGGGTTTACAGCTGGAGCTATACGCTCAGCGGCAATACGACCGATCATCCCGATGACACGAGCACAGGCACCGCTGAAGGGATTACCGACAGCTTCAATGTGACGGTGACCGACAGCGATGGCGACAGCGCGGGCGATGTGCTCGATGTGGCGGTGCTCGATGATGGTCCGACGGCGGCAGACGATGCGCTGACGCAGTCTCCGGAGAACGCGCCGATCGTGGGCGATGTGAAAGCGGACAATGGCAATGGTGTCGATGTCGAGGGCGCGGACCAGGCCGGGGTGTATGCCTATAATGGCGATATCGCCAATGGCATGGCAGCGGCGACGGGCACGCTGGACTTCGATCCTGATGGCACGTTCACCTATACGCCGGGAACGGGCGAAGAGGGGACGATCACGTTCACCTATACGCTGACCGATACCGACGGCGATGAAAGCACGGCGACGGTTACGATCGTGCTGGCGGATGACAGCACGCCGACGGTGACGGTAACCGATGGCGAGGTTGACGAGGCAGCGCTTGGCAGTGGGTCTGACCCATCGAGCGATGCGGAGAGCGATACCGGCACGTTTACGATCACGACCGGCAATGACACGCTGGCAGCGACCGGCGGGTTGGTGATCGAGGACAAGGACGGCAACCTTGTCGATGTGACCGCAGGCGGCGTGGTGCAGGGCACGTACGGCGTTCTGACGGTGAGCGAGAACGCAGGGGTTTACAGCTGGAGCTATACGCTCAGCGGCAATACGACCGATCATCCCGATGACACGAGCACAGGCACCGCTGAAGGGATTACCGACAGCTTCAATGTGACGGTGACCGACAGCGATGGCGACAGCGCGGGCGATGTGCTCGATGTGGCGGTGCTCGATGATGGTCCGACGGCGGCAGACGATGCGCTGACGCAGTCTCCGGAGAACGCGCCGATCGTGGGCGATGTGAAAGCGGACAATGGCAATGGTGTCGATGTCGAGGGCGCGGACCAGGCCGGGGTGTATGCCTATAATGGCGATATCGCCAATGGCATGGCAGCGGCGACGGGCACGCTGGACTTCGATCCTGATGGCACGTTCACCTATACGCCGGGAACGGGCGAAGAGGGGACGATCACGTTCACCTATACGCTGACCGATACCGACGGCGATGAAAGCACGGCGACGGTTACGATCGTGCTGGCGGATGACAGCACGCCGACGGTGACGGTAACCGATGGCGAGGTTGACGAGGCAGCGCTTGGCAGTGGGTCTGACCCATCGAGCGATGCGGAGAGCGATACCGGCACGTTTACGATCACGACCGGCAATGACACGCTGGCAGCGACCGGCGGGTTGGTGATCGAGGACAAGGACGGCAACCTTGTCGATGTGACCGCAGGCGGCGTGGTGCAGGGCACGTACGGCGTTCTGACGGTGAGCGAGAACGCAGGGGTTTACAGCTGGAGCTATACGCTCAGCGGCAATACGACCGATCATCCCGATGACACGAGCACAGGCACCGCTGAAGGGATTACCGACAGCTTCAATGTGACGGTGACCGACAGCGATGGCGACAGCGCGGGCGATGTGCTCGATGTGGCGGTGCTCGATGATGGTCCGACGGCGGCAGACGATGCGCTGACGCAGTCTCCGGAGAACGCGCCGATCGTGGGCGATGTGAAAGCGGACAATGGCAATGGTGTCGATGTCGAGGGCGCGGACCAGGCCGGGGTGTATGCCTATAATGGCGATATCGCCAATGGCATGGCAGCGGCGACGGGCACGCTGGACTTCGATCCTGATGGCACGTTCACCTATACGCCGGGAACGGGCGAAGAGGGGACGATCACGTTCACCTATACGCTGACCGATACCGACGGCGATGAAAGCACGGCGACGGTTACGATCGTGCTGGCGGATGACAGCACGCCGACGGTGACGGTAACCGATGGCGAGGTTGACGAGGCAGCGCTTGGCAGTGGGTCTGACCCATCGAGCGATGCGGAGAGCGATACCGGCACGTTTACGATCACGACCGGCAATGACACGCTGGCAGCGACCGGCGGGTTGGTGATCGAGGACAAGGACGGCAACCTTGTCGATGTGACCGCAGGCGGCGTGGTGCAGGGCACGTACGGCGTTCTGACGGTGAGCGAGAACGCAGGGGTTTACAGCTGGAGCTATACGCTCAGCGGCAATACGACCGATCATCCCGATGACACGAGCACAGGCACCGCTGAAGGGATTACCGACAGCTTCAATGTGACGGTGACCGACAGCGATGGCGACAGCGCGGGCGATGTGCTCGATGTGGCGGTGCTCGATGATGGTCCGACGGCGGCAGACGATGCGCTGACGCAGTCTCCGGAGAACGCGCCGATCGTGGGCGATGTGAAAGCGGACAATGGCAATGGTGTCGATGTCGAGGGCGCGGACCAGGCCGGGGTGTATGCCTATAATGGCGATATCGCCAATGGCATGGCAGCGGCGACGGGCACGCTGGACTTCGATCCTGATGGCACGTTCACCTATACGCCGGGAACGGGCGAAGAGGGGACGATCACGTTCACCTATACGCTGACCGATACCGACGGCGATGAAAGCACGGCGACGGTTACGATCGTGCTGGCGGATGACAGCACGCCGACGGTGACGGTAACCGATGGCGAGGTTGACGAGGCAGCGCTTGGCAGTGGGTCTGACCCATCGAGCGATGCGGAGAGCGATACCGGCACGTTTACGATCACGACCGGCAATGACACGCTGGCAGCGACCGGCGGGTTGGTGATCGAGGACAAGGACGGCAACCTTGTCGATGTGACCGCAGGCGGCGTGGTGCAGGGCACGTACGGCGTTCTGACGGTGAGCGAGAACGCAGGGGTTTACAGCTGGAGCTATACGCTCAGCGGCAATACGACCGATCATCCCGATGACACGAGCACAGGCACCGCTGAAGGGATTACCGACAGCTTCAATGTGACGGTGACCGACAGCGATGGCGACAGCGCGGGCGATGTGCTCGATGTGGCGGTGCTCGATGATGGTCCGACGGCGGCAGACGATGCGCTGACGCAGTCTCCGGAGAACGCGCCGATCGTGGGCGATGTGAAAGCGGACAATGGCAATGGTGTCGATGTCGAGGGCGCGGACCAGGCCGGGGTGTATGCCTATAATGGCGATATCGCCAATGGCATGGCAGCGGCGACGGGCACGCTGGACTTCGATCCTGATGGCACGTTCACCTATACGCCGGGAACGGGCGAAGAGGGGACGATCACGTTCACCTATACGCTGACCGATACCGACGGCGATGAAAGCACGGCGACGGTTACGATCGTGCTGGCGGATGACAGCACGCCGACGGTGACGGTAACCGATGGCGAGGTTGACGAGGCAGCGCTTGGCAGTGGGTCTGACCCATCGAGCGATGCGGAGAGCGATACCGGCACGTTTACGATCACGACCGGCAATGACACGCTGGCAGCGACCGGCGGGTTGGTGAT